>JAWKQW010000013.1:0-186396 GCA_041389945.1 Kofleriaceae bacterium
AGTCAATGAAAACATCGAGATGTCGGAGAGACCGATGTGTGATGACATTTCAGTTAGAAACTCTGCCGAATTTAGTGGAATTGAGATCGAAACCGAAAGCAATATAATAAACAGTCCCCGGCACCGACTTGTACTAAATGACAAATCCGACCGACTCGTCGCGGCTGCGAATGACGAGATAGATAAATCAGATTGGGAGATGGCGGGCAAACAATCAGTGTCCTCAGACTTTGTTAACCGTGACACGAAGTCGCGTGTCGCTGACATAGACTCTGATGACAGTTGTAGGCCGCTAATGAATGACCAATTTACTCTGAATCCCTCTTCAGCAGCTAAGCGACGCGTCTCAGAAAGTTATACGAGCTCCGTTTCGCTATACGGAAGTTGCTCATCGTCTGGGTTCGGCGGTGGAAATAAATCACGTATATTTGTTGCCTACGAGACAAAAAGACGCAAAATAAAGTGTACAATCGCTAAGGAGTTTAATTTCAGCAATGCTTTAGCAGCGGCGCGGAACCGGAACGATCGACCACGGTCTGTGAGACACAACATGTCGACTGCACAACAAGACTGTGAACGAGCAAAACGTAAAGTTGCCAAGGCGCGAGAAAGAAGAGCAACAATAGTGCTCGGTGTCGTAATGATTTCATTTATTGGATGTTGGTTGCCGTTCTTCTCTATCTACCCTGTAACTCTCCTAACTGGCATCGACGTACCAAAGGAAGTCTTCGGGGTTATATTTTGGCTCGGTTACTGCAATTCAGCTCTTAATCCTATAATTTACACCATATTTAACAGAGACTTTAGACAGGCTTTTCATAGAATAATTAGCTTTAAGCGTCGCTAAAAAGTTGGAGAAAATGAAAATAATGCAGATTGATTCGGAAATAATGTGGACGTTTGGGAGATTTATGACGAAATTATGAGTTTTATTTTGTTGTGCAAAGTTGTGTTGCTAATTTATAAAAATATTGTTGGACACCCTTAATCCTGAAATAATAATAAACTATTTAAAGTAAATATAAATTATAATCTTTTCGCATTTTAGAATAGAAGACGTGAAAGTTTTGAAACTTGACAGACACGATAAGAATGCCATAAAACAAAGCTAATTTTAATCAGTATTAAAACATAATGTTGGAGTCAGTTGGACTCAGTAAGATGTTAAGGTGTTGCAAACATGTAATTCATATTGATCAAAAATAATTATGGCGCAGACGCCTACAAATAGGTACAATACTCATACCCTGAAGGAAATTTACACATGTAGTTGACAAAAAATTATTGTTAAATTATCTAATTACTAGCCTAAATAATAAAACAACAAATTGTGGGCAACAATTATTAAGAATTGCGCAATTATATAATTATCTTAATTACACGTCGTTGTAACTGTGCAGGAAAAGTAGAAGATAAATAATTCATCAATAATATTTTTTCAACCAAAGATTTCGCAATCATCAAAATATTAATCAAGTGATAAACCTGTCATATCTTAGGCCCTAGTATATTACAGTGAATGACATATTACTGCGTTTATTAATTATAGAAATTGACATATTATTTATACAAGTTAATGACTATAATGCTGGGGAATCAAGTAATGATCATTCAACTGCTTCTAGCAATAATTCATTTTTTCTCTAAAGTTCTAAATTATACAAGTGAGACGTAAATCAATACAATATAGGGGCCTATGGGTATATAGCATAGCGATGCTCAATCTTCCTATCCCTCCACATAATGTGGGATATAAGACAGTGTTGCCACTAAACTGCAGTGCCGCCTAAACGCAATGGGATCACTCCTAGATGGGATCAGCATTCAGCAGTCATGATATTTTTTATCTAGTCACATACATCATCAGTCTGTGTTAAATTCGTGTAGGCACATTTTATGTTTCTTTTGATAATTCATTAAGCAAAACAATCACACACGAGGACAACGTTTTGTTGCAATATTTATGAGTTGACGTAAACCTTCCTTTCTGAACAAAGCAAAAATCATTTACTTTCTTCAGATAATTATAGAAACATATCGGATGCAACATCTGCCTAATCTGTATAACCATCGCTAAATCAAATAAATCTTCAATTGCATGTACACAGGAAAGTTTGATTAATCGTTGCCCGGTTTCGTCCATCTTTTTACTAAATGAGCGAAACGTGCTTCGGGTTTCAAATTATTCTTATTGGAACAGTCAACCCGTCGACAATGATTTCTTATTTTGCGCGCGAAAGATCGTTCCTACTCGCTGTACCTCAGATAGTGCACTCTCACATTTCACTATTTTAACTTTATTTTGAACGAAGTCATCTTTTAGTTTAATGGCATCTTTGGATACAACCTGAGATTTAACTTACTGGCATGAGTTAGCTCTGAACAAAACCGCTAAATGATAAATCCAAATTTTTCAAAAAGTTTGAAAAAATGCTTTGATCGAGCTATTCGGTTTTCAATACGTAATCAAACAAAATAAAATATTTATTAGTTATAAAGTAATAAGAAAACGCAGTGTTTTATCCAGTTTAATTTTTCCAGGGGGTAGTTTCAAATTCTCAGGGGGGTGGGGGCTCGAAGTCAGATTTTTAAAAACTTTTTTCAGGGCCCATCTAAATAAGTTGTTGTTGTTGTATTAGCCAGCAGGCTGCTGGAGAGTAGGTTCCTGCCATTTGGCCCGGGTTCCTCCGGGGTCGTTCCACCACACAATGGCGCCGGCAGTGAGTTGGAACGGTCTAAATAAGTCACAGTCTCGAACAACCGTAACGTAGTTAGTCTGGGGAGCCGCTGTGCCACCTACCCCAGCCGTGTATAACATATACTTTTAATATGTAATTTTCTTATATCCGTGTATTTGTCAGTGTTTAAAAATAGGGACCGACGTAATAATCAAAACTGTTTTTGAAAGCAGCATAAAGCCATAGCTTTCCACTACTTTCTATAACCTTCATATAAGCTACGTGTAGTTTCTCAGAAGAAAATTTTAACCCCCAAACTTTAAAATTTTAGAATTTTTGTTTAAAATACGTAAAAAAACCCTAAATTTAATTTAGAGGTTTTTTACCACAAAAAAATTTGGATCGTTAATTCTGATCGTTAATCAACAAATTTTGACTAAAATTTAACAAGTATGACACCATTTTCTGCAAAATTTAAAAATTTGATGTCGGTGTCGAGGGGAGAGCGCCGCCGCCTTGCCGCGCCGTCGCTGTTTGATGCAGCAGCCCAGCGATCGTGACAGCCAGGTCGAGATCGACGACGCGCCGCGAAAGTCGCCCACGCCGCGGGCCATCGCGAGGAGGGCTCTCTGCAGCACCTCCTGGGCGTTTCGCCGGGATGGCGGCACATGTGCAGGCCGAACCGGTAGATCTGCGCCTGGTGTCGCGCCAGCAGCGCTCGAGCGCGCCGCGATCGCCCGTGCGCGCCGCGACCAGGCTTTCGTCGGGACTGGTCGACGCTCGAGAAGCGGGCGGAGGCGTCGGCGAGGTCGGCATCGGCGGAACTTCCAGGCACGGTAGTATGACGAGCGGGGAGGGGGAAAGCGCTGTCGCGCGACGTGCGCGGCGGGCTCGACCTTCGGCCCTGCGCCGTGGACGGCATCCGCGCGCTGCGAAGGCCCACAGGACACGGCGGACGACGACCCGGTGGTGGCGTCCGTTGCGGCTCGCGGCGGCGGCACCGGCACGCCCGTCGATGGTGCGCCACCGACGCGGGCGTCGACGCCGAGCCGATCGATCCGCGCAGCGTCGACCACGGCGGGTGCGCCGCCGCGATTTGCGCGAGCGAGGGCGGCGAGGCGACCTGTACGCAACGCCGGCTACGCCCATGACGGCGACCTGCGACGACGTGGATGCTCATGCGAACCAGCGCCGTGCGGCCAGCATGAGGTGCACCGATCTGCCGGCGCCGGCCCTCGATGCCGAGGACGGTCGCGCCTGCGCGAGCCTGCCGCTGCACGGTGCCTGGTGCGAGCCGGTGCGCGTGGTCGATCCGGCGGCGACCGCCGGCGGCGACGGCCTGAGCTGGGAGACCGCGTACGCCCTCGCCGAGGCGCTGGCCGATGGCACCCAGGTGCTGTGGCCTGGCGAGGGCATCAGCCCACCGCGGGCGCAGGCCGGCGCTCATGCCGGGCCCTACGCTCGGGGGCCGTGCCGTCGTCGGCGGGTTCGGGAAAGATGACGGGACCACCGAGGGTGATCCGGCCACACGCGACCCACAGGCGCGGACGGTGCTCGACGGCGCGATGCTGGCCGCTGCTGGCGGCCGCTGCGGCCGGCGCCGAGGTCGACGGGCTGCGGCCTCACTGAGCGGTCGCTCCGAAGCCGCGGTGGCGCCTCGTCGATCGCCGACCTCGTCGGGTTCGCCGCGCGCTACTCCTCGACGCGGATCGGCAACGTCGTCGAGGATGCCGGATGGTGGTGGGTTGCGGTGCGCGGCGGCGACCGGCGTCGTGCTCGACGACCTGCTCGTCGAGCAGAACCAGACGCTCGGCGTCGCGGCGCCGCCGGCCTGTCGTTCACCGGCTGCACCGGCACGCACGGCGTCGATCATCCGCGACAACCGGTCGAGACCTCGAGCGACGGCGAGCACCTGCGCATCGACGCCCGCGGCGGCGTAGGGCGCCTGGCGTGACGCCGCTCGATCACCTTCGACGCCGTACCCTTCGAGGCGAACGTCGCGGCCTCGGGCACCGACTACTCCTACGTCCGCGCGCCCAACGGGGCGGGCGCAGTTCGTCGGCGAGTACGCTCCAGTACAGCGTGAGACCTACGGCGGCCACGCGCGGCGGCGCCATCTACCTCGAGGCCGATGCTACCGTGGTCGCCACCAGCCTGTCGCTGGTGGACAACCTCGTCCCAGGCGGCGCGGGCGGCCACCAGGAGGAGATCTTACCGCGCCGCCGCCCGATGGACTGGTACTGCCCGGAACGTGGTGCTGCATGCCGCCGCCGGAGAGGCTGCTGGCAGGCCGTAATGTCGAACCTGGAGGCGCCGATCGCTCCCGGAGCTACCTGGATGCCCTGTCCGGCAACTGCCGACCACGGGCTTCCGTGCCTGGCGGGGTACACCGGCGACCTCTGCGACGAGCTGGTGCCGTGAGGCACCCGATGACGCTGCCGGGCTTCGGCATGGGCCGGCCTTCGATCACACCCGCGCCCGATCGCAGGCCGCGCGCTGGTACGGCGAGCGACCTGTCGAGCCCGTCGAGCGCTTCCGGTTCTGGGCCGAGGGCTTCGAGGGCGCACCGCTGCAGCTTCGACGCAGGCCGCACGACCCTGGCGCTGAAACGAGCGAGCGCGGCCATCCGATGGTGCCGCGCATTCTCGACCGGCGTCGTTCTTCAGCGTCGACGCGCCTGGGAGTTCAACGCACCTGCCCGGTCGAAGCGCCCAAACGGCATCCGGGCACCTCGGGCGCGCCGCTCGCCGTCGGCGATGTCGCTGACTTCGACCAGGCTGGCCTACGACCTGTGCGACCTGTGGGCAACCGGTTCGGCTCAACCGCTACGACGTTACGATCGATCCGCGCCGAGCTGATCGGCGTCGCCGGCATCGAGCCGTGCGGTACCGGACGTGCTGTACACGGCGTACCGACGGCACGGGCGGCACGCGGTAGCCGCAGCGTGGAGACGGCGACCTCAAGCAGTTCTTCTCGACCTGGTCCGACGCCTGGCGGCCGATCTCACCCGGTTGCGCCGCGTTCCGTGGCGCGCGTTCGTGCGCGACGCCACCACGGGCTCGCCGACTCCGAGCCTCGATCGCGGCCGTCACATCGGCACGCGCGGGCCTGCGCGCAATCGCCGGCGACATCCGGCGGCGATCGATGCCTGTGCGCCTGCCGGGCCGGAGCACCTGACCGACGAGCTGCTCGGCCTCGGCCTGGCGCCGTTCTTCTACCTGCCGCACACGCTCTTCGTCGCCGAGCGCGGGCTCGAGCACTTGAGCTCTCCCTCGACGCCCAGTACGATTGCTCAAGCGGTTCTCCGCCGAGGACAGCATCTCGCACCTCATCGCCGCCGATCCCGAACGCACGTTCGCGCGCTCGGCGGCGGACCAACGACGACGGCAGCGCCCAATGCGTGGCGGCTGGTGTCGGAGGGGACGCGCCTGCTTGCTGTGGGCGCAGCGGGGCGGCGTGGCTCGACGCCACCTCGGCGCTCGACCTGCTCGAGCCGCTGCGGCGACCTGACCACGCCGGTCCGCCGCTCAACAACCTCAACACCCGGCGCGTCCACCTCGAGCTCACCGTCGAGACGTGTCGGCGTGGTCGAAATGACGCCTCGGCCGAGACCAGGCGCTGGTGCGTCACGCTGCGCTCGCTCGCCGGGCAGGCTACCCGGCGGCGTCGATGCGCTGAGGCTGGCGCTCGCCCGGCGCGCGTGACCATCGCCGCTGACGTGGCGACGCCGAAGGTGAACCGATCGGTGGCGAGCTGCGTTCGGGTTTCGCCTCACCAGCACGGCATCGCGCGCGCAGTCGGTATCGACGTCGCCGCACGCCAGCAGCGCGGCGGTCGAGTCGGGAAGGTCTTCAAGCTGAAGACCCTGGAGCTCGGCGCGCGCGCGTCGGTGAGCCTGCAGCAAGGTCGCCTCGCGCGGCTGACGACGCGCACTCACCACCCCGGCGAGCACGCGCTCGACGTGCTGATCAACGGCGTGGCCACCCTGCTCGCCACGTTCTCAGTCCGGGCAGGACCGAGCGCTGCGCTCCGGGCGGCGCGCGTCCATCGTCACCGGCAGGACGTCTGTGCGCGGCTGCGTCAGCGAGCGTGTCGACGCAGGGCGCGCGGGTCGTCGGGCTCGGCTCGACGGAGGCGCGCCGCCGCGGCCGGCGGCACCTCCAGCTCGTACATGTGGGCTACCGATGCCGCACCCGCTCGATGCCTGGGGAGCCCATCCGACGACAGATCCTGCTGCGGTTGCGGGCCCAGCCCGCGACCGTCGGGCAGCTCGCTCGGAGGTTCCCGGTGAGTCGCCCCGCGGTGTCTCGACACCTCGCGACGCTGCAGCGCGCCGGCCTGGTGGAGACCGGGCGCACCGGCCCCCGTGGCACGTACACCGTGCGGATCGCCGGGCTGGCGCCGGTCCGGGAGTTCCTCGATGGGTTCTGGGACGAGGCGCTCGCGCGCCTCGAAGCGCTGGCCGAACAGGAGCGCGGACGATGAGCGCGCACGAGCTCCGACGCGAGGTGGTCCTGGCGTGCGCGCCGGCGCGCGCGTTCGCGTTGTTCACCGAGCATGCCGGCGCGTGGTGGCCACCCGAGCGGCGGCACACCTCGGATCCGACCAGCGTGATCCAGCTACGCGAGGATGGCCGCTTCTTCGAGCGCGCGGGCGACGGCACCGAGGTGGAGCTCGGACGAGTCCGCGTCTGGTCGCCACCGGATCGCCTGGTGTTCGACTTCTACCCGGGGACCGATCGCGCACACCCTACCGAGGTCGAGGTGCGCTTCGCCGCGGTGCCGGGCGCGGCGGACCGGACCGCGGTCACCCTCGTGCACCGCGCCACGCCGGCGAGCGAGGCGCTCTTCGGCGCGCGTGCGCCGAGGTACCTGGCGTCGTGGGACCTGGTCTTGCCTGCGTTCGTGCGGGCCGCCGAGCTTGATCGTCGGTAACGAAAGTGTTACCGCTGTGGTCGATGCGAACCATCTCCACGTCCGTGATGATCCAGGCCCCGCCGCAGACGATCTGGGACCTGCTCACCGACGCGCCCGCGTACGCGAGCTGGAACTCGACGGTGACCAAGGTCGACGGCGCGATCGCGCCTGGCGCGCGCATCACCGTGCACGCGACGATCAGCCCGGAGCGGGCGTTCCCGGTGCGCGTCGCCGAGCTCGTCCCAGGGGCGAGGATGGTCTGGCGGGGCGGGTTGCCCCTGGGGTTCCTGTTCCGGGGGGTGCGAACGTTCACGCTCGCGCCGCGAGGCGATGGCTCCGTCGAGTTCACGATGACGGAGGTCTTCAGCGGCCTGTTCGCCGGGCTGATCGGTCGTTCGATGCCTGACCTGCAGCCGGCGTTCGACGAGTTCGCCGCGTGCCTCAAGCGCCGGGCGGAGGCCTGACGTGGCCGCTCGCCGATCGTCGCGCGGCCCGGCCCCGGCCGCGAGCTCGTCCCCGCCCGCGCCGGCGCAGCGGCCCGGCGTGGTCGGCGAGGACGCAGGCGCAGCCGTGGTCGCTGCGGACGCCGCCTGGCGCCAGCAGGTTCCTCGCGTTTCGCGACGCCGACGGCGCGCCGGCGGCGCTGGTGGTGGTGGTCGGAAAGACGGAGCTCCAGGTACCACCTGCGCGCGATCGAGGACTTGCACGCGATGCTGCGCGGACACGGGGACTGGATGCTCCTGGGCGGTGCCGACGAGCAGAAGCCAGCCGCGCCCGGGACCGTCGAGGCGTGGGCGCGGGCGAGCTCCAACCCCGTCGGCGGCTGGTACGGCCTCCGCAAGGGCCTCCCGCGGCAGGTTCGCGACCTACGTGCCCCGTGCTCGAGGCGCTCGGGCTCGCCGAGGGTGGAGCACCTGCCGCGGAACAACCGCATGCGCGCCATAGCCCTGGTGACTCGCCTGCGCAGCTCGCGGTCGCTGGCGTGGTGGCGAGCAGGATGTCGTCGGTGCCTTCGCCCCAGTTCGTGGGTGCCCACGTCGCGGATGCGGGCGCGGTCGAGTCGCCCGGCGGGGTCGGGCGTTCGTGCACGTTGCAGGACGAGCGGCAGGATGTGCGCCGGTCGGCGGACGTCGGCGCGTCATCGGGCGTAGACGACGTCGCCGTCGACGATGGTCGCGACGACGGTGGCGTCGAGCAGCGCAGCGCCGGCGTCGAGCGGCGCGGCGAAGACGGTGAGGCTGGCCGCGGCACCGACGCGCACCGCACCCCGGGTGTCCTCGGCGAACTCGGCGTAGGCCGCACCGGCGGTGAAGCCGGAGACGGCCTCGGCCAGGGTGAGCCGCTGCTCAGGCGCCAGCCGCCGGCGGGCCTCGCCGCGCGCGTCGGCGCGGGTGGTCGCGGCGTACAACCCAACCTTGGCGCGACCTCCTCGACGGAAAGTCCAGGCCGAAGGCGAGGGTGGGCCTCAGCGTCGAGCACGCTGCGCCAGGCGTAGGCCGGCGAGGCGGGCCGCGCCGATGCGCGCCTCGGCCCACGGCATGTCGCTGGTGGCGTGGGTCGGTTGCATCGAAGGCGACGACGCCGAGCTCGGCCAGGCGCGGGACGTCGTCGAGCGCCAGCACCTGCGCGTGCTCGAGGCGCGGGCGGTGATCGCCGGGATGGCGCGCCGCGGCCGCGGCGAAGGCGTCGAGCGTGGCACGGTTGGCGGCGTCGCCGATGGCGTGCACGGCGACCTGCCAGCCGCCAGCGGTGGCGGCCTCGATGGCAGCGGTCAGCGGCGCTGGCTCGGTGACCCGCAGCCCGCGATCGCCCGGCGCGTCGCTGTAGTCGGCGAGCAGCCGTGCGCCGCGCGAGCCAGCGCTCCGTCGGCGAAGAACTTCACGCCGGCGAGGCGGAAGCGCCCGATCGCCGGCGGTGGCGGCGTGGTCGCGAGCGTCCCCGCGGTGGCGGCATGCCCTCGGCGAAGGCGTAGACCGCAGCGGCAGCTGGCCTCGGCGGCAGGCCCTGGTAGGCCGCGACGGTGTCGGCGTCGATGCCCATCTCGTGGACGCCGGTGAGGCCGGCCTCGACGGCGCGCGCGGCGGCGGTGAGGATCGGCGTCGACGATCGTCGGCCGTCGGCAGCAGGATCGCGCGATCGACCAGCTCCAGCGCGTTGTCGACGAGGATGCCGGTAGTTCGCCGGCGGCGTCGCGCGCGATGCCGCCGGATCGGGGGTGTCGCGGTCGATGCCGGCGCGTCGCAGCGCCTCGGCGCTGAGCCACGCCGCGTGGCCGTCGACCCGGCAGCATCGCCGGGCGCATGCCGACGGCGGCGTCGAGCATCTGGTGAGTGGGGAACGCCGGCTCCGGCCAGCGGTTCCGGTCCCACCCGCGGCCGAGGATCCAGTCGCCGGGCTCGGCCGCGCGGCGGCAGCAGCAGCGGCGACCGCCTCCGGGCTGGCGGTCGCGGTGAGGTCGACACCGTCGGCGAAGGCGCCGAGGCCGTAGAGATGACAGTGCGCGTCGATCAGCCCGGGGGTGATCGTGCCGCCGTCGGCGTCGATGAGCCGGGTCGCCGCGCCCCGCCACGTCGCGATCTCATCGTCGGAGCCGATCGCGACGATGGCGTCGTCGACGATCGCCACCGCGGTGGCGTCGGTGCCGAACACCTGGCCGCCGTGGACGATGAGCGTCGCGGCCGCGGGCGCGTCCGCGCGGGGTGCGGCGCCACAGGCGACGAGGACGAGGGAGGCGACGACGTGCGCGCGCATGCGCGGACCCTACGCCAGGCGCGGGCGGCGGTGGCCGGGTGGCTACGTCGACTGCGCGAGGGCGATCGCGTCGGCGTTGCGCGGCGCCGATGGCGCCCCTACGCTGGCGTCGAGCCGATGCCCATCCCCGCCGACATCCGCGCCTACAACCAGGCGCTCGAGCCCACGGATCGGACGCTGTGCAACCTCCTGGCGCGCGAGGTCGCGGCCGGCCTGCCCGAGGCGGAGGCCAAGCTCTGGCACCGCCACCCGGTGTGGTTCCTCGACGGTAACCCCGTGGTCGGCTACGCCAGGCGCAAGGCGTCGGTGCGCCTGATGTTCTGGAGTGGACAGTCCTTCGACGAGCCGGCGCTCCTGCCCGAGGGCTCGTTCCGCGCCGCCGAGGCTGTCTACACCACGCGCAAGGACGTCGAGCTCGAGGCGCTGCGCCGCTGGCTCGGGAAGGCCCGCGCCATCCAGTGGGACTACAAGAACATCGTCAAGCGTCGCGGCAAGCTCGAGCGCCTGCGCTGAGGTCGGAGGCGCCTCGTCGCGGTCGCGTTCGCGCGAACGCGCGCGACTTGGTTCAGCGCGTGCGCCCACGCGCCGGGTATGGTCGTGGAGGCACGCCACCTACACCGCGCCTCGCGGATCCGCATGCGTGACGGACGCGCAGGAACGCGCGACAATTCTCCACGGACGCGAGCGCCGAGCCCGGAGGCATCGGGTCGGCGGCGCGCGCGGCTTCATCCCAGGAGTGTTTCATGTCGACGCGGACGCTCTCGACCTTGTTTGGCGCGCTGCTCATCGGCTGTGGGTCCGGGTCGACGCGCTTGCTCGGACCGTGCGAGGTCGATCCTCCCGATCCGGCGTGCGGGCTGGAGTGCGAGCCGCCGCCGGCGGCGAACACCTGTCCCTTCGGGTTTCACTGCAACCTCGTGAGCGAGTGCGACGCCGCGTGCACCCAGGGCGGCGACGAGTGCGGCGCCGGCCAGCGCTGCTCGAGCGATGGGTTCTGTGAGCTCATCGGTGGCCCCGACGCCGATCGAGGCCCGGACGCCGATTGTCCGTCGATCGACTTCATGGCGACCCAGACCATCCCCACCGTCCAGCTCCTCGTCGATCGCTCGGGCTCGATGCTGAGCAGCATCGGCGGCGGGTCGTCCACCACCCGCTGGGACGCGGTGAAGTCCGCGCTGCTCGATCCCGCCGACGGCGTGGTCACCAACCTCCAGAGCCAGGTGGTGTTCGGCCTGTCGGTCTACACCAACACCAACACCGGCACGGGCATGGCCGGCGTGTGCCCGGCGGTCGACTCGACGGCGACGCGCGCGCTCAACAACCTCGGCCCGATCACCCAGGTCATGGACGACACGCCGCCGATCGCGCCCAACCAGGGCGGCACCCCGACCGGGCCGTCCATCGACGCCATCGTCGCCGACTTCGCCGCGACACCGCCCGCGGATGGCTCGCCGCCGATCATCGTGCTCGCCACCGATGGCCAGCCGTTCATCTGCCCGAACAACGACGACGGTGACCTCGGCCAGGTCCAGGCCATCGAGGCGGCGCAGCGCGCGTACGAGGCCGGCATCCGGTTGTTCATCCTCGCCGTCGGCAACGGCCTCAACGCCAGCCATCAGCAGAAGGTGGCCAACGCCGGCGTCGGCCTCGACCCGGACACCGGCACCGCGCCGTACTACCGCGCCGACAGCCCGGCCGAGCTGACCTCGGCGTTCGGCTCGATCATCAACGGCGTGCAGTCGTGTGAGCTCGACATCGATGGCCAGATCGACCCCGCCCTGGCGAGCCAGGGCACCGTGACGCTCAACGGCGGCACCCTCGTGTACGGGAGCGACTGGCAGGCCGTCGACGGAGACACCATCGAGCTCATCGGCGCCGCCTGCGAGATCCTCAAGGGCCAACCGAACCCGACGGTGACCGCGAACTTCCCGTGCAACGTGGTGATCATCGACTGATGGGCGCGTCGGTACCTCCCCAGGCTGCGCTCGCCGCGGTGCTCCGCGCCGGTGCGCAGCTGCTGATCGAGCGCCGCGCCGATCAGGTGAGCGTGCTCGGTGATGCGCGCGCGGTCCTCGGGGTCGACGCCGACGCGCTCCGCGGTGTCGACGACCTGGCCGCCTGCGTGCTCGACGAGGCGGCCGCCACGGCGGTGCGCCGGGGCGAGCTGACCACGACGACGCCGCTTCGATGGCGGCGCCCGGACGACGGCGCCGAGGTGTGGATCGCGCGTACGCCCGTCGAAGGTGGCGGCGAGCTCTGGTGCGACGTGTCCGTCGAGCAGCATCGCGCGCGCGCCGACGCCGAGACCATCGCGGCGATGCGATCGATGCTCAGCCGCCGGAGCGAGTTCATGACCGGCATCGCCCACGAGCTGCGGACGCCGCTCAACTCGATCCTGGGCTTCGGCGAGCTGCTGCGCGACGGCCACGTCGAGCCCGGCACCGCGGAACACCAGGAGTTCCTCGGCGACATCGTCACCAGCGGGCGCGCGATGCTCGCCCTGGTGAACGACCTCGTCGATCTCGCCAAGCTCGAGGCCGGGCAGCTCGAGCTCCGCGCGCGCGTGTGTCGACCGCTGGAGATCACGCGCGAGCTGGTGGCGGGGACCGGCGCGGCCGGGGAGACGCGAGCCCCGGTGACCCTCGAGCTGGGGTCCGGCGTCGACGCAGGCGTCGAGGCGTCGATGGATCCGGATCGCGTGCGGCAGCTGGTGGGCGCGTTGGTCGGCCTCGGGCAGCGCCTGGCGGCGCCGGGCGCGGTGGTGCAGTTGCACGTCGCGACGCGCGCAGACGTGCTGCGCTGGCAGATCGGCGGGCTCGAGCTGAAGATGATCGGCGCCCGCACGGACGCCACGACCTTCGAGACGCTCGAGCTTGCGACGACGCGTCGCCAGCCGGCGGTCGCGTTCGGCCTCGCGCTCGGTCGGCTGCTGGCGAGGGCGATGGGCGGATGCGCGGGCGTCGAGCCGGCCTCGACCGGGGACGCGCTGTACGTCGAGCTGCCGCGCCGGGGCGTCGCCAGCTGCTAGCCAGCGGCGCGCAGCGTCAGGTTGTAGCGCCACGGTCCGACGGCGGCGTGGTCGCCCGCCGCGATGGGCGCCACCCCGTGGAACCGCAGCCGCGCCGGCCCGCCCCACACCACGACGTCGCCGTGGGCGACCCGGATCCGCTGCGCGCGGTCGCCGCGCAGTATGCCGCCGAGCAAGAACACCGCCGGGAGCCCGAGCGAGATCGAGACCACCGGCGCCGACAGGTCGCGTTCGTTCCGATCCTGGTGCAGCGTCATCCCCGCGCCAGGGGCGTAGCGGTTGATGAGGCAGGCGTCGGGGGTGAAGCCAGGGAAGCCGGCGCAGGCGGCGGCGGCGTGGGCGAGGTCGAGCCACGGCGTCGGCAGCGCCGGCCACGGGAGCCCCGTGAGCGGGTCGGTCGGCTCGTAGCGGTACCCGCGCGCGTCGCTGATCCATCCCAGGCGCCCGCAGTTGGTCATCGCCGCCGACAGCGCGCGCCCGCCCGGCGTGCGCATGTGGCGCAACGGCGCGGTCGCGACGATCGACGCGAGGGTGGCGGCGGCGTCGGGCGCGAGGGGCGCGGCGAACCGCCGCAGGAGGCGCGCGCCGGGCGCGAGCTCGACCTCGGCGGCGCTGCCGTCGGCGACGGCGTGGAAGAGATCCAGGGTCATCCCGGGGCGGGAGGGTGACCGACCTCGGCGATGGACGCCAGCCCAGGCGCCGGTGCCCCCGCCGTGATAGATGGTCGCGATGAAGCAGCGTCTCGGATGGATCGTCATCGGCATGGTCGCGCTGGGGGGGTGCAAGGAGGAGCCGTCGCCGGCCTCGACGGGAGGCCCCGCGGTGGGGAGCGGGGCGGTCGGTAGCGCGGCTGCCGGGAGCGCGGCGGTCGGCAGCGCCGGCAGCGCCGACGCCGGCAGCGCCAACAGCGCCGGCAGCGCCGACGCCGGCAGCGCCAACAGCGCCGGCAGCGCTGCCGGCAGCGCTGACGCCGGCAGCGCCGCGGCCGGGAGCGCGGCGGCGCCGACCACCATCATCTTCGCCGAGCTCGATCACGAGGCGCAGGTCGACGTGATGAAGACCAAGGTCATGCCGGCGATGAAGGCGGCGTTCCAGCAGTTCGACGGCAAGGAGTTCGCCAAGTTCACCTGCAAGACCTGCCACGGCAACGACGCCAAGGAGCGCGACTACGAGATGCCCAACCCCGGGTTGTCGCGCCTCGACTTCGCCGAGCTCGAGGCGGGCAAGCACCGCAAGGCCGCCGAGTTCATGGGCAAGGTGGTCAAGCCCGAGATGGCGCGGATCCTCGGCGAGGCCGAGTACAGCGACGACCACCCCGACGGGTTCGGCTGCCTCGACTGTCACCTGACGAAGGAGTAGCCGCGGCCGCGGCGCTAGCGACGGGCCGGCGCGCGACGCGATGGGCGCTTGCGCGACGTCGCGGGCGCGTCGAAGAAGTCGACCGCGCCCGACTCCAGATCGTACTCGGCGCCGACGACGAGGACCTCGCCGCGGGCCTCGAGGGCCTCGAGGTGGGCGCTGCCGTGGCGCACCTGGTTGACCGAGGCGCGCACGTTGGCGCGGCCGCCGGTGGCGATGAGCTGGCTCCGGCTCGCCCGCGGGCTGGCCTCGACCAGCGGCGCGATCGCTGGCCGCACCCGCTCGACGATCGCGCTGACGTTGCGCGAGGCGGCCTGGCCGCGCCCGCGGCAGGCGTCGACGGTGGCCTCGATGGCGCCGCACCGGGTGTGGCCCATGACCACGACCAGCGGGGTGCCGAACCGCTCGACGGCGAACTCGACCGAGCCGAGCTGCGACGGCGCCACCACGTTGCCGGCGACGCGGATCACGAACAGGTCGCCGAGGCCTTGGTCGAAGACGATCTCCGCCGGCACCCGCGAGTCCGAGCAGCCGAGCACGATCGCGAACGGGTGCTGGCCCGCGATCAGCTCGGCGCGGCGGACACGACCGGCGATGTCGTCGGCGCGGACGTCGGCGACGAAGCGCGCGTTGCCGGCGCGCAGGCGCTCGAGGGCGTCGGCGGGGCGCGGGCGGCGCGGCGTGCTCACGACACCACTGGCAGGCTCGAGGTGGGCGCCGGGCCGGTGGCGAGCTCGGCGAAGAAGTCGTGGCCCTTGTCGTCGACGACGATGAAGGCCGGGAAGTCGACGACGTCGATCTTCCACACCGCCTCCATGCCCAGCTCGGGGAACTCGAGCACCTCGACGTGCTTGATGCAGTCCTGGGCCAGGCGCGCGGCCGGGCCGCCGATCGAGCCGAGGTAGAACCCGCCGTGGGCGCGGCAGGCGTCGGTCACCGCCTTCGAGCGGTTGCCCTTGGCGAGCATGACCAGGCTGCCGCCGTTGCGCTGCAGCAGCTCGACGTAGGAGTCCATGCGGCCCGCGGTGGTCGGGCCGAAGGATCCGGAGGCCATGCCCGTCGGTGTCTTGGCCGGGCCGGCGTAGTACACGGCGTGATCGCGCATGTACGCGGGCAGGCCGCCGCCAGCGTCGAGCCGCTCCTTGAGCTTGGCGTGGGCGATGTCGCGCGCGACCACCAGCGGTCCGGTCAGCGCCAGCCTGGTCTTGATCGGGTGGCGGCTGAGCTCGGCCCGGATCTCGCTCATCGGTCGGGTCAGGTCGATCTTGACCACCTCGCCGCCGAGCTGGGCGGCGTCGGGCTCGGGCAAGTAGTGGGCGGGGTCGGCCTCGAGTTGCTCGAGGAAGACGCCCTCGGCGGTGATCTTGCCGAGGGCCTGGCGATCGGCCGAGCACGACACCGCGATCGCCACCGGGCACGACGCGCCGTGGCGCGGCAGCCGGATGACCCGGACGTCGTGGCAGAAGTACTTGCCGCCGAACTGGGCGCCGATGCCGGTGCGCTGCGACAGCTTCCACACCTCGGCCTCGAGCTCGAGGTCGCGCAGGCCGTGGCCGAGCATCGAGCCGCTGGTAGGCAGCCCGTCGAGGTAGCGCGCGGACGCCAGCTTGGCGGTCTTGAGCGCGTGCTCCGCCGAGGTGCCGCCGACGACGATCGCCAGGTGGTACGGCGGGCAGGCCGCGGTGCCCAGCGCGCGCAGCTTGTCCTCGAGGAAGCGCAGCAGGCTGGCCGGGTTGAGCAGCGCCTTGGTCTCCTGGAACAGGTAGCTCTTGTTGGCCGAGCCGCCGCCCTTGGCCATGAACAGGAAGTGGTACTCGTCGCCGCCGGTGGCGTAGAGCTCGATCTGCGCCGGCAGGTTGGTGCCGGTGTTCTTCTCCTCGTACATCGTCAGCGGCGCCAGCTGCGAGTAGCGGAGGTTGGAGCTGGCGTAGGTCTCGTGGACGCCGCGGGCGATGGCCTCCTCGTCGCCGCCGCCGTCGCCGGCGGTGAGCACGAGCTGGCCCTTCTTGCCCATGATGATCGCGGTGCCGGTGTCCTGGCACATCGGCAGGACCCCACCGGCGGCGATGTTGGCGTTGCGCAACAGGTCGAGGGCGACGAAGCGATCGTTGGGCGACGCCTCCGGATCGTCGAGGATCCGCCGCAGCTGCGCGAGGTGGCCGGGCCGCAAGAGGTGCGCGATGTCGCGCATCGCCTCGCGGGTGAGCAGCGTGAGCGCGGCGGGCTCGATCTCGAGGAAGGTGCGGCCGTGGGCGGCGCGGGTCGTCACGTGGTCCGTCGTCAGCCGGCGATACGGCGTGGCGTCGTCGTGAGGCAGCGGGAGCAGCGGCGAGTACGCGAACGCGGGCATCGCCGAGACCCTAGCAAGGAGCGCCCCGGGGTGGGGCCGCTGGCGCCGGTTCGGGTGGGTGTGTCGCGCCAGGATCACCGTGACGAGCCCTGAATGTGTTCGGCAGGTGGCGTCGAGCGCAGGCACGGCCGTTGCAATCTGGCATCGACCGATGCGGACGCGATGGTCTGGATTCGTGGCGTGGGCGCTCATCGGCGCGGCGAGCTGCGGAGGCGCCGACGGCAGCGGCGGGATCGACGCGGGGCCTGGCGACGACGTCGACGCGATGCCCGGGACCTTGCCCGACGCCGGGCCGGCGCCGGAGCTGCCCGGCGTGACCAACCCGCAGGACGTCATCGACGCGGTCAACGCGCGGCTGCCCGCCGAGCTCCAGATCTCGTTCCTGGGCGTCCCCACCGGCGAGGATCTCGACGCCGAGCGCGCCCGCCGCGGGCCGCGCCGCGCGCTGGTCGAGGTCGACGAGATCACCACGTCGGGGCCTGGCGAGATCATCGTCGGCGTCGATGCCGCGCAGGTCGGCACGATCCACCCTGGCACGATCATCATCGACAGTCGGATCCGCGACGGCACCTCCATCGAGGTCGGCGACGTCGTGCTGGCCCACGTCGAGATCACCGATCCCGACGCCGGCAACCTGCTGGTCACGCGCGACGCCTCCGACGGGCTGATCGTGGTCAACAGCTACTTCCACGACTCCGACGCTGATTGCTTCCGGCCCAACGACAACGAGACCTACCTCGGCAACTTCGTCGAGCGCCTCGGGCGCGGGCCCGACAGCCACGCCGACGGCTTCCAGACCTTCTTCAGCGACGGCAGCGAGACCATCGACAACGTCGACATCCTGGCCAACATCATCTGGATGCCGCGCGGCGTGCCCATCGCCGGCGGCGGCGAGTACCAGACCAACCGCACGATGCTGTTCTCCAACGACGTGGTCGACTGGGTGGTCGCCTACAACTACCTGGTCGCCGGCAACTTCGCCGTCGAGCGCGAGGCGAGCGACGACATCCGCTTCCTCCACAACGTGTTCTGCCACCCCGACGAGTGCGACAGCTTCGGGATCCGCACCGGCGGGCCGTGGACGACCGACAACTGGGCCGGCAACACCTACAAGGACGGCTCGCCGGCGCCCGCCGACTGACGTAGGCTGCGCCGTCGATGGCGCGCGGTCTCCTCCTCACTCGTGCGCTCGCGAGCCACGCCCGGCCGCTGCGGGCGGTGTTCGACGAGCGCTTCGCGGACCCGCGCTCGACCCGCGCCGATCGCTTCGTGTGGGACTACTGGCACGTGCCCGGGCAGTACACCGCGCTGCGCACGCCGGCGTGGACGTACTTTCCGCAGGCGGCCTACCGGCGGTTTCACGAGGCGCTGGTCGGCTGGGGCCGCGCAACCCTCGGCTGTCACGACGTGTCGCCGCCATGGCTGTCCTGCTACGTCGATGGCGGCGAGCAGCGCCTGCACGGCGATCTGCCGCACGGGCCCTGGGCGTTCGTGTACTCGCTCACGCCGTGGGCGCGGCGCGCCTTCACCGGCGGTGAGACCCTGGTGCTCCGCGAGGAGGTGCTCGACTACTGGCACGACTTCCGCTCGACGCGCGGCCTCGAGGAGCCCGACGTGGTGCGCGCGATCGCGCCGCAGCTCGGGCAGCTCACCGTCTTCGATCCGCGCCTGCCGCACGGCGTGCGCCGAGTCGGCGGCACCCACGATCCGCGCGCGGGGCGCCTGGTCGTGCACGGCTGGTTCGTGTCGCCGCGGCCGTTCATCGAGGGGCCGCTGCCGGCGCGCGCGCTGGCGGCGCGCCTCGACGCGCTGACGCCGGCGGTGACGCGCGCGGTCGGCGCGGTGCCGCTGGCCGGGCTGCTCAGCCTCGAGGCGCGGGTCGCCGCCGATGGCGCGGTCACGTCGACCCGGGTGCTCTCCGACAACACGCGGGTGCCCGCCGTCGACGAGCCGGCGCGGCGCCGCGCGGTCGCCGCGCTGCGCCGGGAGCTCGCTGCGTGGCGGTTTGGCCGCCAGCGCCGACCGTCGCGCCTGACCATCCCGCTGGTGTTCGAGCGCGGGTAGGCGCGGGCCCGGATCTGCCCCGGTGCCCTTGCGCGGGCGCAGGGGCCGGTCGAGAGTCGGTCCGGGGCCTGGCGATGATGACGATCTATCTCCTCGCGCTCGCCTTCGGCGGCACCCTGCTGGGGGCGTCGTTGCTGCTCGGCGGCAAGGGCGAGCACCCGGCGCTCGGAGATGGCGGCGGCGACGCCGGCGCGGGGCACGGCGATCACGCCGGCCACGATCACCTGCACGATCACCACGACGTCGGCGCCGCCGAGGTGGTGGCCTGGTTGCCCCTGACCTCGCTGCGGTTCTGGAGCTTCTTCTTGGCCTTCGCCGGCGCGATCGGGTGCGCGCTCACGGTGACCGGCGCGCTGGCCTCGGCCGCGCTCATCGCCGCGCTCGCCGGCGGCACTGGGTGGCTCACCGGCGTGGGGGCGGTCACCGCGGTGCGGCTGGCCGGGCGCAAGGACGCCGACAGCATGACCCGGCCCGGCGAGCTGGTCGGGGCCACCGGCGTGCTCTTGCTCGGCGCCGGTCCGGGGCAGCCGGGCAAGGTCCGGCTCGACGCCAAGGGCCGGCAACAAGACTTCGTGGTGACCACCGATGATCCGGCGCCGCTGGCGACCGGGACCACCGTGCTCGTGGTGGGGGCGGCCGCCGATGGCCGCCTCATCGTGACGCGCGGCGACGACCTGACACGAGAGGGGAGCGAATCGACATGAAGGAGCTTTTGGACAAGGTGCCGATGGAGATCCTCGTCGGCGCCGGCGGGGCCATCGGCCTCATCCTGGTGCTGTCGCTGGTGTTCAAGTACCTGCTGTACATCTGCCGCCCCAACGAGATCCTGATCTTCTCGGGGCGGCGGCACGTGGCCGCCGACGGGCGCGAGGTCGGGTTCCGGGTCGTCTTCGGCGGCCGCGGCTTCCGCATGCCCATCGTCGAGAACGTCGAGCGCATGGACGTGTCGCTCATCTCGGTGGCGATGGAGGTCAAGGGCGCCTACTCCGAGGGCGGCATCCCGCTGATGATGGACGCCATCGCCAACGTCAAGGTGTCGACCGATCCGCGCTACATCGGCAACGCCATCGAGCGCTTCCTCGGCCGCGGCCGCGGCGAGATCGGTCGGGTCGCCAAGGAGACCCTCGAGGGGCACCTGCGCGGCGTGCTCGCGACGATGACCCCCGAGGAGGTCAACGAGGATCGCCTCAAGTTCGCCAAGCAGCTCGAGGAGTCGTCGGGGCCCGACCTCGAGAAGCTCGGCCTGCACCTCGACACCCTCAAGATCCAGCACGTCGCCGACGACCGCAACTACCTCGAGAGCATCGGCCGTCAGCGCATCGCCGAGATCCTGCGCACCGCCGAGGTCGCGGAGTCCGACGCGGTGCGTGCCGCCGAGGAGGCCGAGGCCGCGGCGCGCGGTCGCGGCAAGGTCGCCGAGACCAACGCCCAGGCCATCGTGCAGCGCAAGGTCAACGAGCTGCGCCAGATCAAGGCCGAGCTCGACGCCAGCGCCCTCGCCGAGGAGGAGCGCGCCGAGGCGGCCGGCGCCCAGGCCCGCGCGATCGCCGAGGTCGAGCTGCAGCAGATCCGCGGCGAGCTCGAGCAGCTGCGCCTGGCCGCCGACGTCACCATCCCCGCCGAGGTCGAGCGCCAGGTGCGCGAGCAGTTCGCCGCCGGTGAGGCCGCCGGCATCGCCGCCGACGGCGAGGCGATGGCCGCCGCGCTGGCCGAGGTCGCGCGGGCCTGGCGCGACAGCGGCGGGCGCGCGATGGACATGTTCGTCCTGCAGCACCTCGACACGATCTTCGGCGAGGTCGCGCAGGCGGCCAAGCGCATGCGGGTCGGCCAGGTCAACCTGGTCGACGCCGGCGACGGCCACACGCTGCCGGCCTACGCGGCGTCGTACCCGGCCACCGTCGGGGCGCTGCTCGGCGAGGTCACCCGCACGCTCGGCGTCGACGTCGCGGGCGTGATCGCCGGCGGCGCCGCCACCAGCCAGCCCCCCACCGCCCCGCGCTGAAGGAGCCCACCATGGACGCCATCATCATCATCGCCGCCGCGCTGGGCGCGGCCGTGCTCGTCATCCTGGTCGTGATCTCGCGGCTCATCTACATCTGCCCGCCCAACGAGGTCCTCATCTTCTCGGGGACCCATCGCCGGGTCTCTGCCGACGACGATCGCGAGGTCGGCTACCGCCTGGTCCAGGGCGGGCGCGGCATCCGCATCCCGATCCTCGAGACCGTGGATCGCATGGACCTCACCAACATGCCGATCGACCTGCGGGTGTCCGGCGCCTACTCCAAGGGCGGCATCCCGCTCAACGTCCAGGGCGTCGCCAACGTGAAGGTCTCGAGCCAGACCAGCCAGCTCGCCAACGCGATCGAACGCTTCCTCGGCCGCCGCCGCGAGGACATCATGGGCGTCGCCAAGGAGACCCTCGAGGGCAACCTACGCGGCGTCCTGGCGACCTTGACCCCCGAGGAGGTCAACCACGATCGCGAGAAGTTCGCGCGCGAGTTGCTCCACGAGGCCGACCACGATCTCGCGCGCCTCGGCCTCGAGCTCGACACGCTCAAGATCCAGCACGTCTCCGACGACAAGGGCTACCTCGACGCCCTCGGCCGCCGGCAGACCGCCGAGCTGCTCAAGCGCTCGCGCATCTCCGAGGCCGACAACCAGGCGCTGTCCGCGGAGCGCGCCGCCGACAACTGGCAGAACCAGGAGGGCGCCAAGATCACCGCGCAGATCGAGACCGAGCGCGCCGAGGCCGCCCGCCGCATCGCCGAGGCGCAGTCACGCTCGTCAGCGCTGGTCGCCGAGTCGCGTGGTGAGGTGCAAGCGGCGGTGGTCAAGGCCAGCGCCGACGTCGAGGTCCAGCGCGCGCGCATGGCCCAGGTGCGGCTTCAGCTCATCGCGGACCGGGTCAAGCCGGCCGAGGCGCGGCGCATGCAGATGACCGAGCAGGCCCGCGGCTCGTCGGCCAAGCTCATCGAGGAGGGCAAGGCCACCGCGGTGGCGATCCGCAGCCTCGGCACGACCTGGGCCCAGGCCGGCGACGACGCCCGCCAGATCTTCGTGGCGCAGAAGCTCAACACCCTGGTCGGCAGCCTGATGAGCACCGTCGGCGAGCTCAAGATCGACAAGGTCACCTTCATCGATCGCCAGCTCACCACCGGCGGCGACAACCTCGCGGTCAAGGCGGCGGTGACCGCCGAGCAGCTCAAGCACACCACCGGCATCGACGTGCCCGCGCTCCTGCGCGGCCTCGGCCGCGGCGCCGAGCCGTCGGTGGCGACCGTGATCGACGCGCCGCGCCGCGGCCGGACCGAGCCGCCGCCCCCGCCGCCGCGCTGAACCTCAGCGCCAGCTCGTCGCCGGGGCCCCGGCCGCGGTCAGGGTGGCGATGAGCAGCGCGACCAGGAGCTCGCGCAGGTCGGTGCGCGGGCAGTCGCGGGTCGCCAGCCAGTCGATGCTCGCCGCCTCGACCGCGCCGATCCACGAGCGCAGCGCGATGCGGAAGATCGGCCGATGGGCGACGGCGCCGAGCGGGGTGGCGCCGGCGTCGCGCAGCATGCGCTCGATGAGCTGGGCCCGGGTGTCGGCGATGATCTCGGCGATCTCGGGATCGGAGCCGACGCCGCCGCGCATCAGCGCGATGAAGCCCGGCGCGTGGGCGCTGACGTGATCGAGGAAGGCGTCGAGGCCGGCGCGAACGCGATCGATGGGCGGCTGCGTCCGATCGATGGCGCCGGTGCGATCGATGAGCTCGGCGGCGGTGGCGCGCAGGCCGGCGACGTACAGGTCGCGCTTGGTCGGGAAGTAGTGATAGAGCAGGCCCTTGGAGATGCCGGCGGCGCGGGCCAGCTCGTCGACCGAGACGTCGTCGTAGGCGCGCTCGGAGAAGATGGCGCGGCCGATGGCGAGCAGCTGGGCCCGGCGGGCGTCGAGCTCGAGGCGGACCCGTCGCCGGGGCGCGGCCGCACGCCGGCGCCGGGAGGTCGCGCGCGGGGGACGACCAGGCATGGTCGCGGCATACCGCGACCGCCGCGGCGGCCGCAACGCGGCGCCGCTGCCGGCCCGATACGAATTGCTATTGACCATCGGTCAATCCAGGTCCAGGCTTGGGGTAAGGCAATTGACCGGAGGTCAATGCAATGATGAGCGACACCACGACCACCCCACGACCCACCTCGACGACTCCGCCGCGTCCACCGGCGGCGGCGCCGTCGTCGCCGCCGTCGATCACCGTGCGCCGCGGCCCCGGCGGCCTGGCGTCGGTGCCGCGCCGCTGGCTGGCCGACCACGTGGTCGCCACCCACATCGCCAACGGCGTCAACCTGCTGTTCCCCACCGGCGAGCGCTTCTTCGTGCGCTCGGTGAACCACTTTCTGCCCGAGCTCACCGATCCCGAGCTGCGCGCCCGGGTCCGCGGCTTCTTCGGGCAGGAGGGCCGGCACGCCACGCCCACGACGAGTTCAACGACGTGCTGCGGGCCAGGGCCTCGAGATCGACAGCTTCCGCGCGCTACGAGCACGTGCAGGCGCGCTGGCTCGAGCGCTACGTCGCCCAGCTTCGGCTGGCGACCCGCTGCCGCCGAGCACTTCACTGCGATCATGGCGCACGACGCCCTCGCCGGCGAGGCGCCGGTGCTCGAGCTGGCCGACCCGGCGATGCGGGCGCTGCTCGGCTGACGCCGCCGAGATCGAGCACAAGTCGGTGGCCTTCGACATCTTGCGCGAGATCGGCCCGTCGTACCGGCTGGGTCGCGGGGCTAGTGCTGGCGTCGCTCACCTCGGTGGCTGGTGGCTGGCGGCGACCACCCACCTCTTGCGGCAGGAGGGGCTGAGCTGGCCGGCGGCGCTGCGCGAGCTGCGCACGCTGCGCGCCCAGCGGCCGCCGACGGCCACCGAGGAGCCGTCGATCGTGCGCCGCGTGTTCCTGCGCGGCATCCGCGCGTACCTGCGGCGCGACTTCCACCCCGATGACGTCGCCGACTACCACCTCGCGCAGGAGTTCTTCGCGGCGGCGGAGCCGGCGTGAGCCGCGCCGCCGTGCGGGCCGGCGGCGTGCGATGGTCGCCGCGATGAAGCAGCTCACCGATCGCCGGGTCGTCATCACGGGGGCCGCCAGCGGCATCGGCCGCGCCACCGCCATCGCCTTCGCCGCCGCCGGGGCGCGCGTCATCGTCAGCGACGTCGATCAGGACGGCCTCGACGGCCTCGCCGACGAGCTCGGCCCGGCGTGCGCGCTGCAGCGCCAGGTCGACGTCGCCGATCGAGCGGCGATGGCCGCGTTCGCCGAGGCGGTCCACGCCGACGGTGGCGCCGTCGACGTGATCGTCAACAACGCCGGGCGTCGCTCCGCCGGCGGCGTGCTCGAACACGCCGCTGGCGCAGTGGAACTGAGTGCTCGGCATCAACCTCGGCGGCGTGGTCCACGGCTGCCACTTCTTCGTGCCGAAGATGGTCGAGCGCGGCGCGGCGGCCACGTGATCAACATCGCCAGCGTGCTCGGCATGTACGGCGCGCCGGGGTGGCGGCCTACTGCGCCAGCAAGTTCGCGGTGCTCGGGATGTCGCAGTCGCTGCGCGCCGAGCCTGCGACCGCGGCATCGGGGTGTCGGCGATCTGCCCCGGCATGATCGCGACCCGGATCGTCGCGCGCGCGCGCACCCCCGACGGCGCGCCCATCCAGCGCGCCGATCGACACCTTCCGCACCTGCGGCGCGCCCGGCCAGGTCGCCGCCGCCATCCTCGACGCGGTCCGCCGCGATCGCGCGGTGGTGCCGGTGACGCCGGAGGCGTGGGCGCTGTGGGGGCTGGCCCGGGCGGCCCCGAGCGTGCTGGAGCGCCTCGGCGCCCGGGCCGTGCGCGCCATCGGCCACTGAGCCCGAGCGGCCCTCGCCCGGCCGGCGAGTGGTAAGCCAGGGGCATGCTCGACGCCGTCCTGTCGCCGCCGCCCGCCATCAACGACGTCTCCAACAGCTACGCGCCGGGCACGCCGGCCCGGGCGGCGCTGGTGACCGAGCTCGCGCGGGTCGCCGGCGAGGTCGTCGAGATCCCGTGCGTCGTCGGCGGCCAGCGGGTGAGTACCGGCACCTTCATCGACGTGGTGATGCCGCACCGCCACCGCCACGTCATCGCGCGCCAGCACGCGGCCGACGCCGGGGTGGTCGAGCAGGCCATCCGCGCGGCCCAGGCGGCCAAGGCCGAGTGGGCGGCGATGTCGTTCGACGCGCGTGCCGCGATCTTCTTGCGCGCCGCCGAGCTCCTGGCGGGGCCGTGGCGGGCCCGCCTGGTCGCCGCGACCATGCACGGCCAGTCCAAGACCTGTCACCAGGCCGAGATCGACGCCGCCAGCGAGCTCATCGACTTCTGGCGCTTCATGGTGCGCGACGCCCACGCCCTCTACCAGTGGCAGCCGGCGTCGCCGCCGGGCATGTGGAACCAGCAGGAGCTGCGCCCGCTCGAGGGCTTCGTGCTGGCGCTCACGCCGTTCAACTTCACCGCGATCGCCGGCAACCTGCCGTCGGCGCCGGCGCTGATGGGCAACACCGTGGTGTGGAAGCCGTCGGAGAACCAGGCCCTCGCCGCCTACGAGACCATGCGGTTGCTCGAGGCCGCCGGCCTGCCGCCGGGCGTGATCAACCTGGTCACCGGCCTGGGCCAAGACATCGCCCCGGTGGCGATCGATCACCCCGACTTCGCGGCGCTGCACTTCACCGGCTCGACCGAGATCTTCCGGTCGCTGTGGCAGCGGGTCGCCGGCAACCTCGGGCGCTACAAGAGCGTGCCGCGCCTCGTCGGTGAGACCGGGGGCAAGGACTTCATCGTCGCGCACCCGTCGGCCGAGGCGCCGGCGGTGGCGACCGCGATCATCCGCGGCGGCTACGAGTTCCAGGGCCAGAAGTGCTCGGCGGCGTCGCGGGTGTACCTGGCACGCTCGGTGTGGGACGCGATCCGGGCCGAGCTGCCGGCGACGATCGACGCGTTGCCGATGGGCCCGGTCGACGACTTCAAGAACTTCGTCGGCGCGGTCATCAAGCGCGGCGCGTTCGACCGCCACGTCGCCGCCATCGCCGAGGCCCGGGCCACCGCCGGCATGGAGATCGTCGCCGGTGGCGTGACCGACGATGCCGAAGGCTACTTCGTGCGGCCCACGCTCATCACCACCGACGACCCCAGCGTGCGGCTGATGCGCGACGAGCTGTTCGGGCCCATCGTGACGCTCCACGTGTTCCCCGACTCGGCGTGGGACGACGCCCTGCGCCTGGTCGACCAGACCTCGCCGTACGCGCTCACCGGCGCGGTCTTCGCCCGCGATCGCGCGGCCATCGTCGAGGCGCGCGCGGCGCTGCGCCAGGCCGCCGGCAACTTCTACATCAACGACAAGCCGACCGGCGCCGTCGTCGGCCAGCAGCCCTTCGGCGGGGCGCGGGCGTCGGGCACCAACGACAAGGCCGGCTCGCCGCTCAACCTGTTGCGGTTCGTGTCGGCGAGGACGATCAAGGAGACGTTCGTGTCGGCGACCGACTGGCGCTACCCGTACCTCGGGTAGCGGGGGTCACGGCGGGCAGTCGCCAGGGCACGAGGCCGTGCTCTCGCCGCCGTCGCAGCGCAGGTCGCCGCAGGTGACGAGGCAGCCGGCGGCGCCGACCGGACAGTCGTCGGGGCACAGGCGGCAGCCCTCGGTGGGATCGCACACGCCGTCGCCGCAACGCGGTGACGCGGTCGCCGGGTCGCAGGCGTCCGCCTCGGCGGCGAGCGGCGAGCAGGTCGGCGTGCACCGGGCCCAGCAGTCGTCGCGGTCCTCGCAGCCGACGAGGCCATCGGCGTCGAGGTCGCCGCCGGCGAGGCACGCCTCGGCCGGCGCGATCGCGTCGTAGGCGAGCTCCCACACCTCATCGGTGAACGTATCGCCGCCGAACATCGCGGTGCGACCGTCGCGCGCGCGGTAGGCGAGGTCGTGGCCGGAGCGCGCGGGCGGGTGGAAGTCGACCTGCACCGGGCGCCAGTCGTTGCCGTCGAGGAGCCAGGTGTCGTCGAGCAGGCTCGCGGTGCCGGCGCCGCCGTGCACGATGATCCGACCGCTGGCGTCGTCGTAGGCCTGGGCGTGATCGCGCCGCGCCGGCGGGGTGACCTCGCTGGTGAGCTGGGTCCAGCCGGTCGCGTCGAGCTGCCAGGTCTCGTCGAGGGCCGCGCCGTCGGCGTCCACGCCGCCGAAGACGACCAGGCGGGCGCGCGCCGCGTCGTAGCTCATGCCGTGGCCGCGACGGCCCGCCGGCGGAGACGCGACCACACGCTCGGTCCAGGCGGCGCCGTCGTACAGCCAGGTGTCGGCGAGCATCACGCCGGCGGCGGACTCGCCACCGAAGAGCACGACGACGCCAGCGCCGGCGTCGTAGGCGAGGGCGTGGCCGCTCCTCGCCGGCGGCGGCGCGCCGGCCAGCGTGGCGGCGCTCCAGGTGTTGTTCGCGAGCTCCCAGGTGTCGTTGCGCGCGCCGCCGGCGCCGACGCCGCCGAAGACCACCATGCGGTCGCGGCCGGCGTCGTAGACCATCGCGTGGTCGCGCCGCAGCGGCGGCTGGGACAACAGCCGCGTCCACTGGGCGCCGATCCGGATCCAGGCGTCGCTCACGAGCGCCCCGCCGGCGCTGGCCCCACCGAACATCACCAGCCGGTCGCGCCGCGGGTCGGCGGCCATCGCCGCATCGACGCGCGCCGGCGGCCCGGCGTTTGGGACCACCTCGGACC
The DNA here is from genome assembly GCA_041389945.1 of Kofleriaceae bacterium. Taxonomy (GTDB): domain Bacteria; phylum Myxococcota_A; class Polyangia; order Haliangiales; family Haliangiaceae; genus JAWKQW01. The sequence continues at coordinate 27,881 of JAWKQW010000013.1, forward strand.
AGGTCGTCCCCGAGAAGGTCCAGGTGTCGCCGGCGAAGGCGGAGCCGAGGAAGCCGGCGACGATCACCGTGCGGCGGCGGGCGACGTCGTAGGTCATGCCGTGTCGCGAACGCGCCGGTGGCGACGTCGGCGGGTTGAGGTCGATCCAGTTCGACCCGTTCCACGCCCAGGTGATGCCGGCGACCAGGGAGCCCTTGAAGCCGCCAAACATGACGGGCTGGCCGCGCACGGCGTCGAACACCATGCCGGCCCGCCACCGTTGTTCGGGGACAGTGCTCGGCGTCCGCTTGATCCAGGTGGCGCCGTCGAACTCCCAGGTATCGCTCAACGGCATGGAGGCCGTGCCGCCGCCGAAGAGCACGATGCGATCGCGGATGGGGTCGTAGGCCATGCGGTGGTCGAGGCGCGCCGACGGCGAGACCGCGGGCGCGAGGTTCACCCAGTCGGTGCCGTCGAAGGCCCAGGTGTCGCGCAGCAGCTGGGTGGTGCCGTCGCCGCCGAACATCACGCTGCGCCGCCGCTTGCCGTCGAAGACCAGGCCGTGGCGCGCGCGCGCCGGCGGCACGGTGGCGGTCGCCAGCGGGCGCCAGTCGTCGCCGTCGTAGGTCCAGGTGTCGGCGGTGGCGCCGCTGTTGCCGAGGCCGCCGAAGAGCAGCACCCGGCCGAGGTTGTCGTCGTAGGTCATCGCGGTGCTGCCGCGTACGGGCGGGGACGTCGTCGGAAACCGCCGCTGCCAGGTGGCGCCGTCGAACTCCCAGGTCTCGCCCAGCGGCACGTCGCCGGTCTCGACGCCGCCGAAGAGCACCACCACCTGGCGGGCGACGTCGTAGGCGATGGTCATGTCGGCGCGCGCCGGCATCGGCGGGCCGGGCGACAGCCGCCAGGTCACACCCTCGGGCTGGCACCCGGGCGCGCAGCCGTCGAGGGCGCGCTGGTTGCCGTCGTCGCACAGCTCGCCGGCGAAGTAGTCGATCACGCCGTTGCCGCAGGTCTCGTCGGAGTCGCACGCGAACGAGCAGCCGTCGCCGGGATCGTTGTTGCCGTCGTCGCAGGCCTCGCCGGCGGCGGCGTCCAGCACGCCGTCGCCACACCGGCGCGGCTGGCAGCTCGGGCGGCACGCGGCGTCGGGCGCGTCCGAGTTGGCGACGCCGTCGTCGCAGCCCTCGCCGCGATCGAGGTCGACGACGCCGTCGCCGCAGCCGGGCAACAGGCAGCCGGGGCGGCACGCGGCGTCGGGCGCCGTCGAGTTGCCGTCGCCGTCGTCGCACGGCTCGCCGGCGTCGCGGATGCCGTTGCCGCACACCTCGTCGGAGGCGCAGTCGCGGGCGCAGCCGTCGCCGTCGAGCGCGTTGCCGTCGTCGCACACCTCGCCGACGTCGACCACGCCGTCGCCACAGCGGGTCACCACGCACACGCCGGCGCGGCAGTGGCCATCGCCGCCGACGAGCTGGCAGCCGTCGCCGTCGGCGAGTCCCTCGCACGCCGCGACCTGCGCCTCGGCGGCGCAGCCGCCGGCGACGCACACGGTGCCGGTCGGGCACAGCCGGCCGTCGTCACAGGTCGTCGGCGCGCCGTCGAGGCACGCGACGCCCCCCATCAACAGCGCCACGATGATTGCTCGCTGAACCCCGTACACCCTGGAAAACGCTAACATAGATGTCGCAGGCGTCGCACGCCTGTCGCATGTCGGGGGCGCGCGGCGTGTGCTAGACGGGGCCCATGACAGGCAATCGAAAGGCCCTCCTCGCCGTGGTCGCGCTCGCCGTGGTCGGCCTCGCGGTGTGGCTGCTGTTCCTGCGTGGCGGTGACGCACCGAGGACGGCGGCGCCGACCGCGAGCGGCAGCGGCACCCCGGCGGAGCAGATCACCAAGCCGGCCCGGGTCGACACCGAGCGCCCGGCGTCCTCGTCGGCGCCGCCACCGAGCGTGCTCATCGATCGCGATCCCGAGGGGCCGCTGCGCCTCGAGGGCCAGGTGCTCGACGGCGACGACGCGCCGGTCGGTGACGCCGAGGTGGTGCTGTCGTCGAACCCGCCGCGCACCGCGCGCACCGAGGCCGACGGCAGCTTCGCGTTCGACAAGCTGGTCGCGCGGGTCTACCGGGTGTCGGCGCGTGCCGGCGAGCTGACCGGCGGGCCGGTCCCGGGCACGCCGTCGGGCGAGCCGGTGGTCATCCGCCTGCGCCAGGGCGCCGTCGTCGTCGTGCACGTCGCCGACGAGGCCGGCGCGGCGGTCGCGGGTCACCAGGTGGAGCTGCGCGCCACCGTCGATCAGGTCGCCACCACGAACGACGCCGGCGTCGCGACGTTCCGCGGCGTCGGCGCCGGCTGGTCGGTCGTGACCGCCGCCCCGCAGGGCGGGTTCGCGGCCGCCAGCACGACCGCGGTGGTCGGCGCCGGCGGCGCGTCGATCGACGTCACCCTGGTGCTCCGGCGCGGCGCCGCCATCAGCGGCCGCGTGCTCGACGAGGCCGGCAAGCCCATCGCCGGCGCCCGGGTGCTGCCGCGCGACGCCTCGGCGGGCTGGGACTTCGCCGATGGCAGCCGCGACGGCGTGCTCACCGACGCCAAGGGCGCCTACGCGATCGCGGCGGTGGCGCCAGGCACCTACCGCCTCACCGCGCGCGCGCCCGGCTTCGCGCCGGGCAGCAGCGGGCTGGTCACCGTCGACGGCCGCACCGCGCTCACCGACCAGGACATCCGCCTCTCGCCCGGCGGCACCATCGCCGGCAAGGTCGTCGACGGTCGCGGGGCGCCGGCGCCCTACGCCACCGTCCGCATCGGCGGCGCGCCCGGCGATCGCGGCGTCGGCGAGGTGCGCCAGGTGTCGACCGATGACGCCGGCGGGTTCCGGGTCGACGGGCTACCGCGGGCCAAGCTGCGCGCCCACGCCGAGTCGGAGACCGCGGCCAGCGCGATCGTCGACGTCGACCTGGTCGCCGCCGCCGAGGCCAACGGCGTGGTGCTCGCCCTCGACGTCACCGGCACCATCGCCGGCACCGTCGTCGACAGCGCCGGCCAGCCGGTGGCCGAGGTCACCGTCACGGCGACGCCCGACATCTGGAAGGGCACCGGCCTCGATCGCGTGATGCTCGCCGGCCCGGCGACCGCCACCACCGACGGCGGCGGCGCCTTCGTGCTGCGCGGGCTGCCCGACGCCGACTTCCGGGTCAGCGCCAGCGGCGGCGGCGCCACCGGCTTCGGCTGGGGCGCGGCGGGCGCGGCGGCGGTGTCGGCCCACACCGGCGCCACCGGCGTGCGCGTGCTGCTGCCGACGCCGGGCTCGATCGTGGGCACCCTGGTGATCGACGGCGAGCGCGAGGCGCCCAGCGCGGTGGCCCAGGTCGGCTGGTCGCCGCCGACGCCGGTGGTGGCCGGCAAGATCCGGATCGCCGAGCTGGCGCCAGGCGAGCACGACGTCACCCTGCGCGGCCCGATGTTCGGCGACTACACCGTGCGCGCGGTGAAGGTCGAGCCCGGCAAGGAGACCGACCTCGGCACCGTGACGGTCCCGCGCGGTCGTCGGCTCACCGGCAAGGTGGTCGACGCCAGCGGCGCGCCCGTGGTCGGCGCCAAGGTCGTCATCGGCGACATGCTGTTCGCCGACGGCAAGCAGCTCGGCATGGGCGACGAGACCATCGAGAGCCAGAGCGGGCTGCGCTCGACCCGCTCCGGCGAGGGCGGCGCGTTCACGATCATCGGGCTGCCGCGCGAGGCCACCGGCGTGATGGCCGATCACGAGGAGCGCGGGCGCTCGCCCGGCGCGATGGTGCCCGCCGGCGACGGCGATCCGCCGGCGATCACCCTGACCCTGCGCGCCTTCGGCTCGATCGCCGGCAAGGTGATCCGGGCCGGGCAGCCCGGCGCCGGCTACCAGGTGCTGGCCTCGGTGAAGGATTCGGAGGCCAGCCAGCTCGCGGTGGTGACCACCGGCGACGACGGCGCCTTCGTGCTCGAGAAGGTGCCGTCGGGATCGATCTACGTGCAGGCGATCCAGCCGGGGATGATGTCGATGACCAACGTCGGCACCACCGTCGAGGTCGCCCCAGGCAAGCGGGCCGAGGTGACCCTCGAGTTCGCCGTCGGCGACGTCACCCTCACGGTGAGCGTGGCCGGGCTCGCCGGCGCGCACATCGACGGGGCCCAGGTGTTCCTGGTGCGCGGCATCGCGGCCTTCGCCAACGGCCAGGACATCACCGACGCCACCCTCAAGGGTGGCTCGGAGGTGGTCGGCATGAAGTTCTCGTTCGGCGGCGCGCCGGCGGTGTTCCCCGAGCTGGTGCCGGGGAAGTACAGCGTGTGCACGCTGCCCATCACCGGCGACATGAACGATCCGGTGTTCGCGCAGCGCCTGCAGGAGAACGCGATGAAGCTCGCGGTCTACTGCAAGCAGGTCGAGGTCACGCCGAGCCCCAAGGCCCAGGAGCTGGTGCACGAGGTGCCGGCGATGAACCCGCTGCCGCCGCCGGCGCCGTAGCGCGGCGGTCGCGCCCGGGCGAGCGCGCTACGGCCGGTACTCGACGAGCTGGTAGATCGGCGCCATCGTCTGCGCCTCGCCGAACGGCCCGAGGGAGTAGACCTCCTCGTAGTGGTCGCCCTCGGCCTCGTCGAAGTACGGGTTGTCGGGGTTGAGCACGTAGTTGTAGCCGGGGACGATGTAGCCGACGTAGTCCTCGGCGAGCCCGGCCAGGATCGGGTACTCGACGCCGGGGTTGGCCAGCATCAGGTCGCGCAGGTACGGCCCCGGCGGGGCGGTGGCGAGGTCCGCCGAGTTCGGCTTGCTGGCGTCGATGATCGGCCAGCCCCAGCTCCAGCTCCCGTCGAAGCCACCCACCCACGACTCGGGGTGCAGCTCGCCGGGCGCGGTGATGAGCGCGAGCGGCCCGACCTGGAGGTAGGTGGCGCGCATCGGCATCCACGGGGCGTTGTCGGGGCCGAGCGGCTCGTTCGGGTCGTAGCCGACCAGCGGGTGGTGGCCGAGCACGCCGATGGCGAACGCGGTCTGGAAGGCGAGGTTGTCGATGCGCGCGTGGTACACGGCGCTGCGCACGCTCAGCGGCAGCTCGGTGACGGTCTCACCCTCGTCGGTGAGCACCTCGAGCGCGCGCCGGCCGACGTTGCGGCCGATGATCTCGTCCTTGAGGTGATCCTCGCCGGTGTAGCCGGTGCCGTCGGGCAGCTGCGGCGCGGTGTTGCGGATCGAGCCGATCTGGCCGCCGAGGGCGCCCTGCACGAACACGGTCACGCCGCCGAGGCCGGGCAGGTCGCGCTCGAGCTGGTAGAGGTCGCCGGTGACGAGGCCCTCCTCGGTGGTCCTGCGCATCCAGTGCGGCCAGTGCGCGGTGATCGCCGGCGGATCGTCGGAGAAGGTCGCGGCCTCGGGGTGGTTGGCCCAGTTCACCAGGGTGCCGATCGTGGTGGTCGGCGCGTCGGCGCGCACGAAGCGCGCGATCGTGAGGTTCGGGTCGTAGATCTTGGGATCGCGGATGTCCTGGTTCCAGCGCGGCGTGCCGGCGACGAGGTCGGCCGGATCGTCGATGAGCTCGGTGCGCGCGATGATCATCTGCGCCGGCACCGCGCTGGCGAGCGCGTCGTGCACCGCCTGCGCGGCGGCGGCGTGCAGCGCGGTCATCAGCTCCGGGTTGCGGCCCGAGGTGAACGGGGTCTCGCCCCACAGGCCGATCGAGTCCGGCGCGTCGTGGGCGTGGGTGGCGCCGACGATGACGTGATCGAGGCCGTCGGCGGCGAGGATCGGGTGGTGGCGGATGGCCTCGACGTCCTCGAGCAACAGGCCGATCGCGTCGACGTAGACGATCGCGACGGAGACGTCGCCCTCGACGAAGGCCAGCGCGCGCGCCTCGACGTCGTTGTTGACCTCGAACGCGGGCCGGCTGCCGCCGAAGAGCCAGAACGCGTCGAACTCGCCGTCGCCGTCGGCGTCGACGAAGGGCTCGTCGCGGTCCCACTCGTTGTCGCCGTTGGTGTCGGTCCAGGTCTCGGTGATGGTGGGCGTGTACGGCACCGCCGCCGCGCCGACCGACAGCTCGCCGTCGCCGGTGGTGGCGCAGCCCGGATCGCCGGGGCACACCAGCGCCGGCTCGGTCCAGCCCTCGAGCTGGGCGTCGGGCGCGGGCCCGGCGTCGGGGGTGACCGGGGCGTCGTCACCGCCGCAGGCGGCGAACAGGACCAGGGCTGTCAGGAGCGAGGCGCGCATGGCCGCAAGGCGTACTCCGCCGCGCCGGGCATGTAAACGGCCCAGTCGCCACGGCGCGCCCGAGCACGCCTCACGTCACGTTCGATGACGCCGTGCGGCTCAGGTCGACAGCCCGACCGGGCACGCCACCCCGGTCCCGCCGAGGCCGCAGTAGCCCTGCGGGTGCTTGTGCAGGTACTGCTGGTGGTAGTCCTCGGCGTAGTAGAAGGTCGGCGCCGGCAGGATCTCGGTGGTGATCGCGCCGTGGCCGGTCGTCTGCAGGCGCGCCTGGTACGCCTCGCGTGAGCGCTCGGCGAGCGCGCGCTGCGCCTCGGTGGTCCAGTACAGGCCCGAGCGGTACTGGGTGCCGACGTCGTTGCCCTGGCGCATGCCCTGGGTTGGATCGTGGCGCTCCCAGAACAGCCGGATGAGCTCGGCCAGCTCGACCCGACCCGGATCGTAGATCACGCGCACCACCTCGTTGTGGCCGGTGCGGCCGGTGCAGACCTCCTCGTAAGTCGGGTTCGGCGTGCTGCCGCCGGCGTAGCCGACCGCGGTGGTCCACACGCCGGGCACCTGCCAGAACACGCGCTCGACGCCCCAGAAGCAACCCATGCCGACGACGAGCTCCTCGTGATCGGCCGGCCACGGTGGCACCAGCGGGTTGCCGGTGATGAGGTGGCGCGCCACCACCGGCATCGGGGTGGCCCGCCCGGGCAGGCACTCGGTCGGGGTCGGCATGCGAGCGTGCTTGTCGGCGAACCGCATGGACCTTGGCCTAGCACGCGCCCGGGGCCCCGCGTAGCGGGTGCGGGCGTGTTAGCAAGGAGCGATGAAGGTCCTGGGTCTGTGCGGAAGCTTGCGCCGGGCGTCGCTGAACCGGGCCCTCCTCGGGGTCCTCGCCCAGGAGATGCCCGAGGGGACCTCCCTCACCATCCACGACGGCCTCGCCGACCTGCCGCTGTTCTCGAGCGACCTCGCCGAGCCCGCCTCGGCGACCGCGCTCAAGGCCGCCATCGCCGACCACGACGCGGTGGTGTTCGCGACGCCGGAGTACAACTACAGCATCCCGGGCGCGCTCAAGAACGCCATCGACTGGGCGTCGCGGCCGCCGCCGCAGTCGCCGCTGCGGGGCAAGCCGGTGGGGATCATCGGCGCGGCCACCGGCATGAGCGGCACCATGCGGGCGCAGCTCCACCTGCGCCAGATCCTCGTGTACACGGACTCGCCGGCGATGGCGCAGCCGGAGGTGCTCATCCCGCGCGCCCACGAGCGCTTCACCGACGGCGTGCTCACCGACGACTCGGTGCGGGCGCTGCTCCGCACCTTCGCTGGGGCGCTGGCCGCGCACGTCGCGCGGTATCCTGCCCGGGCATGATCGCGCGCTCGCTCGCCGCCGCGACGCTGGTCGCCACGCTCGGCTGTGGGCGGCTGGGCTTCGACGGCGCCGCCCCGTCGCCGGGCGACGCCGTCGTCGCCGCCGACGCGCCGACGCGCGACGTCGATGGCGACGGCGTGGTCGACGCGACCGACAACTGCCCGCTCGTCGCCAACCCGACCCAGCACGACGAGGACGGCGATGGCACCGGCGACGCCTGCGACGGCTGCCCGCACCTCGCCGACGACGGCGCCGACGGCGACGCTGACGGCGTCGGCGACGCCTGCGATCCGGCGCCGGCGACGCCGGGCAACCAGATCGTCTCGTTCCTCGCCTTCGACGGCGACACGCTGCCGGCCGGCTGGCTCGGGCAGGTCTCCGGCGGAACCGGCTGGGCCATCGACGCCGACGCGCTGGTCGTCGATCTGCCAGGCAGCGAGGTGGGCCTCTTCACCGGCGACGTCGGCGGCGTCGAGCGCCACGTGGAGGCCGCGTTCCTCATCGAGGCGATCAACCCCGGCGGGGGTACGCCGGTGCGCAACCTGGCGATCGCCGACGAGGTCACCGGGGTCCCCACCACCGAGGATTGCCTCATGCTCGGGCTGCACCACGACCAGATCGACGGCACGCCGTACGCCCTCGTCATCTACCGGCTCATCGGCGGCAACAACACCGCGCTCTTCGGCCAGGCGCAGGTCGGCCAGACCTTCGCCGTCGGCGAGACCTACCACCTGCGCTACGACCGTGGCGGCGCGTCCCGCACCGTCGAGGCCACGCCGCCCGGCGCCAGCGGCAACGTCAGCTCGACGGCGACGCCCGGTCGGCTCGGCGTCCGGGTGCGCGGCCTGAGGGTGCGCCTTCCGTACCTGATCGTCATCTCGTAGCGCGCGCTCAGCGGGCGCTACAGGAACGAGTCGTGGTAGCCGGGCTCCTCGACGCCGAGGGCGGCGGCGGTCGGGCGCAGTGGCCGCAGCGCGTCGACCATCACCGCCAGCTCGTCGGTGCGGGTGGTGCCGATCGACTGCTCGTAGGCGCCCGGGTGTGGCCCGTGGGCGAGGCCCATCGGATGGTGCGAGATGGCGCCCGGGCCGACGCCGACGCGGCTGGTGAAGTTGCCCTCGCAATAGAAGATGATCTCGTCGCAGTCGACCGAGCTGTGCGGGTATGGGCACGGGATCGCGTCGGGGTGGAAGTCGGTCAGCCGCGGCACGAAGCTGCACACCAGCGCGCCGCGCGCCGCGAAGGTGCCGTGCCAGGTCGGCGGCAGGTGCACCAGCCCGACCCGCGGCTGGAACTTGAGGATCGGGAACGCCCATGGATAGACCGTGCCGTCCCAGCCCACCACGTCGAGGGGCGAGTGCTCGTAGGCCAGGCCGTGCCAGCGCCCCTCGCGCTTGACCGCGAGCAGGCGCAGCCCCTCGTCGCGCGGGCCCTCGAAGCTCGGCCGCTTCCAGTCGCGGTGGCAGTACGGCGCGTCCATGCGGAGCTGGCCCACCTCGTTGCGCCACTGCCGCGGCAGGTGCAGGCCGCCGGCGAGCTCCAGCCACAGCCACGCCTGCGGGCTGCCGTCGGGGATGAACCGGTGCAAGAGCCCGCGCGGCACGAACACGTAGTCGCCCTGGGTGAAGGCGACGTCGCCGAGCATGGTGCGCAGCGTGCCGCCGCCCTGGTGGACGTAGATGAGCTCGTCGCCGTCGCCGTTGGCGACGTAGCAAGGATCGGCGTCGGTCGGGTGGACCACGCCGCAAGTGAGATCCTCGTTGAAGAGCAACGGCACCCGGGCGTCGAGGGAGCTGCCCCCGGGCCGCGGCAGCCGTGGCGTCTGGTAGAGCCGCTTGGCGAGCGGCCGGGTGGCGTCGTCGACGGCGCGGGTCGGCGCCGCCCAGCCGTGCGGCATCGTCGTGACCCGCTGGGTGTGCGGTCGGCGCTCGTGGTAGGCGATCGTGTACGGGCCGTCGAAGCCGTCGCGGGTCAGGCACTCCTCGTGCCGCAGCCGGCCATCGGCGCGCAGGGCGATGTGGTGCTTGGCGGGCAGCTCGCCCACCGCGATGCGGTCGATCATCGGGCCTGCTTGGACTTCTGTTGCTCGCGCTCGATGCTCTCGAACAGCGCTCGGAAGTTGCCGGCGCCGAAGCCCTTGTCGCCCTTGCGCTGGATGACCTCGTAGAAGAACGGGCCGGCGTTGGGATCGCCGTAGAGCCCGGCCGCCTCCTTGAGGAAGATCTGCAACATGTAGGCGTGGTGGTGGGCGCCGTCGACGAGGATCTCCAGGTCGCGCAGGGTGGCGAGGTCCTCGTCGATCTTGCCGATGCCGCTCTTGGCGATGCGCTCCGGCAGCATGTCGAAGTAGCTGCCCGGGGTCGGCATGAACGACACCCCGCGCTCGCGCAGGCCACGCACCGCGCCGATGATGTCGCCCACGGTGAGCGCCACGTGCTGGACGCCGTCGCCGCGCAGCTCCTCGTTGAAGATGTTGATCTGCGACGAGCGGAAGAACGGCCGGGCCGGCTCGTTGTTGGCGAACTTCACGCCCGAGCCCGGGTCCCACATGACGATCGACTTGAGGCCGGAGCCGGTCTGGCGTGCCGGGTCGACGTCGGAGGTGTGGAAGTCGACCTTCCACAGCGGCTCGAACCCGAGCACGTGCTCGAGCCACAGCAGCATCGGCTTCATGGTCTGGAAGTTCGACGTGACGTGGTCGATCTCCTGGAAGCCGAACTGGTTGCTGTGCGCCGGCGCCGGCAGCGCCAGCGCGCCGGGGAAGAAGGCCTGGTAGCCGCGGCGCTCGCGGAAGCGGAAGGTGCAGTCGCCGAACGGCGTGGTGATCGAGAACTGGCGCAGGGTGCCGCCGTCGTCCTGGAAGGTCTGGATCTCGTCGATGGGCGTGCCGCCGCGCTCCTCGAGCAGCGCGAAGGCGCGGGCGGCGTCCTCGACCTCGAAGGTCAGCGTGCCGACGCCGTCGGGGTGCATGCGCAGGAACCGCGCCGCGCGGCTGGTGTCGCCGATGGGCGCGCTGCACACGACGTGGACGTCGCCGGCGGAGAAGCACGCCGAGCGCTGGCGGCCGCGCGCCTCGAGGTCGGGGCCGGAGCGCCAGGTCTCGGCGAAGTCGAGCAGGCCGCAGTAGAAGCGGCGGCTGCGCTCGAGATCGTGCACGTAGTAGTGGATGCCCTCGATGCGCTTGATGCCGAGGGGGGCGAGCTTGGCAGGTGACGTCATGCGGTACTCCTGGAGGGCTTACGACGCGACCGCGTCGGGCTGACGATCGGGGTGGGCGGCGGCGAAGGCCGGGTGGTGATCGTGGAGGTGCGCCTCGATGGCGGTGAGCCGGGGCAGCGTCGCGAGGTCGACGCCGTAGCGGCGCGCCGAGTAGAGCTGCGGCACCAGCAGCACGTCGGCCAGGCTCGGCGCGTCGCCGACGCAGCAGGTGCCGGCGACGTCCGCGAGCAGCGCGGCGAACGCGGTCAGCCCGGTGGTGACGACGTCCTTGGCCCACGCCGCGTCGTCGACGCCGGCGGCCTTGAGCCGGCGCGCCACCGTCAGGTTGTGCAGCGGCTGGATGCCGCTGTTGACGACCTCGGCCAGCGCCCGGGTCCGGGCCCGCAGGTAGCGGTCGCTGGGCAACAGCGCCGGCGCCGGGTGGGCCTCCTCGAGGAACTCGATGATCGCCAGCGACTGGGTCAGGCGGCGTCCGTCGGGTAGCTCGAGGGTCGGCACCTGCGCCTGCGGGTTGGTCGCGCGGTAGCTCGCCGACAGGTGGGCGCCGCCGGCGGGCGCCAGCAGGTTGATCGGCACCGTCTCCCAGCCGAGCTGCTTGAGGCCGAGCGCGATCCGGACCCGGTAGGTCGCGCCGGAGCGCCAGTAGCCGTGCAGCCGGTAGCCGCTCACGTCGCCGCCTCGGGCGCGACCACGCGCTGCGCGATGGTGCCCCACGGCCGCCGGCCGTCGGGCAGCTCGCCGGTGATCTCGATCTGGTCGCCGACCTTCATGAACGGCGTCGTCGGCGTGCCGGCGTCGATGGTCTCGATCATCCGGATCTCGGCGAAGCACGACACCCCACGCGCGCGATCCTCGTTGGACACGGTGCCGCTGCCGAGGATGGTGCCGGCGCCGAAGGCCCGGGTCTTGGCGATGTGGGCGATGAGATCGGCGAAGGAGAAGTGCATCTCGGGGCCGGCGTCGCAGTCGCCGACGACCGCGCCGTTGTAGGTCGAGCGGACCCGGGCGTGGACGCGACCGTCGCGCCAGGCGTCGCCGAGCTCGTCGGGGGTGACCGCGATCGGCGAGAACGCGGTGGCGGGCTTGCTCTGGAAGAACCCGAAGCCCTTGGCCAGCTCGGTCGGGATGAGGTTGCGCAGGGTGACGTCGTTGACCAGCACGATCAGCCGCACGTGGGCGAGGGCGTCGGCGGCCAGGGTGCCGAGCGGGACGTCGCCGAGGATGACCGCCACCTCGGCCTCGTAGTCGAGGCCCCAGGCCGGATCGTGGAGGACGATCGGATCGCGCGGCCCGAGTAGGTCCGACGAGCCGCCCTGGTAGATGAGCGGATCGGTCTCGAGCGTCGCCGGCGGCTCGGCGCCGCGCGCCTTGCGGACCAGGCGCACGTGGTTGAGGTACGCGGAGCCGTCGATCCACTCGTAGGCGCGCGGCAGCGGCGAGGCCAGCCGGGTCGGATCGAGCGGCACGCCGACGAGGGCGCCGTCGTCGAGCTCCGCGGCCACGGCGCGCAACGCCTCGGCGGCGGCGTCCCAGTCGTCGAGCGCGCGCTGCAAGGTCGGCCAGGCGTCGGGGCCTGGCGCGAAGCGCGCGCCGTCGGCGGCCACCACGATGAGGCGGCCGTCGCGGGTTCCGTCGCGCAGGGTGGCGAGCTTCATCGGCCGCGACCTTAGCCCCCGGCCCGGCGAGGGGTCAACGCGCCCGTCGAGCCGCGACGCGCGGCGCGCCTCGGCGGGGCGCAGCCCGCGCGCGTGGCGCACCGGTTGCGCGAATTGGCCGCGCTCAGCGCACCGCGACGACGAGCGGCAGGCGGAAGCTTACGCCGGCCCCGAAGCCGAGCTCGGCGAGGTTGGCCGGCTGCTCGCGATACGACGCCTCGGCGTACAGGCCGATGCCGGCCGAGCCGATGGCAAAGCCGTTGTTGCCGCCGCCGGCGACGCCAGCGTACAGCTCGGTGGTCACCCTCGCGGCGGCCCCCAGCGAGACGAAGTCGCGGCCGCCGAGGGAGCCGCGGCTGAGCTCGCCGCGGCCGGCGAGCCAGGTGCGCCAGTGGTGCCGCCGGCGATCTTCTTGGCCAGCTCGAGGTAGCCGCCGGTGGTGCCGACGTAGCCATCGACGTCCTTGCGCGCGCCGGGCAGGCGGAGATCGTCGGGCAGCGACGTGAAGGTCATGACCATGCCGACGCCGACGTCGACGCCGGGATCGCCGGGGTGGAGCGACGCCCAGTGCAGGCCGACGAGCAGCTCGCTCGCCATCGCCGGCGCACCCTCGTCACGCATGGCCAGGGTGCCGAGGTCGAGGCGCACCGGCGGCACCAGGCCGCCACCGGCGTGGGCGTCGCGGCTGGGGCGAGGGCGGCGAGGGCGACCGCGGCGGCGGCGGCGAGGCTGCGCATGGGGCCCGGTTCAGCAAGGCGTGTGCCTCGGGCGGCCCGAATCAGTTCGCGGGCTTGGCGCGCCGCGGGTGGTGCCGGGGCGGCCCAGTGTGCCGCTGGCTCACGGTGACACCAGGCGGCGACGGCGGCCCGCCACCTACACGCCGTCGTCGAAGATCCGCAGCGTGGTCCCCGCGCCGACGTAGAGCCTGCCGGCGGCGTGCTCGACGTCGGCGGTGGCGGTGCCGGGGAGCAGCGTGGTCACCAGCGTCGGCGCGCCGGCGACGTCGAGCACCGCGAGCCCGGTCGAGGTCGCGAGGTAGGCCCGCGCGGCGCCGCCGCGGCCGTGCGCGGCCGCGACGCCGAGGGGCTGGCTCGGCGAGCTCGACCACGCCGCCGCCAGCGGCCAGGCAGCCGGGATGGGGCCGCCGACGTCGACGCCGGCGAGGCCGTAGCCGTACGACGCGCCCCACAGGTGGTCACCGTCGAGCGCCAGGTTGAGTGGCTGGCCGGGGATGCCGGTGCCGGCGGCGAGCTGCGACACGTGCGCGGGGTCGGTGACGTCGAGCAGCTGGAAGCCGGTCAGGGCCTCGCCGGCGTAGGCGAGGTCGCCGTCGACGATGACGTCGTGGAAGTAGCCGGTCGAGGGGAAGCCGGCGTAGCAGCCGAGCAAGGCCGAGGTCGGCGCGCAGGTCGTCGTCGCCGGGTTGCACGGCACGACGTGGCCGTTGTAGCAGCTGCCGGCGCCGGCGAGCGCGTACGGATCGCCGACGTCCCAGATCGACACGCCACCGCCGCCGGAGCTCACGAAGAGGCGGTCGCCGTCGACCTCGACCCCGAGCACGCTGGCGCCGAAGCGCGACGCCGGCAGGTGGATGATCTCGGTGGGCGCGCCCGGGTCGGTGGCGTCGTACACGCGCAGCCCGGCCGTGTTGTTGGCGATGTACACGATGCCATCCGCGAGCTCGACGTCGTACACCGCGCCGCCGCCCGCGCCGCCGAGGTACACCGTGGAGCGCACCTGGGGCGCGCTCGGGTGGGCGACGTCGACCAGCGACAGGCCGACGTACTCCATGCCGACCGCGGCGAGGTCGCCCTCGAGGTCGAGCCGGTAGATGGAGCCGGGCAGGGTGACCTGCCCGAGCGGCGCCAGCGGTCCTGGCTGGCGCGGCGCCAGCGCGTGCGGACCAGCGGCCACGACGACGACGCTCAGCTCGTCGTCGGTCTCGGCGAGGTCGGGTGGGGTGAGGCAGCCGGTGGCCGCGGCCAGGGCCACGGCGACGGCGCAGGACGAGGTGGTGGTCGCCATCGGGTCCTCCGTCGATCAGTCGAAGTGCAGGGTGCTGATGGCGGTGGCGTCCACCGTCGCGCGGTCGCGCGGCGCCACCGGGATGCTGTCGACGTCGCCGCTGGCCTTGGCGACGATGTCGACCAGCCCGTCGTGGAAGTACGGCGACGCCGGGTCCTCGCTGGCGCCCGGCGGCAGCAGCGCGCGGCTGGCCTCGAGGTCGTCGAAGCGCGCCGTCATCGGGTAGCTCGAACCGTGTGCCGAGTTGAGGCTCTCGGTGTACGAACGGTCGAGGGCGACGGTGGTGGTGTGGCTCGGGTCGAGCGAGCACGAGCCGGTCGGGCCCGGGCGCAGGCAGGTGAAGTTCACCTGGTAGCCGATCGTGCGATCGGCGGCGGCCACTGGCGTCGCCCAGTCGGCCGGGTCGGCGCTCGGCAGATCGGGCCGTGCCATCGCCCACGCCTCGTCGGCGACCTGCACCACCAGATCGGCGACCGCCTCGCTGACGATCGCCGCGCCGTTGGCCTCGAAGTCCTTCACCATGAACGACGCACCGCCCTGGGCACCGCCGTAGACGCACGCGACCGCCGGGTTCGCCTGCCACCGCGACAGGGTCGTGATGCGGCTCATCACCGCGGCGGCGACGATCGCGCGGGCGTCGGTGGTGCGCATGTGGGCGCCGTCGGCCACCCACGAGGTGAGCGCGTCGAGCACGCGGGCCGCGCGATCGCCGGTGGTCGTGGGCTCGGTGCCGAGATCACCGACGGTGATCGTGGCATCGCGGCCGGCCACGTAGGCGAGCAGGTCGCGGTAGAGGCGTGGCAGCTCCCCCTCGTCGTCGAAGTGCATCTCGTGGATCAGGGCAGGATCCACCCGCGGGCCCCAGGCGGCAGCAGCTCGGCCAGCCGGTAGCGCACGCGCAGGCTGCGGTAGGTGTCGCCAGTGCCGGCGAGGCCCGCGTAGACGACGCTGTCGTACCAGGAGCCGACGGGCAGGTGGTTGCCGCTGAGCAAGTAGCCCGCGGGCGGGTCGACCACGTGCGGCGCCCACTGCCGACCGAGGAGCGTCGTCCACACGTTGGCGCTCGAGGTGCCGTCGATGGGGAAGCGCCCGGTGAGATCGTCGCCGTCGACCACCTGGCGCACGCGGTCGGGGATGCGCAGGAGCGAGTGGTAGGCGATGTGGCCCTCGTCGCCGGCGGGCGCGTCGGCGTCGACGCCGGCGTACAGCGAGTTGATGGACGGCGTGGCCCAGTGCGCGATGGCGTCCTGGTAGGTGGCGAGCGAGGTCGCGCGCATCGCGTCGATGCCGCCGACGATGGAGTGGCTGTCGGTGACCGCGTGCTCCACCAGCCGGGCCGCGAAGGAGGTCCCCGCGGGCACGTCGTCGAGGATGCCGTCGACGATGGGCCCGTACTGGGTCGTGCGGATGGTGAGCGGCACCGGGGTGCCGCCGCGCACGAGGATGGTCTCCTGGCGGCTGGCGATGGGCTGCGGGGCGCCGTCGACGGTGTGGGTCAGGCCGTCGTCGGCGACGTCGAGCTGCACCAGGTCGGCGACGTCGCCCCCGCCGGCGGTGGCGGTCTGCGCGACGTGCTGGTTCCAGAACACGATGAAGCCCGGCGCGCCGGCGAGCCCGACGCCGCGCACGTCGACGCCGTCGGCGGCGAGGTGCGCCTCGTACCAGGTCGACGGCGCCTCCAGCGCGAGCTGCGGCTCACCGACGAGGACGGGCTTGCCGGTGGTGGTGCGGCTGCCGTGGACGACCCAGCCGTGGCTGGCCTTGATCTCGACCTCGCCGCGGATGGCGTGGGTGCCGGGCGGCGCCACCGCCGGCACCGCCATGCCCGAGCCCGGCGGCCACTCGGTCGCCACCGGCACCACCGCCGCGGCCTCGTCGAGCGGCAGGTCACACGGCGGCTGCGGTGCGCAGTCGGCGAGCACGACGCAGCGGTAGGCGTCGAGCTCCTCCTGGAGGTCGCCGCGCGCCGAGCTGAAGTAGTAGCCGACCCAGTCCCACGCGAGGATCGAGTCGGCCGCGGTCCACGGCTCTGGCGCCGGCAGGTCGAGATCGACGAACACGGGCGGCCGTACGTACGCGTCGCTGGTGAGGTAGGCGTTGACGCCGTCGGCGTAGGCCGCGAGCAGGGCCGGGATGTCGCCGGCGAGGGTGGTCGCGATGGCATCCGCGTGGACGCCGTAGCCCAGGGTCCGCACCGCGCGATCGCTGTCGATCAGCTTGGCGTTGAAGGCGGCCGCGCCCGGCGTCGACGCGGGCACCGCGAACAGCTCGGCGAGGCGGCCGCGCATCGTCATCCGGCGCAGGTGCATCTGGAACAGGCGATCCTGCGCGGTCGCGTAGCCGAGCCCGTACATCGCCTTCGCGAGGCTCGCCCCGTAGAGGTGTGGCACCCCGCGCGAGTCGCGCACGAGGTCGACGCCGGTCGCCGGCAGCGCGCCGTCGGGGGCGACCGCGCCGTCGGGGGTGGCGCCGCCGTCGGGAGCCGACGGGGCGTCACCGCAGGCCGGGCCGAGCGCGAGCAGCGCGGCCAGGCAGGTCGAGAGGGTGGGGCGGTGGTGGTGCGACATGGTAGGGCCCTCCACAGCAAGAACCCGGCCGACCGCTGACCCGCGTTCGCACACGTCCAGACAGGGCCCCTGGTACGTCCACGGATCAACCGTGGGCGCGGGCGGGCGGTGCGCTGGCACGCCGAGGTACCAGCGCGCGGCGCCGCGGGTGGCCCCGCCAGCGCCGCCGGGAGTAGGCTAGCCGCGTGAGGCGCGGGATCTCGTGCGCGGTGCTCGGCGGGGCCCTCGGCCTCGCTGGCTGCGGGGCGGCAGCGGTGGGCGCGCCGATGGTGGCGTCGCGCCCGGGCTGTGCCGCCGGCCAGCGCTGGGACGGCGCGGCCTGCGTCGCGCGCGGCGACGACGCCGAGCGGATCGCGGCGGCGCGGGAGGCCCTCGCCGGCGGCGGCGCCGATCTCGACCGAGCCGAGGCGCTGCTCGCCGGCCTCGCCGAGCACGGCCCGCTCGACTACGCGAGCCACGTCGCCCTGTGGGAGCAGCGCGGCATCCTCGCCGGCTACCTCGACGACGCCGCCGGCGCCGAGGCGGCCTTTCGCGAGCTGCTGACGCTGGCGCCGGATCACACCCTGCGCCACACGCTGTCGCCCAAGGTCACGCTGCCGTTCGAGCGCGCGCGCCGCGCGGTGGAGGAGCGCGGGGCGCCGGCGGTCGACGTCACCTGGCGGCGAGACCAGCGGGTGGGCTCGCCGGTGGCGGTCGAGGTCGAGCGCGTCGCCGATCCCACCGAGCTGATGGCGCGGGTCGACCTCTACCTGCGCGAGCGCGGCGCCGACGCCTGGAAGGTGGTGCCGGTGCCGCTGCGCGGGGCGCCGCGCTACCAGTCGCTGCGGCTGCCGCCGGCGCGCGCCACCGCCGACACCGGCCTCGAGCTGTACGCGATCGCCCTCGACGCCGACGACAACGAGGTCGCGCGCTGGTCGGACCCGCGGCGCCCGCGCGAGGTGCCGCTGCGCTACGTCGCGCCGACGCCGTGGTACCGGCGCTGGTGGGTGTGGACGCTGGCCGGGACCGCGGCGGCGGCGGCGGCGGCGGGCACCGCCTGGGCGCTCACCCGCGAGCCGCCCGACGAGGTGCCGATCGAGGCGCTCGCGCCGCGCTGAGGCGGCGGTGTCAGCGGCCGCACGGTCACGGCACGCGCACGGTGGCGCGGCCGCCGTCGGCGACGTCGACGGTGGTCCGGTGGCGCACCGCGCCGCTCGCGGGGTCGATGGCCTCGACCACGTGGCGCCCGGCGCTGACCGAGCGGCGGGTGATCGGGGTCGGCCCCAGGTCGACGCCGTCGACCCGGACCAGCGCGTACGGATCGGCGAACACGTCGAGCCGCCCGGCGCCGACGGGGCGGCGCTGCCGTTGCTCGCGGGGCGGGCGTCGTCCGGCCGGCTGGACGACGGGCGCGCGTCGAGCCGCCGGGGCGACGGCCGGGCGTCGAGCCGTCGGGGCGACGGCCGGGCGTCGAGCGTCGACGGCGGCGCGTCGGTGAGCGCCGGCGCGGCGTCGGGGCGCGCGGCGTCGAGCGTGGGCCCGCGGGCGTCGGGGCGCGCGGCGTCGATCGGCGCGGCGTCGAGCAGGGCCACCGCCGGCGCGCCGCCGCGCAGCACCATCACCAGCGCCGCGATCCCGCCGAGGGTGGCGAGCACCGCGGCGGCCGTGATCCACGGCGGGCGACGCTCGGCGGGCGGCGTCGCCGACGGTCGCGGCGGTTCGGTCGCGGTCGGCGCCGACGGGGCCTGGGCGTCGGCCGGCGCGGGGTCGGCGGGCGGCGCCGGTGGCGGCGCGGTCGCCAGCGCGGTCACCGCGCCGGTCGCGCGGCCCGGCGCGGCGGTGGCGGCGCCGGCGCCGGCGACCACCTCGGCGAGCCACTGCTGGTGCGCCTGCCGCACCGGCGCCAGCGCGTCGTCGGTCCACGCCGCCAGCCGCGGCCCGCCGGCGGCCACCGCCGCGTCGTCGAGGGCGTCGGCGAAGGCGGCCGCGGTCGGCCAGCGGCGCGCGGGCTCGCGCTCGAGCCCGCGCAGGATGGCGTCGTCGAGGGCGGGCGGCACCTCCGGGCGTCGCGTCGACGGCGCCTCGATCACCTGGTGCTCGACCGCGCGGACTACCGCGTACATCGAGTCGCCGACGAACAGCGGCGCGCCGGTGAGCAGCTCGTGGCCGACGGCGGCCAGCGCGAACACGTCGCTGCGGGCGTCGACCCGCTCGTTGCGTAGCTGCTCCGGCGACATGTACGGCGGCTTGCCCTTGACCATGCCGAACTCGGTGACCGGCGCCGACCGGCCGCGCACCAGCGCGATCCCGAAGTCGATGACGCGGAGCTGGCCGTCGAAGCCGAGCATGACGTTCTCGGGGCTGACGTCGCGGTGGACCACGCCGAGCGCGCGGCCGTGCACGTCGACCAGGCTGTGCGCGGCGTGCAGGCCGCGCGCGGCCAGCGCCAGGGCCTGGGCCACCACGCCCGGCGGCGGGCGCAGCTCGACGACGTCGCGCAGCGACACGCCGGCGACGTACTCCATCGCGAGCAGGAGCGTGCCGTCGTCCTCGCCGACCTCGTACACGGTGGCGACGCCGGGGTGGCTCAACCGGGTGAGGATCGCGGCCTCGTCGAGGAACATCGAGCGCACGCCGGGCTGGCCGGCGACCTCGGCCTTGATCGTCTTGATCGCGACCAGGCGCTCGATGCCGCCGGGCCCGCGGCGCCGGCCGAGCAGCACCTCGCCCATGCCGCCGCTCGACAGCCGGCGCAGGATCTCGTAGCCGCCGAGGGTGCGCGCGGGCGCGGACGCGGTCACGGCTCGTCGGCGCCGTCGGAGTCGGCGTCGGGCTCGGCGCGGGCGACGAGGCCGTGCTTGACCAGGAGCTCGCGCAGGTGGCGCCGGCTCAGGCCCGCCGCGGCGGCGGTGCGGCTGACGTTGCCGGCGTGCTCGGCGAACAGCGCGGTGAGGTAGCGCCGCTCGAAGTGATCGTTCCAGCGCTCCTTGGCGTCCTTGAACGGCAGCGAGGTCTCGACGACGTCGACGAACTCCTCGCCGGCGCCGGCGGTGCCCTCGACCCACAGCCGCAGGCCGCGGAACTCGGTGCCCGGCGGCGACATCGCCCACGCGCGCTCGAGCACGTTGCGCAGCTCGCGCACGTTGCCGGGCCACGCGTGCCGGGTCAGCTTGCTCAGGTTGTCGCCATCGACGGGCCCCAGCGGCCGGCCCTTGGCCTCGGCGAAGGTGCGCACGAGCAGCGGCAGGTCGTCGAGGCGAGCCCGCAGCGGTGGCAGCGCCACGTGCACCACCGCGAGGCGATAGAACAGATCGAAGCGGAACGCCTTGGCGGCGACCATGCCGGCCAGGTCGCGGTGGGTCGCGGCGACCACCCGGGTGTCGACGCTGACCGGGCGATCGGCGCCCACGGGTTGCACGGTCTGCGCCTCGAGCGCGCGCAGGAGCCGCGCCTGGGCCGGCAGCGGCAGCTCGCCGAGCTCGTCGAGGAACAGCGTGCCGCCGCTGGCCTCGACGAAGGCGCCCTTGCGATCGCGCTCGGCCCCGGTGAAGGCGCCGCGGACGTGGCCGAACAGGTGCGAGTCGAGCAGGGCCTCTCCGATCGCGGAGCAGTCGACCACGACGAACGGCCCGGCGGCGCGGGCCGACGCGTCGTGGAGCGCGCGCGCCACCAGCTCCTTGCCGGTGCCGGACTCGCCCTCGATGAGCACGGTGGCGTCCGACGGCGCGGCCAGCTCGAGGATCGCGAACAGCTCCCGCATCGCGAAGCTGCCGCCGACCAGCCCGCCGAACCGCTCGTGCTCCGACGGCGGCACCGCCGGCGCGTCGGCGACGGTGATGCGCACCGCGGTGCTGCCGAAGGTGACGGTGGAGCCGCCGGGCACGATGGCCTCGGTCAGCCGCGAGCCGTTCCACCAGGTACCGTTGGTCGAGCCGAGGTCGCGGATCCGGACCCCACCCTCGGTGAGCGACACCTCGGCGTGCCGGCGCGAGGCCTGGGCGTCGTCGATCACCAGGTCGCACGCGCCGTGGGCGCCGACCACCGCCGGGCGGGCGCCGACCGCCACCGAGGCGCCGGACGGCAGCACCTGTAGCACGTAGCGACGCGCAGCCGCGCGCGGCCGCGCCGCCTGGTTGGCGAGCCCGGTCTGGAGCATGGTCGCGCGATCGACGGCCACGGCCGCACTGTACGCCAGGCGCACCCGGCGGTGTACGCTGGCGGCGTGATGACGCGCGCTGCCCTCGCCGCGCTCGGGCTCGCCGCCGGCTGCACCGACTACGGGGTGGCGCTCGAGGTCGCGCACCCGCCGGCCTTCGCCGACGAGATCGTCACCACCCGGATCACGGTCTACGCCTCGTCGTCGCTGTCGTGCGAGGGCGTGCGCTTTGGCGACCACACCGCGGCGCAGCTCGCGATCGCGCAGACCGCGCAGTTCGATCTCGGTGACGGCGGCGTCATCGCGCGCACCGGCGCCAAGCTGGTCGTCGCCCGCGGGCTCGGCGCCGACGGCGGGGTGCTGGTCGCAGGCTGCGCCGAGGTCGGCGAGATCACCGGCGAGCAGGCGGTGACCATCACCACCGAGGCGATCGTGTCGGTGGTGGTCGACGCCGGCGACTTCACCCAGCCGTTCGGCCCGCAGCGCACCATCGAGGTCCAGGTCCGCGACGCGCACGACGATCCGGTCGACGGGCGCGAGCTGCGGTGGCGCGCCTACGGCCCCGCGGGCTCGTTCCCGCCCGAGGACGTGGCGCTCGCGCCGTACCCGACCTGCACCGGCGGCAACGGGCCGCCGGGCGCGGTGCGCATCCACCCGCAGGACGCGCCGCGGCCCGGCCCGATCGCCGCCGACATCCAGGTCGCGTGGGCCGCCGCCGGCCCGGCCCGGGTCAGCGGCTTCATCGCCGCCGATCGCGTCGAGCTGCCCGCGGTCGACGGCGTCGAGCTGCCGGCCATCTGCACCGTGGCCCGGCGCGGCGGCCGCGACGCGGTGGTGTGCTTCGACGCGCCGCCGACGGTGGGGGCGCCGCGGGTGCCACGCGCCACCGTGCTCGACGGCGGCGTCGCGATGGTCGAGGCGCTCACGCCGACGGTGGTCGAGCCGATCGCGCTGCTCGCGGTGCCGAGCCCCGACGCCGACGACGCGCTCTACGCGGTGACCGCCGACGGCCGCTGGGTCGGGCTGGCCGGCACCCCCGACGGCGCCGACGCCGACTTCTGCGAAGACCTCGGCGTCGGCTGCACGCTCGGCGACCCGGCCACCGTGCGCCTGGTGCCCGCCTGCGGCGCCCAGCCGGCGTACGTCGCCGTCGAGTTCCGCACGCCGGTGCCCGGCGACGACGACCAGGTCAGCTTCGGCATCTTCACGCCGACCGGCGCGCCGTCATCGCTGCTGCCGTTGCCGCTGCGGCCGACCGAGCCGAGCGTACTCCTCGGCGGTGGCTGCGTGACCGGGCCTGGCGGCGAGTTGCGGCAGGCGGTGGTCACCAGCGTCGACACCGCGCTCGGGCCGTCGCTGGAGGCCCACGTCAGCTGCCCGCGCGGGGTGTGCGCGGCGAGCTGGTCGGGCAGCTCGATCGCGGCCTTCACGCCCGGCCCCGCGCCGCGCCTGGTCGGCGCCATCCTCGCGATCGACGGCGTGGCGCTGGTGGAGTGGACGGTGGCCGACGCCGACGACGAGGTCGTGCTCGTCGAGCAGGCCCGGGTCGCCAGCATCCTGGCGCCGCGCGAGCTGGTGGCGGCCCAGGTCGACCTCGACGATCGCGCCGATCTGGTGTCGATGGTCGACGTCGGGATCGCGGCGCGCGTGCAGATCGCCCTCGGCCAGACGGTCGGCGCCGACGACGAGCGGCTGCTCGGGCTCGGCCCGGCGCTGCCGCGCCAGGTCAGCCGCGAGGCCTACCACCTGCTCGCCGCCGACCTCGACGCCGACGGCGTCGACGACCTGGTGGCGTACAACCGCGACGCGGTGGTGGTGATGCCGTCGGTCGAGGTGCCGTCGACGCCGATCGACGAGATCCCGTGCCCGTAGCGCGCATCTCCCGACGGGGGAGGCGCGCGCGCCGCGCCTACTCCTTGTCGAGGTAGGTGTAGCCGATCATCCCCTGGCGGAACCGGTTGATGAGCGTGCGCGACTCCTCGATGGTGAGCAGCTTGCGGCCGAGCGCCTTCTCGACGTTCGCGCGCATCTTGCCGAGCAGGTCGCTCGGCGAGTAGTCGACGAACTGCAGCACCTCGCTGACGGTGTCGCCGGCCACCACCTCCTTGACGTCGTACTCGCCGTCGGGGCCGAGGATGACGTGGACGGTGTTGGTGTCGCCGAAGAGGTTGTGCAGGTCGCCCAGGATCTCCTGGTACGCGCCGACCAGGAAGATGCCGAGGTAGTAGTCCTGGCCGTCGGGCTTGGGGTGCAGCTCGAGCACGTGCTTGACGTCGCGCAGATCGATGAACGAGTCGATCTTGCCGTCGGAGTCACAGGTGATGTCGGCCAGGGTCGCCCGCCGCTTGGGCTCCTCGCCGAGCCGGTGGATGGGCGCGATCGGGAACAGCTGGTCGACCGCCCACGCGTCGGGCACCGACTGGAACATCGAGAAGTTGCAGAAGTAGGTGTCCGACAGCGCCTTCTCGAGGCCCTCGAGCTCCTCGGGCACGTGCGGCTCGTTGCGCGAGAGGTGCAGCACCTTCTCGCAGGTCGACCAGAACAGGTTCTCGCACAGCACCCGGTGCTCGATGGAGAGGTGGCCGAGGTTGAACAGCTGCAGGACCTGGTCCTTGTACTCGACGGCGTCGTGGTAGCTCTCCAGCATGTTCTTCTTGGAGACGCCCTGGAACGTCTCCCACATGTTGGTGACCAGCGGCGGCACGCCCTTCGGGAGCTTCTTGGGCACGTTGCTGTTGAACTCGGTCACGCCGAGCACGTTGACCACCAGCACAGAGTGGTGCGCGGCGATCGCGCGGCCCGACTCCGACACCAGGTTGGGGTGCGGCACGCCGGCCTCGTCGCAGATCTCCTTGACCGCGTAGACGACGTCGTTGGCGTACTCCTGGACGGTGTAGTTCATCGACGACGCGAAGTTGGTCTGCGAGCCGTCGTAGTCGACGCCGAGGCCGCCGCCGACGTCGAAGTACGACAGCCCGGTGGCGCCGAGCTTGTACAGCTCGACGAAGATCCGGCCGGCCTCGCGCAGCGCGTTCTTGATGCTCTTGATCGCCGAGATCTGCGAGCCGAGGTGGAAGTGCATCAGCTTGAGGGTGTCGGCCTCGCCCCAGCCCTTGAGCTTCTCGATGGCCTCGACCATCTCGGCCGCGGTCAGGCCGAACTTGGAGAAGTCGCCGCCGGACTGCTCCCAGCGACCGGCGCCACGCGACGACAGCCGCGCCCGCATGCCGAGCCGCGGCTTGATCTTGACCCGCTCGGCGACCCGGTGGATGTGGTCGAGCTCGGTGGGCTTCTCGACGACGAGGATCACCCGCTTGCCCATCTTCGAGGCGAGCAGCGCGGTCTCGATGTACTCCTCGTCCTTGTAGCCGTTGCAGATGATGATCGACTCGTCGTCCTGGTGGATCGCCATGATGGCGAGCAGCTCGGGCTTGCTGCCGGCCTCGAGGCCGTAGTGGAACGGGCGGCCGTACTCGATGATCTCCTCGACGACGGTGCGGTTCTGGTTGACCTTGATCGGGTACACGCCGCGGTACATGCCGGTGTAGCCGTACTCGCGGATGGCGCCGGTGAACGCGCCGCACAGGAGCTCGATCCGCGCCCGCAGGATGTCGGAGAACCGCAGCAGGATCGGCAGCTGGATGCCGCGGGCGGTGAGCTCGTCGACGAGCTCCTTCATGTCGATCTGGCCGGCGATCGGACCCAGGCCGTCGCTCGGCGCCGCGCTCGGCAGCGGCGTGATGGTGGCGCCGGCGGGCACTTCCTCGGGCGCGGCCTCCGCGGTGACCGCGTCGCCGGCGGGCAGCGCCAGGGTCGGGCTGCTCTGCGGCGCGCCCGCGGCGGTGCGCGGCGTGACCACCAGGTTGCCCGCGGCGTTGACGCCGAAGTAGCCGCAGCCCCAGCGCGAGATGCCGTAGGTCTCGAGCGCGTCCTGCGCGGTCCAGCGGCGGAGCGGGTCGTTGGAGATCAGTGCCTTGACGCGGGCCATCGTAGGGATGGGACTACGGCAGATAGCCGGCGAGCGCAATCCCTGTCGGGGCCCGTCACCGAGTCGTCACCGAAGGGCGCGCGCCGGCGGCGACGGGGCCGTCGGCCCCCGGGTCTTGCCAGGCGCGTCGATTTCGATAGAGTGCCCAACCCCCGATGTCCAACCAAGTGACCTCCAACTCGCCGGGCGCCAAGATCATCGCCGAGGAGGAGAAGCTGTTCGCGCAGATCCAGGCGCGGGTGACGGCCGGCGGCGAGGACGACCGGCCCACCGTGGACGGCACCGACCTCGATCGCGACCTGTTGTCGCTGCGCGACCAGATCGCGGAGGCCCGCGGCGAGGACCTGCCACCCCTGGTCGAGCAGATGACCCGGCTCGCCGCCCTGCGCTCGCGCCTGGGCGGCGGCAAGTCGCTGCCCATCGATCTGGCGTCGCCATACTTCGCCCACATGCGGCTGCGCGCCGGCGGCCGCAGCCGCGACGTGATGGTCGGCAAGCGCGGCTTCATCGATCGCGGCAGCAACGTGCAGATCGTCGACTGGCGCAACGCGCCGGTGTCGCGCATCTACTACCGCTACGAGGAGGGCGACGACTACGAGGAGGAGATCGCCGGCAAGACCGTCGACGGCGTGGTCGAGGCCCGCCGCAACGTCTCCATCTTCAAGGGCACGCTGCGCCGCATCGGCGCGCCCCAGGGCACGTTCATCAAGGACGCCCGCGGCGGCTGGGTCGAGGCGGTCGGCACGCTGGCGCCGGTGCTGCACGGCGGCTCCGGCAAGGCGGCGCGCCCTGCGGCCGCCGGCGCCGCCGGCAAGCCCGGTCGGCTCGGCGTCCACGGCGGCGGCCCGGTGCGCGCCGACAAGGCGCTGCCGGAGATCGCCGCGCTCATCGACAAGGAGCAGTTCGAGCTCATCACCCAGCCCGACAGCGGCATCGTCGTCATCCAGGGCGGCGCCGGCTCCGGCAAGACCACCGTCGCCCTGCACCGGGTGGCGTTCCTCAACTTCAACGACGAGCGCCGGTTCAAGGCCTCGGCGTGCCTGTTCGTGGTGCCGTCGCAGTCGCTGGTGCGCTACGTCGGCGGCGTGCTGCCGGCGCTGGGCGTCGCCGGGGTCCCGGTCATCACGTACACGAGCTGGGCCCGCGGCCAGCGCCTGCGCCTGTTGCCGGACTCGCCGGTCAAGTACAACGACGACCCGCCCGACAACGTGTCGCGGGTGAAGAAGCACCCGGCGATGATCCGGCTGCTCGCCCACTGGGTCGCGCGCCAGGCCGCGCAGATCGCCGTCGAGCTGGCCGAGCTGCCCGAGCTGTCGAAGCCGACGGCGGCGGCGGCGGTCGCCGAATGGGAGCGGCTGCGCAAGCGCGCGCTGTTGCCGCGGCTGGTCGGGCTCGGGAGCTGGCTCAAGAAGAGCGCGACCATCGAGGGCGCCGAGCGGCTCGCCCTCGAGGGACTCCTCCGGCGCTGGCGCAAGCGCGGCGACGACATCGGCGCCGACTGGGCCGAGCTGCTCACCGACGCCGCGGTGCTCGCCGAGGGCTTCGAGGGCACCGACGTCAGCGACCGAGACCTCGCCGCCACCGTGGCCTGGGTCCGGCGCCAGGTCGCGCCGCCGCCCAAGCCGCCGGTCGACGACGACGGCAAGGTCTACCAGACCGCCGACGGCGCCCCGGTGGTCGACGACAGCGAGCCCGCGGGAAAGCTCGACCCCGAGGACGATCCGATCCTGCTGCGGCTCATCCAGCTCAAGCGCGGGGGCCTCCTGGTGCCCGGCGGCGACGAGACCCGCTACCAGCACGTGGCCATCGACGAGGCCCAGGACCGCTCGGCCCTCGAGGTGAAGGTGCTCATCGAGGCGGTCGACGCGCCCGACGGCGATCCCGACAAGCGCTCGGTGACCATCGCCGGCGACGTCGCCCAGCGGCTGGTGTTCGACAACAACTTCACTGGCTGGGCCGACCTGCTCGCGCAGACCGGGCAGCCCGCGATCGTGCGGCCGCTCAAGCTGAGCTACCGCTCGACCGCGGAGGTGATGCTCCTGGCCCGCGAGGTGCTCGGCCCGGAGCTGGCGCCCGACGAGCCGCTGGCGGCGCGCCCGGGCGAGCCGGTCGAGCTGCACGAGTTCTCCGACGTCGGCGAGGCGGTGGCGTTCCTGTCCGACGCGCTGCGCGGGCTGGTGGCGCGCGAGCCCACCGCGTCGTGCTGCGTGGTCGCGCGGCACCCCGAGCAGGCCGACGCCTACTTCGACGGCCTGCGCCGCGCCGAGGTGCCCAACCTGCGCCGCATCCGCCGCGACGAGTTCAACTTCCAGCCCGGCGTCGACGTCACCGACGTGTCGCAGGTCAAGGGCCTCGAGTTCGACTACGTGGTCATGGTCGACGTCAACGAGTCGAGCTACCCGGCCGCGAACTGGGCCCGGCACATGCTGCACATCGGCGTCACCCGCGCCGCCCACCAGCTGTGGCTGGTGTCGACCGGCGAGCCGAGCCCGCTGCTCCCGTCGGCGCTGCGCGACGGCGGCCGCATGACGGTCGGTTCGTGATGCGCGTCGCGGCGCTGCTGCTCGTCGCCGCGTGCGCCGGCGACGGCGCGCCCACGCCCACGCCCGGCGCGGTGGAGAGCTGGCCGCCCGCGGCCCCCGCCACCCCGGTCCCCATCGCCGTGCCCGCGTTCACGCCGTCGCCGTCGCATCCGCTCTCGAAGGCGGCCTGTGCGCGTGAGGTCGCCGAGGTCCGCGACGTGCTCGCCCGCGAGAGCCCGGGCATGGCGATCGTGCTCCCGTCGGAGCTGCGCCCGCCGCGCTGGCCGGACGGCACGACCGCCCAGGTCGCGCGGCCATCGCCGACGATCTTCGTCGGCGCCAGCGCCTGCGGGTTTCGCGGGAGGGAGTGCTCGTGCGCCGCCGAGGCGCTCCGGGAGGAGTTCGCGTACGTGGTCGATCAGCAGCGCGAGCGGGACCAAGCGAGCGCGCGCGCGCCTGCCGGTCGTGGCAGCGAGGTCATCGCGACGCTGGTGATCGACGCGCGGGTGCCGTGGACCATCGTCGCCCCGATGCTCGCGATGACGACCGCGGAGGCGGACCGCGTCGAGCTGGTGTTCGAGGCCGACGCGCGCCCGCGCGGGCCGGTCGAGCCGTCGATCCAGCCGCAGCTCGAGGCGCTGCGGACGCAGCCGTCGGGGCAACGCTACGAGCCGTACGCGGCGCTGGGCCGCACGATCGTCGGCCGGTGCCCGCCCGTCTTCTCCGAGCAGGACCTGGCGGAGTACCTCCCGGACACGGTGCTGGAGCGCGTCGAGCGCTGCCGCTGCGACGTCGATCTGAAGGCGCTGCGCGCGTACCTGCTCGAGGCGACGCACGTCGATCGCCCCACGCATGCCGTACGGTTGCCGCCGCGCGGCGAGGTCGCGCCGACGTGCTTGGCCCCGACGACGCCGTGGTCCGAGGCCGCCCCGCAGGTGGTCGCGGCCTCGGCGCAGGCGACGATCTCGTTCGCGTGCCCGTAGCGCGACGGCGGCTGCCTGGTTGAGCCGGCGCTACTCGGCGACCGCGCAGATGTCGGTCGGGCCGCCGGTGGGCAGGCAGGTCAGCCCCGACGGGCAGGCGTCGGTGCACACCAGGATGCACGCGTTGCCGAGGCAGGTCGGCGTGCCCGGGCCGGTGTAGCCGGCGGTGCAGTCGGGGTCGCTCGAGCAGATCGGGCTGCAGTAGCCGGTGTCGGCGGAGCCGCCGATGGCACCGCGGATCTCGCAGGTGTAGTCGGCCGGGCAGGCCAGCGGATCACCGTCGACGCAGACCTGGCCCAGCGCGCTCGGCGGCGCGGCGTCGACGGGGGCGTCGGGGCCGGGTGGGGCGGCGTCGACCGGCGGGGCGTCGTCGCCGCCGCACGCGAACAACCCGAGGCACGCGCTCACGATCCATCCAGGTCGCATGGCCCGCGAGCGTAGCCCGACCCGGCGCCCCTCGGGCATGATGCGGCCATGTCGTCGGCGCTCACCTACGTCGATCACACGGTCGATCCCGCGGCGTGGGCCGCCGAGCTCGGCATCTCGCGCGAGGCGGTGGAGCTGTACCTGGGCAGCGACGTCATCGACCTCCACCTCGACACGTTCATCTGGCACCGGATCTTCGGCTACGACCTGACCCGCCGGCACGGCCGCGGCCTGCTCGGCGCGCGCTTCTACAGCCAGGTCGATCTGCCGCGCATCCGCGAGGCCCGCATCACCGGCGGCACCTGGGTCATCACCACCAACCCGCTGCGGTCGCCGCGCGGGCGCGCCGAGGCGTTCACCCGCAACCTCGAGCGGCTCACCGCGATTCTCGCCAGCGTGCCCGACGACGTCGCCCTGGTGAAGACGGTCGCCGACTACCGGGCCGCGGTCGCCGCCGGCAAGCACGCCGCGTGGATCGGCGTGCAGGGCGGCAACGCCCTCGACGACCACGGCGCCCTCGAGCGCCTCGACGACCGCATCCTGCGGGTGACGCTGGTGCACCTGTCGACCTCGTCGCTGGGCGCCACCAGCTCGCCGCTCGCGGTCGGCGACGACGCCGGCCTCACCGCCGCCGGCCACGCCTACGTCGAGGCTCTCGACGCGCGCCGGATCTTCGTCGACCTCGCCCACATCAGCCGGCCCGGCTTCTGGGGCGCCGTCGAGGCCCACGATCCGAGCCTGCCGCTGATCTGCACCCACACCGGCGTGACCGGGGTGTACCCGCACTGGCGCAACCTCGACGACGATCAGCTGCGCGCCATCGCCGACACCGGCGGCACCATCGGCGTGATGTACCAGGCCAGCTTCCTCGGGCCGTCGGCCCTGCGCGGCCGGGTCGAGGCGGTGGCCGACCACCTGCTGCACATCGTCGCCACCGTCGGCGACGACCACGCCTCGCTGGGCAGCGACTGGGACGGCGCGATCGTGCCGCCGGTGGATCTGGCGACCTGCCTCGAGCTGCCGCGGCTCGTCGATCGGCTGCTCCGGCGCGGGCTGGCCCCGGCCTCGATCCAGAAGATCCTCGGCGGCAACTTCCTGCGCTCGCTCGGCGAGCTGCGCGGCTGAGGATCACCTGGGCGCGGCGTCGGTGACCTGGCGGACGTCGGTGATGCGCAGCGGCGCTCGGGCGGTGCCGACGACGCGGCCCCGGGTCGGTGGGCCCTCGCGGTAGCCGCGCTCGGCCGCCGCCGCGACCGGCGTCGGATCGAGCTCGTGGACCACGGTGCCGCTGATGGCGACCCGCTCGCCGACCGCGAGCACGTGCTCGCGCAGGCGGAAGCCGCGCTGCAGGGCGCGGGCGCCGGTCAGGCCGGCCCGATCGATGACCGCGCGCTCGCGCCGGCTCAGGCGCTCGCCGGCGCCGCGCTCGACCCAGTGGTCGGCCTCGCACACGACCTCGGCGTCGGCGGGGTCGACGTAGGTCCGGCCGGTGTCGTCCTCGATCGAGAACGGGATCCGCCGATCGAAGGCGACGGTGTGCGGGCGCTTGGAGCCGCGCACGTGGAAGCTCACCTCGATCTCGGCGTACACGCACCGCCGACCCGACAGCGGCGCCGGGAAGCTCTCGCCGTCGACGATGGTGCCGACGACGGTGCCCGGCTGACCGTCGCTGGCGTCGCCGATCCGGCGCAGCGGATGGCTCGCGAACAGGCGGCGCACCCGGGCGACGAAGACCCAGCGCGTCGCCACCGCGACCGCGCCGAGCCCCGCCAGCCACAAGACGATCTTCACCAACACCCTCACGACCATCGCATCCCCCGGCGGCGCCTGGCGACGATCTCGCGCGGGCCGCGTAGGATGCGCCGCGATGACGCACGCCAGGTCTGCCGCGGTCGCGGCCGTGTCCCGCTCGCCCCAGCTCGCCGTCGGCGTCGCCCTGGTCCTCGCCGCGTGTGGTGGCGGCCAGCGCGCGCAGCCGGCGCGCCCCGACTACCACCGCCTGACCCGGGCCGACGTCAACCGGCTCGCGGTCCGCGCCAACGCGCCGGCGTACTGGCGGGCCGACACCGACGGCGACGGCGCCATCGATCCCGACGAGGTGGTGACGCTGCGGTTCTATCCAACCCGCCCGCGCTGGGTCGAGGGCGGCGAGTTCACCGAGGCCTTCGCCGCCCTGTACGCCCACCTCGTCGAGCTCGCCGACGCGCCGGCACCGACCGACCCGCGCCTGGCGCTGGTCGTGCGCGACCTCGACGCCGGCCGCCCGACCCTGGTCGAGACCGATCTGTCGACGCTGCCGCCGGATCACCAGGCGTTCGTGGCCGAGATGCTCGTGGTCGCCGACCTCATCGACGAGCTCTACGCGACCCAGACCGGGGCCGCCCAGCTGGTGGCCGCCGGCGCGCTCGACGGGCTCGACGCCGCCAGCGCCAGCCTGTTCCGCCGCAACCGCGGGCCGCGCTGCGTCAGCGCCGAGCTGGTGGCGGAGCCTGTGTGCTCGGCGTTGCCCGGCGCGCCGCGACCGGTGGTCGGGGTCTACCCGGCGGCGCTGCAGGCCGACCCCGGCTTCTGCACCACCCTGGCGGCGCGCAACCCCGAGGTCCTCGACGACTTCACCGGCGTCGTCGACGACGGCGGCGAGCTGCGCGCGGTGCCGTACGCGACGTTCTTCGGCGCGCCGATGGCCGAGGTCGCGCGCCACCTCGACGCCGCCGCCGCGGCGCTCACCGATCCGGCCGAGGACGCCCTGCGCGCCTACCTGCGGGCGGCCGCGGGCGCCTTCCGCACCAACGACTGGGCCGCGGCCGACGAGGCCTGGGCGGCGATGGACGCGCGCTCGTCGCGCTGGTACGTGCGGGTCGCGCCCGACGAGAGCTACTGGGAGCCGTGCGTGCGCAAGGCGGGCTTCCACCTCACCCTGGCGCTCATCAACCCGGGCTCGCTGGCGTGGCAGGCCACGCTGGCGCCGATCCAGCAGGAGCTCGAGGCCGGCCTGGCCACCCTCGCCGGTGCGCCGTACGCCGCGCGTCAGGTCAGCTTCCAGCTGCCCGACTTCATCGACATCGTCGTCAACGCCGGCGACGACCGCAACCCGCTGGGCGCCACCGTCGGCCAGAGCCTGCCCAACGTCGGCCCGGTCGCCGACGACAGCCGCGGCCGCACGGTGGTGATGGCCAACCTGTACACCGACCTCGACTCGCGGGCGGCCGAGCGCGCCAAGGACGTGGCCATCCTCGACGCCGCCAGCGCCGCCGGCCTCACCGACGATCCGACCCCGGGCCTGCTCGGCACCATCGCCCACGAGGCCTGTCACAACTTCGGGCCGTCGGCGAGCTACCGGCCGGTCGGCTCCGGCGGCGCGCTCGGGCCGACCGACAACGACGCCTTCGGCGGGCCGCTCGCCTCGATCATGGAGGAGCTCAAGGCCCAGACCTGCGGCCTGTGGGTCATCGGCGAGCTGCGCCGGCGCGGCAAGATCGAGGTCGCGCTCGAGCAGGCCGCCTACGTCGACGCGCTCCTGTGGGCGATGGGCCACGTCGGCGAGGGCATGGTCGACGCCGACGGCAACCCCAGCACCTACCCGCAGCTCGCCGCGATCCAGCTCGGGTTCCTGCGCGAGCGCGGCGCCCTCGAGTTCGCCGCCGACGCGGTCGCCGCCAACGGCGTCGATCGTGGCGCGTACACGATCCACCTCGAGCGGTTGCCGGCGGAGATCGAGGCGCTGACCCGGCTAGTCGCCGGGATCAAGGCGCGCGCCGATCGGGCCGGGGCCGAGGCGCTGGTGCGCGCCTACGTCGAGGGCGACCTGGTGCCGCACGCGCTGTTGCGCGAGCGCGCCGCCCGGGTACCGCGCGCGAGCTTCGTGTACGCGCTCTAGCGATCGGGCCCGCGCACGACGGTGAGCGCGCCGCCGGTGACCGGCAGGTGGATCTCGGTCTGGCCGACGAGCAGGAGCGTCGCGAACACGTCGGCGACGTCGATCACCTCGCCGACCTCGCCGACGGCGTTCACCGAGAACCCGCACGCCTGGCCGAAGGCGCCGCCCGCGAGGTAGGCCGCCGAGGTGCCGCCGTCGATGAGCACCGACACCTGGCTTGTGCCGTCGCTGCAGCTCTGGGCGCCGCGCGCGTCGGGCGTGGTGGACACCGAGAACTCGTAGCAGGCCACCACCTGCGACGGGTCGCAGCGGCCGGCGGGCCGGCCCGAACCGCGCACCACCAGGCGGGCCTCGGCGCCGGCGCCGGTGACGAAGGCCTCGAACCACACCAGGT
The DNA here is from genome assembly GCA_041389945.1 of Kofleriaceae bacterium. GTDB lineage: Bacteria > Myxococcota_A > Polyangia > Haliangiales > Haliangiaceae > JAWKQW01. Next base: position 61,242 of record JAWKQW010000013.1, read on the forward strand.
CGTAGGTGTCGTTCTCGGCGACGAACCAGCCGTCCTCGACCGGCGCGGCGTCGACCCCGGGGGTGGCGTCGCCGCTGCCGCAGGCCACGACCGCGAGCAAGACCGGCAGCCAGCGCGCACGCATCGCGTCATGGTAGCGAGGGTCGGCGGCCGAGGACAGCTGTCCCCATGGCATCTCGATCGCGCGCGCTGCGGCCAGTTGACCCTGTCCGGGCCTGGCGATCGCCGCGCTTCAACTGGCTGGATCTCAAGAAGGTTCGGCGCGGCGGCGGCGACGGCGGCCTGGCGCTGTTCATGCATCACCCAGGGCCATGAAGTCCCGCGTCACCCTCGCAGCGCTCCTCCTGGCGGCCACCGCGGCGTGCGGGCCGTCGGCTGTCCTCGACGGCGACGCCGGCGGCGCCGACGCCAACCCGCTGGCCTCGGTGGACAGCGACGGCGACACCATCTCGGACTACGACGAGGGCGTCGGCGACCGCGACGAGGACGGCACCACCAACAACCTCGACCTCGACAGCGACGGCGACGGCATCTCGGATGCCGACGAGGCCGGCGACGCCGATCTCGCGACCCCGCCCCAGGACTCAGACGGCGACGGCACCCCCAACTTCCTCGATCTCGACTCCGACAACGACGGCCTGCGCGACGCCGAGGAGCTGGCCCTGGGCACCGACCCCACCAACCCGGACACCGACGGCGACGGCGACTCCGATCTCGCCGAGCACATCATCCACGAGCAGTGCGTGGCCAACCCGGCCGAGTGCAACGGCGATCCGGATCCGCTCGACCCCAACGTCGGCATCTCGCCGCTCGACTTCGTGTTCGTGCTGCCCTACGAGGACCCGACCCAGGTCCGCCCGCTCGAGTTCGGCACCGACATCACCGCCGCCGACATCAACTTCAGCATGGACGTCACCGGCTCCATGAGCGAGGAGATCGGCAAGCTCAAGACCGGCCTGGGCAGCGTCATCACCCAGATCTCCGATCCGGTGGACGGCATCCCGAACACCGCGTTCGGCGTGACCTCGTACCGCGACTTCCCCAAGGACCCGTACGGCGACAGCGGCAACCAGCCCTTCTACCTGAACCGCCGCATCACGACCGTGACCTCCGACGTCCAGACTGCGGTGAACGGCCTCGGCGCCTCGGGCGGTAACGACACCCCCGAGTCAGGCTGGGAGGCGCTGCACCGGATCGCCACCGGCGATCTGATCTCGTGGAACGGTGGCTCGATCGCGGCGTTCGACGCGATGGCCGGCTACGACCCGGCGGTCAACGGCCTGCGCGGTGGCGTCGGCTTCCGCGAGGGCTCGCTGCCCATCGTCATCCAGATCACCGACGCGCGCTCGCGTCACACCCAGGCCTTCACCCCGACCTGCAACAACAGCAACGCGTACGGCGGCGACGTCAACGCCGCCCACAGCAAGGCCGACGCCATCGCCCGCCTGCAGGCGCTCGGGGCCCGCGTCATCGGCATCGCGTCGCTGCAGTTCGGGCTCGGCACCGGCTGCAACCCCCGCCTCGACCTCGAGGAGGCCGCCCTCGCCACCGGCGCCGCGGTGCCGCCGAGCGCGTTCGACCTCGGCGGTCGGCCCGCCAGCTGCGCGGTCGGCCAGTGCTGCACCAAGCAGGACGGCTCCGGCCGCCCGGTCGACGCCGCCACCGGCCTGTGCCCGCTGGTGTTCGACGTCCCGTCGGATGGCGGCACCCAGTTCGTCGGCCGCCTGGTGTCGGCGGTGCGCACCCTGACCAACTTCGCGGTGCTCGACATCTCGGGCCGCGCGGTCGGCACGCCGCAGACCACGTTCGACGGCGCCACCATCGACCCGGCCCAGTTCATCCAGGCGGTGCTGCCGATCAGCCTAGACCCGGTGCCGGCCGGCGGCGTGCAGCTCGACGCGACCGGCAAGGTCTTCCTCGACGTGGTGCCCGGCACCGACGCCACCTTCGACGTCCAGGCCCGCAACACCATCGTCGACGAGGCGCCCGAGCCGCAGGTGTTCACGCTCAAGATCGAGGTGCGCGGCGACGACGTCACCACGCTGTCGACCCGGCAGGTGGTGGTCATCGTGCCGCCCGACACGATGACCCTCGACTGAGCGTCGCGCCGGCGTCGGCGCCGCGGCTGCTCGGCGTCAGGCGACGGTCACGCCGTCGCAGCGGTACACGTCCTGGATCGCGTGCAGGAGCGCGACGCCCTCGGCGAACGGCCGCTGGAACGCCTTGCGCCCGAGGATGAGGCCCATGCCGCCGGCGCGCTTGTTGATGACCGCGGTCTTCACGCCGTCGGCGAGATCGTTGCCGCCCGGGCGCCGCCGCCGCTGTTGATGAGGCCGACCCGGCCCATGTAGCAGTTCGCCACCTGGTAGCGGGTGAGGTCGATGGGGTTGTCGGTGGTGAGCTCGCTGTAGACCTTCTTGTGGGTCTGCCGAGGCCCTTGAGGGCGGGGTCGTTGTAGCCGCCGTTCCCTCGGGGAGCTTCTGCTTGATGACGTCGGCCTGATGGTGACGCCGAGGTGGTTGGCCTGGCCCGACAGGTCGGCGCTCAGGCTCTGGTCACCCTGCGCGGTCTTGAACGCGCCGTTGCGCACGTAGCACCAGAGCACGGTGAACATGCCGAGCGGGCAGGCCTCGGCGAACGCCTCGGCGATCTCGTGGAGCTGCCGGCGCGACTCCGCCGAGCCCCAGTACACGGTGGCGCCGATGCCGGCGGCGCCCATGTCGAAGCACTGGCGCACCGAGCCGAACAGGGTCTGATCGTGGGTGTTGGGGTACGACAGCAGCTCGTTGTGGTTGATCTTGACCAGGAACGGGATCCGGTGCGCCCACTTGCGCGCGACCATGCCGAGCACGCCGAAGGTCGAGGCCACGGCGTTGCAGCCTCCCTCGACGGCGAGCTCGACGATGCGCTCGGGGTCGAACATTCGCTGGGCGCGAAGGAGGCGCCGGCGGAGTGCTCGATGCCCTGATCGACCGGGAGGATCGACAGGTAGCCGGTGCCGCCCAGGCGGCCGTGGTCGTGCATGCGCTGGAGCGCGCCGAGCACGCGCGGGGTCCGGTCCGACGGGCCGAACATCTCGTCGACGAAGCGCGGGCCCGGCAGGTGGAGGCGGGCCTTGGGGATCGCGGTGCACGTGATCGAGCAGGGCGCGTCCGGGCCGAGGGTCTCGCGGATGCGGGCGAGGTCGTAGGTCATGCTCGGGGTTCTACCAGGGTCGCCGCGCGCCGTGGGGCATGGTCGCGACGCGGTGCGGCGGACGACGATCACGGCGGTGCGCGCCGGGCGTCGCATGGTTTGCAATCCGGGCTAGCTTGCCGGTACAACGCCGCATCATCACGCGCGACGCGCCTCGCTCAGGAGAACACTACATGACTCGACTGCACGCCCTCGCTCTCACCCTCGGGACCTCGCTGCTCACCGCCGCCGCCGGCTGCGGTGGCGACGACGCGGCGAGCGTCGACGCCGGCGACGAGACCCCGTGCGGTCGCCTGGTCATCCCCGGTGGGGACGGCACCAACCCGGGCTTCATCAAGCCGCGCCTCGACGGCGACGACGAGGACACCCGCCCCGGCGACGGCGAGTGCATCCTGGTCCAGGCCTGGAGCGAGTCCGGCGACGTGTTCACCGAGCAGACCCCGGACCTGAGCTGCCTCAACACCGCCAGCACCGACACCCCGACCACCGTCGAGGTCACCCTGACCTCGCGGGTCGCCGACTTCCAGTCGGGCGACGACGTGCCCGACGCCACCGTCACCGTGTTCGACGGCGTCGACATCAACGGCACCCCGGTGGAGACCGCCACCTCGGGCGCCGGCGGCGCGATCACCTTCACCATCCCGGCGGGGCGTGAGCGGTTCGGCTTCAAGAGGGTGGCCGACGACTACCTCGACACCCTGCTGCTCAACCAGTACCTGCAGCCCACCAACCCGACCCAGTCGATCAGCGTGATCCAGCAGGTCAGCAACGGCACCGCCGCGGCGCTGCCGGGCCTCGTCGGCATCACCCGCACCCCGGGCAAGGGCATCCTCGCCGGCACCATCCGCGACTGCGCCGGCAACGAGCTGTCGGGCGTGATCGCGACCGTGTCGACCACCTCGGGCACGGTCAGCCACGTCGGCGGCACCCGCACCTACTACTTCTCGCAGAGCGGCCTGCCGGTGCGGAACACCGTCGAGATCGCGACCACCGAGAACGGCCTGTTCGCGGCCCTCGAGATCGATCCCACCGCCACCGCCTACGTGCAGATGTGGGGCGTGCTGTCGCAGGCCGATCTCGAGGCCGGCACCGTGACCCTCATCGGCGAGCTCGAGGTCCCGGTGGTGGGCGACGTCGTCATCACCGGCAGCTACGAGCCGCTGCGCAACTGACCTGGTGGCGACGCGCGGATCGCGCGCCGCTCGCATGGGCCCCGCCGTCGCGCCGCGACGCGGGGCCTTCGTGCGTCGTGCCGCCATGCGTCATCGAGTGATCGCGCCGGGGGCAGAACTGCCCCGGTCGACTGGACCGGGCGCGTGGGGCTGACGCAAGATGCGCGGCAACACACGGGGAGTCGACGAGATGCAGAGCCGAGCAAGAATCGTTTTGACCGCGGGGGCCTCGGTCCTCGCCACCGCCCTCCTGGCACCGGCCGACGCGCACGCCGATCTCGAGCTCAAGTGGGCCAGCGCTGGCTACATGCGCACGCGCACGGTGTTGCTCACCAACCTCGCGCCGCAGGATCGCGTGGTCGGCATCTACCAGCCGGCGCCCGACGCCGACGACGACATCGTCATCCCCGACATCCGCAACACCTCGTACATCATGAGCCGGGCGCGGCTGCTGCCCAAGCTCACCTACGGCAACGTGGCCTCGGTCAACCTGCAGATCGACGCCATGGACGACGTCCTGTGGGGCGACAACACCGGCGTGTCGACGGCGCCGCTGTTCGCGACCGACGGCTCGTACGAGAACTACCTCGGCGGTCCGCCGAGCCCCACGGTCAACGTCAAGCGGGCCTGGCTCGAGTTCCAGGTGCCGGTCGGCCTGATGCGGGTCGGCCGCATGCCGTCGCACTGGGGCATGGGCCTGCTCGCCAACGGCGGCGGCACCGCCGACCTCGACCCGACCTCGCCCATCGGCGAGCCGCCGCGCAAGGCGCTCGACAACTTCATGGCCGAGGACTTCGGCGACAAGCACTTCGGCTCGACCGCCGACCGCATCCTCTTCATCACCAAGCCGCTGTCGATCTACCGGACGGTGAAGAAGCAGGGCAAGACCGACTCCAACCTCATCGTCGGCTACGCCTTCGGCAAGATCAGCGAGGCGCCGCTGCTGACCTTCGAGCCGTTCGAGCGTCGGTTCCGGCCGTTCGGCCAGCAGGGCTTCATCTCCCGCGGCAAGAACGACGACATCAACGAGCACGTCTTCATCGCGGTGTATAACAACGCCGACTGGGACAAGAAGAAGTTCACCGACGAGCTGCGCATCGGCGCCTACGGCGTCATCCGCGACGCCGCCGAGGGCACCACCAACCCGTCGGCGATCGATCCCAGCCAGACCTGCGGCACCTTCGACGGCACCCCGACCCCGTGCGTCGACACCGGCTCGAAGGTGTTCATCGCCGACCTGTGGTGGCGCATCCGCATCGGCAACCTGTTCACCGAGGGTGAGGGCTGCCGCATCTTCGGCGACACCTTCGGCGGCGTGCCGTTCCCGTCGCGCAACACCAAGAAGGACGCCGACATCACCGGCGGCGTCGCCCGGGTCGGCTACGTCACCGATCGCTGGGACGCGCTGCTCGAGGTCGGGCACGCCTCCGGCGACGACGACCTCGGCGACGAGCACTTCACCCAGCGCCCGATGCACCCCGACTTCAACGTCGGCCTGATCCTCTTCGAGGAGACCCTGCGCGAGCTGTCGGCCCGGGTCTACGGCGTGCCGTTCTTCAGCGACCAGAACCCCAACGGCGCCACCGGCTTCTTCTCCAACGGCGGCGTCATCAACGCCAACTACGTCAACCCGAAGGGCCGCTACCGGGTGCCCAAGTTCGGCCTCGAGGTCTACGGCGGCCTGCTCATGGCGTGGGTCGACACCCTCGCCGAGAACGGCGCGGCGATGTTCTACGCCGACGACACCGACGGCTCGAGCTACCTCGGCACCGAGGTCGACCTCGGCCTGCGCACCAGCTTCAACAAGCACATGCGGTTCGCGCTCGAGACCGGCTACCTGCGGTTCGGCAAGGCCCTTAAGAGCCAGCTGACCAACGCCGACGGCTCGTTCACGCTGCAGTCGAGCATCGCGTTCGTGTGGTGACCGGCGGGGCGCCCGCGCCCACGCCCGCGCCGGATCCCCGGCGCGGACGGTCGCCACGCCCTCGTGGTCTGGGCCCTGGTCGCCGGCGCGGTCACCGGGCTGGTCCGGATCGACGTCTGGATCCCCGGCGTCGGCCACCTCGGCTCCGCGCTCATCGCGGTGACGTTCCTCTACGCGCCGATCATCGCCGGTCGCCTGCGCGGCGAGGAGCTCGAGGACTACGGCTTCGTCACCCAGCCGGTCGGCCGCGGCTGCGGCAGGCGGGGGTGGCGATGCTCGTCATCTTCCCGCTGTTCGCGTTCGCGTACTTCGCGTTCTACGAGGTGGCGTGCCACAGCGACCTCCTGCGTCACCTGGTGCCGCGCGGCACGTGCAGCCGCTACGGCAGCGTCGCCGGTCTGCACTGGCCGCGCCTGGGCGCCGACTTCTGGACCTTCGTCGCCGTGCAGCTGGTGGTGGTGGCGCTCACCGAGGAGCTGTTCTTCCGCGGGTTCCTGCTGCGCCTGCTCGAGCGCCGGTTCCCGCCGCGGTGGCGGCCCGGCGGCGGTGGCGTCGGGCTGGCGCTGGTGCTGTCGTCGCTCGCCTTCGCGCTGGTGCACCTGCCCAAGGACGGTGATCCGCGGGCGCTGGCGACCTTCTTCCCCGGGCTCCTGTTCGGCTGGATGCGGTCGGCCACCGGCTCGATCCTGGCCTCGACCCTGACCCACGCCGGCTCGAACATCCTGGTCCGGCTCCTCGATCTCGCGGTCCTGCGCTAGACCCACGCCATGCGCGCCGCGTTCTTCGATCTGGACGACACCATCCTGCGCGCCGACACCGGCACGAGCTGGATGAAGTTCCGCTATCGCCGCGGCGAGATCGGGCGGCGCGAGCTGGCGCGGACGGCGTACTGGAGCGTCCTGTACAAGCTCGCGGTGCTCGACATCGAGACCCTGGCCAGCCGGCTGGTGCGCTGACATCGCCGGGCAGCCTGAGGCCGACATGCTCGCGGCGTGCGCGGCCTGGCACCCCGAGGTGCTCGCGCTCATCACCGCCGGCGGCGCGCACGACGATCGCGGCGCACCAGGCCGCCGGCGACGTGGTCGCGCTGCTCACCGGCGCCACCCAGTACGCCGCCGAGCCGGTGGCCGCGCACCTCGGCGTGCCGCACGTGCTGTCGACCCGGCTCGAGGTCGCCGGCGGCCGCTTCACCGGCAAGCTGGCGGCGCGCGGGTTCGGCGCCCACAAGGTCGCGCTCGCCGAGCGCTTCGCCGTCGAGCACGGCGTCGATCTCGCGCGGTCGACCTTCTACTCGGACAGCTACCACGACCGACCGATGCTCGAGCGGGTCGGTCACCCGGTGGCGGTCAACGCCGACCTGCGCCTCGGCGCCCTGGCGTGGCGGCGCGGCTGGCCGCGCCAGCGCTGGGCGTAGCGCGCGCTGCGGCACCGGCGACAGCAGCCAGGTGTCGCCGAGGTAGGCGCCGTCGACGCCGTAGCCGTCGAAGATCACGAACTCGTGGCGCGCCTCGTCGTATGCGGTCGCCGCCGACTTGCGCGCGAGCCCGATGGCCGGCAGCGCGTCGGCGGTCCAGGTCGTGCCGTTCCACGTCCACAGCTGCGCGGTGGTGTTGGTGCCGAGCAGGACCACGCGCTGGGAGTCGGGATCGCGCGCGAGGGTCCACTTGTCGCCTCCGCCCAGCGGGCCGTTGCCGCCCTGGGTCCACGCCGAACCGTTCCAGCTCCAGGTGTCGCTGCCGTTGTCGCTGCCGAACAGGACGATGGTGCCGCGCAGGTCGTCGAAGGCCATCTGGTGGTTGCGCCGGGCAGCCGGAGCGCCGGCGCCGCCGGCGTGCAGGAGCGTCCAGTCGGTGCCGTCCCAGCCCCAGGTGTCACCGAGGGAGCCCGCGCCGAAGCCGCCGAACAGCACCACCTGGTCGCGGACACGATCGTAGGCCATCGTCGCGTCGAACCGCGTCGGCGGGGAGGTCGCGGGCGACGCGTCGATCCAGGTGGTGCCGTCCCACAGCCAGGTGTCGTTCAATACCGTCGAGAGCGAGCCGGCGACACCGCCGAACAGCACGACCACGCCGCGGGCCCGATCGTAGGCGAGGGCGCCGCGCGTCCGCGCCGGCGGTGAGGTGGCCGGGGCCAACCGCTGCCAGGCGCTGCCGCTCCAGGTCCAGGTCTCGTCGTCGTTGAAGGTCATGACCTCGCCGCGGTCCTCGTCGAAGGCGAGCCTGGGCGCGGGTGGGAAGGGCGGCTGCGATCGCGCGCGCTCCGCCCACGCGCTGCCATCCCACGCCCAGGTGAAGGACTCCGTGACGTAGGTCGGCGGGCGTCCGGACAGCAGCAGCACCTCGCCGCGGGCGTCGTCGCCGACCAGCGCGTGGTAGATGCGCCCGCTCGGGCCGCCGGCGACGCTGCGGTCGATCCAGGTGGTGCCGTCCCAGGCCCAGGTGTCGGTCAGCCAGGAGCTCGACGAGTTCTGGCCACCGTAGATCACGATCTCGGCGCGCGCGGCGTCGTAGGCCATCTGGCCGTAGCGGCGGCCAGGTGGAGAGGTCGGGGGCAGGCGCTGGGTCCAGGTGGTGCCGTTCCACACCCAGGTGTCGGCGGGCGCGCCGCCGCTCGTGCCGCCGCTGAACATCACGATCTCGGCGCGGGCGGCGTCGTAGGCCATGCTGTGCAGCGACCGCTTCACCGGGGACGTCGCCGGCAGCCGCTGGGTCCAGGTGGTGCCGTTCCACACCCAGGTGTCGTTGGTCCCGTTGAGCCCGACGGTTCCGCCGAACAGCACCACCTCGGCGCGGGCGGCGTCGTAGGCCATCGCGTGGAAGTACCGCGCCGTCGGAGAGGTCGCCGGCGAGCGCTCGGTCCAGGTCGAGCCGTCCCAGACCCAGGTGTCGGCCTGGTTGACGTTGGTGTTGTAGTCGCCGCTGAAGATCACGATCTCGGCGCGGGCGGCGTCGTAGGCCATGGCGTGGCGCAGGCGCGGGGTCGGCGACGTCGCCGGGAACTTCTGCGTCCACCGGGTGCCGTCCCAGACCCAGGTCTCGTCGATGCCGCGGTTGGGCGGGCCGTAGCCGAGGCCGCCGAAGGCCACGACCTCCCCGCGCGCCGCGTCGTACGCGGCCGCCGGTGAGTCGCGCGGCGACAGCACCGGCGTCGACTGCGCCGACCACGCCAGCAGCGCCACCCGGAAGATGGCGCCGTCGCCGCCGCCGTTGCCCACCAGGTCGGTGGCGGTGATGTCGAGGGTGTGGTTGCCCACCGCCAGCGCCGCGGTGACCACCGGCGACGTGCACGGCGCCGGTGCCGCGCCGTCGAGGCTGCACGTGGTGGTGGCGGGCTCGTCGACGGTGAACGCCACCGTCGCCACCGGGTTGCTGGTCACCGGCCCCGGCGCGGCGGTGATGGTGAGGGTCGGCGGCGTCGCGTCCACCGTCCAGGCGTGGTCGGCGCTGCCGGGGTTGCCGACGGCGTCGACCGCGCGCACCACGAAGGTGTGCTCGCCGTCGGCCAGGGCCGGCGTCACGTACGGCGAGGTGCACGTCGCCTCGGGGACGAGCCCGATGATCTCGCAGGTGAACGACGCGGCGTCGGCCGCGGTGAACGCGAAGGTCGCGACCGGGGTCGCGGTGGCGGCACCCGGCGTCAGCGTCAGCTCGACGGTGGGGCCGGTGAGATCGATCGACCAGGCGTGGGTGGCCGGCGACGGATCGCTGGTGCCGGCGGCGTTGGTGACCGCGACCGCGAAGGTGTGGGCGCCCTCGGCCAGCCCGGGGTAGGTCGCCGGCGAGGTGCACGGCTGGGCGGCGGCGCCGTCGAGCGCGCACGCGAAGGTCGGGCCCGCGCCGGCGCTGAGCGCCGAGAACTCGAAGGTCGCGCTGGCGCTGGCGACGACCGCGGCCGGCGCGGCGTCGATCACGGTGTCGGGCGTCGAGGTGTCGACGGTCCACGTGTACTCGTAGGGCGACGCCACCGGGTTGCCGGCGGCGTCGACGGCGACGATCGTCACGGTGTGGCTGCCGTCGGCGAGCGGGCCGACCTGCCACGGCGACTCGCACGGCACCAGCGGGCCGCCGTCGAGCGAACAGGTGAACGTCACGCCGGGCTCCGAGGCCGAGAACACGAAGGTCGGCATCACCGTGTTGTCGAGCGCGCCGGGGCTGGCGGTGATGGTCAACGTCGGCGCCACGGTGTCGACGCGCCAGGCGTGGGTCGCCGGGGTCGGGTCGACCTCGCCGTCGTCGACGGCGGGGGCCGTCACCGCGATCGCGTGATCGCCGTCGGCCAGCGGGCCGACTCTGCCACGGCGAGGTGCACGCGGTGGCGGCGCCGCCGTCGAGGGCGCAGGTGAACGTGGCCGGTCGGGTCGCGTGGAACTCGATCGTCACCGACGCCTCGCGGGTGACCGCCGCGGGCACCACGTCGAGCACGGTGTCGAGCGCGTCGCCGGCGTCGGGCACGAGGCGCGCGTCGGCCAGCCCGTCGCCCCCGCTCTTGCAGCCGGCCAGCGCGATGAACAGCACGCCGACGGCGCGGAACGTCCCCATGCCGACGAGGGTAGCCCGGCCCGACCGCGCGGCCGACGTCGATCGCGGCTGGTAGTTTCGATCAGTGATCGGGTGGACAGGTCACGGCGAGACCCCGCGCGTGCGGGTGTGGTCGGCGTCGTAGCTCGAGAACACCGAGAGCCGGCTGCGCGAGAGCACCAGGTCGCTGGCGCCGAGCACCCCGCTGGCAAACGGCAACCAGCCGAGGCCGTCGTAGAGCTCGACGACACCGTCGGCGCCGAGCGCGGCGATGTCGTCGGGCCCGGTGCCGTCGATCGCGATCCACCCGTAGGTGTTCGGGTGGAACGAGACCTGCCACGTGGTTCCGCGGCGGAGCGCGATGACGGCGCTGGCGTTGCCCTGCGCATCGATCCGGGCGCCGAGCACCACCAGCACGTCGCCGGCCGCCCACAGGTGGGACGCGAGGAAGAGCTCGGCCTCGGCCGGGAGCTCGACCTCGGTCCAGCTCGCGCCAGCGCGCTGCCAGAGCTCGCCGTCGGAGGTGCTCGCGTACAGCGTCGCGCCGTCGCTGGCCAGGGCCAGCCACGAGCGGGTGGGGGCGCCAAGGTCGGTCAGCACGCCGTCGGCGAACCGGCCGATGGTGGTGCCGCTGGCGACGAAGACGTCCTCGGGTCCCGTCGCCGCGAGGGCCGCGTTCGCGCCGGCCAGCGGGGTGGTCCGGGTGACGCCGTCGATGATCGTCGTCAGCACGTTCGCCAGGTCGATGAAGGCGACGCCGCCGCCGGGGATGGCCTCCAGCGCCCGGCGGGAGACCGCCGGCGCGGACTGCGCGACCCCGTTGCGCCGCAGCGTGGTGCCGGCGGACTCCCACAGCTCGTCGCCGGCGCGGCTCGCCAGACCGACCGGGGTCGACGGGACCATCGCCACCGCGTGGACGCGCGTGACCTCGGGGTGGCTCGGGATCAGCACCTCGCCCGTCGCCAGCACGTGGCCGCGGGCGAAGTCGAGCGACCCGGACTCGACCACGGTCTGGCGCCAGGTCGCGCCGTCGAAGTGCTGGGGCCCGCCGCTCATCGTGAACAGATCGTCGGGCCCGGTGCCCCACAACCCGAAACTGGCGGCGCCGGTCCCGGCCAGCTTTCTCCAGGTGCCATCGTGCAGGCGATGCACCTGGCCGTCGAGGTTGATCGTGGTGATGTCGTCGGCCGCGCTCGCCCAGACGCCGGTGAGCGCGCTCGTGATCGGCGGCGTCGTCTCGGTCCAGCTCACGCCGTCCCACCGCATGATCAGCGCCGCGTCGTCGCGACCGCCGACGGCGATGACGCTGCCGCCAGCGGTGCCGACGATGGCGTCGAGGTGCTCGCCAGCCCCGAGCGCGACCGGCGCGGCGCAGCTCCGCGCGGTCGGATCGCAGCGGGTGATCGCGTCCCCGACGACCCACGCCTGGGTCGCGCTGCTCACCCACACCGCGTTGCCCCCCGCGGCCAGCTCCAGCCAGTCGCTGCCATCGAAGATCTGGACCTGGTTGGTCCCGACCGCGACGACCCGGGTGCGCGTGCCATCGACCACGCCATGGACGCCCCGGTAGTTGAAGGACTCCTCGACCGTCCGCCAGGACGAGCCGTCGAAGGTGAACAGGCCGCGCACGCTGGCGAGGTAGACCTCCTGGCGCGACGGCCCCCACAGCCCGCGGGCGTACGAGCCGCCGCCGACGTCGCCGAGGGAGGCCGGGAAGCCGGCCTTGCACGGCTCGAAGCGCACGCCGCACGCCGCCGTGCACGCCGGGCGCCCCAGCGCGAAGCCGAACTCCGAGCATGAGACCTCGGCGATGCCGTCGCACAGCTCGGGGCCGTTGACGACGCCGTCCCCGCAGGTGCCCTCGCACGCGGCGACGTCGTAGGTGCACGCGCCGGTACAGCCGAGGGTGCCGCCGTAGTAGCCGACGTCCTCGCAGGTGGCGCCGCCCAGCTCGACGCCCTCGCATTGCTCCGGCGCGACCACGAGGCCGTCGCCGCAGCGGGCCGCCGAGCAGTCGGGGCGGCAGGTCGCGGCCGGATCGAACGAGTTGATCATGGCGCAGGTGCTCGGGCGACTGGCCTCGTCGTCGCCGCAGTCGCACGCCTCGCCGGTGACGTAGTCCGGCACGCCGTTGCCGCAGGTCTCGTCGGAGGTGCAGGTCGCGTTGCAGTGGTCGTCGTCGCCGACGGGATCGGTGTTGCCGTCGTCGCAGAACTCGCCGTCGTCGACGTAGCCGTTGCCGCACCCGACCTCCCGGCACACCGGGCCGACGCACACGCCGGCGCCCGCGAGCCCCGCGTAGTCGCACCGCAGGCCGGTGGGATCGGCGACGCCGAGGCTGGCGCACGCGGCCACCGCGGCGGCTGGGCCGCACACGTAGCCCTCGTCCACGGCCGCGCACGCGCCACCCGGCGCGCACTGGGTGCCGTCGGGACAGCGCACGCCGGTGTCGAGGCACCCCGCGGCGACGACCAGCACCAGCACCCACCGCATCGTCCCGCCGAGGATAGCAGCGCGCACGCGCCGGCGGCGTTCGGCGAGGCCTGACGCGGCGAGGCGCCGCGTCCAACCCACACCTGCGCTAAGGTGCGCCGCGCATGAGCACCGAACCCGCCCTCCGTGGCCTCGCGGCGCTGCCCTCGGTGCGCCGCCTCATCGACCTCGCCCTCGACGAGGACCTCGGCCGCGGCGACGTGACCACGGCGTGCACCGTCGGCGCGCTGGTGACGCAGGCCATCGCCGACATGACCGCGCGCGCGCCGCTCACCGTGTTCGGCCTCGACGTCGCCGCCGCGGTGTTCGCGCTGGTCGACCCGCGCATCGCCGTCGAGCGCCCGGTCGCCGACGGCACCCAGGTCGCCGCCGGCACGGTGGTGCTGACCGCGCGCGGGCCGGCTCAATCGATCCTGTCGGCGGAGCGGGTCGCGCTCAACTTCGCCCAGCGGCTCTCCGGCGTGGCGACCCTGGCGCGGCGCTACGCCGATGCGGTCGCTGGCACCGGCGCCCGGGTGGTCGACACCCGCAAGACCACGCCGGGGTTCCGGGTGCTCGAGAAGGCGGCGGTGCTCGCCGGCGGCTGCGGCAACCACCGCTTCGATCTCGGCAGCGGCGTGCTCATCAAGGACAACCACATCGTCGCCTGCGGGTCGGTGCGCGCGGCGGTGGAGCGCGCCCGCGCCCACGCGCCGCACCCGCTGCGCATCGAGGTCGAGGTCACCTCGATGGCCGAGCTCGAGGAGGCCATCGCCGCGCGCGCCGAGGTGGTGCTGCTCGACAACATGACGCCCGCGGCCGCCGAGGCCGCCGCCGCGCGTGCCCACGCCGCCGGGCTGCTGGTCGAGATCTCCGGCGGCATCACCCTCGACACCATCGGCGTCTACGCCCGGGCCGGCGCCGATCTCATCTCCGTCGGCGCGCTCACCCACTCGGCGCCCGCGGTCGATCTCGGCCTCGACTTCCGCGGCCCGGCCGTGGCGTGAGCGGCTGGCTGGGCGCACGCCGGATCGAGCTCGCGCGCTGCGCGTCGACCAGCGACGAGGCGATGCGCCTGGCCCGCGCCGGCGCCGAGCACGGCACCCTGGTGGTCGCCGAGGCGCAGGACGCCGGGCGCGGTCGACTGGCGCGGGCGTGGTCGTCGCCGCCGGGCGGCGCTGTACATGTCCGTCGTGCTGCGGCCGCCGGGGCCACCGCTGGCGCACGCCGCGGTGCCGCTCGCCGTCGGCGTCGCCGTCGCCGAGACCCTCGCCGGGCTCGGCGTGGACGCGCGCCTGAAGTGGCCCAACGACGTCGGCGTGCTCGCCGCCACCGGGTGGCGCAAGCTCGCTGGCGTCTTGGCCGAGTCGAGCCCATCGCCGGCTCCGGCGATCGTCGTCGGCATCGGCGTCAACGTCGCGGCGCCGATCGATCCCGCGCTCGCCGAGATCGCGACCTCGATGGCGGCGGTCGGCGCCGGCGAGCGGCTGCCCGCCGCGGTGCTGGCGAGCCTCTTGCCGGTGCTCGAGGCCACCCTCGACGTCTTCTTCACCGCCGGCGTCGCGGCCATCGCGCCGCGGTGGCAGGCGCGCATGGCGGCGCTGCCGCGGCTGCGCACCACCGGGCCCGCCGGGATCCTCGAGGGCGCACCGCTGGGCCTCGACCACGACGGCGCGCTGCGCCTGCGCGACGACGATGGCCGGGTCCACCGCGTCATCGCCGGCGAGCTCGCGGTGGCGGCCGGGTAGGGCCGGCCCGCGTCGATGAATCCACCGGCGCCGGCTGCCGTCGATCCGGCGTGGTAAGGACGTCGACATGAACCGGCAGGTCGTGCTCGTCGCCGCCCTCGTGGTGGTCGCCGCCGCCGTCGGCGTGCTGCTGTGGCCGCGCGATCGGCCGGCGCCGGCCGTCGCGCCCGAGGAGCCGCCCGCCACCGCGATCCGGCGCGGGCCGGCGCCGACCCTGGCGCCGGCTGAGTCGGGTTCGATGCCGAGCGCGCTGCCGGTGGCGCGCCCCGGCACCGCGCCGACCAGCGAGCTCGCCGAGTCGACCGTCACCGATCACCGCACCAGCGCCGCGCCGGTCCCGCGCGAGGACACCGTGGCCCTCGATCGGCCCGTCGACGGCGTGTCGCCGGCGGTCACCGGCGCCCTGCACGCGGCGCTGCGGCCACGGGTGCGGGCGTGCACCGCCGAGATCCCGGCCGAGGCGCGCGCCGTCGGCGCCAAGGTCACCGCCGAGCTCACCACCTCCATCCACGACGGCGCGCTGCGCATCGACGGCGCCACCGTCAGCGCCCGCGACGTCGACGCCGACCGGGTGCCGGCGCTCATCGCGTGCGTGCAGCAAGGCCTCGTCGGCACCACCACCAGCGCCGAGGGCGAGGCCGCCCGCGACGGGCTGGCCCTCAAGGTCACCTACCTGGTTCGCTGAGCGCCGGGCCGCGCTCGTCGCCGAGACCTGCGGCGCGTGTGCTCGGCTGGGCGTCGCACCAGGTCAGCGGATGTCATCCGCCGCCAACCGGCGCGCCCGCGCGTCGCTGGTATGTCGACTCGGTGCACGCCGACCTGCCCCCGGCTCGATCCACGAGCGGCGATCCGTTGATCGGTGGGGGGGTGATCCGTATAGTCGGCCGCCCCATGCGCCCGGCCGGTCGTTCTCTACGTGTGCTCGCCGCCCTGACGGTCGCCGTGAGCCTGGTCGCCGGTTGCGATGGCCTCAACGCCCGGCGCGCGGTGCGCGAGGGCAACGACGAGTTCAAGGCCGGCCGCTACGAGCAGGCGATCAAGGCGTTCGAGCAGGCCATCGAGCTCGAGCCCACCCTCGACATCGCCCACCACAACCTGGGCCTGGCCTACTACAAGCTCACCAGCGGCACCGTCGACGACGACAAGCTCAAGGAGTTCGCCGACAAGGCGGCCATCCACCTCGGCGAGTACCTCAAGGCCAACCCCAAGGACTCGGTCGTCCGCAACAAGATGACCCAGATCTGGATCGACTCCGGCAACTACGACAAGGCCCTCACCTACTGGGAGGACCAGCTCAAGGCCGAGCCGCAGAACCAGGAGATCATGGGGGTGCTCGCCGGCATCAACCTCAAGGCCGACCGCTGGCGACAGTCCCTCGAGTGGCTCGACCGCTCCCTGGCGGCGTCGCAGACCCCCGAGAACAAGCGCAGCCTCTACGTGCAGATCGCCCGCCGCTGCCGCCAGGTCATCCTCAACCGCGGCAAGATCTTCGGCCAGGAGCGCATTGACGTCTCCAACGTGTGCATCCCGCAGGTCCTCGCGGGCCTCGCCGGCGACCCCAAGAACCTGGAATTGCTCGGGGTCATCAACCAGATCTTCGCCGTCCGGGCGCTGTCGCAGGGGGCCTCCTTCGCCGCGTTCATCGACAAGGCCAGTGGCCAAGACCACGAGCAGCTCCGGCGCGTTCTAGTCGATGAGGCGAAGAAGGCGAAGGCAGCCGAGCAAGCAGCAAACCCCGATCCCAACCAGCCCCCCGCGACCGATGGGTCCGGCGCGGCGCCCACGGCCCCGGCGGCCGGAGCCACTGGCTCCGGTGCCGATGGCTCGGGCGCGGCGGCCGACGCCGACTCGGACGATGGGGACGGCGGCTGACCTTCGTCACGCCCAAGGAGCCGCCGATGTTCGAGAACTTCCAGAACGCCAAGAAGCGCAAGACGCCGAAGTGGGCCGGCCCGCTGGTCGGCGCGGTCGTGATCTTCCACGCGATGCTGTTCGTCGCGATGTGGGTCAAGTCGGTCTACGCCATCGAGAAGCTGGCGGTGAAGTCCGACGGCGACGACCTGTTCCTGGCCGCCGCGCCGCCGCCGCCGCCGCCGCTCAAGGGCGGCCGCAAGCCGCAGAACGTCGAGCGCAAGCCCAAGAAGATCAAGGTCACCGAGACCGTCCAGCCGGTGAAGATCGAAAAGATGGAGGACGTCCCGGTCGTCGACGAGGTCGAGGGCCCGGGCGATCCCGATGGTGAGGAGGGCGGCTCCCTCGACGGCGTGGCCGGCGGTGTCCTCGACGGCATCGGCTCGGGCCCGCCGCCGCCGCCGCCGCCGCCGCCGCCGCCCCCGCCCCCGGCCGCGCCCAAGATCGTCGCGCCGACCGCGCTCGAGAGCCTGCGCATCGCCGGCGAGAAGCAGATCTTCCCCGACGACGTCACCAAGACCGAGATCCAGCGCTCGGGCAAGACCAAGCTGATGAGCGCCTTCCAGATCTGCCTGACCGCCACCGGCAGTATCTCGAAGGTCGACATCAAGAAGTCGACCGGCTTCCCGGCCTACGACCGCAAGATCGTCAGCACGATGAAGTCGACCTGGAAGTACCGGCCCTACGCCATCGACGGCAAGCCGACCGCGGCCTGCACCATGGTCAACATCAACTACAGCCAGGCCCGGTAGGCGCGCGTCCGCGTCGATCGCCTGGCTGGTCCTGCTCGTTTCCTCGTCGCTTCGTCCTCTTCGCTTCGTCCTCTTCGCTTCGTCCTAAGGGCCGCGCCTCCTCTCTAGCGGCTCTCTCCAACGCAACGCTTCGCACCGCAACCGCAACCCGCCAGCGCACCGGAAGGTCTAGTCATGGATTTCGACGTCGGTCACATCTGGGGCGAGATGAACCTCGCCGTGAAGATCATCACGATCGTGATGCTCAGCCTCTCGGTCCTGAGCTTCTACGTCATCGTCGAGCGCATGCTCACCTTCGGCAAGGCCAACGCCCAGAGTGCGCAGTACGTGCAGATCCTGGCGGAGCGGCTGCGCACCCACGAGGTCGGCCAGGCGCTGGCGGCGGCCAAGCAGATGCCCAAGAGCCCGGTCGCCACGGTGATGGCGTCGGGCCTCGACGCCTTCATCAAGGGCCGCGAGGCGCTCGAGAAGGGCGGCCCCAGCGACGTCGGCAACTTCGACGTGGTCGACTCGGTCAACCGCGCGCTCGACCGGGTCAAGGAGCGCGAGACTTCGACGGTGCGCAAGGGCCTGCCGATCCTGGCGACGGTGGCGTCGTCGGCGCCGTTCATCGGGTTGCTCGGCACCGTGCTCGGCATCCTCGACTCGTTCGGCCTCATCCAGCAGGGCAAGAGCATCGGCGAGCTGTCCGGCAAGATCGGTGAGGCGCTGATCTCCACCGCGATCGGCCTCGCGGTCGCGATCATCGCGGCCATCGCGTTCAACTTCTTCACCACCAAGGTGGAGCGCATGGTCGTCGACATGAACGACATCAGCTCCGAGTTCATCGACTACGTGCTGCGCGAGGGTCGGGCCTGAACATGATCGGCGGCGGACTCAAAGGCGCCAAGGGCGGGCGCTGGCACGCCCCGCACAAGAAGAAGGCGGCGCTGGAGACCGTCCGGAACGACATCAACGTCACGCCGCTGGTCGACATCATCCTCGTGCTCCTCACCATCTTCATGGTGGTGACGCCGATGATGCAGCGCGGCCACGACGTCGAGCTGCCCAAGACCAAGAACCACTTCAAGGAGAGCGCAAAGAGCACCCCGGTGGTGGCGATGGACGCCGGCGGCGATCTCTGGTTCGAGAAGGAGAACCTGGGGCCGGTCGGGCCGGAGTCGATCACCGCCGCCCTCGAGCGGGTCCGGCGCGCCCTCGACCTCGCCGCGGAGAGCTGCGATCAGGCCGCCGACCCGGAGTGCGCGTCGCCCAAGCTGTACCTCAAGGCGACGCCGGACTCGCCGTTCGGCAAGCTGCGGCCGCTCCTCATGGCCGCCAACGACGCGGGCCTGGCCATCGGCCTCGCCAGCAACGAGCTCAAGGAGTAGCGCCGTGGGCATGAACGTCAGCTCCGGCAGCAAGTCGGTCCAGAGCGAGATCAACATCACGCCGTTCATCGACATCGTGCTGGTGCTGCTCATCATCTACATGGCGGCGTTGCCGGTGATGATGGTGAAGACCCCGCTCGACATCCCGCGCAAGATCGCCGACGACGAGATCGTCGCCCTCGACACCAAGCAGTTCGTGCTCAAGGTCAAGGGCGACACCTCGATCACCTTGCAGGACGGCGAGAAGGAGACCCAGCTCCGCTCGGTCGATCTCGCGCGCACCCTGCGGCCGCTGCTCGACGCCGTGCTCACCGACAAGGTGGTGTTCGTCGACTTCGAGGACGGCGTGGCCTGGGGCGACGCCATCTTCGTGATGGACTCGATCCGCAGCCTGGCGTCGGACAACGGCGAGGGCCAGCAGCGCAACGAGATCAAGGTCGCGCTCAAGGTGCCCGAGCCCGGCGCCGCCGCCGAGCCGCAGTAGCGCCGCGCGGCGACGACACGGTCGCCCCGAGGCTTGCCGGCCGCGGGGGGACTCCCTGGGGGCCGCGCGACCGCCCTCGGTGGCGGTGCGTGGCGGTCGTTCGGAGCTCGCCTGGAGAGCTCGCGCGGAGCGGTCGCGGGCCGCTCGCCGGGCCGATCACGCGCGGGTGCGACACCCTGCGACGTCGGCCTTGTCGCAGGAGCCTGCGCTGTCACCTGGCGTGAGCGGCCGGTGGGTTCCGTTCGCCGCTTTGTGCGTGGTACTGACCCGGATGCTCGCGGTTCGGCTGGCCTTTGGCTCCGGGCGATCGCCCTGCCGGGACTCCTTGACAGGATCGTCACGCGGCGAGTACAAGGCCGAAGTTTTTGTCCTCGGGTTTCGCCGCCTTGGCGGCACGTTTCGCAACTTTGGTGATGGAGCAACACGACATGGCTAGTCTTCGTTGGCTCAAGCGGTGGGCGTCCTGGGCCCGGCGTCCGGGGCTTCGCACCCCGGCTTTGATCCTGGCGGGTCTCGGTGGGCTTGCCGCCTGCGACGAGGGCACGAGCGCCACCGACCTCAACCCCGAAGGGCCGCCCATGGTGCGACAGCTCTTCATGGACGAGATCTATCTCAACGCCAGCAACCAGAAGCGCATCCGCCGCGCCATCGCCTTCGGCACCCACCCCGAGGCCGATCCGGCCACGGTGCACCCGGTGACCTCGGCGGTCGCCGAGGCGTCGCAGAACATCCGCCTGATCTTCGACGAGCTCCTGGTGGGCAACTACCTCGAGGAGATCGCGTGCCGCGGCCAGGTCGACGACGACGCCTGGGACACCGTCCCGGTCGGCGCCACCCCGCAGGACATCGCCAACTGCGCCACCGCCGCCGACGTGCTGCCGACGACCTGCGTCGGTGAGTACGCCGTGTGCGTCGGTCCCGACCCGTCGGCCCCGGTCGGCGTGCTCGACCAGCTCAACGGCAACATCCCGCCGGACGGCGCCGCCGACGACACCCGCCTCATCAACGGCGCGGTCCAGATCATCTGCGACGGCAACCCGGTGCCGCTCAACCAGAGCCTGTCGTACTGGCAGCCGTCGGGCACCCAGCTGGTGCCCTCGGCCGGCGGCCTCGCCGTGCTCGGCCCGGCCATCGTCCTGCGCACCGCCGCCGGCATGCCGACCAACGCCGACTGCGTGATCGACTTCGCCGACAACGTCGTCGACAAGCAGGGCATCCAGGTGTGCGCGCCGCCCGACGGCGACATCGAGCAGGACTGCACCCCGGGTGACACCTCGCTGGTCACGTTCCACACCGAGGCCTTTAGCTTCGACGCCACCTCGCCGGCCAACAACCAGATGGGCGTGGCGCTGCTCACCGCGGGCCAGACCTACGCCCAGGTGGTGCTCGAGTTCAACGTGCCGCCCGACTTCGCGTCGCTGGCCAACGTGACCATCACCCCGGCGCTGCCGGCGCCGACCATCGTGCCGGACGTGTCGAACCCGAACCGCGCGTTCCTGCGCTACCCGGGCGGCTTCACCGCCGGCACGACCTACACCCTCACGGTCCCGACCACCGTCACCGACGCGTTCGGCAAGGCGGCCCCGGCGCCGCTGACCCTCACGTTCACCACGGTCCCGTGAGCGGCATCCCCATGAAGACGCACATCCAGGCCATGGAGTCCCAGATGACCCAGACCACCTCCCATGCTCCCCGCACCGCCCGGGCGCGCCTGATGGCTCGTCTCACCGCCGCCGCCCTCGGCGCCGCGGTCGGCGTCGTCGGCGCCGGCCTCACCGCCGAGCCGGCCCGCGCGCAGTCGTCGACCACCGGCGCCGTCAAGGGCCAGGTCAAGGACCAGGACGGCGCGCCGCTGGCCGGCGTGGTCGTGACCGCGGCGTCGCCCTCCTTGCAGGGCACGCAGTCGGCGTTCACCGAGGACAACGGCACGTACCTGCTCACCGGCCTGCCGCCGGGCGACTACGTGATCTCGTTCTTCTACGGCGAGTCGCAGATCAACAAGAGCGGCGTCAACGTCGGCGTCGCCAAGACCACCTCGGTGTTCCAGACCATCAACACCGAGGCCGCCGCCGAGACGATCAACATCGTCGCGCCGCCGTCGACCATCGACACCACCAAGGCCAACCAGGGCATCACCCTGGACACCGAGTACCTCAAGAACATCCCGGTCCCCGGCCGCACCTTCGAGGACGCGCTGGGCGCCGCCGCCGGCTCCCAGGGCGACGGCCTCGGGGTCTCGTTCTCGGGCTCGTCGTCGCTGGAGAACCAGTACATCGTCGACGGCGTCAACACCACGGGCCTGCAGTTCGGCACCGTCGGCTCGCCGGTCATCAACGACTTCCTCGAGGAGATCGAGGTCATCACCGGCGGCTACGGCGCCGAGTTCGGCCGCGCCACCGGCGGCGTGGTCCAGGCCGTCACCAAGAGCGGCAGCAACGAGTTCAAGGGCTCGGTGTTCGGCTACTTCCGCAACGACGCCATGATCGGCGACGTCGAGCGCAGCCCCATCCAGGTGGCCTCGATCGACTTCGAGAACAACATCGACTACGACACCGACTTCGGCTTCGACCTCGGCGGCCCGATCATCAAGGATCGCCTGTGGTTCTACGTCGGGTTCGGCCCGCAGCTGACCAAGGTGACCACCACCCGTCGGACCAAGACCCGGACCGACTGCCGCGTGGTGCTCGACAGCGGCGAGCTGTCGGAGTGCAACGCGCAGATGTACCAGGACGGTCAGCCCGACGTCGATCCGGCGACCAACTTCTACATCACCGACGACATCGTCGGCGGCACCCGCGACGTCGAGTCGTCGAGCATGGCGTACTCGATGCTCGCCAAGCTCAACTTCAACGTCTCGCCCGAGCACCAGGGCCAGATCTCCTTCATCGGCCAGCCGTTCTCCGGTGAGAACCGCGGCATCTTCGGCCTGCCGGACAGCACGTCCGAGGACTACACCGGCATCACCAGCGACGTCGCGCTGAAGTGGACCTCGAAGTTCAACGACGATCGCACCGAGGTCGAGGGCACGCTCGGCTGGCACTACGCCGCCAGCACCGCCGACGCGATCAACAACGCGCTCAACAGCGAGCCCGGCCAGATCGTCTACTTCCAGAACCTCGGCGTGCTCAGCGGCTTCGGCGCCGAGTCGCAGGCGACCCGCAACCGCTGCATCGACAACAACCCGGATCCGAACAACCCGGACCCGTACCCGCTCATCACCAACTGCCCGGACGACGGTGCCGCCGGCTACTCGATCGGCGGCCCCGGCAGCATCGGCAGCAACTCCGAGCAGCGCCTGTCGGCCAAGATCGTGGCCACCCACCGCGTGCCCGACCTGCTCGGCAGCCACGAGTTCAAGGTCGGCGGCGACGCCGAGGACAACGTCATCAACTCGTCGCGCCGGTTCTCGGGCGGCGCGTTCATCCAGAACTACGGCCCGAGCAGCGGTGACTTCATCCGCGTGCTGCGCTGGGTCCAGCTGGCGCCGGGCGGCTCGTCCGAGGCCCGCTTCGACAACACCTGCCGCGACCGCGCCCTGGACCTCGAGTTCCAGTGCGACTACCTCGAGGGCACCGAGGGCTACCCGGGCACCGAGGTCATCGGCAACACGTTCAACTGGTCGGCCTTCGCCCAGGACTCCTGGCAGCCCAAGCCGAACCTGACCATCAACCTCGGCGTCCGCTACGAGGAGCAGCGCCTGCGCTACGCCGAGGACCTGCAGAACACCGTCGACGCCCTCACCGGCGACGCGCTCGGCAAGAACGCGCTGACCCTCAACGGCATGTTCGCGCCGCGCCTCGGCGTGGTCTACGACTGGACCAAGGTCGCCAAGGGCAAGGTCTACGGCCACTACGGCCGCTTCTACGAGTCGATCCCGCTGCAGATCAACGACCGCTCCTTCGGCGGCGAGGTCCTGCAGTACTCCGACTACGAGGCCAGCACCCAGTGTGGCCCGGCGGTCGACGCCATCGGCGCCGCCGACGGCCGGGGCTGCCTGGTCGACCCGACCGTGGTGCCGGCGGTCGACGAGTTCCTGTTCGGCTCGAGCGGCGTGCTGGTCGCCCCTGACCTCAAGGCGCAGTACCTCGACGAGGTGCTCGGCGGCGTCGAGTACGAGATCATGGACGACCTCAAGCTCGGCCTGTCGGTGCAGAAGCGCTGGATGGGTCGCGTGATCGAGGACGTCTCGACCGACGGCGCCCAGACCTACATCATCGCCAACCCGGGCGAGTGGTCGGAGGAGGCCGAGGCCGACTTCCAGGCCAAGATCGACCGCACCGACGACCCCGACGAGAAGGACCGCCTCGAGGACCAGCTCCGCCTCTACCAGGGCATCCGCATCTTCGACAAGCCGCGCCGCGACTACACCGCGCTGCAGTTCACCGCCAGCCAGCGGTTCTCGAAGAACTTCTACGCCCAGGCCTCGTACACCTTCTCGCGGGTGCAGGGTAACTACCCGGGCCTCATCTCCTACGACAACGGCCAGGTCGACCCGAACATCTCGTCGCAGTACGACCTCATCGAGCTGCTGGCCAACCGCAACGGCCCGCTGCCGACCGACCGGCCGCACTACATCAAGATCGACGGCTACTACAACTTCGACTTCAAGAAGGCCGGCACGGTGACCCTCGGCGCTCGCATCCGCGCGCTGTCCGGTACCCCGAAGAACGCCCTCGGCGGTCACTACCGCTACGGGCCGGACGAGTCCTTCCTGATCCCGCGCGGCGAGATCGGCCGGACCGACTTCGAGCACGGCGTCGATCTGCGCATGGCGTACTCGCGCGACCTCGGCCGCGGCATGAACCTGTCGGTGCTGCTCGACCTGTTCAACGTGTACAACCGCCAGGGCCAGGCCTCGGTCGACAACACCTACGCGCTGGCGTACCCCGACCGCAACGTGAACCCGATCTCGGGTGGCACCTACGAGGACCTGATCTGGGCCAAGTCGATCGACGACGCCGGCAACGAGACCCCGGATCCGGTGGTGCGCAACGCCAACTTCGGCAACACCGCGGGCCGCTACTCGCCGATCTACGCGCAGCTCGGCGTGCGCCTGACCTTCTAGGGTCGAGCGGGACGCGCGCGGCGGCGAGCTCGCTCGTCGCAGCCCAGGCGGGGCGAGCGAGGGCTCGCCCCGTCGACGTTTTCGGCCGCGTGCGCTCCGCGCGGCTACCCCGGGCGATCGGGGTTTGGTAAGACGGTCGCATGCACGCGGGCCTCAACCCCCGCCAGCGCGAGGCGGTCGAGCACGGCGACGGCCCGCTGCTGGTCCTCGCCGGCGCCGGCACCGGCAAGACCCGGGTGCTGGTCCACCGCATCGCCCACCTGGTCCACACCGGGGCGGCGCCGTGGGAGATCCTGGCGGTCACCTTCACCAACAAGGCCGCCGGCGAGATGCGGGCCCGGCTGCGCGCGCTGCTCGGCCCCGAGGCCGATCGGATGGCGATCGGCACCTTCCACGCGATCTGCGCGCGGCTGTTACGCCGCCACGGCGAGGTGCTGGGCCTGGGCGCCAACTTCGCCATCTACGACGACGACGATCAGCTCCGCCTGGTCGGGCGGCTGCTCAAGGCGGAGGGCTTCGCCGAGCAGACCACGCCGCGCGCGGTGCTGACCCGGCTCGACCGCGCCAAGAATCGAGGCGTCGACCCGGCCACCGTGCGCCTCGGCGGCCTGCTCGACGAGGTGGTCGAGCGCGTCTCGCCGCTGTACCAGGCCCAGCTCGCCCGCGAGAACGCGGTCGACTTCAACGACATCCTGCTGTTCACCCTGCGCCTGTGCAAGCACGCGGAGGTCGGGCCGCGGCTGGCCACCACGTTCCGGCACGTGCTCGTCGACGAGTTCCAGGACACCAACCTGGTGCAGTTCGAGCTGGTGCGCAGCCTCGCCAGCGCGACCCGCAACCTCACCGTGGTCGGCGACGACGACCAGTCGATCTACGGCTGGCGCGGCGCCGAGCCGCGCAACCTGCTCGACTTCCACCACGAGTTCCCCGACGCGCCGCTGGTGAAGCTCGAGCAGAACTACCGCTCGACCCAGGTGATCCTGGATGCCGCCAACGCCGTGATCGCGGGCAACCGCGAGCGGCTCGGCAAGGCGCTGTGGACCGAGCGCGCCGGCGGCGATCTGATCGACCTGTACACCGCCGGCGACGAGCGCGGCGAGGCCTACCGGGTCGCGCGCACGATCCGGGGGCTGCTCGACGACGGGCCCTGGGGCCAGGGCGACATCGCGATCCTCTACCGCACCAACGCGCAGTCGCGGGTGCTCGAGGAGCAGCTCCGGGCGGTGGGGCTGCAGCCGCACGTCTACGGGTTGTCGTTCTTCGACCGCAAGGAGGTCAAGGACGCGTTCGCGTACCTCCGGCTGGTCGCGAACCCGGCGGCGGATTCGGCGTTCGAGCGGGTGGTCAACGTGCCCGCGCGCGGCATCGGCGAGACCACCATCGAGCTGGTCCGCGAGGCCGCCGGGCGCGGGCCGCTGTACGCGGCGGCGCGCGAGGCGGTGGGCGGCGCGCTGTCGGGCTTCCCGGCCGCGGCGCGCAAGAAGCTGGCGGCGTTCGTCGACGCCATCGAGGGGCTGCGCGCGGTGGTCGCCGCCGGCGCCTCGGTGGCCGAGATCGTGATCCAGACCGTCGAGCGCTCCGGGCTGCGGGCCCGGCTCGAGGCCGAGGGCACGCCCGAGGCCGAGGATCGCCTCAAGAACCTCGCCGAGCTGGTGACCGTGGCCTCGGACTACGACGACGAGGCCGGCGACGACGGCAGCCTCGACGGCTTCCTCGAGCGGCTGGCGCTGGTCAGCCCCGCCGACGGCCCCGGCGGCGTGCCGACCACCGAGCCCACCAGCGACCGCCCCGAGCGCGAGCGCGTGGTGATGATGACGGTGCACCTGGCCAAGGGCCTCGAGTTCCCGGTGGTGTTCCTCACCGGCCTCGAGGACGGCCTGTTCCCGTCGCTGCGCGAGCGCGAGGATCAGCGCGCCGAGCTCGGCCTCGAGGAGGAGCGCCGGCTCGCGTACGTCGCGCTGACCCGGGCCAAGGATCGGCTGTACCTGTCGTGGGCGCGGACCCGGCGGGTGTGGGGGCAGGTCAAGCTGCAGGCG
Source organism: Kofleriaceae bacterium (assembly GCA_041389945.1). Lineage (GTDB taxonomy): Bacteria > Myxococcota_A > Polyangia > Haliangiales > Haliangiaceae > JAWKQW01. The sequence goes on from JAWKQW010000013.1 coordinate 87,888, forward strand.
CCGTCGCGCTTCCTCGACGAGCTGCCCGAGGCGTGCGTGGCGAGCCCGCCGCGGCCCAAGGCGGTGACGCGGCCGCCGGTGGGCGGCGACGACGGCCTCGGCTGGCTCGGCGGCGGCGGCCGGCGCAGCGGCGGTGGCCGCCGGTCGGCGGCGTCGCACGACGAGTTCGACCAGCGCCCGCCCGACGACGACGACGTGTTCGACGTCGACGCCGACGTCAAGGCCAGCGGCTCGGGCCGCGTCGACGGCTTCGTGCCCGGCGCCGCCGTCGAGCACGCGATGTTCGGCGTGGGTCGGGTGGTCGAGGCGCGCGGCTCGGGCACCTCGCGCAGCGTGGTGGTCGACTTCCCCGAGGTGGGCCGCAAGACCATCCAGGCGCGGTTCGTCGCGCCGGTGCGCTGAGGCGCACGGGTGCCAGATGGCGCGGCACGCGCGCCAGGCGTTGCGGCGGCGCTAGCTGCTCGGTGTGCCGGCGACCTTGCCGGCGTCGACGAAGGCCACGCGCAGATCGTAGAGCAGGCTGGCCAGGAGCTTCTGCTCGCTGTCGTCGAGGTTGCCCCGGGTCTTGTGCTCGAGCACGGCGAGCACGTCGATGAGGTGGCGGGCGGTCTCGAGGTCGACCGGGTGGCTGGCGCCGTCGGGCGCGGGCACCCGCCCCAGCGCGACCATCGCCGACGACGCCAGCGACAGGATGTGGGTCGAGAAGTCGATCGGACCGAGCGGCCCGCTCGGCGGCGGCGTCTCTGCCATGGCGCATCGTAGCCGCAATCGGGTGTGCGCGACCTTGGTCGGCGTGCAATCTTCTGGGGCAGCGATGCAGCCCTCGGCCGACGATCCGACCCGCCCGCCGCCCGCCGCCGAGCCCACCGACGCGGCGACCACGCAGCCGCAGCTCGGGCCGATGCCGGGCCTGCTCGCCGAGGCGCCAGCCGCCGAGCCCGTGATGGCTGCCGAGCCCGCGGTCGCTGCCGAGCCCGCGGCGCCGGTGGCCGCGAGCGCCGCGGCCACCGGCCCCGTCCGCGGCGGCGACCACCTGCGCGCCCTGACCGCGCAGGTCGAGCGCGACAGCGGCTTCCTCGACGACGTCACCGCCGAGGTCGCCAAGGTGGTGGTGGGGCAGGCCGCGTTGGTCGAGCGCATCCTCATCGGCCTGCTCACCGGCGGCCACTGCCTCATCGAGGGCGTGCCCGGGCTGGCCAAGACGCTGACGGTGAAGACCATCGGCCAGGCGCTCACCGCCTCGTTCCAGCGCATCCAGTTCACGCCGGACCTGCTCCCCGCCGACATCACGGGGACCATCATCTACAACATGCACACCGGGCAGTTCACCCAGAAGAAGGGCCCGCTGTTCGCCCACCTGGTGCTCGCCGACGAGATCAACCGGGCGCCGGCCAAGGTGCAGTCGGCGCTGCTCGAGGCGATGCAGGAGCGCCAGGTCACCATCGGCGACACCACCCACCCGCTGCCCAACCCGTTCCTGGTCCTCGCGACCCAGAACCCCATCGAGCAGGAGGGCACGTTCCCGCTGCCCGAGGCCCAGCTCGATCGCTTCATGCTGCTGGTGCGGGTCGGCTATCCGACCCCGACCGAGGAGCGCGCCATGCTCGACCGCATGGCCTCCCTCGAGGCGCCGGCGGCGCGGCCGGTGGCGACGATCGAGCAGATCCTCACCGCCCGCACCGCGGTGACCTCGGTGTACATCGACGAGCGGGTGCGCGACTACATCGTGCACCTGGTGAGCGCCAGCCGCGATCCGCGCGCCTACGGCCTGCCAGAGCTGGCGCCGCTGGTGGAGTACGGCGCGTCGCCGCGCGCGACCCTGTGCCTGGCGGCGGCGGCCCGGGCCCACGCGTTCCTGCGCCACCGGCCGTACGTGATCCCCGACGACATCAAGGCGATCGCCGCCGACGTGATGCGGCACCGGATCGTCGTGACCTACGAGGCCGAGGCCGAGGAGGTGACCAGCGAGGACGTGCTCCGCCGGATCTTCGAGCGGATCCCGGTGCCGTGACGCCCGGCCATGCTCGCCACCCCTGACCTGGTCAAGCAAGCGCGGCGGATCGAGGTCGCCAGCCGGCGGCTCGTCGACGAGCTGCTGGCCGGCCAGTACCAGTCGGTGTTCAAGGGCCGCGGCCTGACCTTCGCCGACGTCCGCGGCTACGCGCCCGGCGACGACGTCCGCGCCATCGACTGGAACGTGTCGGCGCGGATGAACCACCCGCACGTCAAGCAGTTCGTCGAGGAGCGCGATCGGACGATCAACCTCGTGCTCGATCTATCGGCGTCGACGACCTTCGGCTCGCGTGGGCGCAGCAAGCGGGTGCTCGCCGCCGAGCTGGCCGCCGTGATCGCGGTGTCGGCGATCCGCGGCGGTGATCGGGTCGGGCTGTACCTGGTCACCGATCGGGTCGAGCGCCACGTGCCGGCCAAGAAGGGACGGCGCCACGTGCTGCGGCTGGTCGGCGAGATCCTCGGCTTCGAGCCGGCCGGCGCCGGCACCGATCTCGCGCACGGTCTCGAGGTGTTCAGCCGCACCAGCCGCGGCCGCTCGGTGGTGTTCCTGTTGTCGGACTTCCTCGGCGAGGTCACCGCCTGGGATCGCCAGCTCCGGGTGGTGACCCAGCGCCACGAGGTGGTGCCGATCGTGGTGGTCGATCCGCTCGAGCGGGCGCTGCCCTCGGTGGGCCTGGTGCAGTTCGAGGACGTCGAGACCGGCCGGGTGGTCGAGCTCGACACCAGCGGCGAGGGTGCGGCCGACTTCGCGCGGCTGGCCCAGGCGCGGGCGTCGGAGCGCGACCTGGTGCTGCGCCGCGCCGGCCTCGAGCCCCTCGAGGTGTCGACCGAGGGCGATCACCTCGGCATCCTGGTCGGCTACTTCCGGGCCCGGGCCAAGCGAGGACGTCGCCGGTGATCCGGCCCGGCTCCATCGCGACGGTCGCGCTGGTGCTCGCCCTCGGCGGCGTGGCGCGGGCGCAGGTCGCGCCGGATCTGGTGGCCCCGATCGTGCCCGACGCGGCGCTGCCCGCCGCGTCCGATCCGGCGCCGCCGAGCGCGCCCGACGCGGGGCTGCCCGGCGTGCCCGACGCGGCGGTGCCGGGCGCGCCCGACGCCGCCCCGGCGCCGCCCGCGGTGGTCGACGCGCCGTACCTGCTGGGGCAGCCGGAGGTGACGGCCTCGGCGGCGCCGGCGCAGGTGCGCCTCGGCGAGCCGTTCACGCTGTACATCACCGCGGTCCACGGCGCCGACGTCACGGTCAACCTGCCGTCGACCCTGGCGCTGGGCGACGTGCTCGAGGAGGCGCCCGGGCGCAGCAGCCGCGACACCGTGCGCGCCGATGGCAAGCGCGTGCGCGAGTGGCAGGTGCCGGTGCGGGCGTGGGCCCTGGGCGAGCTGCAGCTACCGCCGGTGCCGGTGACCTTCGTGACACCGGGCGGCAGCGGGCAGGTCGCCACCGGCTCGATCCCCGTCGAGGTGGTCGCGATCGTGGCGGACGCCGACGACCCCAACGCGGTGCGCGGGCTGGCCCCGCCACGCCCGCTGAGCCGCCGCGACTGGACCCTCGTCATCATCGGCGCGGCCGTGCTCGGGCTGGCGCTCGCGGCCGTGATCGCGATGGTGGTGATCCGCCGGCGGCGCCGGCGGCGGGTGCGGCGGGTGACCGGAGCCGGGCCGGCGATGACCTGGCGGGCGGTGCGGACCCTCGACGGCCCCACCGCCGAGGCGCTGCGCGCGCTGGCGGCGATCGAGGCCTCGGGCACGATCATCGACGCGCCCGACGGCGCCATCGCCGACGCGATCGTGGTCGTGCGCACCTTCGTGGCGCGCCGGGGCGGCTTCGCCGTCGACGACCTCACCACCGGCGAGCTGCTCGCCGCCGCGGCTCGCACCCAGGCGGTGCCCACCACGGCGCGCGCCCAGGCCGTGCGCTGGTTCGACGCCGCCGATCGCAGCAAGTTCGGCGGCGCCGCGGTGACCGCCGAGGAGGCCGCCGCCACCGTGGCCGACGCGCGGGCCCTGGTGCTGGCGACCGCCGGGGTCGACGTCGACGACGTCGGGGAGGTCGTCGGTGGCTGATCGCCGCCTCGGCCAGGTCGCGGTCGCGTGGCTCACGCTGGCCGCGCTCGGCGTGGTGCTGGCGATCGTCGCGCGCGATCACCTGCACGAGGCGCGCGCCGGGGCCTCCCTCGAGTGGCGGCACCCCTGGGCCGGCGCCCTGGCCGCGGCCGGCCTGATCGTCGCGTGGGCCGGGTTCCACCTGCGCCGCCAGCGCAGCGCCAGCCTCGGCTTCACCCGGGTCGGGTTGCTGGCGCGGGCGCGCCCCGGCCTGCGCGCCTACCTGGCCGAGCTGCCGACCGCGCTGCGGATCCTGGCGATCGCGACCCTGGCCGCGGCGCTGGCGCGGCCGCAGACCTACCGGACCATCGAGCACACCGTCGACACCGTCGACATCATGATCGTCTTCGATCTGTCGAAGTCGATGGACGAGACCGACCTCCCGCGCGACCGCCTCGACGCCGCGCAGCGGGTGGTCCGGCGCTTCGTGCGGCAGCGCAGCAGCGATCGGGTCGGGCTGGTGGTGTTCGCGCAGGCCGCGCTCCTGCAGTGCCCGCTCACGCTCGACATGGCGTTGCTCGACCAGGTCGTCGCCAACCTGCGCATCGGCGACGTGCCCGAGTACGGCACCGCGATCGGCGACGGCCTCGGCCTCGGCCTGGCCCAGCTTCGACGCTCCGACGCCAGGTCGAAGATCGTCATCTTGCTGTCGGACGGCGACTCCAACGTCGAGACCGCCTACACCCCCGAGGAGGCCGCCGCGCTGGCCCAGCGGATGGGCGTGAAGGTCTTCACCATGCTCATCGGCGCCGAGAACAGCGGGTTCTTCGGCGGCCGCAGCGTCGATCCGGACACGCTGCGCTCGATCGCGTCGACCACCGGCGGCGAGTTCTTCCCGGCCGTCGATCAGGCCAGCTTCGAGCGCAGCTTCGCGCGGGTGCGCGAGCAGCTCGACACCACGCGCCGGGTGGTCAAGGAGCGGGTGCCCGACCAGGAGCTGTTCGCCGGATTGGTGCTGCTCGCCCTCGGCCTGGTGCTGCTCGAGCTGGCGCTGGCGTCGACCTGGCTGCGGAGGTGGCCGTGAGCGGGTGGTCGTGGGCGCACCCCGACCGGCTGCCGTGGGTGGCCGCGGCGGCCGCGCTCGCCCTCGGCCTGGTGCTGCTCGATCGCCTCCGGCGGCGCGCGGTGCTGGCGCGCCTCGGCGACGCCGGGGTGCTGGCGCCGATGCTGGCGTCGAGCGCGCCCGGACGGCAGCTCGCGCGGCAGGCGTCGATCGTCGTGGCGGTGGTGCTGCTGGCGCTGGCGGCGGCGGGGCCGCGCCGCGACGGCGTGGTCATGCAGCAGGATCGCGGCCTCGATCTGGTCATCGCCCTCGACGTGTCGAAGTCGATGCTGGTCACCGACGTGGCGCCGGATCGGCTGGCCCGGGCCCGCGAGCTGGCGCTGCAGACCCTCGACGCGTTGCCGGGCGATCGCTCGGCCGCCGCCGTGTTCGCCGCCGACGCCGCGGCGTTCCCGCTGTCGCGTGACCACGAGGTCACCGCGCACTTCCTCACCACGATCGGCCCCGCCGACGTCGCCCCGGGCTCGAACCTCGCCCAGGCGCTGCGAGCGGCGCGCTGTCTCCTGCGGCCGGACGTCGTCGACGCCCCGGGGTGCAAGGGGGTGACGCGCCACGGGCGCGGCGGCGATCCGCTGCCCGGCGATCGCGACGACGTGCGGCCGCCGCTGGAGCCGGCCTACCGGGAGCTCGAGGAGCGTGGCCGCGCGATCGTGCTGTTCACGGACGGTGCCGAGCGCCCCGAGCTGGCCGAGGCCGAGGTCTCTGTGATCCGCGCGCTCGGCATCTCGCTGTTCGTCGTCGGGGTCGGCACTGTCGACGGTGGCGAGGTGTGGGACATCGACGACGACGGCCACCGGACCCGCCCCAAGAAGGACGCGCGCGGGCAGCCGGTGATCTCGCGGCGCGACGATCTCGGCTGACCCAGCTCGCCGCGCTGGCCGGCGACGCGGCGCGCTACCTCACCGACCCGGGCGTCGGCGAGCCCAACGCGACCGTGCTGGTGGAGGCGCTGATGGCCGTGCAGCGCGGGCTCGGGCAGCAGGCGGTGCGTCGGCACGAGGGCGTGCAGGCCTGGCTCCTGTTCCCCGCGTTCATGCTGCTCCTCGTCGAGGCGACGCTGCGGCGCCGACGGCCCACGCTCGCGCGAGCGCACGCGACCGAGGCACCGTCGCCGACGCCGTCGCGGTGGACGCCGACGCAGGCCGGGTGGCTGGTCGGTGGCGGTGGCGCGCTCCTGGTGGTGCTCGCGCTGGTCGCGTGGCACGTGCTGGTGCATCCCGGCGTCAACGGCTTCCACCGGGCGCGAGCGGGCGGTGGGGCTGGTGCTCGTCGGCGCCGCGATCGTCGCCGGCGTGGTGGTCGCGCGGCGGCAGCGGTTGCTGCAGGCGGAGGCCGCGATGGCCGGCGGCGCCGCGGTGGCATACTCCGGCGGTGATGCGGTCCTTGTGCTGGCTGCCGGTGGTGCTCGCCCTCGCGGCGTGGGAGCCGCTGTCGTCGCCGGATCCCGACGTCACCGCCGGCAACGAGGCCTACGCGGCCGGGCGCTGGGACGACGCGATCGCCGCGTACGAGCGCGCGCGCGGCAGCGGCGTCGACGAGGCCGGGCTGGCCTACAACCTCGGCACCGCGCGGCTCCGCAAGGCCGAGGCCGGCGCGCCGGAAGCGCGCGGTGACCTGGTCGAGCGCGGGCTGGCCGATCTCCGCGCAGGCGGCGACCTCGAAGGATCGGGGCTGCGCGCGCAGGCCTTGTACAACACCGGCAACGCGCAGCGCGCGGCCGGCCAGCTCGACGAGGCCATCGACAGCTACAAGCAGGCTGCGCGACAACCCGGAGCTCGACGACGCGCGGGCCAACCTCCGAGTTGACGCTGCGCGATCGGCAGCAGGAACGGCAGCAGCAGGGGCAACAAGGCCAGCAGGGGCAGCAAGGCCAGCAGGGGCAGCAGGGCCAACAAGGCCAGCAGGGACAGCAAGGCCAGCAGGGACAGCAGGGCCAACAAGGCCAGCAGGGGCAACAAGGCCAGCAGGGGCAGCAAGAGCAGCAGGGCAACAAGGCCAGCAGGGGCAACAAGGCCAGCAGGACCAGCAAGGTCAGCAGGACCAGCAAGGTCAGCAGGGACAACAGGCCAGCAGGGGCAACAAGGCCAGCAGGACCAGCAAGGTCAGCAGGGCCAGCAGGACCAGCAAGGTCAGCAGGGCCAGCAGGGCCAGCAGGACCAGCAAGGTCCGCAGGATCAGCAGCCCGACGAGGAGTCGTCGCCGAACACCGGCCTGCCGCGGCATCCTCCGGGCAGCGAGGCCTACCGTCGCGCGCGCGCGATCGCGACCGCTCGACGACGCCGCGCACGCCCGACGACCTCAAGCTGGGCGAGCTCGAGGACATGTCGCGCGAGCTGCGGCGCCAGCAGCTCCGGGATCGCGGCAACGGATCTCGCCGCGACCTCGGCGTCGACTGGTGAGGCGCGCGCTCGCGGCGCTGCTCGCGGCTGCGGCCTGCGGCGAGTCGGGCACGCCACCGGAGCGCGCGACGACCACGTCGCCGCCGGTGCCGGGGCCGCCGTCACGACCGGCGCCGGTCGTCGACGCCAGCGCCCAAGTCGTGCCTCCGCCGGGCTGGACCGACGTCGCCGTCGCCATCCCCGACGCCGTGCTCGATCTGCGCTACGCGAGCGCGCAACCTCACCGGCGCGCCGCTGTACGCCAGCGCGCGCTGCTGGCTACGACAGGAGGTCGCGGCGCGCCTCGTCGAAGCGGCGGCGCGCCTCCGCACCGGCGGGCTGCGGCTGGTCGTGTGGGACTCGCTACCGGCCCGCGCGCGATCAGGAGGCGCTGTGGGCGCGGGTGCCGGATCCTCGCTTCGTCGCGCACCCCACCCGCGGCGCCGATGGTCGACCGACCTCGGGTTCGCGCCACGGGCCGCGGCGCCGCCGTCGACGTCTCGCTCGCCGACGAGCGCGGCGCGGCGCTCGCGATGCCCACCGACCACGACGACTTCTCCCCGGCGGCCGGGCGCGCGCGGGCGCTCGCCGGCGCCGACCCCCGCGCCGAGCGCGCGCGCCGCCTCGACGAGGCCATGCGCGCCGCCGGCTTCGAGGGCATCGCCAGCGAGTGGTGGCACTTTCAGGTGCTCGACGGCGAGCGCTTCGCCCTCGCCGATCTACCGTTGCCGCCATGACCACCACCGCCGCGTTGATCCTGCACGTCGATCGCGAGCTCGACAGCCCAGCTGGTGGTGCACGCGCGCGCCGCGCTCGAGATCAAGGAGCTGCCGTACCGGGTGGTGGCCGCGTCGCTGCCGCTGGCGCCCGACGCGCGGGAGGCGCTCGAGGCGCTGGCCGGATTGCCGCAGGTGCCGGTGCTCGAGCACGGCGCGCTGGCGCTGGCAGAGTCCACCGCGATCTCGGAGTACCTGGCCGAGACCTTCCCGTTCCCCGCGCATCCGCGGCTGTTCCCGCCCGACCTGGGCCAGCGCGGCGTGGCGCGCCAGGTGATGAGCTTTGTGCGCGCGGATCTCGCCGCGCTGCGGGCCGAGCGCCCGTCGACGCTGTTGCGCGGCGCCCCGGCCTCGGTGGCGCCGCTGTCGACGGCGGCGGCGGGGCAGGCGGCCCGGCTGCGTGCGCTCGCGACGCGGCTGCTGCCGCCGGGCAAGCCGACGATCGCCGACGCCTTCTGCATCGCCGACGTCGATCTGGCGATTGCGCTGCTGCGGCTGGTGCGCAGCGGCGAGCCGGTGCCGGCGCACCTGGTCGACTACGCCGAGGCCCACTGGGCCCACCCGGCGGTGCGCGCGGCGCGTGCGCCGGCTTGGCCTAGCTGAGGCGGGCCAGGGCCTCGCCGAGGCGCCCGAGGCCGTGCTTGATGTTGTCCATCGAGCACGCGTAGGACAGCCGCACGTGGCCCGGAGCGCCGAAGCCAGAGCCCGGCACCACCGCGACGTGCCCGACCTCGACCAGCCAGTCGCAGAGCTGGACGTCGTCGTCGAGGACCGAGCCCTCGGGCGTGGTCTTGCCGACGAAGGCCGACAGATCCGGGAACGCGTAGAACGCGCCCTTGGGCTCGCGGCACGCGACGCCGGGGATGGCGCGGAGCAGCCGCACCATCTCGAGGCGGCGCTCGTCGAAGGCACGGCGCATGGTCTCGACGCAGTCCTGCGGCCCGGTGAGGGCGGCGATGGTCGCGAGCTGCGCGGCGTGCGACGGGTTGGAGGTCGATTGGCCCTGGATCTTGCCCATCGCCTTGATGAGCGCGGTCGGGCCGGCGGTGTAGCCGATGCGCCAGCCGGTCATGGCGTAGGTCTTCGACACGCCGTCGACGAGGATCGTGCGCTCGGCCAGGGCCGGCGACACCGCGGCGATCGACGCGTAGCGGGCGTCGCCGTACACGAGCTGACGGTAGATGTCGTCGGAGATCACCAGCAGGTCGCGCTCGAGCACGACCTCGGCGAGCGCCTCGATCTGGGCCCGCGTGTACACCGCGCCGGTGGGGTTCGACGGGTTGTTGAGGACGATGGCCCGCGTCTTGGGCGAGCACGCCGCCCGGACCGCCTCGGGGCTGACGGCGAAATCGTCCTCGGCGCGACCCTCGACGATCACCGGGCGCGCGCCGGCGAGCATGATCATGTCCGGGTAGGACACCCAGTACGGCGCCGGCACCAGCACCTCGTCGCCGGGGTCGAGCAGCGCCAGGAACAGGTTGAACAGGCTGTGCTTGGCGCCCGACGACACCAGCACGTCGCCCGGGGCGACCGTGGTGTGGTGTACCTTCGACAGCTCGGCGGCGATGGCCTCGCGCAGCGCCGGCAGCCCGCCGACCTCGGTGTACTTGCCGACCTTGCCGCCGGCCTGGGCGAGCGCGGTGGTGACCGCGGCCTTGATGTGATCGGGGGTGTCGAAGTCGGGCTCGCCGGCGCCGAAGCTGATGATGTCGCGGCCGGCGGCCTTGAGCTGGGCGGCCTTGGCGGTGACCGCGAGGGTGATCGACGGCTTGATCGGATCGAGGCGCTGCGAGGTGCGGATGACGAGGGACACGTGACGCTCCTACTTGCTCGAGGTCGGGCGGGGGAACTTGGCGGCGAGCGCGGTCACCACCGCCGGCGGCACCAGGCCGGTGACGTCGCCGCCGAGGCTGGCGACCTCCTTGACCAGCGACGAGCTCACGTAGTGGTTGCGCTCGTCGGTCATGAAGAAGACGGTATCGACGGTGGGCGCCAGCCGCCGGTTCATGTGGGCGAACTGGAACTCGTACTCGAAGTCGGCCAGCGCGCGCAGGCCGCGGACGATGACGCCGGCGCCGCGCGACGCGCAGAAGTCGACCAGCAGGCCGTCGAAGGCGGCGAACTCGAGGCGCCCGGCGCGCTCGGCGTCGGACGCCGCGGCCCGGATGAAGGCGATGCGCTCGTCGACGGTGAACAGCGGCGCCTTGCGCGGGTTGGTGGCGATCGTCACCACCACGCGATCGAAGAGCCGAAGGGCGCGCTCGAGGATGTCGAGGTGCCCGTTGGTGATGGGGTCGAAGGTCCCAGGATAGACGGCGAGGGGGGCGGTCACGGGGACATAGCCTGCGGGGAGGAGCCAGCCTGGGCGGAGGGGTCGGCGTGGAAGAACGACACCTCGGTGTCGCCGTAGCGTCGATGGTCGGTTCTTAGCAGACAACCGACGCGGGCTGGCGGTTGGTGGCGGCGATCGTGCTCGACCACCACGATGGCGTCGTCGGCCAGCGCCGGGTGCGGCGCGCCGAGGGCGAGCAGCGCGCGGGCGGCGAGGTCGGACTGGTACGGCGGGTCGACGAACACCCAGCGCCAGCGCGGCCCCTCGGGACGCCGCTCGGCGAGGACGCGCAGCGCGTCGCCCTGGACCACGCGGGCCCGCGCGAGCAGGCCGAGCTCCGTCAGGTTGGCCCGGATCGCCGCGATCGCCGGGCGCGCGGCGTCGATGAGCTCGGCGGAGGCGGCGCCGCGAGCGAGGGCCTCGGCCGCCAGGGCGCCGGAGCCCGCGAACAGGTCGAGCACGTGGGCGTCGGCCGGCGGCGGCCCGAGGATCTGGAAGATGGCCTCACGCACCTTGTCGGAGGTCGGCCGGGTCGCGGCGCCGGCGGGCGCGCGCAGCCGTCGGCCGCCCAGGGGTCCTCCGACGATGCGCACGACGGTGAATGTCGCACGCCGCCGGGCGCGCCGCGCCCCCGGCGGGACCCGTCGCCTTCGTTTGTACGGTGCGAGGAGGTGGCCTACACTGGCGGCGCGTGTCGGTCGCCCCGTCGAACCTTGCCCAGCGACTCTTCGAGGACGCCCGCGCGCGCGGGCACGGCGACCGCGTGGCCCTGCGCCAGGGCGACCGCGCCTGGACCTACGATCAGCTCGCGGAGCAGGTCGAGCGCGTCGCCGGCGCGCTGCGCAGCGTGAAGATCGCGCGCGGCGAGCGGGTGGCGCTGCTCATGCGCGACACCCTCGAGGCGGTGGCGTCGCTGCTCGGCACCATCCACGCCGGCGCGGTGGCGGTGCCGCTGTCGGAGCTCGCGACCCCGATCGATCTCAAGGACTACCTGGTCCACGCGGGCTGCGCGGTGGCCATCGTCGAGGGCGCCCTCGATCCGGTGCTCGACGAGATCCGCGCCGAGATCCCGGCGTTGCGCGAGGTGCTGTGCGTGGGTCCGGGCTCGGCCGGTGCGCGCGACTTCCACGCGCTCCTGGCCGCGGCGACGCCGCCGACGCCGGCGGCCGCGGTGACCCCCGAGGAGGTCTGCGTGCTGCTGTACTCGGCCGGGGCCGGACCCGACGAGCGCCGCGCGGTGCCACACAACGCGCGCACCATCGCGGCCGCCGCCGCCTCGTGCGGTCGCGCCGTGCTCGGCCTCACCGCCGACGATCGGGTGCTGTCGACGGCGCGGCTGTCGACCGCCTACGGCCTCGGCGCCGGGCTCCTGTTCCCGCTCGCGGCGGGCGCCGAGGTGGTGCTGTTGCCCGAGCAGCCGCGCTCCGAGGCGCTGTTCGCCGCCATCGAGCGCCACGCGCCGACGCTGATGTGCGCGACCCCGACGGTCTACGGGCAGCTCGCGCGCGACGCGCAGCCCGGCCAGGCGCCGCTGTCGGGCCTGCGCCTCGCGGTGGCCGGCGCCGAGGGGCTGCCGGAGCACCTCGTCGAGCGCGTGCGCCAGGGCCTCGGCACCGAGCTCACCATCGGCTACGGCCTCACCGAGATGCTGCAGTTCGCGCTGTCGGCGTCGAGCGCCGACCCCGCGTGGCAGGGCCGCGCCGGCATGTGCGGTCGTCCGCTGCCCGACGTGGAGGCGCGGGTGGTCGACGACGCCGGCGAGCCCGCCGCGGCCGACAGCATCGGCACCCTGCAGCTACGCGCGCCGTCGATGTTCACCGGCTACTGGGGCGATGGCGCCGCCGCGGTCGGCCCCGACGGCTGGTTCTCCACCCGCGATCGGTTCCTGGTGGACGGCAGCGGCCTGTTCCATCACTGCGGGCGCGTCGACGATCTGTTCAAGGTCGGCGGGAAGTGGGTGTCGCCGGCGGAGATCGAGCGCGCTCACCGCCCACGAGGCGGTGTGGGAGTGCGCGTGATCGGCGCCGACGACGAGGACGGCTTCGTCAAGCCGCTCGCCTTCGTGGTCGCCAACGTCGGCCAGACCGCCGGGGTCGAGCTCGAGGCCGACCTCCGCGCGTACGTGAAGCAGACGCTGGCGCTGCACAAGTACCCGCGCTGGATCGAGTTCGTCGACGCGCTGCCGCGCGGGCCTGGCGGCAAGGTGCTGCGCCAAGCTGCGGCCCACGCGCCGTCGTCGTCGGGCCGAGACCGGCCACTCGTGAGCGACGCGCTCGCCGGCGCGGTCGAGGTCGCGGCGGCGTTCGGTGGCGCGCGGGCCTCGCGGGCGCTGGCGCGGATCGGCGGCGCGCTCGGGGAGGCCGCCCGTGCTCACGCCGCGGGCTGGACGAACGGGCCGCGCAAGCGCGCGCCGACGCGCTGGCGATCGACGCCGCGGCGCTGCGGGCACCTCGCCCGGCGGGCTGGGCCGGGGCGCATCCGGCGCAGGTGGCCGCCGCCGTCGACGATCCGCGCGCCGCCGCGGCGTGGCGCGACGACGTGCGGGTGCCGGCGCCGGCGCGGGTATGGTGGCAGCGGCGCATCGCCGGCGGCTGGCCGACGTTGCCCGACGTCGACGACGATCGGCCGGTGGCGCGACCCGAAGCGCTCGCGCGCCTCTCGCACGCCCTCGAGGCGCTGGCCGCGCGGTCGGGGGCGGCGCTCGCGCTGCACGTCGCTCACGAGGCGGGACCGGCCGCGGTGGCGGCGGTGGCGGCGCGGCTCGCCGAGGGCACGGCGGCCCTCGACGCGGTGGCCGCGCCAGGCGTGCGCGTCGCCCTCGGCAGCGCTCGCGCGGCGGCGACCGCGGTCGCGGTGGCGCCGGGGCACGCGGCCGCCGCGTTGCATCGGGTCGGCGCCGGTGCGCTCGCCGATCACCTGGACACCGACGACCTCGCCCGCGTGCGCCTGCGGTGCGCGCCCGCGGCGGCCGCGGCGTGGCGCCCGGCGGGCGCCCGCGTCCCGTGGGCGGGCCTCGAGCGCGTGATCGCCGTGGCGCGCGGCCGTCGCTGATCCGCGGCGGCGGACCACCCGGCGGTGTACCGTCCCTGGCGTGACGAGAGGCCGGATCATCGCGGGCGAGGTGTTCGACGCCGAGGCCGCGGCCCAGCGCCTGCGCGCGGAGGCCGACGCCGAGGTCGCGCGCGCCCGCGCGGTGGCCGCCGAGGAGGTCGCCGCCGCCCACCGCGAGCGCGATCGGATCGCGGCCGACGCCGCCCGCCTCGCGACCGAGGCGCCGGCGCCGATCATCGACGAGGTCGGCAGCGTCACCGAGGTGGTCGGCCTGGTGATGCGCGCGCGGGTGCCGGGGCTGCGCCTGGGCGAGGTCGTGCACGTCGAGCGCGGCGGCGCCGCGCCGCTGCCTGCCGAGGTCGTGGGCTTTCGCGGCGACGACGCCACCCTGCTGCCGCTGGCCGCCACCGCCGGCGTCGGTCCGCACGCGCGGGTGTGGCGCACCGGACGACCGCTGACGATCGCGTGCGGCGAGGCGCTGCTCGGCCGCGTGCTCGACGGGCTGGGCCAGCCCATCGACGGCGGCGGCGCGCTGCCGGTGATGGAGGCGTGGCCGGTCGATCGGGCGGCGCCGGCCCGCTCGAGCGGCCGCGGCAGGCCGAGCCCCTGGTGACCGGCGTGCGCGCCGTCGACGCGCTGTGCCCGCTGGCCCAGGGCCAGCGGGTCGGCCTGTTCGCCGGGCCGGGCGTCGGCAAGACCACGCTGCTCGGCCAGCTCGCGCGCGGCGCCGAGGCCGACGTGTGCGTGGTGTGCACCGTCGGCGAGCGCGGGCGCGAGCTCGGCGAGCTGCTCGGCACCCACCTCGCCGGTCGGCGTGAGCGCACCATCGCGGTGTGCGCCACCAGCGACGCGCCGAGCCTGGTGCGGGTGCGCGCGGTGGAGGTGGCCACCGCCATCGCCGAGTGGTTCCGCGATCCACGGGGCGCGAGGGTGCTGCTCCTGGTCGACTCGTTGACCCGGGTCGCGCGCGCGCAGCGCGAGGTCGGGCTGGCGGCCGGCGAGCCGCCGGCGCGCCACGGCTACCCGCCCAGCGTGTTCGCGCTGCTGCCGCGCCTCGTCGAGCGCGCCGGCGGCGCCGCCCGCGGCAGCATCACCGCGATCTACACGGTGCTGGTCGCCGGCGGCGATCTCGACGAGCCGATCGCCGACGAGGCGCGCTCGCTGGTCGACGCCCACGTGGTGCTGGATCGACGGCTCGCCGGTCGTGGTCACTTTCCTGCGGTCGACGTGGTGGCCAGCGTGTCGCGCGCCGCGGCCGCGGTCACCGCGCCGGCGCACCAGGCGGCGGCCCAGGTGGTGCGCCGGCGGCTTGCGATCTACGAGGAGCACCGCGACGTGATCTCGCTCGGCGCGTATCGCGCCGGCGCCGACGTCGCGCTCGACGACGCGGTCGCACATCAGCCGGCGATCGAGCGGTTCCTGCGGCAAGGCACCGACGAGCACGCGCCCTGGGACGCCACGGTGGCGGCCCTGGCACGGCTGGCGGGCGGGTAGCCCGCGGCGGCGTCCTCTCGAACCGTCCGAACCGCCACCTGCTCGACGGCGCGTGGTACGCCCGTGGCCATGATGAAGAACACGGTGGTCGCGTTGGTGTCGGCGCTCGCGCTGGCGGGCGGGTGCAAGAAGAAGGAAGAGGCGGCGGCGCCCCCGTCGCCGATGGCCAAGGGCGGTGCGGGCAGCGCCGCCGCGCCGGGCAGCGCCGCCGCGCCGGGCAGCGCCGCCGCGCCGGGCACGGCGCCGACGGGCGAGGCCCTCGCGACCTGGTACCGGGGCTGCTGGGCCGCGGTCGGCGCCAGCGACTGGACCGCGTTCCGGGCCTGCTACGCCGACGACGCCCGCAGCGTCATGGTCGATCAGGGCGCGCCGCACCTCGAGGTGACCGGGGGCGACGCGGTGGTGAAGTCGGTGCAGGACGCCAAGGTCGGGTTCCCCGACATGAAGGGCGAGCCGCAGGTGGTGCTGGTCAACGGCAAGACCATCGCCGGCATCGGCACCATGGCCGGCACCAACACCGGCGAGATGATGGGCCTCGACGGCAAGCCCATGGCCCCGACCGGCAAGCCGATCGGGATGCTCGCGCTGCACGTGGTGCAGCTCGACGACGCCGGCAAGGTGGCGTCGGAGCGCTGGATCGAGGACATGGCGACGATGATGGGCCAGCTCGGGCTGTCGCCGTCGCCCGCGCGCGCGCCGTCGGCGGCGACCGTGCCGGGTGCGCCGATCACCGCGGTGGTCGCCGACAGCGTCACCGAGCGGGCCAACCTCGCCGCCTGGAAGGCCAGCGCGGTCGCGTTCAACGCGCACGACTTCCCCGGGATGCTCGGCGTGTACGCCGACGACGCGGTGGTGTCCGACCAGGGCGCGCCCGCCGACGAGGTCGGCAAGGCCGCGATCGAGGCGTCGACCAAGATGTTTCTCGGGGCGTTCTCCGACGGCAAGATCGACTACACCGACGAGTGGGCCGCGGGCGACTTCGTGCTGGCGATCGGCACGTTCACCGGCACCAACGACGGCGCGATGGGGCCGATGCCGGCGACCGGCAAGAAGGTGTCGGCGACCGTCGGCGAGGTGGCGCAGTTCGCCGACGGCAAGGTCGTGCGGGTTTGGCGCTTCTACAACGGCGCGGCGATGGCGGCGCAGCTGGGCATGATGGGCGACGCCCCGCCGGCGGCGGCGCCGGCCGACGACTCGAAGTCGATGTAGCGCGGCCGCGTGCGTGCGAGGTCGGCGCCGCGGCGCCGACGCCTCACCGAGGCGCGCGCGTCGCAGCCGCGGCGCCCGGGCCCCGTGGCGCTTGACCGCGGGGAGGGGAGACGCCGGCGCGCCTCTTGCTCTACCGTCGAGCGATGGCCCGCGCCAAGCCCACGCCGCCCAAGCCCCGTCCGCGCGCTCGCCCGACCCTGCCGGCCTCGCCGGCGTCGGCGCGCCGCGCGCGCGCCGCGGCCTCGCCGCCCGCGCCAGGCCCGTCGACGGACCTCGCCGAGGCGCCGCCGCCGTCGTCGTCGTCGTCGGTCCGTGCCGGCGCGGCGCCGGCGTTCGTCGGCCGCGCGCGCGAGCTCGCCGAGCTCCGCGAGCAGCTGGCGGTCGCCGCCGGCGTGCTCGTCCACGGCCCGATCGGGGTCGGCAAGAGCCGCCTGCTCGGTGAGCTCGCGCGCGGCTCGAGGTGCCGGTGGCGCGGGTCGGGTGCACCGCCGGCGACACCGCCGGCGCGGTGATCGCGCGCGCCGAGCGGGCGCTGTCGGCGCTGCCCGGCGGCCTGCGCCGCGAGCTGGCCGAGCGCGCGCAGCTCCTCATCATCGACGACGCCCACCACCTCGACGACGGTGAGCAGGCGCGCCTGTGGGAGGAGCTGGTCCCGGGCCCGACCGCGCTCGGTCGCGCGATCCTCGCCGGGCGCGAGCGGCCGGCGGTGGGGCGCGGCGCCGGGGTGGCGGAGCTCGGCGTCGGCGCCCTCGATCCCGCGGCGGCGGCGGCGCTGTGGCGCGCGCTCGGCGGCGATCCCGCGGCCGCCGAGACCGTCCACGCCAGGAGCGGCGGCTCGCCGTGGGGCGTGCGGCGCGCGTTCGCCAGCGCGCGCATGGGTGGCGACGCCTGGGATCCGAGCACGCTGCCCGCCGACGCGGCCGCGGTCGCGCTCGCCCTCGCGGTGACCGGCGCGCCACACGGCGCGGTGGTCCTGGCGGCGCTGGCGCAGATCGACGACGCCTCGCCGGCGCTCGCCGAGCTGTCGGCGCGTCACCTGGTCGACGTCGACGACGACGGCCGCGCCTGCCTGGCGGCGCCGGCGGTGAGCCTGGTGCTCGCCGCGACCGGCCCGGTGGATCGCGCCGCGGTCGGGCGGCGCGCGGCCGCGCTGCTCGCCGGCGACGCCGCCGCCGATCCGCGCTGGGCGCTGGCGCGCGCCGAGCTGGCGGCGCTCGACCCGATCGATCGGCTGCGCGCGGCGGTCCGGTTGTCGCTGGCGTGCGGCGACGAAGATCGCGCGCGCGCGCTGGTGATCGCGACGGCGCCGCGCATGCTGCGGCGCGGGGCCCGCGGCGAGCTCGAGGCCCTGGTGGCGGGCTCGCCGACGGCCTGCACCCGGCGCTCATCGGCTTGCGCATCGAGCTGGCGTGCGACGCCGGCCGCATCTCCGAGGCCGCCGAGCTGGTGGCGACGGCGCCCGAGCTGGTCGAGCCGCGGCTGGCCGCCGAGGTAGCGCTCGCGCTCGGCGATCTCGCCGACGCCGAGCGCCGGCTGGCCGAGGTGACCTCCCGGGCGCAGCCCCACGAGCAGGCGCTCCTCGGCGCCATGCGCGCCGAGGCGGCGCTGGCGCGCGGCGACGTCGCGCTGGCCCGCACCGCGGTCGGCCTCGACGGACCGCCCCGGCGGCGACGAGGAGGATCGCGCGCGGTTCCTGCTGGCGCGCGCGGCGGTCGAGGAGTTCACCGGCGAGATCGCGGCGGCGCGCGCCACCCTCGGTCGGGCCGGGGCGCAGGCGCAGGCCGGCGTCGGCCTGGCGCCGGGCCTGCGCGCGCGCATCGAGGGCGGCGCGCCGGGTGCCTGGTCCGCGAGGGCCGGCTCGGCGAGGCCACCACCGTGCTCGAGAGCGCCGAGCGCGGCGCGCGCGCGCTCGACGACGTCCGCGTGGCCGACGAGCTGCGCCTGACCCGGGCCCGGCTGTGGGTGCGGCGCGGCGATCTCGTCGCCGCGCTCGAGCTGCTGCGCGAGCTGGTGGCGGCGCGGCGCGCGCGCGGCGACGAGCTCGGCGCGCTCGTCGGTGAGCTCGAGCTGGCCGACGCGCTGCTGGTGCGCGGCGACGTGGTGGCGGCCGCGGAGCTCGCCGGCGCCGCGGCGACCTCGGCCGGTCGCCGCGGGCTGCAGCACCTGGCGGCGCGGGCGCGGCTGGCGCTGGCGACGGTGCTCGTGCTCGAGGCGCGGCACGAGGCGGCCGAGGTCGCGCTCGCCGAGCTCGCCGCCGCCGGCGGCCTCGACGCCGTCGGGGACGCCCGCGCCGAGGTCCAGCGGGCCGAGGTCGAGGCCGCGAACACGCGCGATCGAGCCACCATCGCGCGCGCGCGCGCCGCCGGCGACGCCGAGATCCGTGACGAGCTCGATCGCGCGCTGGCGGCGGCCACCGTCGCGGTCGCGGCCGGCGAGTTCGCCGGCGGCCTGACGACCGCGCGCGACGTCGCCGGCCACGCCGAGCGCGCCGGTCGTCGCGCCGAGCTAGCCACCGCGCTGGCGCTGATCGCGCGGCTCGAGCTGGCGCGCGGCGATCACGGCAGCGCGCGCGCCGCCGCCACTCGCGCGGTGCGCGAGGCGACCGCCGCCGGCCTGGTCCGGGCCCGCACCCACGCGCTGCTGGCGCTCGCCGCGCTCGCGCGCGACGAGGGGCAGGCCGAGACCGCGGTCGCCTACGCGCGCGACGCCGCCGACCTGGCGACGCAGGCCGGGCTCCCGGTCGAGCGCCTCACCGCGTCGGCGGCGCTCGACGGCCTGGTCGGCGCTGACGTGCTCGCGGACCCCACCTCGCCGAGCGCGGCGACCATGGCGCCGAGCGCGGTCGGCGCCGCCGCGCGCCTGCTCGCCGACCTCGGGCTCACCGCGCAGCGGCCGTTCCGGGTCATCGACGCCGACGGCCAGAGCAGCGACGTCGCCGACGCCAGCCCCGAGATCCTGCGCATGACCACCCGATCGCTGGCGGTCGACGGCGTGCGCGAGAGCCTGTGGCGTCGGGGCGAGGAGCTGGCCGATCTGCGGCGCCGCAGCCTGCTCAAGCGCCTGCTGTTCCTGTTCGCGGCGGCGCCCGGCAAGATCTTCTCGAAGGAGGAGATCGTGCGGTCGGTGTGGAACGTCGACTACCACCCGCTGCGCCACGACGCGGCGCTGTTCACCAACATCATGCGCATCCGCCGCCTGCTCGGTGAAGACGGCGCCGAGATCATCCGCGTCAGCGACGACGGCTACCGCTTCGTGCCGCCGCGCGACTACGTGTTCGTGCAGCCTCGCTGACCCCGGGCGACGGGCGCCCCGCGCGGGACTCGCGTGAATGATGTTTCGCCGGGCCGCGGCGGTAGCATGACCCGGTGATGCGCCCGGACTCGCGCCGCCTGCCGTCGCCCGCGCGGGCGTCGCGCGTGGCGGCGCTCGTCGTCGTCGCGCTGGCGCTCGTGGCCGGGTGTCGCGGCGAGCCGGCGCACCCGGTCGCACGCTGGACGCTCGAGGTCGGCCAGGAGCGCACCGAGGTCACCGTGCCGGCGCACCTCCCGGTCCCCGGCCACGACCTCACCTACGTGCTGCGCGCCGAGGTGCCGGTGCCGCCAGCGCTGCGCGGCCAGCCCGCCGAGCTCGTGATCCCGTACTTCGCCGCGCGCGCGAGCCTTACCGTCGACGGCGAGCCCGCGGTCGCGACCGGGCACGCGCTCAGCGAGCGCTACCGCGGGACCTCGCCCAAGATCTGGGCGCTGCCGGCGCACGCGACCGATCGACGGACCGTGACGCTGGTGCTCTCCGTCGAGCATCGCTGGACCCAGAGCGGCTGGCTCGACACCGTGCCGCGCCTGCAGCGCGCCGAGGCGCACGATCCCACCGTCGCGGCGATCCGCTTCCTCAACGAGGCCGGCGCGCTCGGCGCGGTGTTCTCGCTCGCGCTGGTCGGGATCCTCTACCTCGCGATCTACCTCGTCGATCGACGGCGCAAGGCCTACCTGTGGTTCGCCTCCCAGGGCCTGCTCGCGACCATCTATCCGCTGGTGATGAGCGGCTACTCGCAGGAGCTGTTCGGCCGCTACGACGTCGCCGTGCTCCAGGCGCTGCTGCCGGCGGCGGCGATCTCGGCGGTCGCGTTCAACCACCACGCGCTGCGGCTGGGGCCGGTGTCGCCGGGCTGGGCGATGCTGGCCGCCTTCAACGGCGGCGTCGCCGTGGTCGCGGCGGGGCCGTTCGCGGCGACCCACGTCGGCATCAAGGTCACCGTGATCTCGATCGTGATCACCGCGATCTACCAGGTGTGGACCTGCGCGCGGCTCACCTTCGGCGCCCAGCGCGCCAGCGGCGCCGGCTTCCTGCTCACCGGCTGGCTGCTCATCTCGGTCCTGTGCGCCGGCGACTTCCTGGCCTGGTTCGGTCTCGGCGAGCTGCTCGGTGGGGTGCGCCTGGCGTGCCTCAGCCTGGTGAGCTTCGCGGTGCTGCAGGCGCTGTTCCTCGGGCGCGAGCACATCCGCACGCTGCAGATGGCGGACGCGCTCAACACCGAGCTGGCGGCGCGGGTCGAGCTGGTGGAGGCGCACGGTCGCCAGGTCGAGCAGCTCAACACCGAGCTGCGCCACCAGATCGCCGACCGCTCGGCCCAGCTCTTCGGCGCCATCCGCATCATTATCGACGGCGGCACCAACGCCCCGCGGCTGTCCCCCGGCGAGGTCGTGCAGGAGCGCTACCGCGTGATCGGCACGCTCGGCGCCGGCGGCATGGGCACGGTGTACGAGGTCGAGCGCATCGTCGACGGCCGCCGGCTGGCGATGAAGGTGGCGCAGGCCCTCGACGCGGTGGCGCTGGCGCGGCTGGCGCGCGAGGCGCAGATCGCCGCGCAGGTCACCCACCCCAACGTGGTCGCGGTGGTCGACTTCGACGTCGCCAGCGCCGGGTTCATGTACCTGGTGATGGAGCTGGTCACCGGCAAGTCGCTGCACGAGCTGCCCGAGCGCTACGGCAACGTCGCCTGGGCGCTCGAGGTGCTGGCCCAGACGGCAGCCGGGCTCGACGCGCTGCACGCCTGCGGGATCGTGCACCGCGACCTCAAGCCCGCGAACGTGCTCGTCACCGAGCTCGCCACCGGGCTGTCGGTGAAGATCACCGACTTCGGCATCTCGCGCATCGCCCTCGACGACGACGTCCTCGACGCGGCCTCCGAGGAGGTGCCGCTGGCGCCGCCGACCTCGGTCGACCTCGAGGCGCCGGAGGTCGTCGTCACGTCGGCGCCGTCGGAGGGGTCACCGGAGGTCGCCGCGGAGGCGGCCCGGCGGCGCCGGTCCGGGTCGACTCGAACACCGTCGAGACCGCGCTGCTGCCGGTCGCGCGGCCCGGTGCCACCACCGGCGGTGGCGCGCGCAAGACGCCGTCGCCGCCGTCGTCGCCGTCGCTGGCGCGGCTGGCCGGCGGCTCCAGCTCGTCGGCGCTGCGGACGCCGGGTCGGGCCAGCGCGGCGGCGGCGCCGTTGACCCGGGCCGGGTTCATGTCCGGCACGCCGATGTACATGGCCCCCGAGCTGTCGGCGGGCGAGCGGGTGGTGCCGTCGGCGGACGTGTTCAGCCTGGGCATTCTCGCCTACGAGGTGCTCACCACGAAGACGCCGTGGCACGACCCGCCGTCGCTGGCCATCAACCAGGGCCGGCCGGTGACCACTCCGGCGCCGATCGACCAGCTCGTGCCCAGCCTGCCGCCGGAGACCGCCCGCGTGCTCGACCGCTGCCTGTCGCTGGACCCGGCGCACCGACCCACGCCGCTGGAGGTCGTCGCCGCGCTGCGCGCCGCCCTCGGCCAGCCGTGATCCGACAGTCACGACCTGCAGGCTCTGCAGGCCCGTCCTCCTGCAGGATCTGCAGGTCGGCCCGCGCGCGCCGGCGCGGCGCCAGTCGTCACCGGGGGTTGGCGCGCTCGGCCGGCCGGCACGCCGGTTGCTCTAGCCAGGTCTCGAAAGGATTCACCACCATGACGAAGCTCTTCCCCCGCATCCTCCTCTCCGTTGGCCTCCTCTCGGTGCCGAGCCTGGCCCTCGCCAGGACGGTCCCCGGCAAGGGGGCCGCGACCATCGCCGCGACCAAGGCCAAGGCCCACCCGGTGAAGGTCGCCGCGGCGCCGCCGGCCAAGGCCGCCAAGCCGGTCAAGGGCAAGGACCCCGCCGCCCGCAAGGCGGCCCACGAGGCCCGCCACAAGGAGCGCATCGCCAGGTTCGATCGCAACGGCGACGGCAAGCTCGACGACGGCGAGCGCGAGGCCATGCACCGGCAGCGCACCGACGAGCGCTTCAAGCGGCTCGACACCGACGGCAACGGCTCGATCAGCCGCGCCGAGTTCGAGGCCGGCGCCAAGAAGATGAAGGAGCACCGCGGCGAGCGCGGCCCGCGCGGCGACCGCGGCCGTCGCGGCGGCGGCAAGCCGACCAAGTAACCAGCGCCACCACCCCGCGCCCCGTTCGTCGCCACCGGCGGCGAGCGGGGCGTCGTCACGTGCCGGCGTCAGTAGGCGAGGTTGCTCGGCAGCGAGCGCTCGACGGTGGCGACGTCGACGCCGAGGCGCTGGGCGTAGTCGGTCACCTGATCGCGGCCGACCCGACCGACCGCGAAGTAGCGGGCCTCGGGGTGGGCGAAGTACAGGCCCGACACCGACGCCGTCGGCACCATCGCCAGCCCCTCGGTGAGCGACACCCCGTGGTGGTCGGCGTGGCCGAGCAGCTCGAACAGGCGCCGCTTGGGCTCGTGGTCGGGGCACGCCGGATAGCCGAAGGCGGGGCGGATGCCGCGGTAGCGCTCGGCGAGCACCTCGGCCATCGTGAGCTGGCCGGCGGTCTCGTAGCCCCACTCGGCGCGGACCCGGGCGTGCAGCCACTCGGCGGTCGCCTCGGCGAGGCGGTCGGCGAGGGCCTTGGCCATGATCGCGTGGTAGTCGTCGTGGTCGGCCTCGAACTCGGCGACCAGCTCGTCGGTGCCCAGGCCGGCGGTGACGATGAACGCGCCGACGTGATCGCCGCCGGGCGCGCCGGCCGGCGCGACGAAGTCGGCCAGCGACAGGCACACGTCCTTGTCCTCCTGCTGGCGCAGCATCGGGAAGCGCGCCTCGCCGATCACGAGATCGTCGCCCTCGGCGCGGGCCGGGAAGAAGCCGTAGGTGGCGCGCGCGCGCAGGCGCTCGCCGTCGACGATGCGCCGCAGCAGGGCCTGGCCGTCCGCGAACACCTTGCGCGCGGCCTCGCCCTTCTTGGCGTCCTCGAGGATCGCCGGGTAGCGACCCGACAGCTCCCAGGTGTGGAAGAACGGCGACCAGTCGATCCACGGCGTCAGCTCGGCCAGGCTCGGCGCCAGGTCGCGCACGCCGACGAAGGCCGGGGGCGGCCGGTGCGCCGGCGCGGCGTCGACCCGCAGCGCGCGGGCGCGGGCGTCGGCGAGCCCGAGCAGCGGGCGCCGCTGGGCCTGGGCGTGGGCGTCGCGGAGCTGCGCGTGCTTGGCGCGGACCTCGTCGAGGTACGCCGGCCGCTCGTCGCCGAGCAGGCGCCCCATGACGCCGACCGCCAGCGACGCGTCGGGCACGTGCACGGTGGGGCCACCGTAGCTCGGCGCGATCTTGACCGCGGTGTGCTTGCCCGAGGTGGTGGCGCCGCCGATGAGCAGCGGCGTGGTCAGCCCGCGCCGCTCCATCTCCTTGGCGACGCCGATCATCTCGTCGAGCGACGGCGTGATCAGGCCCGACAGGCCGATCACGTCGGCGCCGAGCTCGACCGCGGTGTCGAGGATCTTCGCGGTCGGGACCATCACGCCGAGGTCGACCACCTCGTAGCCGTTGCAGCGCAGGACCACGCCGACGATGTTCTTGCCGATGTCGTGGACGTCGCCCTTGACGGTGGCGATCACCAGGCGGCCCTTGCCGGCGGAGGTGCCGGTCTCGCCGGAGGCCGCGCGCTCGGCCTCCATCAGCGGCTCGAGGATCGCGACCGCCTTCTTCATCACCCGGGCCGACTTCACCACCTGCGGCAGGAACATCTTGCCGGCGCCGAACAGCTCGCCGACGACGTTCATGCCGTCCATCAGCGGCCCCTCGATGATCGCCAGCGGGCGCGGATACACCGTCAGCGCCTCGGCGACGTCCTCGTCGACGAAGTCGGCGTCGCCGACGACGAGCGCGTGCGCGAGGCGCTCGGCCAGGGGCTTGGACCGCCACGCCAGCGCGTCCTCCTTGCGGGCGGGGCCGTCGGTGAGGGTCGCCGCCAGCGCCAGCAGCCGCTCGGTGGCGTCGGGCCGCCGGTTGAGCACGAGATCCTCGACGTGCGCGCGCAGGGTGGGCTCGATCTCCTCGTAGACCGCGAGCTGGCCGGCGTTGACGATGGCCATGTCGAGGCCGGCCTTGATCGCGTGGTACAGGAACACCGCGTGCATCGCCTCGCGCACCACCGGGCTGGTGCGGAACGAGAACGACAGGTTCGAGACCCCGCCGCTGATGCGCATGCCGGGGCACGCGGCCTTGATCCGCGGGATCGCGGTGAGGAAGTTGACCGCGTAGGGATCGTGCTCCTCGATGCCCGTGCCAATCGTGAGGATGTTGGGATCGTAGATGAGATCCTCGGGGCGAAACCCGAGCTCGTCGACGAGGATGCCGTAGGCGCGACGCGCGATCGCGACCCGCTGCTCGACGTCGGTGGCCTGGCCCTGCTCGTCGAAGGCCATCACCACTACCGCGGCGCCGTAGCGGCGGATGATGCGGGCCTGGGCCCGGAACGCGTCCTCGCCCTCCTTGAGGGAGATCGAGTTGACCACGCCCTTGCCCTGCAGGCAGGCCAGCCCCGCCTCGAGGATCGTGAACTTGCTGGAGTCGATCATCACCGGGATGCGGGCGATGTCGGGCTCGGCGGCGATCAGGTTGAGGAAGCGCCGCATCGCGGCGACCCCGTCGATCATCCCCTCGTCCATGCACACGTCGAGGATGTTGGCGCCGCCCTCGACCTGCTGCTTGGCGACCGCCACCGCGTCCTCGTAGCGGTCCTCGCGGATCATCCGGCGGAAGGCGGCGGAGCCGGTGATGTTGGTGCGCTCGCCGATGATCGTGAAGTTGCTCTCGGGGGTGAGCACCAGCGGCTCGAGGCCGGCCAGGCGCAGGTGCCGGGCCGGCCTCGGCGCCACCCGCGGCGGCACGCCCTCGACGGCGCGCGCGATCGCGGCGATGTGCGCCGGCGTGGTGCCGCAG
This sequence comes from Kofleriaceae bacterium, assembly GCA_041389945.1. GTDB lineage: Bacteria > Myxococcota_A > Polyangia > Haliangiales > Haliangiaceae > JAWKQW01. The sequence goes on from JAWKQW010000013.1 coordinate 113,532, forward strand.
CAGCCACCGACGAGGTTGAGCAGGCCGTCGCGGGCGAAGCCGCCCAGCACCTTGGCCATGCTGGCCGGGGTGTCGTCGTAGCCGCCGAACTCGTTGGGCAGGCCGGCGTTCGGGTAGCACATCACGAAGCCGGGGTGCAGCCGGGCCAGGTCGGCGACGTGCGGCCGCATGTCGTCGGCGCCGAGCGCACAGTTGACGCTGACCGCGAACAGGTCGTGGTGCGCGATCGAGGTGTGGAAGGCCTCGATGGTCTGGCCCGACAGCGTGCGGCCGCTGCGATCGGGGATCGTGACCGACGCGATGACCGGCACCCGGCGGACGCCCTCGTCGAACAACGAGGCGATCGCGAACAGCGCCGCCTTCATGTTGAGGGTGTCGATGTGGGTCTCGTTGAGCAGCAGGTCGACGCCGCCGTCGATGAGCGCCCGGGCCTGCTCGCGGTAGGCCACCACCAGCTGCTCGAAGGTGATCGCGCGGAAGCCCGGATCGTTGACGTCGGGCGACAGCGACGCGGTCTTGGTGGTCGGGCCCATCGAGCCGGCGACCCAGCGCGGCCGGCCGTCGAGCTCGGCGGCGCGGTCGGCGGCGCGGCGCGCGACCTGGGCGCCGGCCACGTTGAGCTCGGTCACCCACGGCTCCATGCCGTAGTCGGCGGCGGCGACCGAGGTGGCGCCGAAGGTGTTGGTCTCGACGATGTCGGCGCCGGCGCGCAGGAAGTCGAGGTGGATGTCCTCGACGAGCTGCGGCTGGGTCAGGACCAGGAGGTCGTTGAAGCCGCGCAGGCTGCTCGGGTGATCGGCGAACCGCTTGCCGCGGAAGTCGTCCTCGGTGAGGCCGTGCGGCTGGATCATCGTGCCCATCGCGCCGTCGAGCACGACGATCCGGCGGGCCATCGTCTCGCGGAGCAGTGCCTCGGTCGGGCGGGGCGCGGGCATCGGCACTCGTTACCACTCCCGACGGTGGGCGCCAAGGCCCAGGGGCTCCAGCAGATGATCGCGCGCGGTGCGCCTGGTGGCCCCGCGGGTGGCGTACAACCGCGGCGATGCGCCGGCGTGGACACCGCGAGCACCACAAGACGCAGCGGGTGGGCTGGCTGCGCGCCGCGGTGCTCGGCGCCAACGACGGCATCGTCTCCACCGCCAGCCTGGTGATCGGCGTCGCCAGCGGCGGCGCCGAGCGGGTCGCCGTGCTGGTGACCGGCGTCGCGGGGCTGGTCGCCGGCGCGATGTCGATGGCGGCCGGGGAGTACGTCTCGGTGGCGTCGCAGGCCGACGCCGAGGCCGCCGACCTCGCCCGCGAGCGGGCCGAGCTCGCGACCCAGGGCGAGCACGAGCTGGCCGAGCTCACCGCGATCTACGTCGAGCGCGGCCTGACGCCGGAGCTGGCGGCGCCGGTCGCCGCCCAGCTCATGGCCCACGACGCGCTCGGCGCGCACGCCCGCGACGAGCTCGGCATCACCGAGCACGGCGCGGCGCGTCCGCTGCAAGCCGCGGGGGCGTCGGCGACGAGCTTCGCCGTTGGGGCCGCGCTGCCCCTGGCGGCGGCCGCCGCCGCGCCTGCGGAGCACGCCGTCCTGGTGGTGGCCGCGGCGTCGCTGTGCACCCTCGGTGGGCTCGGCGTGCTCGCGGCCCGTGCGGGCGGCGCGCCGGTCGGGCGTGCCGCGGCCCGGGTGCTCGCGCTCGGCGCGCTGGCGATGGCGGTCACCGCCGGCGTCGGGCACCTGGTGGGCGCGTCGCTGTGAGCCTGCTCGGCTGGCTCACCGAGCGGCGGCGCGCGCACCTGCTCGAGCATCCGTTTCCGCCGGCGTGGGATGCGACCCTGCGCGCGGACGTGGTGCTCGTGGCGCGGCTGGCGCCGGCCGAGCAAGCCCGCCTGCGCGACCTGGTGCAGGTGTTCGTCGCCGAGAAGCACTGGGAGGGGCTCGGCGGCCTCGAGCTCGACGACCGCGTCCGGGTGGTGATCGCGGCGCAGGCGTGCCTGCTCCTGCTCGGGCGCGATCACGGCCTCTTCGCCGACGTCGAGTCGATCCTGGTGTACCCGAGCGCGGTGGTGGCGCCGGCGCGGCGCCCGAGCCACTTCGATCCCGGGCTGCGCGTCGCCGAGCAGGATCAGCCCGTGCTCGGCCAGGCCTTCGCCGGCGGCCCGGTGATCCTCGCCTGGGATCGGGTGCTCGCGGGCGCCCAGGGCCGCGAGCCGGGGCACAACGTGGTGGTGCACGAGTTCGCCCACAAGATCGACATGCACGACGGACCCGTCGACGGCACCCCGCCGCTGCCGGATGCCGACGATCGTCGAGCCTGGGCCGAGGCCTGCGGCGCCGCGTTCCTGGCGCTGCGCGCCGACCTCGAGGCCGGCCGGCGCCCGGCGCTCGATCCCTACGCCGCCACCAACGAGGCCGAGTTCTTCGCGGTGGCGACCGAGGCGTACATCACCCGGTGCGCGCACCTCGCCGAGGTGCTGCCGGCGGTGCACGCGGTGCTGGCCGACTTCTACCGGTTCCAGCCGCCGACCTAGGCCGCCCGTCGATGACGATCCTCTACCTGCACGGCTTCGCGTCGAGCCCCGGCTCGCGCAAGGCGGTCGCGTTCGCCGCGCGCTTCGCCGCGCTCGGGCACGACGTCGATCGGCTCGAGCTGCGGCGGCCGTCGCTGGCGGCGCTGCGGCTGTCGGCGATCCTCGACGAGGTGGCCCGGGCGGCGGCGGCGGCGCCGGCGCCGGTGGTGCTCATCGGCTCGAGCCTCGGCGGGCTGGCGGCGGCGCGCCACACCGAGCGCGATCCGCGGGTGGTGGCGCAGGTGCTCCTGGCGCCGGCCTTCCAGCTGGTGCCGCGCTGGCGCGAGCGCCTCGGCCCGGCGGCGTGGCAGGCCTGGCGCGACGACGGCGCCCTCGAGGTGCACGACTACGCGACCGGCGCCCCGGCCCGGGTCCACGCCGGGTTCCTCGACGACGCCGCCGCGATCGATCCCGAGGGCACCTTCCCCGCGTTCCCGGTGCCGACCTTGATCCTGCACGGCGTCGGCGACGACGTGGTGCCCATCGCGACCTCCCGGCAGGTGGCCGCGGCCGAGCCCCGGGTGCGGCTGATCGAGCTCGACGACGATCACGAGCTGGGCGCGTCGATCCCGCGGCTGCTCGCCGAGGCCGAGGCGTTCCTGGCGCCTTGGCTCGACCTCTGACTACGGTGCTGCCCAGCCCATCGCGGCGCAGGCGGCGAGCCGCGCCGGCAGCCGCGCGCGCCAGGCCGCCTCGTTGTGCTGGGCCCCGGGCGCCCACGCGAAGTCGACGTCGACGCCGTCGACGTAGCCGGCGGCGAGCAGCACCGCGTGGAGCTGCAGGTTGACGCAGTAGTTGTCGCTGTCGTCGGCGTCGTCGTCGACGCCATCGCCGTCGCTGCTGGCGCAGCTGCCGCTGACGTTGCCGCCGGCGTCGAAGCTGATCGCGGTGGTGCCGTGGCCGCGATCGCCGGCCCAGCGCTCGATCAGGGTGGCGTCGAGATCGGCCTCGAACGAGCCCCAGCCCACCGTCGACGACATCGCGATCACGCAGCCGGCGCGGGTGTCGTCGGTCATGGCGGCGTACAGGGACACCAGCCCGCCCAGCGAGCTGCCGGCGAGGGCGAGGGAGTCGCCGGCGGCGACCACGCCGTAGCGCGCGCGCACCCGCGGCAGGACCTCGTCGTCGAGGAAGGCCAGGTAGGCGTCGGCCTCGCCGCCGACGGTGCCGCTGCCGAAGTCGTCGGCGACGTGGGTGTACTCGTCGAAGCGATCCGGGGTGTTGTCGACGGCGACCGCGAGCACGTCGGCCATCGCCGGCGCCGCCAGCGCGACGTCGGCCTGCCAGCCGCCGAAGAAGGCGTCCGGATCCCACACGTTCTGGCCGTCGTGCAGGAGCAGCGTCCGCCCGGGGGGGCCGGCGGGTACCCGCACCCGCACGGTGCGCCCGGCGACGCCGCCGGCGGCCGCGACCGGGAACCGCTGCAGGTGCGCGGTCGGCGGTGGCGCCACCCGGCCGTACTCGCCGAACTCGTCGTAGCCGTACACGGTCGCCTCCGGCGGCGCCACGTAGCCGCCGCCGCCCGACCACCACTTGTACAGCCCGCTCGGCTCGGTCGCGCCGGCGCCGGTGTCGACGAGCACGTAGACGTGGGCGCCGGTGGCCGAGCGGGTCGCGGGGAGGGCGCCGGTGGCGAAGCCGACCCAGTCGCCGGTCAGGGCGGCGTCGGGCGGCGCGCCATCCCAGCGCCGCGCGAACAGCCAGCGCGTGCCCTCGTGCAGCGGCCAGGTCGCCTCGCGCGCGACCTCGGCCAGGGCGAGGTCGATGGCGCCGACCGACGCCGACGGGTCGGTGAGCAGCGCCAGCACGTCGTCCATGTAGAACACCGGCGCCTGGGCGTCGGCGGTGGCGCCGCCGTCGGCGTCAGCGCCGCCGTCGGGGCGCGGCGCGCCGTCGGGCGGCGCGTCCTGCGCGCCACCGCACGCCACGAGCATCGAGAGCAGGCCACACGTCCACGCGCGCATGCCGCGGTCTATAGCAGGGCGCGCCGGCGTCCGTCGGCGAGAATCGTCACGCCGCGGGTGTGGACGCGGCGTCCACAGGGGCGACGAGGGACGGGCGCCCTCGTGTAGGATGCCGCCCCATGAGCGTCAGCGATCGGCACACCGGCATCCTCGACTCCATCACCGACGCCGTCGGCGGCACGCCGATGGTGCGCCTCGGCCGCATCGGCCGCGATCTGCCGTGCGAGCTGGTGGCCAAGTGCGAGTTCATGAACCCGGGCGGCTCGGTCAAGGACCGCATCGGCGTGCGCATGCTGCTCGACGCCGAGCGGGCCGGGCGCATCAAGCCGGGCGACACGCTGATCGAGCCCACCTCGGGCAACACCGGCATCGGCCTGGCGCTGGCGGCCGCGGTCCGCGGCTACCGGATGATCATCACGATGCCGGAGAAGATGTCGCAGGAGAAGCAGGTGGTCCTCGAGGCGCTCGGCGCCGAGATCATCCGCACCCCGACCGAGGCGGCGTGGGACTCGCCCGACAGCCACATCGGCGTGGCCAAGCGCCTGCGCGAGGTCATCCCCAACGCGCACATCCTCGATCAGTACGGCAACGCGTCGAACCCGCTCGCCCACGAGGAGGGCACCGGCCGCGAGATCCTCGATCAGTGCGGCGGCAAGCTCGACGTCGTGGTCATGACCGCCGGCACCGGCGGCACCATCACCGGCGTGGCTCGGGTCATCAAGCGCGAGCTGCCGCACGTCAAGATCGTCGGCGTCGATCCCGAGGGCTCGATCCTGGCCGGGCCCGGCGAGGTCAAGAGCTACAAGGTCGAGGGCATCGGCTACGACTTCATCCCCGACGTGCTCGACCGCCGCATCGTCGATCGCTGGATCAAGAGCAACGATCGCGACTCGTTCCTCACGGCGCGCCAGCTCATCCGCCAGGAGGGCCTGCTGGTCGGCGGCTCGAGCGGCGCCGCCGCGTGGGCGGCGATGCAGGTCGCCCGGGAGATGAAGGCCGGGCAGCGGGTGGTGGTCTTGCTCGCGGACTCGATCCGCAACTACCTGAGCAAGTTCGTCGACGATCGCTGGATGCGGCAGCAGGGCTTCCTGCAGGCCGAGTGGGAGGTGGGCAGCATCGCCGACGTGGTCCGGACCCTCGGCAAGCGGCCGGTCATCTCGCTCGACCAGAGCGAGAAGGTGGCGACCGTGACCGCCAAGTTCAAGGAGCACGGCATCTCGCAGATGCCGGTGCTCGATGGCGGCAAGCTGGCGGGCATCCTCACCGAGAGCGATCTCCTGCACCACCTGGTGGCCGGGCGCATCGGCAAGGACACCACCGCGGCCGAGGTCATGGTCCGCAGCGTGGCCACGGTGTCGATGCACGCCTCCTCCAGCGAGCTGCCGCGCATCTTCGAGCGCGGCGAGGTCGCGCTGGTGGTCGACGAGGAGCACCAGGTCCAGGCGGTGCTGACCAAGATGGACCTCATCGAGATGCTGGCGGCGCGCCAGCACCGGCGACCGACCTCGCCGCCCGCGGTGGGCTGAGCCGCGGCCGGCACGCCGGCTCGACGCGGTGCGGCACCCCTTGTGCGAATTGCCCTCGCCGCTCGCCGCGGCGTGGGAGTAAGGTCCGCGCCAACGATGACGACCTCGCTCCGGCTCCGCTCTCTCGCGCTCGTCTTGCTCGCGTCCGCCGCTGGGTGCGGCGACGACCCCGATCCGATCGTCGAGGCGATCGGGCCGGCCTGCAACCCGCTCGGCACCGACGAGTGCCTGATGCCGTGGCCGTCGATGGCCTTCGCCGAGGCCGACGCCGCGTCGCCGACCGGCTTCCGCATGGCGCTGCCGATCGAGGCGATGCCGGTCAACATCGACGGCGTCCCGGTTGCCGTCGATCGGCTCAACCGCTGGGATGGCTTCTCGCCGACCGGCCCGATCCTGGCGCGCTTCGACGGGGGCGTCTCCGCCGACGGCCTGCCCGGGCACGAGGACATCGGCGCCTCGCTCGAGCCCGACTCGCTGATCGTGCTGCTGCGGGTCGACACCGGCGCCCGGGTGCCGCTGTTCGCCGAGGTCGACGTCAACATCTCCGACGTCAACGCGCGCACGTTGATCATCCGGCCGATGGCGCGGCTCGATCCGGGCGCGCGCTACGCGGTCGGCATCCGCACCGGCGTCAAGAACGGGGCCGGCGTGCCGCTGACCGCGCCGGCGGCGTTCGCGACGGTGCGCGACGGCGGCACCTTGACCCACGGCCGCGCCGCCCGGACCACCGCGGGCTTCGAGGCCATGTTCACCGCCTTCGAGGCCGCGGGCGTGCCGCGCGGCGAGCTGATCCTGGCCTGGGACTTCGTCACCGCGAGCGACGACTTCCTCACCTCCGATCTCACCGTCATGCGCGACGCCGCGCTCACCGCGATCGACGACGGCGCCGGCCTGACCTTCGAGACCGAGGCGCTGCCCTCGGGCCAGGCCCTGCGCCGGTTCCGCGGCACCTTCTCGAGCCCCAACTTCCTCACCGACGGCGAGCGCGACGCCTCGGTCCTGCGCCGCGACGACGACGGCACGCCGTCGCTGTCGGGCACCCACCCGGCGCGCTTCGCCGCGATCGTGCCGGCCTGCGTCGAGACCATGCCGCTGCCGCGCCCGACGATCGTGTTCGGTCACGGCCTGTTCGGCTCCGCCGAGGGCTACCTCGACGACGGCTTCGTGCAGGACCTCGCCGAGGACTACTGCTTCATCATCATCGCCGGCGACTTCATCGGGCTGACCGAGCGGCAGCTCGCGCTGGCGCCGCTGGCCGCCAACGACATGAACAAGGCCTATTACATCTCCGAGAAGCTCGCGCAGTCGGTGGTCGATTTCATCGCGCTCGAGTACCTGACCCGGCTGGTCCTGCCGACCGACGCGCGGTTCCAGCTCGAGGGCGTGCCGCTCATCGACCCGGCGCGCACGTACTACCTGGGCGGCTCGCTCGGCGGGATCATGGGCAACGTCGTGATGGCGTACGACCCCAACCTCATCCGCGGCGTGCTCGCGGTGCCGGGCGGCGTGTGGTCGCTCCTGTTCGAGCGCTCGGCGGCGTGGACCCTGCTCCAGGGTGCGGCCCAGGGCAGCTACCCGGAGCCCGGCCTGCAGCAGATGCTCATCGCGATCTTCGGCATGGCGATGGAGCCGATCGATCCGATCACGATCGCCGGTCGCGTGCTCGCCGATCCGCTGCCCGGCGTGCCGCCCAAGCAGCTCCTCCTGTGGGAGGCGGTCGGCGACTCGCTGGTGACCAACATCTCCACCGAGATGATCGCGCGCGAGATGGGGCTCGACCTGATCGGGCCGACGGTGCGCCAGCCCTGGGGCCTCGAGGTCGGCACCGGCACCATGACCAACGGCTTCACCATCCTCGACGACCACAAGATGCCGGTGCCGAGCGAGTTCAACCAGCCCGAGGACGACAACGGCACCCACTCCGGCATCAACCGCAAGCCGGCGGTGCTGCGCCAGGTCGAGGCGTTCGTGCTCGACGGCGAGATCGTCAACGGCTGCCTGCTCGAGGGCGCGCCGGCGGCCTGCGACTGTGCGACCGGCGCGTGCCAGTGACGGGCGACCGGCGCGTGCCAGTGACGGGCGACCGGCGCGTGCGCGTCACCTGATCGCGACGAGCCCGGGAGGCTAGCGGCCGCCGAGGCGGGCCAGGAGCTGCTGGGCCGCGGGCAGGTTCGGGTCGACGCTCAGCGCGTCGCGCAGGTGCCAGCGCGCGGCGTCGGAGTCGCCGTCGGCGGCGCACAACAGCGCCTGGGCGAGCAGCGCCCGCGGCCACGGCCGCACCCCGGCGAGCAGGTGCTCGACCCGCTGTCGCTCGGTGCGGGCGGTGGCCGCGCGATCCTTGCCGGCGCCGACCTCGACCCGGTAGCGTGCCCACGCGAGGTTGGTCTCGTACTCGGGGTGACCCGGATGCTGACGGCACGCCGCGGCCAGGTCGCTCATGGCGCGGTGTGGATCGCCCTCGCCGAGGTAGCGCTGGCCGCGCGCGAAGGCGTCGGCGGCCTGGCGGGCCGGCGTCGCGTCGATGGCCCACACCGTGCGCAGCTCCGGCAGCTTGGCGCGCAGCCAGTCCAGGTAGCGACCACGCGCGGCGATGTCGATGAGCACGGCGCGCGCCTTCTCGACCAGCTCCCACACCGGCGCGACCTTGTCGGTGAGGTCGGCGAGGTCGTAGGCGCCGAGCACGTTCGGGGCGTAGCGCGCGGCGAGCTGCTCGTAGGCGCGCTGGATCTCGTCCTCCTCGGCGGCCGGCGTCACCTCGAGCACGTCGAAGAACGTGCTGCGCTCGAGCCGGGCCATGCGCCCGCGCAGGTGGTAGCGCGCGGCGACCAGCGCGCGCCGGGCCGGGGTCGCGGCGTCGCGCGGCTCGGGCGACAGGGCGATGGCGCCGACGGAGGCCAGCGCCCACAGCAGCCGGGGCGCGGCCGGGCCGTCGGTGGGGCCGCGGCGGGCGATGCTCAGCACCGGGAGGGTGCCGTCGAGGTGGCGCGCGAACTCGACCTCGGGGACGGTGAGCGCGCGCGCCTCGCGCAGCGCGGCGATGCCACCGAGGTCGGTGGCGTAGTGCCCGGCGTGCCAGCGCAGCGACGCGCGCGGGATGTCGAGCTCGACGGTGCGCGCGGCGGCGACGATGCGGCCGGCCTCGGCGGCGTCGCCGGTCGACGGCGGCAGCCCGAGGGCGCGCCGGGCCAGCGGCCACGACATCGCCGACGCGAAGCGCAGCCGCGGAAGGCCTCCTCGATCGCCGACCGCATCGTCGCCGGCGTCGCGCTCACCGACACCAGCGTGCAGCGCGCGGCAGCGGCGGCCTCGCGCGCCTCCGGCCCGCCGAGCGCGACCACGCCGGGCTGTGCGCCTGCTGACGCCACGCGCTGGCGACGTCGGCCAGCCGTCCGCCGAGCTCGGCGGCGCTCACCAGGACCACGTCCTCGCCGGCCGGGTTGCCCGCGGTCGGGCCGCGGGCGACCGCGCCGTCCCAGCGCACCGGCACGCCGAGCTTGGTCAGGTTCTCCTCGACCTGGATCGCAGTACCGACGTCGGCCAGGGCGATGAGGACGGTGTACACGCTGGCCTCGATGCTATCACCGGCCCGAGCCGCGGTCGCGGCGGCGCAAGGCGCTGGCGGGGACCAGCGCCGGCGGGCGCGGCGACATCGCGATCGGATCGAGCTCGGTGGTCCCGCACGCCAGGCACGCGCCGTTGAGCACCACCTCGTGGGTGCAATCACCACACGCGGCGCACACGCCCTCGACGCGGTGCGCGTGCGGGCACGGCGACGTCATGGCGTCGCTCCGGCGAGGCGCTCGGCGAGGCCCGAGGCGCGCTGGCGCGCCGCGCGACCGCGGCGGTGACCACGGCACGTGGCCCGACCACGCCCACGCCGCGGCGGGCCCGGGTCAGGCCGGTGTACAGGAGCTCGCGGGTGAGGATGGGGGCGTCCGCGGTCGGCAACACCAGGATCACCTCGTCGAACTCCGAGCCCCGCCTTGTGCACCGTGAGCGCCCACGCGCGCTCGAGCTGACCCCGCAGGGCGTCGAGCGGCAGCGGCACCAGCGCGCCGCGCTGGCGGAACACCGCGCGCCAGGTGGCCTCGCCGCTGGCGTCGAGGACCCGGGCCACCACGCCCTGGTCGCCGTTCCACAGGCCGCGCGCGGGTCGTTGGCGGTCATCATCACCGGCTCCCCGGGCACGAACTCCGGCGCGTAGTCGGCCGGGAGCGCGCGGTGAGCGCGAGCAACAGCTCGTGGAGCTGGGCGTTGATGGCGACCGCGCCGGTGGGCAGCCCGCGGGTGGCGGTGAGCACGCGCCCGCGATCGAGGGCGGCGAACATCCCGGCCAGCGCGGCCTGGCCGGCGTCGTCGAAGCGCTCGCCGTCGAAGCGGTGATCGGCGCGGGCCCAGGCCACGAACGTCGGCGTCGCGATGCGCGCGAACGCGGCGGCGGTCACCCGATCGCGCACGGCGTCGTCGTCGGTGTCGAGCAAGGTGGCGCCGCGCGGCGCGGTCGGTGGCAGCTCGGGATCGATCGCGCGCAGGCGGGGCGTGGTCCCGGCCAGGAGCGCGCCGGCGTCGCCGGCTTGTACCGCTCGCGCCGCCTCCAGCACCGCGCGCCCGTCGGGGTCGGTCGGGTCCATGCGGAAGCTGCGGGTCAGGCGCCGGCACCACGACGCGTCGGCGCCGACCGCGGCGAGGTCGGCCAGCACCTGGCCGGCCTCGACCGATGGCAGCTGATCGGCGTCGCCCAGCAAGATCAGCCGGGCATCGGGCGGCAGCGCCGCGAGCAGCGCGTGCGCCAGCCGGAGGTCGAGCATCGACGCCTCGTCGACGATGACCGCGTCGACCGGCAGCGGCGCGCGGGCGCCGTGGCGGAACCCGCGCGGGCCGGCGCCGAGCAGGCGGTGCACGGTCTGCGCCGTCGGCGGCGTCGACACCAGCGGCGCGTCGGCGGCGTCGGCCTCGTCGAGCCCGGCCAGGGCGGACGCGATCGCCTCGCCGAGCCGGTTGGCGGCCTTGCCGGTCGGCGCCGCGAGGGCGAGGCGGGTGGCGCCGACCCGCACCAGGCCGCGCACCAGCGCCACCGCCAGCGCGGTCTTGCCGGTGCCGGGGCCGCCGACGATGACCGTGACCCGCCCGGCCAGCGCCGCCGCCACCGCCGCGAGCTGATCCTCGTCGAGGGCCGGGCCGGCCGGCCGCAGGCGCACCGCCTCCACCGCGGCGCGCACGGTGGCGTCGGGCGCGCCGACGCCGAGGCGCGGCACCAGGGTCGCGGCCAGATCGCGCTCGCGCCGGTGATCGCGCTCGAGGTAGAGGTGACCGTCGTCGACGATGAGCGGTCGCCGCTGTCCCGGGCGGCCGAGGATCGACGCGAAGGTGCCTCGATCGAGATCGCGGACCAGCCCGGCGATCAGCTTGAGCATGACGTCGGCGCTGGCCCCGGTGCCGGCGGCGCTGGCCACCTGGGCCAGCAGCGCGCGCGCCGGGCCGCGGGGATCGAGCGGCAGCCGGGTGGCGCCCTGGGCGCTGGCGGTGAGCATCGCCAGGATCAGGTGGCCGAGGGCCTCGCGCTGGCGCTCGTCGAGGAAGTCGTCACCGCCGAGCAGCTCCTCGGCGAGGTAGAGGCCCTCGTCGCCGAGGTCGCAGCGGGCGGCGCCGAGGGCGAGGCGGCGGAACACGTCGCTGCCGCGCGCGCCCTCGCCGAGGGCGACGCGCACGCTGCCCCCCGGGTGCAGCGCGAGGCCACGCGCCCGGCTCACGCCGCCACCTCCAGCTCGGCCAGCCAGCGCGTCCACCCAGCGAGGGTGGCGTCGTCGACAACGATCGGCACCACCAGCTGATCGCGCACGAACCAGTAGAGCAGGCCGCCCAGGCGCAGGCCAGGGCGCTGCGCTCGGGCGCCGGCGAGCCCGTACAGCCGCGCCTGCTCGCGGTAGCGCTCCTCGACGAGGGCCGCCGCCGCCGCGTGGCTCGGCTGCGGCAGGACGTCGGACTTGTAGTCGATCACCCACAGACGATCGTCCCAGGCGACCAGCGCGTCGATGTAGCCACGCACGTAGCCGGCGCCCGCCTGCGGGCGTGGGTAGGTGAACTCCACCTCGCGGGCGAGCCGCGGCGCCGAGGCCAGGGCCGGCAGCGGCGCGTCGCGCCAGCCGTCGCCGAGGGCGGGCGGCTGGGTCAGGGTGGCGTGCACCACCCGTTCGGCGTGCGCGCGCGCGCGCGGCGGGATGCGGTGCCGGCGCATGCTGGCGTCGAGGAGCGCCGCGGTCGCGGGCTCCGCGGCCCAGGCCTCGACCGGCTGGGTCACCACCTCGGGCGTCACCGCCACGTGCTCGAGCACCTCGTGGAGGAACAGGCCGGTGTCGACCCCGGGCGGCAGGTCGTCGTCGCCGACGACGATGCGCGCCTCGTCGGGCTGATCGAGCAGGCGCACGCTGGCGCCGGCGTCGCCGCCATGGGCCAGGCGCGAGTACGAGACCAGGGCGCCGCCGGCGCGGCGCGCGAGCTCGAGGCGCGGCGCGCGCGCGGTCACCGGCGGTGGCGCGGTGAACCCGGCGAGCACGCCGTCCGGCGGCGGCGGCGCGTCGTCGTCGGCGCCGATGGCGAGCTCGATCCGCGCGGTGTGCGGCGGCAGCACGCCGGCGTCGGCCCAGCGCGTGATCGCCTGCTGGATCGGCTGGTAGGCCGCGGTCGAGCCGACGACGCCGTCGTCGTACCAGGGCAGGTACATGCGGACCTTGGCGCGGGTCAACGCGACGTAGGCGAGGCGCTCGCTCTCGAGCGCCTCCTCGCGCTTGCGGGCCTCCTTGGCGGCCTCGCGGCCGTCGGCCCAGGTGACCCGCCCGTCGCCGTCGTCGGCGGGCACCGTGATGAGCGGCGGGCCGCCCGGGAACGGCTGGGTGCCGCCGAAGAGGAACACGGCGGCCGCCTCGAGCCCCTTGGCCCGGTGCGCGGTCATGATCTTGACCGCGGCGGCGTCGGTCTCGGCGCGCTGGACGTCGCTGTCGTCGGCGGCGACGCCCTTCTCGCCGAGTGCGATCCAGCCGCGCAGACGGTGCGCGAGCTCGGGCAGATCGATGGGCGTACGATCGAGCTCCACCAGCAGCAGCTCGAAGACGTGGCGCACGTTGACCACCGCGCGCTCGCCGCGGCCGAGCGCCAGCGCGCGCGCGGCGAACTGGCTGTCGGTGAGCACCTGGTGGAACAGGCGATGGAACTGCCGGCGGCGCGCCAGCTCCGCCCACGCGAACAGCGGCGCCACCAGCTCGTGGTGATCCGGCGCGTCGGCGAGGGCGGGCAGGTCGTCCCACGGCACCGCGAAGAACGCGGTGCGCCAGGCCCGCAGGCGGGTGGCGCGCGCGCGCGGCTGGGCGATGGCGTCGAGCAGGTCGGCGACGTCGCGGGCCTCCGGCGTGTCCATCAGGTACTCGGCCATGAGCAGCGCGCACGGCACGCCGTGGCGGCGCAGGCCGGCGGCGACGGCGTCGCTCTCGGCGTTGGTCCGGGTCAGGACGTACACGTCGCCGGGGGTGAGCGCGCGCTCGCCGCCGCGATCGCGGAACGCCAGCGGCGCCGCCGGGTTGGTGAGGCGGCGGATCTCGGCGGCGATGGCGCCGAGGTGAGCCGCGCGCACGTCGTCGATGCGCGCCTTGCCGGGGCTGTGCAGGCGCCACAGCGTGAGCGCGGGCCCGTCGTCGAGCGGCGTCACCGCGCCGCCGGCCCGGACCGGGACCGGGTAGCCGATGGCGCCGGTGAGCAGCGGCGCCGCGGCGTCGGGGCCGCGCAGGATCGCGTTGGTCGCCTCGATGAGCGGTGCGGTCGCGCGGTGGTTGACCTCGAGATCGAGCGACGCGGCGCCGGCGGTGAGGAGCTGCTGGCGCGCCGCGAGGTAGGTGGCGACGTCGGCGCCGCGGAACGAGTAGATCGCCTGCTTGGGGTCGCCGACGATCACCAGCCCGCGCGCCGGCGCCGACGGGTCGCCCCAGACCGTGCGGAAGATCTGCCACTGCAGCGGATCGGTGTCCTGGAACTCGTCGATCATCGCCCACGGCAGCCGCTCGCGCAGGCGCGCCGCGACCTCGGCGCCGCGCGGCGACGCCAGCAGCTCGGCGGTCCGCGCCAGCAGATCCTGGTAGTCGAACTGGCCGCGCGCCGACTTGTCGGCGTCGAGCGCGAGCCGCAGCGGCGGCACGAACCGGTGGGCGAGGGTGACCTTGAGCGGCACCAGCGACGGCGCCAGCGCCGCGAACGCGGCCGCCAGCGCCGGCACCTCGGCCGGCTGGCGCACGCCCTTGTTGGCCGTCCAGGTCGAGGCCTTGAGCAAGTAGCCCAGGCCCTCGTCGTTGTCGCCGGCGAGGGCGTCGAGCACGAGGATCGCCGCGCGCGGCGTCGACGCGAGCTGCAGCCGATCGATGACCCGGCGGAGCACCCGGGTGACCTTGTCGACGCGGCCGCCGTGACCGCCGATCGATCTCACGAAGGCGCCGACGTCGCCGATGGCGTCGAGCTGGGCGCGCAACGCGGCGAGCTCGGCGCGTGGCCTGGCGTCGTGGGCGCGCGGCGCCGGCCGCAGCGGCGCGTCGGTGCGCAGCGCGTAGGCCAGCATCTCTCCCAGCGCGGCGATGGTGCCGTCGCCGGCGAGGTAGGCCTCGAGCAGCGCGGCGTCGTCGGGATCCCGGGCGAACTGCGTGCGCAGCAGCCGCCGCCAGGTGCGCTCGAAGGCGACGTCCTCGGCGACCTGGGTCTGATCGAAGGGGCGGCGCCCGGCGAGGGCGAAGTCGCCGAGCACGCGCTGGCAGAAGCCGTGGATGGTGAAGATGGCGGCGCGCTCGAACGACCACAGCGCCGCGCGCAACGAGGCGCGGGCGGCGGCGTCGACCCGCCAGTGGCTGCGCTCGGTGGCGCCGTCGGGCCGTGGCCCGGGCGCGTGGTGGACCACGCGATCGAGCAGCGCGCGGATGCGCTCGCGCAGCTCGGCGGTGGCCTTCTCGGTGAAGGTGACCAGCAGGATCTGATCGAGGCCGGCGCCGGCGCCGAGCATGAGGTCGACCACCCGGTGCTCGAGGAAGTACGTCTTGCCGGTGCCGGCGGAGGCCTCCACCACCAGGCGCGCGAGGTCGGCCGACGGCAGCACCGCGGGACGCTCGACCCAGGCGACGTCGCTCATCGGCGGCTCCTGGGGCGAGCTTCGCCGTCGACGGAGTACCACAGCGCCCCGCGCAGGCGCTCGAGCACCGGCCGGAGGCGGGTCGCGGCCCAGGCCAGGGCGTCGTCGGCGGCGGGCGGCGCCAGCCCGTCGGTGCGCTGGATCGGGCCGAAGCCGAGCGCGCGCTCGATGAGCTTGACCTCGGCGACCTCGCCGAAGGCGGCCTTGGTGGCGACGTCGAGCGGCCACACGTAGCCGTGGGTGTCGTCGAGCAGCGAGCGACACAGCTCGGTGAGGTGGGCGCGGGCGTCGGCCATCGACCACGGCGCGTGCTCGATGGTGGTGATGGTGCCGTCGCCCGACAGCAGATGGTGCTGGTGCGGCACGTCGGCCAGCGGGCCGGCGGCGGCCAGGCACAGGTGATCGACCGCGGCGCGCAGGTGGTAGCGCGCGCGGCTCGGCCCGTCGGACTTGCCCGGGCTCGAGCGCACCACCACGGTGCCGCCGGGGACCAGGCGCGGGTCGCTGGTGCCGACGATCGCCACCGTGCGCGGGCCGTCGGGGCCGCCCGGCGCCGGTGGCAGCTCGAGCACGAGCGGCGGGTGGACGGTGGTCTCGACGCCGTCGCCGCGGCCGAGGCCGTCGCGGACGCAGCGGGCGCCGTCGACGCGCGGCAGCCGGCGCAGCCACTGGGTGACCAACTCGACGCCGGCGGTGCGCGCGGCCCGACCGAACGGACCGAGCGGCCAGCCGCCGACCGCCTCCAGCCGGGCCCGGACCCGATCGAAGACCGCCGCGGGCTCGCGATCGGGCTCGCGCAGGCAACCCGCCACCACCTCGCGCAGGAGCAGCGCGCGCGGGATCGCGTCGACCACCAGCGGCTCGTCCTCGACGTCGGCGAGATCGCCGTCGGTGATCCCTGGAGCGCGAGCACCGACTTGGCCCACGCCTGCAGCGGCGACTCGAGGAAGGCCCTGATCGCGGCGAAGGTCAGCGTGCGCTGCGGCGCCGCGCGCCCGGCGCCGGCCGCGCTCGGCGCGCCGACCCCGAGCCGGGCCCGCAGGTCGGGGCCGCCGTCGCCGGTGACCACCGCGCGCAGGGCGTCGGCGTCGACGGCGGCGCCTGGGGCCGCGGTCGCCACGTGCTCGACAGGGCGGCGCGCACCGCCAGGGCGTCGCGCTCGTCGGCGGCGCCGGCCGCCGCGCCGCTCGCCAGCGCCGGCTCCACCTGGTACCGCGGGCTCCACCGGTGCAGCGGGTGGCGCACGGTGAGCTGGGCCAGCGCGGTGGCGGCGCGATCGGCGCCCAGGTACGGCGCGATCGCCTCGGCCAGCTCGTGCACCACCGACGACGGCTCGAGGTGCTCGCCGGACACCGGGTGCAGCGCCACGTAGCTCAGGGTGAGGCGGTCGCGCACGCCGAGCATCGCCTCGAAGAACGCGTGGCGATCGCGATCGCGATCGCCGACGTCGCCGCGCCGGGGCGTGGTGCGCAGGTCGTAGGGCGCGGCCTGGGTCGCCGCCGGGAAGCCGGTGGCGCCGAGCCCGACGATGAACACGTGGCGCCACGGCAGCGGCCGGTGGGTCGACAGCGGCGCGACGGTGACGCCGTGCACCAGCGCCTCGCCGCGATCGGCGCGCAGCCCGGCGATGCGATCGCGGAGCAGCTCGCGGACCTCGGCGAAGCCCAGGCGCGGGCGTCGAGGTCGAGCGAGCGCAGCTCGAAGATGGTGGTGCGCAGCCGGGTCAGATTGTGCTCGTCGTCGGGCGTGGTCGGCCACAGGTACGCGGCGACGACGCCGTCGAGGATCTGGCCCAGCGCGCCAGCGGCGCGCGGTCGCGGCGATCCAGCGGGCGTCGGCGATGAGCGAGCGCGCCAGCAGCGCGAAGGTCGCGGCGCTCGGGCCGAGGTCCGGCGCCACCGGCTCGGGCGCCAGCCGGTGGCCGCCGAGCTGGGCCAGGCCGTCGTCGTCGTCGTCGTCGAGCTCGCGGGCGTCGGGCGCGGCGACGAAGGCGCCCAGCGCCAGCCGGCGCAGGCCCTGATCCCAGTGGAAGCGATCGCGCTCGCCCTCGAGGTAGGTGCCGGCGTGGTCGCCGTCGTCGGCGCCGCGGTAGATGCCGAGGCGCTCGGCCCAGCCCAGCCAGTCGTCGGGATCGGCGTGCGGGTAGCGACCGATGACGTGCGGGTGGAGCATCACGCCGAGCAGGTCGCGGCGGGTGAGCTCGCCGCCGGGCAGGTCCAGCCAGCGCACCATCGCCTCGGGCAGCCGGCCGCGATCGGCGCTGGCGGCGTCGAGCACGTGGTAGGGCACCGGGCCGGTCTCGTCGAAGATCGCCGGCACCAGCGCCAGGTAGGCGTCGCGATCGCCGGCGACCAGCACCGCGATGTCCGGCGCGCGCAGCTCGGGATCCTCGCGCAACAGCGTCGTGATCTCGGCGGCGACGATCTCGAGCTCGCGGGCCGGGGTGGGGCAGGCCAGGACCCGCACGCCGGCGGCGGTGCCCGGTGGCGGGAGGGTCGGCGCCGGCGCGCGCACGGCGGCGTCGGCGAGCATCTGGCCGAGCGCGGTGGCGGCGCCGTCGTCGACGAAGCGGGCGTCGAGATCGCCGCCGGCGAGCTCGGTCAGGGCCGCGATGGTGTCGCGCGCGGGGCGGCCCCAGAGCTGCAGCGCCAGCGGATCGTCGACGGCGTCGTCGGCGCGTCGGCGCGAGCCGGCGATGAGGCGCGAGCGGCCACGGCTGCGGCTCGGCAGGTCCTCCCAGAACTCCGCGCACGGATCGAGCTGGTAGACGATCACCTCGCCACCGACGGCGAGGGCGGTCAGCGCGTCGAGCGTGGCCGGCGCCAGGTACGAGTGACCGACGACGTGCAGCGTCCCCGGCCACACCGGCGCCGGCAGGCCGAGGTCGCGGCGCGCCGCCGGCAGCCGCGGCGTCGGCACCCAGCGCGGGCCGTCGTCGGCGGCCAGCCGCGCCAGGTGCGCCCGCAGGCGGCGGTAGATCGCGCGCTGCCACGGCGCGTGCGGCCCGTCGGGGCCGGCGCCGCCGGCGTCCCACGCGTCGAGCCAGTCGGCGCGGGTCTCGGCGTAGCCCCACAGGAGCCGGGCCAGGCGCTGCGCGAGCTGCACCCGGCGCACGTCGCTGGCGCCGTCGACGCCGGCGCGCGGCTCGCCGAGGTAGGTGGCGAGGGCCGCGAGGTCGTCGTCGCGGGCGTCGGGCTCGGCGAGCACGCTGGCGAGGGCGGCGGCCAGCCGCGGGCGATCGAGCGCGCGCAGGCGGGCGGCCTGCCCGGCGGGGTCGCGGGCGAAGGCGTCGACGATGATCTTGTCGAGGTACGGCAGCTCGAGGCCGAGGGCCACGCCGTGCGCGTCGGCGAGGCCGAAGGTGATCCAGCGCCCGATCGCGCGGCTGGCGACGGCGACGGTGGTCGGGGTGAACGGATCGAGGCCGGCCTGGCCGGCGACGAGCGCCTCGCGCAGCGCCTCGACGTGGTTGCCGTGGACGACGCGCAGCATGTCAGCTCGGGGTCACCAGGGTCAGGGCCGCCGGCACGATGGTGGCGCGCACCGGCAGGCGGCCGGCGTCCTCGCCGTCGAGGTCGAGCTCGATCGTGGTCGCCGGGTCGACCGCCTCGACGGTGACCACCCGGGCCCGCGCGATCTCGACCTGCGGCATGGTGACGTGGCGGCCGCGGTAGATGCGGGTGCCGCGCAGCACCAGATCGCCCAGGCCGATCGGGCCGATGGTGACGACGTCGAACACCCCGTCGTCGAGCACGGCGTCGGGCGCGACGTGCATGCCGCCGCCGAAGTAGCCGCCGTTGGCGATGGCGATCGTGTTGATGGCGCGCTCGATCGCCGGGCCGTCGTCGAGCCGGAGCCGCACCCGCGGGTTGCGCCAGCCCAGGGTGGCGCGCGCGGTCGCGAGCAGGAACGACATCCGCCCCAGCCGCTTGCGCGACGCGTTGACCGGCGCACGACCACGCCGGACACGCCGAGCGAGGCCACGTTGGCGAACACGCGGCTGACGGTCGCGCCGCGCTCGTCGACGAAGTCGAGCCGGCCGACGTCGATGCGTGCGCGCGCGCCGCTGGTGATGAGGCCAGCTGCGGCCGCCGGATCGGCCGGCAGTCCGACCGCGCGCCGGAAGTCGCCGCCGGTGCCGAGCGGCACCACCGCGAGCTCGGCGGCCGGCGCGATCGCCGTCGGCGCGGCGGCGTCGGCGGTGAGCGGCTCGAAGAAGCCGCCGACGACCTCGTTGATGGTGCCGTCGCCGCCGACCGCCACCACCCGGCCGGCGCCGCCGCGCAGCGCCTCGCGGGTGAGGCGCACGCCGTCGCCGGGCGCCTCGGTGAACACGGCGCGCAGCGGGCCGTGCGCGGCGACCAGCGGCTCGAGCGCTGCCCACCGGCGTGCGCCAGCGCCTCCCTGGGCCCGCGGGTTCACCACGGCGACGGTCTCGAGCGCGGCCATGCGCGCCGACTATACGCCCGGCGTCGAGAGGCGCCGCCGGCGCGCGCGCCTCGGGATCCGCACCGCCGCGCCGGCTGCGGCGGTCACGCGGCCAGGGTCAGGGCCAGCGCCACCGCGCCGGGCACCGCCTGCGCCCACAGGATCGCGCGGGCCGCGGTGGCGGCACCGACCACGCCGGCGACGAACACGCAGCCGAGGAAGAAGCACGCGAGCGGCGTCGCCAGCGCCGGCGTGGCCACCAGCGACCAGCCGAGGCCGGCGGCGAGGAAGCCGTTGTAGAGGCCCTGGTTGAGGGCGATGGCGCGCGTCGCGAGCTGCTCGGCGGCCGTGCGTCGGAAGGTGCGCTGTCCCAGCGGCGTCGTCCACAGGACCATCTCGAGGATCATGAACCAGACGTGGAGACCGGCGACCACGGCGACGGCGACGTCGGCGGCGGTGGCCATGCGCGCGAGGCTCGCACAGCGCGCGCGCCGGCGGGGATTCCTGGTATGTGCGAGCGGTGGCGGTGGCGCGCGAGCCCGAGCTGAGCCGGTCGGAGCTCGCCGCGGTGGTGCGCGCGCTGGCGGACGCGCCGACGTCGTCGGGCCCGCGCGATCGCAGCCGCGGCGCGTACTACACGCCGCCGGCGCTGGCGGGCTTCGTGGCCCGGCGCGTGCTGGCGCCGCTGGTGGCGACGGCGCGCTGGGACGGCGCGGTGCCGCGGCTGCGCGTGCTCGATCCGGCCGCCGGTGACGGCCGCTTCCTCGCCGCCGCCCACGAGGTGCTGCTGGCCGCCGCGGTGGCCCGCGGCGCGCGGCCGACGCCGGCCTTGGCCGCGCGCATCGCCCGGCGCTGCCTGCTCGGGCTCGAGCGCGATCCGGCGGTGGTGGCGGCGGTGGCGGCGCGCTGGCCGGCGCTGCCGATGATCGCGTGCGAGGCGCTCACCGGCGCGCCGCCCGAGGCCGCGGACGTCGACGCCGTCGTCGGCAATCCGCCGTACGTGCGCTCGATCCGGCTGCGCGCCGCAGACCCCGAGCTGTGGGCGTCGCTGCGCGGGCGCTACGCCGCGACCGGGTTCGGCGAGTGGGACCTCTACGCCGCCTTCGTCGAGCAGAGCCTGGCGTGGCTGGCGCCGGGCGGTCGCGCCGGCCTGGTGGTGCCGTCGCGCTGGCTCACCGCCCGCACCGCCGGGCCGCTGCGCGCGCACCTGCGCGCGACCGACGGCGTGCGCGCGGTGATCGACTTCGGCGCGCTGCAGCTGTTCGCCGGCGCCACCACCTACGCCTCGGTGGTGGTGCTCGGGCGCGGCGGCGCGGCGCCGACGCTGGCGCGGCACACGCCGGCGGGCTGGGCGGTGACGGCGGTGGCCGTCGACGGTGCGCCGACCGCGCCGTGGCACGCCGCACCAGCGCGGCGCGTGTCGGCGCGTCCGGGTGGCCCCACCCTCGGCGAGGTCGCCCACATCGCCAAGGGCGCCGGCACCAACGCCGACGGCGTGTTCGTGCTGCCGGGCGCGGTGCTCGACGGGCGCTGGGCGCGGGCGACCGTCGGTGGGGTCGAGGTGGTGGTGGAGGCGGCGGCGACCCGCGCGTGCCTGCGCGGTCGCGACGTGGTGGCCTGGGGCGGCGTCGACGAGGGCGCGCCGCACCCGCGCTGCGTCGTGCCCTACGACGGCGATCGTCGGCTGGCGTGGGCCGCGCTGCGCGCGCGCTGGCCGCGCGCGGCGGCGCACCTCGCGGCGCACCGGGCGCGTCTGGAGGCGCGCGAGGGCGGGCGCTTCGCCGGGGCCGAGTTCATCGCCTTCGGTCGGCCGCAGAACCTCGCGCGCCACCTGGGGCCGACGCCGCGCGTGGTGGTGCCCGACGTCGTCGCCGGCGCCCGGGCGATGCTCGCGCCCGGCGGGGTCTTGATCATCGACAGCGCGTACGCGGTGTACCCGCGCGACGGCGTCGACCCGGCCTACGCCGACGTCGCCCTGTACCTGGCGATCCTCAACGCGCCGGTGACCGCGGCGTGGCTCGCGGCGCGCTCGGTGCCGCTGCGCGGCGGCTACACCCGCATGAAGACCGCGGCCCTCGCGCCGCTGCCGCTGCCGGCGCCAGGGCCGGCGGCCGCGATCGCGGCGGCGGCGCGGGCCGGCGATCGCCGGGCCGCCGAGACCGCCGTCGCCCGGGCCTACCGCGGCGCGCTACCCTGACGGGCATGCGGGCGCGCGCGCAGCTTCTCGTCGCGGTGGTGCTCGGTGCCTGCGGCGGCGGCGACGCCGGCCCGGCGCCCGACGCCACCATCTACCCGCCGACGCCGTTCGACGATGGCCCGCCGGCCGGCAACCCCGACGGCGCCTGCGCGGTGCCGGCGGCGGGGCAGCTCGAGGACGTGTCGGCGCCCGACCACGTCATCGGCGACGGCACCCCGGCGAGCTGCACCGGCGCCGCGGTGGTGGCGGCGGTCGCCGCCGGCGGCGTCATCACCTTCGCCTGCGGCCCCGAGCCGGTCACGATCGAGCTGCCCGAGACCGCGAAGGTGTTCAACGACACCGGCCCGCGGATCGTGCTCGACGGCGGCGGCACCGTCGCGCTGTCCGGCGGCGGCGCCCACCGCATCCTGTACATGAACACCTGCGACGAGGACCAGCACTGGACCACCTCGCACTGCGACGATCAGGATCACCCGCAGCTCACGGTGCAGAACCTGACCTTCGTCGACGGCAACGCCAGCGGTGAGGAGCCCGGCGGCGGCGGCGCGATCTTCGTGCGCGGCGGCCAGTTCAAGATCGTCAACGCGCGCTTCTTCGGCAACCGGGTCGACGAGGTCGGCCCCGACGTCGGCGGCGCGGCGGTGCGGGTCTTCGACCAGTTCGAGGACCGGCCGGTGTACGTCGTCCACAGCACCTTCGGCGGCGCGCCGGCGCTCGGCAACGTCGGCGCCAACGGCGGCGGCCTGTCGAGCATCGGGGTGTCGTACACGGTGCTCAACACGCTGATGAGCCACAACCGCGCGATCGGCGTCGGCGCCAACCCGGCCCGCGACGGCACCCCCGGGGGTGGCAGCGGCGGCGCCATCTACAACGACGGCAACACCTTCACGCTGCGCCTGTGCGGGGCCCACCTGCACGACAACCACGCCAACGAGGGCGGCGGCGCCATCTTCTTCGTGAGCAACGATCGCAGCGGCCACCTGGTGATCGAGGACTCGGTGCTCACCGACAACCCGTCGGACGGCTTCGAGACCGCCGGCTACCCCGGCATCTTCGTGCTCGCCGCCGAGGATCCCCAGGTCACCAACTCGACCATCGAGTAGGTCGCGCCGGGCGGCGCAAGGGGCACGGCCGGGTTCGTCGTCGGCGATCGCGCCGGCGGGCGCGGCCCGGCGAGCGCCGCGCCCGCCGTGATACGGTGCGACGGTGCGCGGCGAAGTCAGCGAGCGCGTGCGGCGCGAGCTCGAGGGGATCCTCGGCCCGCGCCGGGTCTCGAGCGAGGCCGTCGATCGCGACGTCTACGCGCGCGACATGTGGCCGCGCCTGCTCCTGGCCCGGCGCGCCGGGGACGCGCCGGCGCACCAGCCCGACCTGATCGTGTGGCCGGAGTCGGTGCGCGAGGTCGTCGCCATCGTCAAGGTCGCGCGCGCGGCCCAGGTGCCGATCGTCCCGTACGGCGGCGGCTCGGGCGTGTGCGGCGGGGTGGTGCCGGTGCGCGGCGGCATCACCGTCGACACCAAGCGGATGACGACGATCCGCTCGGTGTCGGCCGACGAACTCACCTGCGACGTCGACGCCGGCCTCATCGGCGAGCGCTTCGAGCGCGAGCTCGCGCGCCGCGGCTACACCTTCGGCCACTTCCCGTCGTCGATCTACTGCTCGACGGTCGGCGGCTGGCTGGCGACCCGTGCCGCCGGGCAGCTGTCGACCAAGTACGGCAAGGTCGAGGACCGCGTCGCCGGGGTCACCCTGGTCACCGGCCGCGGCGAGGTGGTCGAGACCGACGGCCCGACCCGGGCCCTGCGTGGGCCGGGCTGGACCCAGCTCGTCGTCGGCAGCGAGGGCACGCTCGGTATCATCACCTCGGCGCGGCTGCGGGTGTCACCGGCGCCGCAGCTCCGGATCATGCGCGGCTACTGGATGCCCGACGTGGCCACCGGCATCGAGGCGATCCGCCGGGTGATGCAGCGCGGCCTGCGCCCGGCGATCGTGCGGCTCTACGACGAGCTCGACACCATGATCAATGCGGCGTCGCACGACGAGGTCGGCGCGCCGGCGCTCGACGAGGACGCCTTCGCGCCGAGCCCGGCCCCGGGGGCCGGCCCGCTGCCGCCGTGGCCGAGCCCGGACGCGGCCGTCGAGGCCGGGCCGCTGGCGCGGCTGCGGGCGCTGGCGCGTGGCGGCGTCGCCGGCCTGCGGCGCGAGGCGATGGGCGCCGCGCTCGGGCGCTCGCGCGCGTTCAACGCGGTGCTCGGCGTGGCCGCCGAGCGGGTCGCCCGCGCCGGCTGCCGGATGATCATCGGCCTCGAGGGCGCGCGCATCCGCACCGAGGTCGAGGCGGCGCTGACCTTCGCCGAGCTCGACGCCGTCGGCGGGCGTGACCTCGGGGACGAGCCGGGTCTGCGCTGGCTCGCGCACCGCTACGCCGTGTCCTACAAGATGTCGCCGATCTTCGCCGACGGCGCGTTCGTCGACACCATGGAGGTCGCCGCCGGCTGGGACCGCCTCGACGAGCTGTACGCGGCGGTACGCGCCGCCATCGGCCGCCACGCGGTGGTGATGGCGCACTTCTCCCACGCCTACGCCGACGGCTGCTCGATCTACTTCACCTTCGCCGGCTCCGGCGGGGCGGCCGACGACGCCCGCGGCCACGAGCGGGTCTACGACGCGATCTGGCGCGACGGCATGGAGGCGGTGGCGCGCATCGGCGGCACCATCAGCCACCACCACGGCGTCGGCCTGCTCAAGGCGCCGTACATGCACGCCGAGCACCGCGAGGCGATGACGATCTACGGCGCCCTCAAGCAGACCTTCGATCCCGACGGCATCATGAACCCGGGCAAGATGGGGCTCGATCGCCATGCCTGAGTCGGGGCGCGACGTCGACGCGGTGACCCGGGCGCTGGTCGACCTGGTCGGCCGCGACCACGTCACCGCGCCGACGCCGGGCGCGACCACGCCGGTGTGGCGGGTGGCGCCGGGCTCGGTGGTCGAGATCGCCGGGCTGGTGCGAGCGGCGCCGGGCCTCGGCGTCGTGGTGGCGCCGGCCGGCTCGGGGCGACGCCCGCCGGTGCACGCGCGCCCGACGGTGCAGACCTCGATGGCGCGGCTGTGCCACGTGCTCGCGCTCGACGAGCGCTCGCTCACCGCGCACGTGCAGGTCGGGCTCACCGGGGTCGACCTCGAGGCCCAGCTCGTGCCGCGCGGGCTGTCGCTCGGCGACTACCCGCCGGCGGTGATGCGCTCGACCCTGGGCGGCATCGTCGCCGTGCGCACCCACGGCAAGTCGAGCGCGCGCACCGGCTTCTTCGAGGACAACGTGCTCGGGGTGTCCGCGGTGCTCGCCGACGGCCGCACCATCCACACCCGGATCGCGCCTCGACGCGCGACCGGGCCCGACCTGGCGCGCGCGCTGTGTGGCAGCGAGGGCGCGATCGGGATCCTCACGTCGCTGGTGCTGCGGCTGCACCGCGCGCCCGAGGCGCGCTTCGCCACCGCCTACGCGTTGCCGTCGGTGGCGGCCGCGGTGGCCGCGGTCCAGCTCGCCCTGCGCGAGGAGGCGGCGCCGTCGGGCGTGCGCATCTACGACGAGGCCGAGGCCCGGGTCCACTTCGCCGAGCTCGACCTCGCGCTCGGCGACGGCGAGGCGCTCCTGGTCGCTGGCACCGCCGGGCCCACCGACCTCGCGGCGTGCGACCGCGACCTCGTCTCGAGCGCGGCCATCGCCGAGGGCGGACGGCTGGCGTCGCCGGCGCTGGCCGAGCTGTGGTGGCGGCGCATCCACGGCGGCGCGCCGACCCCGGCGCCGACGCCGACCACGCAGCTCATGGCCACCCCGGGCCGGCTGGTGCGGGTGTACGGCGCCATCGCCGCCGCCGCGGCCGAGGCCGGGCTCGCCCTGCGCGCGCACGTGTCGCGGTTCGACGCCGACGGCGCGGTCGTGTTCGTCACGCTGGTGCGCGGCGGCGCGGTGCTCGCCGAGACCGACCCGGGCGCCGTCGCGGTGGTGCTCGCGGCCGAGGGCGCCGGCGCGTTCCCGCTCGGGGCGCGCTCGCTGCGGCTCGACGGCTACCTCGCGGCGCTGCGGACCGCGATCGATCCCGACGGCGTGCTCAGCCCGGAGGCGCTCACGTGAGCGACGCCCGCGACCCGCGTGATCCGGCGGCCACCTTCGCCGCCGCCGGGGTCGAGCGCCAGCTCGACAACTGCACCTACTGCCCGAAGATGTGTCGCCACGCGTGCCCGGTGGCGGGCGCCAGCGGCCACGAGCCGTGGACGCCGCAGGCCAAGATGGGGCAGCTCGCGCAGCTGCGCCGCGGGCGCGCGGCGTGGACCCCGGCCCAGGCCGATCCGCTGTGGGCGTGCACCGGGTGCCGGCAGTGCACCACCTACTGCGAGCACGACAACGAGCCGGGGCTGGTGCTCTTCACCGGCCGGGCCCAGGCGGTGGCGCGCGGCGCCGGCCACCCGGAGCTGCGCGGCTACGGCGAGCGCTTCCGGCGGCGCGACGTGCGCCTCGCCGCCGAGCTGCGCGAGCAGTTCCCCGACGCCGGCCCGGCGCCGCTGGGCGGCATCGGCTTCTGGCCGGGCTGCGACTCCGTCGACAAGGGCAAGGGCGACGTCGCCGCGGCGCGCGCGGTGCTGGCGGCCGTCGACGAGGACGTCACCCTCATCGCCGCGTCGCAGGTGTGCGCGGGCTACCCGCTGCTGGCCGCGGGGCAGCCCGAGCTGTTCGCGGCGCACGCCCGGCGGGTCGGGGAGGCGGTGCGCGATCTCGATCGCGTGGTCATCAACTGCTCGGCGTGCCTGTACACGATGCGCGTGCAGTACCCGGCCGCCGGGGTGGTGGTGCCCGAGGTGGTGTCGCTGGTCGAGTTCCTCGCCGATCGCGTCGACCGGCTGCCGCGGCCGAAGAGCCGGCGCGCGGTCTACTACCACGACCCCTGCTACCACGCGCGCTACGCCGGCGTGCTGGAGGCGCCGCGGACGGTGCTACGGCGGCTGGCCGAGGTGCGCGAGCTGTCGTGGTCGGGCACCGACACCGAGTGTTGCGGCGGCGGCGGGCTGTTGCCCAAGACCAACCCGACCACCGCCGACGCGATGGCGCGGCGCCGGCTCGGCGAGGTCCAGGCGGGCGGCGGCGGCCTGGTCGTGACCTCGTGCGGGACGTGCTCGTTCATGCTGCGTAGCAACGCACCGAGCGGGGTCGAGGCGATGGACCTGCCGCGGGCGATCGCGACGCTGGCGGAGATCGATGTCGAGGAGGTGAGCACCGTGGCCTCGACGGGCGACGAGGACGACGACTAGCTCGCGATCACGGTCACGCTCTGGCGATCGATCACGTGGCCGTGATCGTGGCCGTGATCGTCTGCGTGGACGCTCCCGTGGCCGTGGACTCTACCGGGAACGGGAACGCTCCCGTGGCCGTGATCGATCCCCGTGGCCAATCCCGTGCGAGCATCCTCCGACCAAGCAAGCAAGCACGCACGCACGCACGCACGCACGCGCGGCGATCTTCTCCATCGCCGCCCACGTGACGGTTCGAGTGCCTCCAGGATCCCGCTTGGACCTTGCACAGCCGCCGCACGAGTCGAAGAAGGAGACCGAGAGAGTAGAGAGAGAGAGACGACGACGACGCCACGACAGCGCTTCCGCCACCACCTCCTTGCTCGGCCCGAGGATGCTCGCGTCGGATTGGCCACGGGGATCGATCACGGCCACGGGAGCGTTCCCGTTCCCGGTAGGGTTCACGGCCACGTGATCGTCCACGAGCACGGAAACGGCCACGGCCACGGTCACGGCCACGTCGATGCAGGTGGTCGTGGGCGTGCCAGGAGTCAGAGCGCGACCTGATCGTGATCGCGGCCACGCCTCGATTTCCGCTATCGTCCGCCCCCATGTCCACCGACCCGCGCTTCACGCTCGATCGTCTCCGCACCGCCGCCGTCATCGGCGCCGGGACCATGGGCCACGGCATCGCCCAGGTCCTGGCGCAGGCCGGCCTCACCACCGCGCTCGTCGACGCCAAGCCCGGGGCCGCCGACGCCGGCGTCGCCAAGGTCCGCGCCAACCTCGACAAGGGCGTCTCGCTGGGCAAGGTCGCCGCTGCCGACCGCGACGCCGCGGTCGCACGCCTGACGGCGGCGCCGTCGATGGCGGCGGCGTGCGCCGACGTCGACCTCGTGATCGAGGCGGTGCCCGAGCGGCTCGACCTCAAGCGGAGCCTGCTGGCCGAGATCGATCCCCTGGCGACGCGCGCGCTCATCGCGACCAACACCTCGTCGCTGCCGGTCGCCGACATCGCCGCGGCGCTCGCCGATCCGAGCCGGCTGGTCGGCATGCACTTCTTCAACCCGGTGCACATCATGAAGCTGTGCGAGGTGGTGCGGCACGCCGACGCCGATCCGTCGGCGGTCGCGTGCGCGGTCGCGCTGGCGACCCGGCTCGGCAAGACCGCCATCACCGTGCGTGACAGCCCGGGGTTCGCGTCGAGCCGGCTCGGCCTGGCGCTCGGCCTCGAGGCGATGCGGATGCTCGAGCAGGACGTCGCCTCGGCCGCCGACATCGACACCGCGATGAAGCTCGGCTACGGCCACCCGATGGGCCCGCTCGAGCTCACCGATCAGGTCGGGCTCGACGTGCGGCTCGGCATCGCCGACTACCTCACCTCGGTGCTCGGCCCGGCGTTCACCGCGCCGGAGATCCTGCGGCAGAAGGTGGCGGCCGGACACCTGGGCCGCAAGTCGGGCCAGGGCTTCTACACCTGGGGCCCCGGCGGCATCGTCTGACGCCGCGATCGCGACACCCGCGCCGCGTTCTCGCCCCACGTGTGGCGATCGTGCTCGCGTAACCCGCGGCAAGCGCTCACCCACGCGATGGCACGGTGGATGCTATTGGTCGAACCACATGATCCGTCAACGCAACCTCCGCACGCCGTTCGTCCTCCTCGGTGGCGTCTCCCTGCTCGCGGCCTGCACCGGCGGCGAGCGCAACCGCACCGGCGAGTGCCCCGCCGACGAGCAGTGCTCGCCGCTGACGCCCGACGGGCTGCACTTCGTCGGCGCCGAGCTGCACGACCTGCCCGTCGAGAGCGCGCCGTTTTCGACCGCGGTCGGTGGCACCCAGGTGGTGCGGCTGCTGGTCGACGACGACAACCTCGACCTCGATCCTGGCGGTGGCGTTCGACGCGTCGATCTCGACGGCGATGCCCTCGAGGTGGTGAGCACCGCGAGCGCGAGCGTCACCGTCGGCGGCGTCGGCGCCGGCACCGACTACCTGCGCATCACCGAGGCCGGCACGCCGCTCCTGCTCGATCGGATCGTGCTCGACGCCGGCCCGGTGGCCGAGGTCGCGGTGGTGCCACCGGGGATCGAGGCCTACGACGCCGCGGCGCCGCTGGCGTTCCTCGCCGGCGAGATCACCGTCGGCCTGGCGCTCACCGACGCCGGCGCGCGTCGCCTGATCGACCAGGGGCTGGCGGCCACGGTCGCCGGCGTCGCCGCCGATGCCCGAGCTGGGACCTTCACCTCTCACCGCCGGCGTCGGCGAGGTCGGCGCCCAGCTCATCGTCGGCGACCAGCCCTTCACGCACGGTGATGGTGGTCGACGCCGTCGACGAGGTCGTGCTGCGTCCAGGCGGCTTCGGCTCGATGCCGGTGGCCGTCGACGACGCCGGCGACGTCTGCTTCGAGGCGCACGTGACCGGCGCGAGCGAGCCGTCCACCGTGGCGGGCCTGACCTGGGCCTTCACCGTCGACGGTCCGGCGACGTCGCGCCCCAGCCTCGCGCGCAACTGCGTGAGCCTGTCGCTCACCGGCGAGGGCACGGTGACCGTCGACGCCACCGCCGTCGGCGTGAGCGCGCAGACCAGCTTCGTCGTCGGCGCCGCCGCCCGTCGGGCGCCGACCACCGCCGGCCCCCGCGGACCGCGCGGGGCCCGGCCGACCGCCGGCGAGCGCGCCGCCACCGTCGAGTAGGGCGGACCCACCGCGGGGCGCGATACCGTCGCGCGCGATGCAACCTCGCACCGCTAGCGGTCCCGGCCTGGTCGTGCTCTATCGCTGGCGCCTGCACCCGGGGCGCGAGGACGCCTTCGTCGAGGCCTGGGCCGTCGTGACCCGCGCGTTGCGGGCGCAGGGCTCGCTGGGCTCGCGGCTCCACCGCGGCGACGACGGGCTCTGGTACGCCTACGCGCAGTGGCCCGACGCCGCGACCCGGGCCGCGACCCACGCGTTTCCCGGCGACGACGCGGCCTTCGCGGCGATGCGCGACGCGGTGATCGAGCGGCTGCCGGAGGTGTCGCTCGAGCCGGTGGCGGACCACCTCGTCGCGCCGTGATCGGTGGCCCCCGCGGCGCCGCCAGGTTGGACCGCCCGTCGGCGCCGACGTCGACGGCAACGCGGTAGGCTGCCGGCCATGGCGGACACCGTCTTCGGCAAGATCCTCCGCGGCGAGCTGCCGTGCCACCGCGTGTACGAGGACGAGCTGGTGCTCGCCTTCCTCGACGTGAACTCCGCTGTCGCGCGGCCACCTTTGGTCATCCCCAAGGAGCCAGCGGTCACCCTCGACGCGCTGTCCGACGACGCCGCGGCCGCGATCGGCCGGGTGCTGCCGCGGCTGGCGCGCGCGGTGATGGCCGCGACCGGGACCCAGGCCTACAACGTGCTCCAGAACAACGGCGCCGCCGCCCACCAGGCGGTGATGCACGTGCACTTCCACATCATCCCCAAGCAGCCCGACGGCGCCGGGCTGGGCGTGGGCTGGGCGTCGGGGCCGCTCGCCGACGGCGCCGCCCTCGCCACCGCGATCGCGGCGAAGCTGTGATCGGCGCCGGCGCGAACATGCACGCGCTCGCGCGGCGCGGCGCGGCGACGCTCCTGGCGCTGGTCACGTGCGGGCTCGGCGCCGGCTGCCTGATGCCGCGCTACCTCGCCCAGGCCGCCTACGGCCAGGCCGGCCTGCTCGGCGGCGCGCGTCCGCTCGACGAGGTCATCGCCGATCCCGAGGTGCCGCTGCGGACCCGGATGCTCCTGGCCGAGGTGCCGGAGATCAAGGCGTACGGCGCCAGCTACGGCCTCGACACTCGCCACAACTACCATCGCTACGTCGAGCTCGACGGCCGCGCCGCGGTGTGGTTCGTCGGCGCCGCCGATCCGCTGTCGTTCGCGCCGCGCCGCTGGTGCTTCCCCATCGTCGGCTTCACCGGCCTCGGCTGGTTCGACGAGGACGCCGCCGTGCGCCACCGCGACGAGCTCATCGCCGCCGGCTACGACGCCTTCGCGCGCCCGGCCGGCGCGTACTCACCGGCGGCTGGTTCCCCGATCCGATCGTGTCGTCGATGCTCGTCGGCGGCGACGGCGGCTTATCGGAGCTCGCCAACGTGGTGCTGCACGAGTCGGTGCACGCCACCGTGCTGGTGCCCGACCAGCCGTTCTTCAACGAGAGCGTCGCCGAGTACGTCGCCGATCGCCTGACCGACGCCTGGGTGGTCGAGCGGTTCGGCGCTGGCTCCCCGAGGAGATCGCCTGGCAGCTCGGCCAGGCCATCCGGCGCGCGCGCCTGGCCCGGCAGGTCGCCACCTACCGCGAGCTCGAGGCGCTCTACGAGTCGTCGCTGTCGCCGGCGGCCAAGCTCGCGCGCAGGCCGAGCTCATCGACGCGCTGGTCGCCGATCTGCGGCTGGTGCGTCGGCCCAACAACGCCTCGCTCATCGAGCTGCGCGTCTACCACGCCGGTGGCGACGACCACGCCCGCGCCCATCGAGCCTGCGGCGATCTCGGCAGGTTCGTGCGCGCCGCTCGGTCGCTGCGTCGCGGCGACTTCCCGAAGGCGCTGGCCGAGGACCTAGCGCCCATCGCCGACGAGATCATCCGGCGCTGCGCGGCCGAGACCTGAAACCATGTCCAGCGCCCGGCGAGACCGCGCCAGTTTTTGTTGGCGCTCGCGCCTGCCGCGGGTGATTCTGCGGTTCGTGCGCGGGGGCAACACGATCGGACGACGCACGCCCGTGGTGGCGACCTTCGCCCTGGTCGTGCTCGGGCTCCTCGCCGCGCCGGCGGCGGCCGCACCCACCGGGTCGAGCCCGGCGAGACGCTGATCCAGATCGCGCGCACCTACGGCTGCACCGTCGAGCAGCTGCAGAAGGCCAACGACGTCGACACCACGCTCATCCGCGCCGGCCGCACGCTGAAGGTGCCGGCGTGCAAGGGCAAGGCGGCCGCGCGCACCAGCAGCCGCGGCCGCGCCAAGACCGCCGCCGCCATCCCTGCCGACGTCGACGCGCCCGTGAGGCCGGCCAGAGCGTCGGCGCCCCGTGGCGCGGGCGGCTGCGCTCGGCGTCGCGGCTGGTGGCCGGCGCCGGCTACCCCATCCGGCGTCCGCATCGCACCTACGGCACGGCGTCGACCATCAAGCAGCTCCGCCGCGCGCGTGGCGCCTTCCACGCCAAGTTCCCCAAGGCCCACACCGTGGCCATCGGCGACCTGTCGGCCAAGGACGGCGGCAAGATCAGCGACCATCGCTCGCACCAGTCCGGGCGCGACGTCGACGTCGGCCTCGTGTTCAAGCGCAAGCCGGCCGGCTATCCGGCCAGCTTCGTCGACGGCGACGCCGAGAACCTCGATCTCGCGGCGACCTGGGGGCTGCTCAAGGCCTTCGTGCGCACCGCCGACGAGGCCCGCGGCGTGTCCAACGTGTTCCTCGACTTCGAGGTGCAGGGCCTCCTGTACACCTGGGCCAAGAAGAAGGGCGTCGACGCCGCGTACCTGCGCCGCATCTTCCAGTACCCGCACGGGCGGGGCGCCGCGGTCGGCCTGGTCCGGCACGAGCCCGGCCACGCCGACCATCTCCACGTGCGCTTCAAGTGCGCGCCCGAGGACAAGTCCTGCGATTGATCGCGCCGGGCGACGCGCCCGGCGACCGCGCTTGAGGGTCGACGCGCGCCGCGGGTGACCGCGCTCGGTTCAGCCCATGACCGACGCGGCGATGATGCCGCCGATCACCGCCGACAGCGTCACCAGGATCGCGACCACCAGGCCGCTGCGGCTCGGCTTGATCGCGTACGAGGTCGGCGTCGGCAACATCGGTGGTGCCAGCGACGCCGGCGGCACCGGCGGTGGCGTCGGCAGCCGACCCGCGCCCGGCGCCGTGCCCGTGGCCGCGAGCGCGCCCGGCGGCGGCGTCATGCCGGTCGCGCCGAGGGCAGGCAGCGGCCCGCTGACGCGGCGCGCGGGCTCGCCGCCGTCCGGGGCCGCCCACGCGGCAACGTCGGGACCGGCCGGCCGCGTCGGCGGCGGCTGCGGCGCGCGCGCCGGCGGCCTGGCGGCCATCGGCATCGGCGCAGCCGCCGGCGCGCCCGGCGGCCGGATCGCGCGGCCCATCGGGTTCTCGACGGTGATCTGGTCCTGCGGGGGGCCCGCGGTGTCGGCGCCGAGGCGGCCCCTGGTATCCGAGGCCGGCTCGTTGGCCGCCGCCAGCCCGGCGTCGGTGAGCAGCGCGGTGCGCTCGTGCGGCGGCTCCATCGCCGGCGGCTCGTCGAGGTCCTTGGCCACCGAGATCTCGGTGGCCTCGCCGGTGTCGGCCAGCGGCGGCGCGACCGAGTTCTTGCTGCGCTCGACCCAGGGCTCGCGCTTGGCGCCGAAGAGCTGGGTCATGTAGCGACCGAGCGCGGTCGGCGACGCCGCCAGCCGGGCCCGGACCATGAACGCGTCGAGCGCCTCGAGCATCTCCTGCGCGGTCTGGAACCGGAACTCGGGATCGCGGGCCATCGCGGTGAGCACGATCGACTCGAGCTCGCGCGGGTAGCCTGGGACCGCCACCGACGGCGGCGTGATGTCGCCGCTGACGATGCGCTTCATGGTGTCGAAGTCGTCGTTGCCGCGGAACGCCCGCCGCAGCGTGGTGAGCTCGTAGAGCACGATGCCGAGGGCGAAGATGTCGGAGCGCCGATCGACGGGCTTGCCGCGGCACTGCTCCGGCGACATGTAGCCGTACTTGCCCTTGATCGTGCCCTGCTGGGTCCGGGTCGAGCGCTCCTCGGCCTTGGCGATGCCGAAGTCGAGCACCTTCACGGCGCCGTCGTAGCCGACCATGATGTTGGCCGGCGACACGTCGCGGTGGACGATGTTGAGCGGCGCGCCACCCTTGCCGCGGCGCTCGTGCGCGTGGTGCAGCCCGGCCGCGGCGCCGCTGATGATGGCCACGCCGAGCTCGATCGGGATGGTCCAGCCGCGCTTGAGCGTGGTCTCGAGGAGCAGGCGCACGTTCTCGCCGTGCACGTACTCCATCGCCATGAAGTACGCGCCGTCGGCCTCGTCGACCTCGTAGACCTGCGCGATGTTCTGGTGATTGAGCGTCGCGGCCAAACGCGCTTCATCGAGGAACATCGACACGAAGCGGGTGTCGTCGGCGCGATCCGGCAAGATCGTCTTGAGCACCACGTAGCGCTCGAACTGGCCGATTCCGCCCGCCTTCGCGAGGTAGATCTGCGCCATCCCGCCCGTGGCGAGATGCATCACGACCTCATAGCGACCGACCTTCGCCGGAACGTCGCTGCCGGAGTCCGGACCAGACACGCCGCGAGGATCGGCTGGCCCCCGGATTCTGTCAAGGAATGTAGCGGTTTACCGACGTCCCGGGATCCGGCGAGGGCTTCCGTGGGTCACAGGAACGGTCGGGCCATCGTGATGAGTGAGTTGACCTCGCCCCTGGGCACGGTGACCGCGACCGAGAGCACCGCCTTGCTCGCCTTGAACTGGACCGCGGCGAAGGTCTTGCCCAGGCCGAACATGGCCGCCTGCGGCGCGAAGGTCGCGATGGCGGCGGCGCCATCGGCGGCGGCCCGGGTTGCGTCGGCCGCCGACGGCAGCTCGAGCCGGGCCTCGATCTCGGTGTCGGCCCCGAGCTTGATCGAGACCGAGATCCACGACGCCTTGATCCCGACGCCGGCGAGCGCCGAGTTGATCGAGCCTTGAGCGCGGGCGATGGCCCAGCCGTGACGAGACGTCACCGTGGCCTTGGCCGCCTTGCGCAACCACGCGGCACGCTTGCCCTTTTTCGCCGACGTCGTGGTCTTGGCGCCGGTGTGGAGGTCGATGAGCCGGCGCATCTGGCCGACCGAGGCCATCGCCAGCCGCTTGCCGAGCATGGCCGCCTCCATGCCGCCGATGGTGTAGACGGTGACGCCGCGGTCGGTGGTCATCGCCGAGTACTTGGTGCGGTCGAGCAGGTCTGGCGGCAGCCGGCCTTCGAGCAGCGAGACGACCTCGCCGCCGGGCAACTCGCCGGCGATGAGCGAGGTGAGGTCGAGGGCGTCGAGCTTGCCGGACGTGAGGATGCTGGCCAGGTCGGGCGCCACCCGCAGCACCTCGGCGCTGATCGCCGCGAAGCCGTCGCCCTTGCGGGCAGCGGCGATGTCGACCGCCGCCATGGAGGTGACGTCGTCGGGGAGCTGGCCGAGCACCTTGGCCGACGACAGCGCCGCCGCCGCCGGCCGCGCGGTGAGCAGCGCGACCAGGACCAGGACGGACAGCGCCAGGGTTCGGCGCGCGGCGGCGATCATGCCGAGAGCATGACGGGTAGGGGCAGGCGCTGACAAGGCGCAGGTGAGACGCGGCCCCGACGGTGGCTATTCGATCGCGCGGGCGCGCAGGGTCGAGATCGCGGCGGCGGCGGCGGCGACCACCGCCAGCGCCATCCACACCAGGCCGCGGCCTGGCTCGGCGCCGGAGAGCCCCGGGAACGTACCCACGAACAGGGTGGTCGCCGCGGCGGCGGTGGCGGCCGCGACCAGGGTCAGCTTGGCGGGCAGCCGCGCGCGCTTGCCGGCGGCGACCGTGGCGGCGACCAGCACGCAGCACAGCGCCAGGATGAGGCCGGCGGCGAAGGTGCCGGTGCCGGCCTGCACCCACAGGGCGCTGGCGTTCATCCAGCCCAGGCCGGTGCGCTGGCAGCCGGCGGCGCCCAGGCAGGTCTCGGCGTGGATGGGCCCGATCTCGACGCGGTCACCGGCGAGCACCCAGAAGCGTCCGCCTTGCACGGCCACCGCGCCGCACACCGCCGCGGCGAGGGCGGCGACGACGATGAAGATCTTGGCCGGGCGGCGCATCGGGGCGCGCATTCTCCGCGACCTCGGCGGCGACGCAACCCCTAAGTTTCGGTCGGGAAGTTTCCTGTCGATCCTGGTTGCAGCCGGGCCCCTGGTCGGCAAAAACCGGTGCCCCCGGACGCGCCACCAGGTGGCCGGGTGTCCCCCATGCGCCGCCTCGCTCCCTTCGCCGCCGCCGCCGCTGCGGTGTGCGCGATCGCGGCGGCCAGCGGCCCTCTCACCGCCGGCTCGACCGAGCGCGTCCAGGTCGTGGCATCGACCGAGCGGCCGGCCCCGGCGGCGACCGCCGACGAGGAGGCCTCGCAGCAGCACGCCAGCCGCCGCCTGGTCGCCGAGCTCGGCCTGGCGCTGGGGCCCGACGGCGCCCTCGCCGACGTGCGGGTCGGGGTCGAGCGCGCGTTGCGCGAGCTGGCGTACCTCGCCACCGCCACCCCGCCGGGCTGGCTCATCGGCGGCGCGGTGCCGGGCTGGACCCCGTCGTCCGACCAGCACCCCGACCTGCGCGCCCTGGTGCAGAGCCCGGTGCCCCGGGTCGAGAGCTCGGGT
Organism: Kofleriaceae bacterium; assembly: GCA_041389945.1. Lineage (GTDB taxonomy): Bacteria > Myxococcota_A > Polyangia > Haliangiales > Haliangiaceae > JAWKQW01. Next base: position 150,006 of record JAWKQW010000013.1, read on the forward strand.
TACGGCTGGCGCGACGATCCGGTGCGCCGCCGGATCCGCAAGTTCCACAAGGGCACCGACTTCCGCGCCGACCGCGGCACCCCGGTGCTGGCCGCCGCGTCGGGGCAGGTCACCTTCGCCGGCGTCAAGAACGGCTACGGCAAGGTCATCTACCTCGATCACGGTGGCGGCCTCACCACCCGCTACGCGCACCTGTCGAAGCTCGAGGTCGAGGTCGGCGACGCGGTGGTCGCCGGTGGCCAGGTCGGTCGGGTCGGCGCCACCGGGCGCGCGACGGGCCCGCACCTGCACTTCGAGGTGAGGCTGCGCGAGCGCGCCGTCGATCCGGTCCTGGCGATGCGGATCGGACAGGCGCAGCGCGAGACCCCCGACGAGGCGGCGGCGCTCGAGGCGCTGCTCGCGCCCGAGGTGCAGGCGCAGGCGCTCGATCACCGCGACGACACCAACCGCCGCAAGGCGCGCGCCGCCGGCCCGCGACCGGAGCGCCGCGGCCGCGCTCCGCGCGAGCGCAACCTGCTGTGAGGAGCGTGGCGGTGCGCGCCGACGGGCCGAGGTCGTGACCAGCCCGAGCGTCGCCGCCGCGCCGCTGGAGCCGGACGGCACGCCCTGCTGGAAGCGCTCGGCTGCGTTCGTGCCCGGCGGCGCCGCCTACCTGGTCGCGTTTCACCCGCCGCTCAAGGCCGACTTCGTACCTGTTGCCGCAGGACGCCCCGGCGGTGCGTGACCTGCGCAAGCTCGAGGCGCGGACCCGGGTCCGCGACACCGCCCTGGTGATCGTCATCGGCCAGGATCCGGGCGCAGCGGGCCAGCGCGGTGGCGGCGATGACCGCCGGCCTGCGCGACATCTCGCCGACCCTGGTCGAGGCGGTGCACGACGATGACCTCGACGTGCGCGAGTTCTTCCGCGCGCACAAGCACCTGTTCGTGCCGCTGGTCGATCTCGAGCGCCCGCGACGCCCTGCGCGACCGCATCACCGCCGAGAAGGTCAAGGCCAACCCGCTCATCGTCGACTTCGACGAGGACGACGACGAGGCTGCCGCGGCCGCCGGACGATCGGGCCCAGGCCGACGAGCTCCGCACGCGGCGGCGCGAGGCCGAGGCGCGGTCGATCGCCTGTATGTCAGCGCCGACGGCACCGTCGGCCGCATCACGGTGCGCACCGCGTTCAGCAAGACCGAGGTCGGGCGCGCCGAGCTGCTGGCCCAGATCGGTCAACAAGGCGGCGGTGGTCGCGGCGCACCCGGGCGTGCGCATCGGCGTCGCCGGCGGAATCTCGGTGTCGGTCGCCGAGCACGGCGCTGGGGCACCGCAGCAGCCGACGCCACCGAGCACCGCCACCAAGGCGGCTCGGTGGGCTGGTGCTGCTGCTGTACCTGCGCAGCCACGCTCCTGACGCTGGTGTCGGTGACGCTGGTGGTCGCGGTCCTCATCCGTTCGCTGGCTGCGCTCACCGTCGGCCACCTCAACGCGGCGCTGTCGCCCCGATGATCATCGCCGTGAACGGCGTCCAACCGGACAGCGACCTTCCTTGTGGCGCGGCCTCGATATGCCGCCGCCCTTCGACACCGGCTGGAGGTCGGCACCGGCGCCCATCCGCGGCACGGTGCGGCCGACCCTGGTGGCGTCGCTGGCCGCGGCCATCGCCTACGGCTCGCTGGCCGGCACCAGCTTCCGCGGGTTCGCCGACTTCGCGTCGGCCATCGGCGCGATCGGCATGGGCGTGTGCTGGCGGCGTACTCGCTATTGCCGGTGCTGCTGCTGCGGGTCGGCATGCGCACGCGCATCTACCGCGGTGACGGCTTCATCGGCGGCTGGCTGGTCCGGCTGGCCTGGCTGGGCGGCCGGCGGTGGTGCTTCGGCGTCACCACTGCGCGAGCGTCGGCGCCGGCGTGGTGGTCGCGCGCTACGTGCTCGACGACCCGTTCGAGTACGACATCAAGCAGCTGCGCCCGAGGCCGGCGGCGCTCGACGCCCGCGAGTGGATGGCGGTGTCCTCGACGCCAACTTCTTCGGGCGCGGCATCGCCGGCAAGACCTACGTCGCCGCCGACCGGCCTCGACCAGGTCCCGCGCATCGTCGACGCCCTGCGCGCGGTGGATCGCGGCGTGCCCGAGCGCGACCAGACCATCGGCACGGTGCAGTCGATCCTCGACGCCATCCCGCTCGATCAGGACCGTCGCCTCGAGGTCCTCGCCGAGATCCCGCGCGCTGCTCGACGACCCCGCGCTGGAGGCGCTCGACGACGACGCCCGCGCCGAGATCGACGAGCGCTGCGGCCGCCAACGACCTTGCGCCCATCCGGCCGCGCAGGATCTGCTCAAGAGCCGTACTGGACCAGATCACCGAGCAGGACGGCCGGGTCGGGCTGATCGTCGCCATCCGGGCCGGCGTCACTGTCGACGAGTGAATGGCCACGACCTCATTCGCTTCGCCAAGGCGGTGCGCCGGCTCGATCTCGGCGACGGCGAGACCATCACCACCTCCGGCGCCAACGTGATCTTCGCCGACATCATCACGGTGATCCGGGCCGACGGGCCGCTGGTGACCGGGCTGGCGCTGCTCGGCCTGGTGGTGATGGTGCTCGGCGTGGTCGGCCTCAACCGCCGCGCCGCCGCGGTGCTGCTGGCGACGATGACCGGCACCGTGGCCATGGTCGCGACCTGCGCGCTGATGGGCCTCAAGGTCAACTTCCTCGACTTCGTGGCGCTGCCGATCACGCTCGGGCTCGGCGTCGACTACGCGATCAACCTCGCGCACCGCCAGCACCAGGGCGATCTGACGGCCGCCGCGGATCCGTTCGAGCCGCTGCGCACCAGCGGCAGCGCGGTGTTCCTGTGCTCGCTGACGACGATCATCGGCTACGGCTCGCTGCTCGCCAGCCAGAACCTGGCGATCCGCGGCTTCGGCCTGGCCGCGCTCATCGGCGAGATCACGTGCCTGCTCGCCGCGCTGATCCTGGTGCCGGCGATCGTGTCGTTCACCCGGCGGTAGCGCGGGCCGCGCGGTGGAGCCGGCCCAGCACGATCGCGCGCGGCGGATGCGCGCGCGGCTGGCCGCCGGCGCGGTGCCGCCGGCGACGTTTCGCGCCGAGCTGCGCGCGGTGCCGGCGCGGGATCGCGACGCGTGGCTCGACGCCGTGCTCGACCTCGACGAGGTGCCCGACGACGGGCCGGCGCTCGAGCGCGGCTGCGTGCCGTACCTGCCGTGTGCGGTCGACACGCTGGTGCGCACGATCGAGCTGGCCGGGGTGACCGCCGCCGACGTGGTGGTGGATCTCGGCGCCGGCGTCGGGCGGGCCACCACCACGCTGCACCTCGCGACCGGCGCCGCCGCGATCGGGCTCGAGGTCCAGCCGGCCCTGGTCGCGCGCGCGCACGCCCTCGTGGCCGGCGTCGGCGCCCGGCGGGTGTTCACGGTGGCGGGGCGCGCCGAGGAGCTGGTCGCCCGCGCCGGGTGCGGCACCGTGTTCTTCCTGTACTGCCCGTTCGGCGGCGCGCGCCTGAGCCAGGCCCTGGCGCACCTCGAGGCGATCGCGCGCGGCCACCCGATCCGCGTGTGCGCGGTCGACCTGCCGTTGCCGCCGACGCCGTGGCTCGACCAGGTCGCCGCCGACGGTGATCTGGTGGTCCATCGCAGCCGCGGCTGAACCGCGGCTACGGATCGAAGCGGTAGCCCGAGCCGCGCACGGTCACCAGGTGGCGCGGCGCCTCGGGATCTTGCTCGAGCCGCTTGCGGAGCTGGCCCACGAAGTTGTCGACGGTGCGTGCGGTGCCGGCGCTCTGGCCCCACACCGCGGTGAACAGCGCGTCGCGCGAGAACACCTCGTGGGGGTGCTGGACCAGGAACAGGAGCAGCTCGAACTCGAGGTGGGTCAGGCGGACGGGCTCGCCGCCCCGGGTCACCACCCGCTGGGTCGGATCGACGACGACGTCGGCGAAGGCCAGGGCGACGGTGCCCGCGGCGCGGGGCTGCGAGGCGCCGGTGCGGCGCAGCACGGCGTCGATGCGGGCCAGCAGCTCGGCCAGCGCGAACGGCTTGGTCACGTAGTCGTCGGCGCCCAGGCGCAACGCCGCGACCTTGTCGACCTCGCCGTCGCGCGCCGACACCACGATGACCGGCACCAGGTTGTCGGTGCCGCGCAGGCCGGCGAGGACCTCGAGGCCGTTGATGCGGGGCAGGTTGAGATCGAGGATGATCAGATCGAAGTCGGTCTCCGCGGTGACCTTGATCGCCTGCTCGCCGTCGGTGGCCACCGTCGGCAGGTGGCCGGCCAGGCGCAGGTTGAGCGACAACCCGGTGGCGATCGCCGGGTCGTCCTCGACGATGAGGATGGTGCGGGCGCTCACGTGGTGACGGCCTCCGGCGTCGGGACGGGGCTGGCGGCGCGGGTCCGGGCCCGCGGCAACCGCATGGTGAAGATGGTCCCGCCGCCCGGGCGCGGGCTGGCGTGGATGCGGCCGCGGTGGCCGCGCGCGATGGCCTGCACGAACGCGAGCCCGAGGCCGACGCCGGGCGTGCCGCGCTCGAGGGCGGCGCGGCCGCGGGCGAACCGCGCGAACACCTCGGTGTGCTCCTTGCCGCACAGCCCGAGGCCGTTGTCGGCGACGGCGAGCTCGACCTTGCGGCCCACCGCGCGCGCGGTCACCGTGATCTGCTTGTCGTCGCCGCTGTACTTCCACGCGTTGTGCAGGAGGTTGGCGAGCGCGCGCACCAGCGTCGGCTGATCGCCGGCGACCACCAGGCCCGGCTCGAGCTGGAGCTCGATCGCGGTCGGGCGAGCCAGGGTCTGGGCGTCGAAGGCGGCGACGGCGTCGGCCACCACGGCGGCGACCTCGAGCGGCTCGCGGGTGAAGGCGTGGCGGCCGCTCTCCGAGGCGGGCCAGCTCGAGCAACCGGCCGACCAGCCCGTCGAGGCGATCGCACTCCTGGACCAGGAGCGCCACCGCCTGGCCCTGTTCGTCGGGCGGCAACCGGCCGGCGCGCAGGGCCTCCATCAGCAGGCGGATCGAGGTCAGCGGCGTGCGCAGCTCGTGGCTCACCGACGACAGGAAGTCGCTCTGGAGGATGGCCGCGGACGCCCCCTTGGCCACGAACACCGTGCTCAGCACGTAGCCGGCGATGTACGCGCTGCACAGCGCGAGCACGATGATGCCGACCACGACGGTGGCGACGCTGTCGGCCAGGGTCACCAGCAGGATCCCGACCGCCGTCATCAAGACGGTGGGGATGAGCACCGCCAGCGCCAGGGTGAGCCGCGCGCGGCGGAGCTGACGAACGGGCGGGAGCGCGGACCTGCGCGGCACGCTCGCGACTATGCCACGGGCGTCGCCGGGCGCTCGTCGGGGCGCCCGCCATGGGCCGCGGCCAGGGCCGGGACGTACTTCGGCGGCGCGGCCTCGTCGGCGGGGACGGCGGTGGTGGCCTCGACCGGGGCCACCGGCTCGGCGGGCGTGGCGGCGGCGGACACGGCCGCCGTCCGCCCCGCCTTGCGGCCGCCGGCGCGCACGTGCTCGGGCACGCCGTGGAGGTCCCACACCAGCCCGACCGCCGCCAGCGCGCGCAGGACGTAGTAGGTGACGTCGTACTCCCACCAGAAGAAGCCCTGACGCACGGCGACCTGATAGTGGTGGTGGTTGTTGTGCCAGCCCTCGCCGAGGGTGATGAGCGCGAGCAGCCAGTTGTTGCGCGAGGTGTCGGTGGTCGGGTAGCGACGCCGGCCGAACACGTGCGACAGCGAGTTGATCGTGAAGGTGCCGTGCCAGAGCAGCACCTGCGAGACCGCGAAGCCCCACACCAGCCCCCACAGGCCGCCGAGCGCGAAGCAGCCGACGGCGAACGCCACCACCGGCACCGGCCAGTAGCGATCGAGCCAGCGCAGCTCGGGGTAGCGCGCGAAGTCGCGGATGCCGCGCAGGTCGGTGTCCTCGAGATCGCGCGACAGGATCCAGCCGAGGTGCGACCACCAGAAGCCGCTCTGCGCCACCGAGTGCAGGTCGCCCGGTTGATCGGAGAGCCGGTGGTGGACCCGATGGTGCGCGGCCCACCACAGGACGCCCTTCTGCGACGTGGTGGTCGCGCCGAGCGCGAGCAGGAACTGCATCGGCCGCGAGGTCTTGTAGCTGCGGTGCGAGAAGTAGCGATGGTAGCCGCCGGTGACGAAGAACATCCGGACCGCGTAGCTGGCGAGCGCCAGCACGAGTCCGGTCCACGACCAGCCGAGCGCGATCACCCCGACCACCGCGCCGACGTGCACGGCCCAGAACGGCAGGCTGGCGGCGTTGAGGTAGGTCGACGTCCACGGGCGGGCGCGGGCGCGGGCGACCGCGGACTCGGGGGCGACGTCCATGGTCGCGGTGTACCGTCTGGGCGCGCGGCGTCGATCACGAAACCGTCACGGTTTCATCAGGCGCTCCTGCGGGGTGCGGCGCGCGGGTCTCGGCCCGGCGCTGTGCTTGTCATCACGCGCCACCCCGTCCGCGGGTCGGCGGCGGAGCGCGCTGGTCGGCGACGTGCGAGGTTCCTCGCCGATGAGCCACCTTCGAACCGCCCGCGCTGTCGGGCTCGCATTGCTGGCGGTGGCCGCCGGCTGCGCCGACGACGTCGACCCACGCCCCGCCGAGCTGCCCTACCTGGTCGAGGCCATCCTGCGGCCGTCGTGCGGCACCGCCGCGTGTCACTCGAGCCTGACCCAGACCGAAGGCCTGGTGTTCGACACGCTCGAGGGCACCCGCGCCACGCTCAACTCGGAGCCCGATCTGGTGTCGGTGCTCGACCCCGAAGCCTCGAAGCTCTTGCGGGTGCTCGACGGCTCCGCCGCGCGGATGCCGCCGGACGCGCCCATCCCCGACGCCGACATCGCCCTCATCCGGGCCTGGATCGTCGCCGGCGCCGACCTGGGGGACGCGCCGTGATCCGCCGCGCCTTGCTCGTGCTCGGCCTGGTGCTGGCGACGGCGCGGGTCGCCGAGGCCTACCCGCAGTTCCAGCTCGACGGCTCGCAGGCGTGCGTCGACTGCCACGTCGCGCCGGCCGGCGGCGGCCTGCTCACCGACTTCGGCCGGCTGTTCGCCGAGGATCTGTCCGCCGACGACGGCGACGAGAGCTTCCTCGGCGGGCGCTGGACGCCGCCGGACTGGCTGGCGATGTCGGGCGACGTGCGGCTCGCGGTCGGCGCCAGCGGTCGCGGCGACTACGGCCCGGCCATCGCGCCGGTGTTCATCCCGATGCAGGCCGAGGTCAACGCCAGCGCCAACGTCGGCGCCGGCTTCTCGCTGGCGGCGACCACCGGCCTGCGCGGCGGCCTCGGCGCCGGCAACGTCCTCAGCCTGTTCCAGGTGCGCGAGCACTACGTGATGTGGCGGCCCAGCGACGATGGCCGCGGCGTGTACGCGCGGGCCGGTCGCTACATGGCGCCGTACGGCCTGCGGCTCGCCGAGCACCCCGCGTACACCCGGCGCTACGCGGGCACCAACTTGTTCAGCGAGACCTACGGCGTGTCGGTCGGCTACGTCGGCGCTGCCGGCGAGGTCCACGCCACCGGGTTCGTGCACGACGTGCTGCGCGATCCGGTCGAGCCTGGCGACGGCGCCGCGCTCCTGGTCGAGGCCCGGCTGGGCGGCCAGGTCGCCCTCGGGGCGTCGGGCCGCACGGCCACCAGCGACCTCGAGGCGCGGCACCAGGCCGGCGTCCACGCCAAGGTGTTCCTGCCGTCGGTGCACACCCTGGTGCAGGGCGAGGTCTACGGCATCCGCCAGACCTTCGAGGTGGGGCCGGACCGCGATCAGGTGGCCGGCTACCTGATGGGTAGCCACCGTCGGGGCGCGTGGATGTACTCGCTGGCGGTGGGCCACTACGACGAGGACGTCGACGTCGGCGGCCTCGATCGCGACGCCGTCGATGCCAACGTCCACTGGTTCCCGTGGGCGCACTGGGAGTTCGTGGTGACGGCCCGGACCCAGCTGCTCGGCTGGGGCGACGGCGGCCCGACCTCGGGCTACGGGCTGGTGCAGGCGCACTACCGCCTGTAACCTCGGGAGGATGCGCGGTCGGGCTCGGACGAACGGGGCAGGCTGGGGCGCGACGCTCGTCGGCGCCGTCCTCGGCGCGGCCTGCTACGCGCCGACCCCGACGGAGGGCCTCGCCTGCGGCGCCGGCGAGGTGTGCCCGGCGCCGCTCGAGTGCCGCACCGCGACCCAGACCTGCGAGCGGCCCGGCGCGCCCGACGCCACGCTGCCTCCGGTCGACGCCACCGTGGTCGACGCCGTGGTGGTCGACGCGGCGCCGTGCCTCGACGGTGACGAGGACGGCGACGGCGTGTGCGACGGCGTCGACGTGTGTCCGCACGTGGCCGACCCTGCGCAGCTCGACGTCGGCGAGCTCGACGCCGGCGGCGACGCCGACGGCATCGGTGACGCGTGCGATCCGCGCCCGACCGCGCCGGACACGTTGCTGGTGTTCAATGGCTTCGGCGACCCGCTCGGTCCGGAGTGGGCGTGCAGCGGCACCGCCGAGGTGCGTGAGGGCCAGCTGGTGCTCGGGGCGCCGATGGGGACGAGCTTCTGCTGGCTCGACGCCCAGCTCTCCGAGGCCCACGTCTCGGCCCGCGGCACGGTCGTCGCGGGCGGTGGCGACGCGCGCGTTCGGGGTGGTGACGATGTTCGACCCGGTCACCCACCACCTCTACGACTGCGTGCTGCGGGACGACCCCGCCAGCCAGGCCGACACGAAGGCGCGGTTGCGCGTGTACACCGGCCTGACGGGCAACCTGGTGAGCGCGGATGTCTCGGGCGACCTCGACGCGGGGCGCACCGCCACCTTCGCCCTCAGCCGGCGTGGCATCGGCCTGGCGTGCACGGTCGACGCCCTGCCGACCCTCTCCGCCACCAACGTCGAGCTCTCGATGGGCGTCGTCGGGCTCGAGGCGGCGGCCGTCGAGATCGCGTTCGACTACGTCGTGGCCTACGTGCCCGCCGACTGACCAGCGGCGCCGAGCAGGGGCGCCCCGCAGTCGCTGCAGTACGCGGCGCGGGCGTCGTGGCCCTCGGTCAGGCAGTGGGCGCAGGTCCGGGTGGTCACGCTGCGCTGGTCCATCACGATCTGCGCGGTGACGATGCCGGTCGGGACCGCGAGGATGCCGTAGCCGGTGAGCATGACGATCGAGGCGATGAACTGCCCGATCTCGGTGCGCGGCGCGATGTCGCCGTAGCCGACGGTGGTCATCGTCACGATCGCCCAGTAGATCGAGCGGGGGATGCTGGTGAAGCCGGAGGCCTCACCCTCGACGACGTACATCATCGAGCCGAGGATGAGGACCAGCACCAGGATCACGCCGAGGAACAGCGCGATCTTGCGCAGGCTGTGCACGAGCGACGCCATCAGCGAGTTGGCCTCGCGCAGGTAGGCGGCGACCTTGAGCACGCGGAACACCCGCAGCAGGCGCAGCGCGCGGATCACCAGCAGCGACTGCGCGCCGGGCACCAGGCCGGACACGTAGGTCGGGATGATCGCGAGCAGGTCGACCACCCCGAAGAAGCTGCGGGCGTAGCGCGCCGGGTGGGCCACGCAGGCCAGCCGCAGGACGTACTCGAGGGTGAACGCGATCGTGAGCACCCACTCGACGACGCGCAGGACGTCGCCGTGGGCGCGCCGCACCGACTGGATGCTCTCGGCGAGCACCGCCGCGATGCTGACGACGATCAGCACCAGGAGGACGAGGTCGAAGGCGCGCCCCGCGGGGGTGTCGGCCTCGAAGATGATCTGGTGCAGGCGGTCGCGCCACCGGGCGCGGGACGAGGTGGGCGGCATGGCGACCGCCAGCTTGCCACGCTAGCCGCGGACGGCCGCGATCGCCCGCACCTCGTCGGGCGCGAGCGCGACGGCCATCGCCGCGAGGTCGTCGGCCTGGTGCGCCGGATCGCGGGTGCCGGTCAGCGGCAGCATCCCCATCGCGCGCGCGAACGCGAACACGACCTGGGCCGGCGTCAGCTGGTGGCGGCCGGCGATCGCGCCGACCACCGGGCCCGCGACCACCGCGCGGTTGGCGGTGAGCAGCGAGAAGCCCTGGTAGCGCACGCCGTGGGCGGCGGCGACCGCGCGCACCTCGGCGTCCCAGCCGTCCCGGGCGTAGCAGCGGTTCTGCACGTAGCTCGGGCGATGCCGCGCGCGCCGGCAGAGCAGCTCGAGCTGGTGGCCGGTCACGTTGCTCACGCCGAGCGCGCGCACGTGGCCGCCGTCGAGCAGCGCCTCCATCGCGTCCCAGGCCTCGTCGTCGGCGGCGACCAGGTCGTCGGCCCGCCACGGCCCGTGCAGGACGTAGCTGTCGATCACGTCGAGCCCGAGCTGCGCCTGCGAGCGCGCGCACGACTGCGCGACCTGGGTCGCGATCGGCGCCGCCGGGTCGTACGGCAGGCGGTGATCGTGGCCACGGGCGAAGGTGTACTTGGTCTGGACGAACAGCTCGGCGCGGGTGACGGTGCCGGCGGCGAGCGCGGCGGCGAGGGCCACGCCCACGCTCGCCTCGTCGTAGTGCTTGCGCTGGGCGGCGGTGTCGATGCCGCGGTAGCCGGCGGCGAGCGCGGCGCCGACGCAGGCGGCGGTGGCCTCCTCCTTCCAGGCGGTGCCGTAGAGGATCGGCGGGACGTCGGCGCTCACGCCGCCTCCGCGGCGCGCGCGATCGCCAGGTCGCCGGCGGCGAACACGGTGACCTCGTCGAGCTCGCGGCCGTCGAGCAGGCCGGCGGCGACCTCGGCCAGGCGCGCCTCGTCGGTCCACACCGCGCGCGCAGGGCGTCGTCGACGGTGACCCCCGGCGCCAGGCTCAGGTGGGTGGCGGCGCGGACGTCGGCGTCGGCGACGTGGCCGGCGAGCACGCACACCAGATCGGCGGCCAGGGCGCGGGTGGCGGTGGTCACCTCCACCGCGGGCGCGGCGTCGGCGAGGGCGGCCGCGACCTCGCCGTCGGTCAGGCGCAGCTCGTGCGGCGCGAACCAGGTGGCGTGGGCACGCACGCACGCGATCGCGGCCGCGCCCTCACCGATCACCGCGACGCTGCGCGGGGTGCCGATGGCGAGGAAGCGCGCGGCCACCGCCGCCGCCGCCGCGAAGGCCTCGGCGGACTCGTGGTGACCGGGCCCGCCCGCGCCGCCGGTGGCGGCGGCGACGTACGCGCGCTCGACCGCGAGCACGTAGGCGCGCACCGGCTAGAACTCGGCCTGGCGCGGCGCCCGCGGGAACGGGATGACGTCGCGGATGTTGTCGATGCCGGTGGCGTAGAGGATCGCGCGCTCGAAGCCGAGGCCGAACCCGGCGTGCGGCGTGGTGCCGTAGCGGCGCAGGTCGCGGTACCAGGCGTAGTCGTCCTTGGCGAGCTTCAGCTCGTCGAGGCGGGCGTCGAGGCGATCGAGCCGCTCCTCGCGCTGGCTGCCGCCGATGATCTCGCCGATGCCCGGGGCCAGCACGTCCATCGCGGCGACGGTGCGGCCGTCGTCGTTCTGCCGCATGTAGAACGCCTTGATGTCCTTCGGGTAGTTGAGGACGGCGACCGGGCCCTTGACGACGTGCTCGGTGAGGAACTTCTCGTGCTCGCTCTGCAGGTCGACGCCCCAGCTCACCGGGAACTCGAACTTGGCGGTGGCCTGGGCCCGCTCGAGCTCGCGGATGGCGTCGCCGTACTCCATGCGGGTGAAGGTGGCGTCGACCAGCGCCTGCAGGCGGGTGATGCAGTCCTTGTCGACGAACTTGGCGAAGAACTCGAGGTCGTCGGCGCGCTCGGCGAGCACCGCGCGGAACAGGTACTTGAGGAAGTCCTCGGCGAGCTGGGCGTCGTCGTGCAGATCGGCGAAGGCGATCTCCGGCTCGATCATCCAGAACTCGGCGAGGTGGCGCCGGGTGTTGCTGTTCTCGGCGCGGAAGGTCGGGCCGAACGTGTACACCCGGCTCATCGCCATGCAGTAGGTCTCGACGTTGAGCTGGCCCGAGACCGTCAGGTGGGTCTCCTTGCCGAAGAAGTCCTGGTTCCAGTCGACGGCGCCGGCGGCGGTGCGCGGCGGGTTGGCGGCGTCGAGGGTGGAGACCCGGAACATGTGGCCGGCGCCCTCGGCGTCGTTGCCGGTGATGATCGGCGTGTGGATCCAGAAGAAGCCGCGCTCGTGGAAGAACCGGTGCACCGCCATCGCCAGCGTGTGCCGGACCCGGGTCGCGGCGCCGATGATGTTGGTGCGCGGGCGCAGGTGCGCGACCTCGCGCAGGTACTCCATGGTGTGGCGCTTGGGCGCCATCGGGTAGGTGTCGGGATCCTCGACGGCGCCGACGACCTCGATGGACGCGGCGCGGAGCTCGACGGCCTGGCCCTTGCCCTGGGAGGCGACGACCTCTCCGGTGACGCGCACCGCGCAGCCGGCGGTCAGGCGCAGGACGTCGGTCCCGTAGTTGGGCAGCTCGGCCGGAGCCACCACCTGCATCGGCTCGAAGCAGGTGCCGTCGTGGACGGCCACGAACGACAGGCCGGCCTTGGAGTCGCGGCGGGTCCGGACCCAGCCCTCGATGGTGACGTGCTCGCCGACGGCGACCTGGCCGGCGAAGATCTCGGTGATGCGGCGCGCTGGCATGGCGCGGGCAGAGGTACCACAGCGGCGGTCACACCAGCGTCGGCTCGATGAGCTCGATCGATCGCCAGGCGCCCCCGCGGAAGCGCCAGGCGAGCAGCCCGGCCAGGAGCGCGACGTACCCGGCCAGGCACCCCATCGCCGCCACCGGCCCGGCGCCGCCGACGTGCACCGCGAGGTAGGCCGTCGGCATGAAGACCGCCCACGCCAGCACCAGGCGCGCGCCGGCGGTCCAGGTGGTGTCGCCAGCGGCGCGCAGGGTCTCCGACAGGGTCAGGGCGACGGCGTCGAAGAGCTGCCACGCCGCCGACAACAGCAGCATCGCGTTGCCGAGCTCGAGCATGCGTACGCCCTGCGGTCCCGCCGGGACGAACAGGCCCAGCAGCACCCCGGGCATCACCACGTAGAGCAGGCCTACCGAGCCCATCCACCCGGCGGTGGCGGCCAGGGTCAGCTTCACCTGCGGCCACACCTGGTCGCGCGCGCCCTGGCCGATGAACTGGCCGGCGAGGATGGCGCCCGCCGAGGTCAGCCCGAAGGCCGGCATGAACGACAGCGTGTTGATCGCGAAGACGATGTTGAAGGTGGCGACCGCCTCGGTGCCGAGGTCGCCGAGCACGACGTTGATGAACACCTGGAACGCCGCGAACTCGAGCAGCCAGTTGACGCCGTTGGGCAGGCCGAAGCGCAAGACCCGCTTGAACTCGGCGAGGGTGATGCCGCGCGCCACCCCGGGCGCCCGTCGCGGCGCGCCGGCGGCGCCGGCGAACGCCGCGAGCAGGAACGCGCGAACCCGAGCCAGCTCGCGATCGACGACGCCAGCGCCGCGCCCTCGACGCCGTGCTGGGGATGAGCACGGCGTTGAGCGCGATGTTGGCGATCATCGCGACGATGGCGAGCATCTGCAGCCAGGTGCCGAGGCCGCCGTACCACGCGCCCATCGCCTCGGTGCCGGCGATGGCCGCCACCGACAGCAGCCGGATGAGCATGTAGTCACCCATGAGCGCCTTCACCTCGGGCTCGAACCCCAGCAGCCCGATCACCGGGCGCACCGCCGGCAGGGCGAGCAGCGCCACCAGCCCGGCGGCGGCGGCCATCGCCAGGCCATACCAGGCGTAGCGCACGGTCTGCTCGCGTCTCGCCGCGGTTGCCGACCCGCTGCGCCACGAAGCTCTGCAGGATGAACATGCTTCCATCGGCAGGATGACGATGAGGAACACGTTGATGCCGCCGGTGGCGACCGCGGCCAGCGCATCGGCGCCGTGGCCCTTGATCTGGTAGGTGTCGGCGAAGGTGATCACCGACTGGGTCGCGCGGGCGAGCACCATCGGCAGCGCCAGCGCCGCCAGCGCGCGCAGCGACGGCCGGGTCGCGACCGCGGCGGGAGCCGAGGAGGCGCGCCAGACATGGGCCGGGCTGTATGCCGGATCCGCCGGCGTCGGGCAAGCCCGCGTCCGTGCCGGCTTGCAGGCCCGCCGGTGCCCGTGCCCGAGCAGGGCGATCAACACGGACGTCGCCGCCCGATCGATCGGGCACGGGCACGGGCACGGGAGCAGGCCGAGAAGAACGCCGCGACGCGGCATTCTTCCGCGACCCGCTAGCGCGGGCTGCGACAGCGGTGCCGCCGGCGGGCGAGCGACAGGTGCGCGAAGGCCACCACCACCAGGGCGTGATCGATCGCGCCGTCGCGCAGCGGCCGCGACCTCGGGCAGGTGCGCAGCTCCACCTCGAGCACCTCGCCGCCATCGGGCGGGCCACCCCCGGTCGGGGTCGCGTCGAGGGCCAGGTAGGTGTGCAGGCGATTGCCCTGATGGCCGGATTCGCGCGACCCGCCCGAGGGGCCGCCAGGTCGCGGCGACGTAGCCAGTCTCCTCCTCGAGCTCGCGCGGCGCCGCCTCCGGCGCTCGCCGGGGTCGACCAGGCCGGGGATCCGAGGTGGACCAGGTCGGTGCCGGCCCGCCACTGGCGCACGAACACGACTCCGGATCATCGGGCGTGAGCGCGACGACGTTGACCCAGTCGCCACAGTCGAGCACCGAGAACCGGTGCCTCGGCGCCGGTGCGCGGGTGGGCGGCGTCGACGGTGCGTGGCGAACACGCGGTGATCGACCCCGGGGTGCTTCCGCAGCCGGCGCCAGCGCAGGTCGACATGCCCGAGAAGGTACCCGTCCCCTGGGCCGGGCGTGGTATGTGCCAGCCGATGTCGCCCGACGACGCCCACCGGCGCACGGAGAAGCTCCTCTACCGCCAGGTCAAGGCGACCTGCGAGGCGCACGCGCTGCTCGCGCCCGGCGATCGGATCATGGTCGCGATGTCGGGCGGCAAGGACAGCTACACCATGCTGCACCTGCTCGCGCAGCTGGTGCCGCGGCTGCCGTTCGCCGTCGAGCTGGTCGCGGTCCACCTCGACCAGCGCCAGCCGGGCTACGACGGCGCCGGCCTGGCCGCGTACCTGGCGAACTCGGGCGTGCGCTACGAGATCCTCGCCGAGGACACCTACGCGGTCGTCACCGAGAAGCTCGACGACAAGAGCACGTACTGCTCGCTGTGCTCGCGCCTGCGCCGCGGCATCCTCTACTCGGCGGCCGAGCGGCTCGGCTGCACCAAGATCGCGCTCGGCCACCACCGCGACGACTCGCTCGAGACCTTCCTCCTCAACCTGTTCTACAGCGGCAAGCTGGCGGCGATGCCGGCGAGCTACCGCACCGACGACGGCCGGGAGCCCGAGGTGATCCGGCCGCTCATCGACTGCGCCGAGGCGCAGATCGCCGAGTTCGCCGCCGGCCACGGCTTCCCGATCATCCTGCAGGCAACCTGTGCGCTCGCAGGACGGCCTCAAGCGCGACGCCATGACCCGGCTGCTCGCCGAGCTCGAGCAGCACCCGCACCTGCGCTCGGTGGCATGTGGAACGCGCTGCGCAACGTGCGCCCGACCCACCTGCTCTCGATCGCGACGTGGCCCGGGCCTGGCCGAGCGCCCCGCCGACGTCCGCCCGGCGACGGATCCGGTGCGGCCGGCCTGCCGGCGCGCTGCCGATCGCGCACGGCGACGGCGACGTCGAAGCTGCGCCTGCGCGTCGTGGAGCAGCGAAGCTGGCGCGATGCCGCTGAGGTCGTGGCGTGGTGCGTCGTGAGTTCGCCGTCGCCTGCTACGCCGCGGCTGCGCTCGGCTGCGGCCGGCTCGGCTTCGAGGTCGGGGGCGACGCTGGCGACGCCGGGCCGCAGGTCTCCGATGCCGCCGACGCGATGGTCACGCCGCCCGACGCCTGCGCGCCGTGTCCGTCCCGGCAGGTGGTGTGGACCGAGGCGTCACCTGCGACGCGACCGGGGCCGCGCTCGGGCCACGTGATGGCGTACGACGCCGCGCGCGCCCGGGTGGTGATGTTCGGCGGCTCCGGCGGGTCGATCGCCACCGCGTACCTGGACGAGACCTGGCTGTGGGACGGCGCCACCTGGATCGAGGCGGCGCCGGCGGTGCGGCCGCCGGGCCGGATCTGGTCGGCGATGAGCTACGACGCGGCCGCGCAGCGGGTGGTGCTGTTCGGCGGCGTCGACGACGCCGGCCCGCGCGGCGACACCTGGCTGTGGGACGGCGCGAGCTGGCTCGGCTACGCCGGCGCGGCGCCGCCGGCGCGCTACTCGCCGACGCTGGCGTACGACGCCGCGCGCGCCGAGACCATCCTGTTCGGCGGCTCCGACGGCAACGTGGCGACCCCGGCGTACACCGAGACGTGGGCGTGGACGGGCATCGCCTGGGTCGAGCGCGCGCCGGCGGTGCAACCACCGCCGCGGGACCGCCACGTGCTGGCTCCTCGGGGCGGCGATGGGGTCGTGGTGTTCGGCGGCGTGGGCGCCGACGGCTTCTTGCGCGACGACACCTGGACCTGGGATGGCACCAGCTGGGCCCTGGCGACCGCGGCGCCGACGCCGGTGGCCCGCTCCGAGGCCAGCTTCGTCGACGTGACCAGCCGCGGTCGCACCATCCTGTTCGGCGGCAGGGCGACAGGGCCGATGCTGCGCGACGACACCTGGTCGTGGGACGGCAACGGCTGGGAGGAGGGCGCGCCGGTGACGTCGCCGCCCGCTCGCTACCAGGCCGCGATGGCCTACGACGCCGCCCGCGACGCGGTGGTGCTCTTCGGCGGCACCGACGGCGTGTTGCGCGACGACACCTGGCTGCTCACCGCGGAGTAGCGACGGCGATCGCGGCGCCGGGATCTCGCCACGATCTCGCGACCATCGCGGGTCGTCGGCGGGCGCGGCTGTGCGCCGCCGCTCACCTGCGCGTCGCGCGCTCGCAGCGCGACCAGGCTTCGCCGACTTGGCGAGTCGCGGTGACGGCACGAATCCTGAAACTGTTTGGTGCAACCGCAAAGGAGACTCCATGACCCGCACCACCGCTGACGACGCCACCATCCCGACCCCGTCCCGCGAGAAGCCCGCGCCCCGGGTGGCGCCCGCGCTGCTGAGCGAGCGCGAGCGCGCCGCCGCCGATCGCGAGCGCCCGCAGCCGCGCACTCCGCGCGGCACCACCCCGGCGCCACGGTCCGAGGACGACGCCGAGCGCGACGAGGACCTGCTGGCCAACGAGGGCGAGGGCAGCCGCACCGCGGCGCGGGACTACAACGACGCGGCGACCCGGTTCGCGCAGGACACCGAGCGCGTCGAGCGGGCGGCGGTGGCGGCGGCGGCGGCGGACGCCGAGGAGACCGCCGCCTCACGCTCGCAGACGGTGCGGGTGCGGTTCGACGGCAAGACCTGGTGCGTCGAGCACCCGACCCTGGTCGAGTCGCCGCACTTCGATCGCCTCGACGCCGCGGAGGCCCGCGCCTCCGACCTTGCCCACGCGCTCGGCGCCGCCATCGTCGTGCGGGGCCAGGACGGCGAGCTGCTCAGCACCACGCCGCCGGCCAAGCCTGCCACCTGACCTCCGCGACCGTCGACCGTCGCCCGCCGTCGAAGGAGCCACCATGTGGGACACCCCGGCCTGCGCCCTGAGCTTCCTCGTGCAGCAGCACGACGAGGCCGACGTGTTGTTCGACCTGCTCCTGGCCGCCCAGGAGCCGAGCCGGCGGCGGACGTTGCTCGCGGAGCTGACACTGTCGCTCACCGCGCACATGCAGCTCGAGGAGCAACTGTTCTATCCAGCGGTGTTCGCGCCGAACGTCGAGGACGAGCTGCGCGAGGCCAACGAGGACCACCTGTCGATCAAGAACGCCGTGCTCGACCTGGTCACGCTACGCCTCGACGATCCGCAGTTCGCCGCCAAGGTGCGGGTGGCGATGGAGCAGGCCTCGCACCACGCCCGCGAGGAGGAGGAGGGGGAGCTGTTCCCGCGCATCCGCGCCCGGGTGGCGCCCGACCAGCTCCAGGCGTTCGGCCTCGAGCTGGCCGCGCGCTACAAGGCGTTGCGCCGGGCCGCGTCGCTGCGATCGCTCGCCGGGTCGTCGGCGCAGCGCCTGCGCCTGTAGAGGTCGGCGGCGGGCGACCCGCCGGCGGGTGCGGCGTGCGATCATCGCCACATGGTGTTTCGCACCGAAGATCGCGACGGCCTGGCCCGGACCGAGGCGCAGGAGCGTGCGCGCGACGATCTCGACCGGATCGCCGCCGAGGGCAAGGAGCGCGCGGCCATGGCCGCGGCCAAGACCCACGCCGCGCGCAGCCGCGAGCTCGCGCGGGCGAGCCGGCACGAGCGCGCGCGCGTGCGCGAGGCGGTGCTCGGCGGCTCCCGCCTGTTCATGGGCGTGGTGTTCGGCGGCGTGCTGCTCGGCGCCGCGCCGCTGATGCTGTTGGCGACGATGAGCGACCCGGCGCCGTGGATGGTCGCCGCGGCGATCGCCTGGTTGGTGCTCGGCATCGGCGTGGCCTGGGGCAGCCGCTACGTCATCGGCGCGCGCGCGATCGCCGCCCAGGAGCGCAAGCTCATGACGCTCGGCTTCCCGGTCGATGGCTTCTTCCGCGTGCTCGGGGTCGACCCCAGCGACGGCAAGCTCACCCTCACCATCGAGCTGCGCACCTCCGCGCCGGCGCGGGACACCCTCGAGGGGCTCGCCGGCGTGCTCGACGCGCGCCTGGACGCGGTCGAGGACCGCAAGGTGGTGTTCGTCAGCCAGGAGATCTCGACGGACGGCGGCGACGGGCCGTCGCACAACCGCGAGTTCCACGCCTGGCTCGCGCGCGCGATCGACGCCGTCCTGGTGCCGACCCATCGCGGCTACCCCCTCGCCCGGGTCCGCGTCGACCGTCGCTGACGCGCGAGCTGGTCAGCCCACCGCGGGCGCGCGGAAGCCGTTCTTCGCGTGGGTGCCGTCGCACAGCGGCTTGGTCGACGAGCCGCCGCAGCGACACAGGCGCGCCGAGGTCACCCGCGTGATGGTGCGGCCGGTGCCGGCGCAGATCTCGAGGTTGCCGGTGACGAGCAGCGGTCCGTTCTCCATGGCCTCGACGGAGAGCGGGCCGCCGCGGGCCGCCAGCGGCGTGGTGTCGCCGGTGGCGGGCTCGCCGGTAGCGCGGAACTCGGCGGCGTTGTGCGAGCCGTCGCAGTAGGGCTTGTGCTGCGACGCGCCGCACCGACACAAGGTCGCGCGGATCGCCGCGGGCCGCCCGGCGACGCGCAGGTCGGCGGTGATCGCCAGCGGCCCGTTCTCGCGCAAGCGCAGCGCGTTGACCCGCGGCACCTGCTCGCCCGGCTCGTCGTCGTGGCGCTCGTAGGTGATGGCGCCCGACGGACACGCGTGGGCGACCGCCGTGACCTCGTCGATCGGGACCGCGTCGGGGTAGATCCAGTCGCCCTTGACGTTGGCGAGGAACACCTCGGGCGTCGACAGCACGCAGTGGCGCGAGTGGATGCAACGCGCGGCCTCGAAGTGGAGCGTGAGGCGCTGGCCGCGCACGGTCTCGATGCCGTCGGTGACGGTCGCCGGTGGCGGCGGCGCGGTGGGCGCGGTGGGCGCGGCCGGCGCCGCGGCGACCGGCGTCGGCGCGGCCGCGGTGGGCAACGCGTCGAGGCGGTCGGCGATCCTGGCGAGGCGGTCGCCGACCCCGGCGAAGAGCGGATCGACCGAGGTCCTGAGGCCGCGCTGCCGCGGGCGAGCTCGCGCAGCCGCTCGACGGTGACCAGGCGCACCGCGGCCGGATCCGTCGACGGCTCGAGGATCGCGACACCGCGAACGACATGCCGGCGTTGACGCCGGGGTGCGCTGCGCTGGCCGGCATCGACGCCAGGTGCTGGCCGATGGGGGTCAAGAGCTGCATCAGCTCGATCGACGCCCGGCGTGCGCGGCCTGGACCTGCGGGGTGTCGCCGACCGGCGCGTACACCCGCTGCAACAGGCGCAGGGAGTGGCCGTACATGGCGTTGGCGAGGTCGACCACCCGCGCCGCGGCCGGCTCGTCGATGAACACCCGGCCGACCGGATCGACCGGCGGCCGCATGAGCGGGTTGCGCGCGGCCGGGTGCGCCGGCTGGAAGCTCGGATCCGCGGCGGTCATCGCGGCGAGCTCCTCGCGGATGGCCAGGAACCGACAGTAGTGCGACGTCTTGCTGGCGGCGCTGCTGCCCTCGCCTTGCTCGACGATGCGCTCGAGGGCGGCGCGCGCGGTCGCGAGGCACACCACCGGCTCGATCCCGGGCAGCGGGAACAGCGCCTGATCGACCTGCGCGGCGCGGTCGCCGCAGAACAGGCGCGCCTCGCCCATGCGCTCGGCGAGGTCGACCAGGGCCGCCTCGATGCCGCGATAGAAGTGGCCGACGGTCAGGTAGTCCTGCGCGTGCGCCATCAAGCGGTCGGTCGGGGTCGGGCGCTGGTAGTGCTGTGCTGGCGCGAACCCGGCGCCGTCGGGCAGCTCGACGCCCTCGGGGCGCTCGAGGTAGATGAAGTGATCGAGGGTGGCGGCGTCGAGCGGGGCCAGCGCGACGACGATGCCGGCCGGGTGGTAGCCCGGCGACACCGGCAGGTTGAGGCGGCCGAAGTGGGCGCCGAAGCCGCACGCGGTGAGGATGTTGTTGACCAGCGCCAGGTGCAGCATCTCCTCGCGCGCGACCGCCCCGAGCTCGGCGCGCCAGCGATCGACGACCGCGGCCTGGGCGGCGGTGAGCCCATCGCGCTCGCCGCGCTTGAGGCTCATCGCCGCGTACAGGTAGCAGCACATCAGGCCGTGCTCGATCTCGGCCGCCTCGGTGAGGAGGTAGGTGAGCTGCTCGCGGTGCTGGACGACGATCTCGGGTTCCTTCATCGGCGCCGCAGCTTGGGACAACGTCAGGGCGCCGGCAAGGCGCGCCGGTGACGACTCAGGCGTCGAGGCGCAGCCGCAGGCGCTCGGTCGCGATGGTCGGATCGGCGGCGCCGGCCGAGGCCTTGACCACCTGTCCGACGAAGAAGCCCAGCAGGCCGAGCTTGCCGCCGCGATACGCCGTCACCTTGTCGACGTTGGCGGCGAGCACGGTGTCGATGATGGCGTCGAGCGCGGCGACGTCGATCGCGGCCGGCAGCCCGAACCGCTTGGCCAGGGCGCGCGGCGCTTCACCGGGAAACTCGAGGGCCTTCACCAGCAGCCACTTGCCCTGGGCGGCGGTGGCCTCGCCGGAGTCCAGCATGTGCGCGAGCTCGGGCAGGGCGGCGGCCAGGTTGTCACGCTGCCCGGACAGGCTGCCGTCGCCGCCGGCCTTGGCGTACTCGGCGAGCGCGCGCGGCAGCTCGTTGATGATCCAGCGGGCGCCCGTGGCGGCGACCCCGGCATCGGCGCACGTCTCCCACAGCGCGGCGGTGTCGACGTCGCCCGAGAGCAGATCGGCGTCGCCCTCGGTGAGCCCGAGCGTGAGCGCGCGATCGTAGGTCGCCTGCAGCGTGGCGTCGCGGCGCCGGGCCTCGGCCCGGAACTCCGCCGGCGACTTGCTGTCGGGGCGGGTCGCCGCCTTGGCGTTCTGCTTGGGCTTGGCGGCGGCGTCGCGCGGCGGCGGGCTCGCCTTGGTCGCCTCGGCCCAGGCGTCGCGCAGGCCGATGATGCGCCCGAACACCGGGCGGGCGCCGGGCCGATGGTCGACGGCGTCGGCGACGAAGTAGCCGGTGCGCTCGAACTGGAAGCGCTCGCCGGGCGCGGCGTCGGCGAGGGCCGGCTCGATCCGGGCGTCGGTGATGACCTCGAGGGAGGCTGGGTTGAGGTGGCGCAGGAAGTCGTCGCCGCCGTCCTCGGGCCGGGCCACCGCGAACAGCCGATCGTAGAGCCGTACCTCGGCGACGACGCTGCGCTCGGCCGACACCCAGTGCAGCGCCGAGCCGAGCTTGCGGCCGTCGGCGACCTTGCCGCCGCCGCGGCTCTCGGGGTGCGCGGTCACCCGCACCCGGGTCACGGCGCCGCCGGCGTCGCGATCGATGGCGTCGCAGGTCACCGCGAAGGCGCCGCGCAACCGCACCGTGCGGCCGACCGCGAGGCGCTGGAAGTCGCGCGGCGGCGCGTCGTCGCCGGCCCAGACGTCGTCGCGCTCGACGAACAGCTCGCGGGTCAGCGGCACCGCGCGGCTGCCGGCGGTGGCCAGCTCCGACGGGAACGACGGCACCTCGAGCCGCTCCTCGGCGCCGACGCCCAGCTCGTCCCAGTTGCTGATCTCGAGGGCGACCGGGCGCAGCACCGCGAGCCGCCGCGGCGCGACCGCGTTGAGGTCGTCGCGCACGCAGTACTCGAGCTTGCCGTAGTCGACCATCGAGTTGGTCTTGGCGACCCCGACCAGCTCGCAGAACGCGCGGATGGCCTCGGGGCGGATGCCGCGCCGGCGCAGGCCGGCGATGGTCGGCATGCGCGGATCATCCCAGCCGCTGACGTGGCCGCCCTCGACCAGCGTGAGCAGCTTGCGCTTCGACATCACCGTGTACTCGAGGGCGAGGCGCGCGAACTCGTACTGCCGCGGGGCCGGCTCGGCGGCGAACGCCTGGGTGCGGCGGGTGTGCTCGATCACCCAGTCGTACAGGTCGCGGTTGTTCTCGAACTCGAGGGTGCAGATCGAGTGGGTGATGCCCTCGAGCTCGTCCTCGATGGGGTGCGCGAAGTCGTACATCGGGTAGATGCACCAGGCGTCGCCGGTGCGGTGGTGGTGCGCGTGCCGGATCCGGTAGAGCAGCGGATCGCGCAGCTTCATGTTGGCGGCGGCGAGGTCGATCTTGGCGCGCAGGACCGCGGCGCCGTCGGCCAGCGCGCCCGCCTTCATCTGCTCGAACCGGGCGCGGTTGTCGGCGGCGGTGCGCCCGCGGTGGACGCACGGCGTGCCGGGCTCGCTCAGGGTCCCGCGGCCAGCGCGGATCTGGTCCTCGGTGCACTCGCACACGTACGCACGGCCGTCGTCGACCAAGGCCACCGCGCGGGCGTGCATCTCGCCGAAGTAGTCGGCGGCGTACAGGACCGCCGTCGGCGCGAACCCCAGCCAGCGGACGTCGGCCTCGATCGACTCGACGTATTCGACGTCTTCCTTGACCGGGTTGGTGTCGTCGAAGCGCAGGTTGCAGGTCGCGGCGATGCCACGGCCGGCGTACTCGGCGGCCAGCCCGAAGTTGAGGCAGATCGACTTGGCGTGGCCGATGTGCAGGTAGCCGTTGGGCTCGGGCGGGAAGCGGGTCGCGACCCGATGGTGGCGCCCGTCGGCGAGATCGCGGTCGATGAGCTCGCGCAGGAAGTCGCGGGGACGGGCAGGGGCGGTGGGGCCAGACATGGCCGGCGCACTCTACCGCCAGCGGCCCCCGTCGACATACGATGCCGGCATGTCGACACGCGCGAAGCTGGGTTGGATGGCCCGCGGTCGTGCGGCGGCGGGGTCACGCGCTGCCGCCGCGGCGATCGGCAGCGGCGCGTGACCGACCTCGACTTCGCGCGGCTCGGCCTGCCGGCGGCGTGGCTGGCCAACCTCGCGCGGTCGCCGACTACGTCCACCGCATCGGCCGCACCGCGCGGGCGGGGCGCGACGGGCTGGCGGTGAGCCTGACCGGCCCCAGCGACGGGCCGCGGCTGGCCGCGCTCACCGCCGGGCCGCTGGCCGGCGTCGGCACCACCCCGATCGCGTCGGTGCCGACGAGCAGCGCGGCGCCAGCGCCCGCGGAGACGGTGACCATCGCCATCCTCGGCGGCCGCCATGATCGCCTGCGGCCCGGCGACATCGTCGGCGCCCTCACCGGCGACGTCGGCCTCGCGGGCGAGGACGTCGGCGCCATCGCCGTGCTCGACCGCGTCACCTACGTCGCGCTGGCGCCGGCGTCGGTCGGGCCGGCGCTGGCCGGGCTGGCGCGCGCGCAGATCAAGAAGCGCCGCTATCGCGCGCACCGCGTCGAGGCGCCGCGCGCCGGCGACGTCCGCCGCGACGAGCCGAACCGCCCCGCGGGCGCTACCCTTGGGCGTGGCGCGGATCCAGCGGCGGTTCCTGGTCGGCTCGGCGTGGACGGCCCTCGTGCCGCCGGCTGGCGTCGACGGTCCCGATGATCGCGAGCGCCACTTCGAGGTGGTGGCGGTGCAGCCGAGGTCGCTCGGCGAGCTGGTGACCCTGCGCTCGATCCTCACCGGGCGCGAGCGGCGGGTCAGCCTGCGCGCCCTCGCGGACCCGCGCGGCTGGCGCCCCGGCTGGCACGCGCTGGCTCAGTTGAGCAGCGCGTAGAGCACCACCGACAGCAGCGACACCGCCGCGCCGCGCAGCGCGCTGGTCGGGGCCTCGCCGCCGGCGCCGACCGGGATCGTCATCGCCTGGCGCGGATCGACCCACACCGTCATCGCCTTCTCGCTGGGGCCAGCGGCGATCACCACGTGGGTCGACCCCGCCGGGATGCCGTCGATGGTGACCCGCTCGGTGCGCGCGCCGTCGACGACCAGCGTGCCGTTGACCGCGATGGTCACGCCGCTGGCGGGGCCGGTGAAGGCGAAGGTGATCGAGCCGGTGGCCGCGCCGGGGGCGGTCGCCGTCGGATAGGTCGCGTGCACGTCGCGGGTGCACCCGACGACGCACCACCCGAGCAGCAGCACCACCATCACCACCGCGCGACGCTTCATGCTCGCTTGGGCCGCGCCGGGCCGCGTCGGGTTGCCTGGGTCACGCGGTGGTCGACAGCGTGTACACATCGAGCGGCGTCGCCCGCCCGCGCAGCGTGACCTCGCCGAGCGCCGTCAGCGCGTGCGCGTGGCCGGCTGCGCGCACGCAATCGCCGCTCACCAGCACCTCGACGCCGCGCTCCTTGGTCAGGCTCTCGAGCCGCGACGCGGCGTTGACGGCGTCGCCGAGCACGGTGAACTCGACGCGGTCGGCGCCGCCGAGACACCCCGCGATCACGGGGCCGGTGTGGACGCCGATGCCCATCGCCACCGGAGCCTGGGCCCGGGCGACGCGCGCGGCGTTGACCCGGGCCAACGCGACCAGCAACCCGCGCGCCGCCTCGACCCCACGGCTGGCGTGATCGGGCAGCGCCGCCGGCGCGCCGAACACCGCCAGCATGCCGTCGCCCATGAACTTGTCGACGGTGCCGCCGCAGTCGACGACGACCTGGGCGAAGGCGCCCTGCAGCTCGCTCAGCAGCGTCAGGAGCTCGGTCGGCGACACCCGCTCCGACAGCGAGGTGAAGCCGCGCAGGTCCGACACCAGGATGGTCGCGGTCACCGCGCGCGGCTCGTCGAGCAGCGGCAGCGGATCGTCGTGGGCGCGATCGACGACGCCGGCCGGCAGGAACCGCCGCAGCATCACCTTGCCGACCTCGCTCTGCACCGCGCGCCCGACGATGGCGGCCAGCCACCAGCTCATCAGGCCGACCACCGCGAGCAGACCGACCAGGTAGCCCAGCGCGCCGACGGAGCGGTAGCCGCCGAGCACCAGGCCGACGACCAGCGCCGCCATCGCGATCGCGGTGGCGCCCATCGAGGCCCGCGCGGTCAGGCGCAGGGCCCCGGTGAGCGCGAGCAGCGCACAGGTCAGGACGAAGCTCATGTGGATCATGAGCAGGGCGACCACGCTCGAGCGCCCGAGGGTCTCGGTCAGGAGCAGGTGGGACCCGACGAGCAGCATCGCGTCCGCCAGCGGCAGCACCAGCGACAGCCAGCGCGCGTACCAGCCGCGCCCGAGCGCGCGCACCAGCACCGCCGCGGCCAGGAGCCAGCCCGACGCGCCGATCGCGAGCGCCAGCGGGGTGCGCTCGGGAAACCCCAGCGCCGGGAAGGCGTGCAGGGTCGATGGCCACTGGAAGGCCACCGCGACCAGGAGGCAGATCATGCGGACGCGGGCGATCAAGAGCTCGTTGCGCTGGGCCTGCTCGCGCACGGTGCGATCGATGGCGCCGCGCACGAGGTCGCTCCAGCCGGGCACCGCCTGACGATAGGCGCTCGGCGGGGCGACCTGAGGGGCAGACTCGGGCCAGACCGGTGGACCGGACGTGCGGCGACGCGGGTTCGGCGCGCGCCGACGGTGCCCTGCGGTGGTCCCGCGTCAAGGTGTCACGGGCTGTTACCTACCCCGCGCTTGGTGGTGGCCACGAACGGGAGTAGTTTTCGGGACGTGCGCTGGACCCGCCTCGCCGTCATCGCCTGCGCGATCGCGCTGGCGCTGGGCGCTGTGCCACTCCAGGTCGCGCTGGCGCTGGGCGGCGACGAGGTCGCGCACTGCTGCTGCGGCCCGCACGACGCCGACGACGACTGCGGGTGCCCCGACTGTCCCGGCGGCGATCACGGCGACCACCACGAGCGCGGACCCGATCCGGCCGAGGGCCCTCGCTGGAACGGATGTGGCCTCACCGGCGACGTGGCCGTGCTCAAGGCCCATCTGCTCGACCTGCCACGCCCGGTGGCGCGCCTGGTGGCGCCCGCCTCGGCCCAGCCCGTGCCGGCGCGGCCAAGCCCACCCGCGAGTGATCCTCCGCACGCGCAGCCACCGACGCCGCCGCCGAGGCGCTAGCGCGCGCCCGAGCTCGCTCGGGTCGCGCCGCGCCTCCAGTTCGATGTCGCGCGACACCGTCGACGGGCCCTGGGCTCGGCGCCGGCGCGCGCGGGATCTTCCCGTCGCACTGCCACACGAGCCGTCGCGTCGCGACGCGCTCACGGCCGCTGCCTGCCAGCGGCGAGGACCCAATTCATGCGTACGCTGTCCATCTGTTCGCTCTCGCTCATCACCTCGCTCACCCTCGGCGCCTGCGGCGAGGACGAGCACCACGACCACGATCACACCCCCGACGCCGCCGAGACCCCCGACTCGGCGCCGACCCCCGACGCCGGCGCGCAGGCGGTCAGCCTCGCCTTCGCCGGCGAGATCGGTGGGCGGCCCTTCGCGTGCGGCTCGACCTACTTCGAGGTCGGCAGCGCCAGCTCGGCGTGGGTCGCCACCGACTTTCGGCTCTACCTCTCGGACATCGAGCTCATCCCGGCCGGCGGCGGCGACGGGGTGCCGCTGACCCTCGACGTCGGCGACTTCCAGAACGCCGACGGCATCGCGCTCCTCGATTTCGAGGACGGCAGCGCCGGGTGCGAGATGGGCAGCACCGGCACCCACACCCGCATCACCGGCACCGTGCCCTACGGCGACTACGACGGCCTGCGCTTCACCATCGGCTTGCCCGAGGACAAGAACCACCTCGACGTCACCACCGCGGCGCCGCCGCTCAACGTGACCCCGATGTTCTGGGGCTGGCGCGCCGGCTACAAGTTCCTCAAGATCGACGGCGGCGTCGGCGGCAACGGCTTCAACCTGCACCTCGGCGCCACCGACTGTCCCGGCCCGGATCCGGTCCAGCCGCCGACCGGGCCGTGCGGCACGCCGAACCGCATGGAGATCGAGCTGGCGAGCTTCGATCCGGCCACCGACACCGTGGTCATCGATCCCAAGCCGGTCTACGCGACCACCGACGTCAGCTTCAACACCGCGGCCACCGCTCCGGGCTGCATGTCGTTCCCGGGCGACCCGGAGTGCGAGACGCTGTTCCCGCGGCTGGGGCTGCCGTACGGCGCCGCGCCGGCGGCCGATCAGCAGCTCATCTCGGTGCGCTGATGAACGACCGTCGACGCCCCCGTCCGCTCGTCGCGATCGCCTGGGCGATCGTGGTCGCGGCGTGCGGCGGCGAGGACGCCGACGAGCCCGACGCCGGCACCGGGCCGGACGCCGCTGGACTCGCCGATGCCGACCCCGGCGTCGACGCCGCGCCGAGCTTCTCGTATCCGTTCCCGCTGCCGGCGGGGTTCCCCGAGCCGCGGCTGCCGGGGCCGCTCACCGCCGAGCTCGCCGAGCTCGGCCGGCACCTCTTCTACGACGTGCGGCTGTCGGGCAACCAGACCCAGTCGTGCGCGAGCTGCCACCGCCAGGAGCTGGCGTTCACCGATGGCCTCGCGCAGGCGGTCGGCTCCACCGGCGAGGTCAACCGGCGGCACTCGCCGTCGCTGGCCAACGTCGCCTACAACCCGAACCAGACCTGGGCCAACCCGCTGCTCGTCACCCTCGAGCAGCAGGCGGTGGTGCCGCTGTTCGGGGAGCTGCCGGTGGAGCTCGGCGCTGCCGGCCGCGAGGACGAGATCCTCGCGCGGCTGGCCGCCGAGCCGGCGTACCCGCCGCTGTTCGCGGCGGCGTTCCCCGACGACGAGGCGCCGTTCACCGTCGCCAACGTGGTGCGCGCGCTGGCGGGCTTCGAGCGGCGCTTGATCTCCGGCAACTCGCCGGCCGATCAGGCCGCGCGCGGCGAGCTGGAGCTGTCGCCGGCGGCGGTGCGCGGTCGCGAGCTGTTCTTCAGCGAGGTGCTCGAGTGCCACCACTGCCACGGCGGCTTCAACTCGACCCACGCGGTCGACTTCGTCGGCCTGGCCGAGCCCGGCGTGATGTACTTCAACACCGGCCTGTACAACGTCGGCGGCGCCGGCGCCTACCCCGAGGTCGACCAGGGGCTCTACGAGTTCACCGGCCTGGCCTCGGATCGCGGGCGCTACAAGCCGCCGACCCTGCGTAACATCGCGTCACCGCGCCGTACATGCATGACGGCTCGGTGGCCACCCTCGAGGAGGTCATCGCCATCTACGAGCGCGGCTGCCGGCTCGTCGAGGACGGCCCCAACGCCGGCGACGGCAGGACCAACCCCTACAAGAGCTTCTTCGTGGCCGGGTTCACCCTGACCACCGACGAGCGCGCCGACCTCATCGCCTACCTCGAGTCCCTCACCGACGAGACCTTCCTCACCGATCCCGCACTATCGAATCCGTGGTCGCCGTGATCCGGCGACCCGCTTCCAGGAGCACTCCCATGATCCGTCCCTTCGCCACGCTCGCTTGTGCCCTCGCGCTCGCCGCTCTCGCGCCCGCCTGCGGCGACGAGGCCTGCCACGAGGGCCACTGCCACGTCGAGGAGCCCGACGCGGCTCCCGGCACCCCGGACGCCGCCCCGGTGGTGGTCGACGAGACCCGCACCCTCATCCCGACCCAGATCGACGAGGGCGTGTTCACCGCCGGCCCGGGCGCCGTCATCACCATCACCGCGACGTCGTCGGCGGCGACGTTGGACTGGAACATCCACGGCCACGCCGGCGGCGGCACCCAGACCGTCACCGAGGCCTTCGGCGTCGGCAGCATTGCCTACACCTTCGAGCCGACCGCGCAGGCCGACTGGTTCCTCCTGCTCCGTAACAGCGGCGCCGCCGATATCGACGTCGACATCCGGCTCGACATCGTCGGTGGCACCTTCAGCGGGTGGGAGTAGCCGTGCGTCGCCAGCTCTGCGCGCTCGCCCTCGTCGTCGGCGCGCTGGCGGGCTGCACCGAGTCGGTGTTCGGGCCGCTCACCGAGTCCCGCTGCCCGGAGGTCTCGGTCTTGACCTACGAGAACTTCGGCAAGCCCTTCATGGAGGCGTACTGCACGCGCTGTCACGCCACCGACCTCACCGGCGACGATCGCCAGGGCGCGCCGTCGTTCCACGACTTCGACACGCTGTTCGGCATCAAGGCGGTGCACGAGCACGTCGACCAGACCACCGCGTTCGGCCCGGCCGCACTCAACGACTCGATGCCGCCCGACGGGGCGACGCCGACCCTGCGTGAGCGCCAGCAGCTCGGGGAGTGGATCGCGTGCGGCATGCCGTGATCGTCCGCGGCGTGGCGCTCGGCACGGTGCTGCTGGCGGCGCCGGCCGCGGCGCACGCGCAGCTCTGCCACGAGCTGCCGGAGCCAGGGGCGCACGCGGCGCGCGCGACCGACGGCGCCGATGGCCACCACCACGACGGCGCGCGCCAGCCCGCCTCCGCCGGCCCGAAGGTGTACCTCGCGCTCGGGGTCCAGGCGCTGGCGGCGACGACCACCGTCGACGCGCAGCCGGCGAGCTACCAGGGCCTGGCGGTGATCGGCCACCTGCACTGGTGGCGCCTGCACGTGCAGGTCGATCTACCGACGTACCGCCTGCGCGACGGCGACGGCGCCCGCGAGGGGCTGGGCGACGTCGGCGTGGCTCCCTGGCTGGCGCTCGTCGAGCGACCGCAGGTGATGGCGGGCGTCGGCGTCCCCATCGGGCTGCCGACCGGCTCGGCCGACGACGGCCTCGGCATGGGGCACGTGATGGTGATGCCCGGGGTGTACGGCGCGGTGCGACGCGGCGCCCTCGATCTGACGGGCCTGGTCACCTACCACCGCAAGCTGGGCGGCACCGACCACAGCCACCACGGCGGCCACGGCCGCGCCACCGGGCCGATCGTCGAGCCGATGAGCGCCGAAGAGGTTGGCCTCGCCGGGCGGCTCGGGGCCCGGCTCACCCCGGCGGTGCGCGCCTTCGCCGACGCCAGCGTCGCGGTGCCCACCGAGGGCGAGCGCCGGGCGCTGGCCGGGGTCGGGCTGGCCTGGCAGGTCGGGCGCACGCGGCTGGAGGCCCGGGTCGATCGCGGCGTGACCGGGCGGCCGGTGGGCAGCCGCGGTGTGGTCGGCGTCCGCGTCGATCTCTGATCGCCGGCGCCGGCCGCCGAACTCTCGTAGAGTAGGGCCATGCCGCCGCTGCGCGCGCGCTGCCTTCGAGAGGCCCTCACCGTCGGTGCGCTCGCGGCGCTCGCCGCGTGTGGCGGCGGCGCGACGCAGGCGTCCACGACCCCGCCGACGCCGGCCGCGGATCCGGTGCTCGCCGCCCAGGCGCGCGCGTGCTGGCCCGGCCAGCGCTACGACCTCGACGAGGGCCGCTGCGTCGGTCAGCCGACCGAGTGCCCCCAGGATCGCGAGGTGGCGTCGACGAGCTGTCGGCTGCGGGTGCGCACGGCGCGCCCGGGCGTCGGCGACCGCGTGGTGCGGGGGCCCGACTGGGATCGGACCCTGCGCGAAGGCCGTGGCCTCGGCACCGTGATCACGCCGGTGCGCAGCGGCTGGGCCGAGGTCAACTGGGACGACGGCGTCCGCGATAGCTACCGGTGGGGCGCCGGCGGGAACTACGATCTCGAGCTCGCCCTCGACGCGCCGCCGGTCCAGCTCGCCGAGCGTGATCGCGTCGTCGCCGGGCCACGGTGCAAGCGCTGCCCGGACGACGTCGCCGGCGTGGTCGAGGCGTTGCTGCCCGGTGACGAGGTGCGCGTGCGCTGGTTCGACGGCAGCGACGCCACGATGGAGGTGGGCATCGGCGGCGTGTTGCCGTCGTTCCCGCCGTACTACCCGATCGCCGTCGGTGAGCGGGTCCGGCCGGGGCCGCGCGCCGAGGCCGCGAGCGGCCTCGGCACGGTCGTCGCGCACGAGCTGGGCTCGACGACGGTCGAGGTCCGCTGGGACGACGGCAAGGTCGGCAGCTACGGGTGGCGGGGCCCCGATGCCAGCGGTGTGGTGGTGGCCGCCGATGCGCCGCCGCTCCCGCTCGCGCTCGGGTGGCGCGTCGTCGCGGGCCCGGGCTGCGCGGGGTGCCCCGTCGACGGCCGCGGCGACGTCGTCGCGGTCGCCGGCGCCGGCGCCGGCGTCACCGTGCGCTGGTGCTGACGGCAGCACCAACACCGTCGCGGCCGGCGCCGACGGCGTGCTCGCCGGCGGGCCTGGTGCCGCCGCTGGCCATCGGCGCCCGGGTGGGGCGCGCCGACGAGGCCGAAGCGTCGCCGCCGCGCCTGGGCACCGTGCTCGACCTCGACTTCGACGGCCGCGCGCGCGTGCACTGGGACGATGGCGTCGAGGAGCGGCGCCGCTGGGGCGCCGACGGCGTGTTCGACGTGACGGTCCGGGCCAAGGCGCCGCCGGTGGCGCTGGCCATCGGCGACTCGGTGGTGGCGGCGCCAGGCTGCACCCGATGTCCGGCCGGACCGGCGGGATCGGTCGGCGAGGTCGCGCGGGTGCTCGCGCGCGGCCGGGTGCGGGTCCGCTGGATCGACGGCGCCGTCGACGACCTCGCGGTCGGGATCGCCGGCGTGTTGCCGATGGCCAAGGTCGGCGGCCCGATCGCCGTCGGCGATCGCGTGGTGCGCGGGCGCGACTGGAAGTGGGGCGATCAGGGCAGCGGCACCACCGGCACGGTCACCGAGATCGGCGCCGACGACTGGGTGCAGGTGACGTGGGACGACGGCCACGAGAACAGCTACCGGTGGGGCAACGAGGGCGCCTACGACCTCCAGGTCGTCGCGAGGAAGCGACCGTGACCACCCGCGCGCGCGCCGCCGTCGCCGCCGCGATCGTCGTCGTCGCCGCCGGCGGCTGTCGATCCGGCGCCGCCGGAGCGGCCGCGCCGGCACCACCGCCGTCGACCGCGATCGGCAACCTGCTCGACGGCGAGGGCGCGGGCCCCTGCTGGCCCGGCCAGCGCTACGACGTCGACGACGGGCGCTGCGCCGGTCGCCCGAGCTCGTGCCCCGACGATCGCGAGGCGCGCGATGACACCTGCTGGCGCATCGCGGCGCGCGACCAGGTCGCGCTCGGCGATCGCGTGCGCTGTGGCGGCGGCGCCTGTGGTGAACATGCAGGCGGCCTCGGCACCGTGGTCGGGCGCGACGCCGACGCCGTGGTGGTGCGCTGGGACACCGGCGCCGCGGCGACGATCGCCGTCGGCAGCGGCACCCTGGCCCGGGTGAACGACGCGCCGCCGCCCACGCTCGCGCCGGCGAGCTGGGTCGTCGGCGGCCCGCGCTGCCGTGGCTGTGGCGAGGAAGGCGAGGTGGTGCGCGTCGACGGCGCGCGCGCGATCGTGCGGTGGGGCGACGGCGACGTCGCCAGCCATCCCATCGGCCTCGACGGCGTGCTGCCGCGGACGCAGCCGCGGGTGCGGCTGGTGGTGGGCGCGCGCGTGCGTCGCAGCGCGCCGGCCGACGCCACCGAGCTCGGCACCGTGATCGACGTCGACGCCGCCGGCGAGCGCGCGCGGGTTCGCTGGGACGGCGGCTCGACGCGCGGCTACCACTGGCGCGACGACAGCGCCGCCATCGCGCTCGCGCCCGAGGCGCCGCCGCCGACGCTCGCGGTGGGCTGGCGGGTGACGGCGGGGCCGAGCTGCGACTCGTGCGGCGAACACGGCGAGGTCGTCGCGACGCCGGGCGGTGGCCAGGTCGAGGTCCGCTGGCGCGACGCGGTCACGCCCCTGCGCATGTCGATCGGCGTCGACGGCGTGTTGCCCGCGGGGCCGCCGCTACCGGCGGTCGCGGTCGGCGCGCGGGTCGGTTCGCCGGCGGGCCCCGGCACCGTGATCGCCCAGGTCTCCGACGGCTGGCTGGTGGTCCACTGGGATCGTGGCGTGGTCGGTCAGCTCCGGCACGGCGCCGACGGCGTCGACGAGGCGGTCGTGGTCAGCGCGCCGCTGCCGACGGTGGTCGCCGGCGCGACCGTGCGCGACGCCTGCTACGGATGCACCCGGAGGGTCGGCGTGGTCGAGCGACGCGTGGGCGCGTCGGTGGAGGTTCGCTGGCCCGACGACACCCTTGCCATGGTCGCGGTCGGCGCCGGCGGGGTGCTGCCGTGGCAGCCGATGTCGCCGCCACCACCGGCGGGGACCCGGGTGCGCCGTGGCGGCGACTGGGAGTGGGGGCCGCAGGACACCGAGGACGCCTACGACGGCGACGGCACCGGCGTGGTGACCGGTCCCGATGAGGGTAACCCCGACTGGGTGAAGGTCGAGTGGAGCGGCGGCGGCGACAACAGCTACCGGTGGGGTGCCGACGGAGCCTACGACCTCGAGGTGATCGCGCCGTAGGTGACGCGCCCGGGTTGCCAGCCAGCGCCTGGCGGGCTCTGCTGCGGGCATGTCCACGACCGACGCGACGACGAGGGACGACGCGCCGACCGCGCTGCGCCGGGCCATCAGCCCGCGCATGCTCGTGGTCTTCATCATCGGCGACATCCTCGGCGCCGGCATCTACGCCCTCGTCGGCAAGCTCGCCGGCCACGTCGGCGGCGCGGTTTGGCTGCCGCTGCTCATCGCGTTCGTGGTCGCGGCGCTGACCGCGGCGTCGTACGCCGAGCTGGTCGGGCGCTACCCGCGCGCTGCCGGCGCCGCGCTGTACGTGCACCGCGCGTTCCGGTCGCCGCTGCTGACGTTCATGGTGGCCTTCGCGGTGATGCTGTCGGGCATCTCGTCGGCGTCGGCGGCGGCGCTGGCCTTCGGCGGCGACTACCTGGCGCAGCTGGTCACCGCGCCGCCGATGGTCGCGGCGCTGGCGTTCCTGGCGATCATCACGCTGGTCAACTTCATCGGCATCTCGGAGTCGATCAAGGTCAACCTGGTGCTGACCATCATCGAGGCGTCGGGCCTCGTCATCGTGCTCGTGGTCGGCGCCATCGCGATCGCGCGCGGCGACGGCGATCCGACCCGGGCCCTGGTCCTCGAGGCGCCGCGCGGCACCTGGCTCGGCGTGCTCGGCGCGACCGCGCTCGGGTTCTACGCGCTGCTCGGCTTCGAGGACGCGGTCAACCTGGCCGAGGAGACCGAGGCGCCGAGCCGCTCGTTCCCGCGGGCGCTCGCGCTGGGCCTGGCGCTGACCGGCGTCGTCTACGTCGCCATCGCGTTCGTGGCGGTGACCCTGGTCGAGCCGGCGACCCTGGCGACCGGCACCGGGCCGCTGCAGCAGGTGGTGGCCGCCGGCGGCGTCGCCTTCCCGCCCGAGGCGTTCGCGGTCATCGCGCTGCTCGCCATCGGCAACACCGCGCTCATCAACATGATCATGGCGTCGCGGCTGCTCTACGGCATGGCCCACGAGGGCATCGTCCCGCACGTGTTCGCCCGGGTCCACGCGCGCCGGCAGACCCCGTCGGTGGCCATCGTCTTCACGGTGCTCATCGCGGTGGTGCTCATCGCCACCGGCAGCGTCGTGCGCCTGGCCCAGACCACCGTGCTGCTCTTGCTGGTGGTGTTCGCGCTGGTCAACGTGTCGGTGCTGGTGGTCCGCCGCACGCCGGTCGCGCACGCGCACTTCAAGACGCCGACCTGGGCGGCGGCGCTCGGCGCGGTGACGTGCGTGGTCCTGGCCAGCCCGATCACCGGCCGCAGCGCCGAGGTCTACGCCACCGCCGGCATCCTGCTCGCGATCGGCGCCGCGCTGTGGGGGATCGGCCGGCTGGTGCGTGGGCCGGTCCGCGACGACTTCGATCCGACCCAGCTGGTGAAGTAGGCATCGGCCGACGAGGTTTCGGGTAGTGTCGCCGGCGATGGCGCGCATCAACGAACACTTCCTCAAGCTGCCCGCGGGCTACCTGTTCCCCGAGATCGGTCGCCGGGTCCGGGCCTACGCCGCGGCCAACCCCGACGCCGCGATCATCCGCCTCGGCATCGGCGACGTGACCGAGCCGCTGGCGCCGGCGATCGTGGCCGCGATGCACGCCGCGGTCGACGAGCTGGCGGTGCGCGAGACCTTCCGCGGCTACGGCCCCGAGCAGGGCTACGACTTCCTGGTCGAGGCCATCCGCGCCCACGACTACACCCGCCGCGGCGTCGAGGTCGGCGCCGACGAGATCTTCGTCTCCGATGGCAGCAAGTGCGACAGCGGCAACCTGCAGGAGCTGTTCGCCACCGCCGCCAAGGTCGCGGTGACCGATCCGGTGTACCCGGTGTACGTCGACAGCAACGTCATGGCCGGCCGCACCGGCGCGCTCGGCGCCGACGGCCGCTACCAGGGGCTGACCTACCTCGCCGGCACCGCCGCCAACGGCTTCGTGCCGGCGCCGCCGACCGACGACTCCGGCGTCGAGGTCGCCTACCTGTGCTCGCCCAACAACCCGACCGGCACGGTGGCGACCCGGGCCGACCTCGAGCGCTGGGTGGCGTGGGCCCGGCGGACCGACGCCGTGATCGTGTTCGACGCCGCCTACGAGGGCTACATCTCCGATCCCGAGCTGCCGCGCTCGATCTACGAGATCGAGGGCGCCCACGCCTGCGCCATCGAGCTGCGCAGCTTCTCGAAGCGGGCCGGCTTCACCGGCGTGCGCTGCGCGTTCATGGTCGTGCCGCGGGCGCTCACCGGGCGCGGCCCCGACGGCGCGCGGGTGTCGCTCAACGCCCTGTGGTCGCGCCGGCACAGCACCAAGTTCAACGGCGCCTCGTACGTGGTGCAGCGCGGCGCCGCCGCCGCGTACGCCCCCGAGGGCCTGGCCCAGACCGAGGCGCAGATCGCGTTCTACATGGAGAACGCGCGGCTGTTGCGCGAGGGCCTCGCCGCCGCCGGCCTGACCATCTACGGCGGCGTCCACGCGCCGTACCTGTGGATCGCCACGCCCGGTGGCGTCGGCTCGTGGGACTTCTTCGATCAGCTCCTGACCCGGTGTCAGGTGGTGGGCACGCCAGGCGCAGGCTTCGGCCCCGCGGGCGAGGGCTTCTTCCGGCTGTCGGCGTTCAACTCGCGGGCGAACGTCGAGGAGGCCCTCGCGCGCATCCGCCGCACCTTCGGCTG
>JAWKQW010000014.1:0-185093 GCA_041389945.1 Kofleriaceae bacterium
GCGCGCCGCCGCGACCGCCTCGCTCGCCCCGGCGACGTCCACCGCGGCCGCGGTCCCGCGATCGAGCTGCCAGCTGAGGGACACCCCGAGGGACCACTGCGCGCTCTGGCCGAAGCCGGCGCCGTTCGACAGCCGCTCGCGCGCGAAGCCGCTCACCACCGGCGCCCAGCGTGCCCGCGCGGCGGCGCGGCGGGCGGCGAGCGCGTCGCGACGGGCGCGCGCCGCGGTGACCTCGGCGGCGACCGGCGCGCCGTCGAGCCAGCTCGCCAGCGGGGCCTCCGGCGCGGTGCCCTCGCCCAGCTCCGGCGGCGGCCCGGCCGGGGCGGCGCCGGTGAGCGTGGTCAGCTCGCGCTCCGCATCGGCGATCACCAGCCGGGCGTCGGCGACGGCGCGGCGCGCCCGCGCCTCCTGGGCCGCCGCCTGCGCGACCTCCAGCGCCAGCGCCAGGCCCGCGGCGACCCGGCGACGAGCGTCGGCGCTGACCTCGGCCGCGGCGGCCGCGCTGGCCTCGCCGGCGCGCACGAGGGCGTGGCCCGCGACCCACCGATAGTACGCGTGCACGACCGCCTCCTCGACGACGCGCGCGCCGCTCGCGACGTCGGCGCGCGCGGCGGCGACCTCGGCGTCGGCGGCGCGGATCGTGCGCCGGGCACCGAGGTCGAACAGCGGCACCGTCACCTGGGCCTGGGCGTCGAGCTGATCGAGGGGCACGATGGTCGCGACCACCGGGGCCTCCCCGGTGCGAGGGATGGTCACGATCGTCTCGTCCTGGTTGCGGGTGTAGCCGGCCGACAGGCTCAGCGACGGCTACAGCGCGGCGCGGGCGACCTCGGCCTCGGCTCGCCGCGCACCGAGCTCGGCGTCACGCACCGCGAGCTCGGGCGCGCGCTCGCGGGCCTGGCGCAGGAGCCGGTCGAGCTGCTCCGCAGGCTCGGCGCGAGCGACGGCCGCCGCGCCGCCAAGCAGCAGGATGACGATCGTGGCGCGCGTGACGGCGCAGGACGCGGATGGACCTCGACGCATGGATGCCTCGGCGCCCGTCGCGGTGCGCCAGCCGGATTGGACGAACCTTCGACGCCGCCCACGTGGAGCGAGTTACGCCACGCGCCCGAGCTCAGGGCGGCAGGCGCGCCGAGCGCAGCTCCGCCAGCGCGATGGGGCGCCGCACGATGCCGCGATCGAGCCCGCACATCGTCCGCACCATGCGCCGCCGCAGCGGCCCGACCCAGCGCGAGGTCGGCATCAGGCGATCGCGCAGCCAGCCGAGCACTCGCGAGTCGCCCTGGAAGAACGGCGTCAGCGCCCGGGTCGCGAACTGGTAGTAGGCCAGGTGGCGGCGACGCGCGGCGCTGTACGCGGCGAGCCCGGCGCCGACCGACGGCGCGGCGCCGAGGCACGCGGTGAGCACGCGCGCGTCCCACAGGGCGAGGTTGGCGCCCTGCCCGAGCTGCGGGCTGGTGGCGTGGGCGGCGTCGCCGAGGAAGACGATGCGGTCGCCGTGCCACGGCCACATCGCCACGTCGCGGTACTGGGTGAACCGGAGCTGCGCGAGGTCGGTGACCTGGTCGAGCACCGGCGCCGTCGCCGGCGCGAGCCGGCGGGCGTGGGCCTGCCAGGCCTCGAGGCCACGTGCGCGCCAGTCCTCGACCCGATCGGCGCGGATGCTCCAGAACACGCTCACCACCTGGGCGTCGCCACGCGGCGCGCGGCCCGTCGGCAAGAGGCCATACATCGTGTGCGCGCCGTCGACGACCTGCACCACCCGCCGATCCTCGGTCAGGGTCGCGCCGCGATCCTCCACCACCACCCACAGCGCGCCCCACGGGTACGGCCGGGCCCGGGGCCGCCCCGGCGCCTCGTCGTGCAGCTCGCACACGCTGCCGTCGGCGACGACCACCAGCTCGAACGGGCCGTGGCGCGCGCCATCGGCGTCGACCACCCAGCGGCGATCGCCGTCGCGCGGCGCCGCGCGCACGTCGACGCCGGTGCGGACGGTGACGCCGGGCTCGGCGCGCGCGGCGTCGAGCAACGTCTCGAACAGCACGCCGCGGTGCAGGCCGAGGCCGTACAGCGACGGATCGACGTCGGCGTAGCGCAGATCGACCACCGGGCGACCGTCGGGCCGCCGACACAGGAGCCCCTCGACCCGGGTCGCCCGCGCCTCGATGGCGTCGAGCAGGCCGAGCTCGGCGAGCGCGGCCTGGCCGGTGGGCTGGAGCGTGATGCCGGCGCCGACCGGGCCGGGGTCGGCCACGCGCTCGAACACCGTCACCGCGTGGCCGGCGCGCGCGAGCCCGAGCGCCGCCGCGGTGCCGGCGGTGCCGGCGCCGACGACCGCGATCGAGTGGGGCTGCACCGCGCGAGCTTACGCCAGCCCGGCGAAGACCTTGAGCCGGTGGGCGTCGGCGGTGCGCGCGCCGGCGGCGTCGCGCAGGGTCATCGTCGTCGCCGCGCAGGCGCCGGCGGTGCGCCGCACCGTCCACACCGCGAACAGCGGCGGCTCGCCGGCGCGCGGGTGCACCTCGCAACGCGCGTGCACGTGCAGGCCGACCGCGGCGGCGCCCGCCTGGACCCGGGCGTCGGCGCCGCCGGCCCCACACAGCACCATCACCCCGTCGGCGGCGAGCAGCGCGGCGCCGGCGGCGAGGTAGGCCTCGACCCCGCCGCGGTACTCGACCCGGGCGTAGGCGCGCTGCGCGTCGTCGGCGTCGAGGGCGGCGCCGGGCGGGAAGTACGGCGGGGTGCCGGTGATGAGCGGGAAGTCGCCGCCGAGCGCGGCCTGCACCGCGGGCTCCCGCAGATCGCCGTGGTGGATCGTCACGCGATCGCCGAGACGGTTGTGGTCGACGTTGCGGCGGAGCAGCTCGAACGACACCGCCTGCGCCTCGACCCCGACCAGCCGCGCCGCCGGCAGGGTCCACGCCAGGTGCAGGAGCACCGTGCCCAGGCCGCAGCCGAGGTCGAGCACGCGGGTCGCCGTCGGCGCCACCTCGGCGGCGACGAGCGCGGTGACGAGGTCGTCGGACGAGAACCGATGGCCGCGGACGCGCTGGTAGACCCAGACGTCGCGGGTGAGGCGATCGAGCGAGAGCGGCCCGAGCTCGGGGTCGGCTTCCATCGGCAGACGCGGTATAGCGCAGCGCGATGGCGCGCGAGGTCCACCACGGCGACGGCCTGGCCTTCCTGGCCCGGGCGCCGCTGCCCGCCGACCACGCCATCGTCACCTCGCTGCCCGACGTCAGCGAGCTGCAGGGCGTCGACCTCGACGGCTGGCGCCGCTGGTTCGTCGACGCGGTGGCGGCGTGTTGCCGCGCGGTCGCCGACGACGGCGTCGCGATCTTCTACCAGACCGACATCAAGCACGACGGCCGCTGGATCGACAAGGGCTACCTGGTCGCGCGCGGCGCCGACGACGCCGGCAGCCACCTGCTCTGGCACAAGATCGTGTGCCGCGCGCCGGCCGGGAAGATCACCTTCGGGCGCCCGGCCTACGCGCACCTGCTCGCGGTGAGCCGCACCCGCCGGCTGCCGCCGGGGCGCTCGTCGGCGGACGTGCTGCCGGCGATGGGGGCGATGACGTGGAGCCGGGCGATGGGCACCGCCGCCTGCGAGGTGGCGGCGCGGTTCCTCGTGGCCGAGGTCGGCGCGCGGGTGGTGGTCGATCCGTTCTGCGGCGTGGGCACCATGCTGGCGGTGGCCAACGCCCACGGCCTCGACGCCATCGGCGTCGAGCTGTCGCGCAAGCGCGCCGAGCGCGCCCGTCAGCTGGTGCTGGCGCCGAGCCCGGGCTGAGCGCGCGCGGCCACGCTCACTGCGGCTGGCGCCACAGCTCAACCATCAGGCCGGTGCAGGCGTCGGCGACCTGCACGGTCTCGGCGTCGACCACGGTGAGCCCGGTCAGGCACCGGGTGGCGCTCTCGGGGAACGTCGCCGCGGTCGCGCCGTAGATCGTCTGCACCGGCCCGCTGCCGTCGATGACGCCGTCGTCGTCGGCCACCACCAGCCGCACCGCGGTCGACGACGACACGTACAGGTTGCCCGACGGGTCGCAGCCGAGCCCGCGCGGCGCCGCCACCGGGAACGTGCGCGCCGGCGCGCCCTGCCCCGACGACGCGGCGACGCCATCGCCGAGCACCGTCGCGATCGTCCCGGCGCGCACCCGGCGCACGCGATGGTTGCCGGTGTCGGCCAGGTAGAACGCGTCGCCGCAGCGGGTCACCGCCTCGGGCGCGTACAGGAGCGCGCTCGCCGCCGGACCGCCATCGCCGTGGAAGCCGAGCACGCCGGCGGTGCCCCAGACGGTCGCGACCGTACCGGCGGCGCCGCTGGCGTCGATCGCGATCGTGCGGATCGCGTGGTTGCCGGTGTCGGCGACGTACAGGAGCCGGGTCGCCTCGTCGAAGTAGAGGCCGGTCGGATCGCGGAAGCGCGCGGTGGCGGCGGCGCCGTCGAGGTGGCCGGCCACGCCCGCGCCGGCCAGCAGCGCCAGCGTCCACGTGTCCTCGTCGGCGGGATCGACCGGGGTCACCGCCCACAGCCGGTGGCGGGTGCCCTCGACCATGAAGATGGTGCCCGACCCCGGATCGCGGGCGACGCCGGTGACCGCGCCGAAGGTGCGATCGCGATACAGCGCGCGGGTGCCGGCGGCGGTGGTCTGCGGGTAGCGCCCGGCGACCGTCTCGACCAGGCCATCGCCGCTGCGCACGAGCTGCACGGTGCCGGAGGCGCCGCCGGCGACGAGCAGGTCGCCGCCCCACGACACCAGGCCGCGCGGATCGGCCAGCCGGGCGGCGCCGAGCGGCCCCATGCCCTCGGGCGCCACCGGGCCGATCACCGTGGTGATGGTGCCGTCGAGCTCGATCCGGCGCACCGCGTGGGGATAGGTCGTGTAGGTGTACGAGCAACCGATGTGCAGGCGACCGACCTCGTCGAAGGCGAGGGACGCCGGGTTGGTGATGCGCGCGGCGGACGCCGGCCCACCGTCGCCGTCGTAGCCGGCGACGCCGCCGACCACCGTGGAGATGGTGCCGTCGAGCGCGACCCGACGGACCCGCACGTTGCCGAAGTCGGCGATGACCAGCCGCCCGCTGGGGTCGAGCGCGACCGCGCTGGGGCCGTTGAGCGCGGCGCTGGTCGCCGGCCCGCCGTCGCCGGAGAAGGCCGCGACCCCGGTGCCCGCCACCGTCGTGATCACCCCGGCGGCGTCGACGCGCCGGATCCGGTTGTTGCCACGATCGGCGATGTACAGGACGCCGGCGTCGTCGAGGGCGAGGCCCTGCGGGTACTGGAGCTGCGCGCTGGTCGCGGGCCCGCCGTCGCCGCCGTAGCCGATGACCCCGGAGCCGGCCAGGACGGTCGTGCCACCGCCTGGCTCGAGCCGCAGGACCTGGCTGTAGGTCGCGACGTACACGCGATCGGCGGCGTCGATCACGATCCCGCTGGCGCTGGTGGTGCCGGCCACCGTCGAGACCGTGCCGTCGACCTCCACCCGGCGGACCCGGCTGCCGCTCTCGACGACGAACAGCCGGCCGACGCTGTCGTAGGCGACGTGCGTGGGAAAGCTGAACGTCGCGGCCAGCGCCGGGCCGCCGTCGCCGCTGGAACCAGCCTTGCCGGTCCCCGCGATGGTGTCGATCACGCCGAGCTCGTCGACCCGTCGGATGCGCGCGTGGTTGGCGTCGGCGACGACCAGGCGCCCGTCGGGATCGAACGTGAGCCCGAAGGGCCCGTACAGCCCGGCGGCCCGGGCGACGTGACCGTCGCCGGTGTACACGCCCGAGCCGCTGCCGGCGATGGTGGTGATGATGCCGGCGGCGTCGACCCGCCGGACCCGGCTGTTGTTCATGTCGCCGATGATGATCCGCCCGCTGGGGTCGACCGCGAGGCCCTCGGGGTACTGCAGGTACGCGCTGGTCGCCGGCCCACCGTCGCCGAGGACCTGGAGCCCGGAGCCGCCGGCGATCGTGGTGATCACGCCATCGAGGCCGACCCGCCGGACCCGATCGTTGCCGCTGTCGGAGATGAGGATCCGGCCGAGCCCGTCGACGGCCACGCCGCTGGGAAACATCAAGGTCGCGCTGGTGGCCGGGCCGCCATCGCCGCTAAAGCCGCTCGA
Organism: Kofleriaceae bacterium; assembly: GCA_041389945.1. GTDB lineage: Bacteria > Myxococcota_A > Polyangia > Haliangiales > Haliangiaceae > JAWKQW01. Next base: position 6,116 of record JAWKQW010000014.1, read on the forward strand.
GCCGTTGCCCGCCAGCACCGTGACCACGCCGTCGACGATGCGCAACACCCGATGGTTGAAGCCGTCGGTGACGTAGAGCCGGTCCTGCGCGTCGTACGCGAGCCCGGAGCGCGCACCGCCGCCGGTGTAGTACGCGCTGACGATGCCATCGACGATGCGCCGGACCTGGCCGCTGCCGAGCTCGGAGAACGACACCCGCCCGAGGCCGTCGACGGCGATCCCCTGCGGGAAGTACAGCGACGCCGAGGTGGCCGGACCGCCGTTGCCGCTGGTGAAGCCGTCGCCGTTGCCGGCGATCGTGCGGATCCGCCCCAGGCTGTCGATGACCCGGATCCGGTGGTTGTCGGTGTCGGTGAAGTACACCTGCCCCAGCCCGTCGACCGCCACGAACCCCGGGCTGTGGAGCATCGCGCTCGTCGCCGGGCCGCCGTCGCCGCTGAAGCCGGCCTCGCCGGTGCCCGCCAGCGTGGTGATGGTGCCGTCGAGGTCGATGCGGCGGATCCGGTGGTTGGCCGAGTCGGCGACGTAGACTCGCCCGGCGGCGTCGAGCGCCACGCCGGTCGGCCGCGACAGCGACACCGCGGTCGCCAGCGTCACGTCGCCGACCACCGGCTGCGCCGACCACGCGGTCGCCACGCACGCGTCGCAGCCGTCGGCCGGGTTGCCGTTGGCGTCGTCGCAGGCCTCGCCGAGGTCGACCTCGCCGTCGCCGCACGCCTCGACCTTGCGGCAGTCGGCCCGACAGCCGTCGCCGCCGACGGTGTTGCCGTCGTCGCACGCCTCGACCCCGGCCCACAGGTGGCCGTCGCCGCAGGCGCCGCGCTCGCACGACGTGGTGCACGCGCCGGCGTCGTCGTTGGCGGCGCCGGCGTCGCACGCCTCGACCCCGGCCTCGACGAAGCCGTCGCCGCAGCGCGCGAGCTGGCACCGGGTGGTGCAGGCGCGATCGTCGCCGTTGGCGGCGCCGGCGTCACACGCCTCGCCGCCGTCGAGGATGCCGTCGCCGCAGGTGGGCAGCGCGCAGGTCGACGTGCAGGCATCGCCGTCGTCGCGGTTGCCGTCAGTCGCAGGCCTCGCCAGGATCGAGCACGCCGTCGCCGCAGCCGACCACCACGCACAGGGCGCCGCGGCACTGGCCGGTGCCGACGCCGGCGAGGCTGCACGGATCGCCGTCGAGCACGCCCACGCAGGCCTCGATCTGGGCCGGCTCGGCGCAGCCCCCGGCCGGCGCGCACGCCTTGGTGGTCGGACAGTACGAGCCGTCGTCGCACACGATGCCATCGGCCTGCAGGCAACCGGCCGCGCCGACGGCGGCGCACAGCAAGGCCGCGCGCGCGAGCCCGCGCCCGGCCGTCATCCGCATCCCCATGCCCGGCAGTATCGACGGCGCCCGGTGTAGGTCGCTAGGCGCACCGCCGCGCCGAGCGACGCTCAGCGACGTCCCCGACGACGACGACGGGTGGCCAGGATCACGCCCACCGCGGCCAGCAGCCAGGCGCCTCCATTGGCGCCGCCGGCCTGGCAGCCGCCGCCGGAGACCCCGGCGGTGTCGAGGAAGCCGTCGCCATCGGCGTCGGGATCGCACGCGTCGCCGAGCAGGTCGCCGTCGGCGTCGGCCTGGTCGGGGTTGGCGTCGGCCGGGCAGTTGTCGTCGTCGTCGAGCACGCCGTCGCCGTCGGCGTCCTCCGGCTCCACCACCGGGACGTCGTCGCTGCCGTCGTTGGGGTCGCGCTCGCCGGGGTCGACCACGCCGTCGTGGTCGGCATCCTCGTCACCGTCCGATACGCCGCCGTCGTCGGTGTCGGGGTCGAGCGGGTTGGTCGTGGTGGCGCCGGCGTCGCCGTCGGGGATGCAGTGGCCGGCGCTGAGGTCGGTGTCGGCCAGCCCACAGCCGAGCCCGAGCTCGGTGCCGTCGAACAGCCCGTCGTCGTCGCTGTCGGGATCGAGCGGGTTGATCAGGCCGTCGCCGTCGCTGTCGGTCGACCAGTTGGGCTCGTCGCCGTCGATCACGCCGTCGTCGTCGCTGTCGGCGTCGTCGGGATCGGTGCCGAGCAGCAGCTCGACGTCGTCGCTGAGGCCGTCGCCGTCGCGATCCGACGGGGTCGCGTCGTCGCTCGGATCGTTGGGGTCGCCCTCGCCGGGGTCGATCCGGCCGTCGTGGTCGATGTCCTCCTGGCCGTCGGGCACGCCGCCGTCGTCGGTGTCGGGATCGAGCGGATCGGTCGTCGTGGTCGGATCGGCGTCCGGCACGAAGTTGCCGGCGCCGAGGTCGGTGTCGGCGTCCGGCGTGGTGACGCCGAGCTCGGTGCCGTCGAGGATGCCGTCGTCGTCGCTGTCGGGATCGAGCGCGTTGACGAGGCCGTCGCCGTCGCTGTCGGTGCCGGGCAGCGGCTCGGCGCCGTCGACCACGCCGTCGTCGTCGCTGTCCGCGTCGAGGGGATCGGTGCCGATGGTGAGCTCGTAGGCGTCGGTGAGGCCGTCGCCGTCGGTGTCGGTGCCCACCGCGATCGTGACCACCGCGGTGTCGGTGCCGCCCTGGCCGTCGCTGACGGTGTAGGTGAAGGTGACGGTGCCCATGAAGCCCGGCACCGGCGTGTAGCGGACGGTGCCGTCGGGGTTGATCGCCGCGGTCCCGCTGCTGGGCTGGGTCACCGACACCACCGCCAGGGTGCCGCCGTCGTCGTCGCGGTCGTTGGCGAGCACGTCGACGTCGATGGCGACGTCCTCGGCGGAGGCCACGTCGTTCTGCGCGATGGGCGGATCGTTGACCGCGGTGATGGTGACGACCTGGGTCTCGGTGTCGCACAGCGACGGATCGGCGCCGTCGCACACGGTCACCGCGACCACGCAGTCGGTCGCCGGCACCGGCCCCGCCGGGGTGAAGCCGTAGGCGCCGGTCGCCGGATCGATGGTGCCGCCGCAGGTGTCGGCGCCCGCCACCGACCAGGTCGTGCTCGGGCCGTCGGGATCGCTGGCGGTCGCCGCGTAGGTGTAGGGCTCGTCCTCGGTGGCGGTCGCCGGCGCGGTGCTGGTGATGTCCGGCGCGTCGTTGACCGCGGTGATGGTCACCGTCGTGGTCTGGTCGGCGCACAGCGGCTCGCCGTCGCACACCCGGATCGACACCACGCAGGTCGCCGGCGGCACCGGCCCGGTCGGGGTGAACGCGTAGGCGCCGCTGCCGTCGATGGCGCCGCCGCAGGTGTCGTCGCCGAGCACGGTCCAGGTCTGACCGACGCCGTCGGGATCGACCGCCGTCGCGGCGTAGGCGTAGGCGACGTCCTCGGTGGCGGTCGCCGGCGCCGTCGAGTCGATCACCGGCGCGTCGTTGACCGCGACAATGGCCACGACCTGGGTCTGGGTCGCGCACCGCTCCGGGGTGCCGAGGTCGCACACCTGCAGCGACACCGTGCAGCTCGCCGGCGGCACCGGGCCGGCCGGGGTGAACGCCAGCGCGCCGGTGTCGGGATCGAGGGTGCCGCCGCAGGTGTGGCCGGCGGCGAAGGTCCAGGCCTGGTCCGGCCCATCGACGTCGTCCACCGTCGGCGCGTAGGCGTAGGCGACGTCCTCGGTGGCCGGCGTCGGCACCGCGCTGGTGAACACCGGCGCGTCGTTGATCGGGTTCACCGTGATGGTCACGGTCGCCGTCGACATCTGGCCGTCGGCGTCGGTCACCGTGTAGGTGAAGCTGTCGGGCCCGGCGTAGTCGGCGGCCGGGGTGTACACGACCTGGTTCGAGCCGTCGACCGAGGTGGTGCCGTGGCCGGGCGTGCCCGCGACCACCGTGATCGGCGGGTCGCCCAGGCCGGTGTCGTTGCCGAGCACCGCGATCGTCACCGCGGTGTCCTCGTCGGTGGTGGCGCTGTCGGCGTTGGCGACCGGGATGGTGTCGATGTCGTCGACGTCGGTGGCGCTGTTGTTGCCCGGCGATGGATCGGTGACCCCTGCCGGCGCGGTGATCGTGGCGGTGTTGCTGAGCGACCCGGTCGCCAGGGTGGCGACCGTGCCGACCACGGTGAACGTCACCGTGCCCCCGGTGGCGACGGTGACCGCCGCCGACAGGTTGCCGGTGCCCGACGCCGCCGGGCACGCCGAGCCGGCGCTGGCCACGCAGGTCCAGCTCGGGCTGACCAGCGCCGCCGGGAAGGTGTCGGCCACGGTGGCGCCGACCACCGGCTGCGGATCGTCGTTGGTGTTGCTGATCGTGATCGTGTAGGTGACGGTGTCGCCGGGGCTGACGACGGTGACGCCGTCGGTGACGGTGACCGCGAGGTCGGCGGTGATCGGCAGCGGCAGGACGCCGCTCGAGGCCAGCAGCGCCAGCTCGCCGGTGGCGCCGTTGGTGGCGCCGTTGACCGGGAACTCGGTGACCGCCGACGACGACGAGGTGCCGCTGGCGCCGCCGGTGACGATCCGGGTCACGGTGGTCGTGGTGGTCGCGATGTAGCCGCCGCCGCCGCCGCCGCCGGGCCCCTCGCTCTCGGGGCCGCCGATGGTCTGCAGCCCGCCGGCGCCGCCCCGGGCCCGGATGGCTGCGAGGTTGCTGATGGTGCGCGCCGCGACCACCACGGTGCCGCCGGCGCCGCCGCCGCCGGGACCGTCGTTGCCGCCGCCGGTGGTGCTGGCCCCGGCGCCGCCGTCGGCGGTGATGACGCCGGTGCCGCCGACGGTGTCGGCGATGACGAAGACGATGCCGCCGCCGACGCCGCCGGCGCCGCCCGAGCTGTTGTTGCTGTCGCCGGCGCCGCCGCCGCCGCCGAGGTAGAGGCGCTTGCCCGTCGGCGAGTTGGCGACCACGTGGCCCCCGCGACCACCGCCCTGGTTGCGGTTGTCGCCGCCCCAGGCCGAGTTGCCCGGCCCGACGGTGAGCGCGTCGGCGTTCGCCGACGCGTAGGAGTAGCCACCGCGACCGCCGCCGGAGGAGGTGGTGAGCGCGTTGCCGTTGGCGACGTAATCGCCGTCGAGGACCCACGCCACCGAGCCGGGGACCAGCGTCATCACGCCGGCGCCGGTGTACGCGTTGCCGTTGTTGCCGTTGGCGCCACCACCACCGCCGCAGTTGTGGGCGTTGCCGCCGCCGCCGCCGTTGGCCGGCGCGCCGCGGCCGTAGCGGCCGGTGGCGTCGAGGTCGGCCTGGTAGCCGGCGATGCCCTCACCCTTCTCGGCGCCCGCGTTCGCGCTGGTCGAGCGGTAGATCGCCGCGAAGCTGCCGGTGTTCTGCTCGAGCGCGCCGCCGCGGAACCCGCGCGCCGAGGCGTCGAGGCTGCCGTTGACGGTGAGCGCCCCCTGCACCGACAGCGCCAGCACGCCGCCGCGGGAGCCGTCCCAGGCCTGGGCCGCGACGGTGGCGCCGGCGTTGATCGTCAGCGACGTGAGCTGCGGCACCCGCACGACCTGGGTCCGGCCGGCGGTGGTGTACGCGTTGGTCAGCGCGGTGCGCAGCGTGATGACGTTGCCGGCGACCGAGGCGACCTCGACCAGCTCGTAGTTGCCGGCGCCGCCGAGGGCGGTGACCGTGCCGTAGGCCGAGGTGTCGGTGGTGGTGATGGCGGCGCCCTGGGCCTGGCTGAGCAGCAGCAGATCGTCGGCGGCCAGCGCGCCGAAGGTGACGTGCCCGAGCTGGGTGATGTCGGCGACGGTGATCGTCGTCGCGCCAACGGCGGAGTTGGCGGCCAGCACGCCGTAGGAGTTGAGAATCGAGGTCCCGGTGGTGACCACGAGGGAGCCGTCGGTGCCGACCACCTCCTGCGCGGTGGTCGCGAGTTCGACCTCGTCGTCCGGGGTGGCGCAGGCCGACAGGCCCAGGCCGAGGAGGAGCGGAACCAGGGAGCACACCCGAGCGGGGGACATGGAGCGCATGGCCCCCGGAGCGTACCCCTGTGTCACGAGTGACTGGCGCCCGAAGACCTCGCACCGGGGTAGGGATGGGATATCGGCTGCCCCAGGGTCCGAAAACGGCGACGGCCGGGTTGCCCCGGCCGCCTTCCCAACCCGTGGACGGGCCGTCTTACATGCGGTTGCCGAAGAACGAGGCGTCGACGATGGCGCCCGAGGCGGAGCCGTAGCCGATGGTGCCGGTCCACTCGCCGCGGCTGATCTCGCGCATGAACTCGTTGTTGCCGTCGGCGGTCGCGCGGGCCTCGCCGGTCATGTCGAAGTTGAGCGCGGTGCCGTCGAGGTCCGAGATCTTGTCGTAGATGAAGTCGGCGAGGAAGCCGATGCCGAGCTCGCACGCGCCCTCGTAGGTCGACACCGAGCCGAGCCCGATCACGCCCTGGACGTACTCGCCGAAGGCCTCGCAGTCGATGACGCCGAGCAGCACCTCGTCGAGGCCGTTGGCGGTCGGGTCGATGCGGGGCAGGATGGCCTCGTCGAGGGCCAGGCGCAGCACCGCGCCGTACGGCACCGGCATCGTGTGCTGGCCGATCGTGAGCTTGCCGGTCGCGTTCCAGGTCACCGGGATCGAGGTGGCGACGATGTCGTCGATGTCGTAGTCGTCGAACGCGTAGATCTCGGAGGTGCTGTCGTACTCGACGCGGATGGCGTCCATGGTGTGGGTCGCGGTGTACTGGCCGGGGGCGCCGTCGACCTTCAGCACCGAGTTGATGCCGAAGTTGCGGGCGACCTGACCGAACTGATCGCCGATCTGGATGATCGTGCTGACGAAGTCCGGGGCCCAGTCGAGCAGGTAGTCGTTGAGCGTGCCGGCAGCCACCGCGGCCGCGCCCTCGAGCGCGCTCTTGATCGGGCCGTCGTCGAGCTGGTCGATGGCCAGCTGCAGCAGGAACGCCGAGGGGTCGTCGCCGTCGTCGGTGGCGTTGATGAACGTGTTGACGACGGTGCCGACCGTGCCCGGCATGTTGGTCGAGAGATCGAACTCGTTCTGCAGGCGGTACAGGCCCTGGGCCGAGGCGGGATCGACGTCATCGTCGCCACCGCCACCGCCGCCGCCGCCGCCGCCGCCGCCGCCGCCCGGGTCGCCGCTGTCGGCGCAGCCGGCCGCGGTGGCGAGAGCAGTGGTGAGCACGAACATCATCTTGGTGGCGGTCTTCATGGCGATACTCCAGGGACGGGGTTGGTTGGGTGACCCTCCCTTGTGCAGCCGGTGTGCCAGCAGATCTGGATCGATGGCGGCAAGCAAGTACGACCAGTTAGCTCACGTGAGGGGGGGAGCCCCGGGCGCCTGGCAAGTTGGCTGGCCAGGCCAGGGAGCTACCCGTGGAGCCAGTCGACCCCTCTCGGCTACCGAAAAGCCGATCCAGTTCGCGGGCTTAGTCAGCGGGCCGGGTGCCGTCGACGTCGATGGCGACGATCTGATCGTCGACCTCGAGCAGGTAGATGGCCCGCCCGTGCTGGCAGTGCTGGACCAGGCCGACCACCCGCCCGCGATCGCCGGCGACCGGCCGGAACCCGTCGCGTCGCCAGGTCGCGGCATCGGCGCGCGTCGCCAGCTCGGGACTGGGCCAGGTGCCGCAGGCGGTCCGGCCGAGCGCGGGGTAGATCGAGGCGGTGTCGATGATGATGCGCTCCTGCCCGGCGCCGCCGGCGGCGGCCCTGAGCGCGAGCCGGGGCGGGACCTCGGTGCCCGCGAGGGTGCGCACGCCGGAGGCGCCGATCGGCACGATCTGGCCGGCGATCTCGACGAACAGCACCCGGGTGTCGCCATCGCAGTGCAGCGACTCCCCGACGAGCACCCCACGCATGCCGTCGGTGGGCTCGAGGCCGACCCGATCCCAGCTGCGGCTGCCGCCGCGCGCCTTCATCTCGGCGCTGGGCCAGGTCAGGCAGTCGGTCTCGTCGATGGTGGAGTAGAGGGCGCCGTCGTTGACGATCTCGACCCCGAAGCCCGAGGTGCTCGAGACCGGGGCCGGCCGCGGCGGCGCGGCCAGGGCCGGCGACCGCGGCGCCGGCGGACCACCACACCCGGCGGTGACGCAGGCGATCACCAGGGCGCGGCGCATGCCGCCACGGTAGCAGGGGGCGGCGAGGCCTGCCCGCGGGTGGTGGCCGGTCACGTCGGCTCGGCCGGGCCGACCGCGTCGCCGACCGCGATGGGGCCGTCGCCGTCGGGGTGCAGGTACACGCCCACGCACACCTCGTGGCGCGCGGCGACGTGGCGCAGCAGGGCGCGATCGGCGGGCACTCCGGGCTGGGCGCGGGTGATCACCACGCAGCGCTCGGTGCGGGTGCGGACCCAGGCGGTGAGCCCGCCCAGGGCCACCCGACCCTCGACCCAGGCCAGCTCGTCGAGCGCGGCGGCGCCGTCGATCACCACGTTGGGGCGATAGCGGCGCGGGTCGCCGGCGCCGGGGCCGTGCTCGGCGTCGAGCTGGCGCCCGGTGGCGGCGTTCAGGAGGTGGAGCGGCGAGCGCGAGTCGAACCGCGAGCCCGGCCGGGTCTGGAAGCTGCCGATGCGCGCGACCTCGCCGGTGTCGTCGAGCACGTCCATCTCGATCGTCGACGCCTGCTCCGGGGTCGGCTGCCGCAGCGCCACCGGTCGACCGAGCCACGCCGACAGCGCGGCGTCGGCGGCGGGCTCGCCGGCCACCGCGACCTGGCCGGTGGGCAGCTCGATCTCCACGACGCCGGCGCCGGGGGCGCCTCGCCAGCGCGCGCGGGCCTCGAGCAGCGCCGGCAGCCGCTTGGCCGACAGCAGCGTCTGGGCGTCGCGGTCGAACACGCCCCAGGCCCGGTCGCCCTCGAGCTGACCGCCGACGACGACGGCGTGCTCGAGGCGCTCGCCGGCCATCGCCTTGACCGGGTACCGCCACAGCTCGGTGATCCGCGCGGCGCTCACCGGCGCCTCGCCCCGCCGACGCCGATCGTGCGAAAGGCGGGACTCGAACCCGCACCCGGTGTACCCGGACAAGAACCTAAATCTTGCGTGTCTACCAATTCCACCACTCTCGCGTGCGCCGCTTATAGCGCGGCCGCTGCCGGAGATCAGGGCGGGCGGCGCCGGCGTGCACCCGGCGCGGCGCCCGCGGCCGGGCCTTGCGCCGAATTCGTGCCTTCACCTCGGCGCCGGGCGAAGATCCGCCGTGATAGGGTCGCGTCGTCGTCTCACCCCTGCCCTCTCTCGGCACCGACCATGATCTCATCGCGTGCGCTCATGATTCCACCCCGTTCGATCTCGCCGACGGTGGCGCTGCTCGTCGCGGCCAGCGTCGCCGGCGCGTGTGGCTCGGGACGCGGCGCGCGCAAGCCCACCGCCGACGAGCTGCTCACCGGTGATCCGCTGCCGCTCGCGGTCGGCGCGACCTGGACCTACGACGCCACCGTCGTCACCTACGACGTCGCCGAGGACAAGGAGCGCACGCGCTCGCTGACCTGGGTCACCGAGGTGGTGGCGGCGCGCCCGTCGGAGGGCGGCGTCGTGGCCTACGACATCAAGGGCTGGATCTCCGACCTCGCCGGCTCGTGGGGCGAGGCGCCGACGCCGAGCACCCGCACCTTGCTCCGCTCCGGCGGCACGTTCCTCTGGCAGGCGCCGCAGAGCGCGACCTCGGGCGCGGTGTCCCTCGACGGCGCCGAGGGCTGGTTCAGCTGGCCGCTCACGGACGGCCAGCGGATCTGCCCCGACGGCGAGGGCGTGTACTGCTGGGTCGCCGAGGCCACCGACTCGGGCTACCGGCTCACCTACCGCACCGGCCCCGACGACGAGCTACCTGATCCAGCCGGGCACCGGCGTGGCCCGCTACAGCTACTCGCACCACGGCACGACCAACGAGGTCACCGCGGTGCTGGTCGACTACAAGGCCGGCGCGGCCACCAACTGAGCCGGCGCGGCGCCGCGCGGCGGTGCCACGCGGCCGACGACGCTGGCCCTCGACCAGACGGCGCTGGGCGCTGACCCGGCGCTGACCCGTCGCAACGGTTCTTCACATGGGAGCGGCAACGCCCGCAACATGGCGGTCGCAGGGTTGGGGCTCACCCACCAAGGAGCCACCCATGATCGCCTTCGCCATCGGCATCGCCGCCGTCGGGCTGTTCGCCATCCGCCGTCACCACCGTCGCCACCTCGCGTGGTGTCACCACGGCGCGCCGTGGGGCTACGGCCACGGCGGCGGCGGCGACGACGGCTCCCTGGGCGGGCCGCGCTGGCGCGGCGGGCGCCCCTGGCGTCGGCTGGCCTTCCTCTACGATCAGCTCGACACCACGCCCGGCCAGGAGCGCGTGATCCAGCGCGAGGTGCGCGGCCTGATGATGCTCGGGCGGGCCCAGCGCCGCGGCCTGCGCGACGCCCGCGCCGATCTGGGGCGGGCGCTCGCCGGCGACCAGGTCGATCAGCCGGCGCTGGAGGCGGCGCTCGCGCGCGGCGACGCCGCGTGGGCCGAGCTGCGCGCGGCGGCGGCCGCCAGCCTGGTGCAGATCCACGGCGTGCTCGACAGCGAGCAGCGCGCCCAGCTCGGGCGCTACCTCGGCGCCGCCCCGGGCGGAGCGCCGTTCCGCTGAACGTGCGCTAGAAACGTCCGCGCGCGCATGCTCCGCCTCTTGCTCATCGACGACGACGCCCGGCTGGCCGAGCTGCTCTCCGGCTACCTGGCGCCGCACGGCGTGGTGCTCACCCACGCCGCCACCGGCGAGGCCGGGCTGGCCCAGGCCGGCGCCGGCTTCGACGCCGTCCTGCTCGACGTGATGATGCCGGGCGTCGACGGCCTCGAGGTGCTGCGCCGGCTGCGCCGCGGCGGCGTCGGGGTGCCGGTCCTGATGCTCACCGCGCGTGGCGACGAGGCCGATCGCGTGGTCGGCCTCGAGCTCGGCGCCGACGACTACGTGGCCAAGCCGTTCTCGCCGCGCGAGCTCTTGGCCCGGGTCCGCGCGGTGCTGCGGCGGGCGCAGCCGGCCACCGTCGACGAGCGCCTGGTGGTCGACGGCCTGGTGCTCGACCCCGGCCGACGCGAGGCCGCGCTCGACGGCGACGGCCTCGACCTCACCGGCCTCGAGTTCGATCTGCTGGCGGCGCTCATGCGCCGGGCCGGGCGCGTGGTCGGACGCGACGCGCTGCTCGAGCTGGCCGGCCGCGGCGACGTCGCCGTCGGCGAGCGCGCGGTCGACGTCCACGTCTCGCGCCTGCGCAAGAAGCTCGGCGACGACGGCGCCCGTCGCATCCGCACCGTGCGCGGCGTGGGCTACCTGCTCGCCCGTGCGGGAGACGACGAGCCATGAGGCGGTGCCCCCCCGAGGAGGCCGCCGCCCACCGCTGGCACGCCCGCGCGCACCATCGCCATCTGCGCGCGTCCCTGCGCCACCGCCGCGGCCTGTGGCGCGTGTTCCAGCGCCTGCGCTGGCGCGTGTTCCTGGTGTTCGGCATGTCCCTCGGCATCGGCGTCCTGGTCGGGCGCTGGGTGTCGTCGCTCGGCGCCGGCCGCGGCTGGACCGCGCTGGCGGTGTTCGGGTTCCTGTGGATGGTGTCGGGCGCGTTCGCGTGGAAGATCACCGCGCGCTTCCTCGCGATCGTGCAGACCGCGCGGCGCATCGGCGACGGCGATCTGTCGGCGCGCGTGCGCCCGGGCCCCGGCGCCGCCGATCTGCAGGTGCTGGCCGAGGCCATCAACGACATGGCCGAGCGCATCGGCAAGCAGCTCGCCGATCAGAAGCAGCTGCTGGCGGCGGTCAGCCACGAGCTGCGCACGCCGCTGGGCCACCTGCGGATCCTGCTCGACGGCGCCCGCGAGCGCGGCGCCGATCCGGCGCTCGTCGACGAGCTCGAGCGCGAGGTGCTCGATCTCGACGCCCTGGTCGGCCGCCTGCTGGCGAGCTCGCGCCTCGACTTCGTCGAGCTCGAGCCGCGCCGCCTCGACGTCGCCGCCCTCGCCCGCGACGTGGTCGCCCGGGCCGGCGTCGACGACGCCTGCGTCACCGTCACCGGCGAGCCGTGGGTGACCGCCGATCCGACGCTGATGCGTCGCGCCCTCGGCAACCTGGTCGAGAACGCCACCGTCCACGGCGGCGGCGTGGTCGCGGTGCGGATCACCGGCGACGCCGGCTTCGTCCGGATCGAGGTCGACGACGCCGGCCCCGGCGTGCCGGCGGCGCGGCGCGGCGAGGTGTTCGAGCCGTTCGTCCCCAGCGCCGCCGGCGGCCTCGGCCTGGGCATGGCGCTGGTCGCCCGCATCGCCAAGGCCCACGGCGGCCGGGCCTGGCTCGACGATCGCCCCGACGGTGGCGGCGCCCGCGCCGGCGTCGAGGTGCGCCGGGTGCCGCTGCCGCCCGACCCGCGCTAGCGGCGGTCACGCTGCCGCGGCGCTCGCGCTACCCGGCGACCGGGCTGTACACGCTCACCGTCCACCACGGCGGTGGCCCGAAGGTCGGCGGCGACCCGGCACGCCAAACGCGTCGTCGGGAAACAGCTCGGTGACGTGGCCCCCGTCGGGGAGCTCGAGGGCCGAAACGACACGACGACCGCGAGCTTGCACGCCCGCGGTCGTCGCCGGGTCCGCCCCGACGCCGCGAGGCGCCGGGGGCGGCCGCCTCACTGCTGCGGCAGCGGCTCGAGGGTGGCGTCGATCGCCACCGAGGTGATCGACGAGTTGCAGCCGTCGCCGACCGGGGTCGACTGGAAGGTCTGCGGGTCGATGGTCACGTGCTCGAAGGTCAGGTTGCTCGCGGTCGCCGAGAAGGTCGGCGAGATCGAGTTGATCGTGACCGAGCCACCGGTCGCCATGTACACCGAACCGACCGCGTCCTGCGTGATGTCGGCCTGGATGGTGACGCACACGCCGCAGGTGGCGTAGTTGAGCTCGTCGCCGGTGATCGTGTAGGTGTCGGGGACGATGCCGCCGCTGAGGGCGCCGAAGCCGGCGTACAGCTCGATCTGGACGCCATCGGCCGGTGGGCCCGCGGCGATCGAGGTCAGGCCCACGGCGAACTCCGGCGCTTGGGCGGTGCCGCCGTCCCAGTACGCGGCGGTGGTCTCCGGGTTGGCGGTGACCGCGCCGTAGCTCGCGGTCGCCTGGCAGTTGGCCTGCATCGGCGCGTCGATGCGCGGCGCGTCGATCGGGCTGCCATCCGGCGGGAGGATCGTGGGGTCGTCGCCGCCGCAGGCGAGCAGCGAGAGCGACAGCGGGATGGCGGCCAGGGCGGTGACGATCTTCATGGTTGCTCCGAGTGGATGACGAACGAAGCAGGTACATAGCGCAGCACCGCCGCCCGCGCGAGACCGCGGCGCTGGCCAGATCCGTCCGGGATCGCTGCCCGTGGTTCGCACCCTGCCGGCGGCTGCCAGGGTCGCGCGGGCACGACCCGTAGACGATCCTCGGTGGCACGCCGCGAGCCCAGTGATACCGTCGGGTTGCGAGCCGACCGCTCGAGGAAGGTGCTGGGTTTCCGCGTGACTCACGATCTGAAAGTCCTCGTCGCCGGGGTGATCGCCGCCACGGCGCTCGTCGCCGGGGTGGTGGTGCTCGACTGGTGGAGCATCGACGCCAACATCGGCGTCCGGTTCACCTACTCCCTCCACGGCTACCGGGTGTGCGCCGGCGGTCCCTGCCTCGAGGTCTCGCCCGACGGCCTCGGCACCGGCCTGGCCAACGCCACCCTGTGGCTCGGGTGCCTGCTGGCGGCGATCACCGCGGCGGCCTCGATCTTGCCGATGATCGGGGTCGAGCCGCCGCAGTCCACCGGCGCCTGGGTGGTCAAGCTCGGCGTCGGCGTGACCGTCCTGGCGATGCTGACCTTCGCGCTGGTCCCGCCCGGGGTCGCGCGAGTCCTGCCCGAGGGCAGCCGCGGGCTCGGCGGCTACCTGACGATGATCGGCGCCATCGCGGCGGTGGTCACCGGCCACCTGCGCGGCACCGGCGAGAGCTCGATGGGCGCCGCGGTCGGCCCGGTGCCGAGGCTGGCGACGCCGACCCAGCCGCCGGTCGACGCCCGGGTCGAGGCGCCGCGCGCCGGCCGCCGCACCCTGCGCCCGATCGAGCCGATCGAGCTCGAGCCCACGCCGCGCCGCGAGGCCTCGGGCGATCCGTTCGATCCGCACGGCAACGGCGGCGGGGCCTGAGCCGCGCCGCCGTCGGGTCATCGCCGGCGAGGCCTGAGCCGCGCCGCCGTCGGGTGAGCCTCGGGCCGGTGCCTACGCGCCGCCGTCGCTCTTGGTCACCCGGTCGCGGTGGACGAAGGTGGCCTTGGCGTAGTCGCGGTTCATCTGGGCGATGACGTCGCGCGAGATGTCCTTGGGGCAGGCCGCCTCGCACTCGTAGTGGTTGCTGCAGTTGCCGAAGCCGGCGGCGTCCATCGCGCCGACCATGCTCTGGGTGCGGTGCAGGCGCTCGCCCTGGCCCTGCGGGAGCTGGTGCAGGTGCGAGAGCTTGGCGGCGACGAACAGCATCGCCGAGCCGTTGGGACACGCCGCCACGCAGGCGCCGCAGCCGATGCAGGCGGCGGCGTCCATCGCGCGATCGGCGGCCTCCTTGGGCACCGGCACCGCGTTGGCATCGGGCGCCGAGCCGACGTTGGCGGTGATGAAGCCGCCGGCGGCCTGGATCGCGTCGAACGCGCGCCGATCGACGCACAGATCCTTGATGACCGGGAACGCCGACGCACGCCACGGCTCGACGAAGATCTCGTCGCCGTCCTTGAACCGCCGCATGTGGAGCTGGCAGGTGGTGGTGCCGCGATCGCCGCCGTGGGCGCGGCCGTTGATCATCAGCGAGCACATGCCGCAGATGCCCTCGCGGCAGTCGTGGTCGAACGCCACCGGCTCGTCGCCGCGCTCGATGAGCTGCTCGTTGAGCACGTCGAGCATCTCGAGGAACGAGGCGTGCTCGGAGATGCCCGAGACCTTGTAGGGGACCATCTTGCCGGGCGCGGTCGGGCCGGCCTGGCGCCAGACGTGGACGGTGAGGTTGAGGTTGCTCACTTGTAGCTCCGGGTCGCGAGCTTGACGCTCTCGAACACGAGGGGTTCGACGTGGCGGGCGGGCGTGGCGCCCTCGCCCTGGTACTCCCACACCGCGGCGTGGGCGAAGTTGGCGTCGTCGCGCTTGGCCTCGCCGTCGTCCTGGTGCTCGACGCGGAAGTGGCCGCCGCAGCTCTCCTCGCGGACCAGCGCGTCGCGGCACATCAGCTCGGCGAACTCGAGGAAGTCGGCCACCCGGCCGGCCTTCTCGAGGGTCTGGTTGAAGCCGTCGGTGCCGCCGAGCACCGACACGTCCTGCCAGAACGCCTCGCGCAGCTTGGGGATCTCGGCGAGCGCCTCGGTGAGGCCCTCGCGGCTGCGGGCCATGCCGCACTTCTCCCACATGAGGTTGCCGAGCTCGCGGTGGAACGAGTCGGGCGAGCGCTTGCCGCCGACGCCGACCAGGCGATCGAGCTTGGCCTTCACCGCGCGCTCGGCGTCGACGAAGGCGGCGCCGGTCGGCTGGGCCAGGCTCTTGGCGTCGATGCCGGCGAGGTAGTTGCCGAGCGTGTACGGGATGACGAAGTAGCCGTCGGCGAGGCCCTGCATCAGCGCCGACGCGCCGAGCCGGTTGGCGCCGTGGTCGGAGAAGTTGGCCTCGCCCAGGCAGAACAGCCCGGGGATGGTGGTCTGCAGGTTGTAGTCGACCCACAGCCCACCCATCGTGTAGTGGACCGCCGGGTAGATCCGCATCGGCGTCTGGTACGGATCCTCGCCCGTGATGCGGGCGTACATGTCGAACAGGTTGCCGTACTTCTCGGCGATCTTGTTCTGACCGTCGCGCTTGATGGCGTCGCGGAAGTCGAGGTAGACGCCGCGGCCGCCGGGGCCGACGCCGCGGCCGTCGTCGCACGCCTCCTTGGCGGCGCGGCTGGCGATGTCGCGCGGCGACAGGTTGCCGAAGCTCGGGTACTTGCGCTCGAGGTAGTAGTCGCGATCGGCCTCGGCGATCTCGCCGGGGCGCTTGCCGCAGTTGGCGGCGTCCTTGGGCACCCAGACCCGGCCGTCGTTGCGCAGCGACTCCGACATCAGGGTCAGCTTGCTCTGGTAGTCGCCGGAGACCGGGATGCAGGTCGGGTGGATCTGCGTGTAGCAGGGGTTGGCGAAGCCGGCGCCGTGCTTGTAGGCGCGGTAGGTCGCGGTGACGTTGCAGCCCTTGGCGTTGGTCGACAGGAAGAACACGTTGCCGTAGCCGCCGGTGGCCATCACCACCGCGTGGCCGGCGTGCGACTCGATCTTGCCGGTGACCAGATCGCGCACGACGATGCCCTGGGCACGGCCGTCCTCGACGACGACGTCGAGCAGCTCGGTGCGCGAGAACATCTTCACCTTGCCGGCGCCGATCTGGCGCGACAGGCCGGCGTAGACCCCGAGCAGCAGCTGCTGCCCGGTCTGGCCGCGGGCGTAGAACGTGCGCGAGACCTGGGCGCCGCCGAAGCTACGGTTGGCCAGGGTGCCGCCGTACTCGCGGGCGAAGGGCACGCCCATCGCCGCGCACTGGTCGATGATGTCGACGGACACCTCGGCGAGACGGTGGACGTTGGCCTCGCGGGCGCGGAAGTCGCCGCCCTTGACGGTGTCGTAGAACAGGCGGTGGACGCTGTCGCCGTCGTTCTGGTAGTTCTTCGCCGCGTTGATGCCGCCCTGGGCCGCGATCGAGTGGGCCCGACGCGGGCTGTCCTGGAAGCAGAAGCAGGCGACGTCGTAGCCGAGCTCGGCGAGGGTCGCCGCGGCGGCGCCGCCGGCGAGGCCGCTGCCGACGACGATGACCTTGAACTTGCGCTTGTTGGCGGGGTTGACCAGCTTGAGGTTGAACTTGGCGTTCGACCACTTCTCGGCGATGGGGCCGGCCGGGATCTTGGAGTCGAGGTTGAGCGACATCGGGCTTACGCTCCGGGCAGGCGGATGACGCCGAGGAGGACGGCGGTCGGCGGCGCCATGTAGCCGACGAACAGGATGACGGTCAGCACCGGGCCGAGCTTGTCGAGCGCCGGGCTGTACTTGGGGTGGCGCAGGCCGAGGGACTGCAACCAGCTCGAAGCGCCGTGGGCGAGGTGGGTCGAGAGCAACGCGATCGCCACCAGGTAGCTCACGAAGATCGGCACGCTCTGGAACCCGCGCACGAACATCGTGTAGGCGTCGGGCCGGCCGGCCGGATCCGGCAGGTGGAAGTACGCCGGCTGGATCTGCCCGAGGGTGAAGTGCAGGAGGTGGTAGACGATGAACGCGAAGATCACCACGCCGGTCATCGCCATGGTCCGGCCCATCGGGGTCGACCGCTGCGGTCGGTACACCGCGTAGCGCACCGGCCTGGCCGCGCGGTTGGCGGCGGCCAGCGAGATGCCGGCGAACACGTGGAGGAGCAGGATCGCGACCAGGCCGCCACGGGCCGCCCACTTGAGCGCGCCGAGCCCCTGCAGGAAGGCGGCGTAGCCGTTGTAGGCGTCCTGGCCGGCAAACATGCCGAGGTGGCCGACCATGTGGACGATGGCGAACAGCACCATCCCCAGCCCGGTGACCGCCATCAGGTGCTTCGCCCCGACGGACGAGCGAACGTAGCTTCCAAACCAGCTCATCGCGGACATCCTCACGTAAGGGCCACCGTGCCGTGGGCCGGTGGCGACCGTGGCGCAACTAACCACACTTCGCCGGCGTGGGCAACGCAACCGCCCGTCGGTGAGATGCGCCCGCGCCGGCGTTCGTCGCGCGCCCGGCCGCCTCACCCGCCGCTGGCGAGCGCCCGCCGATCGCGCGAGAATCGTCGCCGTGGAGCCGAGCTGGGCGTGGGCGGCGATGGCGGTGATCGGGCTGAGCGGCGGCTGCGGTCGGCTGGGCTTCGAGGGCGACGCCGAGCGCGACGCGGCGCCGGCCGACGTCGACGCGGCGGCGCCGCTGGCGCGCTGCGATCCGCGGCTCACGCCGACCACCCTGGCGATGTACACGTTCGATCGGGGCGACGGCACCGACGCCACCGGCGCCCACGACGGTAGCTGGGAGCCGGGCGCGGCCTCCGTCGCTGGCCCCTGTGGCGCCGCGCTGGCCACCACCGGCACCGGCCACGTCGCCGTCGCCGACGACCCGGCCTGGCAGCTCGCGGCCGGCACCGTCGACCTCGAGCTCACGGTCGCCGCCGGTGCCATGCTCCGCGGGCTGATCACCCGCGACGCCTCCGGCGAGCTCGGCGATGGTCATTTCTCCATCGTCCTGTCCGAGGAGAACATCCTGGTGGTGCGCCTGCAGCGCGGCGGCACCAACTACCTGCGCTGCGGCGATCTGCCGCTCGTCGCCGGGGCGACCCACCACGTCGCGGTCGCCTTCGGCGCGCCGAACCTGACCCTGTGGGTCGACGGCGTCGAGCAGCTCCAGCGCCTCGACTACCACTTCATCACCGACGAGTTCTCGTGCCAGGCCGCGATCGATCTCGGCATCGACGACGCCGGCACCGCGCCGGGCAACCACAACCAGTGGGTGCTGGGTGGCGCCAACTTCGACCAGGTCGACGGCGGGGCCGGCGCCACCAACCCGCTCGACGGCAGCGTCGTCGATCACGTCCGGATCCGCCGCGGCTGGCACCCACCGGGCGCCTTCGAGTGACGCAGGCGGGGCCGCGCTACGGCGCGGTCTTGCCGCGGCGCACGACGCCGTCGTAGTAGGCGCGGCGCTTGCTCTTGCTCGAGCCCGCGGCCTTCTTGGCCTTGGCGAGCTCCTCGTCGACGAGCGGCCGGAGCTTCTCGATGGGCTGGTTGCCCGACATCCAGCGACCGTTGATCCACGACCACGGCACCGCGCTGGCGCCCAGCGACGACAGCAGGCGCTGATCGGCGATGACCTCGTCGCGGCAGCCGGGCGAGCGTACGTCGGCCTCCCACTGCACCATCTCGAGGCCCAGCTCCTGGGCCAGGGTGCGCAGGCCGGCCAGGGTGCGGGCGGTGACGTCGGTGACGCTGCTGGGCGCGCGGCCGTGGCGCGCCGAGAGCACCGAGCGGACGTAGGGGTAGCCCTGGCCCTGGCGGTTGGCGGCACAGAAGGCCAGCGCGGCGACCTGCGCGGTGCGCCGGTGGACGATGAAGTTCTTGAGCACCACGCGGACGTCGTCGCCGAGGTCCTTGGTGAGCTTGTCGAGGGTCTCGAGCAGGCGCACCGAGAATGGATCGTCGATCTCCACCGAGGTCACGATCGTGACCCGCGCGGTGTCGGGGCCCGACACCGGCGAGTGCGCCACCGGCACCGCGTACACCGCCCGCGGATCCGGGGTGCCCTTGGCGACGACGATGTCGCCGGGCAGGTAGCTGGTGAGCGCGGCGTCATCCGGGTCGGGCGGCGCCGCGCCGCCGATGCCACCGTACGAGCCGAGGCCGATGGTGCCGTAGCCGACGCCGCTGCCGCCGTAGCCGACGCCGCCGAGCCCGAGGCCGCCGGAGCCAAAGCCGTAGCCATCGGCGTCGCCCATGAGCCCGCCGATCCACATGCCGTCGTCGCCGAGCATCCCGACCTCGTCCAGGCCCCCGTAGCCGTCGCCGCCGTAGGCGGCCCCGCCGTAGCCCGCACCGCCGACGTCGACGGGCGGTGGCGGGGTGGCGGCGTCGGAGTGACCGCCGCGGGCGCCGCCTGGCCGCCGCCGCACCCGAGGACGAACACCGCACCGACCGCGCACGCGGCAAGGCTCCCCACGCTGATCCCGTGCATGCCCTGGGCATACAACGTGCGCGCACGCGCTGCCAGGCCGACAGGTCGACGTAGGATGCCAGCCCATGTCGACCCCGATGCCAGCCGTCGCGGCGCCGCGCCGCCGATCTCCGCTCCTACCCGCAGCGCTGCTCGCCAGCGCGCTCGCCGCGTGCAAGGACAAGCCCGAGACCCCGCCGGCGACGCTGCCGCCGATCTCCGGCCTCGGCGCGTCGGCGACCGGCAGCGGCTCCGGCGGTCCGCTCGCCGGCGTCGGCAGCGGGATCTTCGGCGGCAGCGGCAGCGGCAGCGCCGGCGCCGTGGGCAGCGCCGCGCCCACCCTCGGCGCGCCTCCCGCCGAGGCGCCGCCTCCGCCGAGCGACCCCGGCCCGGCCTACCTCGGCATCGACCAGGTCGGCCTGGTCAAGATCGAGGGCGGCGCCATCACCCCGGTCAACCAGCACCGCTACCTGTTCCAGGACGCCGAGGTGTCGGCGAGCGGCGCCATCTACGTCACCGGCATCGGTGGGCTGTGGGAGATCGAGGACGGCAAGGCCACCGACCTGCGGCCCAAGGGCTCCTTCGACAGCTACGACCACGTCGCGCTCGCGCCGTCGGGCGCCATCTGGCTGCTCGGCTCGTCGGGCCTGGCGACGCTCGACGGCGGCATCTGGACCAAGACGCCCAAGGAGACCTTCGAGGACGTCCTGCTCAAGGACCTCGTGGTCGACAGCAGCGGCCGGGTGTGGGTGGCGACGACCAAGGCGCTGTGGCGCCAGGACGGCGCCACCTGGACCCGCACCGACGGCACCTTCACCGGCACCGACCAGCCGTTCTTCGGCGCGCTCGCCGCCGACGGCGCCGGCCGGGTCTACGTGACCTCGATCCGCGGCATCTTCGTCCTCGACGGCGGCGCCTGGCGCAAGCTCGGCACCGCCGAGGACGCCGGCAGCACCACCTACGACGAGCTGGTGGTCCGCAGCGACGGCATGGTGGTCGCCAGCGGCGGCGTCGACGATCTGCTCATCGCGCCGCCGGGCGGCGTGCCCATCACGACCGACGCCCCGACCCTGGGCCTCGAGGCCAAGCGCCTCGACGTGCTCGCCGTCGACGGCAACGGTCGGGTGTGGCTCGGCACCGACCACGGGCTGGCGGTGATCGACGCCGCCGGCAAGCTGCTCCAGCAGTACCGCCCCGGCACGCTGCCCGGCGTCACCGGCAAGGTCTCGGTGGTCGCGGTGATCGGCGGCGGCCCGGCGCTGCCGGCGCCGAGCACCGCGGTCACCGGCAACGTCGTCGGCAAGGTGCTGCGCGACGGCCAGCCGGTGGTGGGCGCGGCGATCGAGCTGTGCGCGAGCCCGTCGACGATGTTCCGCAAGACCCCGTGCGGCGACGCCACCCTCGCCCGCGCCGCGACCACCGGCAAGGACGGGACCTTCCGCCTCACCGACGTCCCCGTCGGCAAGCACGGCTTCGCGATCAAGCCCGACGACACCTGGCGCATCCTCATCGGCGGCGAGTGCTGCGCCAAGCTCACCGCCGGCGCCGACTACGACGTCGGCTCGATCACGCTCGACGAATGACCACACCGCCGCGCGGGCGCCGGCGTAGGATGCCGCCGATGTCGCGCCGCGCCGTGGTCGCCCTGTCCCTGTGCGGCGGCCTGGCCGCGTGCGTCGACGAGCCGCCGCGCCTCGTCGAGCGCCGCCAGGGCTCCGAGGTCGGCTCGTACCTCGACACCGCATGCTCGACCTCGGTGGTGCTCGGCCTCTCGCAGCAGATCGCCGAGGAGGTCGGCTGCCTGGTGCCCGGCCAGCTGGTGTCGTTCACCGCGCAGGCCAACGTGGTCTTCGCCGGCAGCGCGGTCCTGCCGTACCTGTCCGAGCTCGGCCGCGGCGATCTGCTGGCCGCCGCCGCTGCCCAGCCGGCGACCACGCTGTCGATCAACAGCGCGTACCGCACCGTCGCCCAGCAGTACCTCTTGCACGGCTGGTGGCAGCGCGGCCGCTGCAACATCAGCGCGGCCGCGACCCCGGGCAACTCCAACCACGAGCGCGGGCGCGCCATCGACGTCGGCAACTACGGCGCGTGGATCTCGACGTTGGCCACGCACGGCTGGGATCAGACCGTGCCGGGCGACGAGGTCCACTTCGACCACCTGGCGTCGCCCGACCTGCGCGGCTCCGACGTCGAGGCGTTCCAGCGCCTGTGGAATCGCAACCACCCCGAGGATCCGATCGCCGTCGACGGCGACTGGGGCCCGATGACCGCGGCCCGGATGGAGCAGGCGCCGGCCGAGGGCTTCCCGATGGGCGCCGAGTGCGTCGAGGTCGGCGTGCGCGCGGTGACCGTGGTCGCGCGCAGCGGCCCGACCGAGCTCGTCGCCGGCGACCACGCCACGCTGGCGATGACGTTGGCCAACACCGGCGACGTCGCGTGGGCGGCCGGCACCGCGGTCGTGACCGGCGGCGGCGCGGCCGGGGCGCTGTTCGACGACGCGACCTGGCTCGACCCCACCACCCTGGTGGTGCTCGACGCCGCGGTCGCGCCCGGCGACGAGGTCGAGGTGATCTTCGACGTCAACGCGCCGCTGGTCGACGAGGCCACCGCCATCACCGACACCTTCGTGCTCGACGACGGCGGCGTCCAGTTCGGCTCCATCGCGGTGACCCTCGACGTGGTCCCCGACGGTGACGGCGGCGGCGGCGGGTGCTGCGGCGCCGGCGGCGGCGATCCGCGCGGCGGGCTCGTCACCGCGCTCGCGCTCGGCCTGGTGCTGCGCCGGCGCCGACGCTGAGCGCCGGCGACCGCGGCGAGGCTACGGCCACCAGACGATGCGGGTGACCCGCGCCTTGGTGAGCTGCACCGGCGCCACCGGGCCCCGCGGCGCGGCGATGAAGCGGCCGTCGGCGTCGTCGCGCGGATCGCTGGCGCCCGGGCGCGGCTCGGGGATCCACACGCCGACCGGCTCGAGCACGAACTCGACGTTGTCGAGGGTGGGTGCGGTGCACCCGGCGCGGCCGGCGTCCTCGAGCGCGAGGGCCACGCAGGCCAGCGGCCCGAGCGCGGCCTCGGCGTCGGCGTGCGAGGTCCCGACCGGCACGTTCCACGCGGTGCGGACCTCGGCGCCGTAGATCCACACGCCGGTGAGGCGCGCGGCAGCGTCGTGGAAGACCGCCAGCAGCCGCTCGTCGCCGCGCATCACGTCGATCGCCGACTCGGTGCGGCCGTCCCAGAGGTGGGTGGTGGGCACCAGGGTGTCGCCGGGGAACAGCGCCGGAAGGTCGTCGGGGATCCGGGTGCCGGCGGTGATCGGCCCGACCGCGTCGAGGGCGGCGACGAGCGCCACCGGCTGCGCCGGCGCCGCCGGCGGATCGTCGTCGACACGCCCCGGGCCGTGATCGACCACGGCGGTGCCGGCAAGATCGAGGTCGTCGGTCGCCGGCGGCAGCGGCCTGGCCCCGCCACAGCCCCCGAGCGCGACGACGATGAACAGCGAGCCTGCGCGGTGCATGGCCCGACGGTAGCGGGGCCCCGGCCATCGTCGCAACCGGCGCCGACGGCGCGCCGCGGCGCCAGGCCGGTTACACTGCCGCCATGCCGGTGTATCGGCTCGGCCCCGAGCTCGAGTTTCCGCCGGTGGACCTCGCCGAAGATGGCCTGCTCGCCGTCGGCGGTGACCTCCGGCCCGAGCGCCTGCTGCTCGCCTACAGCCAGGGCATCTTCCCCTGGTACGGCGAGGGGCTGCCGATCTTGTGGCACTCGCCCGACCCACGCATGGTGCTGGTGCCCGACGAGCTGATCGTGCAGCGCAGCCTGCGCAAGGCGATCCGCCGCCGGCCCTACGCGCTGCGCATGGACACCGCCTTCGGCGAGGTGCTGCGCGGCTGCGCGTCGGTGCCACGGCCGGGCCAGGACGGCACCTGGCTCATCCCCGAGATGATCGCCGCCTACGAGACCCTGCACGCCAAGGGCTTCGCCCACTCGATCGAGGCCTGGAGCGACGACGAGCTCGTCGGCGGGCTCTACGGGGTGTCGCTCGGGACGTGCTTCTTCGGCGAGTCGATGTTCGCGCGCGCGCCCGACGCGTCGAAGATCGCGTTCGCGGCGGCGGTGGCCCAGCTGCGCGCGTGGGGCACGACCCTGGTGGACTGCCAGGTCCACACCGAGCACCTCGCGCGGTTCGGCGCCCGCGAGATCGCGCGCGACGACTACCTCGATCGGCTCGCGCTGGCGCTCGACGCGCCCACCCGACGCGGCCGGTGGGGCTTCGAGCTCGACCTCGAGGCGTGGGCGGCCGGCGAGTAGCGATGACGACCGCCGCGGCGTACCCTCGACGCATGACGACGCGATGGATCGGCGGGGTGCTGGTGGCGGTGGCGGCGTGCGGCGGGCTCACCGAGCAGGAAGGCATCTACGACGTCGCCACCTGGACCGAGAACCCCACCGGCTGTGACGCCGAGGGCCCGTCGGTGGCGGCCGCGCACGCACCCCACGTGTTCCTGCGCGCCGACAGCTTCTTCGGCCAGGACTTCATCAACGTGGTCGAGTGCAGCGACCTCGGCGACTGCCGGACCCGCGCGGCCGAGACCGACACCCTCGAGCTCGGCGGCAACATCTTCGACGAGGGCAACGACGACGACGGCTGGCGCGGCAGGATCGTGTCCGCCTTCGGCTCCGGCGGCACCTGCGGCGGCACCGTCGACGACGGCACCCTGACCACGACCGCCACCGGCTTCCGCATCGAGCACCAGCGCCGGGACGTGACCTTCGAGGCCAGCGACTGCACCACCGAAGCGGCCGAGGCCGCCGCCGCCGCCGCCCCGTGCTCGTCGCTCGAGGTCATCACCACTACGCTGGTCGAGTCGCTGTGAACGCTCGGTCACGCTCAGCTCAGCGATGAGGGGGCTGCGCGCTCGACCGAACGAGCGCGTCCGCTCCGGGTGAATGGTCCCCGCGGTACGGACGTCGGGCGCCCAGCATGCGCACACGTCACCTCCTCACCTTCCTCCTGCTCACCGGCTGCTACACGCAAGCACACACCGGTCCATCGCGGCAGCTGGTTGCGGTGGTTCCGGAAGTGACCGGCCTGGCGGCGATCGAGGCGGCGCAGCGTCTCGACGGCTACCAGCTCGAGTGGCTCGACCGCGACTGCGGCCTTTCGCCAGGATACGTGTGCGGTCGCGAGATCGGGTCGGGACAGGTCGACGGCGGGCAGATCGTGCTGGTCTACGTCCAGGTCGATGTGCAGGTGGGTGTCCACGTACGCGTCGACGATGAGCGCCCCGCGCGGATTGGCGGCACGATGAGGACGAGTCACGTCGCCGCCGGGGCGCGCCGACAGGGAGCGCGCCGACAGGGAGCGCGCCGACAGGGAGCGCGCCGACAGGGAGCGCCGCGAGGAGGAGGCGCGCGAGGCCAGCGACCGCGCCGAGAAGGAGCGCCGCGAGCAGGCGCGCCGCGAGCAAGGGGACCGCGACAAGCGCGACCGCGGCAGAGGGCAGGGTCGCTGACGCCGTCGCGCTCGATCAGCCGAGCGCGGCCAGCGCGACGGCCTGGGCCCGTCGGGCGATGACCGGCGCCAGCGCCTCCGCCAGCGCCAGCGCGACCCGCGCGAGGCCGTGCGGCGCCAGGCGCTCCCACAGCGCGGCGTGGAGGAGCACGCGATCGCCGGCGTCGACGGCGAGCCGCGCGCCGGCGTCGCCCCACACCACCGGCGTGCGCGCCAGCTCGGCGCGGACGACCGCGGCGAGCGGCGCCGCGACCAGCTCGACCACCAGCTCCGCCAGCGCCGAGGTCAACGCCGGCGGCAACGCGCGCCCGACCACGTCGGCGCTCGGCGCCGGCGTCGGCGTCGGCCCGGACAGCAGCCCGCCGTCGGGCGTCACCACCGCCACCTCGGCCCACGGCGCGTCGCCGATCCACAGCTCGGCGCGCACGACTTCGCCGTCGACGCGCAGCCGGTGCGGGCCGCCGCCGGCGACGTAGGCGACGTCGTCGACGATGACCCGCTCGAGCGCGGCGCGGTGCTGCACCGCCACCCGTGGGTGCAGCCAGCGCCGCTCGAAGGGCGCCGGCGTGAAGTCGACCGCCACCGGCGACGCGTCGACCCGGGCCGCCCGGCGCTCGGCATCCCGCGTGAAGTCGTCTTCGGTCGCGGTGGTGGTGAAGCACTGCGCGAGCGCCGACCACAAGGCGGCGGTGGGGTACGGCCCGGCGTAGCGCAGGGTCGCGACGCCAGCCCGCCGCGCCTGGCGCGCGATCAGGTTGAGCAGCGCGGTGCCGGCGAGGGCCGGGACCAGCGCCGGGTGCTCCACCGCCGGGATCCGATCCGGGCGGGCCCAGGTCACCGCGCCCATCCAGGTGACGGCGCCGGTCGACGTGGTCAGCCGATGCGCCGGCCCGAGCAGCGGGTGCGCGTGCACCGCGCCGTCGACCTCGAGCCAGCGGTCACCGCCGCCGCTCACGCGGGCGCGGCGCAGGCGCGTCCCGTCCCAGTCGAGCTCGTCGGTCATCGTCGTCACCGGCGGTGACTGTACCCGCGACCCGCCGCGGGCCGGGGCCGATCTGGCTGGACGCCACCGGCACCCCGCGGTACAGCCGCTGCCCCGATGCGACGGACCCAGCGGAGCGTTGTCGTGGTCGCCTCGCTCCTCGCCCTCGGCGAGGTGGCGCAGGCCCAGCCCGAAGGATCGATGGTGCCGCCCGTCGAGGAGCTGCCGTCGACGGAGCCAGCCGCCGAGCCGCCGGTGCCCATCGACGATCCGGTCCCGACCGCCGCGCCGGTGGCGCCGATGCCGCCGCCGGTCGCACCGCCGGTGGTGGTGGTCGCGGTGCCGACGGAGCCGCCACCGGTGGCCGCGCCGGCGCGCGCGGGCGGCCTGCGGTTCGGTTCCTACGGGCGCGTCCACGCCGGCTCCGATCTCCGCGGCGGCAAGCCCGAGCCGGTCGGCGTCGTCGCCTACCGCCCGCGCGTGGTCGAGCCGAGCTACCTCGAGCTCGATTTCGGCTACGACCACGTCACGCCGAGCGGCCGCGCGCTGCGCACGGTGGCGACGCTCGCGTTCGACGACACGCTCTTCCACGCCAGCGGCGAGTTCGACGCCCAGCCGGCCTTGCGCAACCTGTTCGCCGAGGCCGAGCTCGGCGCCGGCGCGACCGCGTGGGTCGGCTCCCGCATGTACCGCGGCGACGACATCTACCTGCTCGACACCTGGCCCCTCGACGACCAGAACACCCTCGGCGGCGGCGCCCGCGTCCGGCGCGGCCGCCTCGACGCCCGCGCCCACGTCGGCTGGAACCGGCTCGCGAACGACTTCCAGTTCCAGGAGATCGATGTCGCCGATCCGGCCCAGGGCGCGACCACCGTCACCCAGCTCAACCGCCAGCGCACCGTCGCCTCGGCCACCGTCGGCGTCGGCCTGCTCGAGGGTGGCCCGACCGCGCTGAGCGCGCGCGCCACCGCGCACGCCGAGGTCCACCACCTCCCGAGCGGCACCCGCGAGCGCGACGACGGCTCGCCGCAAGCCCTGCCGAGCGACACCGGCGTGCTCGTCGGCGCCGAGCTGTCGCTGTGGGGGCTCGCCGACAGCGAGGCGGAGGCCGCCCACACCACCCGGCACCTCAACCTGTTCGTGCGCTACGCCCGCGGCCTGGCCGCCTTCGACGAGCTGCGCCCGCCGACGAGCTTCGACGACGAGCTGCGCACGCAGCGGGCGTCGGAGCTCCTGCTGGGCGCCGGCGG
The DNA here is from genome assembly GCA_041389945.1 of Kofleriaceae bacterium. Classification (GTDB taxonomy): domain Bacteria; phylum Myxococcota_A; class Polyangia; order Haliangiales; family Haliangiaceae; genus JAWKQW01. Next base: position 33,420 of record JAWKQW010000014.1, read on the forward strand.
CAACTGGGATCACCGGCTCGGCACCGTCACCCTCGGCTATCTCACGCGCCGGTTCGTCGACGCCGACCGCAACACCGCCGATCTCGACGACGGCTGGGAGCACGTGGTCGCGGTCCGGCCGCTGGCGCGGGTGCCCGTGGGTGGCGCCGGGCCGTCGCCGCTGTCGGTCGGTGCCGACCTGTCGTACCAGGTGAGGTTCGCGCGCGGCCCGAGCGCCACCACCGGGCTCATCGCCGACGCCGCGATCGCGCAGGTCGCGCCGATGGTGGTGTGGTCGCCGATGGGGCCGTCGGCCTTCGCCCGACCGCAGCTGCGCCTGGTCTACCGCGCGGCGTACCTCAACGACGCCGCCCGCGACGCCTACGTCCCCGACGATCCGCGGGGCGCCCACGCGTGGGTCCACTACCTGGGGCTGCAAGCCGAGTGGTGGTTCAACTCCAGCACCTACGGTCCGTGAAGGAGTTATCGATGACGCGCCTCACCCTGCTCTGCTGCTCGCTGCTCGCCGCGTGCTCGGTCGCCGACGAGCCGCCGCCCGCCCTGCTCCCGCACCAGGCCAACGTCGACGTCGACTGGCGCGACCAGGTCATCTACCAGATCGTCGTCGATCGCTTCGCCAACGGCGATCCGAGCAACGACCTCAACGTCGCCCCGACGGTACCGGGCCGCTACCACGGCGGCGACTGGCAGGGCGTCATCGACAACCTCGGCTACCTCGAGGAGCTCGGCGTCACCGCGCTGTGGATCTCGCCGGTGGTGAAGAACACCGAGGAGGACGCCGGGTTCGCCAGCTACCACGGCTACTGGACCCAGGATCCGGTGCGGCCCAACCAGCACTTCGGCGACCTCGCCAAGCTGCGCGAGCTGGTCGACGCCGCCCACGCCCGCGGGATGCTGGTGATCCTCGACGTGGTCACCAACCACATGGGGCAGCTCTTCTACTACGACATCAACGGCAACGGCATGCCCGACGACTCGCTGTCGGGCGGCGGCTACAGCCACACCTGCCTGCAGATCTGTGACAACCCGGCGCGCGCCGCCGAGTGCACCGCCGACGAGCACACCTACTGCGCACTCGGGCGCGACTACCTCGAGCGCATCATCGAGTGGGATCCCGAGTACGACCCGCGCGGCATCCAGGGCTGGTCGACCCTCGGCTTCTCGGGCCCCGCCGACGTCCGCTTCACCGACTGGCCCGAGCTCAACCGCACGCCGCCGCCGCGGCCGCCGAGCTGGCTCGGCTGGCCCGACGACAAGCCGTGGTTCGACGACCCCACCTGGTACAACCGCAAGGGCCGCGTGTACGTGTGGTGGCACGAGGCCGACTACTCCGCGTCGTTCGTGCGCGAGCAGGAGACCACCGGCGACTTCCCCGGCGGGCTCAAGGATCTCGACACCGATCACCCCGACGTGCAGGAGGCGCTGATCCGCTCCTTCGAGTACTGGATCGAGGTCGCCGACTTCGACGGCTTCCGGGTCGACACCGTCAAGCACATCGACCGTCCCGACCTCGACGTCAACGACCGCGCGTTCTGGGGCCGCTTCACCGATCGCATGCGGGCCAAGGCCAGGAGCCTCGGCAAGCAGAACTTCTTCCTCTTCGGCGAGGCCTTCGACGGCAACGACCGCCTGCTCGGCCTGTACACCACAGGCGGCGCCGACGCCGACGGCGCCTTCGGCCGGTTCGACTCGGTGTTCTACTTCTCCCAGAAGTACCGGGTGGTCGACGAGCTGTGGAAGCGCGGCGGCGCCACCAAGCACGCCGAGTGTCAGTACAACGCACGGGTCGGGCGCAACCCGGGCGACGCGTTCTGTCAGGCCCAGGGCTACGACGCCGGCCCCAACTACCCGGCGACCCCGCACGCGGCCTCGGCCGACGGCGGCATCGGCCTGCCGCCGCAGCAGGTGCTGGTGAACTTCCTCGACAACCACGACCTGCCCCGGTTCGGCTTCGAGGTGTCCGACGCCGCGGTGCGTGGCGCCCTCTACTACCTGATGACCTGGGACGGCATCCCGTGCGTGTACTACGGCACCGAGCAGGGCTTCGCCGGCGGCGTCGATCCCAAGAACCGCGAGGACTTCTTCGCCGGCAACCCGGCGCTGGGCTACCCGGCCTTCGACACCAGCAACCCGCACTTCGCGCTGGTGCGCGACCTCATCGCGCTGCGGCGCGAGCACGTGGCCCTGCGCCGCGGCACGGTCGCGTTCACCTGGGCCACCGAGGTCACCGGCGAGCGCCGCGACGAGGGCATCCTCGCCTTCGAGCGCGCGGCCGAGGGCGACCGCGTGCTGGTGGTGCTCAACAGCAGCGGCGGCGAGTCGGAGACCTGCGCGCCCGCCGGCGACGGCGGCGCCTGCATGGCGACCTCGTTCGCGTCGGGCACCGTGCTCGAGGACGTGGGGCCCGACGGCGGCGGCGCGACCTTCACCGTCGGCGCCGGCGGCACCCTGGCGGTGACGGTGCCGGCCTACGGCGGCCGCATCCTGGTCCCGCGCTGAGCGCGGCGCCGGCGCGGCCGGGGCTCACGGCAGGAACGGCAGCGAGCCGATGTACTGCTGCTTGCCGAGGTCGACGCCGTTGTGGCGGAGGATCGAGTAGGCCGTGGTCAGGTGGAAGTGCAGGTTGGGCAGCGCGAAGTGGTCGAGGTAGTCGCCGCCGCGGAGCTGCTTGCCGCCCATCCAGGCGTGGCCGCACGGCCGCTCCTCGGCGCCCTCGAAGTCGGCCCGGCTGAAGGTCGCCAGGTACGCGATCGCGGTGGCGATGCGCGCGCGGAGCTCCGGCAGGGTCTGCTCGGTGTCGGGGTTCGACGGCGCGTCCTTGCCGGTGAGCTTGGCCACCGTCCACTTGGTCTGATCGCACGCCGCCTGGATCTGGCGCACGAGCGGGTACTGATCCGGCGCCAGCCGGGCGCCGAGCAAGACCGCCGGATCGAACTTGCGGTGCTCGCCGTGGGCGACCGCTCGATCGAGCCAGTGCTCGACGTTGTGGAGGAACTTGGTGAAGACCGGGACCGTCGCGTCGTACAGGTTCATGTCGTCGCGAGGCTAGCTCACAGGTCCCAGTCGAGGGCGACGCGCAGGCCAATCTTGAGCAACGTCGCGGCGTCGTCACCGGAGCCGAGCCGCTCGTAGCTGACCCCGAGGGCGGCGCCGGGGAAGAACAGCCGCGCCCGGGTCGCGCGCCCGCCGACGGCGACGCCCAGGTGGAGGCCGTGCTCGAAGGTGCCGACCTCGTCCTCGGTGGTGCGCGCCAGGTAACCGGCCTCGGCCTCCCAGTAGCTGTTGACCAGCGTGTGGCGATAGACGATGGGCGTGACCAGATCGAGCGCGAGCTTGAGCGCGCCGCGCTCGCCGTCGACCTCGTCGCGCGGGAAGCTGGCGCTACCGCCGAGCTCGAGCCCGGCGTAGAGGCCGTGGGTGGTGCCGAACGTGCGGCCGAGCAGCAGCCGGCCGGCGCCGCCGAAGTTGACGTCGGTCTGGCCGTCGCGGCGCACGACGGTCCCCTTGCCACCGCCGCCGACGGAGACCTGCCAGCGATCGCGCGAGATCTGGCGGCCGGCGAACGCATCGTCGGGCTCGAGCCAGAACGGGCAGTCGGCGGCCGACGCGGTAGCCAGCGCCAGGAGGCCGTCGATGCGGGTCAGCTCGAGCAGCGTCCCGACCCGATCGAGGTCCTTGCCGGCCTGGCGCCAGGCATCGTCGACGGCGCCGCCGCGGCGGCCGATCTCATCGGCGAGCCAGGCGGCCAGCTCGCGCCGGCGCTCGACCGGGACCCGGCACAGCGACATCAGCGCCGGCGCCAGGAGATCTTCGTACTCGAGGCGATCGACGTCCCAGCCGGCGGCGGCCTGGATGGTCACCAGCCGCTGCAGGTCGCCGTAGAGCGCCGCCGTGGTCGGGTGCGCCGGAGGCGGCAGCCGCGAGCACGCCGCGACCGCCCCCGTCGCGACGACGCCGACGACGCGCCGCACCTACTGCGCGCTCGCGCCGGCGGCGCCGCTGGCCTGGACCGAGACGTCGATCGACACCTCGACGCGGACCTGGACCTCGGCCACCGCGGCGAACGCGGCGCCGAGCTGGCCGAGCACGCACACGCCGCGCTCGCCGAGCTCACCCACCAGCTCGCCGCCCGACTTGACCAGGCCGCCGAGCGCCTTGCCCCAGCCGACCAGCGCCTTGCCGACCAGCTTGGCCTTGGCGCCGACCGCGAGCAGGGTCGGCATGCCGGCGTCGATCGCCGCCATCGCCTTCTGGAACTTGCTGTCGTCGACGACGGTGACCTCCTCGCGCACCACCTCGACCTTGGGCTCGGTGCAGGTGGTGACCGTGGTGGCCCGGATCTCCGCCGACGCCTTGCAGTCGACCGAGGCGTCGATGTCGGCGTAGCCGTCGCAGCCGCTCTCGCAGCGCCCGGCGCACTGGCCGCCGCACGCGCCGCCGGTGGCGCCGGTGCTGCAGGTGCCGTCGCACTCGCCGCGGCACACGCCGTCGCAGCGCACGCCGATATCGGCGGCGACGGTGGCTTCACACGACGCCGCGAACGACGCCGAGAAGTCCACGTCGGTGGTGCACACCGGCGGCGTCGTGCGGGTCACCATGCGGGTCTCGGTCGACACCGACACCTCCAGGTTGGCCTGCAGCTCGGCGATCGCGCGATCGCACACCGTGCGGGTGTCGCCCTGATCGGACACGCCGAGCTCGCGCGCCATCTTCTGGCACGCCGCGAGGACCTGGCCCTCGAGCTCGCGGCTGGTCTGATCGAGCGCCGCCGACGCCTGCAGGAAGCTGTAGAGCTTCTTGCCGACCTTCGAGGTGTTGATCGTGCCGCAGGCGTCGGGCTCGACCGCGCGGGTCTGCCGACCGCCCGGGCCCGACGGGCCCTTGCCCGGCGGCGGGCAGCCGGTGGCGACGAGGAGGACGAGGGAGGCCAGGAGAAGGGGCACGGTGCGGGTCATGTCGGCGCACTCTACACCGGCGGCCGCGGGCCCACCGCGCGCCGCACCGCGATCCCTGGGGGTGGTCGATTCACGCGCCGGCGGTGGCGGCGAACTGCGGGTGCGCGCGGACCCGCGCGTCGAGCGCTGCCGCCGCCGCCGCGTCGAGCGCGGCCGGGGCCGGCGCGCTCGAGCGCGCGCGCCGAGCCAGCCAGCGCTGGTCGAGCAGCTCACGCCCGTCGGCGGCCGCGGCGTCGTCGATGCACAGCGCGATCGTGGTGGTCGCCTTGGGGCCGGTCGCCACGCCGTGCGCGACCCAGAACCCCGCCGCCAGCAACGCCGAGCGCACCGCGGTCGACGCCGAGTAGGTGAACAGCTCCGCCGGGCGTCGGCACGCGGCGTGGACCCGCGCCAGCGCGTCCGGATGCCACAGCGGTCCGTCGACGGCCGTCGAGAACGGATCGTAGAGCACGACGTCGGGCGCCGGCGCCTCGGCCAGGGTCGCGAGGAAGTCGCCGCGCACCAGCCGCCAGCGCAGCGCGCCGCGCGCGAAGACGCCCTCGGCCAGCAGCCGGTGCGGGGCCTCGTGGCGCAGGTGAGGAAAGTGGCGCTGGTTGGCGAGCGCCAGGTGCAGGGCATCGAGATCGTGCTCGAAGCTGACCAGCTCGACCGGGCCGTGGTCCGGCCGCGCCGCCAGCGCACGCACCCACGCCATCGCGTTGTGGGCGGCGCCGAGGCCGACGTCCCACACCACCAGCGGCGGCGCGTCGACGGCGGCGAGCGTGCGCGGCAGGCGCCGGCACTGGGCGACGTAGAGCCGCTCGGCCTCCTCGTCGGGCGGGTTGACCGAGTGCATGACCTCGCCGGAGGCCACGTGCCGGATGCTGGCGAACCCGCGCGGCGACACCTGCACCTCGAACGCGCCGCGCGTCCTCGGCGGCCCGCTCGCCGGGCGCGGGTGGCGCCCCGGCGGGTTGTCGACGTCGACCCGCTCGAGCTCGGCGCGTCGCCCCGGGTAGCGCGCGGCGAAGGTGCCGTCGAGGATCTCCGCCCGCAGCGCGCGCATCAGCGTCAGGTAGAAGCGCAGGTTGTGGAAGGCCAGGAGCTGCCACCCGAGCGGCTCCTTGCACTTCACCAGGTGGTGCAGGTAGGAGCGGGCGTAGCGCGCGCACGCCGGGCACGGGCACGCCGGGTCGAGCGGCGCCTCGCTGCGGACGTGCACGCCGCGGCGCAGATCGATCTTGCCGCGCGAGGTGAACGCCACGCCCTGCTGGGCCCACGCGGTCGGCATCACGCAGTCGAACATGTCGACCCCGCGGTGCACGCCCTCGAGCAGATCGAGCGGCGTGCCGACGCCCATCAGGTAGCGCGGGCGCGCGGCGGGCAAGAGCCCCGCGGCGAGCTCGGTGAGATCCTCGCGCTGGGCCCGGCCCTCGCCGACGGCGAGGCCGCCGATGGCGTAGCCCTCGAAGCCGTCGAGCTGGGTGAGGGCGTCGGCGCTCGCGCGCCGCAGGTCGGGGAAGCACGCGCCCTGGACGATCGCGAACAGCGCGCCGGGGCCGTCGCCGCGGGCCGCCAGCGAGCGCGCCGCCCAGCGGTGGGTGAGCGCCATCGCCGCCTCGGCCTCCGCCCGCGGCGCGGTGCTCGGGATGCACTGGTCGAGCACCATCATGATGTCGCTGCCGATGGCCTGCTGCATCTCGATCGAGCGCTCGGGCGACAGCAGCAGGCGACGTCCGTCGACGTAGCTGCGGAACTCGGCGCCGTCCTCGCCCATCGTGCGGGCGCCGGGCAGCGAGAAGATCTGGAAGCCTCCCGAGTCGGTGAGCAGGGCGCCGTCCCAGCCCATCCATCGGTGCAGCCCGCCGACGGCGCGCATGGTCTCGGGGCCGGGCCGCACCAGCAGGTGGTACGTGTTGGCGAGGATGATCGCCGGGCCCAGCTCGGCGAGCTGGTCGAGGGTCTGGGTCCGCACCGAGCCGCGGGTGCCGACTGGCATGAACACCGGCGTGGCGATCGCGCCGTGCGGCGTGGTCACGGTGCCGGCGCGGGCCCGCGACCCTGCCGCGGTCGCGTGCAGCTCGAAGCTCAGGCGGGCCACGCGGCGCCGATCAGTCGACGGTCCAGGTCTCGGCGAGCGGGCCGCCGTCGCCGATGCCGCCGAACATGAGCGGCGCGCCACCGGCGTGGTCGAAGGCCATCACCGCGTCGCTGCGCGACGACGGCGACGCCAGCGGCGACCGCGCCGTCCAGGCCGTGCCGTCCCAGATCCAGGTGTCCTGGGTGTGGCCGAGGTCGTCGGTGCCGCCAAAGAGGATCAGCGCGGAGCGATCGGGGTCGTAGGCGAGCACGGCGCCGGCGCGCGCCGACGGCGTGGCCACGCTCGATCGCGCGGTCCAGGTGGTGCCGTCCCAGATCCAGGTCTCGTCGGAGGCTCCCGCGTCGGTGGCGCCGCCGAACAGGACGACCTCCGCCCGGGCCGGATCCCAGGCGATGGCGGCGCGGGTGCGCGGCGACGGCTGCGCGAGGGGCGCCGCCTGGATCCAGGTCGCGCCGTCCCAGCGCCAGGTCTCGTCGACCTTGCCGGCCGCGGTCTCGCCGCCGAACAGGATCGCCTCGCCGCGCGCCGCGTCCCACGCCATCGCGACGTGCGCGCGCGCGTCGGGCGCCGTCAGCGGCGTCAGCCCGAGCCAGCTGGTGCCGTCCCAGCTCCAGGTGTCGCCGAGCAGGCTCGAGTTGTCGGTGCCGCCGAACAGGATCGTCTCGGCGCGATCGGCGTCGAAGGCCAGGCCCGCGCCGAATCGGCTCGCCGGCGCCACCAGCGGCTCGCGCTTGGTCCAGCGCCCGCCGTCCCACAGCCACACGCTCGAGCGCGCGGCCACGGTCTCCTTGCCGCCGAAGAGCACCAGCTCGTCGCGGGTGGTGTCGGCGGCGATCGCCGCAAGCTGCAGCCCCGGCGGGCTCGCGGTCGGGTGGCGATCGGTCCAGGTGGTTCCGTCCCAGGTCCAGGTGCCGGCGGCGGCGCCGGTCGCCGAGGTGCCGGTGTACTGGACGATCTCCTGGCGCGCCGGGTCGTAGTCGGCGGCCATGCCGTAGCGCGGGGTGAACGAGGTCGGCGGCGCCGCCAGCACCCAGTTGGTGCCGCTCCAGCGCCAGGTGTCGTTGAGGTACGTGCTCGTCGGGTAGTAGAAGCCGCCGAAGAGCACGAGCTCGCCGCGCGCCTCGTCGTAGACCATCTCGGGCGTCCACCGCTGCGAGGGCGAGGTCGCCGGGGTCAGCTTGGTCCACTGCATGCCGTCCCAGCGCCAGGTGTCGTTGAGGTAGCCGGCCGCGCCGTAGCCGCCGAACAGCAGCGCCGAGCCATTGACCCGATCGAAGTCCATCACCGCCGCGTAGCGCGCGGCCGGCGGCGTCGACGGCGAACGCAGCGTCCAGTTGGTCCCGTCCCAGACCCAGGTGTCGTTGCGATAGGTGTTGTAGGCGGTGATGCGGCCGCCGAACATCAGGATCTCCTCGCGCACCGGGTCGTACACCATCGGCTGCACGGCGCGGGTCGGGGGCACGGTGGCGGGGAACCGCTCGGTCCAGGTCACGCCGTCCCACACCCAGGTGTCGGCGAGCGCGGGATCGAAGCCGATGGGCGAGCCGGGATAGCCGCCGAAGAGCACGATCTCCTCGCGGGCGGCGTCGTACGCCATGCCGGGCGAGCTCCGCGACGGCGGCGAGGTGGGCGGGCTCTTGAGGGCCCAGTTGGTGCCGTCCCAGCTCCAGGTCGCGCTGGTGCCCGCGACCGCGTTGGACTCGAGGAGGATCAGCTCGCCGCGGGCGGCATCGTAGGCCATCTCCGCGCCGAGCCCGAGGGCTGGCGCTGGCGGCGCCGGCGGCGTCACCTGGGTCCAGCCGACGACGTCGAGCAACCACGTCACCGTCGCGCTGCCGACGTTGCCGTAGGGGTCGGTGGCGGTGACCGCGAGCGCGTGGTCGCCGTTGGCCAGCGCGGCCGTGGTCAGCGGCGAGGTACACGGCGTGGCCGCGCCGCCGTCGAGGACGCAGCTGAACGTCGCCGCCTCGTCCGCGGCGAAGGCGAAGGTCGGGGTGTCGTCCTCATCGGGATCGCCCGGCTGCTGGGAGAAGCTCACCACCGGCGGGGTGGCGTCGACGGTGACGGTGGCGGTCGCCGGCGTGGGATCGAAGACCCCGGCCGGGGTGCGCGCGGCCACCGCGAAGGCGTGGGCGCCGGTGGCGAGCCCGGGCACGGCGTGCGGCGAGGTGCACGCCGCCGCGGCGCCGCCGTCGACGGCACACCAGAACGTGGCGCCGGGCTCCGCCGACGAGAACTCGAAGCTCACCGCGCTCGGACCGACCACGCCCGCGGGCGCCGCGTCGAGGCTGGTGTCGGGCGCGTGGGTGTCCACGGTCCAGGTCACCGTGAGCGGCGTCGGGTCGACGTTGCCGGCGGCGTCGGTCGCGGTGACCACCAGCGTGTGCTCGCCATCGGCCAGCGGCCCGACCTCGACCGGCGAGCTGCACGCCGCCGGCGCGCCGCCATCGAGCACGCAGGTGAAGGTGGTGCCGGCTTCGTCGGCGGCCAGCTCGATGGTCGCGGTCGCCTCGCCGGTGAGCGCCGGCGGCCCGTCGACCAGCGCGGCGTCGGGCGGCACGGTGTCGACGGTCCACGTGTAGGTCAGCGGCGTCGGGTCGACGTTGCCGGCGGCGTCGGTGGCGACCACCACCAGGGTGTGGTCGCCGTCGGCCAGCGGCCCGACCACCAGCGGCGAGGTGCACGGCTCGAAGGCGGCGCCGTCGAGCGAGCACATGAACGTGGTGCCGGCCTCGGCCGGGCCGAACTCGAAGGTCGACGTCGGCTGGTTGCCGATCGCCCGCGGCGCCGCGGTCACGCTGGTCTCCGGCGGCGTCGAGTCGATGGTCCAGGTGAACTCCGCCGGCGTCGGGTCGATGTTGCCGGCGGCGTCGACGCCGCGCACCAGCACCGTGTGGCTGCCGTCGGCGAGCACCGTGCCGAGCAGGTCGGCGCACGGCACCCACGCCGCGCCGTCGAGCGAGCACTCGAAGGTCACGCCGGGCTCGTCGGAGGTGAACGTGAAGTCGAAGGTGGACGAGCGGGTCAGGTTCGCCGGCGTCGTGGCGAAGGCGGTCTCCGGCGGGGTGATGTCGATGCGCCAGGCGTGGGTGGTCGGCTCGACCTGGGGGATGCCGTCGAGGGTCTGCGCGGTGACCGAGAAGGTGTGCGCGCCCTCGGGCAACGGCCGCACCAGCGGCGAGGTGCACGGGGCCGGCTCCTCGTCGTCGAAGGCGCACATGAACGTCGCCTCCTCGGTGGCGTGGAACTCGAACGTGGCGTCGAGCTCCTGGGTGTCCGCCGCGGGGGCGCGATCGAGGATGGTGTCGAGGTCGACCTGGCGGGCGTCGGCGAGGTCGGAGCCGCTGCCGCACGCGCTGGCGGCGGCGAGCCCGAGCGTCCACGCGAGGAGAGGGTGAGGACGGGTGGCGAACATCGCCCTGAGTATGCGTCAGGGCGCCTCGTCGAGGCAGGGCGCGTGCACGCGGTCGTCACGGCGGGTACGACCCTTCCCCACGTGTCGCGCGGTCGGTCACCTCACGCCGAGGCTGGCCAGCCCGGTGATCGGCACCGACGGCTTGGCCGGCAAGCGGAAGGTCATCCGCGCGATGCGACCGTCGGCGCGCACGTAGCGGATCGTCATCACGTAGGTCTCGATCACGCCGCTGCGGGTCTCGAGCACCCAGTCCAGGCGCGGCGCCTGCGCCAGGTCGCCGCCGCCGTCGGTCTTCTCCGGCCACAACACGAACGGGTAGCCGGTGACCGTCCTCGCCGGCAGGGGCTCGGCGACCAGCGAGGTGTGCTGGCAGTAGTCGGCCAGGGTCCGGGTGCCGAGCCCGGGCAGGTACCAGACGTCGTCGCACGAGTCGACGTGGACCTCGCCGCCCAGCGTCTGATCGGCGGTCGGCAGCCCCGGGAACACGTGCAGGCGGATGGTGTCGTCGCGCGAGCCCGGCTTGGCGCCGCCGCCGACGAGCTGCTCGTCGTAGCTGTAGGTGAGCTGGGTGTAGCCGAGGCCCTGCGACGAGGTGTAGCTCCGGCTCGACCGGGTGCCGCGCAGGTGGAGCTGCTCCTGGGTGATCTCGCTGGTCGCCGAGCGCGTGCGATCGAAGATGACGAACCAGCGCTCGCCGACGGAGAGCACGAAGCGGTCGTGGGCGCCGGTCGGCATCTTGTACAGCGTGTAGCCGTACTTGCTGTCGAGCTCGACCACCTTGGCGGCGCCCAGCGCGTCGGCCAGCGGGTAGCGCCCGTCGATCATCGGCACGTTGTAGGCCACCGGCGAGCGCAGCTCGTGGATGGGGCTGTCGCGCTCGTAGTAATCGGCGAAGCCGCCGCCGAACAAGAGCGTCTTGCCGAACGCGGCGAGCTCGACGTGGGTGTCGTCGGCGCGGTTGTGGCCGGCGTACTTGATCGCGACCGGCCCGCAAACGCCCGGGCCCACGCAGCCCGACGTCATGCCGCCGCCGGCGGTGAGGAAGCTGTCGAAGTAGGAGAAGTCGCGCAGCGGCCGCAGGCCGTCGGCGTGGCGCCAGTCCACCGAGGGCTCGCCGGCCCAGTCGAAGAACGCCATCGGGTAGGCCGCGAAGCTGGTCTGGAAGAAGTCGTTGCCGGCGTCGGCGTCGGCGTAGGGCGCCGCGGCCTCCTGCCGGATGCCGGTCCAGCCGGCCCGCGCCGTCGCCAGATCGGTCACGGTGAACGAGCCCTCGTTGAACATGCTGAGCATGGTCTGGGCGCCGACGTTCTTGACGAAGGCGTGGCCGCCTTGCGGGAACGTGGCCCGGGCCACCGCGGCCTGATCGGCGCACGGGCGGTGGGTGAACTGCGTGAACTTGGCGCCGAACAGGTAGCGCGCGGCCTCGTACGCCCGCGGGAAGTGGCTGCCGACGGTGCCGCGCGCCAGGCAGCTCATGCGGCGCAGCGCCCGCGCCAGATCCTCGAACTCGGCGACCTCGGCCGCGGGCGTGCCCGCCGGGATCCCGGTGAGCAGGCCGTAGGTGGCATGCGCCCAGTGGAACCCGAGCGAGCCGGTGCTGTCGTTGACCGCGGTCCAGGTGCCGTCGAAGCGCAGCCCGGCCTCGCGCCAGCGGATCATCCGGCGCAGGCTGGCGGCGGAGCCGAGGCCGCTGCGGAAGTCCTGCCACAGCGGGTTCATGCCGGCGTAGCGGGCCAACACGATCGCGCCCGGGATGAACGCGTCGAGCCAGAAGTCGGCGTAGCCGAAGCCCTCCTGCGACGAGCCGTCGGCGTGCAGGTCGACGGCGGCGCCGTTGTACGTCGGAGAGAACAGCTTCTCGAGCGCGAGCTGGGAGCCGGCGTCGCCGCCCTGGATGCGATCGGCGAACGCGACACAGTCGGCGCAGCTCGGGTAGCTCGGGCGGGCGCAGGTCAGGCCGCCGCGCGCGCGCAACAGCGCCGCGCCGGCGTGCGCCGAGATGGCCTGGCGGATGCGGATGTTGCCGCTCGGCCGCTTGCGCGCGTACTCCTTGGTCTCGTCGAGGGTGACCAGCAGGCGGCGCACCACGCCGAGCAGCGCCACCCGATCGCAGTCGGTGACCTCGGGGATGGTGTCGAGCACGGCGTAGGTGAGCTCGAGGGTGGCGAGCGTCGTCGGCATCACGTGGCGCAGCGAGGTGAGCGCCGCCGGCTGGAAGTTGTCGCGGTTGGCGGTGGGCAGGTAGAAGCGCGTGTTGCTGGTGCGCGCGAACAGCTCGGCCGCCGAGTACGCCTGCGCACCGGCGCGCACGTCGAGCACGTACGCCTGCAGCGCCGCCGCCTGCCGCAGCGGCTCGCGCGCCGCGCTGGTCGACAGCCGCACGGTGCTGGCGACGGTGAGCGGGGCGCCGTCGGTGACCGCGATGTGGCCGTCGCGGACCGGCAGCGCCGAGAACACCCGGTCGCGGGCGAAGCCCTCGTCGATGGCGAGCGGCAACCGGAAGCGCCCGGGCGCGCTCGGGTCCGGCTGCGCGTCGCCCAGCCACAGCTCGTGATCGAAGACCTGGACGTGGTCGACGCCATCGGCCGGAACCGCGCTCACCTCGAAGGTGAAGGTCTTGCCGAGATCCTCGGCGGTGGTCTCGGTGACCGCGCGGCCGGCGTCGTCGCGCAGGGCCAGCGCCACCGCGACCGCCGGCCCGTCGTCGTACGCGCCCCACTCGGCGACGTCACCAACCATGCAGCCCGCGAGGGCGGCGCCGAGGAGCGGCAGCGAACACAGCTGGCGGCGGGTCACGTCGCGGTGCAAGAGCAAGCCGCGCACCAGCGGCGGCGCCGAGATTCGCGAGTGATCTCGCGGCGCGGCGACCGCGCTAGCCTGGGGCCTGGGCCCCCGCCCCCCCCCGCGCGGCCGACTCCAGCGGCGACGCCTGGCCTCACCGTCGGGCGTCGCCGCGCCAGGCCGCCCCGAGATCGTCCCAGGTGGCGTTGACCACCGCACCGACCAGCACGCACATCGCGCTGCCGTAGAACCAGATCAGCAGCACGATGACGCTGGCGAACGCGCCGTAGAGGATCTGGTAGTCGGCGACCCGATCGACCCACACCTCGAGGCCGTACGACACCAGCAGCCAGCCCAGGGTCGCGACCACCGCGCCGGGCACGGCGTGGCGACGCACCCGCCGCCCGCCCGAGGCGCCGGTGCGATAGAGCGCGACCAGCCCGGCGGTGGTCGCGACCAGGAGCCCCGGCCACCGCACCAGCTCGAGGGTCGAGGTCACGCCGCGCCCGGCGCCGAGCACGGTCGCCACCTCGGGCAGCGCGACCACCACGAGGACCAGCACGACCAGCGCCAAGAGCACCACGCTGGCCGCGACCAGCGTGGTGATCATGCGATGCCACCGGGTGCGCTCGTCGGGCACGCGATAGGCGCGCCCGAGCCCCTCGATGACCGCGTCGATGGCGTTGCGCGCGCTGTAGAGCGCGATGAGCGAGCTGCTCACCAGGGTGGCCGACAGCTCGCCGGTGGAGGACGACGCCCGCCGCAGCTCGCCGACGAGGAAGTCGACCACCGCCGCCGGCAGCACCCGCGCCAGCGGACCGAGGTGGCCGGGGATGTCGGCGGGATCGGCGACTAGCGCGTAGAGCGACACCATCGCCGCCAGCGCCGGGATGGTCGCGAGCAACGCGAACAGCGCGATGCCGCCGCCGGCGATCGTGAGCTCGCCGTGGCTGACTCGCCCGGCGACGTCCCATCCCCATCCGAGCACGCGCCGGGCTCGGCTCCCTCCGCTGGCCACGTCGGCAGTATATGGTCCGCGCCGTGCTGGCGCGCGCGTGCTCGACGCTCTGCTTGCTGGTGGTGGCGTGCGGCGACCCTGGCGACGCCCCGATCGACGCCACCGGGGCCGACGCCGACGCCTCGCTCGGCGCCGACGCCCCGGCGCCGACCGCCGCCGAGGTGCTGTGGGCGGCGCTGTCGACCTGCGACGTGATCGGCGGGCCGTACGCCGCCGACAGCGGCGGCCCTGCCACCATCGACGTGTGCGCGCTGCCCACCGCCGTCGCCTGGGTCGCCGACCTCGACATCGACTGCGACGGCCAGCCCAGCGCCGCGTGCAACGCCACGACCGATCCGTCGTACCTGCCCGAGACCGCCGCCACCGACTCCCACGGCGATCCGCTCGACGCCGCCGCCCTGCCCTACGTGGTCCTGCCGGCGCCGAGCGCGCGCTTCGACTACCGCGACCACGGCCTCGGCATGCGCTCGGTGGTCGCGGTGGTGTACGCCGATCGCGTCGAGTACGGCGTCGCCGGCGACGTCGGCCCGGCCGCGATCATCGGCGAGGCGTCCTACGCGCTGGCGGCCAACCTCGGCGTCGATCCGGATCCTGCCACCGGCGGCACCGACGGGCCGGTCGGCTACGTCGCGTTCACCGGCGCCGCCGCCAAGGTCACCACCATCGAGGATCACGCCGAGGCGGTCGCGCTCGGGCAGGCCCTCGTCGACGACCTGCGGCCGTGATCGACACCCACTGCCACCTCGACGACGACGCCTTCGCGCCCGATCGCGACGCCGTGGTGGCGCGCGCCGGGGCCGCCGGCGTGCGGGGCCTGGTGGTGCCGGCGGTGCGACCGCGGACGTGGCCGGCGCTGCGCGCGCTGGCGGCGCGCCACGCCGCGATCCGGATCGGGCTCGGCGTCCACCCGCAGGTCGTCGCCGAGCTCGACGACGACGAGCGCGCGGGCGACCCCGAGGCCACCCTCGCCGCCGCGCTCGAGGCCGCCGGCCCGGTGGTGGTCGCCGTCGGCGAGTGCGGCCTCGACGGCGCCGCGCCGGAGCGCGACGTCCAGGCGCGCTGGCTGCGGGCCCACCTGCGGGTCGCCCGCGCCCTCGGCCTGCCGGTGATCCTGCACGCGTGGCGCTGCCACGACGTGTTGCCGGCGCTCCTGCGCGAGGAGCGGATCGAGCAGGTCGGCGGCATCCTGCACAGCTACTCCGGCGGCGCCGACCTGGTGCCGGTGTACGCCGACCTCGGCCTGCACTTCGGGATCGCCGGGCCGATCACCTACCCCGGCGCGCGGCGACCGATCGCCGCCGCGCGGGCGATGCCCATCGACCGGATCGTCGTCGAGACCGACGCGCCCGACCAGGCCCCGGCGCCGCACCGCGGCGGCCGCAACGAGCCGGCCTACCTGCCAGCGATCGTGGCCGCCCTGGCCGCCGCCCGCGGCGAGGACCCGGCCGAGCTGGCCGCGGCGACGACGGCCACCGCCCGCCGGCTGCTCGAGTGGTAGAAGGCCAGCATGGCCACCCACCGCCGCTTCGATCGCACGGCCCGCCTGCTCGGCGACGACGGCCTCGCGCGCCTGGGCGCCGCCACCGCGGTGGTGGTCGGCGTCGGCGGGGTCGGCTCGTTCGCCGCCGAGGCGCTGGTGCGCAGCGGCGTCGGCCGGGTGGTGCTGGTCGATCACGACCGCATCTGCGTGACCAACGTCAACCGCCAGCTCCACGCCATGAAGGGCACCCTCGGCAAGGCCAAGGTCGAGGTGATGGCCGAGCGCCTGCGCCTCATCAACCCCGACGCCACCGTGGTCGCGCGCGCGGCGTTCTTCGGCGAGGCCTCCGCCGACGCCTTGCTCACGCCAGAGCCCGACGTGGTGGTCGACGCCATCGATCACGTCACCAGCAAGCTGCACCTCATCGCCACCTGCGCCCGGCGCCGGCTGCGGCTGGTGTCGACCATGGGCGCCGCCGCGCGCCTCGATCCCACCGCGATCCGCGTCGGCGATCTGGCCGACACCAAGATCGATCCGCTGGCCCGCGAGCTGCGGCGGCTGTTGCGCCTCAAGCACGGCCTCGACTGCACCCGGCCGACCGGCGTCACCGCGGTGTACTCCCTCGAGCAGCCGCGCGCGCCGGTGGCGCTGGCCTACGACGACGGCGGCTTCGCGTGCGTGTGCCCCGGCGGGCAGAACGGCCTCAACGACTGCGATCACCGCAGCCGCATCGACGGCTCGGTCGGCTTCGTGCCGGCGGCGTTCGGCCTGGCCGCCGCCGGCGCCGCCATCAAGCGCCTGCTCGACCTGCCGCTGACCGCCCCGGGCGTCGAGCGCAAGCCGCGCGCCGCCGCCTCGGACCTCGCCGACGCGTGTTAGCGTCGGCCATCATGTCGAACCCGTACCAGTTCACCCAGGGCGAGCCCGATCGTGCCGCGGGCGGTGCCGCGCCCCCGCCGAGCGGCAACGGCATGGCGGTCGCCGGCCTCGTGCTCGGCATCTGCGCCACGGTGCTGTTCTGGGTGCCGCTCCTCAACTGGGTGCTCGGCATCCTCGGCATCGTCTTCGGCGGCCTCGGCATCAGCCGCAGCAAGGCGTCGGGCAAGGGCAAGGGCATGGCCACCGCCGGCCTCATCCTCGGCATCCTCGGCTTCGTCGCCGGCATCGCGTTCGTGGCGTACGCCTGGAGCCAGGCCAAGAAGGAGATCCGCTACGAGTTCCGCCGCAACAGCGCCGCGCCGGCGGCCATCATCCAGCGCGGCTGAGCGACGCCGCCGGGGTGACCCGCTTGCGGTCGCGTGGCCCGCGGGGGATGCTGCGGGGGCCGTGCGCGTCGCCTCGTGCCTGTTCGCGTCGTGCCTGCTGGGCGTCATCGCCTGTGGCGAGGTCGCGTCCCAGCCCGACGCCCCGGTGGTCGACGCGCCGCAGGATCCGTGTGGGGGCACCGAGGTCGCCGCCGGCGATGTGCTCGGCTGCGTCGCCGACGGCTACTGCGCGGCGCTGCGCCGGTGCGGCCTGATCGACGTCGGCGACGTGTCGTGCCGGCAGCTCCCCGGGATCGACCTCGATCTCGACCTCGACCTGCTGCAGGCCGACGAGGCGATCGCGGCGCTGCTCGCCGCGGGTCGCGTCACGTACGCGCCGAGCGCCGGCGCGGCGTGCCTGGCCGAGCTCGAGGACGCCTCGTGCAAGGAGCTGATCTACGTGTCGGCGCTCGGCGAGCTGTGCCCGCTGTTCACCGGCACCGTCGCTGCCGGCGGGTCGTGCTTCCTCGACGCCGAGTGCGCGCCCGAGGGCAGCGTGTGTGCGCCCATCGGCATGGTCAGCGGCGGCGCGCCGCCGGACTGCACGGTCGAGCAGACCTGCCGCGCGCCGAGCGCGCGCGACGCCTCGTGCGAGGGTGGCCTGCGCTGCGAGCCGGGCGATCACTGCGTGGCCCTGCCCGGCGACGACCAGTGTCGCAGCGGCGAGCTCAACGCCCAGTGCAGCGACGACGACGACTGCGACACCGACTTCGTGTGCCTGGGCGGCGACGGCGCCGGCGGCGGCGCCTGCGTGGCGGCGCAGCCCGCCAACGGTCCGTGCACGACCGAGCGCGACTGCGCCGGCGATCTCGGCTGCACCCAGGCCGGCACCTGCGCCGCGGTCGACGTGGTCGGGGCGCCGTGTGGCGATCGCTGCGGCAACGGCCTGCGCTGCCACCCGGTGGGCCACGTGTGCGCGCCGTTCGCCGCCGAGGGCGATCCGTGCACGGTCGACACCGACTGCCAGGGCGGCATCGCGCCGCTCCTGTCGTGCGACGACCACGGCACCGCCGCCACCGACGACGACACCTGCGAAGGCCCCGGCGATCTCGACGAGCCGTGCACCGACGCCAGCGAGTGCGACCTCGGCCTGCACTGCTCCAACGCGGTGAGCGGTGCGCCGATGGGCACCTGCACCGGGCCGCGCCCCGACGGCGCCGCCTGCAACCTCGCCGAGCAATGCGCGTCCGGCTACTGCCTCGGCGGCGAGTGCAACGCGTACCCGGTGTGCGCCGG
The DNA here is from genome assembly GCA_041389945.1 of Kofleriaceae bacterium. Classification (GTDB taxonomy): domain Bacteria; phylum Myxococcota_A; class Polyangia; order Haliangiales; family Haliangiaceae; genus JAWKQW01. Next base: position 51,689 of record JAWKQW010000014.1, read on the forward strand.
CGCGTGAGCCGCGCCGCGCTGGTGGCCGTGCTCGCCGCGATCGGCTGCGGCCGCGGCGCGCCGGCGCCAGCGGGCGATCCGCCGGACCTCGCCGGCCTGGCCGCGCGCCTCGAGGCCGACGCCGCGCGCATCACCGGCGCCATCGATCCCAGCGCCGCCGCCCGCGCCGTGGTCGCCGGCTGGCGGCTGCCCGCGACGGCGTGGTCGACGACGGTCATCCCCGAGGCCGCGACCTGGTGGCCGGCCTACGCGGCCGCCTTCGACGCCGGGGCGCCGGCGCTCGCGGCCCGGGTCGAGGCGTGGGCGCAGGAGGGCACCGCCGGCGAGCTGCGCGCGCACTACGCCGGCGATCCCGACCTGACCCGGGCCCAGAGCCGGCTGCGCGCGCTGGTGCCGCTCGGTCGGACCAGCGCGGTGGTGGTGCCCGGCGACGGCGACGTGGTGCTCGGCTGCGTGTTCGTGCACGACGGCCACGCCTGGCGCACGCTGACCGGCCTCGACGAGGCGATCACCGACGCGGTGGCCCAGGCGGCGCCGGCGTGCGCCGCGCACCTCGCCCGCGCCGGCCGCCTCGATCGCTGCGGCGAGCTCGGCTGGGAGATCACGCGCGCCGCGCTCGCCGCCGACGGCCCGGCCCTCGCGCGCGCCTGCGCCCAGGCGGCGCCTCACTGCGGCGCCGCTGCCCGGTAGTCGCCGGCGGCCCGTGCTAGCGTCCGCGCCATGCCCATCGAAGTCGGTCAGAAGGTCCCCTCGGTCACCATCAAGCAGGCCACCGCCGACGGCGGCGTCGACGTCGACCCCGCCGCGCTGTTCGCCGGCAAGCACGTCGTGATGTTCTCGCTGCCCGGCGCGTTCACCCCGACCTGCTCGGCCAAGCACCTGCCCGGCTACGTCGCCCGCGCCGGCGAGCTCAAGGCCAAGGGGGTCGATCTCATCGCGTGCCTGTCGGTCAACGACTGGTTCGTGATGAAGGCGTGGGCCGAGGCCCACGACGTCGGCGACAAGATCGTGATGCTCGCCGACGGCAACGCGACCTTCACCAAGGCGCTCGGCATCGACACCGACATCAGCGTCGCCGGCATGGGCACCCGCGCCCGGCGCGGCCTGTTCACGATCAAGGACGGCACGTTCACCGCGGTCGAGCTCGAGGACGCGGGCAAGTTCGAGGTGTCGAGCGCCGACGCCTGCCTCGTCAAGCTCGGCTAGCGGCGCCATGGCCTCGTTCCAGCGCCTGCTCATCGCCAACCGTGGCGAGGTCGCGGTCCGGGTCGCGCGCGCGTGCGATGCCCTCGGCATCACCCCGGTGATGGCGGTGAGCGAGGCCGACGATGACGCCGCGTACGTCGCCGATCGGGAGCGCGTCGTGCTCGGCCCGGCGCGCTCGACCCACAGCTACCTCGATCCGGTCCGGGTGGTCCAGGCCGCGGTCGGCGCCCGCTGCAGCGCGCTCCACCCCGGCTGGGGCTTCCTGTCGGAGAACCCGCTCCTGGCGGCGCTGTGTCGCCAGCATGGCGTCACCTTCGTCGGGCCGCCCGCCCACGTCACCGCGATGATGGGCAGCAAGAACAAGGCGAAGCGCGCGATGCGCGCGGCCGGGCTCGACCTCATCCCCGGCAGCGACGGGCCCTTGCCGTCGGCGGCCGAGGCCGCGCGGGTGGCCGCCGAGGTCGGCTTCCCGGTGCTGTTCAAGGCCGAGCGCGGCGGCGGCGGGCGCGGCATGCGCATCGCGCGCAGCGCCGCCGAGGTCGAGACCGCGTTCGCCGAGGCCCAGGCCGAGGCGCGCGCGGCCTTCGGCGGTGACGAGGTCTACCTCGAGAAGCTCGTCGTCGGCGGCCGCCACGTCGAGGTGCAGATCATGGCGGACGGCCACGGCGCCGCGGTCCACCTCGGCGAGCGCGACTGCTCGGTGCAGCGCAACCACCAGAAGCTCATCGAGGAGAGCCCGTCGCCGGCGCTCGACCCGGGCCTGCGCGCCCGCACCTGCGCCGCCGCCGCCGCCGCCGCCGCCGCGATCGGCTACGTCGGCGCCGGCACCATGGAGTTCCTGCTCGACGACGGCGTCCTGCGCTTCATGGAGATGAACTGCCGGCTCCAGGTCGAGCACACCGTCTCCGAGGAGCGCTTCGGCGTCGACCTGGTCGCGGCGCAGCTCGCGGTCGCCGCCGGCGGCCGGCTGCCGTGGACCCAGGCCGAGCTCGACGCCCGCGGCGCCGGGCGCGGCCACGTGCTCGAGTGCCGCATCAACGCCGAGGATCCCGCCGACGGCTTCCGGCCGGCGCCGGGCACGATCACCGCGTGGTCGCCGCCGACCGGTGACGGCGTGCGCGTCGACACCCACGTCGCGCTCGGCTACGAGGTGCCGCCGCACTACGACAGCCTGCTGGCCAAGGTCATCACGACCGGCGCCGATCGCGCCGCCGCCATCGAGCGCATGCTCGCCGCGCTGGCCGCGTTCGAGGTCGGCGGCGTGCCCACCACGATCGCGATGCACCGCGCGATCCTGGCGTCGGAGGCGTTCCGCACCGGCGCCTACGATACCCGCGCGATCCCCGGCTGGGAGCCGTAACCATGGCCCACGTCCCCCTCCTTCCCATCGGCGACGCGCTCGCCGCCACCGTCGACGAGCGCACCGCCCGCGAGCAGCGCGCCGCGCTCGACGCGCTCGAGGCGCGCCTGCGCGAGCGCCGGGCCGAGGTCTGTGCCGGCTGGGGTCCCGACTACGTCGCGCGCGTCCACAAGAAGGGCAAGCTCACCGCGCGCGAGCGCCTGGCGCGGCTCATCGACCCGGGCACCCAGGCCTACGAGGTCGGCACCTTCGTCAACTACGGCGAGGTCTTCCCCGGCGATCAGCGCTCGCCCGGCGCCGGCGTGGTCACCGCCTTCGCCCGGGTCGAGGGCCGATGGTGCATCGTCATCGCCAACGACAACACGGTCGCCTCCGGCGCCTGGTGGCCGCGCACCCCCGAGAAGATCCAGCGCGCGCAGCAGATGGCGCTGCGCCTGCGGCTGCCGACGATCTACCTCGTGGACTGCTCGGGGCTGTTCCTGCCCGAGCAGAGTCGCAGCTTTCCGGGCCCGCGCGGCGCAGGCCACATCTTCAAGATGAACGCGCTGCTGTCGGCGCACGGCGTGCCCCAGCTCGCCGGCGTGTTCGGCGACTGCATCGCCGGCGGCGGCTACATGCCGATCATCTCCGATCGCGTGTACATGACCGAGCAGGCCTACATGGTCATCGCCGGCGCCGCGCTGATCAAAGGCGCCAAGAGCCAGAAGATCACCTCGCTCGACATCGGCGGCCCCGAGGTCCACGTCCACCAGTCGGGCTGCGCCGACGTCCGGGTGCCCGACGACGAGACCCTGCTCGCGTGCCTCCGCCGCGACCTGCGCGCGCTGCCGAGCTCGGCGGCGGAGTTCCACCGCGGCCCCGGCGGCGGCGCGCTGGCGCCGCGGTTCGCGCCGGCGGAGCTCGGCGCCTACCTGCCCACCGACCACCGCGAGATCTACGACGCGTTCCAGGTGCTGGCCCGGCTCACCCACGGCTCGCTGTTCTGGGAGGTGATGCCCGAGGTCGGCGAGGAGATGATCTGCGGCGTCGGCAAGGTCGCGGGCCTCTACGCCGGCTTCGTCATCAACCGGCAGGGCCTCGTCGGCGATCCCGAGCATCCGGATCGGCCGCGGCCCGGCGGCATCCTCTACCGCGCCGGCATCGCCAAGATCGCGGCGTTCTCGCGCGCGTGCAACGACGACGGCATCCCGCTCATCTGGCTGCAGGACATCTCGGGCTTCGACATCGGCGCCGAGGCCGAGGCCCACGGCCTGCTCGGCTACGGCAGCTCGCTCATCTACACCAACAGCACCAACACCACGCCGATGTTCACGGTGCTGCTGCGCCGGGCCTCCGGCGCCGGCTACTACGCCATGGCCGGCGCGCCCTACGATCCGGTGGTGCAGCTGTCGACCTGCCTGTCGCGGCTGAGCGTGATGGAGGGCCGGACCCTCGCGATCGCCGCGTACAACACCAAGCTCGACGACGACTTCCAGATCGTCACCACCGATGCCGCCGAGCGCGCCAAGATCGAGGCCGGCATGAAGGCCACCGAGGCGCGCATCGAGGAGGACATGGATCCCCTGGTGGCGGCGCGCCAGCTCGACACCGACGAGATCGTCGAGCTCGGCGCCCTGCGCGGCTGGCTCGAGGTGCTCGTCGAGAGCGCGTACCAGGGCAGCGGCTACCGCCGGGTAAAGAACCCGCGGATCTGGTCGCTGCACGACCTGCGCGAGCTGGTGGGGGGGCTGCGATGAGCGCGCGTCGCCACGCGCCGACGGTGGAGGCGCTGGTGCTCGACGACGCGCCCGCCGGCACGATCCTGCTCGGCGCGCCGGGGCCGGGCTGGTTCGTCGCGCACCACCGCCGCGGCGACGTGGTCGGCCCGGGCGCGCGGCTCGGCACCCTCGAGGTGCTCGGCCGCAAACTCGACGTGGTGGTGCCCGCGGGCGCCGCCGGCGCCCTGGTCGGCGACGCGCCGGCAGCGGCGCGGATCGCGGTCGGCTTCCGCCAGGCGCTGTGCACCCTCGATCCGACCGCGAGCGCGCAGGCCGGGGCCGTCACCCGCGCCGAGGCCAGCGACGCCGCCGGCGGGCTGGTGTTCCGCGCGCCGTCGGGCGGCCGCTTCTACGGCCGGCCCGGCCCGGGCAAGCCGACCTTCGTCACCGTCGGCGACGTGATCGGCGCTGGCCAGACCGTGTGCATGCTCGAGGTCATGAAGACCTTCCACCGGGTCAACTACGGTGGCGACGGGCTGCCGGCGCGAGCGCGCGTCGACGCCATCCTGGTCGCCGACGACGCCGACGTCGACCGCGGCACGCCCCTGCTGCGGATCTCGCCGGCTTGATCGGCCGCGGCCGACACCACGCCGCTGGTACGCTAAGGCTCGTGCGGCCCGCCATCCTCCTCGCCTCGGCCGCCCTCACGGCGTGCGCGTTTCCCTCCTCCGGCGGCGACGGCGTCGACCTTCGACGGCGCCCTCGGCAGCGCCGACGCCCGCGTCGACGCCGCCGGCGCCCTCGACGCGCAGGCCGGACGCCACGCCCGACGCCACGCCGCCGCCCGACGCGCGCAACTGCGGCCAGGCTACGCCGTCGTCGCCGGGACCGGGACCACGTCGCGCTACCGCGTGGTCAACCCGTTCGCCGAGACGGCATCCTTCGCCAAGGCGCAGGCGCGGTGCGCGGCCGACGGCGCCCACCTGCTCATCACCGAGACCCTGGCCGAGGCCGACGCGCTGTGGGACCACATCGAGGCCGAGGTCCCCGGCGATCCGCACACCAACGACGACACCGGCTACTACCGGGTGGGCGTCGCCCGGGCCAGCGTCAATGCGATGTGGATCGACGTGCTCGGTCGCCCCTTCGAGCCGCCGGCCTGGGGCCCGGGCCAGCCCGACGACGGTCCGAGCAACTCGGAGTGCCTGCTGCTCGGCGAGGGCGGCGAGCACTGGGACTGGAACTGCGACGCGGATCAGGAGTTCGCGTGCGAGTGCGAGTGAGCGCGCACGTCAGCCCTTGATGCGCTCGCCCTTGGGATCGTAGAGCGGCCGCAGCGACGCCGTGATCGGGACCCGCCGCTCGGCGACCTCGACCTCCCAGGTGCCGCTCGCCAGGTAGGCCGCGTCGAGGGCGGCGCCGTCGGCCTCGATCATCGCCAGGCCGACCGCACCCCCGAGGGTGTGGCCGTACGACGCCGCGCGCACGTAGCCGACCGCGACGCCGTCGCGACGCACGATCTCGGCGTGGTAGAGCAAGGCCTCCGGATCGCGGGCGAGCACCTGCACCAGCCGCCGCCGCGGCGGCCCGGCCGCCTTGCGCGCGCGCAGCGCCTCCTGCCCGAGGAAGCCGCCGGGCTTGTCGAGGGCGACCGCGAACCCGAGGCCGGCCTCGTACGGGTCGTCGGTGTTGTCGATGTCGTGGCCGTAGTCGCGGTAGCCCTTCTCCAGGCGCAACGAGGCCAGCGCCTTGAGCCCGGCGTGGACCAGGCCGAGCCGCGCGCCGGCGGTGACCAGCCGATCGTAGACGTGCACCGCCTGCTCGGTCGGGATGTACAGCTCGTAGCCGAGCTCGCCGAGGTAGGTGATGCGGATGGCCAGCACCCGGGCCAGGCCGACGTCGAGCTCGCGGGCGGCGCGGAACGGCATCGCAGCGTCGGACACGTCGGCCGAGGTCACCGCGGCCAGCAGCTCGCGCGAGCGCGGGCCCTGGACGTTGAGCTGGGCGTAGGCGCCGGTCTGGTCGGCGACGTGGCCGCGGCCGCCGAGGTGCCGCCGCAGGTGGGTGAGCACGTGGCGGTGCGCGGTATCCGACGCCACCACCCAGAAGCGATCGTCGTCGAGCTTGGTCACCGTGAGGTCGGCCTCGAGGGTGCCACCGGCGTTGAGCCACTGGGTGTAGGTGATGGTGCCGGCGGCGCCGTCGACCGCGCCCGCCGAGATCCAGTCGAGGGCGGCGCCGCAGCCGGTGCCCTCGACGGCGAACTTGGCCATGAACGACATGTCCATCAGGATCACGCCCTCGCGCGCGGCCCGGTGCTCGGCGGCCCAGTTGGCGAACCAGCGCGGCCGGCCCCAGGTCAGCTCGTCGGGGCGAGCCGGCTCGTCGGGCGCGCGGTACCAGTCGGCCGCCTCCCAGCCCGACACGTCGCGCAGGTGGGCGCCGGCGGCGACCAGCCGATCGTGCAGCGGCGAGCGGCGGGCGTCGCGCGCGGTCTGCATCGACCGGTTCGGGTAGTGCGCCTGGTAGACCATGCCGAGGGACTCGACGGTGCGCTGCCGTCGGTACTCAGGGTTGCCCTGGAACGCGTGCAGGCGATCGATGTTCATCGCGGTGACGTCGACGTCGGGCCGCCCGGTGGTGATCCAGTGGGCCAGGACCCGGCCGAGGCCGCCTCCGGTGAGGATGCCGATCGAGTTGAGCCCGGCGGCGACGAAGTAGTTCCGCAGCTCCGGCGCCTCGCCGACGATCGGCTGCAGGTCCGGGGTGAAGCTCTCGGGCCCGCAGAACAGCTTGCGGATGCCGACGTCCATCGCCCGCGGCACCCGGGCCATCGCCCGCTCGAGGTACGGCGTCATGCGATCCCAGTCCGGCGGGATCTCGCCGAAGGAGAAGTCGTCGGGGATGCCCTCGACCCGCCACGGCGCGCACACCGGCTCGAACAGGCCGATCATCAGGCGGCCGACCTCCTCGCGGAAGTAGCCGTGCGACGACGGATCCTCGAGCACCGGCAGGTCCGGCGTGAGCTCGGGCATCGGATCGGTGATGAGGTAGTAGTGCTCCGCCGCCTGCAGCGGGATCGACACGCCGTGGCGGGCGCCGAGCTGGCGCGCCCACATGCCGGCGCAGTTGACCGCGACGTCGCAGGTGATGGTGCCGTGATCGGTGACCACGCCGGCGACCGCGCCGCCGCGGCGGACCACGTCGGTGGCGGCCACGCCCTCGACGAAGGTGACGCCACGGGCGCGCGCGCCCTTGGCCATCGCCATCGTCACCCCGACCGGATCGGCGCGGCCGTCGCCGGGCACGTAGAACCCGGCGAGGAGGTCGTCGGTGCGCGCCAGCGGGAACCGTTCGCCGACCTCGCGCGGCGACAGCTCGTGGACGTCGACGCCGCAGTGGCGGTTGAACGCGGCGACCCGGCGGTACTCCTCGAGGCGATCGCGGTCGCTGGCGACCTCGATGAAGCCGACGCCGCGGAAGCCGGTGGCCTGATCGGTCTCGGCCTCGAGGCGCGCGTACAGGTCGCGCGTGTAGCGGCGCAGCTGGGTCGAGGTCTCCGAGGTGGAGCCGAAGGTCACGATCAGCCCGGCGGCGTGCCAGGTGGTGCCCGAGGTCAGGCGATCGCGCTCGAGCACGACGACGTCGGTCCAGCCCGCACAGGCGAGGTGGTAGGCGACCGAAGTGCCGATGATGCCGCCGCCGATGACGACGACGCGGGCGTGGGAGGGCAAGGTGGGCGGCACGGCCATCGGCCGCCGAGGATACGCCAGCCGCGGTCCCGTCACCCGGTGCCGGGCGACGCCGCTACCGCGCGCCGAGCTCGCGGCGGAGCTGGTGGAACTCGTCGCTCAGGTAGTAGCGGACCAGATCCGGGCCGGGCACGCGGAGCCCGACCACCGCCGCGACCTCGTCGTCGACCGCCGGCGGCTCACCGGCGAGGCGCGCGATCATCTCGCTGGCCGCGGCCAGCGATCCACACGCGACCAGCCCGGCCCGGCGCGCGCACGCGGCCATGTCGTCGAGCCAGGCGTCGACGTCGAGCTCGAGCCCGCGCCCGGCGATGGCGGCGAGGCGCTCGGCGGCGCGCGGCGGCAGCGCCCGCGCCAGGTCGCGCACCGGCGCCGAGCGCTCGAGCTCGTCGCCGACGAGCTCGCCGAGGGTGGTGACCAGCTCGGCCCGGGCCCGGGCGCCGAGCGCGAGCAGCGGCGCGTAGCCGCCGCGCAGCGCCTCCAGCGCCCAGCCCACCAGGTAGCGCAGCCCGTCGGCGGGCTCGATGAGGAGCGTGCGATCGAAGATGAACAGCGGCCGCGGGTGCGAGATCAACGTCACCAGCCCCGGCACCCGATCGCCGACGTAGACCTCCGCGGCCGAGCCCCACGTGGCGGCGACCTCGGCGACGATCGCCCGCGCGGCGCGGTCGCTCACCGTCGAGATCGGCGCGATCCGCTCGCCGCCGCGTGGCGCGGGCAGGCGCTGCGCGAGCGCCGCCGGCGCCGCCGCCCACAGCTCCCCGAGTGGGCCGCGCGCGCCGGCGGTGAGCAGGCCGTGGGTGCGCAGCTCGTCATCGAGCTCGCCGCGCGGCGGGCTCGTCGGATGGGCCGCGCGCAGGCGGCCGGCGGTGGCCTCGTCGTGGGGCTCGGCGAAGCCGAGCTGCGCCATCACCTCGAGCACGCGCAGCGCCCGCTCCGGCGCGCCGGTCCGCTCGTGCAGCGACGCCAGGAGCCGGTACACCGGCGCCTGGTGCAGGTCGCGCTCGAGCGCGCGGCGCAGCTCGACGATGGCGCGGGCCGGATCGTCGATGGCGTAGACCTCGGCCAGCGCGATGCGGTCGGCGCCCAGCGACGGATCGACGCCGAGGATCCCGCGGTACGCCTCGATCGCGGCGGCGCGATCGCCGGTCGCGAGCAGGAGGCGCGCGAGGCCGCGCTGCAGCGGGATGGCGCCCGGCGGCCCGTGCTCGGCGATCGCGGCGTGCGCCGCCTCGATGAGGAGCGCCTCGGCGTGGGCGGCGTCGCCGGCCTCGGCCGCGCGCCGCGCATCGCCAGGACCGGCGGCGCGAAGCCGGGCGCGTAGTCGTGGGCCCGACGGTACTGCGCGGTGGCGCCGCGGGCGTCGCCGCCGGCGTCGAGGATGCGCCCCTTGTAGTAGTAGTAGCGCGCCAGGCGGCCGGGCAGCACCGGCCCGGTCGGCGCCGCGGCCGCGGCGATCACCCGCTCGATGGCGGCGAGCGCCTCGTCGAGCTTGCCCAGCGCGAAGCACTCCTGGGCCAGCCGGTAGGCGGCGTCGAGGTCGTCGGGCACCAGCGCGCACAGCTCGCGCAGGACCTCGGCGGCCGCCTCGGGCCGGCCCTCGCCGTCGGCGTGGATCGTCGCGAGCTGCGCCAGCGCGCGCGCGCGATCGGCACGCGAGGTCTCCGGCGCGTCGGCCAGCGCGCGCAACCGCGCGGTGGCGTCGGCCCACCGGCGCATCGCGACCTCGAGCTCGACGGTCGCCGCGACCACGGTGAGATCGCCCGGCGCCAGCGCCAGCGCCGCGCGGGCCCGGGCCAGCGCGCCGTCGACGTCGCCGTCGGCGGCGGCCGCGGTCGCGTGCGCCACCTCGATGCGCGCGAGCAGCGGGCCGGCGTCGTCGCGCCGACGGTAGAGCCGCTCGAGCTCGCGGAAGGTGGCGGCGAAGTCGTGCGCCGCCGGCGCCCGCGCGGCCAGCGCCAGCAGCTCGTCGAGCGCCTCGGTCGAGGCCGGCCGCACCTCCAGCGCCGCCACCAGGCTGGCCGCGGCCGGGCCGAGCTCGCCGTGCTCGCGCAGCGCCACCCCGCGCTTGCGCAGGAACTCGGCGCGGCTGGCCAGGTCGCCGTCGCGCATCGCCTTGGCGGTGAGGCCGCGCGCGCGCTCGACCGCCGCCGCCCACTCGCCGGCGGCGAAGTGACGCTCGAACAGCGCCATGCTCGCGGCCACGCAGTCCGGATCGACGTCGAGGGCGCGCCGGTAGTACGCGGTGGCGCGGACGGGGTCGCCGAGGTGCTCCTCGCAGATGCGCCCCATCTGGGCGTACACCCCGGCCTGCTCCTTCTCGTCGTCCCACAGGCCGACCTCGACCTCGAGGGTCTCGATGACCTGGGGCCAGGCGCCGCGCCGACGGTAGAGATCGCGCAGGCCGTGCACCGCCGGCATGCACGCCGCCGAGGTCTTGATCGCCGCCTCGTAGTAGCGGATGGCGTCGTCGGGCTGGCCGAACTTGGCCTCGGTCACCGAGCCGCACCGGAAGTAGAGCAGCGCCCGCAGCGCGCGATCGGGCGTGAGCTTGATGAGCCGTCGGGTGACCTCGACGTAGTCGCTCCAGCGCTCGGTCGCCTCGTAGATCCGCGACAGCGCCTCGAGGGCACCGACGTGCTCGGGCTCGCGCTCGACGATGCGCTGGTAGTGATCGGCGGCCAGGCCGCCGTCGCGCAGGCGCTCCTCGCCGAGCGCGGCGATGCGCGCCGCCAGCGCCACGTGGGTGGGGCCGTCGGGCGTCGCCGCCAGCCGCGCGCGCAGCACCTCGGCGAGGCGGCCCCAGTCCTCGGCCCGCTCGTAGGCGTGCTCGAGCGCCGAGCGCACCGCGGGGTTGTCGCGCGCCGCCGCCGGCAGCAGCTCGAGCAGGCGCACCTCCTCGGCGGCGGGCAGGCCGTGCTGCGCCGCCAGCCGCGCCGCGGTGGTGAGCGCGAGCACCCGGTCGGCCGGATCGCGGCCGTCGGTGGCGCGTCGCTCCAGCGCGACGAGCACGCGCGGCCAGGCCACCAGCTCCGCCGGCAGCTGCTCGAGGCCGTGCACCGCGAGGCCGAGATCGCCGTCGAGGGAGGCCGCCTGCAGGTAGGCCTCCATCGCCCGCGACGGCTCGCGCAGGTAGCGGCGCCACACCTGGGCCTGGCGCAGCCAGAGATCTCCGAGGCGGTAGGCCCGCGAGCCGCGCTCGACGTCGACGATCGCGGCCTGGTAGATCGCCATGATCTCGGGCCAGCGCCCCTCCTGGTAGGCCAGGCGCTCGAGCGCCGCGAACACGTCGCGATCGCCGGGGTTGGCGGTGAACGCCTCGGCGTAGGTGGCGAGCGCGGCGGGCAGATCGCCGCGGGCCTCGCGCAGGCCGGCCAGCCGGGCCAGGCGCGCCGCCAGCTCGCGTGGCGCGCGGGTGATCGCGATGCGCGCCACGAGCACCCGCTCCAGCGCGTCGGCGCGGCCGGCCGCCGTGTGCAGCTCGACCAGGGCGTCGAGGGCGCGCGCCTCCTCGGGCTGGTGGGTCAGGACCTCCTCGAAGGCGGCGACCGCGTCGTCGGGCCGGCCCAGCCGGTCGCGCAGGAGCTCACCGAGGCGCACGCCGAGCGCGGCCCGTCGATCGGCGCCGATGGGCGCGGTGCGGCCGAGCTCGCGGGCGAGGAGCTCGGCGAGCTGGGCCCAGCGCTCGCCGCGCTCGCACAGCGCCAGCAGCGGATCGAGGACCTCCGCCGACGGCGCCTTGGCGTAGCTGGCGGTGAGCATCTCGATCGCCGCCGCCGGATCGTCGTCGGCCTGGAGCTGCGCCAGGCCGTAGAGGGCGGCACCGTCGGCGGGACGCCCGGCGAGGATCGCCTCGAGCAACACCTTGGCCCGGGCCGGCGCGCCGAGGTGGCCGCTGAGCACGGCGGCGTGCTCGTGGCGGATCCGGCTGCGGAGCTCGTCGTCGCGGATCGCCGGCTCGAGCTCGCCGAGCAAGGTCGACAGCTCGGCCCAGCGCTCGGCCTCGGCGTAGATCCCGCGCAGCGCCAGGCCCGCGGCCAGCTCGCCGGGCGCGGCCGCCCGGGCCGCGGTCAGCGCGCGCTCGGCCTCGGCGGCGCGACCGCGCGCGAGGTGGATCGCGCCGGCGGCCAACCACCACGCGGCCTGGCTGGCCGCGGTGGCGCCGGCGGCCAGGCGCTCGTAGACGTCGGCGAGCTCGGCCAGCGCGCGGCCGCGGCGCAAGAGCGCGGCGAGCCGCTCGAGGTCGCGCACCGGCGGCGCGGGCGCGTGCTCGGCCAGCTTGCGCCGGGCAGCCGCAGCGCCCGCGGCGTCGCCGGGCGTCCTCCGCCACCGCCACCGCGCGCTCGAAGGCGTCGGCCCGGCGCGCTCGACGGCGCGCGCCAGCGCCTCGACGTCGCTCGCCCACAGCGCGCGCTCGAGGCGGCGGGTCGACTCGTCGGTGTCGCGTGCTGGTGCACCCAGCGCAGGCGGCGCAGCGTGCCGTCGGGATCCGCGCCGGCGGCGTCGGCGAGCTGGGCCGCGCGCCAGCGGTGCGCAGCTCGCTCGCGCCCTCGCCGATGGCGCCGCCGAGTGCGTCACGCGCCGCCAGCGCCGCCGCGCGATCGCCGGCGACGATCGCCTGCCGAGCGCGATCCAGCGGCCGAGCGCGGCGCCGTCGGCGGTGACCGCCAGCGCGGTGAGCGCGTCGGCGACGCCCGCCGGCGACGGATCGTGCGCGCGCAGCGCCGCCTCGAGCGCCGCGATCGCCTCGGCCTCGACCGCGGCGTCGATCGGCGCCCCGGGCGGCGCACCGCGCGCGCGCGCAGCGCCGCGAGCCCGGGCGCGCGGGCGTCGCCGAGGCGCAGCGCCGCCTCGAGGCCGAGGTCGATCACGCGCAGGCCGGCGACGTCGACCGGCGCGCCGCCGTGCGCCGCCAGCGCGCTCGACGTCAGCGCCAGCGCCGCCGCGGCGTCGCCCAGCTGGTCGAGCAACACCGCCGCGCCGTCGGCGACCATCGCCAGGGGCGGCGCCGATGCCGTGGTCGCGGCGGCGAGCAACGCCTGGGCCAGCGCCGCGTGGTCACCGGCGCACGCCCACACCATCGTCGCCAGCGCGAGGGTGTCGGGCCCCGGTGCCGCGGCGCCGGCCAGCGCGGCCGCGACCGACGCCTTCGCCCGCTCGGCGTCGCCGAAGCCGTGCAACCAGGTCGACGCCAGCTCCCACAGCGCGACCTCGCGCGCGGCGCCCGCCGGCTGCCGCTCGATCGACGCCTGGGCCCCATCGAGGATCCGCCGATCGCCGAGCGCGACGGCGAGGGCGCGCCGGAGGCCGGGCGCGAGCGGATGACGATCGCCGAGGTCGAGGTGGCGCGCCGCCAGCGCCGGATCGTCGAGCACGTCGGCGGTGAGGATGGTCAGCGCAGGCAGATCGCGGTGAGCCGCGCGCTGGCGTCGTCGCCGCCGTCGACGAGCAGCGCCTGGACCTCGCCGGCGAGCTCGCCGCACAGGCGCCGGATCGCGCCGACGCCGCCGCCGGCGCCGCGGGTCGAGGCGGTGTCGCCGCCGAGCTGGATCGAGGTCTGGGTCGGCTCGATCTCCGGCCCCTGCGCCAGCGGCGGCGGCCCGGTCGGCGGCCGCCGCGCGCCGACGACGGCGGGATCCTCGGTCCCAGGCGGCGCCCCACTCATCGTCGACCGATGGTACCTCCGGGCCCCGCCGTCGGCGCGGACCCGGCCACCTCTCGCACCGGCGGCCTCACCGGGGGCCAGCCGCCCGCGCCGCCGCCGCGCCGGCGACGAGCACCGCGCCGGCCCCGATCGCCGCCGGCCCCGGCGCGGCGATCGCCGCAGGCCGAGCCCCGGCGCGGCGAAGGTCCCCCAGCCGAACAGCCAGCCGCGTCGGGCCCGCGCCACCAGGCTCGGCGACAGCGGCAACGCCTCGGTCAGGCGCGGCTGGTCGATCGGCGCCGACGCCAGGCGCCGACCGAGCACGATCAGGTAGCCGCCGGCGACGCTCGCGAGCGCGAGCGTCCACGCCAGCGGATCGACGGCGTCGATGCCGGCGACGATGGCGCCGAGCCCCCACAGCGACGCGCCGACCACCCACGCCATCGGGTAACGCCGCCGCATGAGGCGCGCGTCCTTGCCGAGCACCACGCCGGCGCGCGGCCCGACCGCGCGGACCAGGGCGCGCTCGACGGCCGACAGCGGCTGGATCTCCAGGTGCGCGAGCCGCACCGGTCGAGCGCGGCGACCTCGCGCAGCGCGATCGCCAACCCGGCGCCGCCGCGCGCCGCCGCGGCGACGCCGCCGCCGCCACCGCGGGCGCGATCGCCAGCACCAGCGGCGCCGGGCCGATGCATCGTCGGGCCACCCGCGCCGAGCCACGGCGCCACCGCGACCACCAGCAGCACCAGCGCCGCGGTCGCGAGGCCGGGCAACAGCCCGAGCCACGTCGTCGGTGGCGCCTGCACCTCGCCGCCGAGCGAACGCCCGAGCGCCGCGATCTGGCCCGAGGCGACCAGGCTCGCCGCCGCCGCCGCCACCGCCGGCATGAGCGCCGCGGTGGTGAGCGCGAGGCTCACGCCGCACGCTGCGTGGCGCAGCGCCAGCGACGTCGACCACGTCGCCAGCGGCGCCGCCGCCAGCGCCAGGCCGACGCCGGCGACGACGCCTCCGCTGCAGCGCGCCGCCACGCGGCGCCGAGCAGCGCGCCGCCGTCGATCGGCAGCCGCGCCAGCAGCGCCGCGTCGCGACGCCAGAAGATCCACTGCGGGACGGCGAGGCCGAGCGCGGCGATCACCACCGCGGTGACCGCGCTCAGGCGCTCGCTGGCCTGGCCCGCGCTGTCGGCCGCGGCCGCGCCGGCGGCGCCGACGGTGGCCAGCGCCCCGAGCAGCCCGCGCGCCCGCCGCCCCGGCGCGCGCGCCTCGCCGAGCCGCCCCCAGGCGCGCAGGCGGGCGCCGGTGAGGCGCAGGGCGACCTTGGCCGGCGCGCCCACCGCTACACCACGCCGCGATCGGCGATGCGCTCGACGTAGAGCTGCTCGAGCACGCGATCCGACAGCGGCGCGTCGCCGTCGCGGCGGCGCTCGTCGACGAGCCGGCCCTGATCCATCAGCAGCACCCGGTGACAGACCCGCTCGGCGACGCCGAGCAGGTGGGTCGACAAGAGCACCGCGGCGCCTCCGGCGGCGGCCCGCTCGATCACCTCGGTGGCGCGGCGGGTCGCGTGCGGGTCGAGGCCGTTGAGCGTCTCGTCGAGCAGCACCACCCGGACGTCGCCGACGAGCGCCGCCGCCAGCCCGACCCGCTGCCGCATGCCGAAGGACAGCTCGCGGCACGGCCGCTGCGCCACCGCCGCCAGGCCGAGGGCGTCGAGCAAGGCCTCGCCCTGTCCGGCCCCGGCGCCGCCGCGCGCCTCGGCGACGAAGCCCAGGTGCTCGGCGACGGTGAAGAACTCGTAGAGCGACGGTGGCTGATCGGCCAGGCCGACGTGCGCCTTGGCCTCGGCCGCGGCCCCGGCCAGCGCGTGCCCGGCGATGGTGACGGCGCCCGCCGTCGGCAGCACCGCGCCGGCGGCGGCCAGCAGGAGCGTGCTCTTGCCGGCGCCGTTGGGGCCGAGCAGGCCGACGATCTCGCCGGGCGCGAGCGCCAAGGACACCCGATCGACCGCCAGCCGGGGGCCGTAGTGCACGACCAGCTCGTCGACGAGCAGGGCCGGCGCGGTCGAGCTCACCAGTTGTACTCCACGCGGTAGGTCAGGGTCGCCTCGCCGCGCGCCGGCACCCGCACGCGCATCGCGAACTGCTGCGGTCCCTCCTGCTCCACCTTGGCGTTGGACGGCTGGTAGGCGAGGGTCCAGGTCAGGCCCCGGTAGGCGTGCTCGCGCACCACCGCGTCGATGGCGCCGTCGCCGCGGTTGCGCAGGGTGATCGTGATCTCCTCGAGCAGCCGCTTGGCGGCGCCGTCGCGGTTGAAGTCGGTCTGCTTGCGCTCGACCTCGAGCTCCGGCGCGTCGGCCACCACGATGGTGCGGCGGTTGGGCGGCGGCGCCGTCGCGGCGACCACGACCTGGTCGGCGATCCGCAGCGCGGCCCGCGCCCGCGGCACCACCTGGCCGTGCTGCAGCTCGGTGAACACGAGCTCGCCGTCGGGCACGCCGGCGCTCACCAGCGCCTCCGGCAGCGTCAGCTCGAAGGTGCGGGCGATGGTCGGCGTCGGCAGCCCGACCTGGCCGTAGCTGCGATCCGACTTCGGCACCATCGCGCTGACGTCGAGACGGGGGCCGACCACGTCGACGAGCGCCGACGCCCGTAGCGGCACCACCTGGCCGCTGGCGGCCAGCGGCACCCGCACCTCGCCGGCGCGCAGCGGCACCCCAGGGCCGAACGACAGCGGCGCCACCGGGCGCGCCGCGGCCGGCGCCCCGACCCCGACCGCGTCGCCGCGCCTTGGCTCGTCGTCGTCGGCGAGGCGCGCCGCCGGTGCGTCGACCAGGCGCAGCTCGACGTCGCCGAGGTCGACGTCGTCGCCGACCCGGATCACCACCGCGCCGTCGAGGCGGCCCCAGTCGCCGTCGCGTAGCAAGGCGTAGCCGACCGACCACGGCAGCGCCTGGGTCCAGAACGCCACCTCGAGCAGGACCTCTCCCGCGGCGGCCCGCTCCAGCGTGAGCAGCACCGGCGCGGCGGCCACGGGCGCGGTCGGCCCCGCCGGCACCGCCGGGGCATCGACCACCACCGGCACCGGCGCCAGCACCGCCTCGCCGCGCCGCTCCTCGGCGGGATCGACGCGATCGGCGGCCGCGACGGCCGGCGCCGCGGCGCGCGACGACGCCACCAGGATGGCGTCGCCGGTCGAAACGACGGTGATGTCGGTGACGCCGAGGCCGGCCGGCACCGGCACCGCGACCTGGCTGCGCCCGGCCGGCAGCACCGCGCGCTGACGGACGTGGACCCACGCGCCGTCGCGATAGAGCACCACCAGCGTGCCGGGCTCGCTGCCCGAGGCCAGCGCCCGCGCGGTGAGCAACACCGGCGACGGCCCCGTCGGCGCACGCCCGCCGCAGCCGGCGACCAGGGCCGCCCCGACGAGCGCGACGATGCGGAGGCCGGCGGTCACCACGCGTACACGACGGTGTAGTCGAGCTTGGCCTGCCCGTTGGCGGGCACCGACACGCGGTACTCCTGGATCCGCTCGCCGCTGCGCTGGCCCGGCCGCGACTCGGCGTCGATCTTCCACCCCGGCGCCCGCGTCATCGGCTCCCGTACCAGCACCTCGACGGCGGCGGCCTCCGGGTTGGTGAGCGTGACCTCGACCCGCTCGCGCAGGGTGCGGGTGCGGACGTCGACCCGGCACTCGGTGTGCTCGCGGCGCCCGGTCACCTTGGCCGTGGCCGCCAGGGGCAGCCGGAGGGTGCCGGCGGTCACCACCAGGCTCGTCGAGCCGACCGGCACCACGCCGCCGCCGCGCCGGCGCATGAGCTGCACCGCGCCGCGCGGCAAGGCGTCGGCGCGCGGCGCCGCCAGCTCGGCGACCGGGGCCGTGGAGCCATCGCCGGTGGGGAACACGTAGCACTCGGTGGCCAGGCGCGGCCCCAGGCTCGCCTCGGCGACCGGCTCGTAGATCATGACGGTCGGCGGCGCCGCCACCCGCGGCACGGCGAGCAGCTCGACGATGACGTCCTGACCGGCGGCCAGGGTCACCGGCTCGGCGATGGTGAAGCTGCGCGGCGCCGCGTCGGCGGGGCCGCGCGCGAGGCCGCCGTCGACGAGGGTGACCCGCGCCGCCGGCAGGCCGCCGGCGCCGGCGTTGCGGATCATCGCCGCGGCGCGGAACTCGATGCCGCCGTCGTCGTCGAGGATCGCGGTGTACGCCGGCGCCCACGCAGATCGTCGACGAGGTAGGACGCGGTGAGCGTGTGCCGGCCGGGCGCCTGCGCCTTGACCGTCGCGAACGCGGTGGCCGTGGTCGCGCCCACCGCGGCGCCGTCGATGCGCACCGCCTGCGCCTGGTCGTCGCGCCGGACGACCACCAGCGCGCCGTCGACGTCGATCGCCAGGGCGTGGCGATCGACGGCGCGCAACACGCCGCGGACCTCACCGGTCGACGTGGTCACCACCGCGCGCTGGCCGACGCCGCGCGCGAGCACGTCGTCGAGCGTGACCGCCGCCCGCACGAACCGCTGCGAGAGCACGTCGATCCCGCCGCCGTCGGCCGCGAGCCGCAGCGACCACGGCACCACGCCGTCGGCGATGCCCGGCAGCGCGACCTCGCCGGCGGCGGGACCTCGACGGTGAGCGGCTGCACCACGTAGGCCTGACGCGCGCCGGCAGGGCGTCGACGCTACCGCCGTAGCCGACGCCGCCGAGGTCGCCGCTCCAGATCGTCACCTGCGGGCCGGCCTCGTCGGCGACCGCGGCGGTGGTCGCGGCCAGGCTGGCGACGAGGCCGGCCGTCGCGAGCGCGCCGGCGGAGGCGAGGATGCGCATGCGCGCTACGATAGCGCCCCCGACCGCGATGCGGGGCAGCCGCTGCGATATAGTTCCCGGCGGTGCCTGGCCTGGTCGCGTCCCGCTCGCAGCCGTTGCACCCGCTGGGCGAGGCCGAGCGCGGCCAGCTGCTCGGCCGTGGCCGCGAGCTCGGCGACCTCGCGGCGATGGTGTGCGCCGACGGCGTGCGCGCGGTGCTCTTGCACGGCGAGCCCGGCGCCGGCCGCACGTCCCTGGTCGCCGCCGGGCTGGTGCCGCACCTGCGCGAGCACGGCGTCATCGCGGTGGCCTGCACCGACGTCGCCCAGCCGACGGTCGCCCTCGCTACCGCGCTGGCGGGCCTCGGCATCCCGGCCGCCGACGGCGAGCCGCCGGCCGGCTACCTCGCGCGGGTGGTGTCGACCGCCGTCGCCGGTCAGCAGTTCGTGTTCGTCGTCGACGACGTCGACACCATCGCCGGCGACGAGCGAGTGGTGGCCGAGCTGTCGGAGCTGTTCGCCCGGGTGGTCTCGCGCTCCGCCGGCCGGGCCCGGTTCCTGTTCGTGTGCGCGAGCGCGCGGGTCCACGCGCTCGGCGCCCTCGAGCTGCGCACCGGCTCGCTGTTCCCGCCGTCGTGTCGGATGGAGCTCGGCCCGCTGCCGGCCGACGCCGCCGCGGCGATGCTCGCGGCCCGGCTCGGCGCCGGCCCCATCGTCGACGCGCTGATCGGCGCGCGCGGCGAGCGCGGCTGGCTGCCCGGCGAGCTCGAGCTGGCGGCGGCCGGCGCGCGCGGCCTCGGCGTCGACAGCCCCGCGGCGCTCGCGCGCCTCGGCGGCGCGGGCGCCCTCGGGGTGGCCGGGCTGCGCGCGCGCGCCGACGCCGCGGGCGATGCGACCCGGGCCCTCGCGGTGCTCGCGGCGCTGGCGGCGCCGCCCGCCGACCCTCGCGGCGCCACCGTCGAGGAGCTCGCGGTCGTCGCCGGCGGCGAGCCGGGCGCGCTGGCCCCGATCCTGGCCCGGCTGGAGGCCGACGGCGTGCTCGCGGCCGGCACCGGCGGCTGGGCCCTGGCGTCGCCGCTCCTGATCGGGCCCATCGTCGATCTCACCGCGCCGCGCCGCGCCGCCCAGCGCCGGGCCCGGGCCCTGCTCGGCGCCGACGCCAGCGCCACCCCGCCCTACCGGACCCTGCGCCGCCTGCTCGACGATGGCTTCGTCCCGTCGACGCCGGCCGAGCACACGGCGATCGCGCGAGCGCGCCGACGCCGCCAGCTCATCCTCGGCGCCGCCGCCGCGGTGCCGGCGGTGATCCTCATCGGCATCTACCTCGCGATGCGCAGCCACGCCTACTTCGACGTCGCGCCGCGCGCCGGCGGCGATCGGGTGGTGGTCCGCGCCGGGCGCGCCGGCCTCAGCGGCTTCGCCTGGTTGCCGGCGTCGCCGGGCTTCGGCGACGTCATCGCCGACACCGGCTTGTCGCGCGCCATGGTCGCGCCCGAGGCGTGGAAGCGCATCGTCGCCCGCGAGCTCGGCGGCGGCCGCGACGACTGGAGCCGCGAGCTCGCGCAGCTGGTGGCGCCGCAGCTCGCCGGCCTCACCGCCTACGCCACCACCGGCGACGCGCCCACCCTCGAGCAGCTCGGGCGCGCCGCCACCGAGCCCGACGAGCTGGTCGACCTCCTGGTCGCGCTGCGTCCGATCGCGCGGGGCACCGCCGCCGAGGTCGCCCTGGTCGAGCGCGCGCTGACGATGCCGTCGCCGTCGGTGCACCGGGCCGCGGTCGCGATGGCCGGCGCCGCCGCCCAGCGCCACCCCGACGTGTTCCGCGACACCCTGCTGGTGGCGCTCACCTCGAGCGACCCCGAGCTGCGGCGGGTCGCGGTGGTCGCGGTGCGCAGCCTCGGCGGCGACGCCTCGCGCACGCTGTTCGCGGCGGCGCTGGCCAAGGATCCCGACGCCTCGGTGCGACGCGACCTGCTCGTCGAGGTGTCGGCGACCACCACCGACGACGCGCCGGCGCCGGCGGCCTCGGCCTCGGTGCTCAGCGACGCTGACGCCACCCCGGCGTTGCGCGAGCGCGCCCGGGCCCAGCTGCGGCGGGCGCTGGCCAACGACGAGGCCGCCACCATCCCCGCCCTGGCCAGCCTCATCGGCCAGGAGCGGGTCGCCGCCGACGTCCGGCTGTTCGCCATCGAGCTCCTGCGCGGGCTCGACCCGCTGCCGACCGACCCCGCGCTGGCCGAGGCCGCGCACGCCGCGTTCACCTCGCGCTCGGAGTCGGTGCGGGCCGCCGCGCTGCCGCTGTACGCGCGCGTGGATCCGACCCGCGCCGGCGGCGATCTGGTGACCCTGCTCGACGACACCTCGCAGAGCCGGGCCATGCGCGAGGCCACCGCCCTGGGATGGGGCGAGCTGGTCAGCTCCAACGGCGGCGCCGCCGAGACCGCGCTCGAGCGGCTCATCCGCGACGACACCGCGTCGGTGCGCGCGGCGGCCGCGGTGGCCGTCGGCAAGCTCGGCCGGGTCGCCCAGGACCCGCTCATCAAGCTCGTTAAGATCGAGCGGTTCGACGTCGCCGTCGGCGCCGCCGAGGGCCTCGCGGTCACCGCCGAGGTCGGCGCGTCGGCCTCGGTCGCCGTCGACGGCATCGCCCAGCTCTGGAAGCAGAAGGGCAAGGCCCGGCGCGAGGCCGCGCGCATCTTCGCGCGCCTGGCCAAGAAGAAGCCGGCCCAGGTCATGAACTACCTGATGGCGTCGGCGCGGCTGCCCGACGATCCCGCGCTGCACCCGCTGGGCGCCGAGGGCCTGTGCAACGCGGTCAACGCCGGCTCCACCGAGGCCCGCCGCAACCTGCTGCGGGTCACCGACGATCCGTCGCCGGCGGTGCGCCGCATCGTCATGCAGTGCGTGGCCGAGGGCCCCGAGCCGGCCAAGAACGGCGTCGCGGTGGCGATGCGCCTGGTCCGCGATCCCGACAGCGGCATCCGCGCCGAGGCCGCCCGGGTCCTCGCGCTCGGCGCCAGCCGCGGCAAGATCGCCGCCGGCGTCGGCGACGCGCTGCTGCCGCTGGCCCTCGACGACGATCGCGAGGTCCGCATGATCGCGGTGCGGGCCCTGGCCAGCCTGGGCGCCGACGCCCCCAAGGGCACCGCGGCGGCGATGGCGCGCGGCTTCGAGCGCGCCGACGAGGGCGAGAAGCTGGCGCTGCTCCGCGCCGGCCGCCAGGTCAACGCCACCGAGCTCATCAGCCTGGCCGCCGCCGACCCCTCGCCGCTGGTGCGCATCGAGTCGATCGACGCCGCCATCGCCACCGACACCCGCGCCGCCGCGACCTTGTCGGCCGCGCTGTCCGACGTCGACTCCCAGGTCCGGCGCGCCGCGCTCGAGCGCCTCGCCGATGACAAGGGCCAGCTCGAGCCAGCCGCGGTCGAGCGCGCGCTCACGCTGGCGGTGCGCGACCCCGACGCCGAGCTGAGCCAGCTCGCGCTCACCACCCTGGCCCGGGTCGCCGCCAAGGAGGCGGTGGTCGCCCGCCTCGGCCGCGAGCTGGCCTCGCGCGCCGAGCACGATCGGGCCCAGGCCGCGGCCGCCGCCATCGGCCTCGTCGATCGCGACGCCGCCCTGGCCACCCAGCTCCTCGAGCCGGTGCTCGAGGACCCGTCGCACGACGTCCGCGCCGCGATGCTGCCGAGCCTGGCCGCCGCCTACGTCAAGACCAACTCGCCCGAGCAGCTCGTCGCCATGCTCCGCCACACCGAGACCAGCGCGATGCGGCGGCTGGTGGCCACCGCGGCACTGGTGACCCTGGCCCGCACCGACGGCGGCCGCGGCGCGGCGCTGGCGGCGCTGCCCAAGCTGGCCAGCGACGGCCCGCCGATGGCGCGCCAGAGCGCGCGCCTGGCGATCGGCCTCATCGAGGGCAACGCCGACGGGCTCGCGTTCCTGCAGCAGCTCGTGCCGTGAGCCCCGCGGCCGTGCTCGCCGCGCTCACGCCGAACGGGTGACGACGCGCGGGCTCACGCCGCGCGCTCGACGGCGCCCACGGTCACGCCGTGTGGGTCACGGTGACGGTGGTCGTGATGCCGCCGCGCACCCAGAACTTGCCGGTGACGGTGACCCGGGTCGGCGCGATGGCGGCGACCACGTCGTCGCAGATCTGGTTGGTGACCGCCTCGTGGAACGCGCCGCGGTCGCGGTAGCTCCACAGGTAGAGCTTGAGCGACTTGAGCTCGACGCAGGTCGCCGCCGGCACGTACTCGATGGTGATGGTCGCGAAGTCCGGCTGCCCCGTCATCGGGCACAGGCAGGTGAACTCCGGGCAGTCGAACAGGATGGCGTAGTCGCGGCCGGGCCTCGGGTTGGGGAAGGTCTCGAGGGTGGCGGTCGGGCGCGTCGACATGGCGAGGCCGGGATTCTAGCCGGTTTCCTCGACGGCACGGGCGTTCCGGCCAGCCGACCGCACCTCCCCGGCGCGGCTCGACATCGCGCTGGCGCGGCGCGGTGGCGTCCCCTATGATCGAGGCGCGACGTGAGTCGCCGAGAGCACCACGGATGACCATGTGGCCATTTGGGGGTGGTCTTCGAGACGGGCGCCACAAGACGGCCCCATCACGAAGGCCCGACCCGGGTGCCGCTGTTCGTAGCGGGCCGGGATCGGGCTCTGGCGGAAGCCAGGGGAGGAACGCAAGCATGAGATGCAACTGTCACTGTCCGAAGGAGACGCGTTCGTAACTTCCACCTGCGTGACTGCGAACGCACACGGACGCCGGGGCCCACGCCCCGCGCCGTGAGATCCGCAACGCGCCTGGCCCTGCCGGGCGCGTTGTCTTTTTCGGGGCGCCTGGCCCGGCCGGGCTCGGCGTCGGCCTGGCCGTCGCCGCGTTGACCAGGTCGGCGCGCCCGGCCCATGCTCCGCCGATGGCCAGGCGACGGGTGCCCGGCAGCGTCGCGATGGTGGCAGCGTCGGTCCTGGCCGCCGCCGGCTGCTCGCGGCGGGCGACCGACACGCCGCCCGCGCACGATCGAGCGGCCCCGGGGCGCGATGCCGCCCGCGCCGCCGCCATCGAGATCGTCGTCGACGGCACCGCCCAGGGCCACCTCGCCCCGGCGCGGATCACCGGCCGCGTTCGCCTCCAGCACGCGCCGGGCGCGCCCGCGCTGCCGGCGCCGTCACTGTGGCGCTCGATCACGGCCACCGCCGGCGGACGCACGCTGCACCTCGACGAGCTCGATCAACGCTACGCCGACGTGCGGCTCGAGCTGTTCGTCGCCGACGGCCGGGTCGGCATCGGCGCGTTCCGGCTGCCGCGGCCCGACGCCCCGGCCCACGTCGTGGCCGCGCTCGCGACGCCCACCGTCTCGCTGCTCGGGGTCGAGCGCATCGAGCTCGACACCGGCGCCGCGGCGGCCGCCGAGGCCGCCGAGCCGCTGGGCTCCTCGATCACGCTGGCGATCGGTGCCGAGTCCCGCACGGTGACGCCGGCCGAGCTGGCGACCCTCGCCGTCGTCCCGCCACCGCCCGTCGCCGACCGCGGCGAGAAGCGATCGGGGCCGGGCTGGCCGCTGGCCGCCGTCGTCGGCCTGGCCAAGCGCGCCGACCTCGAGCTGGTCTCCGTCGAGGTCACCGCCGCCGAGGGCCCGCTCACGGTGACCGCGGCCGAGCTGGCCCGATCGGAGCTGGCGTTCCTGCTGCGGTACAACCGCCGCGGCCAGCTCGCGCTCCAGGCCTGGAGCGCCGCTGCGGCGGCGCCCACCCGGACCCTGCGCGGGGTGTCGCGGATCGACGTGCTCACGCGCTAGCGCGGCCGCGCGCGTGGCGCGCCGGGGCGGCGCCTAGAACGGCGAGACCACCATCATGTGCGCGCGCAGCTGCTCGCTGGCCGTGATGAAGCCGTTGCCGTTGCCCGCGTCGCCGTCGGTGTCGATCCGCGTGTCGGTGGCCGCGTCGAAGACGTACACGCGGGCGCGGTCCATGGCGAAGTACCGGCCGTCGGGACCCGCCGCCATCCCGGTTGCGTCGGTGCTCGAGTCGAGGTCGAGCACGGTCTGGGTACCGGCGACGTAGTCGTACGCCAGCGCGTCCAGCGCGCCCTGCCGCGTCGCGAGATAGACCCTGGTGCCGGCAGCGATCATCGGGCCGGCCGCGTTGCCGATCCCCGGCAGCGGCACCGCGGTCACCGCGTAGGTCGCCGTGTCGACCATGTCGATACCAGCGACGTCGCCGCCGAACTTGCGGCCGTTGAACGCGACGAAGAACCGGCTGCCGTCCTCGGAGAACACCGCGTGCTCGGCGAAGCCGGTGGCCGACAGCACCACCGGATCGTCCCCGACGACGCCCGCGTTGACGTCGAGCACGGCGAAGGTCGCGAGGTCGATGACCCAGACCTGGCTGGCCGCGCCGGAGTAGTCGGCGACCAGCACCATCGCGCGCGCGCCGTCCGGCGAGATGTAGACCCCGGTCCCGCCGTGCGAGCCGACGGTCGACAGCGTGAGCCGCGCGACCTCGGTCAGCGACGCGTCGAGGTGCACCAGCGCGACCTCGGTCGCCGCGCTGCCGCGCCCGCCCCGGTTGGCGTCGCTGGCATGGAAGTGCGCGTTGTCGTTGAGCACGGCGTAGACGTGGCCGTTCGGCGCGAGATCCAGCCCGCCGACGGAGCCGAGCCCCGCGGTCGACAGGTCGGTGCTGCCGACGGCGGTGTTGGTCCGGGTGTCGATGACGTTGACGAAGGGCGTCTGCTTCTCGCCGGCGTAGACGAACTTGCCGTCGGCGGTGATCCGGCCCTGGCGCAGCTGCTGGGCGACGCCGGCGGCAAACGTGACGGCCAGGGATTCGCCGCTGCCGGAGGTGTCGACCGCCGTCCAGTCGCCCCCGTAGTTGCTGCCGTAGAGCATCGGGGCGTCGACGAACGACAGGTCGATCGTGATCGGCGAGACCGCGCCGTCGATGCCGGACAGGTCGATCGTCCTCGTCGCGACCGCCCCGACGTCGAGGGCGTCGGGCCCGAAGTACGTCGACGGCTCGCCGCCGACGAGCGGGAACCTGGAGCCGGCCTGGGCGCCCTGGTTGATGGCGGTCGACAGGGCCGTGAGGTTGAACAGCAGCCGGGCGGTGTCGTTCTCGACGCCGAGGTCGATGCTCAGGCTGTCGGAGGCGTCGGTGTAGGTCGCCGTCGCGGTCAGGGTGAGGTCATCCGGCTGGGTGATCGTCACGACCTCGTTGGTGAGATCGATGCTCAGGGTCGCCGTCTGCGCGCCCAGCCGGTTGTCGCGCCCCGTCGTCCGCGCGACCGGGCTGTACTGCACCGCGGTGTCGTAGGCGAAGGCGGCGAAGTGGTAGTCGGCGCCGGGGACCGGGCCCGGCAGCGACGCGATCGTCCCGGAGCTCGCGAAGATGACGACCTCGTCGGGCGCCACCGTCTCGCCGGCGGTGTAGGTGGTGCCGGACAGGGGCACGAAGGTCACCTCTCCGACGGTCGAGACGATGATGACCACGCCGTCGAGATCGGCGTCCGATGGGTTCGCCCAGGTCAGCGACAGTCCCAGCGCGCCCGGCTCGGCGACGAAGCTCGTCACCGGACCGGGCGCCGCGTCGCTCCCCGCGTCGGGCGCTCCGGCGTCGGCGGTCGCCGAATCCGGGCGCGGGGCGGCATCGAAGCTCGGCGCGGCCAGGTCGTCACCGCAGGCAACGACCGCGAGGGGGATGACCGCGAGGGAGGCGGCGAGCAAGGCAGAGGTGGACATGAGATTCCCTGGGTTTGAGGGGCGGCCCAGGTAGGCCACCTGGCGACGCGAGCTCACTGACGGACTCGCCGGGCCCGCCCCCTGGCGGCGAGCCTAGAGGCTCGCGGCCAGCCCGACAATCTTCCGGAGCCAGCTGACCGGCCCGCCCGAAATGACGAACGGGCGAACCGCCACCCGGCCCACCCGAAATGACGAACGGGCGAACCGCCGCGCGGCTCGCCCGTTCCGCGAGGGGCCATGGTGGGCCCTCGACCGCGCTTGCTCGACCTAGAACGTGAAGATCTGGTCGGGGCGCTTCTCCGCCGGCTTGGGGGCCGCGGTCTCCGCCTTGGGCTTGATGATCGGCGGCGGCGGCTCCACGGCGTAGCGCGCGGCGGCCGAGGTCATCGGCACCGGGGCCGGGGCCGCCTTGACCGGGGCCGGCGCCGGGGCCGCGGCGGTCGCCGGGCGGGCCGGCGCCGGGGTCGGCTTGGCGGCCGTGGGGGCAGCCTTCGGCGCCACCGGGGCGGTCTGCGCCTCGCCGGTGCTCAGGAAGTCGCCGACCCGGGTCTCGACGAACTGGCTCATGGAGATGTTGTGGGACTCACAGAACATCTTGAGCTTCTCGTAGGTGCCCCGGCTCACGCTGATGCTCCGCCGAGTTTGCTTCTTCGCCATGATCCTTCCTTACGCTACGGGTTGGGTACCGTCAAGGCCAACCTACTAGCCCTGGGGCCCCGCTCACGAGTCACACACTAGCACCGACGTCTGACAGCCACCCCGATTCACCCGGCCCCGACCGCGCGGCCGAGCCAGTCGGTGGGCCGCAGCGCGGCCACGAGCGCGGCCTCCGGCGAACCCGGCGCCGGCTGGACGTCGTAGTCCCACCGCACCTGGGGCGGCAGCGACATCAGGATCGACTCGATGCGGCCGCCGGTGCGCAGGCCGAACAGGGTGCCGCGGTCGTAGACCAGGTTGAACTCGACGTAGCGGCCGCGCCGCTGGAGCTGCCAGGTACGCTCGGCGTCGCCGTAGGGCGCGTGGCGCCGACGCTCGACGATGGGCACGTACGCCGGCACGAACGCCGCGCCGGCGGCCGCGACGAACGCCCACACGTCCTCGAGCGGGTGCTCGCCCTCGGCGCCGAGGTAGTCGAAGAAGATGCCGCCGACGCCGCGGGTCTCGCCGCGGTGGGGCAAGAAGAAGTACGAGTCGCACCACGCCTTGAAGCGCGGGTAGTCGCCGACCGGCGCGTGGGCGTCGCAGGCGCCGGCCAGGGTCCGGTGGAAGTGGGCGGCGTCGTCGGGCTCGAGGTAGTACGGCGTGAGGTCGGCGCCGCCGCCGAACCACGCGCGCTCGCCGTGGACGAACATGCGGAAGTTGGCGTGGGTCGTCGGCACCCGCGGCGACCGCGGGTGGATGACCAGCGACACCCCGCAGGCGCGGAACGCGCGGCCGTCGCCGGGCATGTCGGCGGCCACCGCCTCCGGCAGCTCGCCGTCGACGCACGACCAGTTGACCCCGGCCTTCTCGAACACCGCCCCGCCCTCGAGCACCCGCGCCACCCCGCCGCCACCGCCGGGCCGCTCCCATCGATCCGACGAGAACGTCGCGGCGCCGTCGACAGTTGTCAGCGCGGCGCAGATGTCGTGCTGCAGCCGCGACAGCGCCGCCGCGACCCGGTCGAACAAGGCGCCATGGGCATCGCTCATGCGCCGACGCTAGCAGGCCGTGGCCGTGCCGAGGCCACCGCGCGTGTTACGATTTTCGTCCGGCGTCGAGGGCGGCGCCGCTGTCGACCCATGTGGGCTGCGATCCGACTCATCCGCGCGCTGCGCGTCTTCGCGTTCATCTTCCTCAGCTACCTGTGGGCGATCGCGTGGGCGCGGCTGTTGCCCAAGCGCGCCGACGGCAAGGCGCGCTGGGCCAAGATCCACCGCCGCAACGCGCGCCGCATGTACAAGGGGTTCGTCAGCCTGCGCGGCGTGTACATCAAGCTCGGCCAGATCCTCTCGATCATGGGCACGTTCCTGCCCAAGGAGTACACCGAGGAGCTCGAGGGGCTGCAGGACGAGGTCCCGGCCCAGCCGTACAAGGTGGTCGCCAAGAGCGTGCGCGCCGCGCTCGGCAAGGATCCCACCGAGCTGTTCGCGAAGTTCTCGCAGACGCCGATCGCCGCGGCCTCGCTCGGCCAGGTCCACGAGGCGTTCTCCGCCGACGGCGAGCGCCTCGCGGTGAAGGTGCTCTACCCCAACGTCGCGACGATCATCAAGATCGACCTCAAGGTGCTGGGCTGGGCCCTGCGCGTGTACCGCACCTTCATCGCCATCCAGCAGATCGATCGGGTCCACGCCCAGCTCGCCGACATGCTGCACCGCGAGACCGACCTCGAGAACGAGGCGCGCTGTATCGCCCGCATGTCGGAGAACTTCGCCGGCGACCCCGACGTGCTGTTCCCGCGGGTCATCCCCGAGCTGACCACCACGACGGTCATGACGATGACCTTCATGGAGGGCGTCAAGATCACCAAGAAGGACGCCCTGGCCAAGCTCGAGCTGTCGCCCGAGGCGGTCGCGATCAAGCTGACCCAGACCTTCTACAAGCAGCTCTTCATCGATCGCTTCTTCCACGCCGACCCGCACCCGGGGAACTTCTTCGTGCAGCGCGGCCCCGAGGGCCAGCCGCGCATCGTCGTGCTCGATCTGGGCTCGGCCAGCGAGGTCCGCGACAACCTCGCCGACGGCATGCTCGACATCCTCACCGGCATGATGACCCGCAAGGACGACCTGGTCGTGCGCGGCATCGACCGCATGGGGTTCGTCGCCGAGGGCGGCGACCGCGCGCTGCTCGAGCGCACCACGCGCAAGTACTTCGAGAAGCTGCTCAACCTCAACATCAGCGACTTCTCGAACATCAGCCCCGACGTCGCCCAGCAGCTGTCGGACCCCGACATGCGACGGGAGGAGCTGCGCGAGCTGATGAAGTCGATCGCGTATCCGGAGGGCTGGTTCTACGTCGAGCGCGCGGTGGTGATCATGTTCGGGCTGTCGACCTCGCTGGCGCCCAAGCTCAACACGCTGCAGCTCGGGTTCCCGTACATCATGCGGTTCATCGGCGAGCGCCGGGCGGCGCAGGCGGCGGCGCTCGCCGCGGCCAAGCCGGTGACCGCGGTGGTCGAGAAGGTCGAGCCGCCGGCCGAGGCCGCGCCCGACGGCAGCGCCGACCCCGCCCCGACCACCGGCAGCGTGCCGACCGCCGATACCGGCAGCTGAGCCCGCGTCGCGCGCGCTACGGCAGCGGTCGGACCATCAGCCGCGCCGGCGTGCCGCTCGGGTACGCGGCGGCCGGGGCGTCGACGAGGACGAAGCCGGCCTCCGCGTAGAGCTGCTGGGCGCCGAGGTTGTCGGCGGCGACGGTGAGCCGGAGCGCGTCGATCCCCTGGCTGGGCGCGGCGCGCCCGGCGGCGGCGACGGCGTGCTCGAGCAGCGCGCGGCCCAGGCCCTGGCCGCGGAAGCGTGCCACCACGCCGAGCGCCAGCAGGTCGGCGACCGGCGCCCGCGGCCCGCCGGGCGTGGCCGCCTCGCGGTAGAACGCCAGCAGCGCGAAGCCGCGGCGCTCGCCGGCGTGCTCGTCGAGCCAGCCCTCGACGCCGGGCCGGGCGAGCCACTGGCCGAGGATCCAGGCGTACGGGCCGAGGTCGGCGAAGAGGGCCTCGGCGGAGGCCACGATCCAGGGATGATCGGCGGGGCCGGCGCGACGGATCACGCGGCGCGATCGATCAGCGCGAGCCGGCGACGCGCGACGGGCGGCCGGCGCCGGCAGCGCGCGCGGCCAGCGTGGGCGCGCGCTCGTGGCGCATCGCCGACGACAGGACGGGAGTCGCGGACGCGCCCGCGGCGGGAGTGGCGGCCGACGCCGCGGCCGAGGAGCCCGCCGCGGCCGGCTGACCGGCGGCCAAGGAACCCGCCACCGGCGAGGCGGCGGCAAAGCAGCGCAACGTGTACTGGCCCGGCGACGGCCGGAGGAACTTCGAGGCCTCGCCGCGCTTCTTGAGGTCCATCGACAGGTCGCGAGCGACCACGGTGTCGGGCGTCTTCGACTTGCTCGGCAGCCGAGCGCCGGCGTGGGCGACGATCTCCTTGACGGTCATGGGCACCCCGGTCTCGCGCAGGACGTCCTCCACCACAGCCAACGTGCTCATCTCGTCATCTCTCCTCGGTTGCGTCGGCCTCGAACGGCGGTGCCTCGTGAGGGGGGCCCTCAGAGACACACGGTCGACGAGTGCGTGACGGTCTCCGCCTGGGTCAGCGACGGCCATCCTAGCCAAGCGGCTCGGGTGAACCAGTCTTGACATCGCCTTTTTCGCGGCGCCGCCGCGCGATGAAAATCTGCGTCGACGATGACTTGCAGGTAGCCTGGCGACGTGTCGCACGAGCTCGCCCCGGCCCCGACCGTGGTCGCCCTGCGCGAGCGCCGCAAGGAGGTGCTCGCGACCCTGGCCGAGGGCTTCGCCGACGCCGGGCTCGACGCCGACGAGCTCGAGCGCCGGGTCGAGCGTGCGATGCAGGCGACCTCGACGGGCGAGCTCGAGGCGTTGGTCGCCGACCTCGGCGCCGACGAGCCGAGCCGCGCGCTGCGCGTGCACGACGACGCCACCCGCCCCGACCAGCGCTCGCTGTGGGCGGTGTTCGGCGGGGTCGAGCGCCGCGGTCGCTGGCAGGTCCCGCGCCGGCTGCGTCTGCGCTGCGTGCTCGGGGGCGTCGACCTCGACTTCCGCGAGGGCGACTTCGCGCCGGGCGTCACCGAGTTGCACCTGGTGTGCTTGATGGGCGGCGTCGATCTGCTGGTGCCGCCGGACCTCACCGTCGAGGTCGACGTCTCCGCGGTGCTCGGCGGCGTCGACGCGCGGCCGCAGCCGACGACGCTCGCGCCGGAGCGTCCGATCCTGCGCGTGACCGGCGTGGTGGTCATGGGCGGCGTCGACGTGAGCGTGCGGCAGGTCGGCGAGAGCGCGCGCGACGCGCGTCGACGTCGCCGGCGCGAGCGCAAGGGCAAGGCGGCGCTGCCGGTCGCCACCGTCCGCCGTCTGCCCGGCCCCGACGGCGAGTGACCCCGGGCGCTCTGATACACTCCAGGCGTTGCGGCCCAGCGCGTCATCCGCCATCGGCCAGCTCGGGCGCTACGAGCTGCTCGCGCGCATCGCCACCGGCGGCATGGGCGAGATCTTCCTGGCCAAGCTCTCGGGCGTGGCCGGCTTCGAGAAGCTCTACGTCGTCAAGAAGATCCTGCCGCACCTCGCCGGCGATCCGCGGTTCCGCACGATGCTCGTCGACGAGGCCCACATCGCCTCGAAGATGTCGCACCCGAACATCTGCCAGGTCTACGAGCTGGGCGAGGTGGCCGGCCAGCTCTTCATCGCGATGGAGTACCTCGAGGGCGTGACGCTGCTCGCCGCGATCCGCCAGGCGGCCCGGCGCAAGGTGCCGATGGAGCTCGGCCTGGTCGCGGGCGTGCTCCAGCAGGCCTGCGACGCGCTCCACTACGCCCACGAGCTCACCGACCGCGACGGCACCCAGCTCCACGTCATCCACCGCGACGTCACGCCCTCGAACCTGTTCCTCACCGAGACCGGGGTGGTGAAGATCCTCGACTTCGGCATCGCCAAGGTGCGCACCGCGCAGCAGAACACCCAGACCGGCACGGTCAAGGGCAAGTACGCCTACATGGCGCCGGAGCAGCTCAAGAGCCAGGAGATCACCGCGCGCGTCGACGTGTTCGCGGCGGCGGTGGTGGCGTTCGAGATGCTGGCGTTGCGCCGGCTGTTCCAGCGCAAGACCGACTACCTCACCTTCCGCGCGGTGATGGAGCTGCCGGTGCCGAACATCCGCGAGTTCCGGCCGGAGGTGCCGCCGGCGGTCGCCGACGTGATCGCGCGCGCCCTCGAGCGCGAGCCGGCGAGCCGGCAACCGTCGGCGCGGGCGCTGGCGACCGAGCTGCTCGACGCCCTGGGCGGACACGCGCGGCCGTGGACCACCGGCGAGATCGGCGACTACCTGCGGCGCTCCTTCGGCGACGAGCTGCGTCGGCGTGGGCAGGCCATCTCGCAGATCGTCGCGTTCAGCAGCGGCGCCGCCGGGGCGACCATGCCGCTGCTCGCGCACCAGGTCGACGCCGACACCGGCGCCGGCGACGACGACGCCCTCGACGACGACTTCCCCTCGATCGAGACCGGCGTCCACCAGATCCTCGACGCCGCGGAGCGCGATCAGGCGGCGCCGGTGCCGCTGGCGGCCAACGCCGACGGCCGGGCCCGACGCGCCAGCGGCGGCGCGGTCGGCGCCACGACCGCGCCCGGCCGACCGACCTGGGTGTGGCCGCTGCTGGCGCTGGCCATCGTCGGCGCTGGCGCCGGCGGCATGTACGTGATGTGGCGCGCGACCCGCGGCGGCGCCGCGGCGACGCCGACCCAGATCGTCATCGAGCGCAGCGGCGCCGCCGCCGACGCCGCCCCGGCGACCGCGCCGCCGACGGACGCCGCCCCCGCGACGACCGACGCGCCGCCTCGCCCCGACGCGCGTCGGGCGAGCCCGCCGCCGACCCAGGACGAGGCCCTCGCCATCGTCAAGCGCAAGCTCAGCGGTTCGGTCGGCAAGCTGCGCGCGTGCCTGCTCGATGCCGGCGCCGCCGCCGGCACCCGCACCCTCACCTTCACGGTGTCGGCGGCCGGGCGCGCCTCGGCGGTCGCGATCGAGCCGTCGGGGCCGGGCGCGCCGTGCATCCGCGCGGTGGTCGAGGGCATCGCGTTCGGCCGCCTCGGCCGCGAGCTGCCGCGGCTGTCGATCCCGCTGCGCACCGAAGTGGGGCCGGCGCCGTAGCGCGGCGCCGCGGGGCTCAGCGCGCGCGCCGCAGGGGGCGACTCGGCGCTCCCGCGGGGCTCAGCGCGCGCGCCGAGGGGGCGACTCGGCGCTCCCGCGGGGCTCAGCGCGCGCGCCGCAGGGGGCGACTCGGCGCTCGCGGGCTCAGCGCGCGCGCCGCAGGGGGCGACTCGGCGCTCCCGCGGGCTCAGCGCGCGCGCCGCAGGTAATAGTGGACGCCGCGCTGAGCGTGCGCGAGCCGGATGGCGAGCGCGTTGGCGCGCGGCGCCGCTACCGTCGCCGCGAACCGCCCCTGGCGATCGACGGGCACCGGCGTGCCGTCGACGCTGGCGCTCCAGCCCGGCAGCGCCACGCCCTTGATCGCGACCTCGGCCCCGAACGGCGCGCCCCCGCGCGGCGCCTCGATCGAGGCCGCCGGCGCCGCGTTGTCGAACTCGATGATGAGGCGCGAGGTCTTCGAGCGCGCCGTCTGGCCGTCGGTGCGCTCGATGTAGAACGGGTAGGTGCCGTCGGCGAGGTCGCTGCCCTTGACGCTGATGCGCGAGGTCTTGGCGTCGACGACCTTGGTCCGCTTGCCGGTCCCGAGCGTGAGGCGAAACGCGCTGCCGGGCGCGCCCTTCCACCGGAAGTCGACCGACGGGATCAGGTTCTGGTAGACGATCTTGTAGTCGCGCCCGTCGACGTCGACCAGGTTGGTCGGCGGCTTGGCCGGCAACGGCCGGCGGCCATCGTCGCGGCGGACCGTGATGCGTCCGGTGGCCACCGCCTTGCCCTCGCCGCTGCCCTCGCTGCAGCGCACCCGGTAGCTCCAGGTGCCGCCGGGCACCATCAGGTTGGCGGTGGTGGCGCCGCCGCTCTGGCGCGCGCTGCCCCAGTCGCCGCCGCGGGCGAGCTCGACGACGCCGCCGCCGGGGCACGCGATCGACAGGTCGAACTGGATCGCGGTGCTGGCCTTGGGATCGTGGACGGTGAACGACTCCCCGGCCCGGACCTGGAGATCGAAGTAGCGCGGGATCTCGTAGAGCAGATCGACCGAGCCGTCCCGGCTCACGGTCGCGGTCTCGCCGCGCTGCAGGGTCATGCGGCCCGCGCGTCCGACCAGCGTCGCGCTGCCGCGGGTGGCGGTGACCTTGGTCTGCCGCGCCGCGATCTCGATCGCGACGCCGGCGGCGCCGTCACCGGCGGTGGTGACGGTCGCGCCGGGCACCGCGATCCGCCCGGTGGCCCCGGCGTCGACGGCCAGGGTCGCGCGACCCGCCCGCAACGCGATGAACGGATCGCCACCGGCGGCGAGCTCGGCGCCCGCGGGCAAGCTCAGCGACAGGCCGGGCTGGGTCGCCTCCGCGGTGGTGCGCGCGCCGAGCTTGAGCGCTGCGCCCGCCGGCAGGCTGCCATCGCCGGCCGGCATCCCGGCCCAGGCCTTGGCCCCAGGCGCCATGATCTGCGCCTTGCTGCCGGAGATCGAGAGGGTCAACGCCGCGCTGGGCGGCGGTGCGGCGTCGGGCGGCGCGGCGTCGAGCGCGGGGCGCGCATCGGGGCTGACGATCGTGACCTCGCCCAGCGACAGGTCGAGCACCTGGCCCACGGCCAGCGCGGTGGCGGTGCCGCCCTCGTCGACGAAGCGGGCGTCGCCGACGAGGAGCTCGAGGGTGGCGCCGCCGCCGGCGGCCGCGGTCACGCGCACGCCGCCGCGTTCGCCGAGCGCGAGCTCGCCGAGCCCGAGGCCGAAGGCGCCGGCGCCCTCGAGCTCGAAGGCGCCGAGCTCGACGTCGAGGGTCTGGCGCGCGCCCTTCTGGCCGAACCGCACCAGCGTGTGCGGATCCATGCGCAGCGCGCTGGTGCCGATGGTGAGGCGGGCGTCACCGTCGCCGGTGCGGGCGGCATCGCCGAGGAAGAACCGGGCGCCGACCTTCGCCGGCGCCCAGGCGGAGGTGCCTGCCTGACGCTCGACCGGGCCGGCGGCCGCGGCCAGCACCGCGATCGGGCTGCGATCGCCTCCGCCGCAGGCGACCGCCGCGGCCGCCACCACACCCCACGCGATCCACGCCCGGGTCGCGCGGGCAACCGCGCCCGCCGTGGTTGCCGCGCGGGCAACGGCGCCCGCCCAGATCACGGCGTCCGCAGATCGAAGTTGTAGATGGTGACGTTGCGATCGGTGACGGTGATCGCGCGGGTCTGGCTGACGTAGCCGGGCGCCGACACCGTCACGGTGTACTCGCCACCGCCGGGCAGATCGAGCTCGAACTCGCCGCTGACCTCGGCGGTGATCGTCAGATCGCCGGGGCTGACCACGATGGTGGCGGCGACGCCAGCGCCGCGGAACGAGCGCACGGTGCCGCGCAGCTGGGTCGGCAGCGGCGGTGCCTCGAGCTGGGTCGTCACGACCGGCGCCTCGCCGCCGGCGAGCTCCACGGTGCGTCGCACAGGCTCGCGGCCGTCGGCGACGATCGTGATCTCGGCCGTGCCCAGCGGCAGCGCGTCGGCGCGGTAGCCGCCGCCGGCGTCCGTCACCAGCTCGACGGTGGAGCCCCCGACGATGATGGTCACCTTGGCGCCGACCAGCGGCGCGCCGTCCTCGTCGGTGACCACCCCGGCGAGGGTCGCGGTGGTCGGCGTCGGCGGGCCCACGTCACCGCCGCCGTCGCCGCCCGCGATGCCCAGGCCCGCGCCCGCGCCGCTGCCGCCGCCGAAGCGCCCGACCAGGCCGAGCCCGACGACCAGCGCCGGATCGTAGGGCACCAGCGGGATGGTCATCGTCGGCGAGATGGTCGGGCTCGACACCAGGTTGGTGCCGACGAGCGCGGTCAGATCCCACGCCCGCGTCAACGCGACGTCGGCGGTGGCCGCCACCGTGATCCGCGGATCCGGCGCGCCGCTGCCGAGGTACAGATCGACGCCGGCCTCGAGCCCGAGGGTCGCGCGACCGACGGCGTAGGCCAGGCGCCCGCCGCCGACGACGGCGTCGTAGGCGGACACGCCGAGCGAGGCCTGATCGGCCAGGGTCAGCGCGCCGGGGTCGTCGATCGACGCCGAGCCGTTGTCGAGCCGGGCGCCGGCGTCGACGGCCCAGGCCAGGCGCCCGCCGGCGGCGCGCCCCGACACCAGGCCGCGCGCCTCGACGCTGAGCGCCGACGGCACGATCGACGGCGCGTCGCTGCCGGGCGCGGCGACGGTGAGCTGCCCGCCGACGGACCACGCCGGGCTCATCGCGCGCACCGCGCGCACCGAGAGCCGCGGCTCACCGACCCAGCCGTCGTCGGTGAGCTCGCCGCCGCCCTTGTGGGTGTCGTAGCGACCGTCGAAGACCACCGCCGCCGACAGCCACGGGGTGAGGCCGTAGCCGAGGCCGAGGGCCCCGGTCGCGCGCTTCATGACGTGGTTGTCGCCGAGCAGGCCGCTGCGATAGCCGAAGCCCGCGTCGAACGACACCGCGGCCACGCCGGCCGGCAGGACCTCGGCGGACGCCACCCGATAGCCGCCGGGCAAGCCGCCGGCGCCGAGGTCCGCCGCGGTCGGCGGCGACGCTGCCGGGGCGTCGCCCGGCTCGCCGGCATCGACCGGGCTGGGTTGCGCGGCGACCGGCGCGACGATCATGGCGCTCGCGATCACGGTGCCCACCACCGCGGCGCCCACGGCACCCGTCGCCCCCCTGCTCCCCTGGCGCGGCCCGCTCGTCGTCATGCCCTCATCTTACGGGAGGAGCCGTCGCCGGCGCCACCGCCCGGCCGGACCTCTGGCGATGCCGCCCCCCGCGTCGTCGAGGGCCCCGCGCTGCCACCGCGGCGTCGAGGTCACCGCGCGGCGAGGGCGTCACCGAGCTCGCGCAGCCGCGCCCGCACCTCCGTGGGTGAGGGCTGCCCGGCGTCGCGGAAGGCCCGGCTCATCGCGTCGACCGAGCCGTAGCCCAGGCCGCGCGCGAGCTCGGAGATCGGCAGGTCCGCCGCCGACAAGCCCATCACCGCCATCTTGAGCCGGAGCCGGCGCGTGCTCTCGCGCCAGCCCTCGAAGGGGACGGTGACGCTGCGGATGAACTCGCCGAGGTCGCGCGAGGCGTGGCGCGAGGAAACGCCGGCGCCGGCGGCCAGCTCGTCGAGGGAGCCGAGCAGGTTGAACGCCCGCGCCAGCGGCTCGACGGCCGACCACAGCCGCCGGTGGGTGCGCGGCTCCGGCACCGACGGGCGCGCCGCCAGCACGCCGGCGTCGACCAGCGCCTGCTCCAGCGCCCACACGCCGTGCTCGCCGTCGAACGCGGTCGCGGCGGCCGCGGGCAGCTCGGCCGGCGGTCGCCAGCTCGGCCCGGGCGCCACCCGCAGGCGCGCGCGGGGGAACCGCAGCTCGACGGCCTGGAGCGGCTCGCCGACGTTGACCCAGTCGACCGCCGTCCGCGCGCCCTGCCCCTCGAAGGCGTCCTCGTCGAGCAGGACCGCGCTCGGCGCGGCGTGGACCACGCCGTCGACGCGGAGGCGCCCGGCCAGGAGCACGTAGAGCAGCGCGCGGCTCCGGCTGCGCGGCAGCGGCGGCACGAACCGCGACGCGTACACCAGGCCGCGACGATGGACCATCGCCGCGCTGAGCGCGGGCCCCAGCGCGATGGTCACCGCGAAGCGACCGTGTCGCCCGAACGCCCGGCTCGTGGTGGCGACGTACACCGCGCGCGCAGGCTAGCAGAGGCCGCGCGTCCGATCCTATCGGGTGACCCGCCGCCGGCGCCGACGCTAGAACGCACGGGATCTGCAGCAAAGGACCCTCCCGATGACGATCGTCGATCACCTGGAGCATGGCGTCGCGTCCTTCCTGGCCGGCTACGCGCCGCCACTCGCGGCCGGCAGCGCGGGCGAGGCGCTGCTGGCGGTGGCGCTGGCCGCGCGCGACGCCGAGAGCCGCGGCGCTGCCAAGGCCCTCCTGCGCGAGGCCGCGGCGCCCCGGCTCGCCGCCGCCCTCGCCGGGCTGCCACGCCGCAACTACCGCGAGCACGTCGACACGCTGGTCGCCGACCTCGAGTGGCTCGACCAGCTCGAGGGCTTCGACGTCCCGACCTTCGCGTTCGCGGTGTGCGAGCTGGCCCACGGCGCCGATCGGGTGGCGCGCCGCTTCTGGTGCGGACACGCCCCGGCGGCGTACGTGCGGGCGGTGGCCCGGCGCGAGCTCGCGAAGTCGGGCGCCGCGCGCACGCTGCAGCTCCCGGCGTTCGGCGCCGAGGTGCTCTACCCGGTGCTCGCGGAGTTCACCGAGGTCCGGCACCTCGCCTTCGAGGTGATCGATCGCTGCGACATGCTCGACCTGACGCCCTTCACCGAGCTCGAGGGCGTGACCGTGACCGGCCCGGTGACGACGCTGACCGCGCGCCACCTCGGCGACCGCCCGCTCACCTACGTACACCTGCGCGACACCGCCATCGACGACCTCGCCGCCCTCGCCGACCAGCCGCGGCTCGAGCGGTTGGCGGTGCGCGGCGGGCCGCTGCGGGCGCTGCCCGAGGCCGCGTGGCCGGCGCTGACCGAGCTCGACCTGCGCGACTGTCCCGAGCTGGTCGGGCTGCCGGCGTCGCTCGCCCGCTGGTCGCGCCTCGAGCGGCTCACCCTCGCGCGCTGCCCGCGGGTGGCGACGCTGCCCGAGGAGCTCGTCGCGTGCGCCGAGCTGCGCGCGCTCGACGTCTCGAGCTGCGGCGTCACCACGCTGCCGGCGTCGCTGCCGCGGGTGCCGCTCACGTCGCTGCACCTCTACGGCCTCGATCTGCAGCGGCTGCCGGCGTGGCCCGGAGCGACGCCGCCGGCCACCGTCTCGGTCACCGCGACGTTGCCCCTGGACGCGACGCCAGACGCCCTGGCGTACCTCGGCCAGCCGTCGACGGCGCGCCTGGCGCGCGACCTGCTCGGCTACCTCGATCTCGAGGGCCTGCGCCCGACGCGCGCGGTCGGGCGTGCGTTCGCGGGCTTCGTCATCGGCGCGCGGCCGGCGAAGATCCACGTCTCCGAGCTGCGGCTGGCGCTCGAGGCGGCGGGCGCCTGACCGCGCTCAGGCGTGGCGCAGCCAGCGCCACAGCTCGCGCAGGCTCGGGCGCTTGCCGTACATGAGGATGCCGATGCGGTAGATGCGCGCCGACAGCGCGGTCACCAGCAGGGTCGCGGCCACGAGCAGCCCCAGCGACAGCGCGAGCTGGCCGGGCCCGGCGCCCCCGAGCAGGTAGCGCATCGGCATGAGCAACGGCGACGACAGCGGCACCAGCGTGAGCAGCTCGGCGGCGCCGCCGCGCGGATCGGCGGTGATCATGTTGACGCACACCAGCGGCACCACCAGGAGCAGCGACACCGGGGTCGCGGCCTGCTGCGCCTCCTGCTCGCTCGACACCATCGCCCCGAGCGCGGCGAACACCGCGGCGTAGAAGAAGTAGCCGAACACGAAGTACGCCAGGACGATCGTGATCTCCGGCGCCGCCAGCGGCGGCACCGCGAAGCCGCCGCCACCGTCGACGCCGAGCGCCCCGAGCAGCTCGGTGCGGAACCGCAGCGTGAGCACCGCCATGCCGAGCCAGACCCCGATCTGGACCAGGCCGACCGCGCCGACGCCGACGATCTTGCCGGCCATCAGCGCCCGCGGCCGGGTCACCGCGACCATCAGCTCGACGACGCGGCTGGTCTTCTCCTGGACCACGCTGCGCATGACGTTGACGCCGTAGAGCACGATCGCCATGTACAGGATGAGCATCACCGCGTAGCCGACCAGCATCGCGGCGGTGCCCGACGACGCCTCCTGGGTGCCGGTGGTGTGCTCGGCGCGCACCACCACCGGCATCAGCACCGCGGCGATCTGCGGCGCGGTCAGCCCGGCCTGGGCGCCGCGCACGCCCTGCACCACCCGCGACACGATGAGCTGCAGGCGCAACCCGACCTCGGGGCTCGACGCGTTGTCGCCGCGGTACACCGCCTCGCCGCGGGCGAGCACGTCGGCCGGCAAGGTGAGGTAGCCGTCGATGCGGTCGTCGGCGATCTGCGCGCGCAGCTCGGCCTCGGGCGTGGTGGCCGGGACCTCCTCGGCCTGCCAGCCGGCGGCGGTGAACGCGGCCACCAGCGGCGCCGCGACCTGGCCGGAGCCGTCGACCACCCGGACCCGGACCCGATCGGCGGCGCCGCGCCCGAGCAGCGCCGGCAACACGATGGCCGCGACCATGCCGATGGGCCCGAGGATGGTGGCGATGAGGAACCACTTGGTGCGGACCCGCTCGACGAACTCCCGGCGGGCGATGACCATCCACGCGCTCACGCCGCGCCCTCCTCGCGCCGGGCCGCGACCCGGGCCTCCTCGGCGCCGACCCGGTCGACGAAGATCTGGTGCAGGCTCGGCGTGACCAGCTCGAACCGGCGCACGGCCACGCCCGCGCCGACCAGCGCCGCCAGCAGCCGCTGCGCGGTGGCGCCGGCAGCCAGCTCGAGCAGGTGCAGGCCGGGAGTGGCGTCGTCGACGGCGGCCACCAGCGACCGATCGGCCAGGATCGGCGCGGCGCCGGTGCCGTCGACCACCAGCGCGACCCGGGCCTCGGCGGCGGCGGCGCGGCGCAGCTCGTCGAGGCGGCCGTCGAGCACCACCCGCCCGCGCGCGATGATGCACACGTGGTCGCAGATCTGCTCGGCCTGGGCCATGCCGTGGGTCGAGAACAGCACCGTCTTGCCCTCGGCCCGCAGGGTCAGCGCCACCTCGCGCAGGACCTCGGCGTTGATCGGATCGAGGCCGCTCCACGGCTCGTCGAGGATCACCAGCTCGGGCTCGTGGATCAGCGCGGTCACGAACTGGACCTTCTGCTGCATGCCCTTGGACAGATCCTCGACCTTGTTGCCGGCCCACGCGGTCAGCCCGAGCCGCTCGAGCCAGGCCCCGGCGCGACGGCGCGCCTCGACGCCGGCGAGCCCGCGCAGCTCGCCCATGAACCGCAGCATGTCGGCGACCTTCATCTTGGGATACAGGCCGCGCTCCTCGGGCAGGTAGCCGAGGCGCGCCGCCGCCGCCGGCCCCGGCCGCAGCCCGCCGAGCAGCTCGATCGTGCCGGCGTCGGGCGCGATGATGTCGACCAGCATGCGCAGCGTGGTCGACTTGCCGGCGCCGTTGGGGCCGAGCACGCCGTAGATCACGCCGAGCGGCACCTCGAAGCCGACGTCGTCGACGGCGAGGTGGTTGCCGAAGCGCTTGCTGACGCCGACGACGCGGACCGCCAGCTCGCTCACGCCGACGCTCCCTCGCCGCGGCCGCCGGCGAGCAGGTACAGGACCGCCATCCGCACCGCCACGCCCCACGCGACCTGATCGAGGATCACCGCGCGCGGCCCGTCGGCGAGCTCCGGCGACAGCTCGACGCCGCGGTTGATCGGCCCCGGGTGCATGACGATGGCGTCGGGCTGGGCCCGGGCCAGGGTCCGCGCCGACAGCCCGAACTGCCGGCTGTACTCCCGGGTGTTGGGGAACCGCGGCGCCTCGCCGGTGGTGCGCTCGCCCTGCACCCGCAGCATCATCACCACGTCGGCGCCGTCGACGGCGTCGTCGAGGCGCGGGCACACCCGGGCCGCCTCGGCGGTGAGGTCGCCGCCGATGCGCGTGAGCCCGCGCGGCTGCAGCGTCCACGGCGCGCACAGCCGGACCCGGGCGCCGAGCAGCGCCAGGCACAGGAGGTTCGAGCGCGCGACCCGCGAGTGGGCGAGGTCACCGACGATCGCGACCTCGAGGCCGCGCAAGTCGCCGCCGGCCGCACGCGCCTTGGGGTGATGGGCGCGGATGGTGGCGGCGTCGAGCAGGGCCTGGGTCGGGTGCTCGTGCTGGCCGTCGCCGGCGTTGATGATCGCGGCGTCGACGTGGCGCGCCATCTGGGCGGCGGCGCCGGCGTAGGCGTGGCGCACCACGATGGCGTCGGGCGCCATCGCCTGCAGGTTGGCGGCGGTGTCGAGCAGGGTCTCGCCCTTGCTCGTCGACGAGCTGCTGCCGGAGATGTTGACCGCGTCGGCCGACAGCCGCTTGGCCGCCAGCTCGAACGAGGTGCGGGTGCGGGTCGAGTTCTCGAAGAACAGGTTGATGACGGTGCGCCCGCGCAGGGTCGGCACCTTCTTGATCGGCCGCGCGTTGACCTCGAAGAAGGCCGCGGCGAGCTCGAGCACCTGGCGCACGTCGTCGGCGTCGAGGTGGCCGATGCCGAGCAGGTGCCGGTGCGGGAACACGCGATCAGCCACCGGCGCCCTCCGCCGGGCCGCGCACGACCACCCGATCGCTGGGCCCCGGGCCGGCCTCGGCCAGCTCGACCCGGACCCGCTCGTCGGCGCCGGTCGCGCACACCATGCCGACCAGGTCGGCGGCGATGGGCAGCTCGCGGTGGCCTCGATCGACGAGCACCGCGAGCCGGACCGCGCGCGGCCGGCCGTAGTCGAGCAGCGCGTCGAGGGCGGCGCGCACGGTGCGCCCGGTGTAGAGGACGTCGTCGACGAGCACCACCTCGGCGCCGTCGAGCCGCACCGGGACCTCGCTGGCGCCGACCTCGGGCACCAGCCGGGTGGTCACGTCGTCGCGGTACAGCGCGATGTCGAGCGCGCCCAGCGGCGGCGCGTGGCCGGCGGCGGCGAGCAGGCCAGCCAGGCGGCGGGCCCAGTGGTAGCCGCCGGTGCGGATGCCGACCAGGACGACGTCGCGCCCGACCAGGGCGTCGGCGACCCGGCGCGAGCAGCGGTCGACCTCGGCGGCGTCGGCGAGGATCCGGCGGACCGGCATCGGATCGCGGGGGGTGGGCACGCGCCCGCAGGTTGCGCGGCGGCGCGGCCCCGGTCAAGGCCGACCGCCCGGCGCCGGCCCCGGCCCGCGCGAAGGACCCACCTCCGCCGGTGTATGGTGCCGGTGATGGCCGAGGCCGACGGCAAGGTCGATCGAGTCGGCGAGGTGCTCGCCGGGCGCTACCTGCTCGAGCAGCGCCTCGGCCGCGGCGCCATGGCCGAGGTCTACCGGGCCACCGATCGCGCGAGCCGGGCCCAGGTCGCGATCAAGATCCTGCGGGCGGCGGTGGCCCGCGATCCCGAGCAGGCGACCCGGTTCGAGCGCGAGGCCCAGGTCCAGGGCATGGTCCGCCACCGCAACGTCGCGGCGATCTTCGGCGGCGGCGTCACCGCGCGCGGCGAGCCGTTCATCGTCGTCGAGCTGCTGCGCGGCCAAGTCGTTGCGGACGCTCATCAAGAGCGACCACCGGCTGCCGCCATCGCGGGCGATGAGCTACGTGTGGCAGACCCTGCAAGGCCTGGCCGCGGTGCACGCGCGCGGCATCCTGCACCGCGATCTCAAGCCGGCCAACCTGATGCTGGAGCCGTCGCCGGGCCCCGTCGATCGGGTCGCGCTCATCGACTTCGGGTTCGCCGCCCTCGAGGGCGAGGCCGGCCTGACCCAGCAGGGCACCGTCGTCGGCAGCCTCACCTACCTGCCGCCGGAGCGCCTCACCGGCGAGCCCGCCGACGAGCGCAGCGACATCTACGCCGTCGGCATCATCTTCTTCGAGCTGCTCACCGGGCGCGCGCCGTTCGTCGCCGACGACGACATGGCGCTGATCGATCTCCACCTCGACGCGCCGGTGCCGTCGCTGGATCCCTACGGCGTCGATCGGGTCGCGGTGCGGGTGCTCGATCCGATCCTGGCGCGGGCGCTGGCCAAGGCGCCGGCCGACCGCTACCCCGACGCGCTGGCGATGGCGCGCGCCATCGAGGACGCCGCCCGCGCGGTGCCGTCGGCGGAGCGGCGCCCCAGCGGCACCCTCAAGGAGTACTGAGGCGCTCGACCGCGGCGACGCTCAGATCGCCTTGCCCATCGCGGCGTAGCCCTTGTCGACGTAGATCGTCGCGCCGGTGATGCCCGACGCCAGCGGGCTGCACAGGAACGCCGCGGCGTGGCCGACCTCGTCGGCGGTGAGCACCTCCGGCAGCGGGCTGTTGGCCTGCGCGTAGGCGATCATGTCGTCGATCATGCCGATGGCCGACGCCGCGCGCGACGCGTACGGCCCGGCCGAGATCACGTTGACCCGATGGCCGTGGGCGCGGCCGACCTCGAACGCCAGGGTCCGGGTGTCCGACTCCAGCGCGGCCTTGGCCGACGACATGCCGCCGCCGTAGCCGGGGATGGCCCGCTCCGCCGCCAGGTACGACAGCGACAGGAACGCGCCGCCGCGGCGCATCAGCGGCGCCAGGTGCCGCACCGCCGACACCATCGAGTACGCCGAGGCCGACACCGCGCCGAGGTAGCCCTTGCGGCTGGTCTCGAGCAGCGGGCGCTTGACCTCGGGCCCGTTGGCCAGGCTGTGCACCACCACGTCGACGCCGGCCTCGCCGAAGTCGGCGCGCACCGCGGCCGCGAGGCCGCCGAAGGTGAAGTCGCCGAGGTCGCGGTAGCGCTTGCTCTGCGCCACCTCCGCCGGTACCTCGGCGAGGTCGTCGTACTCGGCGTCGAGCGGGTAGATCTTCTCGAAGGCCATCTTGGCGCCCGAGGCCAGCGTCATCGACGCGTCGAACTTGCCGCGCTCGAGCATGGTCTTGAAGATGCCGAGGGCCGGCGGCCAGGTGCCGACGCAGATCGAGGCGCCGGCCTGGGCCAGCGCCTTGGCGATCGCGAAGCCAAAGCCGCCGTCGTCGGCGACG
The DNA here is from genome assembly GCA_041389945.1 of Kofleriaceae bacterium. Taxonomy (GTDB): domain Bacteria; phylum Myxococcota_A; class Polyangia; order Haliangiales; family Haliangiaceae; genus JAWKQW01. The sequence goes on from JAWKQW010000014.1 coordinate 96,383, forward strand.
CCGAGGACGAGCGCGCGCTTGCCGGTGAGATCGATGCCGAGCATGCCGGCGTCATCGCGCGCGCCGCGGCCGGCGTCAACCGCCGGGCGGCCGGACCGTGCGCCGCGCGCGATGGCGGCCGCGCCGGCGACCGTGGCGGGCCGCGCTGCCGTAGGCTGCGGGGATGCGTTCCCTGCTCGCCCTCGTCGTCGTCACCACCGCCTGCGGCGGCACCACCGCGCCGGCCCCGAGCGGGCCGGTCGAGCCCGTGCCGGCGCCCGCGCCGCTGCGCTGCGTGGTCGGCGGCTGCAGCAACACGACCTGCTCGTCGGCGACCGAGGAGGCGATGATCACCACCTGCGAGTGGCGCGACGAGTACGCGTGCTACGCGGACGCGACCTGCGAGCCGCAGCCCGACGGCGCCTGCGGGTGGACGCCGACCGAGGCGCTGACGGCGTGCCTGGCGGCGCCGCCGGCGGCGTGAGCGCGCGGGCGCAGCGCTCGACGGGCGCGACCCGCGATCAGCGCTCGACGATGCTCTTGAAGCCGCCGTAGATGAGGCGCTTGCCGTCGAAGGTGATCATCTTGGCCATGATCTTCTTCATCCGCGGATCCTCCATCACCGCCTTGTTGCAGCGGTCGCGGACCTTCTTCGACGGGTAGGTGATCCACGAGAAGATCACGACCTCGCTCGGCTTGAGCATGACGCTGCGCGGGAACGAGGTCAGCTTGCCCTTGGGGACGTCGTCGCCGACGGTCTCCACGTAGCTGGTCGCGCCGTGGTCCATCCAGATCTTCGAGCAGGTGGCGGCGATCTTGCGATACGCCGCCAGGTTCTTCTTGGGGATCGGGATGATGAAGCCGTCGACGTAGCTCATGGCGCTCCTGTGCGGGTGAGGGGTCAGGCGCGCTCGCTCGGTGCGAGCGTCGCGCGGGTCAGTCGTGGCGCAGGCCCTCCACCGGGCGCAACGCCGAGGCCTTGGCGGCGGGATACAGGGTCGCCAGCACGCTGATCACCATGGTCACCACCGCCACCAGCACGACCTCCTCGGTGCGCACCGTGATCGGCAGGCGATCGATGAGGTAGACCTTGGGATCGAGGCGGTAGCCGTAGTCGCCGACGACGCGGCACGCGACCAGGCCGATGGTGACGCCGATCGCGGTGCCGACGCCGCCGATCGCGAGGCCGACCACCTGGAAGATCGCCGCCACCGAGCCCGAGCTCGCGCCCATCGACTTGAGGATCGCGATCTCGCGGGTCTTGTCGGTCACCATCATCACCAGCGCCGACACCATGTTGAACGCGGCGACCGCGATGATGAGGGTCAGGATGATCGTCAGCGCCAGCTTCTGCAGCTGCAGCGCGGTGAACAGGTTGTGGTTGAGCTCGTACCAATCCTGGACCTGGAACGGCGGTTCGCCGAGCCGCGCCCCCAGCTTGCGGGCGATCTCGCCGGCGCGCTCGACGTCGCGCACCTTGAGCTCGACGCCCTGGGCGACGTCGCCCTGGCCCCACAGCACCTGGGCCTCGCCGAGGGCGGTGTACATCAGGCGCCGGTCGTACTCGTCGAAGCCGCTGTAGAAGATGCCGGTGACCCGGAACGTGCGGGTGCGCGGCGCCGCCGACTTGGCGCGCCAGGTGTTGACGTCGACGTTCGACAGCGGCACCACCACCGTGACGTCGTCCCCGAGCTTGGCCCGCAGCTTCCGCGCCAGCTCCTTGCCCATAATGATCGATGGCGGCGCGCCTGGCGTCACCGGCGCCGCCAGGCTCTCGACGGTGCCCTCGACCATGTGCTTCTGCAGGTCGAGCACCGAGGTCACGCGCGCCGGATCGACGCCCTTGATGGCCACGCCCGACAGCTCGCCCTTGCCGCGGGTGACCAGCATCTCGGCGAAGATGAACGGCTGCACCGCGAGGACGTCGGGGTCGATCGCGGCCGCCTTGTCCATCACGTCGCGGTAGTCGGCGAACGACGGCGCCGACTTCTGGATGATGACGTGGGCGTTGACGCCGAGGACCTTCTCCCGGAACTGCTGCTGGAAGCCGGTGGTCACCGCCAGGACCGTCGTCAGCGCGGCGACGCCGAACACCACGCCGAGCACCGACACGCTGGTGAACACCGAGAACAGCGACAGGAGCCCGAACACCGCCAGCGACAGCATGCCGAGCACGACGGCGAGCACGCCGAGGCCCGGGTCCGACGAGGTCGCGAGGATGCCGACCCCGATGCCGACCACCGCGAGCGAGAGCACCGCGCCGACCAGCATCGCCCGGTCGCGCTTGCCCCCGTAGAGGTAGCGCCAGCCGATGCGCAGCTCGTAGGCCATCGTCGCTACGCGGCCCCGGTCCGGCGCCCGCGCCGCTCCCACACGACCAGCCCCACCACGATGATCGCCGCGGAGATCAGGGCCACCAGCGGGCCCTGGATCTGCTCGGCGTGGCGCGGCGGCCGGAAGGTGCCCATGACGTCCTGGGCCCGGCCGATGGCGAGCGCGATGCGGCCCTGCACGGTGTAGCCGAACGACGCCCCGAAGCCGATCATCAGGGTCCACACGCCGAAGCGCGACACCCGGCCGACGACGCCCTTGTGCGCCATCGAGAAGTAGAAGTAGAGCAGCGACGCCAGCATGCCGAGCAGCAGCAGCACGTTGGACACCACGCCGAAGTAGTCGATCTCGGCGGGGGTGACGCCGGCCTTGGCGTCGAGCCCGACCAGGCTGCCGCGCTCGACCTCGAGGTTCTCGCGCTCGACCGCGGTGAGGCTGCCGCGGCTGACGGCGTCGTCGACGCTGGCGAACGGGCGCTGGGCCCGCTCGGCGACCCACTTGTCGGCGATGGCCGGGGTCACGCCGGGCAGCGCCCGCAGCCCCGCCATCGGCGCGCTGTTGAGGTCGATCTTGGTGCTCTCGACCGACTGCGCCGAGCGCTTGATCTGCACCGCCAGCTCGGACTCGGCCATCGCGTTGATCTGCAGGCCGGCGTAGAGCGCGATCACGAACGCCAGCGGGTAGCGCCCGACCCAGGCCCACTGCCGCGAGAACACCCGCACCAGCAGCGCCAGCACCATGACCAGCGGCACCAGCTTCCAGGCGTCGTGGCCGAGCTTGCCGAGCAGCTTGGGCTCGAGGGTGTTGTCGTACTGCGTGATGATGATGTAGCCGAGTGAGGTGCCGATGAAGAGGTGCTCGCCGAGCTTGTAGAACGGGTTGTCCTTGTAGAGGAACGACAGGATCGACAGGGTCAGGAAGATCCCGAGCCAGAACCCGACGAGATCGATCAGCGCGAGGTCGGTCACGACGCGGTACCCCCGCCCCGCCGGCGACGTCGGCCGACGAAGTAGATCACGTTGCCGAAGATGATCGCGACGATCACCATCAGGTGACCCGCGTTGAGGACGTCGGCGCCGTCGACGGCGGTGCCCGGCTTGCCGACCAGGAGCTCGTACTCCGCCGACGCCGCCAGGCCGCCGACGAGGCCGAGCAGCTGGCCGCTCTGCATGTACGGCGACAGGTCGGTGGTGGACACCGCGGTGCAGGCCGCCACCATCTTGAGGTTGTAGGTCGACTGCACGTACTGGACGTACTCCTTGGCGCCGGGGAAGCCCGCCGACACCAGGATGATGAGGTCGAAGTCCTTGAGCTGGTTGCGCCCGTCGAGCATCGGGATCTGGTCGAGCGGCGTGCCGTCGACGGCGACCCCGTCGAAGGCCTTGCGGAGATCGGCGCCCAGGTTCTGGATCACCGCCTGCTTGCCCTCGCGGAAGCCGAGGTTCACGTAGTCGACGTTCTTCACGTACGGCCGATCCGGCGGCCCGCCGTAGCCGGCGGTGCCGGCCGGCGCGATCGGTCGATCGAGCGACTCGCCGATCCAGCGCTGGACCAGCGGCGGCGACGCGTACCACAGCGAGCCGATGACGATGCGCACGCCCTTGCGCTTGAGCTGCAGCATCAGCGCCCGGTAGAACGGCTCGAGCTCCGGCGTCGACGCCGGATCGAGATCGAGCGACAGGTAGACCACGTCGCCGGGCTGCAGCGCCTCGATGGTGTCGAACGCGGCCCGGGTCATCGGCCCGGCCTTGATGGGCAGGCCGATGGGGAACAGGATCGGCAACACGATCGCGAGCCCCATCGCCAGGAAGATCCAGCGCCGGTCGAAGCGCTGCAGGCGCTCGAGCCGCGACGGCGGCGGCGCGGCGGCGGGCGCGGGCGCGGGCGGCGGCGATCCGGCGGAGGTCGACATCAGTCGCTCCCCAGGTGGCTACGCTCGAGGCCGAGCACGACCCGCAGGCTGGTGGAGATGGCCCCGACCGCGGCGCCCATGATGATGGCGCGCCGGCTGCCGTTGTTGGGCACGTCGAGGATCCACTGCTTGATGTCGGGGAAGTCCTCCCACAACCAGCGCCCCATCGGCATGTTGCCGATCATGATGAGGATGGCCGCGACCAGCAGCAGCGCGGCCTCGACGTTGCGGGCCCGGAACGCGCGGAACGCCGCCGACGCCACGAAGAACGCCAGCAGCGCGAACATCGTCGCGTTGCACGGCGCGAAGACGTGGTCGTAGATCCACACGAAGATGCGGCCGCTGCTGCCCCACTGCATCGGCGGGTCGGCGGTGATGACCGCGACCTGGCCGGCGGCCAGCGGCGGCGGCGTCGACAGCGCGGCGAGGCGCTCGCTCAACCGGGTGATGGCGGCGGCGTCGCCGGCGGTGGTCGCCGCGGCGAGCTCGGCCCGCACCGGCGCGAGCTCGGCCTCGTGCGCGGCGGCGTAGGCCCGCGCGTAGGCGTCGGTGTCGAACTCGCCGTAGCCGGCGACCTCGCGGAAGGCCTTGAACACCAGCGGCCCCGGCTCGACCTGGATCTCGGCCGGGCGCCCGAACGGATCGCGGCTCGGCACCGGCGCCGCGGTGCCGGCCTGCACCAGCACGTCGGCGTCGGCCTCGAAGCGCAGCACCGCCTTGCCGGCGGCGGCCGCCGCCTCGTCGCGGCCCTCGATGACGACCTGGCCCCCGGGCCCGCCGCCCGCGACCTTGCCCCAGGGCAGGCCGACGATGAGCATCACGCCGGCCGACAGCAGCATGACGACCTTGAACTGCCAGTCGGGCTCGCGCCGGCGGATCTTGGGCAGCGTCACCTGGATCAGGTTGATCGCGCCGAGCAGGTACGCCGCCGCCGACAGGATCGCGGCCCAGTCGCGCAGCTCGTCGGTGACGGTGCCCACCGCGTGGTGCGGCACGTAGTACTGGATGACGGCGTACAGGCCGACCACCACGCCGAGCGCGACCGGGAGGGTCTTCTTCAACACGGCGTGGACCTCACGGCAGCAGCGTCCCGATCACGTCGACGTGCCAGAACGTGCCGGCGATGACCCCGGCCATGACCAGCACGAAGATGACCACCTTCATCACGTCGCCGGCCTTGAGCTGGGCCAGCTGCACCGGATCGTGCGAGAGGTACGCCGAGGTCGCGTAGAGCTCCTCGCCGATGAGCGTGTGGTCGCACGCGGCGATGAAGAACGGCAGCTGGGTGAACTCGGCGGTGCCGGCGATCTGGACCGCGCCGGTGAGGAAGCCGGTCTCGGCGAGGATGAGCGACTCGGCGTAGAACCGGCCGAGGTAGATGTTGGCGGCCGGGCGGTCGCGCAGGATCATGCCGTTGACGGCGGCGGCGAACGCGAACTGCTCCGAGGTGATGAACATGACGTCGTCGGGGCGGTGCGCGTCGGGCCGGCCGGCGTTGGCGAAGCCCTGGCGCACGATCTCCTCGGCGACGACCATCGTCATCGGGTAGGCGTTGGCGACCTTGATCTGGGTGTCGTAGGTGGCGGCCATCTCGGCGACGTGCCCGAGGATCATCAGCGACGCGATGGTCTGGATGTCCTGGGGCTCGTCGACGCCGGTGACGTAGAGCACCGGACGGCCCATCTCGGTCGAGCGGCCGATGGCGTCCTCGATGGCGTCGACGCCGGCGATCCGGCGCACGAACAGGTCGCCGCGGCGGCGCTTGGCGATGACGATGTAGGCGCCGAAGGCGAGCCCGACCGCGGCGATCAGCGCCAGCAAGAACCAGCGGTCGGTGTTGAACCAGGCCGCCGACGGCGCCACCGGCGGCGACTGCACGGCGCCACCGATGAACGCGCCGAAGGTGCCGGGCGTGGCCGCCGCGACCGCCGGCTGCAGCACGTACACCACCCGGGCGTCGGCGCCGACGACGTCGATCACCTCGCCGCCACCGTCGACGCGCGGCGGCGCGATCGCGACCACGGTCCAGTCGCCGACCTGCTTGCCCACCTCGAGGGCCTGGGCGTTGGTGTCGACCTCGAAGCGATCGGGGCCGCCGCCGGGATCGGCGTAGAGGAACTCCGGCGGCAGGGTCGGCCGCTGGGTCGGGCTGATGATGCGCTCGGCGCCGGCGCCATCGCCGGCCCGGGCCGGGCGGCGCAGGACGATCACGTGATCGCTGGGCGGGCTCCCCGACGGCACCTCCCCGGTCCAGCGCACCGCGAGCCGGGTGCCGTCGTCGTTGGCCGGCGACGCGACCTGCAGCAACCAGCGCACCCGCGGCGCCGCGAGGGCGCCGGCGTCCGGCGGCGGCGCGCCGAGTTGATCGGCCCGGGCGCTGGCACCGAGCCCGAGCACCACCAGGGCGGCGACGACGACGCGCCTCATCGCTCGATCACCTCGACGTTGGCCCGCGGCAAGACGACGATCTCGCCGGCGAAGTCGACCTCGCAGACGCGGACCTTGGTCTCCGACGGCATCACCTGGAGCTGGTGCGGCATCGCGGTGACCCGGCCGATGCGCCCGAAGTACGGCGCCCGGATGCCGCGCACGGGCGCCCCGACGGCGAAGCCCGCGACCGCCTCGTCGACGGCGTCGGCCGGGCCGGCGTCGGTGACCACCACCTCGGGCCGGATCACGCCGGCGCGGATCTGGGTGGCGCCGTTGACCGACGCGGTCTTGCCGGCGAGGCTGGCGAGCAGCTCGTAGGTGGCGCGCGCCATCGCGATGTCGCCGAAGCCCTCGGTGACCACCAGCGTGGTCGCCAGCGCCTCGTTGCCGGTGATGGCGACGCCGACGTCGTAGCCGAGCAGCTCCTTGACGTCCTGATAGGCGAAGCCGCCGCACACGATCGCGGCGACCTCGAGGTCGATGGCCCGCCGCAGCGCCGCCAGGGTGGTGCGGGCGCCGCCGACGACGACCTTGCCGCGGTGGGCCTCGGTGAGGTCGCCGGCGTCGAGCACCACGTCGGGCGCCGACGCCACCACCACCAGCGGCGCCTGGCGCTCGCCGGCGAGGCCGAAGATCCCTTGCACCAGCGCCGCCTCGGCCTCGATCACGACGCCCTCGTCGGGCAGGACCTCGACCACGGTGCCGTCGATGTAGGCGCGGACCTCGACCGGTATCGGCGGCTCGCGCAGCACCGCCATGCCGGTGACCGCCGACACCGACTCCAGGGTGCCGGCGATGGGCGAGGTGACCTTGGTCTTGAGCAGGCCGAACAGGCTGGCCGACCGCGCCAGCACCTGGCCCGCGGTGAGGGCGCCGCCCACGGGCACCGCCAGGGTCCCGGCCAGCTCGTCGGGCGCGACCCCCAGCAGGTTGGCCAGGTTCTGCATCGTCACCTTGCCGGGCAGCTCGGTGCGGGCGACCACCTCGCCGGCGGCCACGCGCGCGCCGCGCTCGACCGTCACCGTGCCCGTCAGCGGCAGGCGCCGCAGCTTGCGCACGGTCGTCGACCGCGTGACGGTCAGGCCGGGAGTGTAGGCGTCGCCCATCGAGCGTTCGCGACAATACACGAGCGACCCGAGGGCGCAACGCGTGGGGCCGCCCGCCGCTCGGTGATCGTGACCGGAGCTCGCCGCCGGACGTGGGTCAGCTCGGGTACATGCCCAGCGCGTCGCTCCAGCGCTTGGCGGCGGCGACCGGGCGGTGCGCTCGGTGGGCACCGGCAGCGGCCGACGGCCGCGGGCATCGAACACCAGGCCGACCTGGCCGCCGCGCAGGGTGCGGGTGAGCGGCTCGCCGGGGCCGGCGCCGACGTCGACGCCGCGGGCCGGCGTCATCACCGCCTGCGCGACCTCGCCCTCGCCGAGCGCGACCAGCTCGAGATCGCCGACCGACAGCGACAGCCGCCTGGCCCCGCCCGGCAGGGTCAGCTCGACCTCGAGCACCACGCCACGCTTGCCGCCGACCGGCGCCACGCAGGTGCCCAGGCGGACCAGGCAGTCCTTCTCGAAGACCTCGGTCGCCGCCGCCGGGTGGATCGTCGAGAGCACGCCCAGGTGCGGCATCATGAAGATCGAGTCGACCGCGAGCTCGGTGACGCCCTCGACGGCGAACGCGTCGATCATCATCATCATCGACTGGGCCCGCCGCGGCGCGTGCGACAGGACGCCGCCGGAGCCGACCAGCAGGTCGAGCGCCATCATGTCGACCAGGGTGTCGCCCTCGCCGCCCTCGAAGGCGCCGCCGATGCCGCCGCCGCCCTGGCCGCCGCGCAGCTTCACCGCGAACTGCTTGTGCTGCACGAACGACAGCCGCAGCGCCTCGCGCGAGATCGCCTGCTCGATCTTCAGCTCGTCGAGGGTCTGCGGGATCGTCGTCGGCCGGATCATCTTGTTGCCGATGCGATCGCGCAGCTCGTGCTCCTCGAGATCGAACGGCACCCAGCGCTGGATCTGGGCGATGCCGGCCTCGGCCAGCACGTTGCTGACCGAGTAGCTCATGCCGAGGTTGGCCGAGACCGTGCGGTTGAAGACGCCGCCGAACACGCTGAAGACGTCGGTGGTGGCGCCGCCGATGTCGACGCCGACGACGTCGACGTCGTCGCGCCGGGCCAGCTCCTGGATGATGAGGCCCATCGCGCCCGGGGTCGGCATGATCGGGGCGTCGGCCCACGCCATCAGCTTGGCGTAGCCCGGCGCCTGCTGCATGACGTGCTCCATGAACACGTCGTGGATGGCGTCGCGGGCCGGCGCCAGGTTCTCGACCTCGAGCGTGGGCCGCACGTTGGCGACGAACTGCAGCGCGGCCTTCTCGCCGAGCAGGCGCTCGACCTCGGGCTGCACCGCCGGGTTGCCGGCGTAGATGATCGGCAGGTTGAAGGCGTTGCCGAGGCGCGGCCGGGGCTGGGCCGCGCGCAGCAGCTCCGCCACCGCCACCACGTGCTTCTCGGTGCCGCCGTCGGTGCCACCGGCCATGAGGATCATGTCGGGGCGCAGCTGGCGGATGCGCTCGATCTTCTCGTGCGGCAGCCGCTTGTCGTTGGTCGCGATGGCGTCCATGACGATCGCGCCGGCGCCGAGCGCGGCCCGGGCGGCGCTCTCGGCGGTCATCTTCTTGACCACGCCGGTCACCATCATCTGCAGGCCGCCGCCGGCCGACGAGGTCGAGATGTAGACGTCGACGCCGTCGTCGCCGACCTGGGGCTTGGCGATGAGCAGCTCCTCCTCGCCGGTGGCCTCGTCGCGCAAGAACCGGCGGCCGCGCAGCTCCTGGATCTCGCGCACCGCGTTGACCACGCCGCGGGTGACGTCCTCGACCGGCGCCTCGACGGTGGTCGGCGCCTCGCCGCGGCAGGTCAGGCGGTACTCGCCGGCGTCGTTGCGCTCGATGAGGATGGCCTTGGTCGTCGTCGAGCCGCAGTCGGTGGCGATCACCGAGCGGATCGACGCCGGATCGATCTCGGGCGGGGCGTGACCGACGTGCGCGGACATGCCGCGCAGGCTAACAGATGCGCGCGGTCAGAAGCACGCCAGCGCGTAGTCGTCGCAGCAGTCGCCGTAGCCCTCGCAGCTCGGATCGCAGTAGCAGGCCGGCGTGCTGCCCGGCGCCGGCGCCAGGTCGCCGCAGCGATCGACGCAGGTCGGCCCCGCGGCCGGCGGTGGCGTCGCGGGCGTCGCGCACACCGCCGCGTAGTCGGCGCAGCAGTCGCCATACGCCTCGCAGCTCGGATCGCAGTAGCAGGCCGGCGCGCTGCCCGGCGCCGGGGTGTCGACGCCGCACGCGCCGGCGCAGCTCCCGGCCGCGGTGGCGCCGCCGGTCGACGCGCCGAGCTCGACGCTGGCCCAGGTGAGCTCGCCGCTGGCCGCCGAGCGCACGGTGACGCCGGCGCCACGACCGGGCGCGCTGGCGCGCAGCGTGTACGTCCCGGGCGGCAGGCCCTCGAACTTGAAGTAGCCGCTGTCGTCGACGAGCCGGCTCGGCCCGCCGTCGATCGCCACCGTCGCCCCGGGCACCCGGTTGGCGCCGTTGCCGTCGACGAACACCACGCCCTGCAGGCCGGCGTCGGCGCCGACCCCGGCCTTCGACAGGCCGACGCTGGCCCACACCTCGACGGTGCCCAGCTCGCGGGTGAGCTGCGCGTCGAGGAACCCGGCGGCCCGCACCGTGAGGGTGTACGTGCCCGGCGCGAGGCCGTCGAAGCGATAGCCGCCGCCGGAGGTGGTCGTGGTGGTGCGCGCGCCCGGCGACAGCGTGACCGTCGCGCCGGCGAGCCGGGTGCTGGTGGCGGCCTGGTACACCACGCCGCGCACCGCGACCTCGCCGGCGGGCGGCGGCGGTGGCACCTGCTCGCCGGGATCGTCGACGGCGCCGTCGATGAGATCGCGCAGGCCGGCGTAGGGGATGTCGCCGGGGCAGTCGGTGGAGAGGTAGTCGCGGTGGCCCCTCACCGTGCTCGCGCCGAGGGGGAGGTCGTAGGCGCGCGAGATCGCCGCGATGAGCCGCTCGGCCGACGCCCGCTGCGCCGCCGTCGGGGCGCGCGCGTTGAAGGCGCCGATGAGCGCGATGCCGACGTTGTCGGTGTTGTTGCCCTTGGTGTGCGAGCCGACGCGATCGATCGGGCGCCCCTCGAAGATGCGGCCGTCGGCGGCGATCAGGAAGTGGTAGCCGATGTCGCACCACTTGCGGTTGCCGGTGTGGTGGGCCTGGATCCCGCGCACGCGGGCCTCGGCGGAGACGGTGTCGTCGTTGGGGGTGTCGGTGTGGTGCAGCGTGATGCGGCGCGGGGTGTGGGTGCCGCTGGCGCAGCGCGGCGACCGCGCGCCCCAGGCGGCGCGACCCACGATCGGGATCCCCAGCGGCCGCACCGCGGTGAGCGCCGCGGCCTCGTCGCGATCTAGCTCGACGCCGTCCTCGAGGGCGATCGCCGCCGGCAGCGCCTGGAACTCGAGGCGCACCCGCGCCGGCGCCTCGCTGCCGACGGCGCGCAGCCGCACCGCGTCGGCGCGGACGTCGCCGAGATCGAGCTCGGCGACGTAGGCGGTGCCGACCTCGACCTCGGTGTGGACCAGCGTCGGCAGCTGCCAGCGCGACCACGCACCGCCGCGCTCGCGGACCTGCACCTGCACGGCGTCGGGCTCGGCCCCGTCCCACTCGAGGCCCAGCCGGGCGAACGCGATCGGCGCGTCCACGACCTCGCCGCCCCCGAGCGCTGCCAGCAAGGCCTCGCCCTCGAGCCGCACCGCCGGGACCTCGTCGCCGTCGCCGTCCAAGGTGGCGCCGACCGCGCAGCCGCCGACGAGGCCCGCGACCAGGAGGACGGCGCAGCGAGTCGACGCGTGAGGACGAGGGTGGAGGAGGACCATGGTCCCCCGCACTGCACCGCGCGTGCCGAGGCCTACATCGGCCGACAACGTGGGCTTACGTGGGAGGGGGTGGGGAGCGACCCCACCAGATCGCAGGCCGCGAGTCCCAGGGCGACCAGGCCCTCCGGCTATCCTCGTGCGCGTGGCGGTGGCCGACGACGGCGACGACGATGAGACGGTGGCCTCACCACCGCCGACGGTGGATGTCCGCGCGCGTCGCCTGAGCCGGCCGTCGGCGCCCGGGCTCCACGAGGATGCGACCCAGGCGCCGTCAGCGGGCGCTGCCACCGGCGGTCCCGACAGCCTCTCGGCCTTCACCACCTCGCCGGCCGAGGCGCTGCGCCTCGACGAGATCCTGCGCACCCGGGTGTTCCTCAAGCTCGCGCTCGTGGTGGTGGTCGCGGCGCTGGTCGCGATCGTCATCGCCGACGGGGATCCGGTGGCCAAGACGGTGGTCGCGCTCGGCTGCGGCGTGATCGCGGTGGTGGCGCCGTGGATGCTGTGGGTGACCCGCGAGCCGGAGGGCTACACCACCCGCCGGATCGTGATCGTCGCGATCGCCGGCGGCCTCGGCGCGTCGTCGAGCCTGGTGTACTGGGGCGCGGCGTCGCCGGCGACCGCGGTGATCCTGTTCGGGATCTACTTCTTCAGCCTCGGCACCCAGCCCGGGGTCACGGTCATCCTCTACGCGCTATGCGCAGCCAGCCACCTCGGGTTCTCGGCGCTGGTGATCGCCGGCGCCGCCGACGATCCCGGCTTGGTCCCGCTGACCGCACTGGCCGTCCGTGATCAGGTCGCGACCACGCTGGTGGTGCAGGTGCTCTTCGCGGTGGCGTTCGTAACCGGTCGCGCCAGCCGCCGCACCACCCTCGCCGCGGTGTCGCGCCTCGACGCCGCGGTGCGCGTGGTGTCGCAGCGCGAGGCGGTGCTGGCCGAGGTCCGCCAGGAGCTCGACCGCGCGCTCAAGCTCGGCGGCCCCGGCCGCTACACCGATCAGGTCGTCGGCTCGTTCCGCCTCGGCCCGCTCATCGGCCGCGGCGGCATGGGCGAGGTCTACGAGGCCGTCCACACCGGCGACGGCAGCGCCGCGGCGGTGAAGCTGTTGCACCCGAGCACCCTCGCCGACGCCCACCACGTCGAGCGGTTCGTGCGCGAGGCCGAGCTGGTGGCGCGGCTCGACTGTCCCCACATCGTCGCGGTGCGCGAGGTGGGCACCACCGCCGGCGAGCTGCCGTACCTGGCGATGGAGCGCCTGCGCGGCCACGACCTCGCCCACTACCTGCGCCGCCGCCGCGCCGTCGCGCCGTCGCTGGTGGTCGAGCTGGTGCGCGACGTCGCGATCGGGCTCGAGGCCGCGCGCAACGCCGGCGTGGTCCACCGCGACCTCAAGCCACACAACCTGTTCGCCGCCGAGGTCGGTGGGCGCCGACGGTGGAAGATCCTCGACTTCGGGGTGTCCAAGGCGATCGGCAGCCAGGGCACCCTCACCGGCGGCCACGTCGTCGGCACCCCGGCGTTCATGGCGCCGGAGCAGGCCCGCGGCGAGGAGGTCGATCACCGGGCCGACGTGTACGCCCTGGCCGCGATCGCCTACCGCGCGCTGTGCGGGCAGCCACCGCACCGCGGCCGCGACGTGCCGAGCACGCTGCACGACGTGGTCTACGGCGCGCCGCGCCAGCCGTCGGCGCTGGCGACCTTGCCGGTCGACCTCGATCGCGTGCTCGCGCTCGGCCTGGCCAAGGCGCGCGACGATCGGTTCGCCACCGCCGCCGAGTTCGCGCAGGCGCTGGCCGCCGCCACCGCGGGCTCCCTCGACGACGCCCTGCGCGCGCGCGCCGACGCCGTGTTGCGACGATCGCCCTGGGCCACTACCCGCTGAGCGCGCGCTCACGGCGCCGACAGCGACGCCTCGACGACGAGGTAGCCGTCGCGACCGGCGACCGCGGCGTCGATCACCGAGACGCCGGCGATCGACGGCACCGTGATCGCGTCGAGCGCCTCGCCGAGGGCCGGCCCGAGCAGCCCCCAGGCCGCGCCGACGACGTCCTCGAACTCGTCCGCCGCCAGCGGCCGATCGACGCGCGCGCTCTCGACGAGGACCTGCGCCCACACCCGGGGCTCGCCCAGCGCCAGGCGCAGCCCGCCGGCGGCGGTGGGCTCCACCGCCAGCCCGGTCTCGATCGACAGCGCCAGCTCGGCCAGCGCCTCGCCGTCGGCCGCGCGCGCGGTGAGGATGAGGTCGCCGAGGGTCACGGCCAGGGCGCCGTCGGCGGCGCGCGCGCTCGGCGGCAGGGTCGGGCTCAGGGTCACGGTCGCGACCTCGTCGTCGATGAGCAGCGCCAGGGTCGCGGCGACGTCCTCGGGCAGCGCCAGGTCGATGGCGCCGACCGACCACAGCCCGGCCAGGACCTGGTTGAGCGCGTCGTCGGCGATCGCCACCGCCATGCCGGCGCCGCCGTCCATGGCCCCGGCCAGCGGCGTCGCGGTGGCGGCGTACACCGCGCCCTCGCCGCCGCTGACCACCGCGCTGGCGTCGAGGCTCAGGCGCAGCCCGGCGGCGTCGATGGTGGCGGTGCGCGGCACCAGCCCGAGCGCCAGCTCGTGGCCGAGGGCGTCGACGGTCTGCACCCCGCCGGTGAGCTCGTTGAGCGCGTCGGCGGCCAGCCCCGGCAGCTCGTCGCGCACGACGTCGAGCAGGGCGTCCTCGACGGCGTCCTTGATCTTGCCGTCGAGCAGGCCGACGATGACGCCGGGCAGCCCGCCGGTCTGGATGGAGAACCCCGGCAGCGCCACCGACGCCCGGTCCAGGCCGGCGGCGAGGACGCCGTCGTCGACCGCGAGGGTGAGATCGCCGCGGACCCGCACCTGATCCGCGCGAACCCGGATCACCGTCGAGTCGCCGATGCAGGCGACCTTGTACTTGACGCCGATGATCACGTCGAGGCCGTCGATCGCGACCTCGGTGGCGAGGCCGTCGGCGGCGGGCACCAGCGCCACGTGGGCGCCGGTGGTGGTCGCCTTCACGATGTTGACCTTGGCGCCGAGGCAGCCGCCGTTGTCGTAGAGCGGGTTGTGGGCCTTGGCCAGCGCGTTGAGATCGAGCGCGCTCAGGGTGTCGGTCAACACCGAGCTCAGCGCGGCGAACGCCGCCGGTGACACCTGGGCGCCGAGGGCGTCGACCACCGGCTCGGTCACCGGCCGCAGCTCGCCGGCGAGCACCGCGCGCACGTCCTTCACCTGGTGCGCGCCGTCGTCGGCCACGGTCTCGAGGATCGAGACCCCAGCGGCGACCGGCACCACCACCCGGAACTGGCCGTCGCTGGCGACCTCGGCGGCCACGCCGTTGACGGTGACGGTGGGCGCGGCCGCGTCGTCGCGCACCACGCCGCGCACCTCGATGAGGTCGCCCTCGGCGAAGGTGCCGCGCGTGGGTGAGGTGATCTCGAGCTCGGGCGGCATGACGTCACTGGGGCCGGTGCTGGCAGCGCAAGCCCAGAGCGAGAGCGTGGCGATCGACGCGGCGAGTCGAGGCGAGTTGGACATGCCGACCGAGAGTGCAACCGCAGGGCCGACGCTGGTTCACGTCGGGTCGCGGGCTTGCGAGGCGTCGAGACCTACACTGGAGCACCCGGACCGAGGAGCCCCCACCCCGGATCGGTGAGTGGAGTCGACACCCACACCGCCTTCGCTGTGGTGCAAGTACCCACGTCGGCGTCGATGTGCGCTGGTGTCATTCTTGCTCATGGGCGAGGCATGCCCACCACCACCCCGCGCGCCGGGTCGCTCTCCATGTTGCTCGCGCTCGCCGCGGCCGCCTGCGGCCCCACCGAGCTGACCGCGCCCGATGGCCAGCGCGACTTCGAGCGCAGCGCCGGGTGGACCTGCGACGGCACCGTCGGCACCACCATCAACCCGGCCGGCATGTACTACACGACCTCGTTCGGCTGCTGGATCGACGCCAACGGGAACAACCGCGGCGACCCCGGCGACAACTGCATCCCGTGGTGCCAGAGCGGCGCGGCCCAGCACGACGCCGCCGACGAGTACGCGGCGCTGTGCGGGGGCATGACCGGCCCGCAGTGCGAGCGCAGCGTGAAGTGGTTCGCCGCCGGGGCCGATCGCTGGGGCTGCGCCAGCCGGCTCCTGGTGACCAACCCCGACAACGGCAAGGCGGTGGTGGTGGCGGTGCTCGATCGCGGCCCGCACTGCTCGATCGAGCGCCGCGTCGATCACTGGGTCGCCGATCTGTCGTACCCGACCTCCAACTACCTCTTCGGCGGCTCGACCTCCGCCACCGAACGCGCCGACGTGATCATCACCGAGGTCCCGAACGACACGCCGCTGGGCCCGTCGACCGGGGCGCCGCCGCCGCCGGCCGCGGGCGGCTGCTCCGAGGTGCTGTGCGACACCGACGCCGCCGGCGCCGAGGGCGGCACCGCCTGCTACTGCGACGCGGCCTGCACCGAGCTCGGCGACTGCTGCGGCAACCGCGACGAGGTCTGCGGTGGCGGCGGCGGCGGTGGTGGTGGCGACCCGACGCCGACCTTCGGCTGCCAGCTCAACCTGTGCGGCACCACCACCGCGGCGTCAGCGGCCGACGGCAGTGCCTGCTACTGCGACGACAGCTGCGCGGCGTATGGCGACTGTTGCGCCAACCTCGCCGAGGTGTGCGGCGGCAGCGGCGGCGGCGGCAGCACGTTGCCGTCGGGGCCGGCCGGCCTGCAGGGCGTCGTGTACTACGGGTCGAGCGGCGCCAACCGCATCGCCAACGCGACCATCACGCTGTCCACCGGCCACACCTTCGCCGCCGACGGCAACGGCTACTTCTCCATGACCGGCCTGCCGACCGGCGCCACCACCATCACCGCGTCGGCGCCGGGCTGGTCGACCGCCTCGGTGACCCGCGACCTGGTCGCCGGCGAGCTCACCTGGGGCAGCGTGCGGCTGCAGTGATGGGCGCTGGCCCGTCGGCGCGCGCTCACGGCACCAGGAAGATCGGCTCGGTCACGCCGAACGGGAGGCGCCCCGGGTGCACCGGCTCGAGCGGCGCGTCGCCGTAGGCGGCGACGATGACGTAGCCGCGACCCGAAGCGGCCACGGTGATCGGGATCGAGCCGCGCCACCGCACCACCGGCTCGAGCGGATCGGCGTCGGCCGGCACCACCGCGATGGTGTCGACGGTGACGCCGTCGACGACGACCTCGATGGCGTCGAGGTCGACCCACGACGCCGCCTGGACCTCGACGTCGACCGTGGTCGCCGGACCGAGGCCGATGGCGACGTCGCCCGGCGCGGCCGTACCCACCCGGGCGGCGACGTAGATGCCGCCGGAGATCGTCGCGTGACCAGCGGCCAGGGCATCGCGCACCATCGGGCCGGTGGCGGCCGCCGGATCATCGGTGCCCACGGTGACGCAGGTGCGCGGATAGCCCACCGGGCTGCTCGAGATGCCGTGGCTGTCCGACGAGCCGACCGCGAACACGCGCCGCCCGGCGCCGAGGATCGACAGCCAGTCGCGCACCAGCCCGGTGCGGTTGGCGACCCAGCCGGAGTCGTTGAACACCTCGATCAGGGTGACGTCGGTGTCCCACGCGTCCTCGTCGTCGACCATGCCGGTGACCGGGTCGTAGCCGACGTAGTCGAAGTAGTTGGCGCCGCCGCGCGGGTGGTTGAGGATCACCACCGGCTCCTCGGGCCGGGCCCGGACCGCGTCGAACACCGCCGGCGGCGCCAGCGTCGCAAACGGCGTCGACGGCGAGGCCGCGGTCGGAAACGTCTGCCAGGCCGGCGCCCCCGCGTTGGCTCGGCTGGGATCCGGCACCAGCGGGAACACCCCCATGTGGCCCCACACCTCGAAGCTGGTCAGCTCGATCGAGCCGAGGCCTGCGGCCCAGGCGCCGAGGCCGAGCTCGGCGATCTCGGCGGAGAAGTCCGCCACGAACTCGTGCTCGGAGCGCACCGGCAGCTCGAGGCCGTCGGCGATGGCGCTGGCGACCTTGAGGCGGCCATCGTCGGCGGCGTCGTTGGAGCGCGTGGTGTGGATGTGGAAGTCGGCGCACAGCGCGCCGGGCGTGGCCACCACCCGATCGAGGATGGCCTCGACCTCGACGGTGGCGTCGGCGACGACGGTCACGATCTGGCGCTCGACCTCGTACTCGTAGCCGCGCGACACGATCACCTCCCAGGTGCCTGGCGGCGCGGTGAGCGTGGCCTCCCCGGTGGTGGCGTACTCGACGTGGAGCCGACCGCCGGCGATGGCCGGCTCGCCGAAGGTGGCCGGCACCGTCGGCACCACCGACGCGCCCGTGGGCAGGAGCTGGACCCGCACCGGCAGCGGCGCGCCGAGGGCATCGGTGGCGAGGACGTGCACGGTCCCGACCGCGGGCAGCGCCAGGTCGGCACCGGCGGCGCCGGGCGCCACGGTCGCGGTCGCGGTGGTATCGCCGCGGCGATAGGCGGTCAGCTCGACCTCGACGCCGACGGGGACGTGCAACGAGAACGCGCCCTCGGCGTCGGTGACGGCGCGCGTGAGGTACGCGCCGTCGGCGTCGACGGCGTGGACGCGAACGCCGGCGGCCGGCACCCCGGCGCGACGCACCACGCCGCCGATCTGGCGGGTCGGCGCGCCGGTGACTCGACCGACGGCGGCGACCACGCCGTCGACACCATCGCCGCTGCCGATGACGAGGCGGGCGTGCGCGCGGCTCAGGGTGTCGCACGCCGGCACGGTCAGCCCGTCGGTGAACGCGCCGAGAAAGCCCGACACCCCGAGGCCACTCTGGAACACGCCGTCGGCGGGCAGGTAGGCCCAGCTGGTGGCGCCGGCGTCGACCAGCGCGATGTACGGCGCGCCGCGGACCTCCTCGCCGAAGCCCGATCCAGGCGTGAACGCCGGGGTCCGCCGGGTGTACATCACCGCGTGCATCAGCGCCGGCAGCTCGGTCGCGAGGGGCCGCGGCGACGCGTAGTGGAAGGTCACCTCGACCACCTCGGCGTCGGGCGCGAGCATGTAGTCGA
The DNA here is from genome assembly GCA_041389945.1 of Kofleriaceae bacterium. GTDB lineage: Bacteria > Myxococcota_A > Polyangia > Haliangiales > Haliangiaceae > JAWKQW01. The sequence continues at coordinate 114,971 of JAWKQW010000014.1, forward strand.
TGGCGGCCTCGACGTCGTCCCATCCGTCGGCGAACAGGGCGCTGGTGATGGAGTCGAAGAACGGCAGCGGGTGCAGCCGGCCGCGCGCCCGGAGGATGGCGGGTCCACCGTCGGCGCCGTCGGCGACCACCGTGACGCTTTCGGTCACCACCGACGAGCGGCCGGTGAGCAGGAACAGCTCGCCGAAGTCGTTCGGGGCCACCATCACGCCGCCGGCCATGCGCGCCAGGCCGACCGGCCGGCCGCCCCACGGGTCGTAGAGGTCGCTGTCGCCGACGTCCTCGATCACCAGCGCGACCCGATCGTTGGCGAGGACGAAGTCGCCGCCCTGCCAGGTGATGAGCCCCGACGGCACCGACGGCAGCTCGGCGGCGGTCAGCCGGCCGGCGCGGGCCTCGCCGGGCCCGGCCGCCAGCGGCGCCGGGTGCCCGACCGGATCGCCGGCTGGCACCAGCGCCGGCGGCTCGTCGCAGGTGCCGGCGGGTGGTGCGTCGTCGGCGCCGCAGGCGCCCCCGAGCGAGGCGACGAGCGCGAGGGCGACGGTTCGCATCACGCGGATGTACCGCGCGGCGCCGCGGCTTGGCGATCGAGATCCTCCCCGCGGTCGCGCCCGCGCCGCCGGCGTCGACGTGTACGCGCTGCGTCGCCTCTGCTATGGTGACAGGCGCATGTGGTACCTCGGCTCCGTCCTCACCAGCCCGACGTCGGGTAGCGCCCTCCGACGCCTTGTTGCGAGCGCGCCCCTCGCGTTGTTGCGAGCGCGCCCCTCGCGTTGTTGCGAGCGCGCCCCTCGCGCCCGTCCTGCCCCTTCTCGAGGAGACGACCATGGACCCGACCCCCGATCCGACGCTGCGCCCGCTGGGCCGCGCGCCCGCCGCCAGCGGCATCACCCACAAGAAGCCGCCGGTGGATCCGGCCACCCTCGCCCACCGCGACCTGCTCGACGGCCCGTTCTGGCAGCGCATCCCGGCCTACCGCTCGATCGACGAGGCGACCTTCCTCGATCACAGCTGGCAGGCCAAGAACTCGATCACCAACCCGACCAAGCTCTTGGCCGCGGTCCAGGACCTGGTGCCGCAGAGCTTCTACGACGACGTCGCCGACGGCTTCCGCCGCTCGCCGATGAGCATCCGGGTCTCGCCGTACCTCTTGTCGCTCATCGACTGGACCAACCCGTACGCCGATCCGCTGCGGCGCCAGTTCGTGCCGGTGGCGAGCAAGCTGTTGCCCGATCACCCCAAGCTCACCCTCGACTCGCTGCACGAGCAGGCCGACGCGCCGACCCCGGGCCTGACCCACCGCTACCCCGACAAGGCGCTGTTCCTCACCCTCGACACCTGCCCGGTGTACTGCCGGTTCTGCACCCGCTCGTACGCGGTCGGGGTCGACACCGACGAGGTCGAGAAGGTCTCGCTCAAGGCCACCGAGGATCGCTGGCAGGCGGCGTTCCAGTACATGCGCGAGCGGCCCGAGCTCGAGGACATCGTCGTCTCCGGCGGCGACAGCTACCAGCTCAAGGCGCGGCAGCTCACGCTCATCGGCGAGACCCTGCTGGCGATGCCCAACATCCGCCGCATCCGGTTCGCCACCAAGGGCCCGGCGGTGATGCCGATGAAGCTCCTGACCGACCACGAGTGGCTCGACGCCCTCACCCGGGTGGTCGACGCCGGCCGCAAGCTGCACAAGGAGGTCGTCCTCCACACCCACTTCAACCACCCGAACGAGATCACCGCGATCACCAAGCGCGCCCTCGACCGCGTCTTCGAGCGCGGCATCATCGTCCGCAACCAGTCGGTGCTGCAGCGCGGCGTCAACGACACGATCGCGACGATGCAGCTCCTGGTGAAGCGGCTCGGCCACTGCCAGGTCCACCCGTACTACGTGTACATCCACGACCTGGTCCACGGCGTCGAGGACCTGCGCACCACCCTGCAGACCGCGCTCGACATCGAGAAGGCGGTGCGCGGCACCACCGCCGGCTTCCACACGCCGACCTTCGTCGTCGACGCGCCCGGCGGCGGCGGCAAGCGCGAGGCCCACTCCTACGAGCACTACGATCGCGAGACCGGGGTGTCGGTGTTCACCGCGCCGTCGGTGAAGCCCGGGTACTTCCTGTACTTCGATCCGGTCGACACCCTGGCGCCGGAGATCCAGGCACGCTGGGCCGATCCGGCGCAGGCCGAGCTGATGGTCGAGGACGCCCGCGCCGCCGCCCGGGCCCAGCTCGCCGCCACCGCGCGCGCGAGCTCGGTGCGCTGAGGCCGCGCCCGCTCACGGGCAGCCGCCAGCACCGCCATCGACGCAACGCGCCACGCCCGCGCCATCGCCGGCGATCCTCGCGTGGCGTCGCCACCGGTGGTGCGTATGATGCGCGCATGCACGGCCTGTCCCGGCTCACCCTCCTGCTCCTCGCGCTCGCCACCGCCGCCGGCTGCAGCGACGACGCGCCCGCCGACGACTCGCCCTACGCCGGCATCACGCCGTCGCGCACGCTCACCGGCGGCGGCCTGTCGGCGCCGGTCGATCTGGTCCGCGACGAGCTGGGCATCCCGCACATCTACGCCAAGACCGAGGCCGACGCCGCGTACGCCAACGGCTACGTCCTCGCCGCCGATCGCTGGATGCAGCTCGATCTGCTGCGCCACCTCGCCCTCGGCCGGGTCGGCGAGCTGTTCGGCGGCCTCGACGCCGGCCAGATCGACAGCGACCTGGTCATGCGCATGCACGACTTCGGCGGCCGCTCGCAGGCGCAGTACCAGCTCCTGCTGGACTCGAGCGAGGAGGACGCGCAGGCCGCCGCGATCGCGCTGCAGCGCTACGCCGACGGCGTCAACGCCGTCATCGCCGAGCTCCAGGCCGGCACCCGCGATCTCGACGACGCCCAGGCCGCGTTCCTGGCGCCGGAGACCATCGAGCCGTGGACCCCGGCCGACTCGGTGGCGATCGGCCTCTTGCAGGCGTGGTCGCTGTCCTACCTCGAGGCCGACGTCGAGCTCACCGCGGCGCGCGACGCCGGCATCGCGGCGTTCGCCAACAGCGCCGACCCCGAGCGGCAGGCGCGCGCCCGCGCCTTCGACGATCTGTTCCCGCTGGCCCAGCTCGATCAGGTCTCGACCATCGACGGCTGGCCCGCCGGCGGCACCTCGGCGCGGCCGGCGCCCGGCGCGCCGCGGACGACGCCGACCCGCACCACCCACGTGCCGCGCGACGTGCTCGACGCCGCCCGCCGTACCCTCACGCCGGTGACCGCGCTCGGCATGCAGTGGCCGCATCCGGAGAACGGCTCGAACAACTGGGTGGTGGCGCCGGCGCTCGCTGGCGGCAAGACCCTGCTCGCCAACGATCCGCACCTGCAGCTGTCGAACCCCCCGCTGTTCCACGGCATCCACCTCACCGTGCCCGGCGCTCTCGACGTGTCGGGCATCAGCCTCGCCGGCGTGCCCGGCGTGGTGCTCGGCCACACCACCGGCCTGGCCTGGGGCGCGACCACGACCTACCACGACGTCCTCGACTTCCACCACGAGGTCATCGCGCCGTGCGCCACCGGCGGCGGCGACTGCGTGACCTACGACGGCGCCGAGGTCCGGCTCGAGACCCGCACCGAGACCTTCAAGGTCGGCACCCTCGGCATCATCACCGACGAGTTCACCGCGACCTACGAGGTGGTCCCGCACCACGGGCCCATCCTGCCGCGCATCGAGGACCACCGGATCGTGCCGCGCGCCGGCGCCGACGGCATCTCGGTGCAGTACACCGGCTACCAGCCGACCCGCGAGCTGCTCGCGCTCTACCGCCTCAACCGGGCGCAGACCGTCGACGAGGGCTTCGCCGCGATGGACGTCTTCGATCACGGCTCGCAGAACTGGGTGATGATCGACACCGGCGGTCACATCGGCTGGACCACGTCGAGCCAGATGCCGCTGCGCTCGCCGGGCTGCATGACCTGGGATCCCGCCACCGGCCTCGGCGACGCGCCGTTCTTCATCCTGCCCGGCGACGGTAGCTGTAAGTGGACGGGCACCCTGGCGCCGGAGTTCGTGCCGCACGCGATCGACCCGGCCAAGGGCTACCTGGTGACCGCCAACGCCGATCCGGTCGGCGAGACCTTCGACGGCGATCCGATCAACGGCCCGCACTACGCCGGCTTCGACTACGGGCCCGGCTTCCGCGAGGGCCGCATCACCCGCCGCCTCGAGGAGCTCATCGCCGGCGGCGCGCCGCTCACGCTCGACGATCTCGCCTCGATCCAGGGCGACGCCCACTCCAACACCGGCGCCAGGCTGCGGCCGTTCATCGTCGACGCCGCCGCCGACCTCGCCGAGGAGCTGGCGTCGCCGGGCAGCCATCCGGACCTGGCCGCGTTCGCCACCAGCCTGCCCACCGGTGCCGCGGCGATCCTGGCGGCGATGGCGGCGCGGCTCGACGCCTGGAGCCTCGACACCCCGCCGGCGGTCGGCGCCGGCGCCACCGCCGACGAGATCCGCGACGCCTCGGCGACGACGGTCTTCAACTTCTGGCAGATCGAGTTCTACCGCGAGGCCTTCGGCGACGAGCTGGCGCTGCTCGGCGCCGTTCCGGATCGCTCGTACACGATCCCGGCGGCGATCCGCGCCCTCGAGGCGCCGACGACCCTGCGCACCGGCACCCTGCCCGGCGATCCGACCAGCGCGCGGCTGTGCGACGACCTCGGGACCGTCGGCTACGAGACCTGCCGGCTGATGATCGTGCGTGCGCTGGAGGCCGCGCGCATCCAGGTCCAGGGCCGATTCGCCTCGATCGATCCCGACGACTGGCGCTGGGGCGAGCTGCACGTCGCCGAGGTCAACTCGCTGTTGCCGGTCGACGCGCTCAGCCTGCCCGGCCCTGGCCGTAGCTACCCGCGCCACGGCGACACCCACGCGGTCGACGCGTCGAACAACTCGGTGGCCAGCTACACCTTCGCCTACGGCCACGGCCCGGCGATGCGCAACCTCGTCGAGTTCGCCGCCGACGGCTCGATCACCCAGCGCTGGGCGCTGCCCGGCGGCCAGGTCTTCGACACCCGGTCGCCGCACTTCCGCGATCAGATGGACGACTACTGGTCGCAGAACCGCTACGCCGACGTCGCCTGGCTGCCAGCGCAGATCCGCGAGGTCGCCGAGGAGCGCTGGGTCTTCGAGCCGTGAGCGCTAGCGCCGCGGCGCGCGCCCCGGCCGCACCGGCAAGGTCGCGGTGGTGACGTCGAGCGGCGTCGGCACCTCGGCGCGTCCCCGCGCGAGCAGGCGCAGCCGCGGCGCGCCCTCCACGAGGTCGGTGAGATCGACCAGCAGCAGCGCGCGCAGGCCGCTGCCGTCGAAGCCGTACTCCTCCCAGTAGGTGCCCCGCACGCCGATCGCGGCGACGACCCCGAGCCGCTCCTCCTCGAGGGCGCGCCGGACCGCCGGGGCCACGCCGCCCACGAGCTGGTCGGCGCGGTCGCCTGTGTGCTCCATCGACGCCCAGGTCGCCTCGTCCTGCGCTGCCAACCAGGCGAAGTCGACGAACGCACCATCGACATCGACGCCGTCGAGGGTCACCACGCAGTCCTGCCGGATCCAGCGCGCGAACGGCGCGATCGCCTCGGCGTAGCCGATCACCGGCGGCGCCGGCGGCGGGGGCACCACCACGTCGAGCACCCGGATCCGGACCTGTCGCGATGGGCCGGTGCCGACGTCGGCGACGACCTCGTAGCGCAGCTCCGGGCGCCGCACGCCGAGCGCGGCGCACGCCGCGATCGCGGCCTCCGCGGGGGTCGGTCCTTCGAACTCGCGCTGCGCCATCGCGTGTCGGGCGCTCAGGCCGGCTGGCAGCGCAGGAGCTTGCCCGGCAGCGTGCCGGTGTGCTCGTCATGGTCGAGGATCTGCTGGCCGCGCTTCCAGGTGCCGACGTAGCCGCGCGCGCGCTGGAGCAGCCGGCGCCCCTTGGCCGGCAGGTCGTAGACCATCTTGGGCGCCTCGACCGCGAGCTTGCCGTGATCGATGACGTTGACGTCGGCGAGCATGCCCGGCGCCAAGACGCCGCGATCGCGCAGGCCGAAGAGCTGCGCGGTCTGCGAGGTCATCCGCTGGATCACCAGCTCGAGCGGCAGCCGCGGCCCGCGGCTGCGATCGCGCGCCCAGTGGGTGAGCATGAACGTCGGCATGCCGCCGTCGCAGATCGCGCCGCAGTGGGCGCCGGCGTCGGACAGCCCCATCCGCGTCATCGGGTGCTGGTGCAGGACCCGGGTCGGCTCCAGCGAGCCGCCGGCGTAGTTGAACAGCGGGAAGTAGATGAACCCGCCGGTGTTGAGGTGATCGTAGGCGAGCTCCTGCACGGTCTTGCCGGTGGCCCGCGCCAGGTTGACCAGGTTGGCCTCGGGCGGCGGCTCGTAGTCGATCGCGCCCTCGACCAGGTACATCTTGTGGAACGCCGTGGTGATGAAGTCGGCGAACTCCTTGGTCGTGTAGCGGGCGATGAAGTCGTTCCACACCGGCTGCTCCGAGAGGATCTGCGCCCGCACCTCGGGCTTGCGCAGCTCGGCGAGCCGCGCCTCCACCGACATGCCCGACAGGAGGAGCCGCAGGTAGGTCGGGTGCATCCCGAAGGGCTGCGCGGTGCCCTCCCAGCACATCAAGAGGCCGATCGCGCGCCCGGCCACCTGCGGGTGCAGCGGCACGCCGGTGCCGACGAGGCCGTCGAGCTTGCCGAGCATCTCCCGCCACAGGTCCGGCGCCATGTCGGTCTGCTGCAGGTTGAAGGTCACCGGGCGGCCGGTGCGCGCCAGCTCGAGCATCCAGTCGAACTCGACCGGGCCCTGGGTGTGATCGATGACGACCTGGTAGACGCCGCGGCCGGCATCGTCGAGCGCGGCCGCGATGCCGAGCAGCTCGTCGCGCTTGGCGTAGGTGCCGGGCGCGACCTCGCCGCTCTTGGCCTTGTGGATCGGGGTGCGCGAGGTCGAGAACCCGAACGCGCCGGCGGCGACCGCCTCGCGCACGATCTCGCGCATCTCGGCGATGTCGGCTGCGGTCGCGTCCTCGTTGTTGGCGCCGCGCTCGCCCATGACGTAGGCGCGCACCGCGCCGTGCGACACCAGCGCGCCGACGTCGATGGCGTGCGGCCGCTGGTCGACGAAGTCGAGGTACTCGGGGAAGGTCTCCCAGCCCCACTGGATGCCCTCGGTGAGCGCCGCGCCGGGGATGTCCTCGACGCCCTCCATCAGCTGGATGAGCCAGTCGCGCTTGTCGGGGTGGGCCGGGGCGAAGCCGACGCCGCAGTTGCCCATGATGACCGAGGTGCAGCCGTGCCACGACGACGGCGTCAGGTACGGATCCCACGACACCTGGGCGTCGAAGTGGGTGTGCACGTCGACGAAGCCCGGCGTGACCAGGAGCCCGCGGGCGTCGACCTCGCGCTTGCCGGCGCCGAGGCCAGGCCCCACCGCGGTGATCGTCTCGCCGTCGATGGCGACGTCGACCTCGCGGCCCGGCGCGCCGGTGCCGTCGACGACGTTGCCCCCACGAATGACCAGATCGTGCATGGCCCACACGTTGCCACGAGCCGAGCGGTGGGGAAGCTGCGCGCCCATGGGTCAGCTCACCGAGGCCACCTTCGAGGCGGCCGTCGCCGCCTGCCCGGCGTGCGGCGGCCGCGAGCTCGAGCTCGACAGCTTCATCGATCGCCGCCTGCACATGATGCTCGGCGAGCCCAACGACGCCGGCCGCTGGGTCCACGACGGCGAGAAGTTCGTCGACGGCACCTACCGGATCGCGTGCGCGAGCTGCCGCCACGTGGTGTTCGAGAGCGCGGTGTGCCCGCGCTGCAACGCGCCCGACGGCCTGGCCCGAGCTCGCGCCGACGGCAGCCGGCTGACGGTGCCCAGGCGTTGCCCCGGCTGCGCCGAGACCGAGCTCCTGGCGCTGGCGCTCATCCCGGCCCGTGCGCGCTACGCCGGCGGCAAGACCGCCGCGCCGACGCCGCAGGCCGACTTCGGCGAGGCCGGCTACCACGTGGTGGCGTTCGCGTGCGAGGCGTGCGACGCCGCCACCGTGACCCAGGCGTGTCCGCTGTGTGATGCGCCCGGGCCCTTGCGGCCCCGGCCGTGAGCGCCGCGGCCGCGTCGCTCAGTTGAAGTCGGCGACCTCGATCAGCGCGCCGCTGGCGCGGTCGTAGGCGAGGAACCACACGATGTCGGAGCCGGGGAACGTGACGTCGGCGTGGCGGAACAGCCAGGTCGCGCCGAGGTCGTAGGCGAACGGATCCTCCTCGGGATCGGTCACCTCCGCGAAGCCGTCGACGTCGACCGCGGCCTGGGCCGCGGCCAGGTCGTTGCCGCCGCTGCCGACGATGTCGGCGCCGTGATCGGCGTAGTAGGCCACCAGGTGCGCGCGCAGATCGGCGGCGAGCCGGGGCGCGCTCGGCGTCGCCGCCACCTCGGGGCCGCCGCAGGTCGACACCTGCGCGAAGGTGCCGCACGCCGAGGCGTCGACGACGCCGGCCGGCAGCGCGGCGACGCACGCACGGACCTGGGCCTCGCAGCGCGGCGCCCAGACCTCGTACGGATCGAGCCGGGTCACGCCGAGCCGCCGCACGACGAAGGTCGCGCGCGCGGTCTTGCCGGGCAGCTCGGCGCCGCGCTCGACGTTGAAGGTCATCGGCGCGGCCGCGCCCGCGAGGAAGGTCGGCGTCGCCCAGTCGAGGATCCAGCGCGACGGCTCGGCGTCGGCGACGATCTGCGGCGCGGTGGGCCCGGTCGCGGTCAGGGTCCAGCCGGTGTCGGTGCGAGCGCCGCCGCGCATCGTCGGCCGCCCGGCGATCCAGCGCGGTGTCACCGTGAGGTCGAGGCGCGCGTGCGAGCTGCCGGCGAAGTCGGTCAGCCGCGGCGACAGCCACACCGCCGCGGTCGCGCCGGCGCCGGTGGTCGGGTCGAGCTGCACCAGGAGCGGACCGCCGACGCCGACGATCGCCATCTCGTCGCTGCTCAGCGCGACCTCGAAGGTGCGCGCCGAGAGGAGCTCGACCTCGCCGAGGCGATCGTCGGGGATGAAGCTCATCGCGCCTTCGAGGTTGCGGCTGGCGCGGCCGCCGAGGCGCCACGGGTGGTCGCCGCCGACGTAGGCCACCGCGCGATCGAACCACACGGTCATGCCGTCGATGCGGACCCGCAGCTCGCCGTCGGCCTTGTCGTCGCCCTCGATCTCGGCGGTGGCGGGGCCGCCCTCGTCGGCGGAGTCGGCGTCGACGCAGCCGGTGGCCACCAGAGTGGCCACCAGCGCCAGGCTGGCAAGGGTCCGGGTCATGCCCCGCAGCCGAGCAAGGTGCGTGCCGCCGACGCCGCGCCGACCGCGGTGCGCAACCTTGCCGAAGTACGTGCGGCGGCGCGCGCCCCGGGGCCGCCTCCCTGTCGTCGTCGACGACGGCGGCCGCGGCCGTGGCCACCTGGGCCCGGGTCCGGCCGTGCGGCGGGCGTCACCAACTGTCGCCGAGCCACCCCCTGGGCACCGCGCGCGCCGCCGGGGATGCTGGTAGCGTCGCCTCCATGGTGCTCCGCTCGCGCTCCCTGTCGTGCCTCGCCGCTGGCCTGTCCCTCGTCGTCGCCTGCGGCGGCGGCGACGACGACGACTTCCCCGACGCCGCCATCGACGCCAACACCCGCATCGACGCGGTGCCACCGCCGGCGGGCTGCGACTGGGCCGAGGGCGGCGAGGCCCACAACGACACCAGCGCCGAGGACACCCAGCTCGCGGTCGGCACCAGCGCCGTCGTGATTTGCGGCGACCTCGCCGCCCGCGCGCCCGACGGCGACGGCCTCATCGACAACGACGCCTACTCGATCGAGATCGCCACCGAGGGCGAGTACCTGCTCCGGCTCACCGTCGACGGCGACCTCGGCGACGCCTTCCTCGGCCTCGACATCCTCGACACCTTCGGCGACTACTTCGGCGGTGGCTACTTCGCCGCCGGCCACGCGGTGGCGGCGGTGTACCTGCCGGCGGGCACCTTCGCGATCGAGGCCTACGCCTACGGCGACGCCGCCCCGACCACGGCCATCCCGTACGCGCTGTCGATCGCGCCCGACGACCGCGACGCCCGCTGTGGCGCCCCGGGCGCCCCCGCCTTCACCGAGACCTCCGACGGCGCCGAACACCGCGGCAACGACACCATCTCGGTCTCGTTCAGCCCCGACTACCTCACCGTGCTCACCGCCAGCGCGACCGACGCGCCCGAGGACACCGGGCTCACCGCGACCAGCACCGATCTGACCATCGCCGGCTCCACCGCCAACGTCGGCAGCGACGGCGACGAGTACCTCGATCGCGACGCCTACCTCGTCGAGGTCGGCCCCGGCGCGAACCAGCTCGACATCCGGCTGGCGTGGAGCGGCGACACCGCCGACCTCGACTTCCTCTTGTTCCCGGTGCCCGACGCCGGCGAGCCCTTCGACGTCGGCGGCGGCCTCGAGGTCAGCAACGAGGACGACGAGTTCGCGTCGATCGCCGTCGAGCCCGGCAGCTACTGGCTGTGGGTCGGCGCCTACGCCGGCTCGGGCGGGCTGCCCAAGCCCTACGACGTGCGCATCTGCCCGTCGACGTTCACGCCGTGAACGCCGCCGCGGAGCGCCCGCGCTAGCGGCGCGCCGCCGCCCACGCCGCCAGCCCGGGCTCGACCTGGGCCCGCCACGCCGCGCACTGGCGCAGGCCCTCGAAGGCCTGGGCGATGGCGCGCTTGGCGCCGGGCACCTTGCCCAGCGCGGTCGCGGCGAAGGCGCGGCGATCGGCCTCCAGCGCGAGGTCGCAGCTCGTCGCCAGGTAGCCGGCGAGGTCGCTGCGCAGGCCCTCGGGCAGGCGCGCGCGCAGGGCCGGCAGGTTGGCGAGGACGAACGCCTCGGCCGCCGGCTGGTTCACCAGATCGGCCAGCGCGGCGTCGACGACGCCGATGGTGTCGCGGATGTCGAGCGCCGGGTCGAGGGTGAGGGCCAGCGCCTGGGCCAGGCGCGCGCCGTCGTGCACGCTGCCGAGCGCCGCGATCAGATCGTCGCGCAGCCGCGGCGCCGTCGCCGCGTGCCAGGCCGCGAGCAGCGGCTCGAACAGCGCGGGCTCGACGCCGATCGCGACCCCGAGCAGCGCGGCGCGGACGCCGTCGGCGAGCTCGCCCGGGCGCTGGGCCAGCGCCACCGCCTCGCGGCGCAGCGCGCGATCGCCGCCGAGCTCGGCGACCAGCGGCACGATCGCCGCGCGGATGCGATCGTCGCCCGGCGCCGCGCGCTTGCGGGTCTGCCAGCCGAGCTTGCGCGCGATCGGCCCCAGCGTCTTGCCGATCCAGCGCTCGACGCCGGGCGTCGTCGGCAACCACGCGCGGACGTCGCCGATCGCGGTGGCGACCTCCTCGAGCGCGTCCTCGGTGCCGCTGGCGACCAGCGCCGGCAGCGCGTCGAGCCAGGCGCCGACCTCGAGCTCGCCGGCGGCGACCGCGGCGCCGAGATCCTGCACCACCGCGAGCCGTTCGCCGGCGTCGAGCCGCGGCCAGGCCTTGGCGAGGACCGTGCCCCACGCGGCGCCGAGGCCGCTGCGGTAGTACCCGGCGCCGCCGGCGTTGGGGTAGATCCAGTCGACGCAGCCGGCGCCAGGCACGCTCACGGTGGCGGCCTCGTCGACGAGCAACGTGCAGATCTCGCCGCGGGTGCGGCCGCGCCCGTAGGCCACGCACACCGGCACCTGCCAGCGCGACGGCGCGGTCGTCGCCGCTGCGCCGAGCGGCAGGTAGCGCCGCTGGCGCAGCGCCACCTGGGCGACGCCGCCGTCGCAGGTCGCCGCCGCGTCGATGCGCGGCGCGCCGGGCTGGTCGAGGAAGGTCGACATCGGCGTGCCGACGTCGCGGCCGCTGGCCTCCGACACCGCCGCGAGGAAGTCGGCCGCCGTCGCGGTGCCGTAGGCGTGGCGACGGAGATAGGCCCGCACGCCGCGCTGCATCGCCTCGGCGCCGATCCAGCGCTCGAACATGCGCAGCACCGCCGCGCCCTTGTCGTAGGTGATGCCGTCGAAGGCGTCGCCGATGTCGTCGGCGGTGACGATCGGCTGCCGGATCTGGCGCGCGGTCGCCAGCGCGTCGACCAGCAGCGCGCCGCCACGATCGGCGACGGCGGCGTCGGGCCCGAACCACGACGGAAACCGCGGCGGCAGCACCTTCGGCGGCAGCCAGGTCGCGAACGACTCGTTGAGCCACAGATCGTCCCACCACGCCGGCGTCACCAGGTCGCCGAACCACATGTGCGCGAGCTCGTGGGCGGCGTAGCCGGCGAGCCGGCGCAACCGGGTGGCCGGCGCGTCGGGCGGTAGCAGCAGGATGCGCTCGCCGTAGGTGACCAGGCCGGCGTTCTCCATCGCGCCGAAGTTGATCGTCGTCGGGATCGCCAGCGCGTCGAGCTTGGTGAACGGGTACGGCGTGCCGAACCAGGCCTCGAGGTCGGCGAGGATCTTGGGGATGGTCGCGGCGGCGAAGGCGCCGTCGGCGGCGCGGTCGCGCAGCGTGAGCACCCGCAGCGGCGCGCCGCCGCCGCTGCGCCCGGCGTCGACCACCTCGAACGGCCCGACCGCGAACGCCAGGAGGTAGCTCGGCAGCGGCTCGGTCGGCACGAAGGTGATCCGGCGCCAACCCGGGGTGCCGGCCGCGGCGACCTCCGACGCGATCGGCGCGTTGCCGACGGCGACCTGGCCGTCGGGCACCTCGAGCACCAGGTGCCACGGCACCTTGCGATCGGGCTCGTCGACCAGCGGCAGCGCGCGCCGCGCCGAGATCGCCTCGAACTGGGTGTACGCGTACCAGTCGTCGCCCACCCGCTGCCGGAACAGGCCGCGGGTGTCGTTCTCCTCGAGCTCGCCGGCGAGGTCGAGGTGGATCGTCACCGGCCCCGGCGGCAGCGGCGCGTCGGCGCGCAGCGCGACCAGATCCGGCACGTCGCTGGCGAGCACGCGCAGCGCGATCACCTCACCGCCGGGCCGCTCGACCCGCGGCCGGGACAGGCGCAGCCCCCGGGCGTGGAGCCACAGGGTCTCGACCTGCCCGACCAGCGCGCCCTCGATCGCGATCGAGCCGGTGTACGTCGGCTGCGCCGGATCGATGCGCAAGGTCGGGTGGTACGCGCTCACCGCCAGGTCGCGCGGCAAGCGCAGCCCCGGCGCCGGCACCACCGTCGCGCGGGCGTCGAGGTCGGCCTGGATCGACGCCAGCTCGGCCTCGATCTGCGCCGGCTGCGGCACCATGCAGGTGCCGTCCTGGGTCAGCGTCGACTCCCACTTCCAGTAGCCCGGCGGCCGCTCGGGATCGGGCGTCGTGCGCTTCCAGTACCAGAGCCGCGCCTCGCGCCGCCCCGGCGGGTAGGGATCGGCGGCCCGCGAGTAGTCGTTGGTCCACAGGTAGAACCGGGCGGTGAAGCCGTCGCTGGCGCCGCGGCCGACGATGTCCTGCAACGCGGCCGGCGGCGCCGCGAGGAACTGCCACAGCGCCGCGTAGGCGCGCTCGGCGCACGCGACCGCCGCCGGCGTCGCGCTGTCGGGGTTGGCCTCGTCCTCGTCGGGCGGCGCCACCCCGGCCTCGGGGTAGAAGCCCCACAGGACGTCGTCAGGGTACGCGAGCTCGCGCGCCTCGTGGTACGGCCAGTACTCGGCGCCGGCGAGGGCGAACCCGGCGCGCTCGAAGGTGGCCATCGGCGACGGCGGCGGCGCCGCGAGCTCGACCGGCGGCGGCACCACCACATGCGGCGTCGGCGTCGACGAGCAGGCCGCGAACGTGACCACGGCGAGGGCGGCGGCGAGGCGGGGCATGTCGCCTCCATGTCATAGCGGCGGCGCGGATACAACGGCTCACCGCGCAGGCGGTCAGGTCAGCCAGGCCCACACCCGGAGCAGCGCCTCGAGGACCAGGCGGCCGAACACGATCAGCGCGACCACGTTGATGACCACGGCCAGGTGACCGAGCGCCACCAGGACGCCGTCGCGCTCGAGGGCACCGACGGCGTAGATGAGGATCGGCACCAGGAAGATCATGTTGGAGCCGGGGATGGGCAGCGGCAGCGCCAGGCCGAGGCCGAGGATCACCACGCCGAGGCCGATCGCGCCCCAGCCGACGCCGACCAGGAGCGCCTCGCCGCGCCGGCGCGTGATCCGCGACAGCCAGCGGGTGCGCCGCGCCAGCATGCCCGCGATCCGATCGAGCATCGCCAGGGTCAGCCGTCGACGCCGCAGCGCGCGCGGCAGCCACGGTCGCCGTCCGCCGACGAGCATCTGCGCGCCGCACACCGCGATGGCCAGGCCGAACGGCGTCGACAGGCCGAAGAACGGGATCGCGACCAGCGCCAGGAGCGCGAGCAGGAAGCCGAACCCGGCCTCGGCGCTGCGGTCGACGATCTCGCCGAGGGTGATGTGCTCGGCGCCGCGCGCCGCCGAGGCCGAGGCGGCGGCGGCCTCGTCGTCGAGCGCGCCCAGCTCGGCGAGCAGCTCGCCGAGGCGGAGCCGCCGCGGCGGTGGGCGCTCGGGCGAGCTCATCGCGCCAACGCTACCTCGACCGCGCCCGCTGCGCCCGCGCCGGCGCAAGGTCGGGTACCGTGCGCTCGACATGACGCACGCCCGCACCCTCGTCCCGTCCCTCGCGATCGTCCTGGCCGGCCTCGTCGGCTGCAAGAAGAAGGAGGAGCCCGGCGCCGGCAAGCCGCCCCCGGCGACCGGCAGCGGCTCGGCCACCGGCAGCGGCTCGGCCGCCGGCAGCGGCTCGGCCGCCGGCAGCGGCTCGGCCGCCGGCAGCAGCTCGGCCGCCACCGCCGCCGCGCCGATCACCGTCACCGAGGGGCTGGCGACGCCGGAGTCGGTGCTGCACGACCCCACGGCCGACCTCTACCTGGTCTCGAACATCGACGGCAAGCCGCTCGACAAGGACGACAACGGCTACATCACCCGGCTCCGCCCCGACGGCACCGTCGCCGACGCCCGCTGGATCGACGGCACCACCGCCGAGGTCGAGCTCAACGCCCCCAAGGGCATGGCCATCGTCGACGGCGTCCTGTGGGTCGCCGACATCGACGTGGTGCGTCGCTTCGACGCCACCAGCGGCAAGGCGGTCGACGCGATCGCCGTCGAGGGCGCGGCGTTCCTCAACGACGTGGTCGCCGATGGCGCCGGCGGCGTGTTCGTGACCGACTCCGCGCTCGACGCCAGCTTCGCCTCCACCGGCGCCGACGCGGTGTATCGCGTGGGCAAGGACGCCAAGGTCACGCCGTTCATCAAGCAGGCCGACCTCGCCGGCCCCAACGGCGTCACCACCGGTAACGCCGGCGCGGCGTGGGTGGTCACCTTCGGCAGCGGCGAGCTGTACGCCGTCGACGCCACCGGCGCCAAGCAGCCCGGCGAGAAGCTGCCCAAGGGCCAGCTCGACGGCATCGTCGGCCTGCCCGGCGGCGAGTTCCTGATCTCGAGCTGGGAGGGCCAGGAGGTCTACCGCGGCAAGCCCGGTGGCCCGTGGACGGCGGTCGCCTCCGACCTCGAGGCGCCCGCCGACATCGGCTACGACGCCCAGCGCAACCGCCTGCTGGTGCCGCAGTTCATGAAGAACGTCGTCGTCATCCAGCCGCTGTAGGCCGCGCGTTCAGTCGACGCGGCTGGCGACGAGATCGCCGATCGCCCGGGTGTCGCCGCCGCCGCTGAGCTGCTCGAGCGAGCCGAGCAGGCGCGGGCGCAGCGCGCGGTAGCCGTCGGCGTCGACGGCGTCGATCAAGATCACGTCGCCCTCGGAGATGGCCGCGCCCTCGGGCGACCACGCCGCCGCGCTGGCCGGCAGCGCCGGCAGCTCGAGGGTGGTGCCACCCGGCGGCGCGACCAGCACCCAGGCGGCGTTGCCACCCGCCACCGGTTCGTACGACACGACCACGAGCCGAAGATCCGCGGTGGCGGTGCCGCCCGAGGCGGTCTCGGTCCAGGTCACCCGCGTCGGCGCGCTCTCGAGCGCCGGCGCTGAGACCCACGGCAACAACCCCGCCCCGTCGACCGACACCAGCGCCGGCGGCACGTCGCCGTGGACGATGACGTCCTGGCCCGACGTCCCCGCGATCACCGCGACCCGCACCCGGTAGCCGTCACCGCCGGGCACGTACGGCGTCGCGAAGGTGGCGGTGCCGCCGGCGGGCACGACCACGTCGTCGAGCTCGTCGCACAGGCGCGAGCCGCCCAGGAGCGTCGCGGCGCCGAACTCGGCCGAGGTGACCTCCGCCGGCAGGTTGGCCGCCTCGACGCCGATGGTGGGCATCGCCGCCCAGGTCGCCGGCGCCGGCAACGTGACCATGGCGCCGTCGGCGTAGGTCGCCGACGGCACCTCGCCGTAGAGCATCGGCCTTCGCGCCCGCGCCCGCCCGGATGATCGGGCGCGCTGGTGGCGAGCCACGCCGGCATGTCGACGCTGGTCGCCGAGCCGTCGCCGGGGAGCAGGACGCCATCGCCACCCGGCACGCACAGGTCGATGGGCTCGCCGCCGGGGCCGGTGCCGGTCACCGTCAACCCGATCGTCGTCGGGTCGAGGTCGAGCAGCCCGACCACGACGACGTCGCCCGGGAGGACCTCGTAGGCGGTGACCAGGAGCGCGGCGCCGGCGCTCTCGGCGATCACGGTCACCGTGGCGCTGGTCGCCACCGGCACCTGGGCGCGACCGTCCGCGCCGGTGACGCTGGTGATCGGCGCCGACGCGCCCTCGGTGACCGCCACCGTCGCGCCGACCACCGGCGCGCCAGCCGAGGTCACGTGGATCTCCGCGGTGGACGTGCCGGCGTCGCGGCGCGCGTCGACGCTGGCGTCCTCGGTGAGCAACCGGGCGTCGGGGAGGCCGTCGCTGCTGCCACACGCCGCGAGCCCGAGCGCGCCCCACATCATGTACGTCCGCATGGCGCGATGGTAGCTCGGCACGCGCGCGCGCGCGGCGCGCGATCGACGAAGCTACCGGTCGCGAGAGGCGACGGCACCTCACCTGCGCCCACCGGCGGGCTCAACCGTCCTTGGCGGCCAGCTTGTCCTGGGTGCGGGTGTCGAAGTCGCCGGCGTCGTGGCGCTCGTGGAGCTGGTCGGCCGGATCGCCGAAGGTGCGGTTGACCTTGCGACCGCGCACCACCGCCGGGCGCGCCGCGATGACCTCGGCCCAGCGCTGCACGTGGACGTAGTCCGCCACCGACAGGAACTCGCCGGCGCCGTACAGCTTGCCGCGCACGAGCTCGCCGTACCACGGCCACGCGGCGATGTCGGCGATGGTGTAGGCGTCGCCGGCGAGGTAGGGCGTCTGCGCCAGCCGTCGATCGAGCACGTCGAGCTGGCGCTTGACCTCGAGGGCGAAGCGGTTGATCGCGTACTCGATCTTGGCCGGCGCGTAGACGTAGAAGTGGCCGAAGCCGCCGCCGAGGAACGGCCCGCTGCCCATCTGCCAGAACAGCCAGGCCAGGCACTCGGCGCGCTCGGCCGCGGTGGTCGGCACCAGCGCGCCGAACTTCTCGGCGAGGTGCAGCAGGATCGCGCCGGACTCGAACAGCCGGATCGGCGTCGGCCCGGAGCGATCGAGCAGCGCCGGGATCTTCGAGTTGGGGTTGACCTCGACGAAGCCGCTGCCGAACTGGTCACCCTTGAGGATGTCGATCGGCCAGGCGTCGTACTCGGCGCCGGCGTGGCCGGCCGCGAGCAGCTCCTCGAGCATGATCGTCACCTTCACGCCGTTGGGCGTGGCCAGCGAGTAGAGCTGCAGCGGGTGCTTGCCCACCGGCAGCGCGTGGTCGTGGGTCGGCCCGGCGGTGGGTCGGTTGATGCTCGCGAACTTGCCGCCCGCGGCGGGGTCCCAGGTCCAGACCGCGGGCGGCGTGTAGGTCTCGTCGCTCATCCCCGCGAGCCTAGCCGGTGATGGAGGCGGCGGCACGTCGCCCCGCACTCACGCGCGGACGCGTTCCCACAGGCTGAGCTCGCCGCGGTGGAACGACTCACGGCGGCGCTCGACGAAGCCCGGCGGTAGCTCTCCGCCGAAGCCGTGGAAGGTCACGACCAGGGTGCCGACGGCGACCTCCGCGAGCTTGCGCGCGGCGGCGGCGACGTCGGCCTGGTAGGTCGGCACCTGGACCTCGTCCAGCCGCGCCTGCTCGGCCCACAGCGCCTCGGCGAACGGGTTGTACAGGTAGAGCCCGCCGTAGGCCGACCAGTCGACGGAGGCGACGTCGCCCTCGAGGAAGCGGGCCTGCTCGGCGACCCCCAGCGCGCGCGCGGCCATCCGCGCGGTCCGCACCATGCGCGCGTCGCGCTCGATGCCGTCCCACGCGAGCCGGGTGGTGAGCGCGCCGAGCAGGCAGGCCTTGCCGACGCCGGCGCCGACGTCGAGCACGCGGCCGCCAGGCGCGGGCGCGAGCAACGCGCCGACCCGGAGCGCGACCTCGACCGGGGTCCAGTGCACGCTCGACCGGTAGCGATGTGCGGCCGGGAACACCCGATCGAACTCGGCGTCGGTGATCGGCCGACCGGCTCGCAGCGCGGCGCGGATGAAGGTAGAGACGACGGAGGGCATCGGCGCCGAGCGCGAGCCGACCGGCCGGCGGAGCATGCCCGTTCGGCACCGGCGCCGGGGCCATCGGGGTCGTATGCTGGCCCCATGCGGATGCGCACGCCCCTGCTCCCCCTCCTGCTCGCCTCGGCGTGCGTCGTCACCAGCGCGCCGCCGCCGCAAGGACCGCCGCCGCCCCCCGCGGGGACCACCGCGCCGCCGCCGCCGACCCGACCGGGGCTGTCGGCCGACGGCCGCCACCTCGCCGTCGACCGCACCTTCCGCGGCCGGTGCGCGCCGGCCGGGAGCCGCGGCGGCTGCTACGAGATCACGCTGCGCGCCGACGGCAGCTACCGCAACCTGCTCTACGACGCCGCCATCGAGGGCAGCTACGAGATCTCCGGCGCCATCGTCACCCTCGCCTGCGAGGGCGGCGAGCCGCAGCAGCTCGAGCTCGCGCCCGACCTGTCGCGCCTGGGCGACCTCGAGGCGGGCACGGCGCCGTAGCGGCTCACGGATCGGCCGCCGGATCGTCGCCGCTCGGCGGCGGCGGCGGCGGCGGCGGTGGCGCGGCGCCGGCCTCGAGCTCGCGCACCCGCGCCTCGAGGGCGGCGACCCGGGCCTTGGCCGCGAGCTCGCCGGCCTCGGCGGCCTCGCGCGCGCGAACCGCTTGGTCGCGGGCGGCGATGGCTTCTTCCTGGCGACGGATCGCCGCCTCGCGCTCGGCCTGGGCGGCGTCGCGATCGGCGATCGCCGCGACCCGCGCGGCCTCGGCGCGCGCGCGTTCTTCCTCGGCCCGGGTCCGGGCAGCCACCGCGGTGTCGCGCGCAGCCTCGGCGGTCGTGCGCGCTGCCACCGCCGCCTGCCGCGCCGCCTCGGCCTCGGCCCGCGCGGTCTCGGCGGCGACCCGCGCCGCCTCGCTGGTGGCGGCGGCGGCCTGCGCCTGCTGCCACCGGGTCATCGCGGTCGCCGCCTCGCCGCTGGCCTTGCTCGCGGCGTCCTCGGCGGAGCGCGCCATCGCCTCGGCCTCGCGGCGCTTGGCCTCGGCCTGCTGCCGCAGCGCCTTGGCGTCCTGGCCGGCACGCTCGGCCTCGTCGGCGCGCGCCAGCGCCGCCGCCGCCTCGCTGGCCGCCGCCTTGGCATCGGCGCGCTTGGTCGCGGCGTCGGCCTGCGCCGCGGCCGCCATCGACTCGAGCTCCGCGCGCTCGTGGGCGTGCTGCGCTTCCTGCGCACGCATGCCCAGCCAGATCACCACGCTCGCGACCACGCCGACCACCGCCAGCGCCAGCGCGATGGTGAGCCCGCGCCGCTTGCGGACCCAGCGCCCGGCGCGACCGCTGAGCGAGTAGCGATGCGAGAACACCAGCTCGCCGGTGAGGTACTGCTTGAGCGCGCGCAACAGCTCGTCGGCGGAGAACCGCCTGCGGGCGTCGCGATCGATGGCGCGGGCGATGATGCCCGACAGCTCCGGATCGCGCGGCGCCGCCGGCGGTGGCACCGGCCCACGCTCGGCCCAGTCGAGGAACGACCGCAGCGCCGCCTGGCGCTCGTCGGGCGAGCCGCTCGGCGTGTACACGTACGGCGGCGCGCCGGCGACCACCTCGTAGAGGGTGACGCCGAAGCTGTACACGTCGAAGCTCGGCTCGGCGGCGTAGCCCTGGGTCTGCTCGTAGCAGACGTACGGCGGGGTGCCCGCGCTGATGGTCTGGGCCCGCCCGCTCGACGACGCCCCCAGCCGCGACATGCGCAGGCTCTCGGCGGCGGCGCTCGGCGCGTACGCCCCGATGTCCTTGGCGATGCCCCAGTCGATGAGCGTCGCCTCGCCGCGCTTGCCGAGCAGGATGTTGTTCGGGTTGAGGTCGCGGTGCACCACGCCACGATCGTGGGCGTAGGCCATCGCCTCGACGATGCCGACCAGGCTCGCCACCAGCTCGAGGCGCTCGCCGGTGCGCGGCCCGCCACCCTCGCGCTCGGCCGCCGCCAGCTCGTCGAGGCGATCGCGCAGCGGCACGCCCTCGACCCGCTCGAGCACGCAGAACGGCGCGCCGGTGGTGCTGCGCCCGACCTCGTAGATCGTGACGATGCCGGGGTGCTGCAGCTTGGCCAGCACCCGGGCCTCGGTCTCCAGCCGGCGCTGGAACATCTCGTTCATGCTCGCCGGCAGCTCCTCGTCGTCGCGCGGCACCTTGAGGATGACGGTGCGCTCGAGGCGGCGGTCGTGGCCCTGGAACACCACCGCCATGCCACCGCGCGCCATCGGCTCGCCCGGCCAGCGGAACGCGCTCTCGGTCACCAGCTCCGAGGTCGGCAGCGGCGTGGCGCGATCGACGTCGGCCAGGCGTCGACACAGCCGGCACCGGGTCAGGTGGAGCACCACCACCGGGTCGTCGAGGTGGTCGAACTGCTCCGGCGTCAGGTGCGGCCCGAGCTCGATCGGCTCGGCTGCGCCGGCGCCGAGCGGGGTCGTCGGGTGGGTCGCCATGGCAACGGCGCAGTATGGCAACCGCGATCGCGGCGCGCGCCTTTTCGGCCGGCGACGACGCCTACGAGACGGTGACCTTGCGCACGCCCCGGGCGGTGAGCAAGGCCTCGAGCCGCCGACGCTGATCGCCCTGCAACACCAGGGCGTCGCCGTCGACGGCACCGCCGCACCCCAGCGCCGCCTTGAGCTCCGTGCACCAGCGCTCGAGCTCGGCCGGCGCCAGGCCCAGCTTCTCCACCAGGGTCGCCTCCTTGCCGCCGCGCCCCTTGCGCTCGTAGCGCACCACCGCGCGGGCCGGGCTCGGCGGTGCCGCGGGCGTCGGCGCGGGGGTCGGCGTCGGCCCCTCGGGCACCGCGCCGCGCAGCGCGGCCAGCGCCGCGAATGGGTTGCCGTCGACGGGCTTGCCGGCGCTCATGCCCGGGCCTCGAGGCGTCGCACCAGGAGCTCGATCGAGCCCCGGCGATCGAGGATGCGGGCCAGCGCGTCCCAGCGCCGCGGATCGCGCCACACGATGCCGACGATGGGCCGCAGGAAGGTCATCACCGCGGCGCCGACCACGCCGAGCGGCTGCATCGACTCGAAGAAGAACATCGCCGGCGCCACCATGCCGTAGCGGGCGATGGTGTCGGCCAGCTCGTCGAGCACCGCGCGATCGTCGTCGGCGAGCCCGGCCTCGAGGGCGGCGATCTCGGCCTCGGTCACGACGCCGCCTCGCCGGCGCCGACCCGTGCGCGCAGCGCCGCCACCACCTCGGCCCGGCGATCGCCGTCGAGGCCGTCGAAGTACAGCAACACGCCGCGGTAGCGATCGAGCCAGCTCGGGCGCGGCAAGGGCGTGACCAGGGCGGCGCCCGGTCCGACCAGCACCCGGCGCAGGTCGGCCCACCGCCGGGCCTGGACCCGACCCAGTCGCCGCGCCTCCACGCCGGTGTCGTCGACGACGTAGCGGGTCGGCGCCCAGAACGGCGCCACCGAGATCGTGAGGATCACCACCGCGAGCACCGCGAGGTAGGCCGAGCCGAGCCCGGCGGTCACCGCCCACGCGGTGAGCAGGAGCGCCGCCACCACGAGCATCACGTCCTGCGGTCGCCGCCGCGCCGGATGGGCCGTCCAGGTCAAGCGCACCTGGCATCGGTAGCATCGCCGGCGGGCGGCCGCCAGCGCGCGCGCCCCGCCGCGATGTGCGCCCGGCCGCGCCGGCGCTCACCGCCGCTGAGCTACAGTCGCGCCATGAAGCTCGCCCTGTGCTTGTCTGCCGGCGCCCTGCTCGTCGCCGCGCCGGCGCTCGCCGACACCAACATCTCGATCGTCCTCACGCCGGAGGGTCAGCAGCTCGCGTCCGACCTCGGCAAGAGCAGCGCCGAGCTCGAGGGCGACCTCGAGCGCGAGCTCGGCGAGGCCCTGCAGCTCGCCCGCGTCGACGACTTCATCCGCGCCTTCGGCGACGCCACCTCGTTCTCCAACCGCGGCGTCGGCGTCGACTACGCGTCCAACTCCAAGTCGCTCATCTTCGGCGTCGCCGGCAACCTGGCGGTCGCCGCGGAGGATCTCGACTTCGACGCCGACCAGGGCGAGTACCCGGTGGCCGGCATCGCCCCCAACCTGACGGTGATGGCCGGGCTCAACTTCTCGAAGTGGAACCTGCCCAAGCTCACGGTCTTCGGCAACGGCTTCTACCGCAAGGCCGACCTCGGCCAGCTCGACGGCTCGATCACCAACGTCGGCCTGCACGCCCAGGTCCGCCTCATCGACGAGACCACCGGCAAGAGCGCGTCGGTGGTCAAGTGGGGCGGCATCGACGTCACCGGCGGCGTCGAGTGGACCCGCTGGACCTTCGGCCTCGAGCGACCGCTCGAGAGCAGCTTCCCGCTGACCGGCTCCGGCGGCTCCACCGAGGTCTCGACCGCCGCCACCGGCCGGTTCGATCTGTCGTCGCAGGCGCTGGTGTTCCCGCTCGAGGCGACCACCTCGCTGCGGTTCTTCCACCTCCTGAGCGTGTTCGGCGGCGCCGGCATCGACGTCCAGAGCGGCACCACCAAGGCCGACGCCAGCCTCAACGGCGATCTCACCGCGACCGACACCGGCGGCGGCGGCGACATCGACGTCGGCACCGCCAGCGTCACCGCCAACGGCGAGGGCGGACCGTCGAAGGGCCGCCTGCGGTTCCTCGCCGGCGTGCAGTTCAACCTGAGCAAGCTGCGCATCTTCCTGCAGGCCAACGCGATCCCGCTCGACACCGCGAGCGTCGCGTTCGGCCTCCGGGTCGCGCTGTAGCCGCTCGCGCGATCGGGCACGGGCACGGGCACGGGCACGGGCACGGGCACGGGCACGGGAGCAGGTTCAGCGGCCTGCTAGCGCCCCTTCCACACCGGCGGGCGCTTGCCGAGGAACGCCGCGATGCCCTCGGCGGCGTCCTCGAGCGCGAGCACCCGGCCGAGCTCGCCCTCGAGGAAGCGGAGCTGCTCGGCGTAGGGCAGATCCTGCGCCGCATAGAACGCACGCAGGCCCAGGCGCATCGCCGCCGGGCTGCGGCCGGCGAGCTCCATCGCCAGCGCGGTGGTGGTCGCCTCGAGCTCGGCCGCCGGCACCACCCGGTTCACCAGGCCCGCCGCCAGCGCCTCGGCGGCGTCGAGCCGGCGGCCGGTGAGCATCATCTCGAGCACCCGGCGCCGGCCGACGGCGCGGGTGAGCTCCGCGGTGATCATCATCGGCCACAGCCCGACCGCGATCTCGGTGGTGCCGAAGGTCGCAGTGTCGGCGGCGATCGCCAGGTCGCACGCGACCACCACGCCGAGGCCGCCGGCGAGCGCGTGGCCGTTGACCATGGCGACGATGGGCTTGCCGAGGCCGTGCATCGCGGTGAGCAGCGCCGGCAGCCCCGCCGGCGGCACCGTCGGCGACTCGCCGCCGCCCTGCATCACGGCGAGGTCGCCGCCGGCGGAGAACACCGCGCCCTCCCCGGTCAGCACCACCACGCGGAGCGCGTCGTCGGCGGCGATCGCGGCCAGCGCGTCGACCAGCTCGCCGCAGGTCTGCGGCCCGATCGGGTTGCGCTTGGCGGGGCGGGCCAGGGTGAGGCGGGCGACCGGGCCGTCCACCGTCGACGTGATCGTGGCATAGCGCGACGCAGACATCGCCGCGATGGTACCGCCGCGCCCGGGCAAATGCGGTAGCCTCGCGGGCGATGCGCGTGGTCCTCGGTCTCGCCACCCTCGGCGCCCTCGTCGTGGGCCCGGCCTCGGCGCACGCCGGCGACAACGACCTCGTGCTGGCCCGGCTCTCGCGCCCGGTCGACGTCGCCGGGCAGACCCGCTCGGTCGGCCAGAGCCTGGAGTTCCGCGCGCTGATGTCGGAGCTCGGCGTGGTGATGGCGCCGCGCCTGCTCACGCCGGCCGACACCCTGGGCTTCGGCGGCTTCCAGCTCTCGACGGACGTCGCGTTCACCACGATCAACGCCGACGAGCGCTACTGGCGGGCCCGGCTCGGCGCCGACGATCCGGCCGGCGGCAGCGCCAACGGCGACGGCATGATGTCGACGGTCGGCGTGTTCGCCCGCAAGGGCTGGTGGTTCCCCCTGCCCTCCTTCGAGGCCGGCGCCGGCGTGGTCCACCTGCGCGAATCGGGCCTGTGGGCCGCGCAGGGCTACGCCAAGCTCGCGTTGCACGAGGGCTACCACGGCCTGCCGATCCCGTCGGTGGCGGTCCGCGGCGCCGCCTCGCGGCTCTTCGGCGAGAGCGACCTCGGCCTGTCGATCGCGTCGCTCGACGTCACCGCCAGCAAGCACCTCGGCGTCGGCGGCACCTGGTCGATCGATCCGTTCGCCGGCTGGAACCTCCTGTGGGTGATGCCGACCTCCGAGGTGCTCGATCCCACCCCGGGCGTCGATCCCCTCGATCCGATGAACGCCGACGATCGCGATCGCAACTTCGTGTTCCGTGACCAGGATCCGATCACGCGCCACCGCCTGTTCGTCGGCGCCAAGCTCCAGTACGACGTCATCGAGATCACCCTCGAGGGCCAGCTCGCCCTCGCCGGCGGCTCGGTCGACGACCGCGCCGGCACCAGCGACGCGTGCACCTTCGACGCCGACAGCGATCGCTGCGACGCCGACGACCTCGCCGGCAGCCAGCAGACGCTGACGATCTCGGTCGGCGTCGACTTCTAGCGACCGGGCCCGGCCACGGGCAGCCCAGCTGCGGGCAGGCCAGCCACGGGCAGCCCAGCCGCGGCCAGCCCAGCCGCGGCCAGCCGCGCCGCGGGCGCCGGCGTCACGGCCCGACGGTGAGGGTGCCGGTCATCGACGCGTGCAGGCCGCACCGGAAGTCGATCGTCGCCGCCGCGTCGAACTGCAGGCACGCGACGTGGACGCCGACCGCGCCGCTCTGGAACACGTTGGACGCGGACGTCCCGGCGGCGCTGATCAGGTTGTGCGAGCCGTTCGACTCGAACCGCAAGATGCCGCCGACCGGGATGCTCGGCGCCGTGTTGGTGAACGTCAGGCCCGAGGTGCTGACGGTGTCGTCGATGTCGGCCGGCATGATGCCGGTGCAGTTCGCGGTCACCGTGACGTTCGACGTCTGCATCGCGTCGGGCGTGGTGTCGGCGTCCGGCAAGGTCGGATCCGCGTCGACGGTCCCCGCTGCGTCGATCATCGGCGCGTCGATCACCGGGGCGTCGATGCCGCCGCCGCCGTCGTCGTCGCCGCCGCAGCCGAGCGCGAGCATGGCCGCACCAGCGACCAAGCGCGACGCCCTCACTGGACCGTCACCGTGCCGGTGAACTGGTGCGGCGTGCAGCGGAACGGGTACGTTCCCGCCTCGTCGAAGCGCAGGCAGGCGGTGGCGCCGAACCCGACGTGGAACTCGCCGTCGTCGGAGTCGACGTCGTGCGCCGGTGCCGGGGTGAAGCGAACCACCTCGCCGACCGAGATCGTCGTCGCCTGCGGCTCGTAGGCGAACCCGTTGGTGGTCACCTCGGCGTCCGGCGACGCCGGGCAGGTCACCTCGACGACCGCGCCCGGCGGCGCGTCGAAGGTCGGGGCAGCGTCGACGGTGGCCGGGGCGTCGTCGCCGCCACAGGCCAGGAGCGAGCCGGTCGCCATCAGGCCGACCAACAGATGCAGAGAGCGTCGAGCAGAGCCATGGGGTCCTCGAGGTTCGTGGCCAGTGGGGTGCTGCGGCGGCGCCAGGGTAGGCCCGGCACCGGGCCGCGCTCAAGCGGAGAGATTCAGTCGGGGCTGGCCACCGGCTGCGCGCCGCCGGCGGCGGGCGCGTCGCTCGGCGCGGTCACCGGCACCGAGCCAGGGTCGACCGCGACCCGGGTCGGCGGCGCCTCGCTCGGCGTCCCGCGCTGACCCTTGGCGCTCTTGCGCCACTGCTCGTCGGCCCGCGACGAGCGACCGCGATCCACCGCCTGGTAGACGATGATCGACTCGCCCGGCTCGAGCACCGTCGTCGACGGCCGGCGGTTGATGCGGGCCAGGTCGCGCGGACCCAGCCCGTACTTCTTGCCGATCTGCTCGAACGACTCCTTCTTCTTCGCCACGTACTCGACGCGGACCCGGCCGGTGCGGGCCTCGGCGAGATCGAGGTGCTCGGCCGAGCCGCGGGTGACCACCACCACCAGGCGCTCGTCGAGGAGCTGCACCCCGTCGAGGGCGGCCGCCGGATCGACCCAGGCCTGCAGCACCATCTTGGGGTGGAGCGAGGCGTCGGCGGCGAGCGCGTTCCAGGCCGCGAGGTCCTTGGGCGCGACGCCGAGGGCGCGGCCGACCCGCCACAGCGAGTCGCCGGTGACCACCCGGTAGAACACCCGGCGCGCGCCGGCGACGTCGGCGTCCTTGTCGGGCACCGCGACGATGAGCGGCTCGCCCTCGACCTGATCGACGCCGGAGGCGTGGAGGTCGGCCTGGGCCTTGGCGCGGTTGCGCGCGCGGGTCGCCTCGTCGACCTTCGGCACCACCAGGACGGTGCCGCCGGCGACCTCGGACTCGTGCTCGATCTCGTTGAGCGCCTTGAGCTTGCGCAGCGACAGCCCGAAGGTGGTGGCGATGTCCTCGACCCGCTCGCCCTGGGCCACCACGTAGGCGTCGTAGCCGTCCCACTCCGAGCGCAGGTCGGCCAGCCTGCGCGGGAAGTCGGCCTTGCTGCCGACGGGGATGCGCACCACGTAGTCGGCCCGGCCCGGCGGGGTGCGGCCGCGGCGCAGGTGCGGGTTGAGGCGCTTGATGGCGTCGACGCCGACCCCGGCCGCCTTCGCGATCGTGGACAGGCTGGTCGAGGTCTTCACCGCGACCTCCTCCCAGCGCTCGGCGGCCTTCGGGGTGACGTCGTCGAACCCGAACGCCTTGCGGTTGTGGCCCACGATCGCGCACGCGATCGCCTTGGGCACGTACAGCGTCGACTCCCAGGCCAGGCCGTTCTCGTAGGAGCCGAGCTGGTAGTAGTCGTTGGTGTTGTAGCGGGCGATCGAGCGCAGCACCGCGCCGTAGCCGGCGTTGAACGCCGCCAGCGCCAGCGGCCAGTCGGCGAAGCGCTGGTAGAGATCGGCGAAGTACGAGGTCACCGCGACCGTCGCCCGCAGCGGATCGCTGCGCTCGTCGAGCCAGCGATCGATCTGCATGCCGTAGATGCGGCCGCCGGCGGGCATGAACTGCCACAGCCCGGCGGCGCCGGCGTACGACGAGTCGTGCGGATCGTAGGACGACTCGATCATCGCGACGTAGAGCAGGTCCTCGGGCAGGCGGGCCCGGCGCAGCTCGGCCAGGATGAGGTCCCGGTAGCGGCCCTGGTTCTCGAGCCAGCCGCGCATGATGTTCCGGCCGCGCGGATCGTCCTTGTAGAAGAGCAGGTAGTCGATGAGGCGCCGGGTCCAGGTCACCGGCAGGTCGGGCATCACGAGGTCGTCGAGCCAGGCCAGCTCGGGCCGAAGCTGGCTCGGCTTGGCCACGCGCTCGACCCGCACCGGCTCGCCGGGCATGGCGCCGGGACGGTCGCCGCCGTCGAGCCAGGGCGAGGCCTCCGGTGGCGGGAACGCCGCCAGCTCGAACTCGACGAGCTCGGCCGGACCCTTGCATGTCGACGACACCGGGCAGCCCCGGACCGCGCGGCGACCGCCGGGGTCGTCGGGCAGATCGAGCGCCGGCGCCACCGTCGGCGGCACCGCTTGCACCCCCGGGGCCACCGCCTCGGCGGCGGCCTGGCCGGGGCCGACCAGCCCGGTGGCCGCGCCCAGGAGCACCCCCGCGAACCCAGCCAAGGCGACGCGCATGGCTCGAACCTACGGCACCGCCCGGCGGCGACCAACTTTTGGCCGCCGAGGCCACGCCGAGCGCACGTGGTATGGTCGCCGCAGCCTAAGGAGATCGCATATGCCCGGCATGGGCGAACTACTCATCATCCTCCTCATCGTGCTGCTCATCTTCGGCGCGGGTAAGTTGCCGGCCATCGGCGACTCGCTCGGACGGAGCATCAAGAACTTCAAGCGCGCGTCCAAGGGCGACGACGAGATCGAGGTCAAGAAGACCGGCTCGCTCGAGGGCAGCAAGGCGCGCAACCTCGACGCCGGCCGCGGCGACGACGACGACTCGGCCGACGACGCCGAGGAGGTCGCGGTCCGTCGCAAGGCGCGCCGCAGCGAGAGCTAGCGACGGCGTCGCCCGCCGGCGGTGAACGCCGCCGAGGCGACCCACCCGCGGCGGCCAACGCCGCCGAGGCGAATCAGTTGTCCAGCGGCCAGGCGTCTGGCGCCGGCCGGGTCACCGCCAACAGCTCGGCCACGTGGCCGCGCAGCACCGCCGGCAGCGACGGCGCCGCGGCGATCTCGCGCAGCTCGGCCGCGCGCAGCGTGGTCGCGATGCGGATGCCGACGTCGAGCGGCGTCGCCGGGTTCCACACTAGCGCTCGCTTGACCCCTTGCCGCAGCGGCCAGCGACCGTGCTCGGCGATGCGGGCCAGGGCCGCCGGCACCGCCGGGCGCAGCGCCGCGATGCGCACCACGTCGGGCTCGGTGACGTGGGGGTTGTCGAGCAGGACCGACACCACCTCGGGGTGCGGGTCCTTGCACAGGGCGATGAGGATGCCGCGCCGGTGGGTGCGCGCCAGGGCCTTGCGCTCGCCCAGGGTCATCGGCCGCTCGCGCGGCTGCAGCGGCCGCTCGGCGGCGAGTTGCTTGTCGAGCTGGGCGTCGGTCGCCGTCGGCGGCGACGCCGCGAAGAACAGCCGCGCCAGCGGGCGGTGCGGGTGGTGCGCGGCGGCCTCGTACAGGCGCTGGCGCGCGCCATAGGCCAGCCGCTGCGAGCCGGCGGCCCGGGCCACCGTCTCCAGCGCGGCCAGGGCGTCGAGGTCGTCGGTGGCGTGGGCGCGCTCGAGCAGGCGCGCCAGGTAGGCGATCCAGACCGCGACGTCGCCGGTCGACCACGCCTCGATGAGCGCGGCGACCCGGACGTCGGGCTCGCGGAGCGCTCGCAGCCGCAGCGTCACCTGCGCGGGATCCACGACGACAGTGTGCCACGGCTGCGACGACGACCAAGCGGCCGCGGGAAGGCGGTGGTTGCTGCGACGACGGCCCGCGTGCTACCCATGACCCACGGGTCGCAGCGACACGCCGGAGGTTGGCCATGGCCGAGACGCGGATCATCAAGCGATACGCCAACCGCAAGCTCTACGACACGCAGCACAGCCGCTACGTCACGCTCGAGCAGATCAGCGAGATGATCCGCGTCGGCGACGACGTGAAGATCGTCGACAACAAGACCAAGGAAGACCTCACCACGGTCACCCTGGCCCAGATCATCTTCGAGGAAGAGAAGAAGCAGCGCAGCTTCATGCCGCTGGGGGCGATGCGCAGCATCATCCAGAACGGCGGCGAGTGGTTCGCCGAGGCCCAGCGCAAGGTGCAGAGCATGTTGCCCGGCAAGCGCCGCGACGACGCCGCGCCGACCATCGAGGTCGAGCCGGTGGCGCCGCCGCCGGAGGCCGAGGGCACCGCGCTGCGCAAGCGCGAGGGCATCGCCGCCCTGCGCGAGTGGGTGCAGTCGTCGAAGAGCACCCTCGACACCTGGCAGCGCCGGCTCGACGAGCGCATCCGCGGCGCCATCGAGGGCATGTCGCCGCTGTCGGGCGTCAACAAGGACGTCAAGGCGCTCGCCGATCGCATCGCCGAGCTCGAGACCAAGCTCGAGCAGCTGGCCGCCAACGGCCACGACGATCGCTGACGGCGCGGCGCCGGGCTCAGCGGCCGCGGGGCTGGCCGAAGGTGGCGACGACCCGCTGCCGGCGGCCGTCGCGCACGAACGTGATCTCGGCGCGCTGGCCGGGGCTGGCGTAGCCGAGCACCACCATCAGGTCCTCGACGCTGCGGACCTCGAGGGCGTCGATCTTGACGATGCGATCGCCGCCGCGCAGGCCGGCGCGCGCGGCCGGGCCGTCGGGCACCACGTCGGCGACCACCATGCCCGGCGGCTGCCCGGGCGCCGCGTCGTAGGTCGGCACCGTGCCGAGGGAGGCACCCAGCCGACGACGATCGCCGCCGATCGAGTCGCGCAGCGCGCTCTTCTGGTAGGTGAGCGTCGTGCCCGTGGGCAGGAGCCCGGTGGCGACGTCGGCGACGATGGCGGCGACCTGGGCCGCGCCGGCGGCGTTGATCAGCGCGGCGTCGTCGGTGGCGCGGTGGTACTGCGGGTGGGCGCCGGTGAAGAAGTGTAGGACCGGCACCCCGGCCACGTAGAACGCCATGTGGTCCGACGCGCCGTAGCCGCTGCCGCCGACGGCGCACTCGACCCCGGCGGCGGCGCACGCCGGCGTCACCAGCGCGCCCCACTCGCGGGCCGACTCGGTGCCGAGCACGGCGAGGCGGTCGTCGCGCAGGCGGCCGACCATGTCGAGGTTGAGCATCGCCAGCGCGCCGGCGGCGATGCCCGCGGTCGGCGCCGCCTCGACGAAGTGACGCGACCCGATGAGGCCCATCTCCTCGGCGCCGAACGCCACGAAGTACACGTCGCGGGGCTGGGGCTCGCCGGCGGCGCGGCGCGCGCTCGAGCATGACCGCGACGCCCGAGGCGTTGTCGTCGGCGCCGTTGTGGATGGCGTCGGTCACCGCGAGCGCGCCCGGCGCCGGCAGCGCGTCGCCGCCGAGGCCGTGCCCGAGGTGATCGCGGTGGGCGCCGATCACCAGCGGCGGCGCGGCCGGATCGGCGCCGCGCAGCACGCCGACGAGGTTGCTGGTGGTCTCGGTGCCGACCTGGAGGGAGACCGTGAGCTCCACCGTCGGCGCCCTGGCGGCGCGCAGGCGAGCCCCGACCTCGCGGGTGACGACCACCACCGGCAGGCCGGCGTCGGCGGCGCGCCGCACGGTGAGATCGGGCAGCGCGGCCTCGGTCGCTGCCGGATCACCGTCGTCGACGACGATCAGCGCCGCGGCGCCGCGCTGACGGGCGGCGGCGACCTTGGCCTCGAGCGAGGCCGCCACCGCGAGGTCCGGATCGTCGCCGACGTCGGCCGGCGCGAACCGGTGCACCACCACGACCCTGCCCTTGACCGCGCGACCCTTGTAGTCGTCCCGGCGCGGCCGCTTGCCCGGCGTCACCAGGCCCCAGCCGGCGGCGGCCACCTTGCCGCGGACCGACGCCGACGCCGACATCGACAGCGGGCGGAAGGCGGTGGCGTCGACCGGCACGCCGTCGATCACCAGGCGGGTGTCGGCGCCGACGCCGACGGTGGTGGCGACGTCGAACGGCTGCACGAAGCCTCCGTCGGGCAGGCCCGGGGCCACGCCCGCGGCGCGCAGCTCGCGCTCGATCAGCGCCGCCGTCTCGGCGTCGCCGGCGGAGCCGGGGAAGCGCCCCTCGAGGCGGTCGTCGGCCAAGGTGGCGATGGTCGTGGCGATGCGATCGGCGGCGGCGGTCGCCGGCGAGCGCGCGTCGGCGGCCGGCACCGCGTCCTCGACCCACTCGGCGACGAACACGTTGGTGTCGGCCTCGCCGACCGGGCCCCCGGTCACGCGGTAGGTCGGCGGCTCGACCCCGGGCGTCAGGTCGCGCCGGTTGGAGCCGAACGCCAGCCAGCGGCCGTCGGGCGAGAACATCGGGAAGCCGTCGAAGCCCTCGGCGTAGGTGATGCGCTCGAGGCCGCTGCCGTCGGGGCGGATCGAGTAGATGTCGAACTCGCGGCCGCGCGGGTCGGGTAGTTGGTCGAGAACAGGGATCCGATCGCCCTTCGGCGACAGGAACGGCGCGAAGGAGGCGACCCCGAGGTAGGTCACCTGGCGGGCGTTGCCGCCCGTCGGCTCGGCGATCCACAGCTCGAGCTGGGTCGGGCGCACCAGGTGCTAGCTGGCGAGCAGGCGCTGGTAGTCGGCCAGCGCCTCGCCCGCTGGCGACGCGCGCCACACCAGCTGGGTGCAGTCGGCCGAGAAGAACGCGCCGCCGTCGTAGCCGGCGGTGTGGGTGAGCCGCCGGACGTTGCCGCCGTCGGCGTCCATCCGGTACAGCTCGAGGTCGCCGTCGCGGTCGGAGGTGAACACGATGCTGCCGTCGGTGGCGCACACCGTGGCCTCGGCGTCGTAGGCGCCGACCACGTCGGTGAGCACCTGCGGCGCGCTGCCGTCGGCGCGCGCGCGATAGATCGCGTAGTCGTAGAGCGCCCACACGTAGCCCTGGGCGCGATCCGGCGGCGGCGGGCAGTCCGGCCCGAGCGCGTGGGTCGAGGCGTAGATGACGTCGGCGTCGTCGCCGGCGAAGTACGCGCAGGTGGTGCGGCCGGTGCCGGTCGAGACCAAGGTCGGGCTCGGCACCCCGGAGCCGTGCGCCGGCATCGTCATGATCTGATCGCAGGCGTAGGGGGCGCGGGTGGTCTGGAAGATGAGCTGGTCGCCGCCGGCCGACCAGTACGCCTCGGCGTTCTCGCCGCCGAAGGTCAGCTGCCGCACGCCGCGCAGGTGGACCTCCTGCGGCACGTCGATCGACACCGGCGGCGGCGCTGGCGGCGTCGGCGTCGGCGTCGGCGTCGGCGCGACCGCGCCCGAGGAACCGGCGCACCCGAGGAGCAAGACCCACGGCAAGCAAGAGCGCATGGCGCGGCTATACCAGCGGCCGACAGCTATAGTCGAGGCGTGCACACCGTCGAGGAGGCCCGGGCGCTGATCGTCGCCGCCGCCGGCGCGCCGCGCGGCGAGCGCGTCGCCCTCGGCGCCGCCCACGGGCGCACGCTGATGACGCCGGTGGTCGCGACCCGCGACCTGCCCGGCTTCGACGACTCCGCGATGGACGGCTACGCGGTGCGCGCGGCCGACGGCGCCGGCCCGCGACCGATCGACGGCGAGGTCGCCGCCGGCGCGCTGGCGCCGCCGCCCCTGCGCGCGGGCGCCGCGATGCGCATCTTCACCGGCGCGCCGATGCCGCTCGGCGCCGACGCGGTGGTGCCACGCGAGGACGCCCGCGACGCCGACGGCCTGGTCGAGGTGCCGGCGGTGCCGGCCGGTCACCACGTGCGGCGCCAGGGCGAGGACGTCGCCACGGGCGCCGTCGTCCTCGGCGCCGGCGCCGTGCTCGGGCCCGGCGAGCTCGGGCTGCTCGCCGCGCTCGGCGTCGCCGAGGTCGAGGTCGCGCGCCGTCCGCGGGTCGCGATCCTGGCCACCGGCGACGAGCTGGTCGACGTCGCCACGCCGCCGCGCCGCGGCCAGCGGGTCGACTCCTCGGCGTACGCGCTGGCGGCCGCGGTCCACGAGGCCGGCGCCGAGGCGACCTACCTCGGCGTGGTCGGCGACGATCGCGCGGCGATCGCCGCGCGCGTCCGAGCCGCCACCAGCTACGTCGTGCTCACCACCGGCGGCGTCTCCGTCGGCGACCACGACCACGTCAAGGCGGCGCTGGCCGACCTCGGCGCCACCCTCGCCCTGTGGAAGGTCGCGATGCGGCCGGGCAAGCCGCTGGCCTTCGCCACCGTCGGCACCACCCGCTGGTTCGGCCTGCCCGGCAACCCGGCGTCGTCGATGATCTCCTTCGAGCTGTTCGTGCGGCCGGCGCTGCGCACCATGCTCAGTCGCGCCGACGTGCGGCGCCCGCAGGCGCCGGTGGTGCTGGCCGCGGGCTACGCCAAGGCCGCCGGCCGCGCCCACTTCGTGCGCGCGCGGGTGCGCGCGACGGCGCCAACTGCTCGCGGAGCCCCTGCCGCACCAGGGCTCGGGCATGCTGACCTCGATGGTCGGCGTCGACGCTGCTCGAGATCCCGGCCGAGGTCACCGCGGTGGCCCCGGCGGCACCGTGATCGCGCACCTGTGGGTGCCGCGGTGAGCGACCACGAGGACGCCGCCCTCGAGCTCGTCGTCGGCGAGCCGGCGCCGGTGCGCGCCGACGCCGCGATCGCGCGCCACTTCCCCGGCGCCGGCCGCAAGCGCATCGCCGAGCTGTTCGACGAGGGCGCGGTGCGACGGGACGGGCGCCGCGTGCGCAAGGGCGATCGGGTCGGCGCCGCCGATCGGCTGCGGCTGGCGCGTACCGGCGCGCGCCGACGAGCTGCGGGTCGGCGCCGACCCCGAGGCCGCGGCGCGGCTGGTGCGCCTGCTCGAGCGCGACGAGCTGATCGCGGTGTGCAAGCCCGCCGGCATGCCCTCGCACCCGCTGCGCGCCGGCGAGCGCGGCACCGCCGCCGGCGGCATCGTCGCCTGGTATCCCGAGTGCGCCGGGGTCGGCGTCGACCCGCGCGAGGCCGGGCTGGTCCACCGTCTCGACGGCGACACCACCGGCGTCTTGGTGGCGGCGCGCGATCAGGCGACCTGGGAGGAGCTCCGGGCCGCCTTCGGCCGCGGCGCCGTCCACAAGACCTACCTCGCGCTCACCGCCGGCGCGCCCCGGCGCCTGCGCTGCGACGCGGCGCTGTCCCAGCGCGGCGCGCGGGTCGTCGTCGACGAGGCCGACGGCCTGCCCGCGAGCACCTCCTTCGAGGTGCTGGCCGAGTCCGAGGGGCTCGCCTGGGTCCGCTGCACCGCGCACACCGGCCGCATGCACCAGGTGCGCGCGCACCTCGCGGCGTGCGGCGCACCGCTGGTGGCCGACCTGCGCTACGGCGGGCCGCCGGATCCGCAGCTCGCGACCTTCGTGCTCCACGCCGCCGAGCTGACCCTGCCGCGCCCCGACGGGCCGCTCGCGATCACCGCGCCGCTGCCGGCGGCGACCGCGGCGATCGTGCGCGCGCGCGGGCTGGTGCCGGCGTAGGTCGTTCGCGCGCTACGCCGCGCGCGCCAGCTCGACGCACTCGAGCAGGTACAAGAGGCGCGCGGTCCGGGTCCGCTCGACCTTGTCGGCGGTGGCGTCGAGGATCTCGCCGACCGAGCGCTTGCCGTCGAGCGACTCGTAGACGTCGTCGAGCCGGTAGATCTCGAACCGCTCGGGGCCGACCCGCTTGCCGCGCGCCGCGCGCAGGCGCATGTCGCGGCTGCGCTCGATCCACGCGTCGAGGGTGTCGACCGGCAGCGCCATCGCGCCGGCGCCCAGCACCTCGTAGGTGTTGAGGTCGAGGGGGAACGCCTCGCGGTGGTTCTCGCGGCCGGCGTACCAGTCGAACTGCCCCTTGTTCCAGGTGCAGACGTCGATGATCTTGCTGCGCACCTGGCGGGTCAGGTGGCGGAACACCTCGAGCGGCTTGAGCAGGCCGAGCCCGACCAGGGTGTCGCCGAGCTTGCCGCCGTAGTGCGGCATCATCGCCAGCGCCATCGCCAGCTCGCCGTCGGACATGACGCCCTTCGACACCAGGTACGCGCCGAACAGCTCGCTGGCGACGTTCGACGAGACGTACTCCGGCTGGCCGTCGCGGAAGTAGATCTCCTTCTTGATGCCGCCGACGGCCACCGTCAGCAGGCCGGTCGACTTCGCGGTCATCAGCCGGAACAGCACCTTGAGCGGCGGGGTGTCGCCGAAGTCGCCGCTGTCGTCGGGCTCGTCGGTGATGTCCTGGATGCTCGGCGGGGTCGGCGGCTTGGTGCGGGCCAGCTCCTCGGCCGACGGCACCGCGATCTGGGTCGACGGCCGCGCCGCCATCGGCGCGAAGGTGCCGTCGTCGACGGTGTCGGCGCCGCCGCTGGCCGGCATCAGCGACTCGATCGCGGCCTCGATCGAGGGAAGTTGGAAGCGTCGCTGGCCTCGAGGTCGAGCTCGAGCCCACCGGGGCCGGGCAGATCGAGCTCGCCGGCGGGGGCGTCGGCGAGCCGCCCCTCGAAGGTCGCGGTGCGCGCGATCATCAGGCGGCTGCCCTCGGTCGCGGTGCGCGCCACCGCCGGGCCCGGCGCCTTGGCCGCGGCCTCGGCGCCGGTGGACGTGCGCGCCGACACCACGCCGGTCGCCGCGCGACCCACCGTCGGCGCCGCGCCGGTCGCCGCGCGGCCCACCGTCGGCACCGCGCCGGTCACGCCGCGCGGCCCACCATCAGCACCGCGCCGGTAGCCGCGCGGCCACGTCGGCACCGCGCCGGTCGCGGTGCGCGGCGCGGTCGGCGCCGCCGGTCGGCGTGCGCGCGGCGGCGACCTCGCTCGACGGCGTGCGCCCGAGGCTGGGCGCGGCCGCTCGGCGCCCCACCGCCGGGCCGCGGTCGGTCGCGACCCGACCCGCGGGCGACGTCGCCAGTGGCGACCCGACCCGGCGCCGGTCGACCGCGATCGGGCGTGCCGACGCGCCCCACCGCGGCCAGTGCTCGGGCGTCGGCACCCGCCCCCGACGCCGGGCGCGACTCGCCGGTGCCGGCGCGGCACCGATGAGCGGCGGCTCGCCTGCCCCGTCAGCACCCGCCCCACCGCCGGGCCATCGCCGGTCGGCACCCGCCCGTGCGCCGGGGTCGCGGTCCGGCTCACCGCCGGCGTCGGCACCCGGGCACCGCAGGCGCCGTGGTAGTCGTGCGCGGCGGCTCCACCGCGCCGCTGGTGGACGTGCGCGGCAGCTCCACCGCGCCGCTGGTGGACGTGCGCGGCGGCGAGCCCGTGTCGCGGGTCGAGACCCCGGGCGTACTCCTCGGCGCGCGGCTCGTCGCTCATCAGCGAGCCGAAGTCGAGCTCGTCGTCGATGCCGCCGCTGGCCGCCGGCGCCTCCTCGGGCTCGAGGCGCGGCTGCCGGCGCGTCGCCGGCGGCGGTCAGGATGTGGATGACCGGCAGCGCGCCGGCGGCGCCCACGACACCGCCAGCGGCGCTGCGGCCCGGCGCGGGTCGGCCGCGGCACCGGCGCGGGCGACGCGGTGGACATCGTCGAGACCGTCGACACCGGCGGCGCGGTCGACACCACCGGCGTGGTCGACACCGTCAGCACCGCCGCCGACGCCCGCGGCGGCGCCTCGACCGTCGCCACCCGATCCGCGGCCGCGGTCGCCGCCGCCATCGCGGCCGCCACCGGCGCCGCCACCGGCTCGGGCTCGGCGAGCGCGTCGCTCGCCTGGTCGCGCGCGCGCTGCGAGATCACGCCCTCGCGCAGCACCGCGACCAGGTCGGCCACCATCTTGGCCGACACCCGTCGGCGCTGCATGAACAGCCACTCGTCGAGGGCGTCGCGGAACGCCGCCGCGCTCTGCCAGCGCTCGTCGAGGTTCTTCTTGAGCGCGGTCCGCACCACCACGTCGAGGCCGGGATCGATGCCCTCGCCGTACTTGTCGAGGCGGGTGAGCCGGGCGTCGCGCACCATCAGCAGCACGTCGAGCTCGTTGGCCGCGGCGAACAGGCGGCGCCCGGTGAGCATCTCGGCGAGCACCACGCCGACGGAGAACAGGTCGGTGCGCGGATCGAGCGGCTGCTCGACGACCTGCTCCGGCGACATGTAGC
The DNA here is from genome assembly GCA_041389945.1 of Kofleriaceae bacterium. Taxonomy (GTDB): domain Bacteria; phylum Myxococcota_A; class Polyangia; order Haliangiales; family Haliangiaceae; genus JAWKQW01. The sequence goes on from JAWKQW010000014.1 coordinate 152,784, forward strand.
CGTACTTGCCCTTGAGCGTGCCCGACTTGGTGGTCTGGGCCCGCTGCGGGTCGTGCGCGCGCGCGATGCCGAAGTCGATCAGCTTGACGTCGCCGCGCACCGACAGCAGCACGTTCGACGGCGAGATGTCGCGGTGGACCACGCCGATGGCGTTGCCCTCGGCGTCGGTCGCCTGGTGCGCGAAGTCGAGGGCGTCGAGCACCTCGCGCGCGATCCACACCGCGATGTGGTGCTCGAGCTGCTCGCGCCGGTGCGCGCACTCGCGCAGCATCGCGAGCACGTCGAAGCCGTCGACGAACTCCATCGCGATGAACAGCTCGTTGCCGACCCGGCCGAGCTCGTGGGTCTGCGCGATCTTGGGGTGGACGAGGCGGGCCGTGAGCTTGGCCTCGTCGATGAACATCTGCGTGTAGTTGGGATCGACGCCGAGGTGCGGCAGCAGGCGCTTGATCACGACCTTCTTGGCGAAGCCGTGCTCACCCCCGACCGTGGCCACGAACAGCTCCGCCATCCCGCCGACGGCGAGCCGCTCGATCAGCTGGTACCGACCGAAAGGTATCGGGAACTGCTCGCCCACCGACTGCGCAGTGTACCAGACGGGCCGAATGGTCGCGTGATTCGGGCCGAGGCCCGGCGCACCTGTTCAGGTCGCTCAGGCGCGACGGCGAAGCTGGGTCCCGGCGCGCTCGAGCGCGGCGGCCAGGGCCGCCTCGAAGCGATCGTGCACCGCGAGCCCGACGCCGCGACCGGCGGCCATCGCCTGCCAGCGCCGGCGCACCTCTCCCGACACGCCCACCAGCTGCACCTCGACCGCCGCCAGCCGGTCGCTGCCGAGGAACGCGTCGACGGCGGCGAGCAGCTCGGGCCGCCCCGGCGCCGCGAGGCCGGACACGTCGACCACCAGGCTGCGCGCGCTGGCGGCGATGACGGCGAGCAGGACCCGCCCGAAGATCGAGTCGAGGGTGGCGCGCGGCGGCTCGCCGACCAGCATCACCGCCGGCACGTCCGGCGTCGCCAGGTACACCGGGGTCCCGAGCTCGAGCTCCTCGATGGCGCGCTCCTCGACGGCGCGCCGGCCGGCGGCGGCGAAGGCGTCGAGGGCGATCACCGTGAGCCACTCGAAGAGGCGGGCCAGCGGCGCGTGCAGCTCCGGCGGCGCCAGCTCGACGGCGGCGTCGCGCACCGCCACCACCGCGGCCACGTCGAAGCCGGCGCCGCTGGTGGCCAGGCGCGCGCCGAGGAAGCCGCAGCCCTGCTCGAGCTCGCGGGTCGCCGGGGTCCCGGCCCGCAGCGCGTCGGCGCCAGGCTCGGCGTCGACCGCCACCGCGAGCGTCGCCGAGGGCTCGACCAGGCCGCGGTAGGTCGCGGCGTCGTGATCGCGGTGCAGCGCAGCGGGCTCCGAGGCAGCGCGGCCCGCCCTCGATCAGCCGCGCGGGCTGGTCGCGCAGCGTCGCGGCCAGGCTCGACGTGGGCACCGGGCAATCGTAGCCCACCTCGTCGTGGCGCCAGGCGCGCTTGTGGGCGTCCCCGACCACCCCGTAGAGTTGTCTTCAGCATGGACGGTCAAGTGCGCAGCGTCTCGGTCGCGCGAACCGACGTCGGTCGGCGCCGGCAGATCAACGAGGACGCCTTCTACCGCGACGACGCCGCCGGGTTCTACGTCGTCGCCGACGGCGTCGGCGGCCACAACAAGGGCGAGATCGCCAGCCGCGAGACCATCGAGCAGCTGCAGATGTGGATGAGCCGCGCCGCCCGCGAGCTCGACGCCATGGTCAGCGCCTCGAGGGCGGCGACGCCGACGCCGCCTGGGAGATCCGGCGGTTGCTCGAGAGCGGGGTGCAGTCGGCCTGCTGCATGGTCTTCGGCATGGCCCAGCTCGATCCCGACAAGAAGGGCATGTCGACGACCTGCTCGGCCATGCTCATCCGCGCCAGGATCGCCTTCGCCGCCCGACAGCCCGCGTGTACCGGATCCGCGACGGCCAGGTGCTGCAGCTGACCGAGGACCACACCCTCATCAACTACAAGCTCGAAGCAGGGCCTCATCACCAAGGAAGAGGCCGAGCGGGCGTCGGGCAAGAACGTCATCACCCGCGCGGTCGGCCACAAGGACTACGTCCAGGTCGACACCGCCGACATCGACGCCGCCGTCGGCGATCGCTTCCTCATGTGCACCGACGGCCTCCACAACTACCTGCAGGACGACGCCGAGGTGGTCGACCTGATCGCCGAGGACGAGCTCGAGGCCGGCGCCGAGGCACTCGGTGGCCCTCGCCAACCAGCGCGGCGGCAGGACAACATCACCGTGATCGTCACGGAGATCGTTGCCGCCGCTGGCGCGTCGCCGCCTACCCCTGGCGCCTCGCCCGGGAATACCGACGCCGCCCGCCGGCGTTGTCTGAATCGTCGGTCGCGCCGCCATGCCCGCTCCCGCCCGTCGCCGCCCCTCCGCCGCGCCCGCGCCGACGCCGCCGCGCCGCGGCCGCGCGCTGGTGATCCTGGGCCTGGTGGCCGCGATCGCCGCCGTGGTCGTGTGGCGCACGGCAGCGACGCCTCCCGCCCGCCGGCACCAGCGACGTCGCGGCGGCGACGACCGCCGCGCCACCGGCACCTCGCGCGCCGCGCCGCCCGGGCGCGCCCGCCTGCCGGCGCGCCCGCCCACCGCCGGCGCGGCGCCGGGATCGCCGGCGCGCGCCCGGCCGGCACCGTCCATCCGCGGCACCGCGATCGATCGCGACGATCGCGCGCCGGTGCCGGCGGTGGAGGTCATCTTCACCGGCGCCGGCGGCGAGGCGTCGACGATGGCCGACCTCGGCGGCGCCTACGTCATCGATCTCCCCCCGGGGCCGTACCAGGTGTTCGCGCGCGGCGATCACGTGGTGAGCGCCGGGGTGGCGCCCGGCCAGCGCCTGCCCGGGCTGCCCGCGGCCGACGCCATCGGCGCGCCCGATCCCGCCCTGGCGCCGCACCTCGAGCTCGCCGCCGACGTCGACGCCCTCGACGTGGAGGTCGATCGCAGCGGCACCGTGGTCGGCACCATCGTCGGGCCCGACGGGCGCGCGGTCGCCGGCGCGGTGATCGAGGCGCTCGGCGACCTGCGGCCGATCCTGGGCAGCAACGTCACCGAGAGCGACGCCCAGGGGCGCTTTCGCCTGGAGCTGCCGGCCGGCACCCACCGGCTGCAGGCGAGCCACGACTACTACGCGGCGCTCGACGATCGCGAGGGCACGCCGTCGGTGACCGTCGAGCCGGCCGGCGAGCACGAGGTGACGCTGGTCATGATCGCCGGCTGCGTGGTGAGCGGCCGCGTGATCGACGCCCACGGCAACCCCGCCGGCGCCGGCTCGATCGAGCGCCAGTACGGCCGCGGCCCCGACGACTTCGCGCCGAGCGGCCAGATCGCCGACGACGGCACCTTCCGCTGGGTCAGCACCGACGAGGTCGACCACGTGCTGCGGGCCTGGCCGTGGCACGCGCCGCCGGCGCCGGCCCAGCGCTTCAGCTGCCGCGACGGCCACCGCTACGCCGACGTGGTGTTCCGCCTGCCCGACCGCGGCCCCGACATCAGCGGCGAGATCGTGTCCGCCACCGGCGAGCCGGCGCCCGGCGTGTTCTTCGACGTCGCCGCCCTCGATCCCGGCGGCACCGATCAGCAGGAGCGGTCCGACGCCGACGGCGCGTGGTCGGTGCACGCGCTGCGCGCCGGCCGCTACCGCATCACGGCGTCGTCGCCGACCCTCGGCGTGATCGACGAGGAGGTGACGGTGCCCAGCCACGGCGTCGAGCTGCGCTTCGGCGGCACCGGCGCCATCGCCGGCGCGGTCGCCGGCATGACCCGCGGCTCGCTCGGGGTGGAGTTGCTCGGCTGTCGCGGCGTGCGCTCGCAGGAGGGCGCGCAGCGGCGCCTGGTGGTGGTCGAGAGCGGCCGCTATCGCCTCGACGGGCTGCCGGCGTGCACCCTCGGGTTGTTCGTGGCGTCGCCGCGTACCGCCAAGCTCATCCACGTGGTGACGGTGGCCGCCGGCGAGACCGCGCCGCTCGATCTCGACGCGCGCCCGATCCGGACCAAGCGCGTCAGCGGCCGGGTCGTCGACGGCGCCGGCCAGGCCGCGGCCGACGCCACCGTGCTCGGGTTCACCACCGACGGCGCCGGCACCGCGATCGCGCTCGATCGCGACGGCCGGTTCGAGGTCGAGCTCGAGGCCGGCGGCTCGGTGTCGGCCTTCCGCGGCGACGAGTTCGCGACCGAGTTCGTCGACGAGGACGACGACGCCCGCGAGCAGCTCGAGCTGCGGCTGGCGCCCGAATCGTAGCGATCAGTCGACGACCAGGCCGAGGGCCAGCGCCCCGCCGAGCACCACGCCGTCGACGATGACCTGGGTGGTGGCGAGCAGCTCGAGCTGCAGCGCCAGGCGCCCGCGCGCGAGGAGCTCGACGCCGGCGCCGCCGACCACGCCGACGCCGGCGCGGGCCTCGCCGCGGCGGGTCGCCCCCTCGGCGCGCCGGGTGAAGCCGCCGACGCCGGCGCCGAGCCGCGCCCACACCCCCGGCCGCGGGTAGTACTGCCCGGCCACCGCGATCAGCGCGCTCTGGTTGAGCCGATCGCCGCCGCCGTCGGCGCCCGGCGGCGCCCGGTACACGGTGAGATCGAGCTCGACGCCGACGAGCCAGCCTTCGGCCCGCGGCCTGGGCCAGGCGCAGGCTGGCGCCACCGCCGGCCCCGGCAGTCGACCTGTCGACGCCGACGCCGATCTCGCACGCCGGTGCCGAGCGCCACCGTCACCAGGCCGGCGGCGTCCTCGCGGCGCGAGGCTGGCCTCGCGCGCGAGCTCGACCGCGCGCGGATCCGGCGCGACGCGACGGCGACGGCGGCGGCTCGGCGCGCGCCGCCGAGGCCGTCGCCAGCGCGCTCGCCACGCCGAGGCCGAGCGGTGCGCCGGCCGCCGCTCACGAGGTGGCGCCGCCCGGGGCCAGCACCGGGAGCCGATGGCGCGGCTCGCCGTGGTGCGGCTGATCCGGCATGAGCAGGCGCTCGACGATCTCGCCGCCGACGAGGTGGCGCTCGATGATCTCGGTGACGTCGGCGGCGGTGACCGCGCCGTACCAGACCTGCTCCGGGTACACGACGATCGCCACGCCGCGCTCGCACTGGTCGAGGCAGCCGGCGGCGTTGGCGCGGACCCGCCCGGCCAGCCCGCGCGCGGTCAGCTCCTTCTTGAGCAGCTCGCGCACCGCGACCGCGCCGCGCCGCGCACAGGAGCCGCGCGGGTGATCGGCGGCGCGCTCGCTGGTGCAGACGAAGACGGGCGCGAAGCTCGGCACCGCCTGTTGGTAGCACGCCGATCGTGGCGCCGGCGCGGCGTCGGCGGCCGCGGCGTCGTGGTCGGCCTCGCGTCTGGGACCGCGGGGCGTCCGGCGCGATCAGGCGCGCGTCGGCGCGCGGCGTCGGGCAGGTGGACGAACCGGTCGTCGCCGCGCACCGCGCAGACCCCGCCAGGGCCACGACCACCACGGCGACGAGGACGCTGCGCACGCGCAGGCTAGCACCGCGGCTGGCTGCCTACACGCCCCTACCCGACCACGGGCCGCGCCGACGAGATCGGGCCGGATCGACCGCCCGCGCGGCCATGAAGGAAGCGCTGAACCGCCGGCGACCGTGGCGCATCCTTTCCCCGAGGGTGTCCCTGGGGATCATGTGAGTGAGCCAGCTGCATCCGCCGCCGCCAGGCCTGGTCGGACCATCGGTCGGCCAGTACCAGATCCTCGGCGAGATCCGACCGGCGCGGTGGCACGGTCTTCAAGGCCCGCCACGAGCTTCACCGATCGGGTCGCCGTGCGGTCGCCCTGCGACCGGAGCACTGGCCACCCTTGGCGATGGTCGAGCGCTTCTTCAACGAGTGCGCCGCCGCCACCGCGATCCGTCATCCCGGCATCGTCGAGGTGGCGACTTCCGGCCTCGGCGACACCGGCGCCGCTCATCTCGGTGATGGAGTTCCTCGAGTGGGCTGACCCTCGCCGCGCGCCTGGCCGAGCGCGCCGGCCGCCGGAGGTCGAGGTCGCGCTGATCACCAAGCGCATCGCGCGCTCGGCGCCGCCCACGCCGCGGGATCATCCACCGCGATCTGAAGCCCGACAACGTGTTCCTGGTGCCCGATCCAGACATGCCCAGCGGCGAGCGACCCAAGGTGCTCGACTTCGGCATCGCCAAGCTCAACGACGAGGGCGGCAAGGTCAACCAGACCCGCACCGGCACCCTGATGGGCACGCCGGCGTACATGGCGCCGGAGCAGGCGCGCGCCGCCGGCGAGATCGATCACCGCGCCGACCTCTACTCGCTGGGCTGCATGGTCTACGAGATGCTCACCGGCGCGCCGCCGTTCGTCGCCGAGGGCGCCGGCGAGCTCATCGCGATGCAGCTCTTCGGGCAGGTGCCACCGCTGCGCGAGCGGCTGCCCGAGGTGTCGGTGGCGATGGATGGCCTGGTCGCCGGGCTGCTGGCCAAGGACGCCGCGTCGCGGCCGCAGAGCGCCGCCGACATCATCGAGGCGCTGACCCGGGCGATCCCGAGCCTCACCGGCGCGATCACGTCGATGACGCCGCTCCCGACGGCGCGCCGCTCGGCGGTGGTGATCCCGGTCGGCACCGCGCCCGGCACCGTTCCGGGGGTGGCCGCGCTCGGCTCGATGCCGACCCTCGCCGGCGACACCGCGCTGCTCGCCGCGGAGCGCCCGGCGGTGGCGCGCTCCGGCAGCAAGCTCGGCCTGGTCGCGGGGCTGGTCACCGTGGTGCTGGTCGGCGCCGGGGTCGCGTTCTTCGCCCTGCGCGATCGTGGCGACGCCGCGCCGAGCTCGACGACAGCCACCGGCAGCGCCGGCAGCGCCGGCCCGGTCGCGATCACCGACCCCACCGCGGGCCAGGCCGTGGTGTCGCCGCCCGTCGGCGACGAGACCGTCGCGGTGTTCTTCGAGCTCACGCCGCCGAGCGCGCGGGTGCTGCTCGACGGCGTCGAGGTCACGCTGACCGATCGCGGCATCGCCGAGCTACCCCGGCGCGCCACCGCGCAGCCGATCCGGGTCGCCGCCGCCGGCTACGACGAGTTCGTCGGCGAGATCACGCTCGACGGGCCGCAGCGGTTCGAGGTCGAGCTCCGGCGCGGCGGTGGCAAGGCGGTGGCCAAGGTGACCGCGGTCGCGCCGACCCGCACTGATCCCGCGACGCCGCGCAACGGCGACAAGCCCGGCGGCGACAAGCCCGGCGGCGACAAGCCCGGCGGCGACAAGCCCGGCGGTGACAAGCCCGGCGGTGACAAGCCCGGCGGGGTCCGCGTCGGCGACAAGCCCATCGGCGATCCGGCCACGGTCGGCCCGGTGACCGCGCCTGGCGATCCCATCCCCGGCGGCGACGGCCCGGCCACCGCGCCCGACTCCGACAAGCCGACCACCGCCAGCGGCGCGCCGATCGAGCCGTCCCTCGACTGAGCCGCGGCGGCGCCACCACGAAGCGTGGCCCTCGGCCTGCGAATCGCCGTCGGCGCGAGCCGTCCGGATCGCGGTCCCTGGCGCGCCACGATCCGAGGCAGGAGCGTTAGACTCCGGCTCGCCATGGCCATCCGCCCACCGGTCACCGCGGCGCTCGCTGCGTCGCTCCTCTTGATCCCCGGCATCGTTCACGCCGACGACCCGCTGTCGTCGGACCCGGTGAGCTCGCCCGCGGCGCCCGCGGCGCCGGCGCCGCTGACGACCGCGGCGCCGCCCGTGGCCGCCCCCGCCGCCCCCGCCGCCCCCGCCGCGCCGACGGCGCCGCCCGACCCGAACGCGCCGCCGCCGGCGCCGGTGCCGCTGACCCCGGAGCAGATCGCCAAGCAGCGCGCGCAGCTCCTGGTGACCCAGGGCATCGATCGCCTGCAGGGCCTCGAGTACGACGCCGCCCTCGAGTTCTTCATCGGCGCCTACGCCGAGTACAAGTCGCCCAAGATCCTCCTCAACATCGGCTCGACCCTGCGCGAGATGGGGCGCAACGCCGACGCCGCCAACACCTACCAGCTCTACATCGAGGATCCCGAGACCAACGCCGACCGCATCGAGGAGGTCAAGCGCCTGCTGCTCTCGCTCGACGAGCAGCTGGTGGTGGCGCGGGTGCTGGTCGAGCCGTCGGGCGTCGACGTCTCCATCGACGGCGGCCCGTGGGTGCCGGTGGGCAAGAAGCTGTTGACCCGGCTGGTGCCGGGCATCCACATGGTGCGCGGCCGCAAGGATGGCTTCACCACCGCCGAGATCTCGGTGAACACCTTCGAGGGCGAGGCCCGCGAGCTGGGCCTGACCCTGACCGCCGCGGCGCCGAAGCCGCCGGCGGTGCCCGGCGATCCGGTGGAGCCGGCGCCGCCGCCCGAGGACACCCGGGTCGCGGTCGACGCCAACCCGTCGGCCAAGGCCGGCGAGCCGCCGCCCGAGGAGGTCACCGCCTGGCTCGTCACCGGCGCCAAGGCCGAGCGCGGCGGCATCGCGCGCGAGCAGGTGGTCGACGTCGCCGCGTACCTGCCGAGCGACGACGAGATCGACGAGCCGTACTACCAGATCGTCCGCGAGCACTACCCCAAGACGCTGGGTATCACCGCCCAGACCCGGCTCGACATCGGCGACGGCCTGCGCGGCGCCGCCTTCGGCGCCGGCGTGTCCCTCGAGATCGCGCCGCGCTGGGAGCTCGACGCCTCGATGGTGTTCGGCCGCCTGGTCGGCGGCTACTTCGGCGCCCGCTATCGCCTCATCACCGGCACCTTCGCGCCGTTCCTCGCCGTCGGCCAGACCGCGCTGTGGGCCGGCGACGAGGCGGTCGAGGGCGACCAGCGGCTGCGGGTGGGCATCCGCGGCGCCGGCGGCCTCGAGATCAAGATCAACGATCGCCTGCACGTGCTCGGCGAGGTCGGCTACGAGTACTTCTTCAACGACGACGTCCTGTCCGACGGCAAGATGCTGGTGGTCGGGGTGCCGGTGCCGATGTTCGGCATCCAGGGGCGGCTGTGATGCGCGCGCTGGCGATGGCGATCGCGGCGGTGGGGCTGACGGCTGGCGCGGCGGTGGCCGCGCCGACGGCGCCAGCGATCGAGCGGGGCGCCGGGATCTCGGCGCCCGGGCTCGGCGGTAGCGGCGGGCTGGTGTTCTCACCGTCGTCGTTCGACGACTTTGGGGTGGTGGAGCTCGGCCGCGAATCGGCGCCGCAGACGTTCCGGCTGACCAACACCTCGACCATGCCCCTGGACGTGGAGCTGTACCTGCCGCAGAACTTCGCGTTCCGCGACGCGCTGTGCGGGCCGGACCCGACCGAGCGCGACACCTACTGTTTCACCACCCTCGCGTCGCAAGGGTTCATCGACGTCGACGTCAGCTTCACGCCGTTCTACGTGACCGAGTGGTATCCCGACCTGTCGGCCTCCGGCACCGCCCCGGACGGCACCTACGCGTCGGCCTACGTCTACTACAAGGGCCCGTCGCTGGATGCCTACGGGTTCGAGTACGGACCGAGCGCCGAGCTGTCCCCCATCGATCTCGGCGGCCCCGAGCCGTACGCTTCGTACTTCTACGGCAGCGCCTCCCCGGGCTCGCCGGATCTGCGCGTGGCCAGGTCGCTCACGATCGTCAGCGACGCCGCCGACGTGTTCGCGTTCGACTATCTCCCGACCGGGGTGTGCTCGGCGCAGACCTCCACGTCCTGCGAGATCTCCGCCAACTTCGCGAACTCGCCGCTCTACTTCGACGTCGCCTGCACGCCCCCGCCGACGGCCGAGGACGCCACGTACACCGCGCGGGTCGAGTACACGCTGGTGAACCCCGCCACCCCGAGCACGACGACCACGATCGCCTCGATCGAGCTTTTCTGCGTCGCCGGCCACGCCTACACCATGGCGACGCCCGAGGCTCCGCTGGCGAGCTGGACCTGCGAGGGCGAGCCGTGGAGTCGCGAGCTCACGGTGGAAGCTACCGGCGTGGTGCCGCTGTACGCCGACGACGAGCCCGAGCTGACCAGCGGCGCCGACGACTTCTCCCTCGAGTTCGATCCACCGGGGCCCTCGGGCACCGACTTCTTCGGCGAGCCATCCTTCGGGTACGCGATCCACCCCGGCAACGAGGCCAGCGCGCTGCTGACCCTCGCGCCCGCGGCCGCCGTGGGCAGCTACGCGGCCAAGGTGACCTGGCCCTGGACCAACCGGGACGCGACGGTGCAGGACCTGACCGTCGACGTCTTGCCCGCGGGGGCCCACGCCAGCGAGACCGCGGTCGCCTTCGGTGAGGTCGCCGTCGGCCAGGTCGCGCAGCGCACGCTCGCGCTCAAGGTGTGCAGCGACGACGCCGTCGAGGTCCTGGGGATGTCGGTCCCCACCGGGTTCGTCGCCGGGCCGTCGACCTTCGCGCTCACGCCGACCGGTGAGGCCCCCATCACGATCCTGTTCGCGCCGATGACCACCGGCGCTTTCGCCGGCCCCCTGGTCGTCCACACGAGCCTCGGCGACGTCACCGTCGAGCTTTCCGGCGACGGCGCCGACGGTGAGCCGGGCGACACCGGCGACACCAGCTACTACGACGGCTGCCTGTCGGCCGGCGGCGGTGGCGCCGCCCCGGCGCTGCCGCTGGTGCTCGCGCTCGGGTTCGTCGCGCGCCGGCGCCGCCGCTGAGCGCCCGGCGCCGGGGTAGGCGCATGTCGGCACTCCTCGCGCGGTAGATCACGGCGGCCGACGCCGTAACCGGCGTACGATGGGCGCCATGTGGAGGGCCGTCGCGCGCCGCCGCGCGCTCGTCATCGCCGTGGGGTGCGCCTCGACCCTGGCCGGGGCCGGCGTGGCCTCCGCCGCCGACGCCGCGTTCGGCATCAACCCGTCGCCGCTCACCGTCCAGTGCAACGGCTCGGGCACCGCGGCCGTCCAGAACAACGGCGTCACGCCGATCGAGATCGTCGCGGTCCACCAGGCCGGCTGCCCGGGGTACGCCTTCACCGCCGAGATCAGCTCGCCGCTGACGATGACCAACCCGGGCGTCCTCGGCGTCACCCTCTCCTCCTCGGTGCCGACCCAGGCCTGCAGCTACTGGTTCGACTGGCGCTTCCAGGGCTCGGGCGTGGTGCAGCGCGAGCGCTTCGAGGTCCAGGCCGGGACCTCGTGCGCCACCACCGGCAACCTCGTCCTGTCGCCGGCGACGATCTACCTCGAGGGCGTGGTCGGCGGGCCGGCGCCGGTGTCGACGTTCCAGGTCAGCACGATCGCGGCGACGACGCTGGTGGTCGACGGTCCCTACCAGTTCAATCCGCTGGAGTGCAACGGATCCACGACCTCGTGCACGATCCCGGGCAACACCACCAACGCGACCAGGTCGATCTCGTTCGCGGCCACCGGGCCTGGCGTTTTCGCGGGCGGCATCCACGACTCGGCCAGCACCGGGTACCTGCAGCTCTTCGGCGAGATGACCTCGGCCATCGACCACGAAGACCTGGGTCCGATCTTCGTCGGCCGTAACCGCGGCAAGCTGTTCACCCTTGGCGACACCTCGGTGTCGGGGTTGTCGATGACCGCCGAAGACGGCGTGCTCCTCCCGGAGGGTGCCTCGCCCTCGCTGAAGCTCGAGAGCTGCAACGAGGTCGCGCCGTCCTTCGACGCCGAGCACGAGTGCGAGTTCGTGACCCCGGCGTCGATGCCCACCGTCGAGCTGCGCTGCAAGCCCGACGACGCGGTGCCGCTGTACGGCCGGCTCCACGTCACCAGCGACGACGGCATCCCGTTTCCGCGGGTCGACGTCACCTGCGCCGGGGTGAAGACCCGCGTCGGCGTGGCTGGCGCGCTGAGCCCGATCATCCCGTGGCGAGCCGCCGACGGCGGCACCCGACCGGTCCTGGACTTCGGCGCCGCGACGTTGCACCTCAACGCCGGCAACCGCCAGCTCGTCATCGAGACCGTCGAGGCCGAGGACCAGCCGGGCGTCGCGATCGTCAGCGGACCGGAGTTCTCCATCGCCAGCACCGTGACGAGCGACGCCGGTCGTACCGTCACCTTCAGCATCATGTTCACGCCGTCGGCCAACACCTCGGCCTCGGGGACCCTGCAGCTAACGCTCGGCACGGAGACCTTCGAGATCGGCCTGGCGGGGACGACGGTCGTCGCCGACGCCAGCGCAGAACCGCCCGAGGTCGACCTGGGCCAGGTCTGCGTCGGCTCAGCCGCGGTCGCGACGCCTCACCTCGACAACGTCGGTTCGGCGCCGCTGAACCTGTCGAGCACGTTCGTCTCGGGCGGAAACGGGGTGTTCACGGTCACCCCGCCGTCACCGGGCGTGATCGCGGTCGGCACCCAGGTCGCCGCGACCGTGACCGCGACGCCGATGGCGGCGGGCACCGCGACCGCGACCCTGGTGTGGCGGGTCCGCGAGAGCGGCACCGCGGCCGGCGGAACCTCGCAGATCGACGTGCCGCTCCTGGTCGAGGGGATCGACGACGGCTTCGCGGTGAGCCCGGCCTCGCTCGAGTTTGGGCTGGTCTACCTCGGCGTCGGCAGCGACGACCTCGCGACCTCGCCGGTGCACCGCTACGACCTCGACGACTGCGCGGCCACCACGGTGTGGTCACCGCCGGAGGTGAGCGGCGCCGGCGCCAGCTTCTTCCCGCTGACGCCGGGCGTCGCCGATTCGGTGACCGGGCAGCTCCCGGTCGACGTGCGCTACCTGCCGACGAGCCCCGGCGACCACGCCGCCACCCTCGATCACGGCGGCGCCCAGGTCGCGCTGCACGGCGCCGCCACGCTCGGGCCCCTGCCCGGCTGCGTCGACGCCGCCCTCACCCACAGCACCTCGTTTGCGTACGGCAACCGCACCGGCGGCACGATCACGCTGGCGAGCGCGCTGCCGGCGGCGGACGAGATCTGCGAGGGCTACGAGCTCACGTATGCCGGCACGCCGCCGACGACGCTGGCCCCGGGTGCGGTGGTGCCGCTGGTGGCCCGGGTGACGGCGAGCCAGTGGACGTGGCCGAGCTGCCAGATCGAGCTCGGCCGGGACGAGGGCGGCGCCCCGGTGTACGTCGAGCTCGCGGCCGGCGACTGCACCGGCAGCGACGGCGCGCTGGTAGTGACGCCGTCACCCACGCCGCTGTTGACGGCGCCGATCGGCGCCGCGGCGCTGCTGTCGCTCACCGCCGCCAACGACGGCGGCCTGCCGCTCACGTTCCTGGTGGAGGGCGTCACCGGCCCGTGGCAGGTCGACGTCTGCACCGAGGCCGCCTGCACCGTCGCTGGTCGGCGCGATCTGCCGCTGCAGGTGACATTCCGGCCGACCTCGGCCGCCGACGACGGCGCCGAGCTCGTGCTGTCGTTCGTGGGCGAGGGCGGCGAGCTCGCCACCGTCACCGTGATCGGCCGCGTCAGCGACGACGATCTCGACGGAGCCGACGACACCACCAGCTATTACTCGTGCGGCGCCGGTCGCGGCGCCGGCGGGACCCTCGTGATCCTGGTCGCGATCGGCGCGGTCGTGACCCGCCGCCGTCGCCATCCTCAGCCCGGAGCTCGCGCATGAACCGTCGCCACCTCGCCGCCGTCATCGTCGTCGCCGCCACCGCGATCGGCTCCGTCGCCTACGCCGGGCTGGTGTTCTCGCCCCCGAACACGATCAACTGCCTCGACGGCAGCGGCGGCCAGGGCTCGGGGTTCTTCACCGTCAGCAACACCGGCAGCGTCTCCCTCGACATCGTCAACGCCGGCCCCCAGGGACCGGGCACCTGCGACGGCTTCGCGATCGACTACCTGCCAAGCTCGCTGGGCTCCGGCGGGATCGGCAGCGGCTACGTCTCGATCAACCCCGCCGACCACACGCCGACGACCTGCACGTTCGACATCGCCGCGACCGATCCGGACGCCGTCGTTGCGACCTACCAGCTCACGATCACCACCATCAACTGCGCGCCGCCGCCGATCTTCATCCTCGACCCGACGAGCAGCCAGACGATCACGACGGCGGTCGGCACGACGGCGGACGTCGACCTCACCGTGAAGAACGACGGCGGCGGCGAGCTGGCCTATACCGTCGAGGGCCTGGTCGAGGGCGGCCCGTGGTCCCTGTCGGCGTGCCCCGACGAGGCCTGCGTCGTGGTCGGCGGCACCGAGCTGACCCAGCGCCTGACCTTCGCGCCGACGGCGACCACCGACAGCGGCGCGATCACGCTGCGCTACACCACGCCAGGACGTGACGGTCCGGTCGAGGTCGGCACCCTGGCGGTCACCGGCGTCGCGACCGACGAAGATCCTGGCCCCGGCCCTGGCCCGGGACCGGGCCCCAGCGACGACGAGCCCACGACCACCGAGCAGACCAGCTACTACGGCTGCGCCTCGAGCAGCCGCGCCGGCGCCGACCTCGGCCTGCTGGTGCTGGTGGCCTCCGTCGCCTGCATCGGTCGTCGGCGCCACGGTCGCGCGAGCTGACGGCCTGTCACCAGGCGCGACCGGCGGATCGTCGTTGACCCTCGCGCGACGGTGCTGCGAGAGTGCGCGCGTGCGACTCGCCACGATCACCTCGCTGCTGGCGCTGACGGTGAGCTGCGGCGACGCGCCGACCACCTGCGACGACGCCTGCGCCGGCCCCGTCGACGCCGCCGCGCCACCGCCCGACGCGGTGCCGCTCGCCGACGGCGTCGACCACGCGCTGCTGTGGCAGGGCTTCGATCATGAGTGGCTGCGTGAGGTGGTGGGCTTTCGCGTGCCGCACCGGGTGTCGCTGCTCGACAGCTACCTCGACGAGATCACCGCGACCGACGCCGGCGGCTGGCGCGTCGACGGCACCTACCACGCCGGGCAATCGACCGGCGTCGACGGCAACTACATGCGGCCGCGGGTCGCCTTCGCCGCGGTCACCGCGCCCGGCCTGTGGGCGCACGCCGGCGACACCCACCTGACCTGGACCGATCGGCTCGTCGACGTCGACGTCGACGGCGCGCCGTACCCGCGCGCCAGCTCGACGTTCGACCAGGAGGTCGTGCTCGGGGTGCCCCCCGGCGGCCGCTACGCGCTGGCCCTGCGCGGCGTCGCCCTCGACATGGCCTGCCGCGACGAGGCGCAGCCGCCGGAGACGCCCTGCAACTCGAACGGCATGTGGCCGTACCGGATGGCCATCGACGTGCGCGACTGCGATCCCGGCGACGGCGCCGACGGCGTGTTGCGGTGCCGGGTCCACGTCGAGATCGCGCGGGCCTGGACCCCCAACCACGGCGGCCTGCCCGGCGTCGAGGAGAAGCCGCTCAACGCCGCGCTCGACTACGACCTGCGCGTGCTGTGGACCGCGCTCGGCGGCGCCGTCGCCGACGTCGGCCTGGCGCGCGCGCCGATCTTCGAGCGCACCCAGGCCGGCCACGAGGACGCGCCGGTCACCACGACGACCACGATCACCGGCGCGCCGGGCTTCACCGGCGCCGTCGCCGCGCTCGACCACGTGGCCTTCACGCTGGCGCCGCCGGACAGCTCGAACCCGGAGATGAACCACCTCGGCCGCTACCTCGGCCAGCTCGCGTTCAACACCACGTTGACCAGCCACGACGCCGCCACCGGCGCCGTCGAGCTCACCCCCTCGGCGCGGGTGTGGCTGCCCGACACCGTCGTCGACGCCGAGATCAGCCACGAGGTCGGCACGCTGGTGCTGTGGCATCGCGGGCAGTCGGCCCAGGGCGACGCCACCACCTCGCTGTGCGTGAACAGCTCCGATCAGGCGCCCGACTTCTCGGCGTGGGAGGAGTGCGATCAGCTCGAGACCGGCCCCGAGCGCACCCGGAGCGTCACCTCGGTGAGCCTGCCGTGACGGCCGTGAGCGAGCGGGCCGCGGCCCGACGCGGCGCCATCGCCGGCGGCCGCGCGGCGGTGGCCGCGGTGGTGCGTGCGCTCGGCCTCGGCGCCGGGCTCGCGACCTTGGCGCGGATCGCCGCTGCCGCGCCCGCGGCGAGCCGTGGCGCGAGCTCGGCCCAGCCGTCGACGAGCGCGACCGCCGCGCGCGCGCGCAGCTCGGCGGCGCGGTGCTCCTGTACCGCGCGCTGGTGCCGCGCCTCGGCCAGCCGGCGGCGCTCGCGCTGGTCGACGAGGTCGTCCGCGCCGGGGGCGTCGCTTTCCTGGCCGCGTCGATCCCGCCGCTACCGCCGGCCGGGCTCGCCGCCGCCGCCCGCGCGCTGGTGCCGCGGTTCTTCAACGCCGACGGCGAGGTCACCGAGCCCGGCCCGGAGCGCGTCGACTTCACGGTGACGCGCTGTCGCTTCGTCGAGCTGATGGCCGCTGTCGGCACGCCCGAGCTGGCGCCGCTGTGCTGCGCGGTCGACGAGGCGTTCTTCGCCAGCCAGCGCGGCGTCCGCCTCGATCGGCCCGAGACCCTGGCCGCCGGCGACCCGCGCTGCGCGTTCCACTTCTCGGTCTTGCGCTGACGCGCGTGGCTCAGCCGCCGCCGCCGCGGATCCGCTTGAGCTCGCCGAAGAACAGGTCGAGCTCCTCGCGCTTGGTGTAGAAGTGCGGCGCGATGCGGATGCCGGCGCCGGGCCGGTGGTCGCAGAAGAACGTGCGGCGGTTGAGCTCGCGGCAGACGTCGGCGGCGCCGACGAAGTCGAACACCACCGAGCCGCCGCGCTGGGCCGCCGGGCGTGGGCTGCGCAGGGTGAGGCCGAGCTCGTCGACCCAGCCGATGCAGGCCTCGGTCATCGCCAGGCTCTTGTCGCGGATCGCGGTGACGCCGATCTCGCCGATGATCTCGGCGCCGGCGCGCGACTGGTAGAGCGCGGCGATCGGCAGGGTGCCGCCCTGGTAGCGCCAGATCGTGTCGGCGTACTGCTGGTCGGGCATCGTGAACGCGAACGGCGCCTCGTGCCCGAACCAGCCGGTGGCGCGCGGCGCGAACTGGCCGAGCAGATCCGGCCGCACGTACAGCCAGCCGGCGCCGGGCCCGCCGCACAGGTACTTGACCGAGCCGCCGCACGCGAAGCTGACGCCGAGGTCGACCACGTCGATGGGCAAGGTCCCGACCGACTGGTAGCAGTCGAGGATGACGTGGGCGCCGACCTCCCGGGCCCGGGCGACGATGCGCTTGACGTCCTGGACGTAGGCCGACGAGAACACCACGTGCTGCATCACGACCAGCGCGGTGCGCTCGTCGATGGCGGCGCACATCGCCTCGGCGTCGATGGTGATCCCATCCGCCGACGGCACCAGCACGCACCGGGCGCCGCGGCGGGCCTCGGCCTGCCACACGTACGACACCGTCGGGAACATCAACGCCTCGTAGACCACGCCGTCGCGCGCCGGCGAGAACTCGAAGCACGACGCCAAGACCGCCATGATCGTCGAGACGTTGGGCAGCATGGTCACCGAGCCCGCGGGCGCCGAGATGATCTTGGCGATGCGAGCGGCCGCGCGATCGACCTCGGGCAACCACTCGCTCCACGCGGAGATCGAGCGGGTCGCCCACAGCTCGGCGAACTCGGCGAGGTCGTCCTTGGCGCGGCCCGGCACGCAGCCCAGCGAGTGCGAGATCAGGTGCACGCACGACTCGAGGGCGGGGAACTTGGCCCGGTGGACCAGCAGCGGATCGGCGGCGACGGTGGCCATGCCCATCGGTAGCACGTCCGGCCGCGGTGGTAGCGTCGCCGGCGGCGATGGCGACGACCCGGCTCGGCGTGCTCAACGGGCTGCGCGGGATCGCGCTGCTCGCGGTGGTGCACCACCACCTGCTGTCGCCGCTGTTCCCGATCGGCTGGGCCACCGTCGACCTCGGCGCGGCGGCGATGTCGGTCGGCGCGCCGCTGTCGCACGGCTACGTCGGCGTGCACCTGTTCTTCGTCTTGTCGGGGTTCGTCCTCTACCTGCCCTACGCCGACGGCCGCCGCGCAATGGCCACCCGCGCCGACCTGATCGGGTTCTACCGTCGACGCGCGGCCCGGCTGTTGCCGCTGTACTACGTGTGCCTGGCGGTGACCCTGGCGCTGGTGGCGCCGCCGCCGCCGACCGCGGCGGGCCTCGGTGACGCGCTCTTGCTCGGGACCTTCACCTTCCCCTTCACCACCTCGATGTGGTCACCGCCGCAGAACTGGGTCCTGTGGTCGCTCGGGGTCGAGGTGTGGCTCAGCGTGCTGTTCCCGCTGCTGCTCGTGGCCGCCGCCCGGATCGGCGTCGTCCGCCTCACCGCGGTGGCCGTCGCCGTCGCGCTCGCGACCCGGCTGCTCGGCCACGGGCGCGCCGCGTTCGACGTCGGCAACCCGTACCTCGACGCGCTCAGCGACAGCGTGCTGGGCCGGCTCGACGACTTCGTGCTCGGGATGGCCGCGCTCGCGTGGTGGCGCCGTCGCCCCGACGGCAGCGCCGCGGCGCCGCTCGCCGCCGGCGCCGCGCTGGTGTGGCTGGCCACCGCCGCCCGCGACGAGATCTTGCTCGGCGCCTGGCCGCAGGCGGCGTGGCCGCTCACGCACCTGGGCTTCGCCGCCGGCTTCGCGCTGATCGTCGTCGGCGCGTTGCGCGCGCGCGGCGCGGTGCGCCGGCTGCTCGCGGCGCCCCCGCTCCAGGTGATCGGGATGATGTGCTACTCGCTCTACGTCTGGCACGACCTGGTCATCCGCCACGTCGTCGGCGGTCAGCTCGACGCCGGCCACCTCGCCCTCGGCGCCGCGCTGCTCAGCGCGCTGGCGGCGCTGACCTACCGCTACGTCGAGTTCCGCGCCGAGCCGAGCTGGCGCGCGCTGGTGCGGCCGGCGCCGTAGCCTGCGCGGGCGCGCCGCGGCCCCGGGGCACGGCGCGCTTGCATATAACCAAAAATTAATATAACAAAGTCGTCACGCATGCCGCCCCCCGCCCTCGACGCCACCTTCGCCGCTCTGGCCGATCCCACCCGCCGCGCGATCCTCGCGCGCCTGGCCCGGGGTGAGGCCACGGTCACCGAGCTGGCCCAGCCGTTCGCGATCAGCCAGCCCGCGATCTCGCGGCACCTCAAGGTGCTCGAGCACGCCGGGCTCATCTCGCGCGGCCGCGACGCCCAGCGCCGACCGTGTCGCCTCCGCGGCGTCCCGCTGCGGGCGGCGCGCTCGTGGATCGAGGAGCACCTCGAGGCCTGGGAGGCGGCGTTCGCCATGCTCGACGACGTCCTCGCCGAGCTCCAGGCCGCGCCGGCGCCGCCCGCCGCTGCGCCCACCCCAACGCGCGCCCGCCGCCGCCCTCGCCTCGGACGGCCGCGCAAGCCCTCCGCGGCTCGTCCCCCGCGTCCGTCGACCACGAAAGGATCCCGATGACCACCCTCACGCTGTTGCCCGCCGCTCCCCACGAGATCGCCTTCCAGCGCACCTTCGCCGCGCCTCGCAACCTGGTCCGCCGCGCGCTCACCGAGCCCGCGCTCATCAAGCGCTGGGCCGGCGGCACGCGCGCCGTCGTCACCAGCGCCGAGGCCGACCTGCGGGTCGGCGGCCGCTACCGCACCGCGTACCGCACGCCGGAGGGCTACGAGTTCGCCTTCGCCGGCGAGTTCCGCGAGCTCGGCGACGAGCGCGTCGTGCACACCGAGGCGATGGAGGATGCCCGGCGAGGCGGTGGTCACCACCGTGCTCACCGAGGTCGACGGCGTCACCACGCTGCGGGTGACGATGGCGTTCCCGTCGGCGGAGATCCGCGATCAGGTGATGGCGACCGGCATGGCCGACGGCGCCGGCGAGAGCTACCAGGTGCTCGCCGAGCTGCTGCCGACGCTGTAGGCGCGGCGCGGCCGGCGCCTACCCGTGGTAGCCGTGGTCCTTGCCCTTGGCCGCCATCTGCGCGGTCCACTCGGCGAACAGCTCGTCGCGCACGTCCCACAGCGCCGGGAAGAACCGGGTCTTCATGCCGTGCGCGAGCAGCTCGCTGGGCTTGCCCTTGAGCGACGGCGTGCCGGTGCCGATGATCCGGTACACCAGCATCAGGTGGCGCTGGCGCCAGCTCTGCAGGAGCTGGTCGTAGTCGACGAGGCCCTCGCACAGCGCGTGCAGCTCGTGGTGCTCGTGCGGCGCCTGGTAGATCTGGCGCAGCGTCACGCCGGCGCGCGCCAGGTGCGCCTCGAACGCCGGCCACACCAGCTCGCCGGGCAGCCGCAAGAGCGTCTTGAACCCCGGCGACTCCTGGCCCGAGCCGCGCCCGAGCCCGGTGCGGATGGTCATGTAGTCGAGCGGCGACAGCGTGTCGAGCAGGTCGACCTGGGCCAGCAGCAGCCGCTCGATCATCGCGACCCGGCGCAGGGTGGTGATCGCGCGCGCGCGCTGGTCACCGCCGATGAGCTCGACGAAGAAGCGCAGCTCGTGCTCGACCAGCTTCATCCACAGCTCGGCGGCCTGGTGCACCACCTGGAACTGCAGCTCGTCGTGGCACGTCAGCTCGGCCGGCGCCTTCTGCAGCGCCAGCAGCTCGTCGGTGCGGATGTACTTCTCGTAGTCGGTCAGCGCCACGCCTCGGGTCCTAGCACGGACCCTCGCGGATCAGGGCGTGGCCGAGCCATCGCCGGCCGGCGCGGCGGAGCCGTCGGCCGCGGCCGAGCCGTCGCCGGCCGGCGGCGGCGGATCGGCCGGCGGCGCCACGCTCTTGCGAGCGCACGCCTTGATGGCGTCGTCGAGGGACTCGAGCTTGGCGTCCTGCTCCTTGGACACCTGGCCGAGGCTCTTCTCGGCGCCCTTGATGTACTCCTTGTACGCCTTCACCACCGGCGCGGCGCACTCGACGGTGGTGCACGCGCACGCCTGGGCCTTGAAGCCCTCCATCTTGGCGACGACGCCGTCGAAGCCACCGCCGCCCTTGTTGCCGCAGGCGGCGATGAAGAGGATTCCCAGGGTCAGCGTCGACAGCGTCTGCTTCATGCCGCCAAGGTACGCGGCCGCGATCGCTGGTCGCAATGGTCGTTGCCAGCTGTCGCTGGCGCCCCGCCCGCTCAGGGCGTGGCGGAGCCGTCGGCCGGCGCGGCGGCGGAGCCATCAGCCGGCGGCGCCACCGGGGTCGGCGGCGGCTCGGTCGGCGGCGCGGCCGGCGGATCGGCCGGCTTGTCGAACTTCTCGCCGCAGGCGCGCATCTCCTTCTCGATGCCCTGCAGCTTGGTGATCACGTCCTCGGCGGGCTTGGGCCCCTTGCGGGCCTCCTTGCGCCAGGCCTTGTAGGCCTCTTCGACCTTGCCGGCGCAGGCCTCATCGGCGCACGCGCAGATCTGGTTCTTGAACCCGGTGACCTTGCCGACGAGGTCGTCGCCCTTGCTGCCGCAGGCCGCGACCGCGGTGAAGGAGAGACCAAGGAGGATGCTGGAGAGGGTGAGCTTCATTGAAAGCGATCGTACGGGGCCAGCGACCACCGTCGCAACGGACCGCGTCAGGACATTTTTGGATTCGTAAGCATCTGATTATACTTGTGAATTTTCCGCTTTGTTAGCACTCGATGTTGGGGGTTGCCAAGCCGACCTCGCGTGCCTATACGTGGGCGCGTCCAACCGCGACCCAAGCACAGAGGAACCTGCACCATGAAGATTCGTCCACTGCACGACCGCATTCTCGTCAAGCGCCTCGATGAGGAGACCAAGACCGCCGGCGGTCTGTTCATCCCCGACAGCGCCAAGGAGAAGCCCATCCAGGCCAAGGTGATCGCCGTCGGCGCGGGCAAGCGCGACAAGGACGGCAAGGTCCACGCCCTCGACGTGAAGGCCGGCGACACCGTGCTCTTCAGCAAGTACTCGGGCACCGAGGTCAAGATCGACGGCGACGACCACCTGATCATGCGCGAGGACGACCTCCTCGCCGTCATCGGCTGAGCCGCGACGCCAGCGTCCCCACCCCGTTCATCACGCACTGCCAAGGAAACCCAACATGGCTGCCAAGGAAATCGTCTTCTCCACCTCCGCCCGCGCCGAGATCGCCAAGGGCCTCAACCTGCTCGCCAACGCGGTCAAGGTCACCCTCGGCCCGCGCGGCCGCAACGTCGTCATCGAGAAGTCGTGGGGCTCGCCCACGGTGACCAAGGACGGCGTCACGGTCGCGAAGGAAGTCGAGATCGAGAACAAGTTCCAGAACATGGGCGCGCAGATGGTGAAGGAGGTCGCCTCGAAGACCTCCGACGTCGCCGGCGACGGCACCACCACCGCGACCGTGCTCGCCCAGGCCATCTACAACGAGGGCGCCAAGCTCGTCGCCGCGGGCCTCAACCCGATGGACCTCAAGCGCGGCATCGAGGCGTCGGTCGAGGCGATCATCGCCAACCTGACGTCGATGGCGACCCCGACCAAGGGCAAGAAGGACATCGCCCAGGTCGGCACCATCTCGGCCAACGGCGACGAGACCATCGGCAACATGATCGCCGAGGCGATGGAGAAGGTCGGCAAGGAGGGCGTGATCACGGTCGAGGAGGCCAAGACCATGCAGTCCGAGCTCGACGTGGTCGAGGGCATGCAGTTCGACCGCGGCTACCTGTCGCCGTACTTCGTGACCGACTCCGAGCGCATGGAGGGCGTGTTCAACGACGCCTACATCCTGACGCACGAGAAGAAGATCTCGAACATGAAGGAGCTCCTGCCGATCCTCGAGCAGGTCGCCAAGCAGGGCAAGCCGCTGGTGATCATCGCCGAGGACGTCGACGGCGAGGCCCTGGCCACCCTGGTGGTCAACAAGCTGCGCGGCACCCTGCAGATCTGCGCGGTCAAGGCGCCGGGCTTCGGCGACCGCCGCAAGGCGATGCTGCAGGACATCGCGGTCCTCACCGGTGGCAACGCCATCACCGAGGATCTCGGCCTCAAGCTGGAGAACCTCACCCTCGCCGACCTCGGCCGCGCCAAGCGCGTCGTCGTCGACAAGGACAACACGACGATCGTCGAGGGCGCCGGCAAGAAGGACGCCATCGAGGCGCGGGTCAAGACCATCCGCCGCGAGGTCGAGGACACCTCGAGCGACTACGATCGCGAGAAGCTCCAGGAGCGCCTGGCCAAGCTCGTCGGCGGCGTCGCGGTCATCCGCGTCGGCGCGGCGACCGAGGTCGAGATGAAGGAGAAGAAGGCGCGCGTCGAGGACGCGATGTACGCCACCCGCGCGGCCGTCGAGGAGGGCATCGTCCCCGGCGGCGGCGTCGCCCTGGTCCGCTCGATCGAGGTGCTCGACAAGCTGTCGTTCGACGACGACCGCCGCTACGGCGTCAACATCATCCGCCGCGCGCTCGAGGAGCCGCTGCGCCAGATCTCGGCCAACGCCGGCGTCGACGGCTCGATCGTCGTGTCGAAGGTGCGCGAGGGCAAGCAGGCGTTCGGCTTCAACGCCGCCAAGCTCGAGTACGAGGATCTGCTGGCCGCCGGCGTCATCGACCCGGCCAAGGTCGTGCGCACCGCGCTGCAGAACGCGGCCTCGGTCGCCGGCCTGATGCTGACCACGGAGACCCTCATCGCCGAGAAGCCCAAGAAGGACGACAAGGCGGCCGCCGCCGGTGGCCACGGTCACGACTTCGAGGACTGATCACCACGCGCATTCGCGCCAGGCGCCCGTGCGCCTGGATCGACGGGCCGGATCGCCGTGAGGCGTTCGGCCCGTCGGTCGTTTCGGGAGCTGGGCCCGGGCCTCGCTCGGCTAGCGCTTGCCGCCGAGCAGGCGACGCCAGAAGCCGACGGGCTGGTAGCCCTCGTCGAGGTCCTCGAAGCGCTCGACCTGTTCGGTCGGCTCGGGGCTCGAGCCGGCGGCGAAGAACGCCTCCTCGAGGTCCGAGTAGACGCCGGGAGAGGTGGCCGCTCGCTGCTTCGACATGATGCCAGCGGTGCTTTGCGAGGCAGGTGCCAGCTCGCGGTCTGCGGCGGCGTCGAGATTCCAAGCACTTGTGCGACCGTGCAGATCCCGCATGGCGTCGCCGGTAGCCACCAACCCGCACCACGGCGGCCACGCTGGTCCCCAGCTCGCGTCGGGATCCACTATGGTCTGCGCCCCATGGGCATCGAGATCACCGGCAAGCTCCACACCATCTTCGAGACCAACCGCGTATCGGAGCGCTTCACCAAGCGCGAGTTCGTGCTCGAGCTGACCGACAACCCGAAGTACCCGCAGGTCGTCCTGTTCCAGCTCACCGGCGATCGCTGCTCCAACCTCGATCACTTCAGCGTCGGCGACGAGGTCCGGGTCGACTTCAGCTTGCGCGGCCGCGAGTGGCACAGCCCCAAGGGCGAGACCAAGTACTTCAACAGCCTCGACGTGTGGAAGATCGAGCCGGCCGGCGGCGGCGGCCGCAGCGGCGGCGGGGGTGGCGGCCGCGGCGGCCGGGCCAGCGGCGGCGGCTACGACAACTCGCGCGACCGCGACGTGCCGCCTCCCGGCGACGACGACGTGCGCGGCGGCAACAACAGCGACGACGATCTGCCGTTCTGAGGCGGGCCGCGCCTCGAAAATCTGCGACCGCCCGGCCGCGACGCCGGTTCTGGTGGACCGCTGGGGTGGCGCGCGCCTTGCTGAGGCGGAGGCCATGCAGCGCCTCGTCCCCTGCGCGATCCTGGGCCTGCTCGCCGCCTGCGGTGAGCCGACCGCGCTCTTCGATGCCGGCCCGGTCGTCGACGCCGGGCCGCCGCCCGCGGGCGACCACCTGGGCACCGTCGCCATCACCCGCCTGCGCTACGACGAGAACGCCAACACGTCGCTGGCGGCATGGTTCCCCGACACCGGCGTGATGCGCTACCAGCGCCTCACCCAGGCCGACGGTGAATGCCGGCGCTACGAGTTCGCGCCCGTGAGCTGCGAGCCGTTCTGCGACGGCGTGTGCGTCGACACCAACGTGTGCGAGCCGTACCCGACCAACCTGTCGGCCGGGGCCATCACCTTCACCGGGCTGCGCTCGCCGGCGACCATGCAGCCGATGCCGCCGGGCAACTACTACTACGGCAACCTCGCCGACGACGCGATCACCCCGGGGGCGGCCATCGATCGCCACCGCCGCCGGGCGCGACGATGCCGGCGTTCACCGCGCGCGCCGCCGGCGTCGCCGACCTCACGCTCCCGCTCGACGACGGCCGCCTGGTGCTCGCGCCCGGCGTCGATCACGTGGTGCGGTGGACGCCCGCCGACGGCGTCAGCCGCGTCCGGCTCACCCTCAACAGCCGCAGCGTCGGCGGCCACGGCACGCCGCTGGCCGCGGTGCTCGAGTGCGAGACCGCCGACGCCGCCGGCCAGCTCACGGTGCCGGCGACGCTGCTCGACGGGTTCCCCGAGCTCGACGGCAGCGACATCTGCGTGAGCATCGACTGCCCGCGCTCGACCCTCGCCCGGGTGTCGATCGGCTACGCCGAGGTGCCCGGGGGCTACGTCGCCTTCGAGGTCAGCTCGGGCCGCGCGTTCCCGGTCCGGCACCAGCCGTGACGCGCACGCGCGGCGCTCAGCAGGCGCCGGCGCGGGCGTAGCGCCGGCCGGGGCACGAGCCCGAGGTGCGGAAGGTCTGGCCATCGCAGCCGCAGTACGCGCGCAGGTCGCGCGTGCACGCACGCTGGGCCGGCGCGCACACGCCGGGCGCCGACGCATCACACCCGAGCCCTTCGCACACGCCCGACGCGCAATCGGCAGCGGCCAGGCAGGCGGCGCCATCCGCGCCCGGGGTGGTGGCGGCGGCGGCGCAGGCGCCGGCGTGGGCGTAGCGGCGGCCAGGGCAGGTGCTCGACGCCTGGAAGGTCGCGCCGTCGCAGCCGCAGTGCTCACGCAGGTCCATCGTGCACATGCGCTCCGCCGGCACGCAGCGGCCACTGCCTGCGTCGCAGCCCTGGCCCTCGCAGATCCCCGACGCGCACTGGTCGGAGGCGTCGCACGGCGAGCCGATGCCCAGGCGGATCACGCCGTCGCCGGGCGGCGGGGTCGGGGGCTCCGTCGGCGCCGACGGCGGGGTCACCGTCGGCGGCGGCGCGGTCGGAGCCGGAGGTGCCGACTGCACCACGCACGTGGCCAGCGCGGTCGCGAGGATCACAAC
Organism: Kofleriaceae bacterium; assembly: GCA_041389945.1. GTDB lineage: Bacteria > Myxococcota_A > Polyangia > Haliangiales > Haliangiaceae > JAWKQW01. The sequence goes on from JAWKQW010000014.1 coordinate 178,731, forward strand.
GAACGAGGCCCGCGCGGTAGTCATCGACATCACCTCATCCTACACGCGCTCACGCCGCCTCGCGTTGCCGGTGAGCGTGGGGTCATCCGGTGGCGCTGTCGCCTGAGCGTCTACGCTCGCGCCGCAACCATCGGATGTCACGCGGGCTCGCGGCTGGCCCCGAGGTTGCTCTACCGTGGGGCATGCACATCTCCCGCATCGCTCGTGTGGGCAGCCGCCTCGGCCTCGCCCTCGCTCTGTCCCTGGCGGCGCTTGCGTGCGGCTCCGTCGAGGAGGATCCCGGGCCCGACGCAGCCCCCGCCGGCGCCCGGTTCCGGGTGGTCCACGCCTCGCCGGATGCGCCGGCGGTCGACATCCACATCGAGGGCTCGACCACGCCGCTGGTGAGCAACCTCAGCTACGGCGAGGCGTCGCCGTTCCTCGGCGTCGAGCCCGGCACGTACAACTTCCAGGTCCGTCCCACCGGCCGCATCGACGAGCCGCTGTACGAGACCGGGCCGCTCACCGTCGAGCTCGGCGCCGACGTCACCGCGATCGCCACCGGCCTGCTCGCCTCGAGCGAGGCCGACGATCGCTTCCGCATCCTCGCGCTCAAGGCCGACTTCGCCGACCCCGGCACCGGCGCCCGGGTCCGCGTGGTCCACGCCTCGCCCGACGCCCCGACGGTGGGCGTCGACGTCGGCGACGACGCGCCGGGCCAGCCCGAGCTCGACGGCCTGGCGCGGTTCGCCGACTCCGGCGGCCCCGGCGTCGCCCTGCCCGGCGACGAGGCGCTGGTGCTCGGCATCACCGCCGGCGGCGCCCGGGTGACCTCGTTCTCGCTGCCCGCGCTCGGCGCCGGCAGCGAGCTGCTGGTGCTGGCGGCCGGTCGCGTCGCCGCCGCCCCCGACGCCGCCGACGGCTTCGCGCTGATCGCCGTGGACGACGATGGCATCGTCGCGACCTTCCGCCAGGACCCGATCGTGTACGCGCTGCACGAGGTGTCGGACGCCGGCGCCGTCGACGTCAAGGTCGGCCTCGGCGGCCCGGTGCTCATCGCCGGGCTGGCGCCGGGCGAGCTGCGCGGCGCCCGGGTGCGCCCCGGTGACTACGACCTGGCGCTGTCGCTGGGCGGCAACGACGTCACCCTCGGCACCGTGACCGGCCTGGCCGCCGGCGGCAGCTACCTGGCGGTGGCCGCCGGCTTCCTCACCCCGGCGGCGACCGAGGAGAAGCCGGTGACGCTGATCGCCACCGCCGAACCCACGGTGGCGGCCGGCGCCGACGCCCGCGTCCGCTTCGTGCACGGCGCCGGCGACGCCCCCTCGGTCGACTTCGGCCCGCTCACCGGCGCCGGCGCGATGGTCGAAGAGGCCCAGCTGCTGGTGAGCGACCTCCGCTTCGGCGAGGCGGCGGCGTCGCCGGGCTCGAGCCTGGCGGCGGCGACCCAGGTCATCGGCGTGTCCGCCGCCGGCAACCCGACCCCGCTGGCGACCTACGACTTCCCCGGCGCCGGCGGGCGGCGCGGCTTCGCCATCACCACCGGCGCGCTGACGCCGGCGGTCGACGAGCGCGCGTACGCGCTCATCTACGTCGACACCACCTCGGTGCCGTGGTCGGCCAGCGAGCTGGCGCCGCGGGCCCCGTAGGCGCGCGCGGCGCTTTACTCGCGCCCGGCCGGCGCGCACCGTCGGGCCATGACCGACGACCCCTTCCGCCCCGGCCTGCTCACCGGCAAGGCCGCGTTCATCACCGGCGGCACCAGCGGCATCAACCTCGCCATCGCCGAGCGCTTGCTCGGCGCCGGCGCGTCGGTCGCGGTGCTCGGGCGCAAGGCCGACAAGGCCGAGGCCGCCGCGACCCACCTGCGGTCGATGGCGCCCGCGGCCGCCGAGGTGCTCGCGCTCACCGCCGACGTGCGCGACTACGACGCGCTCGCCGGCGCGCTGGCCCAGGCCCGCGCGCGGCTCGGGCTCCTCGACGTCCTGGTGTGCGGCGCCGCCGGTAACTTCCCCGCGCCCGCGCTCGGCATGTCGGCCAACGCGTTCAAGGCGGTGATCGACATCGACGTGCTCGGCACGTTCAACGCGTGCCGCGCCGGCTTCGAGCACCTGCGCCGCCCGGGCGCGACCGTGCTCAACGTGTCGGCGCCGCAGGCGTACATGCCGACGGCGCTGCAGGCCCACGTGTGCGCGGCCAAGGCCGGCGTCGACATGCTCACCAAGACGCTGGCCATCGAGTGGGGCGGCGCCGGCGTGCGAGTGAACGCGATCACGCCCGGTCCCGTCGACGGCACCGAGGGCATGCGCCGGCTGGCGCCGACGGACGCGGCGCGGGCCAAGGCCGAGCGCGGCATCCCGCTCGGGCGCTTCGCCCAGGGCCGCGAGATCGCCGACGTCGCGATGTTCCTGTGCTCGCCGGCGGCCGCGTACGTGACCGGCTCGATCGTGGTGTGCGACGGCGGCTGGTCGCTGCTCGGGTCGGGCTCGCTGGCGCCGTAGGCCGCCGCTGTCGTGCGAGCGACGCACCGCGCCGGCCCAGGCGTGGCCGCGCGTTCACGATCGAGCGCGTGCCAGGGGCCCCGTGACCTTGGCCCACGGAGTGCTACGTAGCTCGGCCATGCGCGCTCGCAGCTCGATCGGCCCGACCCTCGCGATGATCGCCACCGCGGCGTGCGGCGGCGCGGCGGCCAACGTCACCGCGACCGACGCCGAGATCGAGCTGGTCCCCGTGGTCGCCGTGCAGCAGTGGTACCAGGCGTCGGCGCCCTGCGGGCAGGGCCCCTACGAGTTCGACGTGCCGCTCGAGGGCGTGCGGTTCGGCGAGGAGGTCGAGCTGCGGCTGGCGACGCCGCGCCCGATCGCCCTGGTCGCGCAGCTGCTCGCCGACGACGTCGAGGTCGATCGCGCCGAGGGCGTGTTCAGCAGCGTTGGCCTCGACGCCGACGCCCGGGTCGACAACCAGCGCTGCCTCGCCGACGCCAGCGAGCGGCGCTGGCTCACCCGCGGCAGCGACGGCGCGGCCGACCCGGGTGTCGACGGCAGCGCCGGCACCACCCGCGCCGGAGGCGCCGGGCGCCAGCGACGGCGCGGGGTGGTGTCGTACACCGGCGAGCTGGTGGCTGCCGCGCCGACCACCGAGCCGTCGACGGTGGTGTCCGGATCGGCTGGCACGATCGAGCGGGCCACGCGCACGCGCCGGGCTCGACGATCCGCCTGCGGTTCTGGTCGATCGAGCTCCAACCAGCTCGACGGCGTCCGCTTCGGGCATCACCCGGATCGCCTGGCGCCCGAACGTTCTCGAGGAGCGCTACCGCGCACCTCGAGGTCGAGGCCGCCGCCGCGCCGAGATCGAGCGCGCCGAGCGCGCGCGCCTTCGAGGCCGAGGCCGTCGAGCGCGCGCGCTCGAGGCCGAGCGCGACGAGCGCGCCTGCGTGTGGGTGACGGTGACCGTCGATCCCGAGGTGGGCCGGCCCAGCGCGAGCGCGACGAGCGCGTGGCGCGAGCGGGCCGAGCGATGAGCGGCGCGAGGCCGCCGAGCGCGCCCGCCGGGCGGGGCCGCCGAGCGCGAGCGTGCGCGCGTCCGCGCCGAGCAGGAGCGCCTGCGGTTGCAGGTCGAGGCCGCGCTAACCCTCGAGCGCGCCGAACGACGCCGCGCGTACTGCGAGGCCACGCCGGGCGATCGCGACTGCTGGGGCACGGGTGGGCGCGCGGTGCACGACGATCTGCTGCGGCGGGTCGCCGAGCGCGACGCCTACTGCGCGACCGCACCCGACGACGCCCGCTGCTGGTCAGCCGCCGAGCGGCGCCAGCGCGACGCCGTGTGGGCGGCGCGCATCGAGGTGGCGTCGCGGCCGCCGCCCTTGCCCGACGGGCCGCCGCCGGCGGCGCTCGCCGAGCTGGTGCCGCCGCGGCTGAGCGCCAGCGCCACCTGGCGCCCGGGCTACTGGCACTGGACCGGCGCCGACTGGCTGTGGCTCGGCGGCATGTGGCGGGTGCCCGACGCCGACCTCGTCGCCGGCGCCACCACCACCGCACCGACGGCGCCGCCGCCGCTGCGCACCGAGACGCCGCCGCCGGCGCCACACGCCGCGGTGGCCTGGGTCGCGGGCTTCTGGCAGTGGGACGGCACCACCTGGGTGTGGATCGCCGGATCGTGGCAGCTACGCCCGAGCGCCGGCGTGCGCTGGCGGGCGGCGAGCTGGGAGCGCCGCGGCGTCGGCTTCGTGCTGGTTCCCGGCGCGTGGATCTCGGGAGGGAGCCGCTGATGTCGATCACACGCACCTCGACCGGGTTGGTCTTCGCCGCGACGTCGCTGCTCGGCGGCTGCGCGACCTCCTGGGTGGTCTCGCAGGCCAAGGGCAACCCGCAGATCTGGGACGAGGGCGCCAAGAGCGAGCGGGTGCCGCAGCCCGGTCCGCGCGAGGTGTTCGCGGTGGTGTTGCCGCTCACCGTCGACCGCCCGGCGGTGCCGGCGCCGACGACCGAGCCGACGCCAGCCGGCGTGCCGTCGCCGAGCGTCGCCGCCGCCGCCCTCGCCGCCGAGCCGTTGCCGCTGCGGCTGCAGTGCGGCGTGAAGCAGCACGGCGTCGACACCCTGTATCGCGCGTCGACCCGCTACGGCCGCACCTGGAAGAAGGGCACCGCCATCGCCGCCGCCCTCGAGGCCGCCACCTCCGCGATCCTGCTGCTGGCGATCCCCGACGACGACCCCAACTACCTCGGCTACACCCTCACGGGCGGCTTCCTCGGCGTCGACGCCCTGGTCAGCGCGGCGCTGTTCTTCCTGCCGCGCCAGGAGCGCTACGAGTCCTCGGAGGTGCCGACGGAGACCGGCATCCGCAACGACTGTCCCGAAGGCCTGCAGCTCGTCGTCGGCGACGAGCGGTTCGACGTCGACGCCGCCGGCAAGATCGGCGAGTTCGGCGAGCTGGCGCTGGCCGAGTGGATGACCACGCCGTCGACGCCGCTGGCGGTGACCCTCGGCGAGCTCCGGCTGGAGCTGCCGGTCGGGCGCCCCGAGCAGTGCGCGTGGCACCAGCACCACGGCACCGCCGCGCCGGCGGGGTGCTTGATGCTCGCCGAGCCGCCGCGCCGGGTGGTGGCGTCGGCCGAGGTGCCGCTCGGCGCGCTGTCGCGCGCGCCGTGAGCGCGACGGTCAGCGGCGCCGTCGCCGCAGACCGCCGAGCACGCCGACGAGCGCCAGCAGCGCGCCGCCGCCGCCGCCGACCTGGCAGCCGCCGGCCTCGTCGACGCCGGCGCCGCCGTCGTCGAACTTGCCGTCGCCGTCGGCGACGTGCAGCGCGAGGTCCTCGAGGCCCCAGTCGGCGCCGCCGTTGGCGAGCTGCACGTAGTAGGTGCCCGGCGCGAAGTCGCCCTCGATCACCGCCTCGCCGGCGCGCGCGCCGGTGCGACGGATCGTGACCGGCTGGCTGGAGGTGGCGTCGTGCCGGCCCGTGCGACCACTCCAGCGCCAGGTGATCGGCGTGCCGCCGCGCACCAGCGCCACCAGCGCCGGCTCGGTGGGCACGCCGTCGGGCTGCAGCTCGTCGGACAGCGGGTACGAGCTGCCGATGGTGAGCTTGAGCGCGGTGGTCGGCGCGGTCACCTCGAGCGCGAACTGCATCGTCGTCGGCGCCAGGCTGCCGGCGGCGACCGGGCTCTGCCAGGTCAGCGGCCCGCGCGCGTTGAGCGCGGCCTTGGGCTCGCCGGGCGCCACCGCGAGGATGCGACCGCCGCACGCGCCGATCGCGCGGGCGTCGAACTTCTCGCCGGCGCGCGCCACCATCTCGCGGGCGCGCGCGGCCTCGGTCCCGCGCAGGCGCTCGGCGGAGATGTGCTCCTCCATCGCCTGGGCCAGCTCGGCCTCCACCAGCGCGCGCGCCTCGGGGAAGCCGTCGCCGCGGCGCAGCGCCGAGATCACCCGGAACAGCGCGCGATCGAACACGTCGCGCCGCGCCTGTGAGAGCAACGAGCGGCGGATCGCCCACAGCGCCGAGGCCCACGGCCGCGACTCGTCGTGCTCCTCGCCGGTGAGGATCTCGTCGCAGCCGACCTCCTCGTCGAGGGTCGACATCGTCTGCGGGCCGTCCTCGTCGGAGCCGGCGTAGGCGGCGAGCTCGGCGTTGCCGGTCATCGTCGCCGCGAAGTAGTCGCTGAAGCCCTCGTGCAGGCCGCCCGGGCTGGGATCGATGCCGACGGCGTCGCGCCGCGACCAGCCGAGGTCGGTGGTGGTGTGCATCACCGCGTGCGTGACCTCGTGGTAGACGACCTCGCCGTCGTAGGCCCAGTCGGCGTAGGTGCCCTGGTGCAGCACCACGCGATCGCCGAGCGCGACCGGCCCGACCTCGCCGGCCGGCCAGAAGTAGGCGTTGTCCTCGATGAG
>JAWKQW010000015.1:0-172915 GCA_041389945.1 Kofleriaceae bacterium
CACCGCCGCGACCTGGGCCATCGCCTCCTGGGTCGAGCCGGCCACGTGCGGCAACACCACCACCCGCGGGTCGGCGTACAGCGGGTCGGTCGGATCCCACGGCTCGTGCCAGAACACGTCGAGGCCGACGCCGCCGAGCCGACCACCGGCGAGCGCGCGCTCGAGCGCGCCGCGATCGATCACCGCGCCGCGGGCGACGTTGACCACGATGGCGCCGGCCGGCATCGCCGCGAAGGCGTCGTCGTCGACCAGGCCGCGGGTGGCGTCGGTCAGCGGGCAGTGCAGGCTGATCAGCTCGCAGCCGGCGAAGAAGGCGCGGCGGGCCGCGGGATCGGCGCTGCCGGCGCGATCGAGCACCCGCACCTCGAGGCCGAGCGCGGTCGCGCGATCGCGCAGCGCTCGCCCGGTGCGGCCGGCGCCGACGATGCCGAGCACGCGGCCGGCCAGCTCGCGGCCCACCGGCGCGCCGATCTCGGCGGCGGCGAACGCGCGCGCGGCCTCCGGCACCCGGCGCGCGAGCATGAGCAGGAGCAGGATCGCGGCCTCGGCGACCGCGACCTGGTTGGTGCCGGGCGCGTTGCATACCGGGACCTCGCGGGCCCGGGCGGCCACCAGGTCGATGCCCTCGTAGCCGGCGGCGGGCTGCTGGATGAGGCGCAGCCGGTGCGCGGCGGCGATGACGTCGGCGCCGATCGGCGCGTTCGACGGCAGCACCACGTCGACGTCGGCGACCGCCGTGGTGAGCGGCACCGCGCGGTCCCAGGGCACCACCTCGAAGCCGGGGCCCAGCCGCCGGGCGATCTCGTCGATGACGGCGAGCCAGCCCGAGCCGCAGTACAGCAGACGCATGGCGTCACCCTACACGCATCGTGGCGCGGACGTGGCAGCACGGGCCCTGTCCGGTGGCGCGAGTGGGCGCTCGCGCACGCATGTGCCCCGCGTGGGCGTCAGCGGCGCACGCGGTCGCCCCGCGCGACTTGTCGCGCCCCGGAGGCGCGCTGGTCTGCGCCTTGCACCACGGTCGCGACATGGACAAGCAACCGACCAACGAGACCCGGATCGATCAGCTCAACTCGTTCCTGCGCGGCGAGCTCTCCGCGGTGGAGACCTACCGCCAGGCGCTCGACAAGCTCGATCGCGACAGCCCGGCACGGGCCACGCTCGAGACGTGCCAGCGCTCGCACGCCGACCGCGTCGACCTGCTGCGCGATCGCGTCGCCTCGCTCGGCGGCAAGCCCGCCGACGGCTCCGGCGCGTGGGGCGTGTTCGCCAAGATCACCGAGGGCGGCGCCGCCCTGCTCGGCGACAAGATGGCGATCTCGGCCCTCGAGGAGGGCGAGGACCACGGCCTGAAGAACTACCGCGACGACCTCGACAAGTACGAGCCGTCGGCGCGCGCGTTCGTGACCGCGGCGCTGTTGCCCAAGCAGGAGCAGACCCACCGCGTGATGAGCAACCTCAAGCGCCAGCTCGCCCAGAACTGAGCCCCGTGATCCCCGGCGGACGCCGCGGCGCGCGATGGGCGGGGCCCTTCGCGACGTGGCGGCACCAGGGGCGAGCTCTCGAACGTGGCTCGCCTCCGTCGCCGTGATCTCTCGCGCCGGCCTCGCCCGGGCCGAGGTCGAGGCCGCGTCCGACGACGAGATCCTCGCGTCCGACGAGGTCGCCGCGCCCGCGACCGACGAGCGCCTGCTGCGCGACCCGATCATCGCGTGGCAGGGCGGTTGCCTCACCGATCCCGGCGGTTGGTGGGTCGCGCGTCGCTGTACCTGCTGGGCAACCAGACCGTGCTCGGCGCCGACGACCTGTCGTTCGATCCGCTGCTGTCCTTCGGCGTGCAGGTCCCGCTGGCGCCGCTGTAGTCGCCGAGCACGGTCGCCGGCCGCGGCCCGCCGCGGTAGCCTGACGTCTCGCCATGGTCGCACCGCGCACGTCCTCCCTCCGCCGCCTCCTCGACGGAGATCCCGCCGTGGCGGCGCTGCTCGATCGCTCGACCCGCTTCGATCCCGCCGTCGACGACGCCGTCCGCGAGCTGGTGCTCGACGTCCGCGCCCGGGGCGACGCCGCCGTGCGCGCGGCCACCGTCCGCTTCGATCGCCGGGAGCCGCGACCGCTGGCGGATCACCCCGACGGCACCTACGAGCTGCCGCGCGACGCGTGGTGGGCCGCCGGCGACGCGGTCGATCCGCGGGTGCGCGCCGCCCTCGACGTGGCGGTCGTGCGCATCCGCGCCTTCCACGAGCACCAGGTCCCCGACGACGTGTGCACCGACGCCGGCGGCGTGCGCCTCGAGCTGCGCTCGACCCCGCTGGCCCGGGTCGGGCTGTACGTGCCCGGCGGCACCGCGCGCTACCCGTCGAGCGTGCTGATGACCGCGATCCCGGCCAAGGTCGCCGGCGTCGGCGAGATCGTGATGGTGACCCCGGGCGCGTCGCCGGAGACGTTGCTGGCCGCGCGGCTCGCCGGCGTCGATCGGGTGTTCGAGCTCGGCGGCGCGCAGGCGGTCGCGGCCCTGGCCTTCGGCACCCGGACCGTGCCGCGGGTCGACAAGATCGTCGGCCCCGGCAACCAGTGGGTGGCGTCGGCCAAGCGCCAGGTCTACGGCGAGGTCGACATCGACTCCATCGCCGGGCCGTCGGAGGTCTTGATCATCGCCGACGGCGACGCCGACCCGGCGTGGGTCGCCGCCGATCTGCTGGCCCAGGCCGAGCACGACGTCGAGGCGCGCGCGATCCTGCTGACCACCTCGACCGCGCTGGCCGACGCCGTCGACGCCGAGCTGGCGCGTCAGCTCGCGACCTTGCCGCGGGCCGAGATCGCCGGCGCCGCGCTCGCGCGCCACGGGGCCACCGTCGTGGTCGCCGACCTGGCGGCGGCGGTGCGCCTGGCCAACGCCTACGCGCCGGAGCACCTCGAGCTGCAGTGCGCCGACGCCCGGGTGCTCGCGGCGCAGCTCACCACCGCCGGCGCGATCTTCGTCGGGCCGTGGGCGTCGGAGGCCGCGGGCGACTACCTCGCCGGCGCCAACCACGTGCTGCCGACCGGCGGCGCCGCGCGCTACGCCACGCCGCGGGGCGTGTACGACTTCCGCAAGCGCACCTCGCGGGTCGTGTACGACGCCGCGGCCGCGGCGGCCCACGCCGCCGACATCGTGGCCCTCGCCGACGTCGAGGGGCTGCACGCCCACGGCCGGGCGGCGGCGCTGCGCGCGGCCCGAGGACGCGACGGTGAGTGAGCGCCCGGCCTTGCCGCCGGCGCTGGCGGCGCGGGTGAGCGAGAGCCTGCGCGGCGCGGCGCCGTACCACGTGCCGGTGCCGCCGGGCATCGAGGTCAAGCTCGACGCCAACGAGCTGCCCTGCGCCTTGCCGCCGGCGCTCGCCGGGCGGCTGCACGCAAGGCTCGCCGAGGTCTCGCTGCATCGCTACCCCGACGCCGGCGCCCGGGCGCTGCGCGCGCGGCTGGCCGCCGACCTCGGCGTGGCGCCGGAGCAGCTGGTGTTCGGCAACGGCAGCGACGAGCTGATCGCGATGCTGATCCAGGCGTTCGCGGCGCCGCCGCCCGGGGCGCGCGCCGCCCGCGTGCTGTTCCCGTCGCCGAGCTTCGTCTACTACCGGCTGGCGTGTGCGGCGCGCGGGGTCGAGCCGGTCGAGGTGCCGCTCGCGGCCGACTTCACCCTCGACGAGGACGCCGTGCGCTGGGCGGTGGCCGAGATGGCGCCGTCGGTGGCGCTGTTCGCGCTGCCCAACAACCCGACCGGTACCCTGTGGCCGCGCGCCTTCGTCGAGCAGCTCGCGCGCGATCGGCCCGAGCTGGTGGTCGTCGCCGACGAGGCCTACGTCGACTACAGCGGCGAGACCTCGCTGGGCGCGCTCGCCGCGCTGCCCAACCTGGTGGTCCTGCGCACGCTGTCGAAGATCGGCCTGGCCGGGCTGCGGGTCGGCTTCGCCATCGCCCACCCGGCGGTGGCCGCCACCCTCGAGAAGGTGCGGCCGCCGTACAACCTGGGCTCGCTCTCGCAGGCGGCGGCGCTGTGGTTCGCCGAGGAGGCCGGGCCGTGGGTGCGGGCGCAGGCGGCGGCGGTGGTGTACGAGCGCGGCCGGCTGGCCACTGGGCTGCGCGCGCTGCCAGGCCTAGAGGTGTTCGCCAGCGCCGCCAACCTGGTGCTGGTGCGGATCGGGCAGCCCGGCGACGGCCGCGCCCGCCGGGTGTGGGACCACCTGTGCGCGCACGGCATCCTGGTGCGGATCTTCGACGGGCCCGGGCCGCTGGCAGGCTGCCTGCGGATCACCGTCGGCACCGCCGCCGAGACCGATCGGGTGCTGGCGGCGCTGGCCACCGCGCCGGCGTGATCGGTTGGCGAGTCGCCAGCGACCACGATAGGCTGCCGGCCGTGCGCACGACGTGGTGGTTGCCGACAGCGTTCGTCGTCGCCTGCGATCTCGGGACCGTGCCCATCGGCGCCGACGCCGGGCCGCCACGCGACGCCGGCCCGTGCGAGGCCGCGGCCACCCCGATCCTCGGCCACCACAACCCCAACACCTCGTGCATCTCGGCGGGCTGCCACGCGGATGCCTCCGGCGGCATCTTCACCGTGGCTGGCACCCTGTCGGCCACCGCCGCCGGCGGCGCCCCGGTGCCGGGCGCCACGGTGATCGTCACCGGTGCCGACGCCGTCGAGCATCGCCTGGTGACCGGCGACAACGGCAACTTCTACACCGGCGTGCAGATCGCGTTCCCGGCGACGGTGCGGGTGAGCAAGTGCCCCGACACCGCGGTGATGAGCCAGCCGGTCAACGTCGCCGACGGCAACTGCACCGCGTGCCACGCGCCGGGCGGCGCCGGCGGCGGGCGCCTGCACCTGCCGTAGCGCCGCCGGCTCAGCGGTACGGGCCGTCGCCGCCGCCGGGGTGCGGCGCGGCGAGCTGCTCGACCACGTCGAGGCCGGCGACGATCGCGGCGACGTCGTCGAGGTAGCGCTCCCAGCGCAGCTCGACGGTGCCCGGCGTGATCGCGACGGCGTCGGGCGCGGCGGCGGCGAGCGCGCCTGCGTGTGGCGCCAGCGCGGCGGCGAGCCAGGGCCCGCCGCGATCGTGGCCCCCGAGGCCGGCGATCTCGAACGCCGCGCCGCGAAGCTTGGCGCCGGCCGGTCGATCCCAGCGGGGCAGGGCGTCGCGCCACAGCGCCCCGACGGTGTCGGCCGGCGAGGTCCGCGGCGCTCGCACCACCGTGCGCAGGCCGCGCCGGCTCACCGACGGCACCGCGTCGGGGAAGCTCAGCTCGAGCGCGGCCCGCCGAGCGTCGCTGCGCAGCACGTAGCCGCCGTCGGTGTCGAAGACGTCGCCGCTGGGCACCAGCCCGAGGGTGGCGCCGCGGGCGCGCCACGCCGCCGCGAGCCGGTGCGCGCGGCCGCCGAGCTGCGCCGCCGCGGCGATCGCCTCCGGAAGGCGGAGCGGTGCGGTCGGCTCCGGGTGCGAGGTCGAACGGGCGCGCAGCTCGAGCTCGCCGTCGGCGATCTGGAACGCGAACGGGCGCGCGGCCACCGGCTCGTAGGTCGCCAGCAGCGCCGCCAGCTCGTCGTCGCCGAGCCAGAACCGGGTGAGCTCGGCGTCGGCGGTCTTGACCACGAAGCGATCGTCGAAGGCGTGGTGGTCGAGCAGCACGTCCTGGCGGCCGAATGCCACGAAGTACGTCCCCGGCCACGCGGCCATCCGCAGGCGCCGGCTGCCGGGCATCGGCGCGCGCACGGTGGCGTCCACCACCCACTGGGCCGGCAGCTCGAGCTCGGTGCTGTCGAGGTGGCGGCGTGGCCGCAGCTCGACGGTCACCGCGACCCCGTCGCGCTCGACCACCGAGGTGCGCGGGCCGGTGCCGCCGTCCGGCCACGCCGCGACCACGGTGTCGACCCCGAGCAAGCCCAGGACGTTCACCGGCGGGCGTTGCGCGCCTGCTTGCTGGCGGCGATGAGCTTCGCGTACGACTCGGCGGCGGCGCGGCACACCGCGCGGACACAGTCGAGCTCGGCCTCGGTGAGGGCCGGGCGGGTCACCCGGTGGCCGTAGAGGATGTTCACCGCGCGCCGGCCGATCGAGACCATCGCGACGGTAGCGCGCGCCGGCCGGGCGCAGCCGAGCACCTTGTACATGTAGCCGTGGATCGTCGAGTCGGCGGGGACGCCGTCGAAGAAGCCGTCGTCGGCGGTGGCCGCCGCGTGCAGCACCGAGCTGGTCTCCAGCGGCATCAGGATGTGCTCGACGTGGGCCTTGTGCTCGGCGCCGTCGCCGCACGCGCGCCAGCCCATCGCCAGGTTGTCGCGAACCACGAACAGGACGCCGACCTCGAACATGCCGGCGGCGAAGCGCATCGTCGCCTCGGCGATCTGGCCGCGCTCGCTCGACGCCTCGATGGCGGCGATCGCCTCGGCGCTGGTGAGCGGCTCGCCCTCGACGATGGGCGCCGAGATGCGGGCGCTGACCCGCGGCGTCGGCGCCGCGGCGTCGCCCTCGGCGGTGCCGAGCGGCGTGGCCTCGGCCGCCGCCGCGTCGTCGGACTCCAGCGCGACGATGAGATCCTCGGCCTCGAGCTCGAGCATCTCGGAGCTGTCGAAGTCGCCCACCGACGGCGCCCGCCGCAGGTGCGGCGCCGGGTTGGGCGGCGCGACGATCTTGAGCGGCACCGGCGGCAGGCCCGGCAGCGGCGGCGCCGGCAGCCCGGCCGGCGCCGGCTGATCGCCGCGCGGGGTCTCGCCGAACTTCACGAACCGCTCCGGGCGCGGCGTGCCGTAGAAGCGCTCGACGTAGTAGAGCACCCGGATCTCCGGCGCGACCCGCGGGATGATCCGGTAGCCGGTGATCTCGGTCAGCGCGTCGAGGTTCTCGAAGTCGAGGGGATCGTCGACGGCGGCGATGAGCTGGCGGTCCTGGACCAGGAGCGGCACGCAGCGATGCTGGGCCGCCTCCGCCGGCGACAAGAGCCGCACCGCGGAGCGCTTGGCGCGCTCGAGCATGGCCCCGGTGGCGATCGGGATGCCGAGTTCGAGGCCCAGGTACACGGTCAGGGTGTCGAGGTCGATGAGGCCCGCCTCGACCAGCACCGTGCCCAGCCGGGCGTCCCCGGGGCTCTGCTGGGCCAGCACCTCCGCGAGCTGCGCCTCCGAGACCCGCCCGTCGCGCACCAGCATCTGCCCGAGCTTCATCGAGCCGAAATGCTAACACGCCCACTCGACGAGCCGCCTGGGTCGGAGCGGCGTGCTAGATCCTCGGCGTGCGTGGCCTGGGCTTGCCGCTGTCGGCGCTGCTGCTGCTCGGCGGCTGTGGCGGCGACCGCGCGCCCACGGGCGCGGCGCCCGAGGCCGACTCCCAGCCGCTGCCGAGCCTGGCGCCCAAGCCGCCGCCACCACCACCGCCGGCGTTCCCCGCCGGCACCCGCTCGCTGCGCCTGACCCGCACCGTCGGCGTGCGCCTCGGCCCCGCCGGCGACGCCAAGCGGATCGGCACCATCGCGCAGGACACGCGGGTGCGCTGGCAGCGCACCGCCGCCGGGCCCGGGTGCAGCGAGGTGTGGGTCGAGCTCGAGCCGCGCGGCTGGGTGTGCGCCGATCAGCTCGAGGCGTCGACCCGGGCCGCCCACGGCGTCGAGCTGCCGCGCCTCGATCGCGGCGAGGTCATGCCCGGCGTGTACGGCAAGATCATCGACGCCGGCGCCACCACGTACACGCTCGACGATCCCCGCGCCAGCAAGGGCAAGAAGAAGAAGCCCGCGGCCAAGCCGGCGCCGCCGCCACCGCCGCCGCCGCCGCCCGAGGCGGCCGCGCCCGACGACGGTCCGGTCGCCGCGCCGAGCGAGGTCGAGCCCGAGGTCGATCCGCTCGGCCGCACCATGACGCCCGGCCGGCCGCTGGTGGGCTCGCTCAACGTGCGCCGCTACGGCGAGATCACGATCGCGGGCAAGGCGTACTGGAAGATCAGCCCACGCGACAACGAGTGGGTGCTGGCGTCGTCGGTGCGCCAGCACCGGCCCAGCGGCTACGACGGCGTGCGCCTCGGCGACGACACCGGCCTGACCTTGCCGATCGCGTTCGTGTGGCCGCGCTCGGGCACCAAGACCTGGACCCGCGCCAGCGCCACCGGCGGCGCCAGCCGGCACCAGGTCGCGCAGCGCGACGCCTTGCCCGTGCTCGAGACCCACGCCGACGGCGCCGGCAAGGCGCTGGCGTACCGGGTCGGGCCCGGCGAGTGGATCGCCGCCGATGCCGTGCGGCTGGTGGAGGCGCAACCGCCGCCCGCGCTCATCGGCCCGCACGAGCGCTGGATCGACGTCGACGCCGATCGCGAGATCCTGGTGGCGTACGAGGGCACGCTGCCGGTGTTCGCGACGCTGGTGTCGGGCGGCAAGCGCGACACGCCGACGGAGCGTGGCCTGTACCGGCTGTGGAAGAAGGTGTCGGAGACCGACATGAACGGCCTCTCCGGCGAGGATCCGTACTCGGTGGCGACCGTGCCGTGGACCCAGTTCTACAACCCGGAGCGCGGCCTGGCGCTGCACGCCGCGTACTGGCACGACGGCTTCGGCCTGCCGCGCAGCCACGGCTGCGTGAACCTGGCGCCGAAGGTCGCGCGCTGGCTGTACACGTGGAGCGAGCCGAGCGTGCCGCCGGGCTGGACCATGGCGGCCGGCGTGGTCGAGGCGCCGGGCTCGATCATCCGGGTCCGCGGCAAGGACACGCCGGAGCTGCCGTGGCGTGGCTACGGCAAGCAGGTGCAGGAGCTCCGGCAGGCCACCGGCGCGCCGCGCTGAGCGCGCGCTACCCGACGACGGGCAGCCGGATCGGGCCCGCCGCGGTGACGCGCGCCTCGACGGCGTCGAGCGCCGCCACCAGGGCGTCGCCGAAGATCGCCGCCAGGCTCGGCCGCTGCACGCGGTACAGGCTCGGCGCGTCGGGCAAGAACGCGCAGGAGTAGTCGGCGTAGTCGTCGGCGACCAGGATCGAGTCGTGATCGTAGGTCAGCGGGAACAACCGGCAGATGTTGGGCTTGATGCCGTGGAAGTCCCAGCCGCCCTCCAGCGAGGCGCGGTGCACCGCGCAGCCGCGACCGTCGTGGGCGAGGAACACGCAGCCGCCGTCGAAGAGCGCGGTGCGGACGTGCTTGCCCGACGGGAAATCGGCGTCCTCGACGACCTCGGAGGTGAACCACGGCGCGGCGGCCGCCGCCGGCGACAAGAGCGCGCGCAGCTCGTCGGCGTGGGCGAGGATGCCGTCGCGCTCGGCGAGGTCGGTGTCGGCGCCGTACTGGCAGCAGGCGTCGAGGCGCTCGGCGTCGGGCGCGCGGGTCCGGCACGCGTGGCTCATGCAGTCGGCCACCAGCCGCCGCGTGAAGATCGTCGGATCGACGTGGCGGAAGCGGGGATGATCGAGCGGGAGGAGGTCGGGTGCAGCGTCGACGTCGTCCATGGGCGCGGACCCTACCGCAACCGCGAGCGCAGAGGCTTGCGGGTCGCGGCCGGTCGACCGGCCGCGGCGGCGTGGGCGGCGTCGAGGGCGTAGAGCACCGTCGACAGCGTGGTCTGGTCGAGCACGTCGGCGGCGGGCACCGCGGCCGGGCCGGCGCCGGTGAAGTTGAGCGCGCACGCCTCGACCACCGGCAGGCCGCGCGGGTCGCGGCCGCGGATGGGCAGGCCGTGCGACCGGCACACCAGCGGGCGCGCGGCGTAGATGGCGCAGCGGTCGTCGTCGTCGAGGGCGGCGCAGCGCGGGCCCGGCGGCGCGGCGGCGCGGGCCGCGAGCCGGGCGCGAGTGGGCGCGGGCAGGGCGGCGACGGCCTCGTCGACGACCTCGGCCTCGATGCCGGTGATCGACAGCTCGACCTCGCAGCAGCGCGCGCAGCCCGACGCGCACGCCATCGCCGCGGCGTGGGATTGGTGGACCCGATCGAAGAAGGCGTCGACCTTGGCGACCAGCTCGGCGTAGCGGGCGCGCGCGTCCTGCATCGGCGGCAGGGTAGCGCGGACGGGCCAGCCGCGTGGCCCGCTGCTAGGCTGGCCGCTCCCATGGACCTCAACGAGCTGGTCGTCTTCGCCAAGGTCGCCGAGACCCGCAGCTTCACCGCGGCCGCCGACGAGCTCGGCCTGCCCAAGTCGACGGTGAGCCGCAAGATCGCCCAGCTCGAGGAGCGGCTCGGGGTCAGGCTCTTGCAGCGCACCACCCGCAAGCTCGCGCTCACCGAGGTCGGCACCACCTACTACGAGCGCTGCACCCGGATCGTCGCCGACATCATCGACGCCGAGCGCGCGGTGACCGACATGCAGGCGTCGCCGCAGGGCCTGTTGCGGGTGTCGGCGCCGGTCGACATCGCGGGCAGCTTCCTCGGGCCGATCGCGGCCGCCTTCACCCGGCGCTACCCCGAGATCCAGCTCGAGCTCGACGCCGCCGATCGCGTGGTCGATCTCATCGAGGAGGCGGTCGACGTGGCGATCCGGGTCGGGCCGCTCAGCGACTCGAGCCTGGTGGCCCGCCGCCTGACGACGTTGTCGACGGTGGTGGTGGCGGCGCCCGACTACCTCGCGGCGCACGGCGAGCCGCGCTCGGCGGCCGAGCTGGCCGCGCACGCGGTGGTGCTGTTCGCGCCCAACGGCCGGCGCACGCCGTGGACCCTGACCGGCCCCGACGGCGCGCTCGAGCTGGGGCCGCCCGCGCGCCTGATGTCGAGCAGCCTGCTCGCCGTGGTCGACGCCACCCTCGCCGGCGCCGGCGTGGCGATCCTGCCGGACTTCCACGCCACCGGCCACCTCGCCGCCGGGCGCCTGCGCCGGATCCTGCCGGCGTGGGACGGCGAGCCGCGCGACCTCTTCGCGGTGTACCCGAGCACCCGCAACCTCTCGCCCAAGCTGCGGGTGTTCCTCGACCACCTCATCGCGGCCTTCGATCCTCCGCCATGGAGCGCGCGCCCGGGGTGAGCGCCGCCGTGGCGCCGCACCCCCGGGCGCGATCCCGCGACCAGCCGCGCCAGGCCCCCTGGCGCATCCGCCGGCCGGCGTCGAAGCGGCGCCGGGCTCGCCGCCGGCGCGATACGCTCGTGGCCATGGTCGCGAGGCTGGGGATCATGGGCGTGCTCGTCGCTGGGTGTCTGACCGCGGAGGTGCCCACGCCGTGCGGCGACGTGGTCTGCGCCGGCGACGCCGAGTGCCGCGGCGAGGGTGCGGACGCGCGCTGCGTGCCCGGGGGGCTCCTGCGCGCGTGCGAAGGCCGCGACGAGGCCACGCCCTGCACCTTCGGCGGCACCGACGGGACCTGCCGGACCGGCGAGTGCGTGCCGGTCCGGTGCGGCAACGGCATCGTCGATGGCGACGACGAGTGCGACGGTGGCCCCGGGTGCTCCAGCACCTGTCGCGCGATCGCGTGCGGCAACGGCCGCATCGACCCCGGCGAGCAGTGCGACTGTGGCGACGCGTCGTTCGCCGGCGCCCGCCCGGACGAGTGCGATGGCGTGGCCAACGCCGACGACGCCGGCGCCTACTGCCGCGCCGACTGCGGGCGCCTGGTGTTCTGCGGCAACGGCTTCGTCGAGGCCGGCGAGGTCTGCGATCCCGCCGACGCCGGCGGCGGGCCGTGCAGCCCGCTGTGCGACTCGGATCTATCGTGCGGCAACGGCGTGCCGGACTTCGCCGCCGGCGAAGCCTGTGACTGCGGGACCGACGGCGCGGCCCTGCCCGCCGGCTGCACCCAGGCCAACGGGGCTGGCCCCGACGCGTGCCGCACGGACTGCGCG
The DNA here is from genome assembly GCA_041389945.1 of Kofleriaceae bacterium. Taxonomy (GTDB): domain Bacteria; phylum Myxococcota_A; class Polyangia; order Haliangiales; family Haliangiaceae; genus JAWKQW01. Next base: position 11,763 of record JAWKQW010000015.1, read on the forward strand.
CTGCCGACCTGCGGCGACGGCATCGTCGACGCCGGCGAGGTCTGCGACGACGCCGGCGCGACCGGCGCCGAGGACACGTGCAACGCGCAGTGCACCTCCGACCTGAGCTGCGGCAACGGCGTCCTCGACCCCGGCGAGGAGTGCGACGCGGACGTCGCCGCGTGTCAGCTCGCCAACTGCACGCTGCGCCGCTGCGGCAACGGCGTGACCGAGCCCGAGCTCGGCGAAGTGTGCGACGACGGCGGCAACGCCGCCGGCGACGGCTGCTCGGCCGACTGCCGCTCCGACGAGACCTGCGGCAACGGCCGCCTCGACTTCGCGCTCGGGCTCATCGACGAGGCCTGCGACGACGGCAACCAGGTCAGCCACGACGGCTGTTCGAGCGCCTGTGCGTCCGAGGTGGCGACCTGGCTGCCGCGGGTGAGCGGCCAGCCGGCCGGCCGGCGCGATGCGGCCGCGGCGTTCGATGCCGCCCGCGGCCGCGTCGTGGTGCACGGCGGCCTGCCCGACGTCGGGACCTGGGAGTGGACCGGCGGTTCGTGGGCGCAGGCTCCGACGACCGCCGTGCCGCCGACCCGACGCCAGCACGCGATGGCGTACGACGCCGAGCGCCACCGGGTGGTCCTGTTCGGCGGGGTGAATGTCGACGGCCTGCTCGACGACACCTGGACCTGGGACGGCGAGGCCTGGCGTGAGGTGATCGTCGTGGGCGAGCGCCCGCCGAAGCGTCACAGCCACGCGATGGCGTTCCACGCCGGACGCAAGCGCGTGGTGATGTTCGGCGGCACCGGCGTCGCGCACCATCTCGGCGACCTGTGGAGCTTCGACGGCACGGGCTGGACGCTGGAACAGTCCGACGATCTCGCGCCGTTGCCCCGGGCCTCGCCCGGGATGGCCTACGCGCCGTGGCTCGACGAGGTCATCGTGTTCGGTGGCTACATCGCGGGCGTGGCCCAGAACGACCTGCGGGCGTGGGACGGTACGAGCTGGCGCGTGCTCGATCCCGGCGGGGCGGCCTCGGCGACGAGGCCCGCGGCTCGCCGGTCACCGCTCGGCGTCGACCTGCGCCGCCAGGAGCTGGTGTTGTTCTCCGGCTACGACGGCGCGCCCGACGACACCTGGATCTACGACGACGCCGGCTGGTCGCAGGTCGCGACGGCGCCGGGGGAGACCCCGCCGAAGCGGTCGGGCCACACGCTCACCTACGACCTCGCCCGAGACCAGCTCGTGCTCGTCGGCGGCGTCGACGGTTCGACGCCGCGCAACGACACCTGGACGTGGGACGGAGCCCTGCGGCGATGGACCCAGCGCACGATGCAGACGCCGGGGCCGAGGGAAGGCGCGGGCCTGGCCTGGGACCCGCTGACCGGGCGCACGCTCCTGGCGGCCGGCATCACGTTCGACGTTGGCTATCGCGCGGACACCTGGGGCTGGGACCACGACGCCTGGCGGCTGCTCGAGGCGACGGGGCCGCTCGCCAGCTTCTCCGACGTGCAGATGGTCTACGTCCCGGCCCGTGGAGCGGTGCATGCCAGCGGCGGCTTCTCGGGCGTGCGCACCGGTGCGGAGTGGGACGGGACCACCTGGGTCGGCGTCTCCGTCGGGACCCCGCAGGCCGTCGGCGCCCCGATGTGTGTCGATGCGACGACCGGCGAGGCGATCGTGTACGGCGGCGCGGTCTCCGACAGCGAGCTCGTCGACGAGGTGGCGCACCTGCAGCCGGCCGGGTGGGACGCCTACGGCCCGCTGATGCTCGCGCGGCGAGACCACGCCTGCGCGACCGATCCGTTGACCGGCCGGGTCCTGCTCTTCGGCGGTGAGTTCGTCGATCCGATGTTCCCGTTCGAGTTCCTCCGCGACACGTGGTTGCTCTCGAGCAGCCTCATCGGCGAGCCGGCCCCGATCTCCTCGACGCTGGCGCCGTCGGCGCGCGCTCGCGCCGCGGCGACGCTCGACCCGGCTCGCCGACAGGTGGTCCTGTTCGGCGGCGACGGCGCGCCCGCCGACACCTGGGCGTTCGCCGGCACCCAGTGGTCGCCGGTGTCGGTCAGCGACCGGGCGCCGCCGCCGATGGCCCGGCACGATCTCGCCTACGACGGGCGCGGCCAGCACACGGTGCTGTTCGCCCCCGACGGGACGACCTGGACCCTGGCCTGGACCAGCGGCGTCGCCGATGAGGCGTGTGGCTCTGGGGTCGACTACGACCACGACGGGCTGATCGGCTGCGCCGATCCGGACTGCTGGGGCGTGTGCGCGCCGACCTGCGATCCCCACACGTTCGCCGCCGGCGCGTGCGCCACCGACGAGCCGCGCTGCGGCGACGGCGCCTGCGGCCTCGCCGAGGACTGCCGGCTGTGCCCCAGCGACTGCGGCGCGTGCGCGGCCGTGTGCGGCGACGGCTTCTGCGAGAGCCCCGAGGACGACACGACCTGCCCGGGCGACTGCCCGTAGCCTCGCTCGCTCACCGCCACGCGAAGGCGTCGAGCTGGACGGGGAAGCTAGCCGCGCCAGGCGGCCCAGGCCAGGTAGGCCCAGCCGACGATCATCGTCACGCCCCCCAGCGGCGTGATCGCGCCGAGCCAGCGGGCGTCGGTCAGCGCCAGCACGTAGAGCGTGCCCGAGAAGATGGCGACCCCGACCTGCAGGATCCAGCCGGCGGTGCCGGCCGCGGCCAGCTCGCGGGCGGCGAGCACGCCGCACACCACCAGCGCCACCGCGTGGACCAGGTGGTATCGGGCCGCGGTCTCGAAGATCTCGAGGCGGCGAGCGTCGAGGCGATCGCGCAGGGCGTGGGCCCCGAACGCACCGGCGGCGATGGCGATCACCGCGTTGAGGGCGCCGGCGGCGACCAGGGGCGAGCGCGCGCTCACGCGGGGCCTCTCGGGCAAGACGGCGTCATCGCGGGATGATGCCGCTGGCCCTCGGGCGAAGCCATGCGGCAGATGCGCGCATTCCCTGGCCGGCGACCGCCGCGCGCGGCCGCCGTCGTGGTAACTGCGCGGCCGTGCCCGAGCGGGTCGCGTTCGTCGAGGTCGGGCCAGCCGGCGGTCACCGGCTGGTCGCCGGTGGGCTGACCGTGCTCGAGCGCCGGGTGCGCGAGCTCGCCAAGGCCGGCGCGACCCGGGTGGTGGTGGCGGCCGAGCCGGTGGACTTCGGGCGCCCGCTGCCGGTCGAGGTCGAGTTCGTCGGCGCCGGCGCGGCGGCGCCCGACGACGCCGAGCGCGCCCGCGGCGACGTGCTCGCCGGCGTCGAGGTGGTCGACGTGGCCTCGTGCAAGCGCGCCGAGTGGGCGGTGCTCCGCTCGATGAACAAGTCCTTCGAGGGCCCGGTCGACGCGCTCATCAACTGGCGGGTGTCGATGCGCATCACCCGCCAGCTCGCCAAGACCCGGCTCACCCCCAACCACGTCACCCTGGTGGCGATCACCGTCGGCGTCGTCGCCAGCCTGCTCCTGCTCCTGCGCGGCGACCGGCTCGCGCTCGCCGTCGCCGGCGTGTTGCTCCAGCTCAACTCGATCCTCGATAGCTGCGACGGCGAGCTGGCACGCCTGCGGTTCCAGTATTCCAAGCTCGGGCAGTGGCTCGACAACCTGTCCGACGACCTGGTCGACAACCTGTTCATCGCCAGCGCCGGCCTGATGCTCGGCGGGGTGTGGGCGGTGCTCGGGGTCGCGGCCGCCGGCGGGCGCCTGTTCGCGTCGGTGGTGATCTACGTGCTGGTGTATCGCCGGACCGGCACCGGCGACGTCTTCGCGTTCCGCTACTGGTTCGAGTCCGTCGACGACACCCCCGATCAGATCTACGACCCGACCTCGATCCTCACCTGGATCCGGGCGATGGGGCGCCGCGACACCTACGTGTTCACGTGGATGGTCGTGTGCCTCGTCGGGTTCGCGCCGTGGGTGGTCGGCCACGGCCTGGCGATCTCGGCGGTGGCGGTGGCGATGATCTTGGCCCACCTGTGGAAGATCCGGGGCCAGGCCGCGACGACCTGACCAGGCCTCAGCCGGCCCCCGCGGCCGGAGTTCGAGGAAGGATCGCCGCCGGTCCGGTATAGAATGAGGGGCCATGCCGGCCTACGCGACCGAGCAGGAGGTCACCTCCACCTCCACCGCCCCCGTCGCGACCTCGGAGACGGCGACCGCGGCCGTCGAGCCCGCTGGCGATCGCACCGGCTTCTCGAGCAAGGGCGCGATCCCGCCGGTCGAGCCCGACCCGACGCCGCCTGCGGCCGGCGGTGGTGGCGCCGCCGCCGCGCCCACCACCCTCGGCGGCATCCTGGCCAAGGAGGGCGGCTCGATCGAGTCGATCTCGACCAACAAGTGGCAGCTCGAGTCGACCGCCAAGAAGCTGCTCAAGGCCAAGGGCATCGACAGCCCGCCGACGAGCCAGGTCGAGGAGACGGTGTTCAAGCTCTCGGCCGCGATCAAGGCCGGCACCTGGGAGAGCTTCGAGGCGCCGTTCTCCGCTGGCGCGCTCAAGGTCGAGGACGGCGTCGACCAGCGCCTCGGCAACATCTTCTTCGAGAAGCAGGTCTTCACCGACGACGAGCTCGAGCGCGACAAGCTCAAGCTCTCGGACAACGAGCGCGAGCGCCTCGACGGCGGCTACGAGAGCGGCTCGACCGGCATGGTGCTGGCGGCCAGCTTCATCAGCACCCGCCACCGGGCCGAGGGCGACTTCTCGCGGGCCTACGGCGACGAGGCCTGGCGCGGCTTCATGCGCGCCCACACCTACCTGCAGTCGATCCCCAAGGGGCAGTTCCTCGAGCAGCTCGACCTCGACCTGTTGCTCGAGGTCAACCGCCTCATCCACGCGCCCGACACCGGCCTCAAGGCGCGGGTGCTGCGCTTCATCGCGATGATCGGCCGCGGCGGGCGCTGGGATCGCGGCGGCGAGCTGCGCGCCGGCCGCCAGTTCGCCCGCGCCGAGCGCTACGACGCCACCGAGATCGCGAGCCTCGAGCAGGCCGGCGTGACCGTGACGATGCTGGCCCAGGACGAGACCGGCGGCGGCAAGGCGATGCTGGAGTACCCCAGGCCCGAGGAGGTCCGGCCCGGGCTCGAGCGCATCATCGCCGAGCTCAAGGCCGAGCTGGCCGCGCCCGGGGCCGATCCGATCGCGGCGGCGTCGAAGTTCCAGCGCCACTTCGTCGCGCTGCACCCCTTCGGCGACTCCAACGGCCGCACCTCGCGCATCGTGATGAACCGGATCCTCGCCGAGTGTGATCTGCCGCCGGCGATCCTCGCCGACCAGAACCGCGACATCAGCGTGAGCCCCGAGGAGTGGCGCGACGAGGTGGCCCGCGGCGTGGCCCGCACCAAGCGGTTCCTGCAGAGCCGAACCGTCGAGAGCAAGGACGAGTACCTCGGCGCGATGGGCATCCGCGCCGTCGACAAGTCGCCCAACAAGCCGATCACCCTCGACGGCAACCCGTTCGATCTCGGCACCGACGGCCTGCTCTACGACCCCACCGGGCGGCCGTGGATCGCCGAGGGCGACGAGGTCATCCCCCTGGCCCAGCTCGAGCACTTCGTCCTCGTGCGCCGGCTGACCCAGCTCGGCAAGGAAGGCGGCACCGCCCGCCTGGCCGAGGTCACCGCCGCGACCCGCGCCCTGTACGCCAAGGTCGCCGCCGATCCGGACGCCGGCGCGGGCATCGTCGTCCGCGACGACGCCCACGCACGCAAGGCCGACGCCGCGTACGAGCTGGCGCCCCAGCCCGAGGTTGGCTCGATGCTCACCGAGCTGGCCGCCGTCGAGGCGCTCGATTCGAGCGCGATCTTCCAGATCGGCGGCGGCGTCGGCAACGGCACCCAGGTGTCGGCCGCGATCAGCAAGCACGCCCAGATGGATCTGGAGTACTGGCACCTCGAGCGCGGCCTCCGCCAGGGCAAGCTGACCGCGCAGGCCGATCAGGTACGGGCCCAGCGCGCGATGCTGTTCGCGCTGGCGCGCGGCGCGGTCATGGCGGGCAAGGATCCGACCCGGGTGTCGGCCGACAACCCGATGGGGTTCCGGTTCAAGCTCGAGAAGATGATGTACGACACCTGCCCGCTCCGGTTCGAGTCGCTCGACGCCGCGATCAGCGCCGACGGGGATCGCCAGGTGACCGTGTGGCGTGGCGACTACGGCTTCGCCCGCCTCATCGGCATGGCGCCCAACAACGACGTGCGCCAGCCCGACGCCAAGCAGGTCGCGCGCAAGCGCCAGGCCATGAACCAGCTCACCAACCTCTACGACGATCTGTGCAAGCTCGAGGGCTCGGCCATCGGGCGGCAGTACATCTGCACCACCAGCGACCTGGCGCTCCTGTCGAGCACCTTCGCCAACAGCAACAAGTCGCAGACGGTCAACCTCAGCTCGTTGCCGAAGATGGTGCGCAACTACCTCCTCGCCTGGATCGAGCCCGAGAAGGAGGGCATGACCGACGAGGCGCGCGAGGCGCAGCGCAAGATGGAGGTCGAGCGCGGCGACTCGATCCTGCGCGGCGAGCGCGGTGGCAAGGAGATCAAGGACGCCTTCGGCATCCCCGGCACGATCCTCACCATCCGCATGATCGACAAGGACACCGCGAAGATCGAGGTCACCGCCCACCGCAAGGCGTTCCAGCTCGAGCTCGACAAGGACGGCCTGTTGCCGGGCCTGTACGCGCTCGGCGGCCCGCGGTTCGAGTCCGAGCAGGAGATCCACGGCCTCGAGCGGGTGCGGCCGTGGGACATCAAGTCGGTCCACGAGGCCAAGACCCTCAAGGAGGAGTTCCCGGTGGTGGGCGCCACCGAGGCCAAGGCCGAGGACGAGCCCACGGCGAGCTAGACAGCGTCGGGGCAGGCCGAGCCGAGGCCGGTCAGGTCCGGCCGACACCGCGCGCCGCGACCGACACGACGCTCCGGCCCGCCGCCCGCCGCGCTACCCTTGCGGGATGATCATCGTTGGGGCTTGGTGGCGAGCGATGATCTTCGTTCTGGCGAGCGCGGGGCTCGTCGGGTGTCTCACGCCGGATGAGATCGTCTGCGACGACGGCGTCCGTTGCCCCTCCGGCCAGGTGTGTGCGCCAGGCGGCGGCGGATGCGTCGAGCCGGCCCAGGTGGCGAGCTGTCTGGGACGCGCGGACGGCGACGTGTGCCAGCTCGCTGGTGGACAAGGCCGGTGCCGCGCGCAGCGGTGCGTCGTCGCAGGATGCGGTGATGGCGTGGTCGACCCGGACGAGGTCTGCGACAACGGCAACCAGCAGAGCGGTGATGGCTGCCGGTACGACTGCCGCAGCGACGAGACCTGCGGCAACGGCGAGCTCGACCCTGCCGTCGGCGAGGCCTGTGACGACGGCAACCTCACCGATGGCGACGGCTGCCAGGCCTCTTGCCTGCTGCCGCGATGCGGCGACGGCGTGGTCGACGCCGGCGAGGCATGCGACGACGGCGCGCGCGTCGATGGCGATGGCTGCGCCGCGGACTGCGGTTCGGACGAGACCTGCGGCAACGGCGTGCGCGATCCCGGGGAGGAGTGCGACGACGGCAACACGCTCGATCTCGACGGCTGCCAGGGGAGCTGCGAGCTGCCGCGGTGCGGCGACGGGATCGTCGACCCCGGCGAGGTCTGCGACGACGGCAACACGACCGCCGGGGATGGCTGCTCGTTCGCGTGCGAGTCCGACGAGACCTGCGGCAACGGCGTCCTGGATTACTTCGCGGGCGAGCGCTGCGACGACGGGGACACGCGGAACCTCGACGGATGTTCGAGCACGTGTGCGCCGGAGACGCCGGACTGGGTGGCCCTCGGCCCGGCCCCGGGGGCGCGCTCCGGTCACGCCATGGCGTACGACGCCGCCCGCGGCAGGATCGTCATGTTCGGAGGCAACGGCTCACCCTCGACGCTGGGCGACACCTGGGAGTTCGATGGCGCGAGCTGGGTGCGCCGCCGACCGCTCCACGCGCCTGCCGCGCGAGGCGGGCACGTCATGGCCTACGACGCCGGGCGCCAGCGCGTCGTCCTGTGGGGTGGCGTCGTGGGCGCCACCTTCTCCAGCGAGACCTGGGCCTACGATGGCGCCGACTGGCAGCTCGTGCCGACCCCGTCGTCGCCGCCCGGTCGCAGCGGCGCCGGCTTGGTCTTCGATGCCCGCCGGCAGACGCTCGTCCTCTTCGGCGGGACCGACGGCGCGCTCCAGGACGACACCTGGGAGCTCGCCGACGGCGACTGGCAACAGCGCGTGGTCGGTGCGGCGCCACCAGCGCGCGCCGGCGCGAGCATGGCGTACGACCCGGCTCGAGGTAGGACGATCCTCTTCGGCGGCAGCGACGGCGGCACCACCACCGCGCACGCCGACACCTGGAGCTACGATGGCACGTCCTGGACCCAGCTCGTCGGGGCCGGCCCCAGCGCGCGCTCGGCGGCCACGATGGTGTACGACGCCGCCCGTCGGGTCGTCGTGCTCTACGGCGGCAGCCTCAGCCTCACCACGTACAGCGACACCTGGGAGCTCGGCGACGCGGGCTGGGTCGCGCGGACGCCGCCGAGCACGGCCGGCCTCCGCCGGGGCAGCAGCGGCGCGTACGACCTGCGCCGTCAGCAGGTGGTTCTCTTCGGCGGCGTCCAGGGCTTCACCGCCGACAACAGCACCTGGACCTACGACGGCTCGACCTGGACGCCCGCTACCAGCCCGACCGCTCCGTCGGCGCGCCTGCGCCACGCCCTCGCCTACGACGCCGGGCGCGCGATCGTGGTGCTGTTTGGGGGCAGGGTCGGAACGTCGTTGCTCGGAGACACCTGGAGCTTCGATGGTGCGGTCTGGCGTCTCGCGACGCCGACGGTCGCGCCGACGCCCCGCGCGGGTCACGTGATGGCCTACGATCGCGCCGCTGTCGCCGTGGTGCTCTTCGGCGGGCGCGATGGCACCGGGCTGCTCGCCGACACCTGGGCGTTCGACGGCAGCGAGTGGCAAGCGCTCGCGCCCGTCGACGCGCCCTCGCCGCGCGAGTTCGCGACGCTCACGGCGGACGTCGGCCGAGGCGGCGCCGTCCTGTTCGGCGGCGACACCGCGATCGGCCCATCGGACGAGACCTGGCTCCTTGACGGCGGCGGCTGGTCGCTCACGTTGCCCACCAGCTCGCCGCCAGCTCGCCGCCGGCACGCCGCGGCGTACGCGCCCGCCGACGGTCGGCTGGTGATCTTCGGAGGTCACGACGGCACCCAGACGATCGGCGACACCTGGGCGTTCGATGGGACCACCTGGGCCCCCGTGCCTTCGGCGACCAACCCCGGCGCTCGCCTGAGCGCGCTCCTGCTCGGTGATCCGCGGCGAGGCGCGCTCGTCCTGTTCGGTGGCGCGACCGCGACCGGCTCGGCGTTCAGCTTCTCGGACACCTGGGAGCTCGGCGCCGGCGGGTGGGTGCGGCTGGAGCCCGCGACGGTGCCAGGGGCCCGATCGGAGATGGCGGCGGTGGGGCTCGACGATCGAGGCGCGTTCTTGATGCACGGCGGCGGCCCGTCGGGATCCGCGAACGCGGAGCGCTGGCTGTTCGGCGAGGAGGCGATCGGCACGGCGGAGGCGTGCGCTGCGGGCGGCGACTACGATGGCGACGGGTTCAGCGGATGCGCCGACGACGAATGCTGGGCCGTGTGTGACCCGGCGTGTCCGCCGATCGCCGCCGAGGGGACGTGCGCGCCCGATCGACCGACGTGCGGCGACGGCGTCTGCGCCGGGCTGGAGACGTGCCGGAGCTGTCCCGAGGACTGCCCGGTCGGCGCTCCCGCCTGTCCGTCGATCTGCGGTGACCATCGGTGCGATCCCGACGAGGCCGCGCTGACCTGTCCGGGCGATTGCCCCGCGTAGGCCGCGCCGGCCGCGACCGCGAGCTGACGGCTACCGGTTGGCCATCGCCGCGAGCTCGGGCGACGGCGGCCACTGCGGCTCGTCGGCCGGCCCGGACGACCAGTCCATGCCGAACTCGTGGCGGAGGTCGCAGCGGTAGCGATCGTCCTCGTCGCCCTCGTAGATGCGGCTGGCCTTGGTGAGCTTGCCCTCGGTGAGGCAGATCATGCAGGGCACCTCGCGCGCGTTGGGTCCGCCGGCCATGCCGAAGGGTACCGTGCCCACCACGCGCCGCCAACCGCAGGCGGCGTCGCCGTCAGCGGTAGCCCTTGGCCTGCAGGTGGAACAGGCGGGCGTACTTGCCGCCGAGCGCGAGCAGCTCGTCGTGGGTGCCGCGCTCGATGATCTTGCCGGCCGACAGGACGATGATGTGGTCGGCCATGCGCACCGTCGAGAACCGGTGCGAGATGACGATGGCGATCTTGTCGTCGGTGAGCTCGCGGAACCGCTCGAAGATCTGGACTTCGGCCTCGGCGTCCATCGACGCGGTCGGCTCGTCGAGCACCAGGATGTCGGCGTCCTTGCGCATGAACGCGCGGGCCAGGGCGACCTTCTGCCACTGCCCGAGCGACAGCTCGCGGCCGGCCTTGAACCAGCGCCCGAGCTGGGTGTCGTAGCGGTCGGGGAAGGTCTCGATGAACGGCGTCGCCAGGCCGCGCTCGGCCGACTCGGCCCAGCGCGCGCGGTCGTCGTAGGCGCGATCGTCGCCGGCGCCGATGTTCTCGCCGACGGTGAGCTGGTAGTGGACGAAGTCCTGGAAGATGACGCCGATGCGCCGGTGCAGGACGTCGCGGTCCCACTCGCGCAGGTTGAGGCCGTCGAGCAGGATGCGGCCGCTGGTCGGCTCGTAGAGCCGGGTCAGCAGCTTGATCAGCGTGGTCTTGCCCGAGCCGTTGTCGCCGACGATGGCGAGCTTCGCGCCGGGCTTGATGTGCAGGTCGAGGTCGCGCACCGCCGGCATGTCGACGCCGGGGTAGATGAAGCTGACGTTCTCGAACCGCACGCCGTCGCCAGGATCGGGACCCTCGGTGGCGGTGCCCGGCGTGTGGATCTCGGCGGCGTCGAGGAACTCGTAGAGGTTCGACAGGTACAGGTTGTTCTCGTACATGCCGCCGATGTCGGCCAGCGCCGACGCCAGCGCCTGCTGGGCCTGGCGGAACACGACGACGTACATCGTCATCGCGCCGATGGTCAGGGTGCCGGCGATCGCGGCCATCGCGATCCAGGCGTACATGCCGTAGAAGGCGGCGCTGCCGAGGATGCCCAGGCCCAGGCCCCACAGGCCGCGGCGGATGGTCAGCGCGCGATCGCCGCCGTAGATCTTCTCGAAGATCGCGCGGTAGCGCTGGAGGAAGCGCGGCCCGAGGCCGAACAGCTTGACCTCCTTGGCATGATCCTCGCGGGCGAGCACGGTCTCGACGTAGATCTGCTCGCGGGTCTCCGGCGTGCGCCAGCGCGACAGCCGGAAGGCGTCGCCGGAGAACTTGAGCTCGGCGATGAACGGCGGCAGCGCCGCGACCACCAGCACCGCCAGCGCCCACGGCGAGAACGCCAGGAGCAAGGCGCCGTAGGCCACCAGGGTGATCGAACCCTGGGCCAGGCCGAAGGTCTGGGTCACCAGCGACAGCGGCCGCGACGACGCCTCGCGCCGGGCTCGGGTCATCTTGTCGTACAGCTCCGAGTCCTCGAACTGCGACAGCTCGAGGGTGAGCGCCTTGTCGAGGATGAGGACGTTGATGCGGTTGCCGAGCTGCTGGCGCAGGAGCGCGCGGAAGATGTCGAGCACCTTGGTCATCGTCGCCAGCACGACGACCAGGCCCATCTCGAGGCCGACCCACAGCATCGCGGCGTGGCGGTCGACGTCGGTCGCCGAGCGGCTCGCGGTGACCACCGCGTCGATGAGGTGCTTGCCGACCCAGGCGATGGCGCCGGGCAGCAGGCCCGCGAGCAGGGCGCCCAGGCCCAGGCCGATGGTGAGCGTCTTGCTCGTCGCCCACACCAGGGCGATGGCGCGGCGGCTGTACCGGAAGAAGCCGAGGTAGTTGCGCAGGCTCACCGGGGTCGGGGGCGTCGCCGCGGCGTGCGCGCCAGCGCCGGTCCCGCCGCCGGGACCACCGCCGCCGCCGCTGGCGCCGCCACCACCACCGCCGCCACCGCCACCGCTCACGGGCGGGGACCGTCGCTATGGGCCGAGGAGCTCACGCCCGGGAATCTAGGCGCAAACCGGCTCCGGTGGGAGCCGCCTGACCAGGCAGGTGCGGCCGCGGGGCGAGAAGCCGGTCGGGTCCGGGGCTGGTATCGCCGCGCCCGCGATGCTGCAATGGCGCATGGCCGAGCGCGCGCCGCCCGCCGACGAGCTCGCCGACCTGCGGGCGTTCAACGCCGCGCTGCTCGCGGCGGTGCCCGGCTTCGTGTGCCGGACCGACGCCGATCGGCGGCTGGTGGCGATGACCCGCTACGCGCCGGGATACACCCCGGCCAACAGCCTCGGGCGCGACGTGCTCGACTTCCTGCCGCCGGAGGCCCACGCGAGCGCGACCGCGGCCTTCGATCACGTGCAGGCGACCGGCGAGCCGGCGAGCTATGCCACCGCCGGGCCGGGCGACGAGGGCCCGTCGTACTACGCCACCCACGTCACCGCGGTGCCGCTGCCCGATGGCCGTCGCGGGCTGTGCCTGTGCGCGATCGACGTCACCGAGGCCAGGCGCCGCGAGCTCGCGCTGCGGGCGACCTCCGACCAGCTCGCGATGGCGCGCGAGCTCAGCGGCCTCGGCCTGTGGAGCCTCGACCTGGGCGCCGGCGAGGTGGCCTGGGATCGCCGGATGTCGGAGATCGTCGGCGCGCCACGCCCGCGCGGCTTGCTCGAGTACCTCGCGCTGGTGCACCCCGACGATCGCGCCGAGGTGATCGCCACCGTCGAGCGCTCCCTGGCGGCGCGGGTGTGGGCCACGCTGGCGCACCGGATCGTCCGTCCCGACGGCGAGGTGCGGTGGGTGCACACCAGCGGCGCGTTCGTGGTCGGGCCGCGCGGCGACGTCATCCAGCTCGTCGGCGGCACCCTCGACGTCACCGACGAGCACCTGCGCGACGAGCGCCGCCACCAGGCGCAGACCCTCGAGGCCATCGGCGGCCTGGCCGCCGGCGTCGCCCACAACTTCAACAACATGCTGGCGGTGATCACGTCGGTGCTCGAGCTGGTGCGGCCCGAGCTGTCGGCGCGCTCGTCGGCGCTGGTCGGCGACGCCCAGGACGCCGCCCGCCGCGCCGCCGAGATGGTCCGGCAACTGCTCACCTACGCCGGTCACGGGATGCCGTCGGCGCGACAGCCGCGCGCGGTGGCGGAGCTGGTGACGCGCGCCTGCGCCCTGGCCCGCCAGACCTTCGGCACCGTCGGCGCGCTCGAGGTCGAGCTCGGCCCCGAGCTCGGGTACGTGCGGGCCACCCCCGGCGAGCTCGAGCAGGTGGTGGTCAACCTGCTGCTCAACGCGCGCGATGCGGTGCGCGGTCGGCCGTCGCCGACGGTGCGGGTGGTCGCCGCGCGCAGCCAGGGCGCCGACGGTGACGACGTCGTCGAGCTGCGGGTGATCGACAACGGCCCCGGCGTGTCCGACGAGGCGCAGGCGCGCCTGTTCGAGCCGTTTTTCACCACCAAGGACGTCGGCGTCGGCACCGGCCTGGGCCTGGCGTTCGGCTACGCGGTCGCGCGCGATCACGGCGGCGCGTTGGCGCTGACCTCGACCTCGGCGGCGGGCTCGACCTTCACGCTGACCTTGCCGCTCACCCCCGATGGCCCGGCGGTGGCGGCGCCGCTCGAGCGCCCGCCGGCGCGCATCCGCGGTCGCGTGGTGATGCTGGTCGACGACGAGGATCCCATCCGCGGGGTCACCCGCCTGGTGCTGGAGGCGCACGGGGCGCGGGTGTACGAGGCGCGCTCGGCGCAGGAGGCCCACGACCGCCTGGCCGCCGGGCTGCGGGTCGACGTGGTGCTCCTCGATCGGTCGATGCCCGACGGGCCCGGCGAGCGCGCGGTGCCGCGGCTGCGGGCGGCGGCGCCGGGCGCGGCGGTGGTGCTGTTCACCGGCCAGGGCGTCGACGGCGAGGTCCGGGCCCAGGTCGACGGCGTCGTCGCCAAGCCGTTCGGCAGCGACGAGCTGGTCGCCGCCATCGAGGCGGCGACGCGCGGCGGCGATCAGGCCTGACCGACCTGGCCGCGGAGGCGGAGCTCGGCGAGCTGCGCGAGGAGCGACTCGGCCTCGAGGCGCGCGCGCAGCCCGGGATCGGCGTCCATCAGCGTCGTCCAGGCGGCGCGCATGAAATCGTCGACGGCGACGCCGCGCGTGAGGGCGAGCCGGGCAGCGGCCGCGAGGTGGCGGCGGATCGGATCGAGCTCGACCGCGGCCTGCAGCCGATCGGCGCCGGCCTCGACCGGCGTCGTGGGTGGGGTGCGGGTGGCGTCCTTCATGGGTCCAACCAAACCATCGCTTCGCCGCGGCGCAAGCCCCCCAGCTGGGGAGGTCGCGGCCGCGATCCTTGCTAGGCTTCGCCGATGGACGCGTCGTTCTGGCTCGAGCGCTGGCAAGCGGGCCAGATCGGCTTCCACGAGGGGCGCCCCAACGCGCTGCTCGAGCGCTTCGTCGACGAGCTCGGCGCCGGGCGGCGGGTGCTGGTGCCGCTGTGCGGCAAGGCCATCGACCTCGCGTTCCTGGCCAGCCGCGGCCACCAGGTGGTCGGCGTCGAGCTGGCCGAGGTCGCGGCGCGCGCGTTCTTCGCCGAGCAGGGCGTCACCCCGGCCGAGCTCTCGCACGGTGAGCTGCGGACGCTGTCGGCCGGCGCGATCACGATCGTCGTCGGCGACGTGTTCGCGGTCACCCGCGAGCTGCTCGGCGGCCCCGACGCGCTCTACGACCGCGCCGCGCTGATCGCGCTGCCCCCGGCGATGCGGCCGCGCTACGCCGCGCACTGTCGGGCGATGGTCGGGGCAGGGGCGCGCGGGCTGGTGGTGACCCTCGAGTATCCGCCGGGGCTGCTCGAGGGGCCGCCGTTCGCGGTCGGCGTCGACGAGGTCGTCGGCTACTACCCGGGGGCGCGGCTGCTCGCCGAGCGCCCGGCGCCGGGGCCGCGGTTCGAGGCAGCGGGCGGCCGCGCCGTCGAGCGGGTCCACGCGATCACGGTCGACGGGCACGCGGCCGCGCGCGGGGCGGCCCTGATATCGTCGAGGCGTGCTGCGCGCACCACGTCCTCGCCGACGCCTCTCGATGGGGGGCCTCGTGTTCGGCGTCGTGCTCATCCTGCTCGGCGTGGGCATGATCTACGGGGTCGTCGTGCGTCCGATGCTGCGCGTGCGCGCGGCGCGGAGCTGGACCCCGACCACCTGCACGATCACCGAGAGCCGGGTCATCGAGGGGCGCGACTCCGACGGCGATCCCACGTATCGCCTGCGCCTGCGCTACCGCCACGCGCTGCCCGACGGCCGCGCGGTGATCGGCTGGCGTTACGACTTTCGCCCCGACGGCGACGGCGGTGGCGGCCGCGCCGGCTTCGAGGCGCTGGTGGCGCGGCTGCCGAAGGGCGCGCGCACGCCGTGCTGGTACGACCCGGCCGAGCCGCGCGACGTGGTGCTGGTCCGCGACAGCGGCGTCTCGCCGTGGTCGCTCCTGGCGCTCGGCTTCATCGTCGGCGGCCTGGTGCTCTTGCGCAACGAGCTGCGCCGGCCGGGCCAGCCGCGGCATCGGCACGCCGAGCCCGGGGTGTGGACGGTGCGGCAGCGCGGGAGCGAGCTCGTGCTCGGCGCGGTGCTGGCGTTCTTCGCGGCGTGCTTGCTGGCGCCGTGGCTCGGCATGTTCGGCAGCGTGCGAGGGCTGGCCTCGTGGGCGATCTTCGTCGGCTGGGGCGCGCTGGCCGCGGTGATGATCGGGACCGCGCTCTACCACCTCGGCGCCTACCTGGTGCGGGTCGACCTCGAGGTCCGCGCCGACGAGCTCGCGCCGGGACGGCCGGTCTCGGTGGCCTGGCGGATCCGCGCGCCGACCTGGATCAACGTTGCCCACACCACGCTGCGGGTGCGGGAGCGGGTGGTGGTCAGCGAGGGCGAGGACACGACCTTCCACGATCATCTGCTGCACGAGGGTGTGCTGGTGCCTCCATCGGGCGCGCGGGTCGGCGCCACCACGCTGGCGCTGCCGGCGCACCTGCCACCCGCGCAGCCGCTCGGCGAGGGCCGGATCGAGTGGGCGATCGTGGTGCGCGCGGATCTGGCGCTGTGGCCCGACGTCACGATCACCCTGCCGCTGCCGGTCGAGGGCGTGCCGCTCGACGACGCGGCGCTCGCGGTGACCCCGGCCGAGGTCGCCGCCGGCGACGTCACCCTCGCCGTCGAGCGCACCGAGGTCGCCCCGGGCGCCCGCCTGCGTGGCACCGTGGCCTGGGATCGCGCGGCGGCGCCGGACGGCCAGCTCCGGCTCGGCTGGCGGGTCGCGGGCAAGGTCGCGCGCAGCGAGGTGACCGGCGAGGTCGTGCTGGCCGAGCTGCCGCGGGTGCCGCGCGCCGACGGCGGCGGCCCCTATCGCGGGCTCCCCGCCGACGAGCGGGCGCCGCTCGCCGCCCGCGACCAGCGCCGGTTCGAGCTGACGGTGCCGACCGCGCCGTGGAGCTACGCCGGTGAACACATGCGCCTGACCTGGCACCTGGTGGCGCAGGTCGACCACGACGTGCTCGAGCTGCCGCTCTCGCTCGGGCCGGGCGCGCACGCCGCGCCCGAGCCGCCCGCTACACCGTCGGCAGCGACGAGCGACGGCCGCGCAGGAAGCCGTCGACGTCGTGGGCGGCCTGGCGGCCCTCGGCGATCGCCCACACGATGAGGCTGGCGCCGCGGCGCGCGTCGCCGCAGGCGAACACCCCGGGCGCGGCGGTGGCGTGGCCGCCGGTGGTGACCAGGTTGCCGCGACCGTCGAGCTCGACGCCGAGCTGGTCGTGGAGTGCGCTGGCGTCGGGGCCGAGGAAGCCCATCGCCTGGATCACCACGTCGACCTCGAACCGGACCTCGGCGCCGGTGTCCTCGCGTCGCGCCACCAGCGCGCGCACGCGGTCGTCGCCTTCGAGACGCGTCGTGCGCAGCGAGAACCCGCGCTCGCCGCCCTCCTCCTGCGACGACGAGGTGCGGAACACCAGCGGCCACTGCGGCCACGGGTTGCCGGCGGTGCGGACCTCCGGCGGCGCCGGCATCAGCTCGAGCTGGGCCACCGACGTCGCGCCCTGGCGCAGCGCGGTGCCGAGGCAGTCCGAGCCGGTGTCGCCGCCGCCGAGGATGATCACCCGCTGGCCGGCGACGCCGAGGCGCGGCGCCGGGCGATCGCCGGCGACCACCCGGTTCTGGTCCTCGAGGAAGTCGAGCGCGAGCACCACGCCGGGCAGCTCGGCGCCGGGCACCTCGAGGGTGCGCGGCCGGGCCGCGCCGATGGCGACCACCACCGCGTCGTGGCGCGCGCGCAGCTCGGTCCAGCTCGGGTCGGCGCCGACTGGCACGCCGAACCGGAACTCGACGCCCTCGGCGGTGAGCTGCGCCAGCCGGGCGTCGAGCACCGCGCGATCGAGCTTGAAGTCGGGGATGCCGTAGCGGCACAGGCCGCCGGCGCGATCGGCGGCCTCGTAGACGGTGACCTGGTGGCCGGCGCGACGGAGCTGCTGCGCGCACGCGAGGCCGGCGGGGCCGCTGCCGACCACCGCGACGTGGCGGCCGGTCGCCGGCGCCGGCGTCGCCGGGGCGATCCAGTCCTCGGCGAACGCGCGATCGGCGAGCGCCCGCTCGACGTGCTCGATGGTCACCGCCGCGCCGTCGAGGGCGAGCACGCACGCGGCCTCGCACGGCGCCGGGCACAGCCGGCCGGTGAGCTCGGGGAAGTTGTTGGTCGCGTCGAGCCGGGCCCAGGCGTGGGCCCAGTCGTCGCGCCACACGCCGTGGTTGAAGTCGGGGATCGGGTTGCCCAGCGGGCAGCCGCGCATGCAGAACGGCACCCCGCACGCCATGCAACGCCCGGCCTGGCGAGCGAGCTCGGCGGTGGCGTCGGCGCCGCGCACCGGCGGCTCCACCTCGCGGAAGTCGCGCAGGCGCTCGTCGACGGCGCGCCGCTCCGCCGGGTGACGGGGCCACTCGAGGAAGCCGGTCGGCTTGCCCATCAGGCCAGCTCCGGCGCGGCGCTCGGCGGCACGGTCCGCGGGCGCCGGCTCGCCAGCGCGCGCTTGTACTCGATGGGCATGACCTTGACGAACTGCGGGGCCCACGCGTCCCAGGCCGCGAGCAGCCGCTGCGCCAGCTCGCTGCCGGTCCAGCGGACGTGGCTCTCGAGCAGGGTCTGCACCAGGAACCGATCGGCGTCGTCGAGCGGCTCGAGCTCGACCAGCTCGAGGTTGCAGCGGCCGCGCAGGGCCTGCTCGCGATCGAGCACGTAGGCGACGCCGCCGCTCATGCCGGCGGCGAAGTTGCGGCCGGTGGCGCCGAGCACCACCACCACGCCGCCGGTCATGTACTCGCAGCCGTGGTCGCCGACGCCCTCGACCACCGCGCGCGCGCCGGAGTTGCGCACCGCGAACCGCTCGCCGGCCTGGCCGCGCGCGAACAGCTCGCCGGCGGTGGCGCCGTAGAGCGCGGTGTTGCCGATGACGACGTTGTCCTCGGCGACGAACCGGGCGGCGTCGGGCGGGCGGATCGCGAGGCGCCCGCCGGACAGCCCCTTGCCGACGAAGTCGTTGGCCTCGCCGGCGACCTCGAGGGTGACGCCGGCGGTGAGGAACGCGCCCAGGCTCTGGCCGGCGGAGCCGTCGAGGCGCACGGTGATGGCGCCGTCGGGCAGGCCCCGGTCGCCGTGGGCCCGGGCGATCTCGCCGGCGAGCAGGGTGCCGACCGCGCGGTCGGTGTTACGGACGACCAGCGCGCGGGTGACCGCCGGCCCGCCGGCGATCGCCGCCTGCACCTCGGCGTCGCCGAGCAGCACGCGGTCGGCGTGATCGTCGAGCGACCACGGCGCGGCCTCGGTGGCGCGCCGGGTCATCGGGCCCGGCGTGCCGGCCGGGGGGGCCGCCGGCGCGGCCAGCAGCGGCGCGAGGTCGAGCCGGGCCGCCTTGCCGGTGCGGTCCGCCCGCGGTCGCAGCACGCCGACGTCACCGACCAGCTCGTCGAGGGAGCGCCGCCCCAGCGCCGCGAGGTGGGCGCGCACGCCCTCGGCGATGTAGGTGAAGAACCGGATCACGTGCTCGGGGCGACCGGCGTAGCGGGCGCGCAGGGTCGGGTCCTGGGTGGCGATGCCGACCGAGCAGGTGTTGAGGTGGCACTTGCGCAGCATCACGCAGCCGGTGGCGACCAGCGACGCGGTCGCCATGCCGAACTCCTCGGCGCCGAGCGCGGCGGCGACGATGACGTCGCGCGAGGTGCGCAGGCCGCCGTCGACCTGGAGCCGGACCCGCGAGCGGAGGCCGTTGCCGACGAGGACCTGCTGGGCCTCGGCCAGGCCGAGCTCCCACGGCAGGCCGGCGTGGCGCAGGCTCGACAGCGGCGACGCGCCGGTGCCGCCCTCGAAGCCGGAGATGACGATGCCGCCGGCGCGGGCCTTGGCGACGCCGGCGGCGACGGTGCCGACGCCGACCTCGCTCACCAGCTTCACGCTCACCCGCGCCGTCGGGTTGACCGCGGTCAGGTCGTAGATGAGCTGGGCCAGGTCCTCGATCGAGTAGATGTCGTGGTGCGGCGGCGGCGAGATCAGGGTGACGCCGGGGGTCGACCACCGGACCTTGGCGATGCGCTCGTCGACCTTGGCCCCAGGCAGCTGGCCGCCCTCGCCGGGCTTGGCGCCCTGGGCCATCTTGATCTGCAGCTCGTCGGCGGTGGCCAGGTAGTGCGCGGTGACGCCGAACCGCCCCGAGGCGACCTGCTTGATCGCGCTGCGCCGCGAGCTGCCGTCGGGGTCCGGGGTGAACCGGTGCAGCTCCTCGCCGCCCTCGCCGGAGTTCGACTTGCCGCCCAGGCGGTTCATCGCGATCGCGAGGGTCTCGTGGGCCTCGGCGCTGATCGAGCCGAACGACATCGCGCCGGTGACGAAGCGCCGGACCAGGTCGTCGGTCGGCTCGACCTCGTCGACGGGGATCGGCGTCGCCGCCGGCACCAGCTCGAGCAGCGCGCGCAGGGTCGGGATGCCGGCGTCGGCCTCGCACAGGCGCTCGTACTCGGCGAAGCGGGCGCGATCGTCGCGCAGGACGGCGTCGCGCAGGGCGGCGATGGTGTCGGGGTTCCAGGCGTGGCGCTCGCCGTGGCGGCGCCAGCTGTAGAGCCCGCCGTCGGGGAGCAGCGCCAGCGCCGGCGCGCCGATGGTCGGCTCGACCGGGAACCCCACCGCGTGGCGCGCGACCGCCTCGGCCGCGAGCGCGCCGAGGCCGACCCCGCCGAGGCGCGACGGGGTGCCCGCGAAGTACGCCGCGATCAGCGCGTGGTCGAGGCCGACCGCCTCGAAGATCTGGGCGCCGCGGTAGCTCTGCAGGGTCGAGATGCCCATCTTCGACATCACCTTGAGCAGGCCGTCCTCGAGCGCGCGCACGTAGCGGCGCTGGGCGTCGCTCGCCGGGCCCGGCACCTCGCCGCGTTC
Source organism: Kofleriaceae bacterium (assembly GCA_041389945.1). Classification (GTDB taxonomy): domain Bacteria; phylum Myxococcota_A; class Polyangia; order Haliangiales; family Haliangiaceae; genus JAWKQW01. Next base: position 32,261 of record JAWKQW010000015.1, read on the forward strand.
GACCTGGGCGGCGATCGCGTCGAGCGCGAGGTACGGCACCACCGCGGCAGCGCCGTAGCCGACGAAGCAGGCCAGGTCGTGGACCTCGTGCAGGTCGCCGGTCTCGACGACGAGCCCGGCCTGCATGCGGATGCCCTCGCGCACCAGCCGCTGCTGCACGGCCGACAGCGCCAGCAGCGCCGGGATGGGCACCGCGCCGGCGTCGACGCCGCGATCGCTGAGCACCAGCAGGTTGTGGCCGTCGTCGATCGCCGCCACCGCGGCGTCGCACAGCGCCTGCAGCGCGGCGGCGAGCTGCGCGCCGAGGGTGCCCTCGTCGGCGTCGACCGGCGGCCGCGGCATCAGCATCGGCAGCGTCACCGGCTCGAGCACGCCGTGGCCGACGGTGCCGAGCGCCACCAGCTCGGCGCCGAGCAAGACCGGCCCCGGCAGCCGCACCTGGTGGCACTGCTCGGGGGTCTCGTCGAAGGGGTTGCCGTCGGGCCCGAGCGCGGTCTCCAGCGTCATCACCAGCGCCTCGCGGATCGGATCGATGGGCGGGTTGGTGACCTGCGCGAAGAGCTGGTGGAAGTAGTGGGTCAGCGGCGGATCCTGCTCCGAGAGCACCGCGAGCGGGGTGTCGGTGCCCATCGAGCCGATCGGCTCCTTGCCGGTCGCGGCCATCGGCGCCACCACCACCGCGAGGTCCTCGTCGGTGTAGCCGAAGGCGCGCAGGCGCGCGGTGAGGTCGGCGCCGGTGAGGGCCGGCGGCGGCGACGGCGCCAGCGGCAGCGCCGGCCCCAGCTCGAAGACGTTGCGCGCCAGCCAGGTGCCGTACGGGAACCGGTGCGCGACCTCGCGCTTGATCTCGTCGTCCTCGACGATGCGGCCCAGCGTGGTGTCGACCAGCAGCATCCGGCCCGGGGTCAGCCGGCCCTTCTGCACGATGCGCTCCGGCGGCAGGTCGAGCACGCCGGCCTCCGACGCCAGGATCACGCGATCGTCGTCGGTGCGGACCCAGCGCGCCGGGCGCAGGCCGTTGCGATCGAGGGTGGCGCCGACCTGCAGCCCGTCGGAGAACACGATCGCCGCCGGGCCGTCCCACGGCTCGACCAGGCTCGCCGCGTAGCGATAGAACGCGCGCAGCTCGTCGGACATCGCGGCGTGGCCCTCCCACGCCTCGGGGATCATCATCATCATCGCGTGCGGTACGCTGCGGCCGGCGAGCACCAGCAGCTCGAGCATGTTGTCGAACTGCGCCGAGTCGCTCTTGCCCGGCACGATGATCGGCTGCAGGCGGTCGAGGCCACCCTGGAACTTGGCGCTCTGCAGCTGGCTGCGCCGCGCCTCCATCCACGACACGTTGCCGCGCAGGGTGTTGATCTCGCCGTTGTGGGCGACGTAGCGCAGCGGCTGCACCAGCGGCCAGGTCGGTGACGTGTTGGTCGAGAACCGCGAGTGGACCACCGCGATCGCCGAGACCATGTCGGGGTGGCGCAGATCGGCGAAGCAGGCGCCCAGGCGCTCGGCCCGCAGCAGGCCCTTGTAGACGATGGTCTCCGTCGACAGCGACGCGACGTGGAACGCGCCGTCGGGATCGACGCCGGTGGCGCGCACGCGCTGCTCGATGAGCCGCCGGATCACGAACAGCCGGCGCTCGAACCCGGTCGGCGGCACCCGCCGCATGCGCACGTAGACCTGGCGCATCGTCGGCAAGGTCGCCCGCGCGACCGGGCCGATCTGGGCCTCGTCGATGGGCACGTCGCGCCAGCCGAGCACGACCTGGCCCTCCTGGGCGACGACCTCCTCGACGATGCGCTCGCACGCGGCGCGCGCCGCCGGCTCCGACGGCAGCAGCAGCTGGCCGACGCCGTAGCGCCGGCGGCTCGGCACGTTGATGCCGAGCCGCTGGGCCTCGGCCTTGAAGAAGCGGTGCGGTAGCTGCAGCAGGATGCCGGCGCCGTCGCCGGTCTCGGGGTCGGCGCCGGTGGCGGCGCGGTGGGCGAGGCGACGCAGGATCGTCAGCGCGTCGTCGACGATGGCCCGCGACTTCTCGCCACGGGCGTGGGCCACGAAGCCGACGCCGCAGCCGTCGTGCTCCGTGACCGGGTCATGGAGTCCCCCGAGCGAGCGCACGTCGCCACCCTAACGCATCGCGTCGACGACCGCATCCTCTACGTCACGCCGGGCTCCCCGGCGCCGTGCGCGGCCCGATCGGGCGCGCGTGGCGGCGCCGCGCTACCGTCGGCCATGGTCAGGCGCGCGCTGTTGGGGCTGGGGATGGTGGCCGGCTGTGGCGGCGTCGCCGCGACGCCGGACGCCGGGCCGTGCGCGACGCCGGCGACCTGGTACCAGGACGCCGACGGCGATGGCGCCGGCGATCCGACCAGCAGCCAGGCGGCGTGCGCGCAGCCGGCGGGCTTCGTCGCCGACGATCGCGACTGCAACGATCAGGACGCCGCGGTGCACCCCGGCATCCCGAGCTGCCCCATCGAGACCGACCTCGACAGCTGCGCCGCGGTGCTCGCCGCCGGCGACAGCGAGGGCGACGGCGCCTACCGGCTGGCGCTCGGCGCCGCGCCGGTGGTGGCCTGGTGCGACATGACCACCGACGGCGGCGGCTGGACCGCGCTGCTCGGTCCGGCGGCGATGCCGACGGCGCTGCTCGCCGACGTCACCGTCACCACCGCGCAGCTCGCCGGCACCGGCGATACCTGCGCCTCGCCGGTGACGTTCCCGGTGAGCCACGGCTGGTACGGCGCGCGCTATCGCCGGTGCGGCGATCTCACCACCGCGCTGCGCCTGAGCTGGAGCAACCCGATCGCCGCCACCGACGCGATGGTGCTCGCCAACGCCCAGGGCTCGTCGGCGACGCTGACGGTCGACGGCGCCACCATCGCCGCCGACGCCGAGGTGGTCGATCCCGAGGGCTCGGCGTGCCGGTTCTGGAACGACACCGGCGCGACCACGACCTTCGGCCAGAACCTGTGCTTCGAGAGCCTGCCCGACGCGCCGCCGCGGGTGCTGCGGGCCCGGCTCGACGGGCCGTTCACGATCGAGCTGGTGTCGGGGCCGGCGGGCCAGCCGTCGGGGGCGTACTCGGCGGGCCAGCAGCTCCAGCGCGTGTTCGTGCGCTGAGGGCCGCGGCTACGGCCCCAGCGTGGCCGGCTCCGCGGTCGCCGCGCGGCGCTGGCGCTCGCGCTCGGCCGCGTGCGCGCGCAGGTACTCGCGGGCGATGGCCGCCTCGTCGAGCAGGCCCACCAGCCGACGTTCGTCGTCGACCACCGGCAGCTCGCGCACGCTCGCGGTGGCCATCAGCTCGAGCGCCGCGCTGATCAGCGCGCTCGGCTGCAGCGACGCCGGCGGCCGCATGATGTCGAGCGCGCACACCAGGCCCTGCAGGTTCGACTCGGCCGCGAGCAGCGTCAGATCGTCGAGCGTGAGTAGGCCGACGAGGCGACGCTCGGCGTCGAGCACCGGGAACACCTCCTGGCGACCGGCGACGTCGACGCCGGCGAGCATGCGCTCGACGTCGTCGTCGGGCGCGAAGGTCACGCCAGGATCGTCGGCGAGCTGCAGGCTGCCGATCGTGAGGCCCTCGAGCACGTCCACCCGCGGGGTCGGCGCCGGGTGCAGCTCGACGCCGTCCTGCTGCAGCAGCGCCTCGTAGATCGGCGTCGGCCGCAGCCGCCGGGCCAGGCCGTAGGCGACCATGTTGGCGATCATCAGCGGCAGGGTCAGGCCGTAGCCGGCGGTCATCTCGATGATGATCAAGACCGAGGTGATCGGCGCCCGCACGGTGCCGGCGAACACCGCGCCCATGCCCACGAGCGCGAACGCGCCGACCTCGGCGTGGCCGTGGCCGAACAGGTACACGTCGAGGGCGCCAAAGGCGCCGCCGAGGGTGGCGCCCAGGAACAGCGACGGCGCGAAGATGCCGCCGGCGCCGCCGCTGGCGTAGGAGACCACCGTCGCCACCAGCTTGCAGGCGCCGAGGATGAGCAGGACCTTGACCCCGAAGCTGCCCGACAGCGCGCCGACGAGCACGTGGTAGCCGCCGCCGGTGATGCCGCCGACGCCGAGCGCGGCGACCACCGCGAAGGCGATGGTGCCGGTGACCAGGCCGCCGATCGACGGCCGCAGCCACAGCGGGATCCGGGTCGCCGCGGAGAACCGGCGGCGCAGGCGCAGGAGCGACTCGGTGAACGCCACCGACACCAGGCCGGCGGCGATGCCGAGCGCGGCGTAGAGCACCAGCGACGAGGCGTGGTTGAGGCCGTAGCCGGCCGGGATCGTGAGCACCGGGTTCTCGCCGAGCACGCTGCGCTCGACCACGGCGGCCAGGGCGGCGGCGACGATCACGCCGGACAGCAGCGTCTCGTCGAGCTTGCCGACGATCTCCTCGATGGTGAAGGTGACCGCGGCGATGGGCGCGTTGAACGCGGCGGCGATGCCGGCGGCGGCGCCCACCGGCAACAGCAGCTTGAGGTTCTGCGGCGAGATGCCGCCGACGGTGCCCAGGCCCTTGGCGACGCCGGCGCAGATCTGCACGGTCGGCCCCTCGCGGCCGAGCGACGAGCCGGTGCCGATCTGGGTGGCGCCGATGGCGAACTTGCCGAGCGCGTCGCGCAGGCGCAGCGAGGTCGGGCTGCGCGCGTAGGCGACCTTCACCTGCGGCACGCCGCTGCCGCGCGCGCCCGGGATGTACTTGAGCGCGATGCCGGCGACCAGCGCGCCCAGCGTCGGCACCACGATCACCCACGGCACCCAGGAGTCGGTGCGCGCCGCGAAGCCGCGCTCGATGGTGAGCTCCTCGACCCAGCGGATGCTGAGGTGGAACGCCACCGCGACCAGGCCGCACACGCCACCGATGAGGATGGTCAGGCCGAACAGCCGCTGCTTCTCCGTCGGGCTGAACCGCTCCTTGGTGGTGAGCCACAGGCGGTAGACGTCGGCGGCGAAGGCGGCGGTGGCGCCGGGCGCTTCGGTGGCGGCGCGCGTCTCGGTGGGGGCGCGTGGCGGCGTGGCGGGGGGCGCGGGAGGCGCTGGGAGGGGCTCGTCGTCCAAGGCGGGTCTCGTCGGCCGTGACGCGAGCCCTTCCTAACACGCGGGCCCGGTGGGTCCAACCGCGGGGTCCGACGGTGTCACCGCAATCCGGAGCCGGCGGCGCCCGCCGCGCCCGTCGCGGTCAGCCGATCGCCACGTGGTGCGCCGGGAACGCCTCGACCGTCGCGCCCGACGCGGCGAGGTCGTCGGCGCGCTCGGCGCGCGCGGGGTCGGCCCGGTAGGCGGCGAGGGCGGCCTGATCGGGGAAGCGCACCACGTGCAGCTCGGTGGCGCCGTCGTCCGCGCGCAGGCGCAGCTCGACCTGGCCGCCGTGCGCGGCCACCCGCGGCAGCACCGCGTCCTCGTAGCGGGCGAAGGCCTGGACGCCGGCGGTCGGCACCCGGGCCACCACCCCGAGCACGATCGCCGCCGGCGGGGCGTAGGCGGCGATCGACCGCACCACCTTGCCGTCGGCGTCCCACCCGCAGGTCTCGGCCACCCGCTGGCCGCGCTGGTTGCGGTACAGCAGGCTCGCGCCGTCGACGGTGGCGAACACGTCCTCGAGCACGAAGTGCAGATCGGGGCTGCGGGCCAGGCCGAGCGCCCAGTACGCGCGCAGCGCCGCCTTGCCGCGGATCACGCCGCCGCTCCCGGGCACCAGCTCGGCCGCGCGCGGCGAGGTGAACTCGATCGCCTCGGCGTAGTGCGCCAGGATGCGCTCGAGGTCGTGCGCGTTCCAGGCGCGGATCCACTCGTGGGCGAACGCCAGGGCGCGCGACATGTCGAGGGTCATAGCCGGGCGCGGCGTCGGCGGCCAGCTACGGCGCGCGCAGGATCGCCACGTCGAGCGCGCGCTCGGGCCCGCGTCCGGCGACGATGTACACGTCGTTGCCGCGCACCCACAGGTCGTCGCGGCGTCCGAGGCGCAGGCTCGGGCCGAGCTCGACGGCGGCGGTCAACGGGCGGCCGGCGGCGTCGAGGCGCAGGCCATAGGTCGAGCGGTACGCCGTCGGTGACCACTCCTCCCACAGGACCACCATCGTGCCGTTGGCCAGCCCCACCGCGCGCACCCGCGTCACGTTGGCGACGTCGCGATCGGCGTGCTGGGTGAGCCACACCACGCCGGCGTTGCGCTGCGGGGTCCAGGCGCCTCCGAACGCGTAGAAGCCGCCGGTCTCGGTGGTGCCAGCGGAGGTGACCAGCGCGTCGGGCACCGCGTTGCCGTGGGGCGGCAGGGTGTCGAAGTCGCGCCGGATCCGGACCAGGCCGAGGTTGCGCGCGTCGGTGAGGTTGCCGCCGACCCGGGCGTTGTCGAGGGCGCGGCCCGCCGACGGCTCGCCGGCGAACACCACGGTGTAGCCGGTGGCGTCCTCGACCACGCCGCCGAGCTCGGTATAGGTGGCGTTGTCGTTGGACCACTTGTAGTACGTGGTCGCGCCGGTGCTGATCTCCGGATACGCCGGGTAGGTGCGGCCCGCGGGTGACGTCGCGCTGGTGCCGTGGGCGGTCTTGAACGTGTACACCACCGCCGAGCGCAGCCGATCGCCGACGAGGCGGTGCAGGTGGATGCCGCGCGGGTAGTTGTCGCCGAGGTCGAGCCCGACGAACTCGCCGGCGGCGTTGCTGGTGAGCAGGTTCTCGAAGGAGTGGCCGGAGGTCTGCCCGAAGTTGGTGATCTGCCGCAGCGTGCTCGGATCGAAGCTCACCGCGATGCCGCCCTGGTGGTTGAGGCCGTCGGGGGAGCGGTGCATGGTCCGGCCGATCATCAGGAGCAGGCGGCCGCCGGCGTAGGCCAGGCTGGCGATGCCGCCGCGCCCGTAGTGGTAGATGTTCATGCCGGTCGCCGAGGTGTCGGCGCCGGCCTCGGCGGTGGCGCCGGTGCCGAGGTCGAGCCGCACCAGCCGCGCGGCGCGGGTCTCGTGGCCGGGCTCGCCGGCGCCGTCCTGCACGAAGAACGCGAACAGCTGCCGGCCGCCGTCGGTCGTGGCCGCGGCGAGCACGTCGCGGCCGGGGTTGGCCAGCGGGGTGTCGGTGGCGCGCCGCAGCGTGCCGTCGATGGCCGTGAGGTGGACCGCCATCGTCTGGGTGTCCTGCCACACCACGCCGAGCTCGCCGCCGGTGAGGGTCACCGGGAAGAACCGGCGCGGCGCGCTGTAGAGGTTGGCGACGTCGGCGGGCCCGGCGGTGAAGCCGGTGCGCGTGTCGAAGGGCAGCCCGGGGACCGCGAACCGGTACAGGCTCAGCTCGCCGAGCGCGGTGCGGCCGAGCGTCGCGCCCTCCACCCCCGGCGCCAGCTCGGCGAGCGCGCCCAGCCGCTGCGAGCTCGGCGCGACGAAGAAGGTCTGGGTCTCGCCGATCGCGCTGACGTCGATGGGCAGGCGCACCGGCTGGCCGGGCGTGATGTCGGCGGCGGCCACCTTGCCGACCACCGACAGCGCGCCGCGATCGAGGGTGTAGAGCGTGTACGCCTGGGCGTCGGGGAACCGATAGAACGCCACGTGGTGCGATCCCAGGAACTGCTGCGCGTCGACCATCGCCGGCTCGAAGCGGTAGGCCTCGAAGGCGGCGCCGTCGCTGGCCGTGATCACGCCCTGGGTCACCGGGAAGTCGCGCTGGTTGTAGCGGCCGTCGACGTAGCAGGCGTTCTGGTAGAACGTCGCCAGCACCGTCACCTTGCCGAGGGAGTCGGCGGCGTCGAGGTCGCCGCCGCAACCGAAGCCGTCGCGTGGCTCGCTGCTGCGACCGGGCAAGACGCTCCGCTGGGTCGCGGTGAACTTGAACGTCCGCGCCGCCGGCAGCGTGGTGGTGACCGGCGGCGTGGTGGTGACCGGCGGCGTGGTGGTGGTCGGCGGCGTGGTGGTGACCGGCGGCGTGGTGGTGACCGGCGGCGTGGTGGTGGTCGGCGGCGTGGTGGTGACCGGCGGCGTGGTGGTGGCCACCGGGCCGGGGCCATCGTCGGGCAGCATGTGGGTGGCGTCGGTCGCGCTCGGCGGCGGCCCCGGCGCCGGCTGGGGCACCGCGGGCGCCGGCGCCGGGTAGGGCGGTGGCGGCGTGGTCGCCACGCACCCGCACAGGATCGACGACCAGACCAGCCCGCTTCGCATGCCCAAACGCTAGCAGAGCGACCTCGACCATGCCGGCGCGCCGCCGCTGGATGTATAGAGTTCACGATGCGGCTTCACCGGACCCCGAGGATCGCGCTGGCGGCGGCGTTCGCGCTCGGCGCCATCGCCTGCGGCCCGAGCCCGCGCGCCGGCGGCGACGTCGACGCGGGGCCTGGCTCCGCCGATGGTGGCGGCGGGCCGCCGGCCGGCGCCGCGGCGGTGTACGCGCACAGCTCCGACACCCTCTACTCGGTCGACCCGGTGAGCCTCGACGTCACCGCCGTCGGCCCGTTCGGATGGGCTGGGCTCACCGATCAGATGACCGACATCGCCATCGACGGCGACGGTCGCATGCTCGGCGTCACCGGCGCCGGCGCCGTGGTCGAGATCGATCCCACCACCGCCGCGGTGACCCGCCTGAGCGCGGGCTTGCCGAGCCCGTTCAACGGCCTGTCGTTCGTGCCGCCGAGCCAGCTCGGCCAGGCCGGCGGCCCCGACGTGCTGGTCGCGTCGCGCAACGCCGACGGCGCGATCTTCCGGGTCGATCCGGTCACCGGCGCGGTCAGCCAGGTCGGCAACATGGGCGGCTTCCAGTCGAGCGGCGATCTGGTCTCGGTCGATGGCTTCGGCACCGTGGCCACCGTGGTCGGCGCCGGCGACGATCGCCTGGTGAACCTGGCGCCGGGCAGCTTCGCCGGCGCCGTGGTCGGCACCGACATCGGCTACGACGATCTGTGGGGCGTGGCGTTCTGGGGCGGCACCATCTACGGCTTCGCCCAGGGCGGCCAGTTCATCGCCATCGATCCGGTCACCGGGGTCGGCACGCTGATCGCGAGCAGCTCGGTGAGCTGGTGGGGCGCCGCGGTCACCACCCGCGCGCCGGTCATCGACTGACGCCGGCGTCGGCGGCGCTCACAGCGCGCCGGTCGGCCCGAACAGCGACACCGGCGGATCGCCCTCGGCGGCGCCCAGCCCGGGCTGGGCGTGGATGCCCTCGGCGAGCAGCACCTTCACCTCGTCGGGCTGGGTCTCGCGCGGGCCGCGCGGGCGCAGCGCGTCCCACCACTGGCGGGCCTTGGCCGGCGTCCACGCGTGCTCCGCCGGGATCTCGATCGCGCGCAAGAGCGCGATGAGGTTGCGCGCGTCCATCGGCCGCCCGGGCGGCTTCTTCTGCAGGCACGCCACCACGATCGCCTCGAGCTCCGGCGGGCACCAGCCAGGCACCTGCTCACGGAGCGACGGCGGCGGATCCTCGAGGTGCATCTGCAGCATCACCAGCGGGCCGCCGAAGCGCGGGAACACCTCGGCGCCGGTGAGCAGCCACCAGGCCACGCAGCCCAGCGCGTAGAGATCGGCGCGGCCGTCGAGCGCGCCGCCGGTGATCTGCTCGGGCGCCATGAAGCCCGGGGTGCCGATCATGGCGTCGATCTCGGTGAGCTTGCCCTCGAGGCTGGGCACCGGCGTGGCCGCGCGCGGCAGCCCCGAGCGCGACGCCGACAGGGCCGGCGCCGGCGGCGGATCGGGATCGTCGACCAGGTGGACGATCCCGAAGTCGAGCAGCTTGACGATGTCGACCTCGTCGGCGGCCCGGCACACGAACAGGTTGGGCGGCTTGATGTCGCGGTGCAGGAGGCCGGCGTCGTGCGCCTCGGCGAGCGACGCGCAGGCCTGGACCAGCAGATCGATGACCCGCGCCGCCGGCTGCGGCCCGTGCTCGATGACCAGGGTCTCGAGGTCGAGGCCGTCGAGCAGCTCCATCACGAAGTAGAAGACGCCGTCGTCGGTGACGCCGTAGTCGAAGATGTCGATGGTGTGGCGCGACTTCATCGAGGCCAGGGTCTGGGCCTCGCGGCGGAACCGCTCGCGGTGCTCGTTGGCCTTGACCGGATCGGTGAGGTTGTCGGACCGGATCAGCTTGATCGCCGCCTCGCGGGCGAGGAGCTGGTGCTCGGCGCGCCACACCTCGCCCATGCCGCCCTCGCCGAGGCGACCGACCAGCCGGTAGCTCCCGAGCTCGCGGGCGCGGGCCTCCGCCGATCGCGCCTGGGCCCGCGACGCCACCACCTGCCGGCGCATGCGCAGCAGGTTCCACGCGAGCAAGACCGCCAGCGCGATCGCCACCAGCAGCGCCACCGCGCTGATCAGCACGCCGGAGCGTTGCAAGGCCCGGGTCGGGCCGAGGATCGTGCGCGCCGGCACCACCGACGCCACGTACCAGTCGAGGGCGGCGTCGACGCCGGCGCGGCGGCCGCCGATGGGCGCCACCGACGCCAGGTAATCGCCGTCGGTGGTCTCGAGGGTGAAGAACAGCTGGGCGATGGGCGGGCGGTGCGCGGTGCGCTCGAGCAGCGCCTCGAGCGCGGGATCGCGCAGGTCGGCGGCGTGCAACAGCTCGCTCGTCGGCGGCGGCCGCGGCGCGCCGCCCTCGCTCGGCGGGTACACCAGGATCGCGCCGTCGCGGCTGTACACGATCGAGCGCGCGCCCTCGAGGGCGGGCTTGCCGACGTAGCGCGACAGGGTGCTGACGTCGAAGTCGACCGCGATCACCGCGGCGATGCCGCCGGCGGCGTCGAGCACCGGCTCGGCGCAGGAGATGCCGGTCTCGTGGCTGCGGAAGAAGCTGTAGGGCTCGGTCCAGCCGCGGGCCCGGCGCTCGGTGGCGAGCTTGTAGAAGCTGCGGGTGCGCGGGTCGTAGGTGCTGGTCTCCGGCGGCCGCGGCTCGAGGCGACCGCCGACGACGTCGAACCGCGCGACCGCGGTGGCGCCGTCGGTGATGCGGCTCTCTTGCACCTGCACCGCGCCGCCCTCGGCCAGGTACGCGCCGCGGAAGGTGCCGTCGGGGAAGCTCACGCTCGCGTAGGCCACCCCGGGGCGACCGACGATGAGGTCGTGGAGCCGCAGCAGCACGTCGTCGCGCGGCACGGTGGGATCGGCGAACTGGCGCAGGCGCTCGAGCAGCGGCTCGGCCTGGTCGAGGGCGAACACCACCTGGCCCTGCACCTCGGCGGCCTGCTCGACGAGCTGGCGCCGGGCCATCGCCTGCGACGACGTGGTCGAGGTGCTGCGGCCGACCAGGAGGATCGTCACGCCGATGGCGACGACCAGCAGCGGCAGGGTGATGAGCACCCCGAGCGGCGAGGCGAGGGCGCGGCCGACCTGGCCGACGCGGCGTCCGACGATGGTGTTCGACAAGGCCCGAGGCTACCTCAGGTCGGGCCGTGACTTCGGGCGCCGCCGGAGATCGCGGGCGACGCTAGCGCGCCGCGGCCCAGCGGACGCGGGCCAGCCCCTCGCCGAGCACCAGCTCGTCGCCGTCGGCGAGCGCGAAGCTCGGCGCGCGGGCGCCGCCTGGCCGCCGGGTTCCGTGGCTGCTGCCCACATCGAACGCCCACAGCCGGCCGCCGAGCTCGAGCAGCAGCAGGTGCAGCCGCGAGATGCCGGCGGTGGCCAGCGCCGGCAGCGCGTGGCCGCTGCCACGACCGACCAGCACGCCCGCGGTCGCGGCGGCGTCGTCGACGAGGATCGCCGGGGCGCCGGCGATCGCGAGGCGGCCGCGGAGGCGGCCCGCCGGGCCGGACGCGGGCGCGCCGATCTCGCGCCGGAGTGGCGCCGGCCCCAGGCGCACGGTGGTGACCCGCGGCGCCGCCTCGGTCGCGGGTGCGTCGGTGCCGTGGGCGAGTCGCCGCGGCAGCGCCGCCGGCTCGTCGTCGACGGCGTCGAGCACCCGGCGCGGGGGCAGCCGGGCCCAGGCGGCCGCCGGCTCGATCGGCCAGGCGTCATCGCCGGTGGTCGGCACCAGCACCAGGGTCACCCCGCCGGCGCGCACCAGGGTCGGCCCGTCGAGGCTCAGGCTGCGCCCGGGCTCGCCGTCCTCGGCGAGCAGGCCGTCGGCGGTGTCGAGATCGAGCACGCGCGCGCGCACCTCGCGACCGCCGCCGCGCGGCTCGACGACGATCGCCAGGTGGCGCCGGGCCAGCGACGCCTCGGTCGGCAGCGGCAGCGCGCACGCGCGGTGGCGGCCGACGGTGGCGATCTGCGGCTGGTCACGCTCGGCGGTGATCACCAGCGCCGGGGCCAGCACCTGGCCGTCGCCGACGGCGACCACCACCAGGCTCGGCGCGTCGACCGTCGTCAGCGCGGCGCACGCCGTCGGCCACCCGCGCGCGAACGCGGCCGGCACCACGACGCCGTCGTCGGGCGCCGCGACGCGCAGGTGGGGACGTGAGCGGTCGACATCCATCGGCCCCTCGACGATAGCTCACCCGTGGCGGCGTCGCTGCTCGCTTTCGCGACGAGCTGCGTCCAGACGGTGGCGGCGGCGCGGGAGTGAAGGGCGTTTCCGCGCGCGCAGCCGGCGCTGAGCTACAGTTTCGGCGATGACACGTTGGTCGGTGGCCGGGTGGTGGATCGCGCTCGCCGTCCTGGGCGCGGTGGGCTGCCTCCAGCCGGAGAACCGGGAGTGCGCCGGCGGCGCGACCTGCGCCCTCGATCAGGCGTGTACGCCCGACGGCACCGCGTGCGTGCCGCCGAGCTGGGTCACGAGCTGCGAGGGCAAGGCCGAAGGCGAGGACTGCGACGCCCGCGACGACGGCCACTGCCGCGCCGGCGTGTGTCGGCCCGAGCGCTGCGGCGACGGCGTGGTGCAGGCCGATCTCGGCGAGGCGTGCGACGACGGCGTGGGCAACGGCGACGCCGCGGCGTGCACCAGCGCGTGCGCGATCGCGACCTGCGGCGACGGGCTGGTGCAGCTCGGGGTCGAGGCGTGCGACCTCGGCGGCGACAACGCCGACGACGGACCCTGCACGGAGGCGTGCGCCGCCAACGTGTGTGGCGACGGCCGGGTGTGGGCCGGGGTCGAGGCCTGCGACGACGGAAACCTCACCAGCGGCGATGGCTGTCGCGAGGACTGCCGCAAGGCGGAGGTGTGCGGCGACGCCGCGCTCGACCTCGGCGAGGCGTGCGACGATGGCAACGGCAACCCGGTCGACGGCTGCGACCTGTGCGCGCGCACCGCGTGGACCGCCGAGGCGATCCTGGCTGGGGCGCGCCTGGCCACCGAGGTCAGCCTGGTCGATCCGGCGGCGATCGCCGTCGACGGTGCCGGCGACGTCCTCATCGCCGACGCGGGCAACCATCGGGTGTGGCGCGTACTCGTCGCGACCGGACAGATCGCCGCGCTGGCCGGAACCGGGGTCGACGCGACCAGCGGCGACGGCGGCAACGCGGTGGTCGCGGCGTTGCGCGCGCCCAACGCGCTCGCGGTCGATGGCCTGGGCAACGTGTACATCGCCGATCAGGTCGCTTGTCAGATCCGCCGGGTCGAGGCCGCCACCGGCCGGATCGACACGGTCGCTGGCACTGGGACGTGCGCCACCGGTGGCGACGGTGGCCCAGCGATCCAGGCGACCCTCGCGGCGCCGCGCGGCCTGGCGGTGGACGGGCTGGGGAACGTGTTCGTGGCCGAGCTCGGCGGCGACCGCGTCCGCAAGATCGATGGCGCTACTGGGGTGATCGTCACGTACGCAGGCGGCGGCACCGCCACGCCGGGCGACGACGGCCCGGCGAACAGCGCAGTCCTGACTGATCCGGCTGGCCTCGCGCTCGATGCTGGTGGCGATCTCTACATCGCCGAGGCCGGCGCACACCGCGTCCGGCGGGTCGCGCGCGCGACCGGGTTGATCACGACGGTGGCTGGGACGGGCACCCTCGGCTTCGCCGGCGACGGCGGTCCGGCGGTGGCGGCCGCGTTGCGTGCGCCGCTCGCCGTGACCATCGACGCGGCGGGGCGGCTGTTAATCGCCGACACGGGCAACCACCGCCTCCGTCGGGTCGACGCCGGCGTCATCATGACGCTGGCCGGCGGCGGGCCGGGGTTCGTCGAGGGCGGGGACGCGCTCGCCGTCGAGCTGCGCAACGTCGGAGGGGTCGCGGTGACGGGCACGGGTGACGTGGTCGCGACCTTGGCCACCATCCCCATGCAGTCCCGCTACCGGGCGGTCGTGGTGCGCGCCGCGTCCCAGACGGTGGCGACGCTCGCCGGCACCGGCACCAACCTGGTGATCTCCCCGCAGGCCGCCACCAGCGCTTCGGTGGGCAACCCCTTCGACGCGGTCTCCGACGCCAACGGCGACATACCTGGCGCTCACGAGCGAGAACCGCGTCGTCAAGCTCGACGCTGCCAGCGGGACTTCGCGCCTGCGGGTCTTCGCTGGCACCAGCCTACGGCACCAGCGGGGATGGGGGTCCGGCGCTCGAGGCCAAGTTTCAGCTGATCCGGCGGATCGTCCTGGACGACGCGGGCCGGGTCTACGTCGTCGACGGATCGACTCACGTCCGTCGCATCGATCCCCTGACTGGGCTCATCGACGCCTTGCCCGGCACGTTCACGTCGATGACTGGCGTCGACGTGGCAGGCGACGTGGCCTACGTCAGCACGCAGTACGGGTGCCGGGTGCACCGCATCGACCTGGTGACCAGCGCGGTCACGGTGTTCGCCGGCTCCGGGCCCTTGTATCCTTGCAGCGCCGCGAGCGGCGACGGCGGCCCGGCAACGTCGGCGACGTTCTCCGACGTCCGCGCGGTCGCGGCGAAGGCCGACGGCACGGTGTACATCGCCGACGGCGCCCGGGTCCGCGAGGTCGATCCTGCCGGCATCGTCCGCGCGTTCGCTGGCACCGGCATCATCGGCAACTCGGGCGACGGTGGCCCGGCGCTGGCGGCCAGCTTCGGCGCGATCGAGGACCTCGCGGTCGACGACGACGGCATCGTATACATCCGCGATGGCGTCCGGCTGCGGCGGGTCAACGCGCTCGGCCTCGTCGAGGCGGTCGCCGGTGGAGGGGCGACCTTCGTCGACGGCGGCTTGGCGACGGCCACCGCCATCGGCACCGGCGGTGTGGGCCTCGACCCAGCGGGCTCGGTGCTGCTCACCTCGACCTCGGGCTACCTCCGTCGCGTCGACACCGCCGGCAGCGGCCGCATCTGGACCGTCGCCGGGCCGGTCGACCTCAACCAGGGGCTCGGCCGCTACGAGTTCGCGCGGCTCGACGACCCGCGGGCGCTGTCGTACGGGCCGGCGCTGGCGCTGGTGGCCGCGGGCGCCAGCGGCACCGTGGCCGCGCTGCGCGACGACGAGGGGCTGCTCGAGAACGTCATCGGCCGCTACGGCCAGCCGGCGCCGACCGCGGCCTGGGCGCGCTTTCGCGCCTCGAGCTTCGGCTCCGTCGACGGCGTCGCCCAGCATCCCGACGGCTCGCGCATCTTCCTCAGCGAGACCTCGGCTCACGCGTTGCACGAGGTGACCGTGGTCGACCCCGCCGACGAGCGCACCTGGACCATCGCGGCGCTGGCCGGGGCCGGGGCCGGGTTCGCCGACGGCCCGCTCGCCACCGCCCGGCTGCGCGAGCCGGCCGGCCTGGCCTACGACGCCACCGGCGATCGCGTCTTCGTCGCCGACGCCGGCAACCACGTGATCCGGGTGATCGATCGTGGCGCGGCCACCATCGCGACGGTCGCCGGCACCCCGGAGGTGCTCGGGGTCGGAGGCGACGGCGGCCCCTCCGCCGAGGCTCGCCTCAACCGCCCGCGCGCGCTCGCGCGCTGCCCGAGCGGTGATCTGTACATCGCCGACACCGGCAACCACCGGATCCGCCGCGTCGACGGCGCCGGCGTCATCACGACCGTGCTCGGCGACGGCACCGACGCCTCGTCGGGCGAGGGCGCGCCGTCCACCTCGTTTCCGGTGGCGGCGCCGGCCGGGCTGGTGTGCGACGCCGCCGGCAACCTGTACATCACCTCGACCACCACGGTCCGGGTCCTGGCGGCCGACGCCGCCGGCGTCGTCGACGGCACCGGCCCCGTGCTCACCATCTACGGCGCGCCGCCGCGCGACACCTACCCGGCGACCGTGACCCGCTGCCTCACCGGCATCGCCCTCGTCGACGACGCCACCGTGCACGTCACCGACGCCTGCACCGGCCTGCTGGTCGAGCTCGGGCGCCAGCGGCTGGCGCCGTAGCCCGCGCGCGGCCTCCTAGGTGCGCGCGAGCAACCCGAGCACCGTCAGCATCGAGCGCCCCTCGCGCACGAGATCGGCCAGCGGCGGTCGGGCGCCGCCGGTGTGGCCGTAGAGCCCGGTCAGGTGCACGTCGACCCGCGGCGCGTTGACGAGGCCGTCGGCGAGGACCTGGGCCTGCTCGCACGGGATGACGTCGTCGCTGCGGCCGTGGACGATGTCGACCGGGCAGCGCACGCCGGGCAGGTACGGCGTGCAGTCGAGCGCCATCTGCCCCGGGCGGCCGCGCTCCATCACCGGCTCGGCGAACGCCAGCCAGTCGGGGGTGAGGCCGACGCCGTGCAGGTACAGCGTGCGGGCCGGCCCCTCGGGCACGGTCTCGGCGAGGGCGCGCGCCACCGGCTGCCAGCGCTCGGGCGCCTTCATCTCCGGGCGACCCCAGGTGGTGCGCACGAACTTGCGCCACGCCGCGATCACGGCGTCGGGGTCGGGGCACGGCGGATCGAGGTAGGGGAAGAACGACAGGAACACCACCGGCTGGTTGAGCGGATCGCGGGTGGGCGTGGTGCGGCCCGGGCACAGGCCGGTGAGGCTGAAGCGCAACGTCGTCGGAAAATCGGCGTAGCTGCCGTACAGGACCAGGCGCGCCAGGCCGCCGGCGCCGACCCGCGCCGCGAGCCCGGTCGCTGGCAGGCCACCGAAGGAGATCGCGAACACCACCGGCGGGCGCTCGTCGGGATCCCAGCGGCCGCGCGCGGCCCACACCGCGTGGAACTCGTCGATGGTGCGCGGCGTCGGGATCTGGTCGAGGAAGTCCTGCAGGATCGGCGCGAGCACCAGATGGCCGGCGGCGGCGAGCACCCGACAGAAGCGATCCTGGCGCGGATCGTCGGCGCCCTCGTAGTGCAGGCCCGGCGCGATCAGGAAGGTCGCGCGCGGCGGCCGCGGCGGGTGGTACACGCGCACGCGCACCCGGCGGCCGGGCGCGTCGACCCAGTCGTCGTGCTGGCGGACGCCGTCGGGCACGCCGTCGTGGCCCGCCCACGGCCCGAGCCAGCGGCCGATGCGGGCGTACGCGAGCACGTCGTCGACGAGCGCCATGGCGAGACGATACGCCGGCGCTGCCCGGGGCGCGACCGCGAGGCCGCGATTGCACCGGCGCGCGGCCCTGGGCTAGAAGGCTGGCCATGGGCGCACAGTGGAAGCACGCGGGACGAGTCGCGGCCGGCAACGCCAAGGGCAAGGTGTTCTCCAAGCTGGCCAAGGAGATCATCGTCGCCGCCAAGAACGGCGCCGACCCCGCCAACAACGTGCGCCTGCGCATCGCCGTCGACGCCGCCAAGAAAGCGTCGATGACCAAGGACACCATCGAGCGCTCGATCAAGCGCGGCGCCGGCCTGCTCGACGGCGCCGTGCAGTACGAGACCGTGGTCTACGAGGGCTTCGCGCCGCACCGGGTGCCGGTGATCGTCGAGTGCCTCACCGACAACCGCAACCGCACCGCGACCAGCGTGCGGGTGCTGTTCCGCAAGGGCCAGCTCGGCAACACCGGCAGCGTGTCGTGGGACTTCGACAACGTCGGCATCGTCGACGCCAGCCCCGGCGACGGCGCCGGCGACGCCGAGACCGCGGCCATCGAGGCCGGCGCGCAGGACGTCGAGCCCGGCGAGGACGAGGGCACGATGCGCTTCTACACCGAGCCGACCGACCTCGACCTGGTGCAGAAGGCGCTCGCCGCCCAGGGCTGGAACGTGGCCGGCGCGTTCATCGGCTACAAGCCGAAGAACCCGGTCACCGTCGACGACGACGCCGCGCGCGCCGAGGTGGTGGCGTTCCTCGAGGCGCTCGACGCCGACGACGACGTCCAGCGCCTGTACGTGGGCCTGGCCTAGCAGGCCTAGCAGGCCTAGCAGGCCGCGCAGCGGCCTTCTCCCGTGCCCGTGCCCGTGCTGCCCCCGTGCCCGTGCCGTGCCCTCGGGCGGCGCCGGCCTCGCCGGTCGGTGGAGCGTGGAACTCAACGTCGCTTCGAGGCGGTGGGTGTCAGCAATGACACGAGCTGCTGGACCGTCCGCCGCGCCGGCGCCGGCAGATCGGCCAACGCCTCCGCCGCTCTGCTCGCACCGGAGTTCTCTCTCGCCGTCTCGTAGGTGTCGCCGGCGATCAGCGCATCGAGTCGGACGCCAAGCGCGGCCGCGACCGCGACGGCCGTCGACAACGAGGGCTCGAACGCCCCACGCTCCAGGCGGCTCACGGTCTCGTCCGTCACGCCGGCGGCCTCGGCCAGCGCGGCCTGCGTCAGGTCGGCCTTGATGCGAGCCCGTTTCACGGCCGCGCCGAAGCGCTTCTTGTCGATCGGCCGCGGCGCCATGCCCGGATAGCAGCCCAGGCTCCAGATCGATGACAGGACGTATGTGTTGCCAGCATTCGTGTTGACACGCTCGCGTTGCGCACTCAACATATGTGCTGCGCCACCTGCGTTGACCTGGTGGCCGAGGACTATGTCGGAGGGACCGATGCGGGGTGCGTGGATCAAGGCGATGGCGGTTGCGATGGGCGTTGCAGGCGCGGGATGCGTGCTACCGGCCAACGGCTACGGAAACGGTGGTTACGGTGGCTACGGGTACGGTGGTGCACCGGCGGCGGTGGTCGTCACGCCGGCGCAGGTGCCGGTGACGGCCCCGGGTTGTCGCTGCGCCGGAAACACGACCATCGTGGTGATGTGCAGCGTGTCGAACCACGCGCCGGTCAACGTCGCGGTCAGCCTGTCCGCGACGGCGGAGACCGGCACGTTTGGTGTCGATAGCGCGGGCTCGTCGACACGGGACGTCCGGGTCGCTGCGGGAAGCACCGAGGTCGTCGAGGTGCTGACCGATTTCGACGCGATGTTCGATTGCTCGTCGTGCAAGTCGGCGTCATGCAGCGTCGACAACATCGAGGCCATCTAGTGCGCGTCGGCGCCTGGGGCTTCAGTGGGGTCCTGCTGCTGGCCGTCGGCGTCGCAGGCGGTTTCGCTGGCTGTGTCGCCGGCTGTGTCGCTGGAGGCGAGGAAGGTGACGCGTGCTCGCCGGGGGATCCCAGCAGTTGCGCCGGTGACAACGTCTGCCTTGGCCAGACGTGCACGTACGCCTTCGGTCGGAGCTATCGAATCTCCGTGGAATCCCTGGTGGTCAAGACGACGGCGCCCGACGGAAGCAACTGGGACGATCTCGGAGGGGCGCCAGACCCGTTCGTGATGGTCGAGCTCAACGGTGCGACCGTCTTGACGACGAACGAGGTCCAGGACACCTACACGCCAACCTTTGGCAGCTCGGCGTCGGTGGCCGTGCCGGCCGGCGCGAGGTTGAGGTTCGAGGCATTCGACAGCGATGTCTTCGGCGACCAGGGGATCATTACCTGCGAGCTCAATCCCCTCTCGGCCGCGGTCCTGCGGAACCGACGAGCGAGCTGTGTCGGTGATGCTGCGACTGGCACCAACGGAACGGTCCTCGACCTTCGCTTCGAGAGTCTCTGAGCGCCGTCGATTGGTCACCTGCGCGCGCGAGTCGCGCGTGGGCAGCGACGGTCCGCGTCGAGCACGCTCTTGATGCGTCGTGCTAGCGTCGCCGGCATGAAGACCCCCACGCTGCTCCTCGCGTCGCTGCTCGTGCTCCCCGCCTGCGGCAAGAAGAAGGACGACGGTGGCACCGCCGCGCCCCCGGCGACCGGCTCGGCCAAGGCGCCGGGCTCGGCCGCGATGCCGGCCAAGCCCGACCTGCCGCCGCCGCCGGCGGATGCCGCCAAGGGCCAGACCCGGCTGGTGAACCTCTACCTCGACGCCGACGGCAAGACCCAGGACGTCGACGTCTGGGCCAAGCGCTCGTTCCAGTACGGCCCGGTCAAGCTGACGTCGGGCGTCGGCTACGGCAAGGTGTCCGAGCCGTTCGGGATCCCGACCGGGATGTCGACGGTGGTCATCAAGGCCGGCGCCAGCGTCGACGACAAGGCGGCCGAGGTCGGCGGCCTGTTCGGCACCAAGGACGGCGAGAAGGCGCTCGGCTTCTTCTACTTCAGCGACGGCGCTCCGTCGGTGGCGCACCTCCCCGAGGTCGGCGGCGATCAGGCGCTGGTGCCGCCGCCGGCGGGCAAGGGCCTGGTCGTGCTCAACGCCGGCCAGCCGCGCGCCTTCGCCGAGCAGCTCACCGCCACCGTCGGCAGCGAGTCGTACTACGTGGGCGACGGCAGCAAGACCTGCCGCCACCAGCGCATCGAGGACAAGAAGGCGCCGAGCGGCCAGCCGTACCAGGCGATGATCCTCGGCGGCACCCAGCGGCCGGAGTTCGAGGTCGAGCCGGGCAAGGCGAAGTTCACGCTGCACAAGTGGCCCGGCAAGCAGTGCGAGACCGAGCCGGTGTTCGAGTTCGAGCTCGACGTCGCCGCCGGGCAGGGCGTGTGGGGCTTCGTGCACACGCCCGACAAGGCCAAGCTCGAGATCCTGTCGCTGCCGATCGCGCTGTGAGCGCGATGGCGAGCGAGCCGGTGGCCACCGCGAGGCTCACCGCCGGCACCGCCGCGCTCCTGGCCCAGGCCTCCGGCTCGCCGACGACCTGGCCGGCCAAGGCCCAGCGCCTCGCCGGCCTGCTCGGGCGCTACGCCGGGCGCGTGCACCGCGCGCGCCTGCGCCAGCTCCACGCCGCCGGCACCATCGACGAGGTCCCCACCCACGCCCAGCTCGCGGTCGGCGCCCTCGAGATGGTGCGGTTCTGGATCACGCCGGCGGCGGCCGAGTACTACCAGCACCGCGGCATCAGCTTCGGCCTGCACCAGGTGCTGCGCCTGCTCGAGGAGCCGGCCAGCCTCGCCGATCCGGTCGGGCTGCTCTCGACCCGCGACGCCATCATCGGCCACCTCATGCAGGTGGTGCACGCCAACCCACGCTACGACCTCGAGCTGCTGACGATGTACCCCGACGGGGTCGCCGAGCTCGAAGCGCAGCTACGCGCGATGATCGCCGGCCACCACCCGCGGGCGCGCGCCATCGGCGCGATCGTCGAGGAGGCCGACTACCACGCGCGGCTGCTCGCGTACGTCCGCGAGTTCCGGCGCGATCCGGCGGCGCCGGCGCCGCTGCGCGACAACATCGCCGGCGACGGCCAGGCCCGGTGGGCGGCGCGCGAGCGGACCTTCGGCGGCCTGCGCACCTCGGTGCGCTACTTCTGCCGGCTGCCGCCGGGGTGGCCGGCGGCCCTGGCCCACCTCGCGCGCACCACCGAGTTCCCGGTCGAGCTGGCCGAGCCGGCTGGTGCGGCTGCCGGTGGGGACTCGGCGAACGACTGATCCAGTTGCCGGCGGCAGCGGCCGAGGCCGCGGGCGATCCGCCCAAGTAGGCGACCTGCCTGGGATCTGGCGCTCGCCAGCGGGGCGGCCGAGGCTGGCGTGGGCCTTGCTCCTGGGGAGGGCATGCGCGCCACCTCGCTGCTCACCTTCGTCGCCGCCTCCTCCCTCCTGGTCGCCGCCGGCTGCGTCGCCGAAGACGCCGTCGGTGACGGCGACGGCGAGCACGACGCCGGCATCGGCGCCGGCAAGGCCGACGGCGACACCTTCTCCGAGTGCGAGCTCGGCAAGGTGGTGGAGTGGCTCAACGGCGGCGCGTCCGCCGACGACCTGCTCGCCGCCGGCGTCCACGGCCGCGCGGTGACCAACCTGCTCGCGCACCGCGACGGCGCCGACGGCGAGTTCGGCACCGCCGACGACGACCTGTTCGACGACGCCGAGGAGGTCGACGACGTGTCGTGGGTCGGCCCGCAGGCGTTCCGCGCCCTGGTCGCCGCCGTCGCCGACCAGTGCGTGGTGGAGCCCGCCGACATCTACGCCCAGGCGCGCGACGTCGATCGCCACAAGATCACCTTCCCCGAGCGCGCCGCCGCGCCGACCGACTACGAGTATCCCGACGGCGGGCAGTTCGATCTCAACGGCACCGAGTTCTGGCAGAAGTGGTCCGGCGGCCTCAACCCGACCTACGACTTCGAGGAGGGCACCGAGTTCGGTCGCCGCTGCCTGCAGGCCTCGGCCATCCGCTTCGAGACCATCATGGCCGACCCGCCGGCCGAGCTGGTCTCGCTGGCCGCCGACACCAACTGGGACGGCTCGTTCTTCAACTGGAACGACGACTACTCGATGGGCACCCGCGACGGCTCGAGCGCGTCGCTGTGGGCCTGGCGCACCTACCTCATCAAGTGGATCAGCCAGACCAACCGCGACGGCAGCTGCTACCTGCCGACCCTCGACATGGTCAAGAGCGCCGCCCGCGACTGCGCCCGCACGGCGGCCAACGCCAACGGCGAGATCCAGGGCTGCCGCAGCTAGCGCGCGCCTCCCACGCTTTCACCTGGCCCGGGCCGCGTCGACGAGGACGCCGCCCGGGCCGGCGCTCGTTTCGGGGGGCGCCTCAGTACGCCGGGACGGTGCGATCGACCTCGGCGCGCCACTCGTCGGAGATCTCATGGCCGCCGAGGTCGAGCAGCTCGCCGATCGGGGTGGCGCTGCCGAAGCCGGTGACGGTCCAGCGCCAGCGGTGCTCGTACATGCAGCCCGACGGGCAGTCGCGGCGCCGGCGGACTACGCGCAGCCGTCGGGACCGCAGGCGGCGCCGTCGGCGGTGGTCGCCGGCATGGCAGGGGCGGCGGCCCAGGCCTGGCGCAGGGCGTCGAGCATGGCGCCGGCGGGCTGGGCGCCGGAGACGCCGAGGCGGCCGCCGAGCACGAAGAACGGCACGCCGGTGATCCCGAGCTCGCGGGCCAGGGCGAGGTCGGTGCGGACGTCGGCGGCGAAGCGATCGCCCTCGAGCATCGCCGTCACCTCGGCCTCGTCGAGGCCGAGCTCGGTGGCGAGCCGCACCAGGGTCGCGGGATCGCCCAGCGCCTCGCCGTCGCACTGATAGGCACGCAGGAGCCGCTCCTTGGCGACGCCTTGCTGGCCATGGGTGGCGGCGAGGTGCAGCAGCCGGTGGGCGTCGAAGGTGTTGCCGGGCCGGACCCGATCGAAGCGCATGGTGATTCCCTCGGCGGCCGCGGTCTCGGTCATGCGATCGATCATGGCCTGGCCCTGCGCCGAAGACACCCGGTACTTGCGGGCCAGTCGCTCGGCGTAGGGCGTGTCGTCGTCGAGCTGGCGCGGCGCGCTCGGGTCGAGCTGGAACGAGCGCCAGTGGATGCTCACCGCGGCGGCGTGCTCGAACTCGGCGAGCGCGGCCTCGAGCCGACGCTTGCCGACGTAGCACCACGGGCAGGCGAGGTCGCTCCAGATGTCGAGGCGCAGGGTCATGCCCCACGGTAGCAAGCCCTCGGGCGAGCGCACGTCCCTCGGCCGACGCCCGCCCGATCGGCCGATCACGTCGCGGCGACGTCGACGCGGCGCCTACGGGCAAGCGGCGACCGCGCCGCCCAGCCACGGCTCGACGGCGAAGTCGGTCCACGGCGAGGCCAGCTTCCAGATGCTGTTGTCGTCCTCGAACAGCACGACGTCGTCGTTGTCGCCGGAGGCGTAGGCGCCCCAGTGCCACTGGCACACCCGCGACGACGCCCGCGCGAAGGTCACGTGGCTCACCGACACGCCGTCCTGCCACACGTGCATCACCCCGTCGGGGTAGTTGAGGTAGATCGTGATGCGCACCCACTGCCCGCGCGGGAAGCCGGGCGCGCCGGGCTCGAAGGTGCGGGTGCCGCCGTCGGGCTGGTAGTGGGCGGCGGCGAGGCGATCGCTGGCGTCCTCGAGGCCCAGCGTGAGGACGCGCTCGCTCCAGTCGCAGCTGCCGTTGACGGTCCAGAAGCTGAACCAGGTGCCATCGACGAACGCGGTCGGCGACTCGAGCCACACGTGGAACGTGTTGACCAGGCCGCCGGGTGCATCGATGCCGGCGCCGGTGTTGGTGTAGGCCGGCACCACGGCGTCGCCGTCGAACTGCAGGCCGCCGTAGCCGCGGTGCGACTCGTCGATGGCGCAGGTGATCTCGGACCGGTGCGCGCGGGTGCCGCCGTGGGCGCGCTCGGTCGTCAGCGCGTTGTCGTCGCAGGCGTCGCCCCAGCCGGCGTCGTAGGTCATCGACGTCCACCGGCGGTAGTCGCCGGTCTCCCAGTCCTCCGACCACAGGAGCGTGGCGTCGACACAGGCGCCGCCGCCGCCGTCGTGCCCACCACCGCCACCGCCACCGTCACCACCGCCGTCGACCGCGCTCGTCGGCGACGAGCCGCAGCCGGCGACCACGGCGAGCACCGCACCGACGCGCCACCACCGATCCCGCATGCCGCGAGTATAGCTGCCGGAGCTTGCCGGCCGTTTGCACGAGATGGTGGCCGCGCGACGGTGACGCGGGTTCGGCGCCGCGTACCATCGGCGGATGTCGTCTCGGCTCTCGTGCGCGGTCTCCCTGGCACTCGTCCTCGGGACCACCGGCGTCGCCGCGCCGACCGCGCGCGCCGAGGCGCCGGCGTGCGACCCCGCCGAGGCCGCCCGTGTGCGAGCGCTCGTCGACGAGCAGGCCGACCGCGCGCGCACCTGGAACCTGGCGTGGGGCGCGGTGTACGGCCTGGCCGCCGCCGGCGAGTTCACGCTGGTGGTGACCGAGTTCAACCCCATCGGCACGTTCGACGACGACTTCCGCGCCGGCGCCCTGGTCGGCGGCCTCAAGGCGTCGATCGGCTTCGCCAGCAAGCTGGTCTTGCCGATGCGGATCCCGAGGCCGGCCCCGCTCACCGGCGACGCCTGCGCCGATCTGGCGGCGGCCGAGCGCACCCTCGCGCTGGCGTCGCGTCGCCAGCGCAACGGGTTCTTCCTGAACCACTTCGGCGGGCTCGCGGTCAACGGCGCCGGCGCCCTGCTGCTCGGCCTGTACTACGACACCTGGACCCAGGCCGCGATCTCCGTCGGCATCGGCCTCGCGGTCGGCGTCGCCAGCTCGTACACCGCGCCGCGCGGGGCGTGGAAGGCGCACCGCCGGCGCGCGCGCGGCGCCACCCTCGTGGCCGCGCCGCTCGTGGGCCCGGGCACCGCCGGCGCCATGCTCGGCGTCGCCTTCTGACGCCGCGGCCGGCGGGGCGGTCGATCGTCGTCGGTGCGCGCGCTCCCGCGCCGGCCGATCTGTCATAACCGACGCGCGCGATGGAGTGGACCGACGACACCGAGCTCGGCATCGACCTCGAGCTCGACGAGGCCGACGACGAGGCCAGCCTGCGCCGCAAGGTGGCCGCCCGGCTGACGGTGCCGGTGGCCGATCTGCCGCCGCTGGTGGTGCGCAAGCGGGCCATCGACGCCCGCCGCGGGCGGGTCCGGTTCCACCTCACCATGGGGCCGCGCGAGGAGGCGCCGCCGCCGCTGGGCGCGCCCGAGCCGCGCGCCGTCGCCGGCGCCCCGGTGGTGATCGTCGGCGGCGGGCCAGCCGGCCTGTTCTGCGCCTACCAGCTCGCCCGCGACGGCATCGCGGCGATCGTCGTCGAGCGCGGCAAGCCGGTGCAGGCCCGGCGGCGCGACCTCAAGGGCCTCACCCAGCACGGCGTGGTCGACCCCGACAGCAACTACTGCTTCGGCGAGGGCGGCGCCGGCACCTACTCCGACGGCAAGCTCTACACCCGGGCCCACAAGCGCGGCGACGTCCGCGACGTGCTCGAGATCCTCGCGCGCCACGGCGCCCCGCCGGAGATCCTGGTCGACGCCCGCCCGCACATCGGCAGCAACAAGCTGCCGCGGGTCATCACCTCGATGCGCGAGACCCTCGAGGCGGTCGGCGTGCACTTCCGGTTCGGGGCCCGCATCACCGAGCTGGTGGTCGGCGGTGGCCACGCCCGCGGCGTGCGCCTGCCCGGCGGCGACGGCCTCGCCGCCGCCGAGGTCGTGCTCGCCACCGGTCACTCGGCGCGCGACGTCTACGCGCTGGCGCAGCGCGCCGGGGTCGCGCTCGAGGCCAAGGCCTTCGCGGTCGGCGTGCGCATCGAGCACCCGCAGCCGCTCATCGACGAGATCCAGTACGGCCGCGCGGCGCGCCACCCCAAGCTGCCGGCGGCGGCGTACCGGGTCGCGCACACGCCGGCGGATGGCCGCGGCGTGTTCTCGTTCTGCATGTGCCCCGGCGGCTGGATCGTGCCGGCCGCCACCGAGGCCGACGGCCTGGTCGTCAACGGCATGAGCCTGTCGCGGCGCGACTCGCCGTACGCCAACTCCGGCCTGGTGGTCGGGGTCGAGGTCGGCGACGTGCGGGCCGCCGTCGGCGACGACGTCCTCGCCGGCCTCGAGCTGCAGCGCCGGCTCGAGCGCGCGGCGATGATCGCCGGCGGCGGCGGGCTGCGCGCGCCGGCGACCCGGGTGGTCGATTTCCTCGCCGGCAAGGCGTCCCAGGACGTGCCGGCGACCAGCTACCAGCCGGGGCTGGCCGCGGTCGACGTCGGCGAGGTCCTCGCCGCCAGCGGGCTGCCGCTGGCCGAGCGCATGCGCGACGCGCTGCGGGTGTTCGACCGTCAGCTCCGCGGCTACGCCAGCGGCGACGCCGTGCTGGTCGGGGTCGAGTCGCGCACGTCGTCGCCGGTGCGGCTGCCGCGCGATCCGGAGACGCTGCAGGCCGTCGGCGTCGCCGGGCTGTATCCCGCCGGCGAGGGCGCGGGCTACGCCGGCGGCATCGTCAGCGCCGCCCTCGACGGGGTGCGCATCGCGCGGGCGATCGCGCGCGCCCGCGGCGTGAGCTGAGCGCTCACTCCGCCCAGGGCACGTCGTAGCCGAGCTCGAGCGACACCCGCGGGCCGCGCGGAGCCAGCGAGCGCATGTACAGGACCACGCCGGCGCGGCCGGTGCCGGCGACGTCCTCCGAGCACATCTCGAAGCGATCGTCGGCGAGGAAGGCCGCGAGCTCGGTCTGCATGGCCTCGACCGCGGCGGCGTCGAGGGTGGTCGGCGTGGCGCCGCCGGCGGCGAGCACCGGGGCGACGATGCCGTCGCGGAAGCCCTCGAGCACCTCGGCCGCCGACTGCTCCTCGCAGGCGAGGCCGCCGGGGATCGCCGCGCCCTCGGCGTAGGCGAAGTACTCGAGGGTGACCGCCTCGGCCTGACGCGGGCTCTTGGCGGCGAGGTCGGCGAGGGCGTCGAGGCCCGCGGTCAGCGCCGGGAACTCGGCCATCGTCCGCGGCGGCGCGCTCGGCACCGCCTCCGGATCGGCGATGCGCTCGCTGGCGATGAGCTCGAGGAGCCGCTCGACCGCGCGGTCGGCGTTGCCCTTCGACGCGTAGGTCTCGGTGCGGGCGATGACCTCGCCGTTGCCAGCCACCAGCCGCACGTAGTGCTGGCCGTCGACGGCCTCGCGCACCTGGTAGCGCTCGGGCAGGCGGCCGTTGACGCGCACCGACTCGATGCCGCCGGCGACGCCGCCGGGGCTGACATAGCCCTCGGACTGCAGCATCACCTCGCCGTTGCCGCCGCGCAGGTTGAAGTAGAACTGGTTGTCGGCCCCGCGCATCACGCGGAAGCGAGCCCCGCCCTCGGCGGCGGCGCGCACGCGCTGGGTCTCGGCGACCAGGCGCACCGAGGTGTCGATGGCCCGCTTAGCGTTGTAGCGACGGGCGTAGGTCTCGGTGGTGGCGATGATCTCGTTGTTGCCGGCGACGAGGTTCACGTACCACTCGCCGTCCTGAGCCTCGAGCAGGCGGTAGTTGGCGGGGTCGACGCCGTTGATCGCGACCGACTCGGCGCCGCGCTTGGCGGCCGAGCGCGTGGTGTACGCCTGCGACTGCAGGACGATTCGGCCGTTGCCGGCGACGAGGTGGAAGTAGTAGCGGCCGTCGGCGCCGGTGAAGACCTCGAAGCCGGCGGTGGCGCCCTCGCCATCGCACTTGGCGTCGCACGCCGGATCGAGCAGGTCGTCGTCCTCGGCATCGACGCAGCCGACCAGGCCGTGGGTGGAGGCGACGAGCGCGAGGGCAAGGAGCGAGGAGGTGAGCTTCACGAGGGGCTTCCTTTTCGAGGGATGCCTCGGGCCAGAGCACGCGTCGTGCCGATGTCGAAAAGTGAAATATTCGTCAGTTATGGCCGGCGCGGGTGGCTACCGCACGATCGCTAGCCGCCTGGCGGTGGCGAGTCGAGTGGTCAGCGCCGGAGCGCGGCCGCTCCGCGTCGACGATCCGGCCCGGGCGGACTAGGCTTCGGCGATGGCAACCAAGGCGCAAGCATTCCGCACCGAACAGGCCCGCAACGCCAAGCCGCCCCGGCCCAAGCAGCCCAAGCGGCCGCGGCGCGATCTCGTCGTCGACACCGCCAAGCCGGGGGTGAGCGCCAGCGATCGCAAGGCCCGCCGCGCACCGACCGCCAACGCCGCCGCCAAGGGTGAGGGCGCCGCGCTCGAGGTGTCGGCGGGGCGGCCGTCGCGCAAGTCGACCCGCAAGAGCGCCGACGGCACCAAGCGCACGACCAACCAGCAGCTGCGCGCGCGCCAGGCCGCGGCCGCGCCGAGCTCGCGGGCCAAGGCGACGCCGAAGGCCCGCGGCAAGGTCGGCGCCAGCGGCCGCGCCAAGGCCCGCCGCTGACGCGTGTCGCGGGCCCGGCATCGGTGCTAGGCCTGTCGGCCATGCCCATCTTCGCCGCCGACCGCCTCGACGATCGTTTCCTGCGCGCGCTGCCGATCGACGCCAGCGCCGCACCCGGCGTGCGGCAGGTGACCGGCGCGGTGGCGTCGCTGGTGACGCCCACGCCGGTGCGCGAGCCGCGGCTGCTCGCGTACGTGCCCGAGGTCGCCGCCGAGCTCGGGCTGCCGGCGACGCCGCCCGACGATCTGGCCGCGGTGCTCGCGGGCAACACCGTCGAGCCCGGCATGCGCCCGTACGCGGCGTGCTACGGCGGCCACCAGTTCGGCCACTGGGCCGGGCAGCTCGGCGACGGCCGCGCGATCACCCTGGCCGAGGTGCTCGGCCCCGACGGCGCGCGCCGCGAGGTGCAGCTCAAGGGGGCCGGGCGCACGCCGTACTCGCGCGGCGCCGACGGCCGCGCGGTCCTGCGCTCGTCGCTGCGCGAGCTGGTGTGCAGCGAGGCGATGCACCACCTGGGCATCCCGACCACCCGCGCGCTGGCGCTGGTCGCCACCGGCGACGTGGTCGTGCGCGACATGTTCTACGACGGCAACCCCGAGCCCGAGCCGGGCGCGATCACGACCCGGGTGGCGCCGAGCTTCCTGCGCTTCGGCAACTTCGAGCTGCCGGCGATCCGCGGCGACCACGCGCTCCTGCGCCGGCTCGTCGACGACACCCTGGCCACGCTGTACCCCGAGCTCGAGCCGACGCGCCCGGGCGCGGAGGCGCGGATGTTCGTCGAGGTGTGTCGGCGCACCGCGCGCACGGTGGCGGGCTGGATGCGGGTCGGGTTCGTCCACGGCGTGATGAACACCGACAACATGTCGATCCTCGGGCTGACCATCGACTACGGTCCGTACGGCTGGCTCGAGCCGTTCGATCTGACCTGGACGCCCAACACCACCGACGCCGCCGGCCGTCGCTACTGCTTCGGGGCCCAGCCCCACGTGGCGCAGTGGAACCTGCTGCAGCTCGCGCGGGCGCTGTTGCCGCTGGGCGTCGCCGAGGACGAGCTCGCCGCCGGCATCGGCGCGTACCAGGTCGAGTTCACGCGCGCGCACCTCGGCAACACGCTCGCCAAGCTCGGGCTGCGCGAGGCCGCGGCCGACGCCGACGGCGACGATCCGCTGCTGGCGGCGCTGCCCGGCGTGCTCACCGCCGCCGAGCTCGACTTCACGCTGTTCTTCCGGCGCCTGGCGGAGGTCGACCTCGCGGCGGGCACCTCGCTCGACGCGCGGATGGCCACCCTCGCCGACGCCTGCTACGGCGAGGTCGTCGGCGCGCCGCGGGCGCGGCTCGAGGTCTGGCTCGACGAGTGGGCGGCGCGATCGCGCCACGAGGGCGACGCCGCCGAGGCGCGCCGCGCGCGCATGGACGCGGTCAACCCGCTGTACGTGCCGCGCAACTACCTCGCGCAGGAGGTGATCGACGCCGCCGCCACCGGCGACCTGGCGCCGCTGCACGCGCTGCTCGAGGTCGGGCGGCGGCCGTACCAGCCGCAGCCGGGCGCCGAGGCGCTGGCGGCGCGGCGGCCCGAGTGGGCGCGCGACCGCGCGGGCTGCTCGATGCTGTCGTGTAGTTCGTAGCTACGCCGGCGGCATGAGCACCGACGGCTACGCCGGCGGCATCAACACCGTGTCGATCACGTGGATGACGCCGTTGCTCGCCTCGATGTCGGTCTTGGTGACGGTGGCGCCGCCGATCTTCACGCCGTCCTTGGCGTCGATCGCGAGCTCGCCGCCCTGCACGCTCTTGGCCGCGGTCATGCCGCCGACGTCGGCCGCCATCACCTTGCCCGGCACCACGTGGTAGGTGAGCACCGCGGCGAGCTTGGCCTTGTCGCCGAGCAGCGCCTCGAAGTCCGCCGGCGGCAGCTTGGCGAACGCCTCGTCGGTCGGCGCGAACACGGTGAAGGGCCCGGGGCCGCTCAGCGTCGCCACCAGATCGGCGGCCTCGATCGCCTTGACCAGCGTGCCGAAGCTGCCGGCCTCGCGGGCCACCTCGACGAGGTTCTTGGCCGCCACCGGCGGGGTCGGGGTCGGGGTCGGCGCCGGCGCGGCCGAGCCGGAGCCAGCGCTGGGCTCGGGCTTGGGCGCGGGCGGGGCCGCCTCGTCCTTCTTCTTGCAGCCGACGACGGCGAGCGACAGCGCGGCGGGGAGCAGCAGGGCGGTGAGCTTCATCGGGTTCTCCAGGTGTTGTGATCGTGGGTGGCGAGTTCGACGTCCCCCGCGGCGACCAGGTTGCGGCGTCCACGGACGACGCGATCAACATGACGCGCGCGCCCGACTCCGCCCGCACTTCGTTGTCGGCGGTTGTCGTCGCGCGGTGACGACCTCTCGGCGTCGCTCGACGGTTGTCGTCGCCGCGCTTGCGGCGGCGCCGGGCGCCCGGCTAACTCGCCGCATGTCGCCACGTCCGTCCACGCGCGCGCGCCGAGCGGCGCCGCGTCCGCCTTGCCTGGTGTCCGCCGCCGACGTCCCCGAGGAGATCGATCGCTACCCCGGCAGCGACGAGGCGATGGCGCCGTCGCGCCCCATCGGCCGGGTCGCCGGCCTGCTCCGCATCGGCCTGCACCTCACCCGGGTGCCGCCGGGCACCCGCACCTCGTGGCCCCACGCCGAGTCCGACGAGGAGGAGTTCGTCTACGTCATCGCGGGAGAGGTCGACGCCTGGATCGACGGCCACGTCCATCGCCTGCGCGCTGGCGATCTCGCCGCGTTCCCGGCGGGCACCGGCGCCTGCCACACGATCCTCAACGACGGCGACGCCGAGGCGCTGGTGCTCGTCGGCGGCGAGGCCAGCAAGCGCCACAACCGGCTGTACTACCCGCGCCACCCCGAGCGGCGCGCGCAGCTGCCGTGGAGCCAGTGGTGGGACGACGTCCCGGCGCGGGCCCAGGGGCCGCACCCGGGCACGCCGGCGGCGCTCACACCAGGCGCGGGCCGAGCTGGTAGAGCATCAGGTACACGGCGACGCCGGTGACCGACACGTACATCCAGATGGGCCAGGTCCAGCGCACCAGGCGGCGGTGCTCGACGAACCGCTGCCGGTACGCGAGCAGCAGCGAGCGCAACACCAGCGGCACCAGCGCGATCGCCAGCACCATGTGCGAGAACAGGATGACGAGGTAGAGGAGCTTGTCGGCGCCGTCGCCCGGGTAGCGGTGGGTGCCCGAGATCGCGAACCGCGCCAGGTACGAGGCGAGGAACACCGACGAGGTCACGAAGGCCGCGACCATCACCCGGCGGTGACCGTCGCGATCGCCGCGGGTGATCGCGCGCTTGCCGACGACGAGCAGCACCGCGGCGGTGGCGTTGAGCACCGCGTTGATCGCCGGGTGGAGCTCCTCCCAGCTCACTACAGCCGCCCGTCGAGGACCATCGTGATGAACAGGATCGGCAGGTACACCAGCGAGGCCGCGAACACCCGGCGGGCCCAGCGCAGGTCGCCGTGGCGCACGCCGGGCAGCCCCTGCGCCAGGACCAGCGCGCCGAGCGCGATGGCCACCACCAGGTACGGCGTGCCGGTCACCCCGCAGGCGGCGACCGCCAGCGACGCGGCGACCTGCACCACCAGGAACACGCCGATCTGCACCCGCGCGGCGGCGGCGCCGTGCTCGCCGGGCAAGGTCTTGAGCCCGGCGTCCTTGTACTCGCGCTGGCGGTACATCGCGATCGCGTGGAAGTGTGGGATCTGCCAGAAGAACAGCACCGCGAACACCGACAGGCCGGCGGCGTCGATGCTCTCGGTGGCCGCGGCCCAGCCCATCAGCACCGGCAACGCGCCCGGGACCGCGCCGATCCAGGTCGCCCAGTGGGTGCGCTGCTTGAGCGGCGTGTACACCGCGACGTAGGAGGCCAGGGCCACCAGGCCGAGGCCGCCGGTGAGCGTGCCGGCGGCGAACAGGAGCGGCACCGAGGCGGCGCCGAGGGCGACCCCGAACCACAGCGCGGTGCCCGGCGCCAGCCGACGCTGCGGCAGCGGCCGGTTGCGGGTGCGCGTCATCATGCAGTCGATGTCGCGCTCGAGGTACATGTTGAGCGCGTTGGCGCTGCCGACGATGAAGGCGGTGCCGACGAGCAGCAGCAGGGTGCGGGTGGTGTCGGGCACGCCCGGCGCCAGCGCCGCGGCGCCGGCGGCGGTGAGCAGCGCCATCACCATGATGCGCGGCTTGACCAAGGCGATCAGATCGACGGCGACGCGGCCGAGGCTGGTCGGCGCCGGCAGCGCGTCGGCATGGGCGCGGACCTCGCTCATCGCGCCCCCGCGGCGGTGACGTCGGCCAGCCCGCCAGGGGCGCGCGCGACGGCGGGCGCCGACGACGCGGCGGCGCGCGGCGCCGTGATCAGCCACGCCGACACCCACAGGCCCCACAGCGCGGTGGCGCCGGCGAAGTGCGCCACCGCGACCGGCACCGAGCGCAGGGTCAACACGGTGGCGATGCCGAGGGTGATCTGCGCGATCACCAGCACCGGCGCCGCCAGCATCAGCGCGCGCAGGGACGGCCAGGCGCGGGCCCGACGCGCGACCGAGATCGCGGCGATGATGGTCACCACGCCGACCAGCACGCCGGCCGCGCGGTGGAGCATGTGCAGGTGCTGCACGCCGGTGGCGGGCCACCAGTCACCGCCGCGGGTGCACTGCGGCATGCCGAGGCACACCATCGCCGCGCCGCCGTGGCGGACCAGCGCGCCGAGCAGCAGCTGCACCAGCACGGCGCCGCCGGCGATGGCGATCCACCGGCGGGCGTCGCCGAGGTCGGCGCGGCCGCGCGCGTGGGCGGCGAGCTCGTCGGCGGTGGCCGGCCGGCGGGTCTGGAACGCGATGTACACCATGAGCGCGAAGTAGCTCATGCCGGTGAGCAGGTGCGCGCTCGACACGAACCACGGCAGCTTGTACTTCACCGTGATCGCGCCGAGGGTGCCCTGCAGGAGCACCAGCCCGAGGCCGAGCCAGGCCAGGCGCGTGCGCTGCGGCCGCTGCCGGAGCAGGGCCCAGGTCAGCGCGAGCTGGAACGCGCCGACCAGCATCGCCGCCAGCCGGTGGCCGTGCTCGTAGAACACGCCGCCGACCATCGGCGGGAAGAGCTGCCCGTGGCACAAGAGCGTCGGCTCCGGACACGCCAGCGACGACCCGGTCGGGTTCACGGTGCCGCCGATGATCAGCAGCAGGAACGTCGACAGAGCGGACAGCTTGGCGAGGCGGTGCGCGAGCATGGGGCGGGCGACGGGGAGCAGGCGCTGGGTACCACGTTCGCTCGCCGGCGCCCAAGGTCGTAGCGCGCGTGCGACAATCGACCGCCGAGGCTGGCGGTAGTGCCCGGACGGCGCCGAGAAACCCCGCGATTTCGGCCGGATCGACCGATCGGGCCGGCGCGTCGGCGGTCCCGTCCTGACGCGGGTTTGCCCCGCCACCGGCGCCGGCCGTACCATGGCGTCGACGCCCCCGCGTCGCGCGCATGACCGAGCCCTGGGTGGAAACCGTCGCGCTCGCCGACCTCACGGCGGCCGACCTCGCGGTGGAGGGCTGCGTGTTCGCCGATGGTAGCTACCTCTACCGCACCACCGGGCAGCACCTGTCGGGCGGCGGCATGGGCACCGTGCACGAGCTCGAGCGCCGCGCCGGCGGCTACGGGCCGGTGGAGGCGGTGGTCGGCAAGACCTTCCACGCCAGCTACCTGCTGCAGATCCGCACCGACGAGGTGACCCGGCGCGATCACCACACGACCCTGGCCGCGATCACCCGCATCGCCGCGATCGATCACCCCAACGTGCTGCCGACCTACGTGGCGGCGCCGATCGCCGACAACTACCTGTTCGTCACCCCGCGCATGGGCGCGACCCTGCTCGAGGCGGTCAACCGCGAGCGCATCTCGCCGCGGTCGCGGGTCAAGCTGCTGGTGCAGGCGCTCGGCGGGCTGTCGGCGCTGCACGCCGCCGGCATCGTCCACCGCGACGTCACGCTGCGGAACATCCTGCTCGACGACGGCGGCCACCTCGCGTGCCTGTTCGACTTCGACCTGGCGCTGTCGCTCGACGACGTCGGCCCGGTGACCTACCGCAGCCACTACCGCGGGCGCATCTTCGGCTCGCCGGGCTGGTCGGTGGCGCCGGAGACCGTCGACCAGACCCTGCAGGACGCGGTGCTGTCGCCGGCGCTCGACGTCTACGCGGTGGGCTCGTCGCTGCACGCGCTGTTCACCGACCAGCTGCTGTACGGCGCCGCCGACGACATGTGGGCGCTCCTGGTCCGCATCGGCGAGGGCGTCGTCGTCGGCGGGGTGTCGAAGGTGCACTACCCCGACGAGGTGCCGGTGGTGGTGCGGCCGATCATCGAGCGCTGCCTCGAGCGCGATCCGGAGCTGCGCTACCCCACGGTGGACGCCATCATCGCCGCCCTGCGCGCGGCCTTGCGCGAGCTGCCCGACGACGTCGCCCCGGCCCGGGTCACCCGCGGGCGCGACATCACCGCCGCGACCCACGCCGGCATCACCGCGGCCACCACGACCACCACCGACGGCAGCGCCGCGATGGCGCGGGCCGAGCGCTCGATCTGGCCGTGGGGCTACGCCGTCGATCGCGAGCTCGGCATGGTCAAGGGCCACCCGATCTTCCTGGCGTCGGCGCGCGCCGACCTGGTCGAGAGCGGCCAGTTCCCCGACCACAACACCTTCCCGAAGCTGGTCACGATCATCGACCTGACCCGCGTCGCCGATCCGCGCGGGCTGGTGGAAGCCTGGCAGCAGCACTACCTGCCGATCCTGCGCAAGGTCCGGCGGGCGCCGCTGACCGCGTTGCACAAGGTCATCTACGACGCCGACACCAGCGCGCTCCTCTTGTTCAGCGAGTACATCGACGCGCCGCGGTTCGGCGACGCGCTGGCCGACCTCGACCTGCCGCTCGACGCGGCGGCGGCGCTGTCGTTCATCGTCGTGCGCCAGATCGCCGCGCTGCACGAGCACGGCATGGCGCACCACAACATCGGGCCGCGCTCGCTCTTGTTCAAGGGCGTGCCCGACAGCCGCGCCGCGATCCCGGCGATGATCGGCCTGGTCGAGCCGGCGATGGGGGTGGCGGCGATGGCCGAGGACGGCCGCGCCCTGGCCGGCCTCATCGGCACCTGGCTGCAGCCGGCGCGGGTGGCGACGGTGCCGGCCCGCACCAAGCCCATGCTCGAGGCCATGCGCGGCAAGCTCGCGGCCTGGGCGTTCGATCCCAAGACGGTGCCGCCGGGCATCGACGACCTGATGGCGATCACCAGCGACGCGCTGGCGCTGCTCGACTTCAACTTCAGCGTGCTGCGCGACGCCGGCGGCGACCTGCTCGAGTACGCGCTCTTGCTGTGGAGCCACCGCACCTACCACCTGCTCTGGCCCGACGTCGCGCCGCCGGCCTGAGCGAGATGTACACGGCGCGGCCGCGCGCTACTCGGCGATGAGGGTGAGCGGATCGTCGGGCCAGGCGTGGCGCGGGTAGCGCCGGGCGAGCTGGTTGCGCAGGCCGGGGTAGTGCCGGGCCCAGAACCCGGGCAGGTCTTGCGTGACCTGGACCGCGCGCTGGTTGGGCGCGAGCAGGTGCAGCACCAGCGGCACCCGCCCGTCG
Organism: Kofleriaceae bacterium; assembly: GCA_041389945.1. Taxonomy (GTDB): domain Bacteria; phylum Myxococcota_A; class Polyangia; order Haliangiales; family Haliangiaceae; genus JAWKQW01. The sequence continues at coordinate 68,577 of JAWKQW010000015.1, forward strand.
ACGATCGCCGGCCCGCGCGCGAGCCCGAAGAAGTCCTGCATGCGCGAGGCGATCCACGGCGGGCTGCCGTCGGTGGGGTAGTTCACCGCGACCCGACGCCGGGGCAGGGCGACGTGGGTCGGCGCCAGGCGCGCCAGCGCCGCCCGGTGCTCGCCGAGGCTGCCGTCGAGCAGCGCCAGCAGATCGAGGCGCGCCAGCTCGGCGAAGGAGGTCAGGCCCTCGCACGCCGCCGCCAGGAGCGCGGCCAGGCCGGCCTCGTCGGGCGCGACCAGGCCGAGCTCGGGCCGCGCCGCCGCCACCAGCGCCAGCCGCGCGCGCCAGGTGGCGAGCGCGTCGTCGTCGACGAAGCGGCCGAGGCCGGCGGCCAGCGCCGCGCGCGCGAGCAGGGCTGACGCGCCGTCGACGCCGGCGGCGTCGGCGCTCGACTCGTCGAGCACCAGCGTGCCGTAGCGGAGCTGGCGCCGGCGCTCGACCCGCGCCCGCGCCGGGCTCCACGCCAGCTCGTCGACGTCGGCGACCCGCTCCAGGTCGAGGTCGAGCAGCCAGCTCGGCTCGATGGCGCTGGCTCGCCGGATCGTGGCGCGGCCGCGCTGGCCGCGCTCGCCGGTCTCGGCGGCGTCGACGGCGACCAGCCACTCGGCGTCGACCACCGCCGAGGTCGGCGCCAGGGTCGCGGCGCCGCCGTCGGCGAACACGATCTCGGCGCTGCGCGGGGCCCGGCGCCGGCCGACCCGATCGGGGAACCCGGCGAGGATCGCGCGCAGGAGCTGCTCGTCGACGGCGCTCGAGCTCGGCGCCGGCCCGCCGGCGCGGCCGCCGACGGCGCGCTCGAGCTGGCGCGCGGCGCGATCGACCTGGCGCGCGGTGCCGGGATCGAGCCCGGCGGCGCGCAGCGCGTCGGGCCGCAGGCCGCGATCGCGAGCGTCGAGCATGGCGTCGACGTCGTCGAGGAGATCGGAGGCCGAGGCGACGTGGGCGGCGCCGCCCCGGCCGCGACGCGCGGTGCGCAGCTCGCGCGCGCCCAGCGCCGCGGCGATCAGCGCGCCCTCGGTGAGCAGGCCAGCGTCCGCGCAGGCGAGCACGATGCGCGCGGCGCGCGGGTGCGCCGGCAGCCGCAACAGCGCCCGGCCGCGCGCGGTCACGCCGCCGGCGTCGACGGCGCCGAGCCGCTCGAGCAGCGCCTCGGCGGCGACCACCGCGGCGGCGGGCGGCGGCTCGAACCAGGCCAGCTCCTCGACCCGGGTGCCGCCGGCGCGCAGCTGCAGCGCGACCTCGGCGAGGTCGGCGCGCGCGATCTCGGGCGCGTCGAAGGCGCGGCGGCCGTCGTGATCGGCGCGCGTGTACAGGCGCAGGCAACGCCCGGGCGCGGTGCGGCCGGCGCGACCGGCGCGCTGCGCGGCGCTGGCCTGCGAGATCGGCTCGACCTGCAGCGAGGCCAGCCCCGACCACGGCGACTGCCGCGCGATCCGGGCCAGGCCGGCGTCGATCACCGCGGTGACGCCGTCGATGGTCACCGAGGTCTCGGCGACGTTGGTCGCGAGGATCACCTTGCGCCGGTCGTGGCGGCCGACCGCGCGATCCTGCTCGTCGGCGCTGAGGTCGCCGTGCAGCGGCACCACCGCGAGGTCGTGGTGCGCGGCCAGCTCGGCGAGATCGTCGCCGACCCGACGGATCTCGCCGGCGCCGGGCAGGAACACCAGCACGTCGCCGGCGGGGCCCGCCTTGAGCACGCGGCGCAGCGCCGCCGACACCAGCCGCCCGAGCGGGCGCGGGCGGCCGCCGTCGTCGAGCTCGGCCAGGGTGGCGTGCTCGATCTCGACCGGGAACGCCCGCCCCTCGGAGCGCACCACCGGCGCGCCGAGGTAGGCCGCCACCGGCTCGGCGTCGAGGGTCGCCGACATGACGATGACGCGCAGCTCCGGCCGGCGCGCGCGCAGCCGCTGCACCAGCGCCAGCGCCAGATCGCCGTCGAGGTGGCGCTCGTGGAACTCGTCGATGATCACCGCGCCGCAGCCGCGCAGCGCGGGATCGCTGGCCAGCCGGCGGGTGAGGATGCCCTCGGTGACGAACCGCAGCCGGGTGTCGGCGCCGACCTGGCGATCGAAGCGCACCTCGTAGCCGACCTCGTCGCCGAGACGGCCACCGCGCTCGGCGGCGACCCGGGCCGCCGCCAGCCGCGCGGCGAGGCGACGCGGCTGCAGCACCACGACCTCACCCTCGACCAGGCCGGCGTCGAGCAACGCGCCCGGGACCCGCGTCGTCTTGCCGGCGCCGGGCGGCGCCACCAGCACCGCGACGCCCTGGGCACGCACCGCGTCGAGCAGCGCCGGCAGAGCCGAATCGATGGGCAGCGGCGGCAGCGGCACGGTGCCGACAGCCAAGCGCCGCGGGGGCCGGCGGGTCAAGTCGCGCGCTCAACCATCGAGCGCGCCACCTCGCCGGGAGCCGCGACCACGGTGCCTCGCCGGGAAGCTCAGCGCCGGTCGTGGTCGCGCGCGGCGGCGGCGGCGGCGCGGACGTCGGCGCGCGGGTCGAGGGCGAGGTGCTCGAGCGCGGTGCGGGCGCCGACGATCTCGGTCGGCGCGGCCAGGGCGTGGGCCAGCGCCAGGCGATGGGCGTCGTCGCCCAGGGCCCAGGTGCACACCAGCTCGGTCTGGGCCAGGGGCGAGAGCCCGGCGAGCCGCGCCACCAGCCCGGCCGCGGCGGCCGCGGCGGTGCCCCGGCCGCCGTCGCGGCCGCGGCCTTCGGCAACCCGGCCCTCGCACGGGGTGTCGTCGGCAGCGCCGCCCGTGGCGTCATCGGCGGCGAGGGCGTCGCCGGGGCCGACGCCGAGCAACACGGCGGCGAGGCCGGCGCGGAGGGTGGCACCGGAGCTGGATCTGGTCGACATGGCGTCCTCGAGTTGGCAACCGCTCGCGGGCCGGCGCGCATTCCCGCGCGCGCGCACGAACGCCACCTCGGTAAGCATCGCCCGCGCCGTCGTCAAGGCGTTGCGCGACGGCGTGGCGTGTTTACCAAGAGGCCATCGACGCAGCGCCCCCGCGGCGCCCACCCGTTTGGTCATCCGCTCATCAAGGAGTTCACCATGTCGCTCGTCCGCTTCGATTCCCGCAAGAACAGCCCCGCTCGCTACGCGCTCGACCCCTTCGCCATGGCGCGCGACCTGCTCGCGTGGGACCCCTACACCGGCCGCACCGGCGCCGCGTTCGCGCCGGCGTTCGAGGTCAAGGAGACCGCCGACGCCTTCGTCGTCCACGCCGACCTGCCGGGCGTGCGCGAGGAGGACCTCGACGTCTCGCTCCACAACGGCGTCCTGTCGATCAGCGGCAGCCGCACCGGCCAGGAGCGCACCGAGGGCGAGAGCTACTACGTCTACGAGCGCCAGTACGGCGCGTTCGCGCGCAGCTTCTCGCTGCCGACGCCGCCGACGGCGACAAGGTCGACGCCAAGCTCGAGGCGGGGTCCTGACCCTCACCATCGGCAAGCGCGCCGAGGCCAAGCCCCGCAAGATCGCGCTGCGCAAGTAGCGCGTCGACGCCGTCGACGGTTCGGGTGGCCGCGCCGTGTAGCTCGAGCCTCGGCGTGGCGTATGGTGGGTCCATGCGTCACGCCGTCGTCGTCTTGCTCGTCGCCGGCTGCGGCGGCTCGTCCTCCGCGCCAGCGGCGAGCCCGGGCGCGGCGCCGCCCAGGTCGACCAGAGCGCCTACGGGCCGCTCGAGGTCGGCGCCGACTGGGCCACCTACACCAAGGTGAGCGAGGCGCCGTTCTTGTCGGCGGCGCACGGCCACCGCTGGGTCGAGGTCTACGTCGATCCGCCGTCGGCGGCCGAGCTGTACATCACCGGCGCGCCCATCCCCGAGGGCACCATCGTGGTCAAGACCTCCGTCGAGGACGACGACGGCCAGCCGGGCACGTTCCCGGGCCCGGTGTTCGTGATGCAGAAGCTGGCCGAGGACGCCGATCCCGAGCGCGGCGACTGGTTCTACGCCATCCACTGGGCCGACCCGACCCCGCGCCAGCGCGAGGTCCTCGGCGGGCCCATCTACTGGCGCGGCACCTCGCCCAAGGTCGACTACTGCTTCGACGCCTGCCACGACATCTACGACCGCGGCCTCGGGGGCCTCACCCCCAGCAGCCTGGTCCCGCGCTGAGCCGCGGCGGTCTGGCCCGCCGGCGGCGGTAGGATGGCGCGGCCATGCCGTCGTCGTGTCCCGCGCCCCGCGCGCTCCTGCTCGATCTCGACGGCACGCTGGTCGACAGCGTCGGCGGGCTGCGCGCGGCGTACGACGACTTCCTGGCCTCCCACGGCGCCGTCGGCAGCGACGCCGAGTTCGCCGGGCTCAACGGTCCGCCGCTGCCGACCGTCGTCGCCCGCCTGGCCGCGGCGCACGGCCTGGCCACGCCCGTCGACGAGCTGCTCGCCGAGTACCAGCGCCGCGTCGACGCGGTGGATGGCGTGCGGCCGATGCCGGGCGCCGCGGCGCTCCTGGCGGTGGCCCGGGCCCGCGGCGTGCTGTGCGCGGTGGTCACCTCGAACCAGCGGGCCCGCGCGGTGGGGTGGCTGGCCGCCGCCGGGCTGCTCGGCGGCATCGCGCTGGTCGTCGGCGGCGACGACGTCGAGCGCGGCAAGCCGACGCCGGAGCCGTACCAGGTGGCGCTGGCGCGGCTCGGCTTGCGCCCCGAGCAGGCCTGGGCCGTCGAGGACTCCCCCGCCGGCGCGGCCTCGGCGCGGGCCGCCGGCGTCACCACCTTCGTCGTCGACGGCGTCGACGCCCGCAGCCTGATCGAGGTGGCGCTGCTGCTCGACCTCACGCCGGCGACCGCGCCGCGCCTCGAGGTGCGGCCCGCCGCCGCGCTGGCGCCGACGCTCGCGGCCAGGGTCGACGCCCACTGGGACGCCGAGCGTGCGGCGCGCGGGCCGGCGCTGTTCGAGGGGCCGCTGCTGTCGCTGGTGGCCGTCGACGGCGACGACGTGCGCACCGAGGCGATCACCTACCGCCGCCTGATCGCCGATCGCCGCGAGCGCGGCGTGCTCGGCGAGCCGCTGGTCGCGCTCGGCGTCAGCGGCGTGGTGCGCGACGCCGACGGCCGCTTCCTGCTCGGCCGTCGCGCCGACCACGTGCTGCTGTATCCGGGGGCGTGGGAGCTGGCGCCGTCGGGCGGCCTCGAGCACGCCGACTGGCGCCGCCACCTCTTGCTCGAGCTCGAGGAGGAGACCGGGCTGGCGGCCGCCGCGGTGCGTGCGTGCACGCCGATCGCCCTGTCGCGCGATCGCGTGGTCGGGCTGCTCGAGATCGTCGCGTCGATCGACGTGGTCGGCGAGCGCCCCCCGGTGCGCGCCAGCGCCGAGTACCCCGAGGTCGCGTGGCTCACCGCCGACGAGCTCGCGCCGATCGTGGCGTCGGCGCCGATGGTGCCGCTGTCGCGGGTGCTGCTCCGGATCTTCGGCGCGCCGCCGCGCTGGCCGTGGCCACCGGCGGGCTAGCGACGATCGCCGTCGAGCACGACGACCTCGGCCGGCGCCACCCCGGCGAAGCCGGTGTTCCAGGCCAGGGCGTAGCCGACGACGTCGGCCAGCACCACCGGCTGGCCGACCGCCAGCGGCGCGCCGCCATCGGGCCCCGGCCCGAGCGTCCACTGGCCGACGTCGTCGTCCTCGAAGCAGGTCGGGCCGACCAGCATCACCTTGCGCCCGGTGCCCGGCGGCGGTGGTGGCGCCAGCAGCCGCACCGGGCTCCACCGCAGGTGGCACAGGCGCGACAGCGACACCACCCGCAGCGAGCGATCGTCGAGCTCGCGCGCGGCGCGGACGTGGCCGACGGCGAAGCCGGCGCCGAGCGTCCACAGCCGCCCCGGCTCGAGGCGCAGCTCGACCTCGGGCAGCGCCTGCCGCACCGCCGCCAGGCTGGCGTCGAGCTCGTCGGCGACGCCGTGCCAGCCGCCGCCGAGATCGACGAACGCCGGCGCCAGCGCCACCTCGTCGAGCAGGGCGGCGACGGCGGCGGCCAGGCGACCCCACGCGCGCGGCGAGGTGTACACGACGCCGGCGCCGTGCGCGTGCACTCCGACGGGCGCGCCGGCGGCCGCGGCGATCATCGCGCGCAGGGTGGCGAGCCCGCCGGGGCGGGCCACCTCGACGCCGAACCGGCTGCGGCGGTGGCCGTCGCCGGCGGCGAGGGCGCCGACCGCGTCGTCGCCGGGCACCAGGGACGAGATCGACAGCCGCAGGCCGATGCTGGCGGTCGGCGCCTGCGCGCGCGCGCGGCGGACGTCGTCGACCGACTCGCACGAGATGGTCAGCTCCGGCGGCGGCGCGCCGCGCCACCGCGCCCGGGCCGGATCGGCGAGCGACACCAGGCCGAAGCCGTCGCCGACCAGCGCCTGCTCGGCGGCGCCGGCGACGTCGACGCCGTCGAGGCGCGGGCGCGCCAGCGCGAGCAGCGCCGGGTGCGGCAGCGCCTTGGCGGCGCTCAGCACCCGCGCGCGGTGCCGGCGCGCGATCGCGGCCCCCGCCGCCATGCGGGCGTCGATGGCCGCGGCGTCGAACACCAGCGCCGGCGGCCCGTCGACGACGCGGGCCGCGGCGAGGGCGGCGAGGGCGGGCGGCACCGGCGCGCTCACGGCTGCCCGATCACGACGAGGTAGTCGAACGCCACGGTCGCGCCGCGCACGCGCAGGCCGAGCGCGCCGGCGTCGCCGTACGCGGGCTGGCGCATCGCCGGCGCGCTGGCGATGCCGCCGACGACGGTGGTGACGCAGCGCGCGCCGTCGGGGTCGTGCGCGAGCGTCGTCACGTACGGCACCGCGAGCATCAGGCCGTCGGGATAGGGATCGCCGACGGCCTCGACGGTGGTGCCGCCCGACACCCGCCCGAGCTCGTTGTCGAGGGAGCCGGCCGCCAGCGACTGGCCGCACTTCTGGGCGACCGTGGGGGGCCCGAGGTCGACCGCGTCGACGATGCTGATCGTGTGGTTGGACCCGGACAGCACCTCGACTCGATACCGGGTGACGATCGTCAACGGCGGCGTCCAGCTCGCGGCGGTGGCCAGGACCTGGGCGGCGCCGTCGGCCGCGAGCGTGAGCCGGTCGCCGCCGACGGTGGCGCTGCCGGTGTCACCGACCCAGCCGGGGGGCAGGGTCGCCCCGGTCATCGGCCAGAACAGGGCGATGGCGTCGCCGGCCTCGGTCGGGCGCGGATCGCAGGCGTCGCCGACGCCGTCGCCGTCGGCGTCGCCGCCGAGCGCATCGGGGACGTGCGGACAGCCGTCGCAGGCGTCGCCGACGCCGTCGCCATCCTCGTCGTGCTGATCCGGATCGGCCGTCTCGGGGCAGCGGTCGTCGTCGTCGTGGATGCCGTCGCCGTCGCGGTCACCGGCACCACCGCCGTCGCCGGCGTCGAAGCCGACGCGGCCGCAGGCCACCAGCGACAGCGCCACCCACCCCCAGCGCACGCCCGCTGCCACCGCGGCAGTGTACGTCGTCGGGTCAGGGCGACGATAGGGTGGCGGCGTCGGCCGCGACCTGGCCCTGCTTGGCCTCGGGCCCGCCGGAGAGCACGACGTAGGCGATGGGCACCGCGATGCCGAGCCCGACCAGGATGGTGCCGCGCCAGCGCAGGCCGAGCCGGCCCTTGATCATGAACAGGCCCGACAGCGCGAGGTACAGCAGCATCGCCGCGTACACGTCGGCGACGTAGGTCCACGCCGCCTTGCCGCGGTTGTAGTGCAGCCAGTTGGCCACCCGCAGGAAGAACCGCGGCTCGGCGCCCTGGTCGATCACGGTGCCGGCGTCGCCGTACACGGTGACCTTGCGGTGATCGTAGGTGAGGTGCAGCTCGTCGCCGGCGCGGTAGACGTCGCGCGGCGCCGGCAACGCCAGCGCGGCGCGCACCCGCGCCACCGCCTCGTCGTCGGGCACCTCGGCGCCGATCGGCTCGATCGTGCGCTCGACCTCGTAGCTCTTGAAGTTCGGATCCCAGTCGGAGATGTGGTTGATGGCCAGGCCGCTGAGCGCGTAGATGAGCGTGAAGCCGACCGCGAGGTAGCCGAGGTCGCGGTGCAGCGCGCGCAGCCACCCGCGCCAGCGCTTCTTGATGGTCGCGCCGAGGCCCGGGCGCGCGCGGGCCGCCGGTTCACCCTCAGCCATAGCGCTCTTCGCGCCAGGGGTCGGCGTGGGTGTGGTAGCCGCGGGTCTCCCAGTAGCCGGGCTCGTCGTCGCGCACGAACCGCACGCCGGTGATCCACTTGGCGCTCTTCCAGAAGTACAGGTCCGGGATGAGCCCGCGCACCGGCGCGCCGTGCGGCAGCGCGAACGGGCGGCCGTTGAGCCGGTAGGTGATGAGGCAGTCGGGCCGGGTCGCCTCGGCCAGCGGCACGTTGGCGGTGTAGCCGTGCGCCGCCTCGAGGATGACGTGGCGCGCCTCGGCCTTGACCCCGGCGAGGCTGGCGAGGTGCGAGATCTGCACGCCCTTCCAGGCGCCGCCGAGCATCGACCAGCCGGTCACGCAGTGGACGTCGGCGGTCTTGGTGACCTGCGGCAGCTTGAGCAGCGCGGCGTAGTCGAACTCGAGCGGCTTGGTGACCGCGCCGTGCACCCGCAGCTTGAACGAGCGCGCGTCGCCGGGGCCCTCGGCGCCGCCCATCGGGCGCAGCGCCTCGAGCACGCGCTGGCCCGGCGGCAGCCGCGGCCGTCCGTCGGTGCGGGTCTCGGCCTGCGCCTCGCGGGTCAGGTCGTCGGCGGCGAGCCGGTAGAGCCCGCCGCCGAGGGCGAGCAGCAGGGTGCCGCCGGCGGCCGAGCGGATGAACTCCCGGCGTTGCATCGCGCGGGTCAGCTCGGGACGGGGGCGGGTGGGGTCGTCGTCGCGCATGGGGCCTCGCCGGTGGTCAGTAGAGCACGCGGTCGCACCGGGGCTACGCCTGCCGGCGGGCGGGGTTACGCGGCGGTCACGCCCGCCGCGGTCAGGCCCGGCCGTAGACCGGCACCACCGCGCCCGAGGTGAGCGCGTTGGCGGGCGACGCCAGGAACGCGATCGCGGCGGCGATCTCCGCCGCGGTCGGCCAGGCGGCGTGATCGGCGTCGGGCATGGCGGCCCGGTTGGCGGGCGAGTCGATGAGCGACGGCGCCACCGCGTTGACCAGGATGCGATCGCCGGCGAGCTCCATCGCCAGGCTCTGGGTGAGCGACACCACCGCGGCCTTGGCGCTGGTGTACGCGCTCATGCCGCCGGTGGGCACCACCGCCGCCCGCGCCGCCACGTTGACGATGCGGCCGCCGGCGCCGGTCGCGCGCAACGCGCGGGTCGCCTCGCGACAGCACAGGAACGTGGTGACCACGTTGAGCGTGTGCTGTGCGCGCAGCTCGGCCAGCGAGGTCGCGAGCAGCGGCGCCATCGCGAAGCCGCCGACGAGGTGGATCGAGGCCCACAGGGTCGGCAGGCTCGCGTAGTACGCGGTGACCTCGGCCTCGTCGTCGAGCGTGGCCAGCGGCGTCGGGTGGACGCCGGCGCGGCCGCGCCACGGCACGTGGGCCGGCACCTCGGGCTCGTGGATGGGCGCGTGCACGATGGCGCCGGCGCCGAGCAAGGCGTCGACGACGCCAGCGCCCAGCGCGCCGGTGGCGCCGGTGACCACGACGTGCAGATCGGTGAAGGACGACATGGCGCGAGCCTACGTCGTCGCCGCCCTGGCGTGTGGTCGCAACACCACGACGTGGTTGTTGGCTGGCATCGCGATCACCTCGGCGAGCGCCAGGCCGCAGCCGTCGGCGGCGGCCACCACCTCGCGCAGCTCGCGCACGCCCCACGCCGGGTCGCGCGCGCGCAGGTCGGCGTCGAACGCGAGGTTCGACGGCGCGGTGTCGCCGTCGATGCGGTAGGGGCCGTACAGGACGACCACGCCACCGGGGCGCAGCACCCGCGCGGCGCCGGCGAACAGCGCCTCGGTCGCGGCCCACGGCGAGATGTGCACGAGGTTGACCGCCACCACCGCGTCGACCGGGTCGACCGGCCACGCCGGGGCGGTCACGTCGAGGTCCAGCGGCGCGGCCAGGTTGGGCAGCGCCGCCTCCGCGCGCCACGCCGCGATGCTGGCCCGGGCGTCGGCGTCGGGGTCCGACGGCTGCCAGGTGATGCCCGGCAGCGCGCTGGCGAAGGCCACCGCGTGCTGACCCGAGCCGCTGGCGAGCTCGAGCACGCGGCCGTGCGTCGGCAGCACCCGGCGCAGCACCTCGAGGATGGGCGCGCGGTTGCGCTCGGCGGCGGGCGAGTGGCGCTTCATCGCGCGTAACCCGACGGGCGAGGGGAGGGTGGGGGCGACATGCGGGGCAGGCTAGCGCGCGCGCGCGGGTTCGCCGAGCGCGCGAGTGGAGTCGTCGACGCCGTGCCCGTGCCCGTGCCCGTGGCCGTGCCCGTGCCCGCCCACGTGGACGTGACCGTGGACGTGACCGTGGACGTGACCGTGGACGTGACCGTGGACGTGACCGTGGACGTGACCGTGGACGTGAGCGTGGACGTGAGCGTGGACGCTCCCGTGGCCGTGGCCGCCCACGTGGCCGCCCACGTGGCCGTGAGCGTGGCCGCCCACGTGGCCGTGAACCCTAGCGGGAACGGGAACGCTCCCGTGAGCGTGGCCGCTCCCGTGGCCAATCTCGCGTGGGCATCGTCCGGCAAAGGTGCAGCCACGACACATAGGTGACATCGCAGCAGCGGCACACGGGTGACATGACGCGAGCGTCGCCGGGGGCACGGTGCAAATCGGGTAGACGGGTGGCACCCTGCCAAGGCGCGTCGCGGTCGCGCACGGTGGGGGACGGCGACGATCCTCACGACGGATTGGCCACGGGAGCGGCCACGCTCACGGGAGCGTTCCCGTTCCCGGTAGGGTCCACGGCCACGGGAGCGTCCACGTCCACGTCCACGTCCACGTCCACGTTCACGTCGTCGTTCGCCGTGCCCGTGCCCGCGGCCGTGCCCGTCGCTGGGCACTGGGCGACCAGGACTTCCATTCCCGGCGGTTCTGACTAGGATGCGCCCCCATGGCCGCCGACTCCGCTCCCGACGCGTCCGCCGCTCCCGCTGGTCAGGTGATGGGCGGCATCAGCAAGAAGGCCCTCGCGATCGTCGCGATCGTGACCATCCTGGTCTGGGCGTTCGCGATCCAGACCGGCAGCACCGTGCTGCTCGTCATCGTCGGCGTGCTCACCGCGCTGGTCGCGGGCGTCATCATCTGGGCGCTGCGCCTGATGAAGAAGCAGCGCGGCCTGCTCAACCTGGTGCAGGGCGCGACCGGCTCCGCCGAGGCTCGCCGCGACGCCATCGCCGCGCTCGCCGAGGGCAAGGACGCTGGCTCGCCGACCAAGGTGTTCGCCCGGGCCCAGCTGCTGGCCGCCGACGATCCCAAGGCGGCGCTGGCGCTGATCGAGCCGATGCCGCTCAAGGACTTCCCGGCGGCGATGCAGGACGACGTCGCGCTCCTGCTCACCCGGCTCTACCTCGGCTTCGGCCGCACCGCCGACGCCCGCAAGCGGGCCGACACCATGAACCTCGACAACCCGGCGCGCGCCGAGGCCCGGCCGATCGCGGCCAGCCTGGTCGCCGAGGCGTGGGCTCGCACCGGCAAGGCCAAGGAGGCGCTGGCGCTGCTCGACTCGATCACCCTGCCCAAGAAGCAGGAGGAGGCCGAGCAGATCGCCGTGCAGATGCGGGTGGCGCGGGTGTTCGCCAAGTTCGCGTCGGGCCAGCGCGGCCCGGCCAAGGCCGAGCTGGTGGCGCTGTCCGAGGACGATCCCAACAACCTCGGCCGGTTCTTGATGCCGCAGTTCCGGGTCCACCCGCAGCTGCAGCAGCTCGCGCGCCAGGTGCTCGAGGCCCACCCGGGCCGCAAGAAGATGGCGCCGCGTCGGCGCGCCTGAGACGACGGCGCCCCGCAGACGACGGCGCCCCGCGGGGCCCGTCACCGACGACGCGCGCCGCGGCGGCGCCGTCAGTCGATCGGCGGGAAGGTCTCGCAGGCGGCCTGGAACGTATCCAGCGCATCGCCGAGCGCGCCCGCGAGATCGCCCTCGCAGATCGAGGAGAACACGCCGTTCTGGGCGCCGCCGGAGTTCATCTCCGACACCAGCTGCTTGAGGCGGATGGCCTCGCTGGCGGTGCCGAAGGTCGAGTCGCAGTCCGTCGGCGCCGCGATCACCGCCGCCGCCCAGCGGCCGCGACCGCCCTTGAGCTCGTCGAAGAACGCGATCATCTCCGTCGGCAAGACGTGCGGCGCGCCGGCCTCGGTGCACGGGTCGTCGCCGATGCCCACGGTCCAGCCGTCGTCGGTGCGCGAGCAGTCGTTCTCGTCGGTGAGGATCACCAGCGCCAGCAGCGCGTCGTCGCGCAGGAAGCCGAGGTTGGTGCCGTCGGTGATGCGCTCGCGCAGCGCCATCATCGACATGAAGATCGGCATCTCGAAGCCAGGGCCGCCGGTGCCGACGTTGGCCCGGCACGAGAACGTGCTCGCGAGGTTGGCGTCGGTGCGCTCGAGCCACCGGCGACCGAGGCCGCAGCCGTCGCGGAACGCGCCGTTGTCGCCGTCCTCGCTCATGGGGAACATGAACCCCATGTTGTCGATCGTGTAGTTGACGTCGCGGCCGGTGGTGGTCACCGCGACCCGGAAGTCGAGCGGGCTGCCGTCGACGCGATAGTCGGTGAGCACCTGCGCGAACTGCGGGAAGTTCGCGGTCAGGTTGGTCTGCTCCTCGGCCATCGAGCCGGAGTCGTCGATGATGAACATCACGTCCATCGCCTGGCACACGCCGGTGTCGGCGTCGACGCCGCCACCACCGCCACCGTCGACGCGCGGATCGTCGTCGCCACCACCGCCGCCGCGCGGATCGGGGCCGCAGCTCGCGAGGGTCGCCACCGCGCCCAGCGCGCAAGAAAGTCGGGTCACTGCCTTCATGTCGCGCGGACCCTAACACCACAGCCCCGGCCTCTGACCAGCGTCGTTTTCGCGGCCGCGTTGACGACGCGCGTCATGAGATCACTTCAGGCCTGGTGGGAGTGCCCCCACGGGGAACGACAAGCCCCGGCGGGCAGGCCCGCGAATCCATCGCGCCCGGGCCGATCGTGGTCGGCCCACGAGTTGCTCTGGCCAGCGGACATGGCCCGCACCTCGTCGTTCACCCTCGCCTCCGTCGCGCTCGTGGCTGCCTGCGCCGGCGAGCCCCTCGACCCGTGCCTCGACTCCACCGATCCGGCGTGCGCGGCGGCGTGCGATCCGGGCGCGGCGTGCGGCGACGGCGGCATGTGCGGCGACGATGGCGTGTGCGTCGGCGGCGACGACCTGGCGCCGCCCGACGACTGCGCGGCGGTCCAGCTCACCACCAGCCGGGTGGTGCCCACCATCGAGCTGCTCATCGATCAGAGCGGCTCGATGGACTCGAACTTCGGCGGCTCGAGCCGCTACGCGGCGGTGCGCCGGGCGCTGGTGTCGACCTCGGCGAGCGCCCTCGGCGTCGTCACCGAGTACCAGGACCGTGCGTACTTCGGCGCCAGCTTGTACACCGACGGCAGCTCCTGCCCCCGGCTGCGCTCGGTGAGCTCGGGCCGGTCGCTGGGCAACCGCGACGCCATCGCCGATCTCATCAACGACAACGGCCCCGGCGGCGAGACCCCGACCGGGCAGGCCATCGAGAAGGTGGTCGCCGACTTCGCCGCGCACCCGCCGGTCGACGGCTCACCGGGCGTGATCATCCTCGCCACCGACGGCGAGCCCGACGTGTGCTCCGACGGCGGCGACGAGTCGGCCGGCCGCGCGCGCTCGGTGGCGGCGGCCCAGGCCGCGTACGCCGCCGGCCTCGAGCTGTACGTGCTCAGCGTCGGCAACGGCGTCGCCAACAGCCACCTGCAGAAGGTCGCCAACGCCGGCGTCGGTCTCGACCCGGCCACCGGCGACGCGCCGTACTTCGTGGCCAACGACGCCGCCGAGCTGGCCGCGCAGCTCGGCGCCATCGTCGGCGGTGTGGTGTCGTGCGAGGTCGACCTCAGCGCCGGCGTGAGCGCCGACCGCGCCGGCTCCGGCACGGTGACGCTCAACGGCGTGAGCCTGGTGTACGGCACGGACTGGGAGCTGGCCGACGCCGACACCCTGCGGCTGCTCGGCGCGGCGTGCGACACGCTGCAGAGCGCGCCCGAGGCCACCGTGACCGCGTCGTTCCCGTGCGGCGTGGTCATCGACTGACGCCACGACCAGCCTGGTTCGACGGACGCCGTCGGCGCGAGGGATCGCGCTGACGGCGATTCATTTTCGGCCAGCGCGGGCGCGGGCAGGATCGTCCGGACCGGCCGCGGCCGCACGACCTGAGGGGGAAGGCCCCAGTCAGCCAGATGGGCCGGGTCCCCGATCGGGGGCGATCACCGCCATCTATCTATCCGATATTACAGATCCATGTCGTGGCATGGATCATGAGTACGGTTCTGTCGTGCGCAAACCTACCCCGGTCCTCACGGTTTTCTTCCTCGCAGTCACCACCGGCAGCGGCGCTGTCGCGGCCCCGGGGACGACGGTCCCGGGCGACACCGCGGACCTCGGCGAGGTGGTGCTGGCGCCGGCGGGACCCGACGGCGTGGCCCGGGCCCGGCAGGTGGTGGCGCCGGATCTCGAGCGTCCGCCGGTGGTCGACGGCGAGCCTCAGCCGCTCGCCACCAGCCGCACCATCTACCTCAACCGGGTCGGCGCCACCCTGCGCCCCGGCAACAACGACTCCCGCACCGACTTCTCGTCGCTGGCGCCGCAGCTGGTGCAGGTGCCGCCGTGGGACGTGCCGACCGCGGGCTGGAACCAGGTGGTCGACTGCATCACCGGCATGTTCGCGCCCTTCGGGGCCACGGTGACCACCGTCGATCCCGGGCAGACCCCGCACATCGAGGCGCTGTTCGCGCAGTCGCCCAACCAGTTCGGCATGCCGAGCAACGTCGGCGGCGTGTCGCCGTTCACCCTCGACTGCACCACGATCGAGAACTCGATCGTGCTCACGTTCGTCAACGCCTACGGGACCAACTACGAGTCCATCTGCGAGACGATGACGCAGGAGATCGCGCACTCCTACGGCCTCGATCACCAGCTCCTCGCCTCCGATCCGATGACGTACCTGCCCTACAACGGGCTGCAGTCGTTCAAGGACCAGACGGTGTCGTGCGGCGAGAGCTCGCCGCGCGCGTGCGGCATCCAGGGCTATCCGTCGTGCCGCGCCGACCAGAACTCGTACCAGCTCCTGCTCGGTCAGCTCGGGCCGCCGTCGGGCGCGCCGCCGGCTCCGGAGGATCCCGGTGAGGATCCGGCGCCCGAGGATCCGGTCAACGATCCCAACGATCCGAACAACGGCGGCGGCGGTGGCGGCGGCGGCGAGCCCGCGGATCCGACGGATGCGCCGGTGACCCACCTCGGCGGATGCGCCGCGGGCGGCGGCGACGGCGGCCTCGGCATCATCGTCGCGCTCGGCATCGGCCTGCTCGCGGTGCGGCGCCGTCGCACCGGCGCCCAGGCCGCGGTGCTCGCGGTGCTGGTCGGCGCCGGCCCGGCCTACGCCGCCGCCGACGCGGTGCGCGCGGCGACGTCGACGACGTTGCGCTCGCGCCCGACCACGTCGGCGCGCGCGGTCGCCAAGGTCAAGTCGGGCGCCCGGCTCGAGGTCATCACCCGCGAGAAGCGCTGGGCCAAGGTCCGCACCGCGGGCCGCACCGGCTGGGTCCCGGCGAGCGTCGTCGCCAGGCCGGCGCGCGAGCGCGACGAGGAGCGCGAGTCGCGCGCCGAGCGGGCGGCGCGGCTCGAGCGCGAGGAGCGGGCGCGGGAGCGCGAGGCCGAGCGTCGCGCCGAGGAGCGCGAGGCCGAGGCGCGCGAGGCCGAGGCGCGCGAGGAGCGCGCGCTGGCGCGGCGCGAGCGGGCCGCGCGCATCGATCGCGAGGCTCGGGCCGCGCGCGCCGCCGAGGTGGCGATGGCCGCCGACGATCGCGACTGGCCCGACGACGATCGCCGCGACGATCGCCGGCGTGACGATCGCCGGCGCGACGACGACGACGACGCCAGCGTCGGCGGGCGGCACCGCTACGCGGTCACCGCGGCGCTGCGGGTCGGCGCCGGCATCACCCACGTCGGCCAGGCGATGTCGTCGCTCGGCGCCGGCGCCGGCGTGCCCGACAACTACACGCTCGGCGCCGCCGCCGCGACCGCCGGCGCCGAGGGCGAGCTCGCCGTCGAGGTCGCCCGGGGACGCCGCCTCGGGCTGGCCGCGCGCTACGCGGTGGGCACCGGCATCTCCGGCATGTCGTACATGGGCCAGGACATCTCGATGTCGACCGGCGAGCTGTCGATGCTCGCCGTCGGCACCCAGGTGTTCGCCGACGGCGTCGTGCTCGGCCACGCGCGGCTCGGCTATCACCGGCGCTCGATCGAGTTCCCGCTCGAGCAGGCCGCCAACCCGGCGCTGTTGCCGTCGGAGACGCGCCAGGGGCTGGTGATCGGCGCCGCCCTCGAGGTGCCGCGCCTCACCGCCAAGGTCGGCGTCGTCGTCACCGCCGACCTCGAGCCCTTCGTCGGCGTCAGCCAGACCGCCGGCCTCGAGGACGGCCAGGCGCCGCGCGCGCGCGGGGCCCAGCTCGGCGCCACCGTGCGCTACGCCCTCGGCGGCCGCTTCGGCCTCGAGGTCAGCTACGACCAGCACCGCGCGAGCACCACGTTCGGCGCGCCGGTGCCCGGGTCGATGCGCGAGCACGGCGGCGCCGGCACCACCCGCGCCGACGTCGATCACGCGCTGGGCGCCGCCGTCGCCGCGGTGTTCTGAGCGCCGCGGCCCGCGCCCGTCGCCGTCGGGGTGGAGCCGCGCGACGATCGGGCGTCGTCGTCGACGGTGTTCGGCAGATGTAAGCGCGCGCCGACGTTTCGCGACCGCGGATTGGAACACTGCGTTGCCGCGCCGGAGGTGGCGATCGCGGCGCGCGCGGGCTACCAAGGGCTGCATGCCGCGGTCGCCGTACCTGCTCACCCTCGTGCCCGGGCTGGCGCTCGCCGGCGCCGGGGCGCGCTGGGCGCTGCAGGGCTCGGGCAACCTCTACACCGCCATCGACAAGCGCTTCTACGTCGCCGATCCGGACCTCGGCTACCGGGTCGCGGGCGAGACGCCGCTGTGGCTCGGGCTCGACGCCGTCGCGGTGCTCCTCGCGATCACCCTCGGCGTCCTCGGCGCCGCCTGGTTCATCCGGCGGCGCGAGCGCCGGCGCGCGCCGTGGCCGCTGGCGCGCTGGGTGGTCGGGCTCGGCTCGGCGGTGACGCTGGCGGTGCCGGCGTACGCCTTCGCCACCGGCGCCGGCCCCAGCGGCGGCCTCGAGGCGTTGCCGCAGGGCCAGATCGCGGCGCCGCCTACCGCCGGCGTCGAGGGTCAGCTGCCGGCGCCGGCCGGCCGCTACCAGATCGTCGCGCACGCGGGCACCGCGATCACCGCGCGGGTCTCCGCCGGCAAGGAAGAGTTCGACGCGCTTCGCCGACGGCATCACCGGAGCTGGCAGGGCGACCCCGGCGATCTCACCGCGCCGATGTCGGCCGAGGCCACGGTGCCGGTCGCCGCCGTCGACACCGGCAACCCGCTGCGGTCCAAGCACGCGCGCGAGGAGTACCTCGGCGGCGGCGTCACCCCGACGCTCGGCTTTCGCCTCGGCGAGCTGCGCGCGGCGCGCCAGGACGGCCCCGACGTCGTCGTGTTCCGGGCGGCGGCGACCCTGGTGATGAAGGGCGTCGATCACCCGGTCGAGGTCACCGGCAGCCTGCGGGTCGCCGACGCCGCCGCGCGCGCGCGGCTCGGCACCCAGGGGCCGACCCTGATCGTGTCCGCCGACACCGAGCTGTCGATCAAGCAGAGCGCGCTCGCCAGCGACGCCGACTCCTTCGACAGCGATCGGCTGCCGCTGCACGTCTCGCTCGTGCTCGTGCACGCGCCGAGCTGACCATCCCCCTTTCTCCTCTGCCTACCGTCAACCCTCACCACGTCACCGGAGTCTCCAAGATGAAGAAGTTCTCGTTCCTGCTCGCCCTCCCCGTCGCTCTCTCGCTCGCCGCGGCGGGCTGCAAGAAGAAGGAGGAGGCGGCGCCCGCGCCGAACCCGACCGGCTCGGCGGCGGCTGGTTCCGCGGCGGCGGGCTCCGCGGCGGCGGGCTCGGCGGCGGCTGGTTCCGCGGCGGCGGGCTCGGCGGCGGCTGGTTCCGCGGCGGCGGGCTCGGCGGCGGCGGCGGCGGAGTCGCCGGCCCTCGCCGGCGGCGGCTACTTCAAGGTGGTCGCCGATCACACCGACGCCAGCAAGGGCGCCGTCGACGTCGCCTTCGCCGGCGTGAAGGTGGTGAAGGCCGACTTCGATCCGGCCAAGGTCGAGGGCGGCACCGCCACCCTCGAGCTCGACCTGGCGACCCTGTCGTCGGGCATCGAGAAGCGCGACGGCCACCTCAAGTCGGCCGACTACCTCGACGCCGAGAAGTTCCCGACCGCGACGATCGACATCGCCAACGTCAAGAAGGGCGACGGCGACAACAAGTACACCGCCGACGCCAAGATCAAGCTCAAGGACATCGAGAAGACCTTCCCGGTCAGCTTCGAGGTCGTCGACACCACGCCCGACAGCATCCGCATCCGCGGCGAGCACGCGTTCTCGCGCCTCGACTTCGGCGTCGGCACCGCCGAGGACGAGAACGTCAAGGCCGAGCTGACCGCGAAGGTCGAGCTCACGCTCAAGAAGAGCTGAGCGACCTCGGGCCGCGCGCACGATCTCGCGCGCGCGGCAGGCCTCGACGTGCCATCCTGCCGGAGGTGACCCTCGAGACCTCCCAGCTCGCCCCAGGGCTCCTCCTGGCGATGCCCCAGCTCGTCGATCCGCACTTCGCGCGATCGGTGGTGCTGATGGTCGAGCACGGCGACGAGGGCTCCTTCGGCCTCGTCATCAACCAACCCAGCGACGTGCGCGCGTCGACCCTCTTGTCGAGCCTCGACATGCAGTGGCGCGGCGGCGCCGACGCCCGGGTGTGGGCCGGCGGACCGGTGGCGCCGTCGACGGGCTGGGTCCTGCACGAGCCGATCGCCCTCGCTGGTGGCGGCACCGTCGAGATCGCGCCGGGCATCGCGCTGTCGACGTCGCCGGATCGGCTGCGCCGGATCGGCGCGGCGCCGCCGGGGCGGATCCGGCTCCTGCTCGGCTGCGCCGGCTGGGGCCCGGGCCAGCTCACCGCCGAGATGGCGCGCGGCGCGTGGATGCACGCCGCCGCCGATCCCGACCTGGTCTTCGACACGCCCGCCGAGCAGATGTGGGAGGCGGCGCTGCGCTCCGTCGGCGCCAGCCCGGATCGGCTGGGGCAGACCTCCGGCGTGAACTGACGCGAGCGGCGGCCCGAAACGATGAGCGCCCCGGGGCGCGAGCCGCGGGGCACCCATCAGGGTCGACCAAGGAGGTCGACCGCCGTCGCCGATCGCCTACCAGCGATCGCCGCCGCCGCCGCCGCCGCGACCGCCACGGCCACCACCGCGACCGCCACGACCGCCACGACCGCCGGCACCCTCGCCGCCGCCGTAGCCGCCGCCACCGCCGCCGTAGCCGCCGCCACCGCCGCCGTAGCCACCGCCACCGCCGCCGTAGCCGCCACCGCCGCCGCCGCCGCCGAAGCCGCCGCGACCGCCGCCGCCGCCGCCGCCGCGCGGCTTGCTCTCGGCCTCGTTCACGCGCAGCGAGCGCCCGTCGAGATCCTTGCCGTTCATGCCCTCGATCGCCTTGGCCGCTTCCTCGCTCGTCGACATCGTGACGAAGGCGAAGCCACGCGGACGCCCGGTCTCACGGTCCGTGACCAGGAACACGTCCTCGACAGCCCCAAACGCCTCGAAGGCGGCGCGGACGGAGTCCGTCGACGTGTTGAAGTTCAGATTGCCTACGTACAGTCGGTTGTTCACGATGCTCTCTCCACACAAACAGACACGGCCAGACAGAAACTAGGGCGACATGCCCTGCCAAGGCGGCCAATTAACCCGGGCGCTGCGACCTCGCGGACGCAACCACACCACCGCGCGCGTCCAGGCTGGCGCCGGACGTAAGTAGACCGAGGGCTGACACGGAAAAACTCGCTCGCGATGGGTAGCCGCGAGTGAGTACCGCAGGCCCCCGGGGGATCGCAACCAAACAGTGAGGAGGGGTCGAGCCGAGTCAATCCGGACCGGGTTGAATGTCCCCCGGGGTGCTAGCGTCCAGGCAGGTCAGGCTAGGGTCGGCGGGGCCGACCAAGGAGATGCTCATGTTCGCTCGCAGTCGTCACCTTTGGACCGCGGTCCTTCTGCTCGGCATCGCGGCGCCGGCCGCCCACGCGGGGCCCAAGGTCAACGATCACCGCAGCAAGCCGGCTGCCAGGCCGGCGCCGCCAGCCCCGCCTCCGCCGCCGGCCCCGGGGCCGGTGGTGCACGACCACCGCAAGCAGCCGCCCCCGCCGTCGGCGACCCCGACCTCGGCCCCGCCTGCGCCCCGGGCCGAGCGCGCCCCCAAGGGCAAGCGTGGACACGTCTGGGTGGCCGGTCGCTGGGACTGGCAAAACGGTGGCTGGGTGTGGACCGCTGGTCGCTGGGAGCGCGAGAAGGCGGGCCACCGATTCACCCCTGGCCAGTGGCAAGCCAACGGAAACACTTGGGTCTGGACCGGTGACCAGTGGGTCGCCTACTCGCCGTACCCGACCTCGCCGCCGCCGGCGCCGCAGGCCGAGAACCCGGGCAAGCCCAGGCCCGGCCGGGTCTGGGTCGCGGGCTACTGGGACTGGCGCGATGGCGCCTACGTGTGGATCGCCGGGCGCTGGGACAAGAAGCCGCGCGGCAAGCGCTACCGCGGCGCCACCTGGGCATCGGTCGAGGGTCGCTGGACCCTCACCCCGGCCGGATGGATCGATGCCCCGGCCACCCCTGACGTCGCCCCGCCGGCGCTGCAGCCCGAGCGGCCGGCCGCGCGCGCCGGCTTCGTGTGGCGGCCCGGCCAGTGGGTGTGGGCCGACGGCGAATGGCAGTGGCGTGCGGGCGCCCTGGTGAAGATCAAGAAGGGCCACCGGTTCCGGGCCGGTGGCTGGCAGCAGGACC
This sequence comes from Kofleriaceae bacterium, assembly GCA_041389945.1. Lineage (GTDB taxonomy): Bacteria > Myxococcota_A > Polyangia > Haliangiales > Haliangiaceae > JAWKQW01. The sequence goes on from JAWKQW010000015.1 coordinate 89,693, forward strand.
CCGGCGGCTGGCGCTGGGTCGACGACGCCTGGGACCCGGCCCCGGCCACGCCCGACGTGGCGCCGCCGGCGCCGCAGACCGAGCGCCCGGGCAAGGCGCGGGCGGGCTTCGTGTGGACCGCCGGTCACTGGAGCTGGCAGGACGGCCAGTGGCAGTGGACCCCGGGCAAGTGGGAGCGCGTCCGCGCTGGCAAGCAGTGGCAACCCGGCCACTGGGAGGCCCAGGGCGGCACCTGGGTCTGGGTCGCCGGAGCGTGGGTCGATGTCGCGGCGCCTCCCGCGCCGCCGCCGCCGCCGCGCGCGAGCGGTCCAACCCAGGCGCCGCCGCCGCGCAAGGCCGAGCCCGACGCCGGCAAGACCCGCGCTGGGTTCGTGTGGGTCGGCGGCCGCTGGACCTGGGCCGCGGGGCAGTGGGCGTGGACGCCCGGCCACTGGGAGCGTCAGCAGGGCAAGCAGCGCTGGATCCAGGGCGAGTGGCGTCGCGGCGCCGACGGCGTGTACATCTGGGTCGACGGCCGCTGGCAGTAGCCGCGGCGCTCGTCGGCGCGACGGGCGGCCACGCGCCGCCCGTCGGCGTTTTCGGCCGGCGCGCGACCGCGTCCGAGGGGGCCGCTCGACGCCGACGGGTGCCGCTAGCGCGGCTGTCGGCTCGTCACCAGCCGGATCAGCGCGGCCACCGGCTGGTGCGCCTCGAGCGGATGGCGCAAGCGGCGCTCCCGATCGACCACGTAGCGGTTGCGTCGGCCGCTGCGGACCTTGGCCACGTAGCCCGCCTCGACCAGATCTGCCAGGATGCGCTGCACGGCGCGCTCGGTGATCCCCACCTGATCGCTGAGCTCGCGGATGGTGACGTCGGGCTGGCGCGCGACGCACAGCAGCACGTGGCCGTGGTTCGACAGGAACGTCCAGCCGGGGGCAGGCGGCGCCGTCGCGGGCATCCGCAGCAACCAGGTGCCGCGTGAGTCCGGTCTCGTAATTATAGACATTATTGTCATGTATTGGTTGACGTGAATCATGGGTCGATATACGACCGGGCCATGAACGCCTACGAGCTCGACGACCGCGGCCACAAGCGCGTCACCTTGATCCCGGGGACGGCATCGGCCCCGAGGTCACCGCCGCGACCCGCCGCATCCTCGACGCCGCCGGGGCGCCGATCGCGTGGGAGCTGCAGGACGCCGGCGCGCAGGTGTTCAAGCGCGGGCTGATGACCGGCGTGCCCGAGGCGACCATCGCGTCGTTGCGGACGACCCGGGTCGCGCTCAAGGGGCCGCTCGAGACCCCGATCGGGTTCGGCGAGAAGAGCGCCAACGTGACCCTGCGCAAACTGTTCGAGACCTACGGCAACCTGCGGCCCATCCGCGAGTTGCCCGGCGTGCAGACCCCGTTCAGCGGACGCGGCATCGACCTCGTCGTGGTCCGCGAGAACGTCGAGGATCTCTACGCGGGCATCGAGCACCAGCAGACCCCCGGCGTGGCCCAGTGCCTCAAGCTGATGAGCCGCAAGGGCTGCGAGAAGATCGTGCGGTTGGCCTTCGAGGTGGCCGTGGCCGAGGGGCGCAAGAGCGTCACCTGCGCGACCAAGGCCAACATCATGAAGCTCACCGAGGGGCTCATGAAGCGCACCTTCGAGGAGGTCGCCCGCGAGTACCCGCAGATCGAGGCGCGCACGATCTTGATCGACGCTTGCGCGCACCAGCTGGTGCGGACGCCGGAGGCCTTCGAGGTGATCGTGACCTCGAACATGAACGGCGACATCATCTCGGATCTCACCTCGGGCCTCGTCGGCGGCCTCGGCTTCGCGCCCGGCGCCAACCTCGGCGCCGAGGTCGCGATCTTCGAGGCGGTGCACGGCAGCGCGCCGACCATCGCCGGCAAGGACCTCGCCAACCCGTCGGCGGTGGTGCTGTTGGCGGTGATGATGCTGCGCCACCTCGACGAGGCCGAGCGCGCCCTCACCGTCGAGAACGCGCTCCTGGCGACCCTGGAGCAGGGCGTCCTCACCGCCGACGTCGCCACCGGCGCCGCGGTCGGCACCCAGCGCTTCGCCGACGAGGTCATCGCGCGCCTCGGCCAGGCCCCGACGCGGTTCGCCGCGCGGCCGCAGCGGGCGCGGCGGGCCCCGGCCGTGGTCCACGACCCGGTCGCGCCGGCCCGGCGCGCCACGATCGGCGTCGACGTCTTCATCGAGTCGCCGGCGTCGCCCGTCGAGGTCGGCCAGGCGCTCGACCGGCTGGTGGCCGACTCCCCGCTCCGGCTCAAGATGATCTCCAACCGCGGCACGATGGTGTACCCGCCCAACGGCGCGCTGACCGACTGCGTCGATCACCACCGCTGTCGGTTCAAGCTGCGCGACCTCGACGGCGATCTGTCGACGGCCCAGCTGCTCGATCTGCTGGCGCGGATCGCCACCGAGTTCCGCTTCATGCACGTCGAGACCCTGCAGGACCTCGGCGGCGTCCGCGGCTACTCCCTGGCCCAGGGCGAGGACGACACGCCCCTGCGCGGGTAGCCGCGTGGCGCGACCTCGCGCGCGATCGGCGCCGTGGCGAGCCCCCGCGGTTCGACCGCAGCCGCCCGTGCGGCGCCGCGGGGCATGGTCAGACCCCGGCGAACAGCGCGGCGACGGGCCGTGGCGCGGGCGGGCGTCGGTCGGCGCGCGGTCGATGAACCCGCGGGCGCGCGACCCGGCGTGGGATGCCGATGGCGTCGTCTCCGAAACGCACACGACGCGCCACGCTCCCGCGCGGCGCGTCGTCGACGCCCATCGGCGCCCGCGGCTCAGTCGTAGTACTCGGAGCCGAGGTGGGTGATGAGGTCGTCACCCTTGGTGTAGCGGAGCGTGTTCTTGAGCTTCATGAGCTGGATGAACAGGTCGTGCTCCGGGTACAGGCCGGCCGAGGAGGTCTGCGGGCTCTTCCAGTAGAACGACAGCCACTCCTGCACGCCGCTCATGCCGGCGCGCGCCGCGAAGTCCATGAACAGCGCCAGGTCGAGGACGATCGGCGCCGCCAGGATCGAGTCGCGGCAGAGGAAGTTGACCTTGATCTGCATCGGGTAGTTGAGCCACCCGAAGATGTCGATGTTGTCCCAGCCCTCTTTGTTGTCGCCGCGCGGCTTGTAGTAGTTGATGCGGACGACGTGGTCGATGTTGCCGTAGAGGTCGGGGTACTTCTCGGGCTGCAGGATCTGGTCGATCACGCCGAGCTTGGTGACCTCCTTGCTCTTGAACGACTCCGGGTCGTCGAGCACCTCGCCGTCGCGGTTGCCGAGGATGTTGGTCGAGTACCAGCCGTCGATGCCGAGCAGGCGCGCCTTGAAGCCCGGCGTGAGGATGGTCTTCATCAGGGTCTGGCCGGTCTTGAAGTCCTTGCCCGCGATGGGCAGGCCGACCTGCTTGGCCAGCTCCATGAGCGCCGGCGCGTCGACGGCGAGGTTGGGCGCGCCGTTGGCGTAGGCGACGCCGCTCTTCAGGCACGCGTACGCGTAGATCTGCGACGGCGCGATCTCGTCGGACGAGGCGTCGAGGCCGGCCTCGAACGCGGCGAGGGTCTGGTGGACCTCGCTCGGCTTGCGATAGACCTCGGTCGAGCCGCACCAGACCGCGACCACGCGATCGCAGCCGTTGTCGGCCTTGAACTTCGCGATGTCGGCGATGACCTGGTTGGCGAGGTCGCGCTTGGAGGTGCCCTTCTTGACGTTGGGCCCGTCGAGGCGCTTGACCCACTTCTGCTCGAACACCGCCGGCATCGGCTTGACCGCCGACAGCTCGTCCTTGATCTGGTCGAGCAGGCGGGTGTCGAGCACACCGGCTCGAACCGCTGCTTGATAGGCATTGTCGTCGAAGATGTCCCAGCCGCCGAAGGCGATGTCGTCGAGCTTCGCCAGCGGGATGTACTCGCTGATCTTCGGCGAGGTGCCGTCGGTGCGCTTGCCGAGGCGGATGTGCCCCATCTGCGTGAGCGAGCCGATCGGCTTGGCGAGACCCTTGCGGATCGCCATCACGCCCGCGACGAACGTGGTCGCGACCGCGCCCATGCCCGGCATCAGGATGCCGAGCTTGCCGGTGGCGGGTTTGACGTCGACGCCTTTCTTCAGTGCCATAGCGAGTACTCCGAGGTTCGAGACGGTTCGAGGCTAGGTGCCTGGTCCCGATGCAAGCTGGAAGCCGGCAACTTGCCCCAAGACGCCTGAACCGCGCAAGGAGGGTGGCCTGCGCCGAACGGCCGCACGGCGCGCCCTGCGGCCGCCTGTCGAGGATTCACCACCTGCCGTCGCTGTCGGATCTGCCGCTGCGCTGTCAGCGGTCCCGACGGGGCGCGGCCTCCGTGATCGCCGGCACGATCCGACCCGGGTCGTCGGTCATCACGCCGTCGGCGCCCAGGGCCAGGAGCCGGCGGGCCTCGCCGGGATCGTTGATGGTCCAGTAGTCGACGCGCAGCCCGAGGGCGTGGCAGCGATCGATGACCTCGGGGGTGTCGAGGCGCACCGGGCCAAAGCTCGTCGGGAGCTGCGCCGCGGTGCCGGTGAACGGCAGCTGGCGCCACAGCCGCGCCGGCAGGGTCAGCATCGACGCGACCTCCGCCTGCGACAGCGCGGTCTCGCCGCCGTAGCCGCGCCGCCGCACCTCGAGCAACGTGCGCGCGCGGAAGCTCGCCAGCGTGACCCGATCCTCGGCGTGGAGGCGTCGCACCAGCGCGAGCGTCGGCCCCACGATCGACGGCGCCGCCTGCTTGAGGTCGACGTTGAAGCGCACGTCGGGGAAGCGCGTGAGCGCCTCGTCGAGGGTCGGCACGCCGATGCCCTGCTCGGCGAACGGGCGGCTGCCGTCGGCGGCGACGTAGCCCCAGCCGACGTCGAGGGCGCGGGCCTCGTCGAGGGTGAGGTCGCGCCACGCCAGGGTGCGCCCGGTCATGCGGGTGGCGACCGCGTCGTGCGATAGCACCAGGTGGCCGTCGCGGGTGGCGTGGGCGTCGGTCTCGATGGCGCGGGCGCCGAGCTCGACGGCGCGCGCGAACGCCGCCAGCGTGTTCTCGGGGCGCTCGACCGCGGCGCCGCGGTGGGCGTAGATCCGGCGCTCGAACCCGGGCGCGGCCGACCGCGCCCGACGGCTCACGCGTCCTCGACCGCGATCGCCGAGGCCGGCATCGGCGGTGGCCGCGGATCGGTCACGCTGACCACCTCGAGCTCGTAGCGCAGATCCTTGTCGGCCAGCGGGTGCACCAGCCGCACCGTGACCTCCTTGTCGTCAGCCGCCTCGATCTGCAGGACGACGTCGCCGCCGCCGGCGGCGCCCTTGGCGGTGAAGCGATCGCCGGCCTTCAGCGTGGCGTCGGCGGGGAACTCGGAGCGCTGCATCTTCTTGACCGGGTGCATCGCCGGGTTGCCGAAGGCGTCCTTGGCGGCGAGCACGCCGTCGCGCTTGGCGCCCTTCTCGAGCCCGGCCAGCACCGCCTCGATGCCCGGGAGCATCGTGCCGCCGCCGTGGATGTACTCGACGGCGCTCTTCTCGAGGGTATCGCCGCCGACGACGGCGAGGTGAACCTTGACCCGCACGCGGGCGCCCTTGTCGATCTTCACGGGTCGAGCCTACCAACAACCGCCGGCGGCGAAAGTCGGTGGGCACGACAACGGCGCCAGGGATCGTGAACGCGGGTTGGTTCCAGGCGCGCGCCGACCGCCTCGCCGGGGCGCACAAGGGCGTCGGCGGGAACTTGCCCGCTGGCACGGTTTGCGCAATAGGTAGGGCCGTCATGTGGTCGCGCGTCCTACCTCGGGCTCTGGTGCTGGCGGCGCTCGTCGTCACCGCTGGTGCCGGCTGCCGCACCGCCGCACCGGCCACGGTCAGCGTGGTGGGCGTGCGCAACGGGCAGGCCGAGCACGCCACCGACATCCTGTTCGTGCAGGTCGTCAACCGGGCGGCGCGGCCGATGCGGCTCGAGCGCATCGAGTACACCTTCGGGGCCGCCGCCAGCCCGGGCGCGCCCGGCCACATCCGGGTCGGCCGTGAGGTCGCTGCCGGCGGTTCCATCGTCATCGAGCTGCCGGTCGACCTGCTCGCCGACGACGGCGACGCCATCGCCGCCGGCCCGATGCACCTCGAGGGCCGCGTGTTCGCCACCCTCGACACCATCGAGCAGTCGTTCCCGGTCTCGGCGATGGTGGCCGCGCCGGTGGGCTCGCCCGCCGAGGTCGAGCTGCAGGCCGACGGTGCCGAACCGGCCTCGGCGCCGCGCTGAATTGCCTGGCGCGCTGGCGCCGCGCTGAATTGCCTGGCGCGCTGGCTCGCGGCGCGGGTGCCGTCGACGGGGCCCCCACGGGCGGCAGTGGACGCCCGCGGGGCTTCGGGGCTAGGGTGCCGACCCGATGACGACCGCCGCGCCGACCTCTGCCCTCTGGGGCGCCCTCGCCGATCGCGTGCTCGCCGGCGGGACCATCACCCGCGACGAGGCCCGCGCGGTGCTGCACGCGCCCGTCGACGACACCCTCACGCTGCTCGACGCCGCGTTCCGGGTCCGGCGCCACCACTGGGGCCGGCGGGTGTCGTTGCACGTGCTCGACAACGCCAAGCTCGGCGCCTGCCCCGAGGACTGCGGCTTCTGCTCGCAGTCGTCGAAGCACGCGTCGCCCGCCGGCGAGGCGCCGATGAAGACCGTCGACGAGCTGGTCGAGGGCGCGCGGCTGGCGCACGCGGCCCGGGCCAAGCGCTACTGCATGGTGACCGCCACCCGGGGCCCGTCGGCACGCGATCTCGACGTGGTGTGCGCGGCGGCCGAGCGCATCAAGGCCGAGGTCGACATCGAGCTGTGCGCGTCGCTGGGGATCCTCACCGAGGCCAAGGCGCAGCGCCTGGCCGCCGCCGGCGTCGATCGCTTCAACCACAACCTCGAGACCAGCGAGCGCTACTACGACCAGATCGTGTCGACCCACGCCTGGAAGGACCGGGTCGAGACGGTGCGCCTGGCCAAGGCCGCGGGCATGGACACCTGCGTCGGCGGCATCGTCGGCCTCGGCGAGCGCGACGACGATCTGCTCGACCTCGCGTTCACCCTGCGCGACCTCGACGTCGACTCGGTGCCGGTCAACTTCCTCGACGCCCGCCCGGGCACGCCGCTGGCGGGCCGGCCGCAGGTCGAGCCCGGCTACGCGCTGCGGGCCCTGTGCATGATGCGGCTGGTCCACCCGCGCACCGATCTGCGGGTCGCCGGCGGCCGCGAGCTGACCCTGCGCTCGCTGCAGGTGCAGGCGTTGTACCCGGCCAACTCGATCTTCACCCAGGGCTACCTGACGACCACCGGCGCCAGCCCGGCCGGCGATCACCAGATGATCCTCGACGCCGGCTTCGAGCTCGAGCTCGCCGACGGCAGCGTCGAGGCGGCCGACCCGGCGGCGGTGGCCGCGGTGGCGGCGCCGCGCAAGCCGTCGCTGCCGCAGGTGCGGGCCTAGCGTGCGGATCGACAAGGTCTACACCAAGGGCGGCGATCTCGGCGAGACCTCGCTCATCGGCGGCGACCGCGTGCCCAAGGCGTCGCCGCGCATCGAGTGCTACGGCACCGTCGACGAGGTCAACGCCACCCTCGGGCTGGTGCGCGAGGCGCTGCGGGCGTCGAAGGCCGGGCCGCGGCTGCTGCCGATCATCGCGCGGGTGCAGAACGAGCTGTTCAACCTCGGCGCCGAGCTGGCGGCGCCGGATCCGGCGGTGCGCGCCAAGCTGCCGCGCATCGAGGCCCGCCACGTCGAGGCGCTCGAGGCCGACATCGACGGCATGAACGACGACCTGCCGGCGCTGCGCTCGTTCGTGTTGCCCGGTGGCGGCTGGGCGTCGGCGTACTTCCACCTCGCGCGCACGGTGTGCCGGCGCGCCGAGCGGCTGGTGGTCGGCGTCGCGTCCAGCGAGGACGTCGGCGAGCTGTCGGTGCGCTACCTCAACCGGCTGTCCGACGCGCTGTTCGTGTTCGGCCGGTGGGCGGCGCACACCGACGGCGAGCCCGAGCCGGTGTGGACGCCCGAGTCGACCTGACGCTCGCCGCCGCGGCGGTGCTCGTCGCCTGCGGTGGGCCGGCGCCGCCGGCGGCGCCGATCGGGCACGCGGCGCCGCCGCGCGCGGCCACGGCGCCGACGTCGGCCTGGCTCGGCGAGCTGGTGCAGGCCTCGGCGGTCGTGGCGCCGCCGGCGCCGGACCTCGACGGCTTCGGCTGCGGCGGCCGCGTGCTCGGTGAGTTCGTCGGCGACCACATGTACATGATGTCGATGGGCGAGGGCGGCACCTCGATCGAGAGCGCGTGCGAGGGCGCCGACGCCGACGGCTGGCGCTGCCGGAGCACGCTGGTGGCGCCGCCGTGCCCGAGGGACGTCGACGGCTGCGCTCCCTTCGCCCTGGTGATCCACTACCAGCTCGACGCCGACCGCGCGATCGTCGCTGGCTCGGTGCGGTGCGCGGCGGCGCCGCGGTGATCGGCGGCGGCTGACGCCCGCCGCGCGCCGTCGCGGGCGCGACGCGACCGGTCGCAGGTGAGGCCACGGGCCCACGGCGCGCGAGCGGCTGTGAGCGCCGGGCGCGCGCGCAACCTCGGGCGGTGATGCGCTGGCCACATGACGGCGACCAGGCGGCATCGCTGGATCGGGCTCGTCGTCGCGCTCGGCGCGTGTGGCGACGACCTCGCGGCCCCGCCCGACGCCGATCTCGCCGACGCGTTCACCAACCCGTTCGAGGACATTTTACGACGACCCCGCCGACTTCACCTGGGTCGAGGGCACCGGCCCGGCGACGTCGTACCCCGACGCGTTCGGCCTCGACCTCGACCCCGCGCGCCGACGGATCTACGTGGCGGACTCGATCCGCGGGCTGCTCATCCTCGCCGCCGACGCGACGATCGTGCGGTGACGCGCGGCGCGGGGCCAGGGCCACGCTCGTCGGGCGCGAGGGCGATCGGGCGCCAGACGCCCGGCGCCAGTCCGTCGAGGCCGTGGTCGCCGATGCGGATCCGGACCAGGCGCAGCGTCGGCAGGCCGACCGCCGCGGTCATGCGCCGGACCTGGCGGTTGCGGCCCTCGCGGATGGTCAGCTCGAGGAAGCAGTCGGGCACGGTCTTGCGAAAGCGCACCGGCGGATCACGCGGCCACAGCCAGCCCGGCGGCTCGTCGAGCGCGCGCACCTCGGCGGGCAGGGTCGGGCCGTCCTTGAGCACGACGCCGCGGCGCAGCGCCGCGAGCGCCTCGGGCCGCGCGGTGCCCTCGACCTGCACCAGGTAGGTCTTGCTCCACTTCCAGCGCGGATCGGTGATGCGCTGGATCAGGCGGCCGTCGTCGGAGAGCAGCAGCAGGCCCTCGCTGTCGTGATCGAGCCGGCCGGCGGCGTAGACCCCGCGCGGCAACCCGAAGCCGGCCAGGGTCGGGCGCGGCGGCACCGCCCGATCGGTGAACTGGGTGAGCACGCCGTAGGGCTTGTTGAAGGCGACTAGCACGCGCGCTCCAGGGCCTCGTCGACGGCGGCGACGGTGTCGGCGGCGAGCAGCGCGGCCCGCCGGGTCGGGGTCAGGCCGGCGCCCAGCAAGGGCAGGTGGCGACGGGTCACGCGCACGCCGAACCGCTCGCCGCGCGCGGCGACGTTGGCGACGAGCAGCGCGCGCAGCACCCGCACGCGCTCGGCGTCGTCGGGCGGTGGCCGCCGGGAGCCGGCGAGGGCGGCGGTGGCCTCAGCGAAGATCCACGGGTGGTGGATCGCGGCGCGACCGATCATCACGCCGGCGCAGCCGGTCTCGGCGAGGGCGCGCACGACGTCGTCGGCGGAGGTCACGTCGCCGTTGACGATGACCGGGATCGCGACGACCTCGCGGGCGCGCGCGGCCCACGCCCAGTCGGCGGCGCCGCCGTGGCCGGCGAGCGCGGTGCGGCAGTGGATCGTCAGCCCGGCGACGCCGACGTCCTCGAGCCGGCGCGCGAGATCGACGATGGGCATGTCGGACTCCGGTCCCCAGCCGATGCGGGTCTTGACCGTCACCGGCAGCTCGCCGCCGACCTCGGCGACGATCGCCTGGGCCATCGCCACCATCGCCGCCGGATCGCGCAGCCACGCGGCGCCGGCGCCGCCGCGCACCACCCGCGGCACCCAGCAGCCACAGTTGAGGTCGAGCCAGCTCGGGCGCAGCGCCGCCGCCGCGCGCGCCGCCGCCAGCAGCAGCCCGGCGTCGGCGCCGTAGATCTGCAGCCCGGTGGGGCGATCGTCGTCGGCGAGCGCGGCCTTGCGCCGGGCCTTGGCGGCGCCGGCGACGAGCTGCTCGGCGCGCACGAACTCGGTCACGCACAGCTCGGCGCCGAGCTCGCGACACAGCCGCCGGAACGGCGCGTCGGTGACGTCCTCCATTGGCGCCAGCACCACGGGGGCGGCGGCGAGCCGGGCGGCGAAGGAGGCGGTGGCGGCGGGCGCGCCGGGCATCGCCGGCGTGTACCACGGCGCCGCCGGCGCGGCGTCGGCGCCGCCGCGGCCGGCGGTCACGGGAACTTGCGGCGGAGCTCGTCGTCGGGGATGTCGGTCTGCCACGAGCGGCCGGTCGGCAGGTGCGTGAGCGTGAAGTCGCCGCCGTAGTACTGCCGGCAGGTGCCGTGCTCGCAGTAGCCCGCCGGGTTGAAGAACACCATCAGGAGGTCGTTGTCGTTGACGCCGGCCCGCTGGCCCTTCGCGGTCCCGCCCCAGGGCGTCGTCATCTGCCAGTCCGCGGCGACGGCGAGCTCGGCGTCCGGGCGGCACGCCTGGGACGAGGACTCGACGGTCGAGGTCGTCGACGACGCCTGGCGTCGGCGCGCGCCGGCGATGGCGCCGCCGAGGCCGTACCCCATCTCGGCGACGCCGGCGGTCATCAGGACGACGCCGAGCGGCAGCATGTCGTCGGTGGTGAGCAGCACCGCGCCGGCGGCGGCGGTGATCGCCCCGAGCCCGAGCCACAGCCCCTTGCTGGTGGTCGAGCGGAAGCGCTCGTGGCGCACGGTGGTGACCTCGACGTTCCAGGAGTCCTGGCAGTCGGCGCCGATCGCGGCCCACAGCCCGAACTGGTGGTCGAAGTACACCGCGTCGGCGAAGGGCTGCACCGACCGCGCGGGCGCGCCCACCCGCTGCCGCGACGTGGTCGTGCTGTCGGTGGACCAGTACCCCGCGCAACCGGACGACAGCGTCGCCGTCACCGCCAGCACCACGCTCATCTGCGACCGCATCGAGGCAGCGTACCGGGCGCAGCGTCGGCCGCGCAACCGGGCGGGCTCAGGGCGCGTCGTCGCCGTCGTCGTCGTCGTCGTCGCCGTCTTCGTCGTCGTCGTCGGGATCGAGGTCGACCAGCGCGTCGCCGTCGACGCGCAGGCGGTGTGCGCCAGAGGTCAGGCACGCGAGGTCGCCCTCATCGGCGGCGTAGGGATCTGCCTCGCCGTCGGCGGTGGCGTCGACCACCAGCAGGCGCGCCCCGTCGGCGCCGCGCGGGCCGATCGTCCAGGTCGCCTGGCACACCAGGCTGCCCTCGTCGAGCTCGGTGACCACCTCGCCGAGGCGCCGCCACGACCCGTCGACGCGCCACGCCCGCAGGACCTGGAACATCGGCGCCTCCCACGACAGCTCGAGCACCTCGTCGACGCCGTCGCCGTCGAGGTCGACCGTGGCCGCCAGCGCCGCCGACGGGCTCAGGTAGGTGCCGGTGTCGCCGGGGCCCTCGGCCACGAGCGCGCCTTCGGCGGTGAGCAGCGCGCGCCGTGCGGGATAGAAGTCCTCGCGCTGTGAGCCTGGGCCCGGCGCCGCCGCGGCGTAGACGAGGACCTCGCCGGTGGGCCAGCGACCGGGCAGACACCCGGTGAGCACCGGCACCAGCTCGTCGTCGAGCTCACCCCAACCGGGGGCCAGCGCCGCCAGCGCGCCCGGCGGACACGCGGCCAGCGGGGCGTCGTCGTCGAGCCGGCGCGGCTCGTCGCCGGCCTCCCTCGTCGCACCGATCGACGCCGGCGGCGGTGGCTTGCTCCCGCATCCCATCGCCGCCATCGCCACCACCACCCATCCCGGCTTCGCGTTCATGCCGGGACCCTACCCCGGACCGCCGCCGCCTCGCTCGCGCGCGATCCGGCGCAGCTCGTCGGCGCCGATCCAAGCGGCGATCGCGAGGGCCGGCAGCGCGAGCAGATCGGTCGGATCGGCGACGATCCGGGCGCCCGGGGCGAGCCGGGCCCACGCCGCCGCCACCGTGGCCGCCGCGTCCGACGACAGCTTCACCGCGACGAACACCGCGGCGGTCACGGCCAGCGCCGCCACCAGCCGTCGTCGCGACAGCGGCCGGCGGACCACCAGGCCGACCAGCGCGGTCGCCACCAGCGGCGCGAACACCAGGCCGGCGACGTCGCTGAGCTTGCCGGTCAGCCACGGCGCCGCGCGGCCGACGGCGCCGGGCTTGAGCACCCAGTCGTTGACCACCAGCACCAGCACCGCCGCCATCGCCACCGGGTGCAGGGCCTCGCCCAGCGGCCACCGCGGCGGCGACCCGCGCAGGGCCCGCCGCAGGCGCTCGGGCCAGCCCGGGGCGATTCGCTCGCCCGGCGCCGCGCCGGGTGCCGCCGACATCCGTATACTCTGCCCGCCGTGGCCGAACCCGACAAGCCGTCGACCTCTCCTGCCGCTGGCGCGCCTCCCGCGCCCGCCGCCGGAGCCAAGAAGAAGTCCGAGAGCGCGGAGCAGCTCGCCGCCGCCGAGGCCGAGGCCAAGGCCCGGTTCGAGAAGGCGATGACCGAGCTGCGCGACGGCGCCTACCGGTTCTCGTCGCGGGCGCGCACCCAGAGCGAGATCATCATCGAGGAGCTGATCGACCCCGAGGGCGAGACCGTGCACTCCATCGCCGAGGTCGAGGGCGTCCAGGGCGCGGTGGCGCTCGCGGAGTCGCTCGAGCTCATCACCTTCGACTCGTGGTTGTTCGGCCAGGTCGGCGACAAGGACCAGCTCGATCTCAAGGACGAGTCGCACTGGGAGGTGTGGTTCACCTTCGGCGCCTGGATCGGCGAGACCATCCGCCGGCGCCACGGCGGCAACTGGCTCTTGATGGGCGAGGACCCGCACACCTGGCGCATCGGCTTCTCGAAGGTCTTCCTCGAGATCGCGCCCTTCGTCTTCGCCGAGCAGCTCATCCGCATGGGCTCGGGCGCCACCCGCAAGATGGTCACCGAGATCGAGCGCATCCGCATCCAGCACGAGGAGCAGCGCGCGCGCGACAACGATCGCGCCATCGACCGGTTCCTGCCGCAGCACTACATCCGTTTGCACACGGTGCCGCTGGGCCAGTGGATGTCGATGGACTTCCAGCGCCTCAGCGCGCTGTGGACCAAGGCGCCGACCAGCGAGCTCATCGCCGCGATCCGCGAGGCCGGCCCGCGGCTGGGCCCGGCCAACCAGCAGATCGTCGACAAGGTGTGCGAGGCGCTGGGCAAGGCCAAGCAGGACGCGCCGGTCGCGGAGCAGACCAAGGACCGCGGCCTGTTCGAGGCGATCGCGCAGATCGTGGCGCTGCGCCGGGCGACCGCGCCGATCGCGATCGACATCCTCGAGCGAGTGGTGATGCCGGCGATGCACGTGGGCCTGCCGGAGACCTTCCCGCCGCTCGACGAGGACGACCTCGGCAACCTCCGCAAGGGCATCGAGCTGTTCGCGTTCTTCGTCGAGGTGATCCCGCACAAGCACCAGGCCGACGACGAGGGCTTCCTCGGCACCATCCCGCACGAGCAGCTCTCGACGCCGTACGCCGACCGCAACGTGCTCGAGATCGGCAAGGGCGACTGGGTCGTGGTCAACCCCGCCCACTTCGCGCCGATGCTCGCCGAACTCGATCCGGGCAAGCTGCTCGAGAAGTACGACGACTTCGTGAAGTACGTCGGCGGGCTACCCGACGCGCCGCGCCGCCGCGACGACGGCCGCATGCTGGCCGAGACCGCGATCCGCGCGCTGGCCGAGCTCAAGGCGTGCGTGGCGGTGGCCGCCGAGCACCAGGACGCGCTGCTGTTCCGGCTGCTGCCGCCGCCGGGCTAGGCGGCGCGCGCTAGCGAAACGCCGGCGCCTGCCACTGGCTGATCGTGACCCGGGTCGCGCCGGTGTCGCGCAGCCACGGCTCGGCGCCGCCGTCGACGTGGCGATCGACCTCGCCGCGGACGTCGGCGTAGGCGCGCCCGCCGTCGAAGCCGAGCAGGCGGACCGTGGCGGAGGTGCTGTCGCCGAGCGCGGGTCCCAGGTCGCCGACCGACGCCGGCAAGGTCGGCAGCGCGATCTGGGTGGCGCCGCCGGGCGCGATCACCCGCCAGGTGTAGGACTGGCCGCCGCTGGACCGCGCGTAGCTGGCGTCGACGACGACGGCGGCGTCGGCGCCGCTGCCGTCGCGGGTCCAGGTGACCGTCGCCGAGCCGACGTCGAAGATCGGCGCCGACAGCCACGGCAGCATCGCGTCGCCGAGGTTGATCCCGTAGGAGGTCGACAGCACCCCGCGGGTGACCACCAGCTGCGAGCCCTGCACCTCGCCGCGACGCAGCGTGGTCGCGACCTGGATGCCCTCGCCGATCTGGGGCACATGCAGCGTCACCGCGTGGTTGGCCGCGATCGGATCGGTGGTGATCCCCGGCGCGAAGCGGACGCGCCCGTCGAGGACCGGCCCGGCGGTGGTGCGCAGCTCCGACAGGATGTCGAACGGCGTCTGCGTGTACGAGACCGAAAGCTCGGTCATCGGCGTCCACGTGTTTGGGAACGTGTAGGCGCCCCCGTCGGAGAACGGCACCGCGGGCGCGTACACGTAGCGGGTCGGCTGGGTGCCGAAGGCGACCAGCAGCATCTCGAAGGTGCCCGGGCAGCGGCTGTCGAGCTCGGGGTGCGGCAGGTTGGGGCCGACCAGCACCGGGGTGTACGTGGTGCACGCCGTGTAGAACCCGTAGCCGGTCGCCGCCGGCATGCCGCCGTAGGCGGTGTACGGGAACGACATCGGCCCGCGCGGGATGCCGGCGTCCTCGCGCAGCGCGCCGAAGGCGAGGTCGTCGCCGGGCGCGACGCCGAGGATGGTGGTGAGGTCGGCGCCGTCGGCGCGCACCCGCACCACGGTGACGCTGGCGCCGAGCGGCACCGTCGCGGAGGCGTGGCCGTTGCCGTCGGTGGCCTGCGTGTCGAGCTCGGCACCGTCGGGACCGAGGAACACCACGGTGGCGCCGATCGCGGGGGTGTCGGCGACGTCGCCGGTGGACACCGTCACCTCGATCGCCCCGATCAGGGCGCCGTCGACGCCGCCGCCGTCGGTCCCGGCGGCGTCGCTCGGCTCCACCACCAGCGGGCCGCACCCGGCCAGCACCACCGCCGCCACCGCCGGGACCGAGCGCAGGCGACGAGCAGGGCGCGCGCGAGACATCGTGGCTCGACTCTACCAGCGACCGCCCTCGGCGGCGCGCTCGGTTCGGGGAGGCGCGGCCGCGGCGGCGATCACGAGGGCAGCGGGTGGGCGGCGAAGAACGCCCACAGGGCGGCGCTGGCGTCGAGGTCGTCGCTGAGCATGCCGCCGAGCACCCCGGTGCTGGTGCCGCCCGGCCACTGGTGGCCGCCACCGTCGATGGTGCAGCGCACCACGTCGGCGCCGTCGTCGCACCCCGTGTACGTGACGCAGGTCGCATCGCCCTGATCGTAGGTGGTGGTGGTGGCCTCCGCGCAGCCGTCGCGGGCGGTCCAGAACCCGAGCGTCTCGTCCACCGAGCGGTAGTCGACGAAGCCGTCGCCGTCGTAGGCGACGATCAGGTCGCTGGTGCCGTGGACGTGCATCACCGGCACCGGCCGGCTCGGCGCGCAGTCGTCGATGCCGAGCTGGCCCGACACCGGGCCGATGGCGGCGATGCGATCGGCGAGCTCGCACGCGAGCCGATACGCCATGAACGCGCCGTTGGAGAACCCGGCGGCGTAGATCCGGCGCGGGTCGACGCACAGCCGGGCCTCGGCCTCGTCGAGCACCGCGGCGAGGAAGGCGACGTCGTCGACGCCGCTGGCCGCCGCGCCGTCGCAGCAATCGCCGGCGTTCCAGCTCCGCGGTGAGCTCGAGCCGTCGGGGTGGATCGCGATGAAGCCGCGAGCGTCGGCCACCGGCAACATCCGGCTGTGCTCGATGAGGTCGGCGCCGCTCGAGGTGAGGCCGTGCAGGTTGAGCACCAGTGGCGTGGCCAGCTCCGGATCGTAGGACGCGGGCACGTGGACCTCGACGTGGCGACCGGCGACGGTCCAGGTGGCGTCGACGGGCTGCGCCCCGCGATCGCTGCACGCGACCTGTCGCGGCGGCGCGTCGACCGGCACCGGCGCGGCGTCGTGGCTCGCGCTGCCGCCGTCGACGTCGGTCGCCACGGGCTCGGCACCGCCACACGCGACCATCAGCGCCAGCGCTCCGATCGAGGCCACCGTCGCACGTGCGAGCATGCCGCTCTCGTAGACCGTGCACGCACCGACGGCAAGCGCGAAGGTGCTGACCCGGGTTCGCCTGCTGAGGCGTGGTCAGGCGGCGATCGCGCGCTCGGTCCAGCGCACCAGCTCGACGGCGCGCACCGCGCCTGCCTGCTGGTGCACGACGCGTCCGCCGACGAACACCACGAAGTTGGGGATGCCCTGGATCTGGTAGCGGGCGGCGAGGCTCGGCAGGCGCTCGGTGTCGACCTTGAGCACCAGCGCGCGCCCGGCGAGCTCGGTGGCTGCGCGCGCCACCTCCGGCGCCACCATCTTGCACGGGCCACACCACGCGGCCCAGAAGTCGACCAGCACCGGCACCCGGGCCGCGCCGACGATCGCGTCGAAGGTCGCGACGTCGGGCACGTCGAGGGGCGCGGTCGCCGCCGGCAGTGCGGCCTTGCACCGGCCGCAGCGGGCGACGTCGGCCAGGCGCGCGGGCGGGATGCGGTTGGCCGCGCCGCAGGACGGGCAGGAGCGAGTCATGGCGTCACCGTGGTCACGGCTGCGACGAAGTCAATGCCGCGCGGGCCGGCCCCGATCACGCCGACGGCAACGTGATCACGAAGCGAGCGCCGCCGGTGGGCGCCGCCGCCGGGTCGACCCGCAGATCGCCGCCGTGCTCGAGCATGATCTTCTTGGCGATCGCCAGGCCGAGCCCGGTCCCGGTCGCCTTGGTGGTGACGTACGGCTCGAACACCCGCTCGCGCGCGTCGGCGGCCACGCCGCGGCCGTGATCGTCGACGGTGAGCTCGATGACGTCGCCGCCGGCGCGCGGCCCCCAGCCGACCACCACGTCGCCGGCGTGGCCGTGCTCCTGGCCGGCCTGGACGCCGTTCTCGACCAGGTTGACCAGCACCCGCTTGAGCAGGAGCTTGTCGGCGCGCACCGTCACCGGCGTCGACGGCGGCCGCAGGTCGAGGCGCTCGGCGAAGGTCGGATCGAGGCGGAGCTCCTCGACCAGCTCGCCGAGCGGCAGCGGCGCCGCGGCGACCTTGGGCAGCTGGCCGAGGGTGCGGAAGGCGTCGACCAGGCGGCGCAAGGCCGCGATCTCCTCCTCGACGATCTCCCCGGTGTCGGCCAGCGAGCGGGCGAAGCGCGCGCGCTCGGCCTCGGTGCCGCCGCCGGCGTCGGCCAGCCGCGCGTACGCCGACACGCACTGCTGCACCGCGAGCTGGATCGGGGTGAGCGGGTTCTTGATCTCGTGCGCGAGCCGGCGGGCGACGTCCTGCCAGGCGCCGATCCGCTGCAGGTACTCGACCTGGCGGCGGCTGGCGTCGATCTGATCGAGCATCGCGTCGAGGGCCGCGCCGAGCTCGGCCATCTCGTCGCGCCCCTGGAGCTGGACCCGGGCGTCGGTGGCACCGGCCCCGACCGCGCGCGCGGTGGTGACCAGCGCGGCGACCCGGCGGGTGACCCGGCGCGCGGCGATCACGCCGATGGCCACCGCGACCAGCGCGGCCACCCCGACCAGCGCCAGGAACGTGCGCCGGTAGCTCGCCGGGAGCGCGGTGCGCGCGGCGGCGAGCACCCGCGCGTGGTCGACCGCGCCCTTGAGCTCGAGGATGTCGTCCTGCAACGTCGACGGCACCGCGAAGCCGAGGCGCAGGGTGCCGCCGCTGGCCAGCGGGTGCTCGAGGCCCTTGCGCCGCCACGCGCCCATCGGCAGCGGCCGGGTGCGCTCGGCGAGCACCGCGCCGCCGGCGTCGAGGACCGCGAGCTCGAGCAGGCCCGGCTCGCGATCGAGCACGGCGTCGATCTGCGCCGGGGTCGGTTGCGTGGTGAGCGGCTCGTCGAGGGCGAGGCGGGACGCGACCTCGGCGTGCAGCCGCTTGGTGGTCTCGATGAGCTCGCGATAGGCGCCCAGCGCCCGCTCCATCGGCGCCTGCCGGAGCTGCGCCTCGTTGGCGGCGACGTTGGCGGCGACCTTACCCAGCGAGTCGATCAGGTACGCCGACGCGCCCAGCGGCACCAGCACCGCCAGGAGCAGGAGGGCGACCAGCTTGAGCTGGAGGCTGACGCGACGGCGCGGCGGCACGCTCCCGAGCTTGCCCGAAAGTCGTCGCCGGCGTGGCGGCCGTGGTCAGTCGAGCGCCGGGGCCGGGCAGCCGTAGACGAAGTCGATGTCGGTGACCTCGCCGCGCTGGAGCTGGGCGCAGGCGTCGCCGTAGAAGGTGAAGGTCTGGGTCGCCGGGTCGTAGTCCCAGCCGTCGCCGTGATCCGGCGCCCGGGGCACCGCGATCGCGTCGTCGAAGAACGCGTAGACGGCGTCGAGATCCGGGGGCGGCTCGGCGGCGTGGAACTCGCAGCTCACGACCAGGCCGGCGATGGTCGCCAGCGCGGCGTCGAGCTCGGCGGCGTCGTCGGCCTGGTAGTACTTGGTGGCGCCCGCCAGCGGCGCGCCGCCGAGCTCGGCGAACTGGTTGAGCTTGGCCGCGTTGACCTCGTCGCCGAAGCCGACCACGAAGGTGGTGATGCCGGCGTCGTCGTGGAGGTCGCCGATGAGGGTGGCGGTGCCGGCGTTGCCGCCGGCCTGGCTGCAGCCCGACTGCGCGCCGTCGGTGACCAGCAGCACGAAGCCGGGGCGATCGTCGACGGCGAACGCCGGGGTCTCGGCGGCCTGCGCCATCGCCGAGTCGATGTTGGTCACGCACGGGCCGTCGGGATAGTTGGCGTCGGTCGGCGACAGCGACGCCGCGAGCAGCGCCTGGATCGCGACCTCGGTGCCGTCGCCGACGGGGATCGCCGAGGCGCCCTGGCCGCAGCTGTTGGCGTCGACGTCGGGGAACAGGTTGAGGCCCCAGCGCACGTCGCCGGCGTGCGAGGTGGTCACGGAGGTGATCGCGTCGACCGCCAGCGCCCACTTGCTCACGCCGTCGATGAGCTTCTTCATCGAGCACGAGCGATCGAGGGCGATGACCACGTCGGGGTGGACCACCTCGACCGCGAGCTCGAGCTGGCCGCAGTCGATGATCCCGGCGTCGACCTCCGGGCCGGTGTCGGGGCCAGCGTCGGGGCCGGCCCCGTCGGCGCCGGCGCCACCACAGCCGAGGACCAGGGACAGCAGCAACGACGATGGCGCGCGTGCGGAGGGCATGGTCGGCCACAGAGCACGGCGCGTGCCACCGCGCCGCGCGGCGTGACCGCGATGCCGGCGCACGCGCCAGGGGACGGCGGGCCGATCGGTCACGGATGACCTGAGGGCCGCGGCCCCAGGTGGTCTGGACACCCGAGCGATGGCGGCCTCAGGGCCGGAAGAAGCGCTGCGAGCGTAGCCGCAGCACCCGATCGGCCTCGGGCACCTTGAGGTTGACGAACACCGAGACGAAAGAGCCGAAGAACGAGCCGCCGCGATCGAGGCCGCCGCCGGTGCCCTGCGACAGCCAGCGGTGGACCTCGGCCAGGGTCTCGGCGGACACCGGGTTGAGCTCGGCGACCACCGCGAGCACGTGGAGCGCGCCGGGCGGCAGCGCCGCCGCGGCGGCGACCCGGACGTCGTCGAGCGAGGTCAGCACCTTGAGCGCCTCGCCGCGGGTCTTGACCCGGACGTCGCGGCGCCGGCCCTCGCCCTCGAGGCGCAGGTCGTAGACCTCGTCCCAGAGCTGGTAGATGCAGCTCCGGCGCAGCACGGTGAACGCGATCGGCTGGGCGTCGTCGACCCGGTACACCCACAGCCGGATGACCACCGTCGTGCGGAAGCCGCTGTCCAGGTTGGCGAAGGCGTCGCGATCGAAGAGGCGCGACACCGAGGCGTCGACGGTGATCGCCCCGGCGCGCTCGGTGAAGTCCATGCCGACGATCGCCGGCGCATCCTCGGCGTGGGCCGGCCGCGCGGCGACGGCGAGCGCCACCAGCGCCGCGGCCGCGGCCGCCCTCACCACGCCACCCGCCCGAGCGCGTTGGCCAGGGTGAGCTCGAAGATGCCGAGCTCGGTGTCGAGCCGCAGGCCGGCGTCGAGCACCAGATCGAACGGCAGGCCGTCGCCGAGCGCCGCCGGCGAGTCGCGGTTGGCCAGCGCCCACGCGCCGGCGCCGACGAAGAGGTCGCCGGCGAAGACGTGGCGACCACCGCGGAACAGGCGCGCGACGTACTCGACGACGACGCTGCCGCCGACCTCGCCGGTGGCCTCGTCCTCGCCGCGGGTGCCGAGGAAATCGGGCGCGGCGCTGGAGGCGACGGTGAGCCCCATCGCGCGCGGGGTGATCATCCGGTTCACCTCGGACAGGTGGACCCGGTCGAAGCGCGGCGCGTCGCCGAAGGTCGCCGCGCCGGCCAGGCGCAGGCCGACGGCGTGGGTGCCGTCGCGCACCGGCCACCAGCGATCGAGGCGGGCGGCGACGGTGGCGAAGTGGTAGTCGCCGGCGATGGCGCGGGCGCCGCCCTCGGCGAGGAGCTGCACCCGGGTGCCGTCGTGCGGCAGCACCGGATCGCGCCGGGTGTCGCGATCGAGGCCGACCGACACCGTCGCCACCTGGCTCCGGCCGTCGCGGAGGTGGAGGTCGAGCGGCAGCACCTCGCCCGAGGGCAAGGTCCGGGTCGGCGCCGCCGGCAGGGTGGCGTCGAGGTCCTCGAGGCGGGCGCCGACGTGGATTCGGGTCCAGGCGCTGACGTCGTAGCCGGCGACGGCGCGCACCCCGAGGCGGCGGTAGGCGAAGGCGTCGAAGTGAGCGGCGGCGTCGTCGTCGAGGGCGCCGTCGATCCGGTACGGCTCGCTGCCGCGCACCGCGGTGGCCGCCGCGGTCCAGCTCCAGCGGGTGCCGGCGACCTCGGCGACGCCGATCCGCAGCTCGGCCGCCGCCTGGGCCCGGCTGTCGTCGATGCCGCCGCGCGCGGCGTACACCGCGCCCCCGCCGACGCCGACGCCGGTGCCGAGGAAGTTGCGCTCCGACACGTCGGCGCCGATCCAGCCGACCGAGGTGGTGCTGGTGCCGAACCACAGCCGGTTGAGCACGACGGTGCCGCGCTCGACCACGGTCACCACGATCACCACGTGGCCGCGGGCGGCGCCGCGCCGCATGGTCAGCGCCACCTCCCGGAAGAAGCCGAGCGCGAGCAGCCGGTAGCGCGCCAGGCGCAGCCGGCGATCGTCGGCGCGCATGCGCTGGCCGGGGACGAACTCGAGGGTACGCTCGATGACCCCGGCCGAGGTCGACTCGTTGCCGACGATCTCGACGCCGTCGATGATGAGCGGGGCGCCGAACTCGTCGCCGCCGGGGAGCGCGAGCGCCGGGTTCGCCCCGAGGGGCGCCGGCACCGGCGGTCGGACCGCGGGCCCCGGCGAGACCGGCACCGGGGTCGGCGCCGCCGCCGCCGCACTCGTCCCGCAGGCGAGCGCGATCGCCGCCGCGAGGCCACGGCGCGCGCGGTGCGTACGCCCGAACGCCATCGCCGGTACGCTAGCACGCGCGTTTTGCCGCCGCCGGTGTACGCTGCCGCGGTGATCGTCGTCGCGTCGGGGCCGCCGTGACCTGCACGGGCTGTGGCCAGGTGAACCCCGCCGAGGCGCGCTTCTGCGCGCGCTGCGGCCTCGCGGTCGTGAGCACCGCCGCCGCGACCCCACGCTCGGGGCCGAGCCGGCCGCCGGAGCTCGTCGGCCGCGAGATCGCCGGCCGCTACCGCCTGCTGGCCAAGCTCGGCGAGGGCGGCATGGGCGCGGTGTACCGGGCCGAGCAGCTCTCGCTCAAGCGGCCGATCGCGGTGAAGCTGCTCCGGCCGGAGATGTCGGCCGACGCCGGCCTGGTCCGGCGCTTCAACGCCGAGGCCGAGCTCGCCGCCAAGCTGAGCCACCCCAACACCGTCGCGGTGTTCGACTTCGGGCAGGACACCGACGGCACCCTGTTCATCGCGATGGAGCTGGTCGACGGCACCTCGCTGCGCGCCGAGCTGCAGCGCGGGCCGATGCCGGTGGCGCGGGTCCTCGCCATCGCCCAGCAGATCGCGGCGTCGCTCGCCGACGCCCACGCGCGCGGCATCGTCCATCGCGATCTCAAGCCCGACAACGTCATGCTCAGCCAGCGCGGGCGCCAGGTCGACGTGGTGCGCGTGCTCGACTTTGGCATCGCCAAGCTGCGCGACGACGGCCGCACCACCCAGCAGCAGATGACCCAGGCCGGCGACATGCTCGGCACGCCGCAGTACATGGCGCCGGAGCAGATCCGGGCCGAGCCGGTCGACGGCCGCACCGACGTCTACGCCCTAGGCGCCATCGTCTACGAGATGCTCACCGGCCGGCTCGCCTTCGAGGGTCCGACGGTGATGGCGATCCTGTCGAAGCACCTCACCGAGGCGCCGACGGCGCCGAGCGCGCGCCGGACCGACGTCGCCATCCCGCCACCGCTCGACGCCCTGGTGCTGCGCGCGCTGGCCAAGGATCCGGCGCAGCGGCCGGCGACGATGGAGGCCTTCGCCGACGAGCTGGCCGCGGCGGCCGGCGCGCTGCCGACCCAGCCCACGCCGATGGTCGCCGTCGGTGGCGGCGCGTCCGCGGCGAGCACGCCGGCGCCGATCACGCCCGGCCCGCCGCGCGTCCCGCTGGCGCCGACCTCGCCGCACGTGAGCACGCCGGCGACCACGCCGGCCTCCGCGGTCGCCACCTACGTCACGCCGCGACGCAGCCGCGCCCCGTACCTGGCGCTCGCGGTGCTCGCCGTCGGCGGCATCGTCGCCGGCGTCGTCATCTCGATCCGCAGCCAGGCGACGCCGGCGGCGCCCGCGAAGGACGATCCGTGGACGACGCCGGCGGGCAGCTCGACCGGCAGCGCCGCCGGCCCGGTCGCCGCCGGCTCGGCGCGGCCCGCCACGCCGGCCTTGGCGGGCAGCGCGCTCCGCTCGACCTCGGGCTGGGGTGTCGTGTTCCCGCCGGGCTACACCGTCGCCGGCGAGGGCACCGCCATCGGCGGCAAGGTCGGCGACACCGAGGCCATCCTCTGCAACGACGTCACCGACGTCGCCTACGACCTCGACGCCCTGGTCGCGTCCTTCGTCAAGGAGAGCGGCATGGAGGTGGTGCCGGGGACGGCGTCGATGGAGGAGGTGCTCGGCGCGCGGCGGCCGCACGCGATCTTCCGCAACGCCCAGGCCGCCGCCGAGGCGGTGACCTACCACGGCCCCGGCTACTACTTCGCGTGCGCGTACTTCGGCAGCCACGCGGTGTTCGAGCAGCGCACGGCGATGCGCATCGAGCTGTTCACCCAGCGGGTGCAGCTGCCGGCGGCGACGCCGTGAGCGAGCCGGTCCGCCTGACCCAGTTCGCGCGCGGCGGCGGCTGCGCGGCGAAGCTGCGCCTGGGCGAGCTGGCGCGCGTGCTCGACCTTGCCGGGCCCACCGCCGGCGCCGCCGACGTGCTGGTCGCGCACGAGCTGTCCGACGACGCCGCGGTGGTGCGCACCACGCCGGGCACCGCGCTGGTGCTCACCACCGACGTCATCGCGCCGCTGGTCGACGATCCGGAGACCTTCGGCGCGATCGCCGCGACCAACGCGATGTCGGACGTGTGGGCGATGGGCGGCACCCCGCGGTTCGCGCTCAACCTCGCCTTCTTCGACACTGCGCTCGCGCCGATCGAGGCGTTGCACGGGATCCTGCGCGGGGGCGCACGCGCCTGCGCCGCCGCCGGGGTCGCCATCGTCGGCGGCCACACCGTGTGCGATCCCCAGGTGAAGTACGGCCTGGCGGTCACCGGCGAGGTCGATCCCCAGCGGGTGCTCGCCAACACCACCGCCGAGGCGGGGCAGGCGCTGGTGCTCACCAAGGCGCTCGGCACCGGCGTCATCAGCCAGGCCACCAAGGCCGGGGTCGCCACCGCCGACGAGCTCGCTGCCGCGGTGGCGTCGATGACCACCGGCAACGGCCGCGCCGTCGAGATCGCGCGTCGCCACGGCGTGACCGCCGCCACCGACGTCACCGGCTTCGGGCTGTGCGGCCACCTGCGCAACCTCGCGCGCGGCTCGCGGCTGGCCGCGGTGATCGAGCTCGATCGCCTGCCGCTTCTGCCCGGGGCCGATGCCCACCTCGCCGGCGGTCGGCTGCCCGGCGGCAGCCGCGCCAACCGCGCCTTCATGGCGCCGCGCCTGCGCTGGGCCGACGGCAGCCCGGTGGCCGCCGAGCTCCCCGCCGAGGCCAGCGCTCGCGAGCGCCGGGCGTCGCTGGCGTGCGACGCGCAGACCAGCGGCGGCCTGCTCTTGTGCCTGCCGGCGGCGGCCGCGGCCGACGCGGTGGCCGAGCTGCGCGACGCCGGCCTGCCGGCGGAGATCGTCGGGGCGCTGCGCGCCGGCGACGCCGCGCTCCCGGTCGAGACCATCGAGCTGCGCTGACGCCATGGTCGACGAGCCGCCCGTCGATCCCGGCTTGCTCGCGCCGCTCGAGCAGCTCGCGGCGCAGCCGCGCAGCGGCCCGACGCCGACGCCGACGTCGCCCGTCGCCTCGAGTACCTGGTCGACCTGTTGATCGCGCGCGGCCAGCTCGCGCCCGGCCACAAGCGCCTGCTCGGCAAGGTGCGCGCCGAGGGCCGGGCGCCGGTGCGGTTGTCGGTGCTCACCGACAAGCGCGCGCTGCCATCGCCCGACGTCGACTGCGCGGCGCTGATGCCGCTGTGCCAGGGCCGCTGCTGCACCTTCACGCTGGCGCTGTCGGCGGAGGACGTCGTCGAGGGCAAGCTACGCTGGGAGCTGCTCGAGCCGTACGTCTTGCCCAAGGCGGCCAGCGGCTACTGCGTGCACGTCGGCGCGGGCGGCGGCTGCCAGGTCTACGACGATCGCCCCGCCACCTGTCGCGTGTACGACTGCCGCGAGGATCGCCGGGTGTGGCTCGACTACGAGCGGCGGATCCCGGCGCCGATGCCGGATCACGTCACCGCGCCGGCGCGGTGAGGCGCCGACGCGGCAAGCTCGCGGTCGCCGACCGCGACGCCGAGGACCGCTCGTTCCCCCCGCCGGGCGCCGCGGGCGCCTTCCACCCCGGCTTCGCCCGCGACGCGCTCGCGCGCCACGCCGAGCGCGCCGGCTTCGTCGACGTCCGCTTCGTGACCGCGGGCGAGGTCGATCGGGACGGGCGCCGCGACCTGGTGTTTCTGCGCGTGGCCAAGCGGCCCGCCTGAGTCGGGCGTCGCCGACGCCTTACGCGAAGCCGCCCGACGTTGGCATCCGCAACATAGATCGACGCCGCGAGGAGGTCGCTATGCGCGTAGAGCCGGCACCTCGGGGCACCTACCAACTCGCGTGGGCCGACGCGGCGCCGGAGTTGTCCCGCGACGTCATGCTGGGCGTGGGCACGTGGGGCCCCCGCGCCAGACTCGATAGACGTTGCGGACGTCGTAGCGAACCCACAGCGACGCCGCCAGCCGATCGACGCCGTCGGGGAGCACGACGCCGATCATCGTCGTTGCGGGCTGCATGCCGCCACCGTGGGCCGGTCCACAGCCGGCCATCTTGCGGGCCTCGATACACACGACTCGCTCGGACCGCGCCAGTCGATGGACAGCGCCGTCGGCGTCGCGCGCGAACTCCATGGCGGCCACGCGGTCGAGCTCGCCTTCGCCGATCACCTCGACCCGACGGCCGTCGATCGTCACGATCGCACCCGACGTGACCTTGTCCTTCATGGCCTCACCGAGGTCGACGAGCTCGAGCGTCACCGCGGTAAGCCCGTCCTTGGTCAACGCCCGGTCGAAGGCGCGCGTCCGCGCTACCTCGGCTGCCCGCTGGCGCTGCGCGAACGTCTTGCCCTTTCCACACGGCTTGGCCTCGGCCACGGCCACGTGCGCCGTGAGGGCGCCAATTAGCGTGAGCAGGACGAGGCGTAGGGGGGGCATCGGGATCCTCTGGCGGGGCTGGGTCCAGGGTAATACGTCCGCCGCGCACGGGGGATCTACGCGCAACCGTTGCGGCACGGTGGCGGGCCGCGCGCAGCTGGCGCGGGGGGCCCGACGCTCAGCCTGATGACGTCACGACCAGCGTGCGGATTCGCCGCGGTGTGCGGATTCGTCCTGCGTGAACCCGCAGCGACCACGCCGCCACGCCAGCGCGGCTCCGGTCCGTGGCCTGCAACATCGTAGCCGCGCATGCGCCGCCCTCGTCACCTGGTTCGCTGGCTGGTGCTCGCCGGCGTCGTCGCCATCGTCTTCGGCGTCGTGCTCTACCGGCGCTGGCGGCCGACCGAGGTCCATGCCCAGGCCGTCGCGCGCGGCCGCGCGGTGGAGGCGGTCTACGCCACCGGCACCGTCGAGCCGCTCCACACCGTCGTCGTCAAGGCCCGCATCGGCGAGCACGTCGAGTCGATCGCGGTCGAGGCCGGCGACCTGGTGACCGCCGGCCAGCTCCTCGCCCGGATCGAGAACCCGGTGCGTGAGCTGGCGCTCGCGCGCGGCGAGACCGAGCACGGCCGCGCCCGGACCCAGGCCGGCAGCCGCTCGCCGCAGCTCGCCAGCCTCGAGGCGCAGGCGCGCGCCGCCCACGCGCAGCTGACGCTGGCGCAGACCGAGCTGAAGCGCTCCGAGCAGCTGGTGACCAGCGGCTCGGTGACTCAGCAAGAGCTCGACGCCGCGCGCGCCAAGGTCACGACCCTGGCCGCGCAGGCGGACGCCGCCGACGACGCCGAGCGATCGGCGCGGCTCGACCTGCGCGCCACCCGCGACCAGCTTTCGACCCAGGTGAAGTCGCTGGCCAGCGAGGCCGACGAAGGCGAGGTCACCTCGCCCATCGCCGGCGTGGTGCTGCGGCGCGACGTCGAGCCGGGCCAGGTGGTGGCGCCCAACCAGGCCATGTTCGAGGTCGCCGACGCAAGCGAGCTGCGCGTCGAGCTGCGCGTCGACGAGGCCGACATCGCCCGGGTCAGGGACGGCGCCGCCGCGTCGACGGTGGCGCTGTCGTTCTACGCGTTCGCCGACCACGCCTTCGCCGGTCGGGTCCATGCAACCGGGACGGGCCTCGGATCGTGGTCTCCAGCACGTCGCCTCGCCGCAGCTCGGCGCTGCGCTACTGCAACAGGCAGACCGTGTCCGACCCTGCAGGGGCGAGCGTGCTCTTCTCGACGCAGTTGTAGCCGTCACGACAGTCGCCGGCGTCGTCGCACTGGAGCACGCAGATGCCGCCGTTCTCCTGGATGCACGCGCTGCCGCCGGGGCAATCGGCCTGCGCGGCGCAGTCCTTTACGCAGCTGCCAGCTGGGAAGTCGGAGTCGACGACGCAGCGCGAGCCCTCGGCGCACGTGCCCGACGGGCCACCGCTGGTCGTGCAACTCCCTCCGACGACCTGGCCGTCCTTGCCGACGTCGTCGTTGCCACACGCGACCAGGAGCGCGAGCGATAGCATGACTGCGACCTTGATCATGGCGCCAGTGTAGCGCGATCGCGACGCGCCGCCGCGGAGCGCGCCTGTACGACACCTCACGGTGCGCGCACGGAGCGGCCGAAGCCAGGTCTCGACGACGAGCGGCGGATCCCGGCGCCGATGCCGGCCCACGTCACGCCGCGGTCGGGCTGACCGCGGTCAGGCGTCGTCGTCGTCACCGTCGACGGCCGCGCCCTCGCGCCGGGCCGCCGCGAGCGCGGCGAGCTGACGGCGGGCCCGGGCCAGCTCGTCGCGCAGGTGCAGGATCACGTCGATGCCCGACCAGTCGACCTCGAGCTCGCGGCGCAGCGTGCGCACGACCATCACGCGCTCGACGTCGACCAGGGCCCGATCGTCGCCGTGCCGGGTGATGACGCCGTGCTCGACCAGCTCGGCGATCAGCTCGGCGTCGCCGTCGACGAGCTCGATGAGGTGGCGGTAGGTGTAGTGCTCGACGGTCACAGCGTGAACCCCTCCCGCACCGGCTGGCCGTAGGCCTGCTTGCTCTTGCCCAGCGCCTCCGCCAGCGCCGGATCCTCGAGGTCGGGCATGCGGACGTCGAGCTCGACGTAGAGGTCGCCGCGGCGATCCTTGCGGGTGACGCCCTTGCCGCGCAGGCGCAGCCGGGTGCCGGCCTGCGAGCGCGGCGGCACCTTGAGCATCACCGGCCCGTCGAAGGTGGGCACCTCGATGCTGGCGCCGCGGTAGGCCTCGTCGAGATCGACCGGCACCGACAGGTACAGGTCGAGGCCGTCGCGGCGCACCCGCGGGTGCGGTCGCACCTCGGTCTCGACGACGAGATCGCCGGCGGGGCCGCCGCCGCGCCAGGCGCGCCCTTGCCGCGCACGCGGATGGTGGAGCCGTCGTCGGCGCCGGGTGGGATGCGGATGCGCACGGTGCCCTGGCCGGGCACGTCGAAGGCCACCTCGCCGCCGGTGATCGCGGTGCGTAGATCCATCGGCACCCGCGCGTGCACGTCGGCGCCGCGGCCCGGCCCGCGCGGGCGGCCGCCGCCGAAGAGATCGGCGAAGTCGAAGTCGATCGGCCCGTCGGCGTAGCGCTCGGTGCGCCGGGCCTGGCCGCGCTGCCACTCGGCGTAGGCGCGCGCCTTGTCGGGATCGAAGCCGCCCTTGAGCGCGTCGTCGCCGAACTCGTCGTACGCGGCCCGCCGCTTGGGATCGGACAGCACCTCGTAGGCGGTGGCGATCTCCTTGAAGCGCGCCTCGGCGGCGGCGTCGCCGGGGTTCACGTCGGGGTGGTGCTTGCGCGCGAGCGTGCGATACGCGCGGCGGAGGTCGTCGGCGGAGACGTCGCGCGCGACGCCGAGGGTCTCGTAGAGGGTGCTGGCCATGGCGGGCGCCATCCGGCGCAACCCAACCGTACGGCGGACCTCGGCCGGCGTCCACGCCGGGCGCTCAACCCCCGAGGACGCCCGGCCCGAACGCCGCGACCGCCAGGTTCGGCTCCGCCATCAGCCGCTCGACCGCGGCGCGCAGCGAGGCTGCCTCGTGGCGCACCAGCGCGCGATCGATCTTCTTGTAGAGCTTGCGCAGGCGTCGATCCTCGGCGGCGCGCAGGGCCGGGTCGACCGGGCGCGGTGGCGCGGCGAAGGGATCCTCGGGCACCTCCGCCGACACCGGCATGAACGGCCGCTGGATCTGATCGACCTCGTCGACGGTGAAGCCCGAGGTGAGGATCCAGTCACGCAGCGGCCCGGCGGTGACGTCGCGCAGGCGCACGAAGTTGTCGCGATCGGCCTGGGCCAGCACCAGGTCGCCCTGGCCGCTGGCCGCGATGATCGAGGCGGCGGCGCAGAAGTGCCCGGCGTCGTCGCGCCAGACGTTGCGCAGGCCGGCAGCGAAGGTGTTGCTCGGGTACACGCCGCCGGCGACGTAGGCGCGGAACCGTCCCAGGTTGGCCTGGCGCTGCGCGGTCAGCGCGGCCGCGAGCTTGGCGCGATCGACCGGGCGGGCGACCGGCGCCGGCCGGGTCGCGATCGGCGCGGCGGCCGGCGGCGCAACCGGCGGCGGCGGGGCGGCGAAGGTGCGGGCGTGGGCGACGGGCGCGGCGATGGTGGCGGCGGCGGCGAGGGCCACGGCGGCGGCGACCAGGGAGGAGGGCGTCTGCATGTGGGTGCTGACGCGCGAGAGTCGAGGAGGATCTAGGCGGGCACGGGCAGGGACACGGGCCGTGCCGAGGGTAGTCAGGGGCAATCGACGGCGCAGGACGCGGCGCTCTCGCCGGGCTCGCACACGCCGTTGCCACAGCTCCCGTCGAGGCTGCAGAAGAGGGTGCAGTCCGCCGGGCACATCGCGCACGACTCCACCGGCCGGGTGCACACGCCGTCGCCGCAGTAGCCGGCGGTGGCGGTGGCGGGCGCACACACGCCGCGATCGCGCGCCTCCAGCGAGCAGGTGGGATCGCACCGCGACCAGCAGTCGTCGTCGTCGCAGCCGGCCAGGCCGTCGCCGTCGGTGTCGATGGCCACGCCGCACACCTGGGCTGGCTGGTCGTCATCGAGCGCCGCGATCCAGGTGTCGCCGAGATCGTCGGCGGCGAGACCGCCCCACAGGACGAAGCGATCGGTCTGGGCGTGGTAGGCGAGGCCGGCGTCGGTGCGCGCCGGCGGGCGGTCGGCGCGTGAGACGTCGACCCAGCGGGTGCCCTGCAGCTCCCAGGTGTCGTCGTAGCGGATGCCGTCGCCGTCGCCGCCGAACAGCAGGAGCCGGGCGTTGCCGGCGACGAGGGTCGCGCCGCCGCGCCTCGGCGGTCGGGTCAAGGTCGCGCGTTCGCGCCAGGTGACGCCGTCCCAGGCCCAGGTGTCGTCGCGCGGGCCGGTGGCGTCGACGCCGCCGAAGAGCACGAGCTCGCCGGTGCTTGGGTCGGCCGCCATGGTGGCGCGCCGCCGGGCCGACGGTGCGGTCGCCGGGGTCGCCTGGGTCCAGGTGGCGCCATCCCAGCGCCAGACGTCGGCGAACAGCGCGGTGGGAAAGCCGATGCTGGCCCCGCCGAAGAGCACCACCTCGCGCCGCACCGGATCGTAGGCCATCGCCGCCTCGCTGCGTGCCGCCGGCTGGGTCCCTCCCGCGAACGTCAGCCACTCGTGGCCGTCCCAGGCGTAGGTCTCGGGCGGCAGCGGCGCCGTCGAGGCGCCGCCGAACATCACCACCACGCCGCGCTCGGCGTCGTAGGCGAGGCTGTGGCCCGAGCGCGGCGCCGGGTAGCCTGTCTGCACTTGCTGCCAGCGCGCGCCGTCCCAGGTCCAGGTGTCGCCGTGGAGCTGCTGCGTCACGGCGGTGCCGGAGATGCCGCCGAACATCACCGCCACGCCGCGCCGCGCGTCGTAGGCGAGCGGCGACGCGCGCCGCTTGCTGGGCGCCAGCGGCGAGGGCTGCGACCAGCCATCGCGCCAGATCCAGGTATCGGTGATCGGCCCCCCGGCGGTGATGCCGCCGGTGAGCACGATGTGCCCGACGCGCGCGTCGTAGGTCATCATCGGGAACTCGCGCGCCGCGGGCTGGGTGCCCGGGAGCGCCGACCAGCTCGTGCCGGTGAGCGCCGCCGTCGCCGCGACCCGGCTCATGGTGTGGTCTCGCCCACCGAAGAGGATCATCTTGCCGGTCGGCGCGTCCCACGCCATCGCCGCGAAGTAGCGGGGCGGCCCGACGGTGCGCTGGGTCCAGGTGGTGCCGTCGAACTCCCAGGTGTCGTCCAGCACGCCGGCTCCGCCGAAGGTCGGGTCGATCTCGCCATAGCCGCCGTGCAGGACGAGCCGGCGGCGAACCGGGTCGTACGCCATCGCCGCGAACCCGCGCGCGGAAGGCCGCGCGAAGACGTCGAGGGGCGTCCACTCGACGCCGTCGAAGGCCCAGGTGATGTCGTCGAAGGTCGAGAGGATCCCGTTGCTGCCGCCGAAGACGATCAGCTGCCCGGTCGGCGGGTAGTAGCCGAGGGCGAAGCCTTCGGTGATGTCCGGAAGCGGCGACGGCGCCACCTGGGTGACGACCCGGGCGCCGTCGAAGGTGGCCATCCCGCTGGAGCCGTCCATCGTGGCCACCCGACGACGACCGAGGTCGTAGGTCGAGGTGCCGGTGGTCATCGTCGGCGGCGAGGTCGCGGCCAGCGGCATCGTCGCCCACGCGTCGCCGGTCCACTCGAGCACGTCGGTGGCGGTCTGCCCGCCGACGAGGACCGTGCGCTGCCGGGTCGGGTCGAAGACCAGCGCGCCGCCGGCGCGGTTGCCGGTGGCGACGCCGACCTGGGCCCACACCAGCGGCTCGAGCCGGCAGCTCGCGTCGCAGGAGTCGCGGCTGCGATCGTTGCCGTCGTCGCAGCTCTCGTTGGTGAAGAAGTCGACGAAGCCGTTGCCGCAGGTCTCATCGGAGGCGCAGTCCGGCGTGCAGCCGTCGCCGAAGGCCAGGTTGCCGTCGTCGCACACCTCGTCGTCGGCGGTGCCGGCCATCAGGTCGGGGCCGACGTCGACCACGCCGTCGCCGCAGCGCCGGGGCTGGCAGCCGGGTCGGCAGCCGGCGTCGGGCGCGGTCGAGTTGGCGGCGCCGTCGTCGCAGGCCTCGCCGAGGTCGAGGTCGATCACGCCGTCGCCGCAGCGCGGCGCCAGGCAATCGGCCTGGCAGCCGTCGCCGGACACCCGGTTGCCGTCGTCGCACTGCTCGCCGATGTCGACGGTGCCGTTGCCGCAGGCCTCGATCGCACAGGTCGAGGTGCAGCCGTCGCCGTTGACCTCGTTGCCATCGTCGCAGGCCTCGCCGGCGTCGCCGTCGGGGATGCCGTCGCCGCACCGACGCGCGGAGCAGTCGAGCCGGCACGCGGCGTCGGGCGTGTTGGCGTTGCCGGTGCCGTCGTCACAGGCCTCGATGCCGCTGACGACGCCATCGCCCCAGCGCGGCGCCGCGCACACGCCGTCGGCGTCGCACACGCCGTCCTCGCCGCCGGTGAACATGCACCGGCGATCGGCCCGTGGTGGCGTGCACGCCGCGAGCAGCTCGTCGGCCACGCAGCGCGAGGCCACGCAGGTGTGGCCGCTGGCGCACACGCTGCCGTCGTCGCAGGTGGTGAGCTCGGCGGCGGGCAGGCAGCCCGCCACCAGGACGGCGGCCGCGACCGCGGTGCCCAGGCGCGTGATCATGCGCCGAGGGTAGCCGAGGATCTCGTCAGCCCGGGTGACGACGGCGCCTCAGCCCAGGTAGGCCTCGTGGCACACCGCCTCGACGTTGTGGCCGTCGGGGTCGAGCACGAAGGCGCCGAAGTAGTTCGGGTGGTAGTGCGCGCGCACGCCCGGCGCGCCGTTGTCCTTGCCGCCGGCGGCCACCGC
The DNA here is from genome assembly GCA_041389945.1 of Kofleriaceae bacterium. Classification (GTDB taxonomy): domain Bacteria; phylum Myxococcota_A; class Polyangia; order Haliangiales; family Haliangiaceae; genus JAWKQW01. Next base: position 122,813 of record JAWKQW010000015.1, read on the forward strand.
CGCAGCGTGGAACGCGGTGACGATCGAGCGGCGCTCCGCCCGCAGCGCCACGTGGACGGCGACCTTGGGCTCGCCGGTGCTGATCCACAGGTCGGGCTTGCCGCCGACGCCGAACCCGGCGACGCCGTCGAACTGCATGACCAGCTCGTAGCCCAGGGGCGCCAGCGCCTGCTTGTAGAAGGCCACGCTCTTGGCGAGGTCGCGCACGGAGATGCCGATGTGGTCGATCACGCCGCGACGGTCGCGCACCGCCGGCGATCTGGTCAAGCGGTGCCGGGCTCGTCTGCCCGGATCAGCCCGGCGGGCGCAGCGCCGCGATCTCGTCGGGCGAGAAGCCGTAGTCGGCGAGCACGTCGGCGGTGTGCTCGCCCAGCCGCGGCGGCATCGTCGGCCGCGCCGGCACGCCCAGCGGCGTGCGCACCTGGCGCACCGGGCCGAGGTCGCCGCCGTCGAGGGTGAAGAACACCTGGCGGGCGACGTGCAGCGGGTGCGCCGCCAGCTCGTGCGGCTCGAGCACCGGCTCGCAGCAGCAGTCGAAGCGCGCGAAGATCTCGCGCCACTGTGCCAGCGGCTTGCTCGCGATGATGGCGGCGATCTCGGCGCGGAGCTGCGCCTGCGCGGCGCCGTCGGCCACCAGCTCCGCCATCTGCGCCGGGCGGCCGATCGCGCGCCCGACCTCGATCCAGAACTTGGGCTCGAGCCCGGCGACCGACACGTAGCGGTCGTCGGCGGTGCGATAGATCGCGTAGCAGGCCAGCCCGCCGTTGAGCGTGCCGGTGCCGCGGGTGGGCCCGCCGTCGCCGTCGACGGTGGCCAGCTCGGTCGCGAGCAACGCGAGCGCGCCCTCGGTCATCGAGATGTCGAGGTGGACGCCGACGCCGCTGGCGTGGCGACCGTGCAGCGCGGCCAGGACGCCGGTGGCCGCCCACAAGGCGCCGCCGGCGAGATCGGCGACCTGCACGCCGGGCATCGCCGGCGCGCCGCCCGCGTCGCCGCCCATCGCCAGCACGCCGGCGAGGCTGACGTAGTTGAGGTCGTGGCCGGCGCGCTCGGCGTAGGGACCGGTCTGGCCGTAGCCGCTGATCGAGCACAGGATCAGCCGCGGGTTGGCCGCGCGCAGCGCGTCCCAGCCGAGGCCGAGGCGCGCCATCACGCCGGGGCGGAAGCTCTCGACGACGACGTCGGCCTGCGCGACCATGCGCAGGAACGCGGCGCGACCGGCCTCGGTCTTGAGATCGAGGGCGAGGGAGCGCTTGCCGCGGTTGATCGCGAGGTAGCGCCCCGACAGGTCGCCCTGGCGCGGCGGGATCGACCGCAGGTAGTCGCCCACCCGCGGGTCCTCCACCTTGACGACCTCGGCGCCGAGATCGGCGAGGAGCATCGTCAGGAACGGCCCTGGCAACAGGCGGGTCAGGTCGAGGACCCGCACCCCGGCCAGGGCAGCAGCGAGCGGCGCGGCCGCCGCCGTCATCACTTCGCGAGGTCGAGCAGCTGCTGGAGCTTCATCGCCAGCATCGGATCGCCGCTCACCGCCAGGCGGCCCTGGAAGTAGAGCTGCATGCCGGCGTTGGGGTCGGCCAGCATGGTCTTGAAGTCCTCGTGCGAGACCGAGATCGTGCACTGGGCCTTGCCGGTGTCGCCCTTCACGCAGGTCGGCGGGTCGGCGGTCAGGTCCGCGGTCCACTCGCCGCCGCCCTCGCCCGAGATCTTGAAGCAGTAGATCGCGTTCACCTCACGCGCCTTGTCGGGGAACTTCTTGAGCCCCTCCGGCACCATGACGTCGAACAGCTCCTGAGCATCCTTGGGCAGATCAGCCATCGGTAGATCCTTTGTTTTCGTCGAGAAAGATGACGAGTGGCGGCCGGTGTACCGCCGCCGCCGGGGCCGGTCAAGGCGACCGCCCCTCACATGGCGGGGCCGAAAAACGACCGACGCGGCCCCGCGGGCCGCGTCACCACCGTCGCCAGCCGTGGCGCGCGTGTCACTCCGGCAGATCGGCCGTGGCGAACACGCAGCTGGTCTCGACGCCTTCGGTGGGCAGCCACTCCTGCGAGTCCTGGTAGTAGGTGCGGCCGAAGCTCGTGTCCCAGCACTCCGACGCGGTGATCTGCAGCGCCGCGAGGTCGCCGTTGGCGAGGCGGAGGTCGGCGCGGCCGGCGCCGTCGGCCTGCCAGCGCGAGCGCAGGGTCGCGTCCTCGGCGGCCGGGCCGACGTCGTCGGTGTCCTCGTGCACCGTGAACACCATGTCGCCGCCGCCGGCGCCGTCCTCGGCGTAGGCGTACTCGGCGTCGACCGGGGTCGGCACGCCGTCGCGATCCTCGATCGCGGAGATCGACATCGCCAGGGTGCGCGCGAGCAGGTCGTAGTCGACGGCGATGGTGCCGTTGCCGTCGTTGTCGACCGGGTTGACCCGCTCCGCGGCGTCGAAGTCGAGGGTGAACGAGCCGTGGCCGGTGGCCTCGGTCGCGCCCGGCACCGCGTTGCCGGCGATCACCGCCTCGAACTCGGCGCCGGCCACGCTCTTGCTCTGGCCGAGCAGGGCCCAGTCGTAGCTGCCGTCGGCGAGCGCGGTCACGTCGAGGCGGTAGCGCGCCGGCGCCAGCGGGCCGTCGTCCCACGGGCCCCACGTGTACACGTCGCCGTCGACCGAGGTGACCGGGAACTGCACGATGGTGTGGACCAGCACCAGCACCCACGCGGTGCCGGTGTTGAACGTGCGGGTGACGCCGCGGGTGGCGACGTACCAGGGCGCGAGCTCGCCGAGGGTGCGCGCCATCGCCTGACCCGGCAGGTTGATCTGCACCTGGGTCGCGGTCGGGATGGCCCGGGCGATGTCGCTGGTGTCGGGCTTCTGCTCGACGCAGCCGGCGAGCGAGAGGGCGACGAGCGAGGAGGCGACGAGCTTGAGCATGGGCGGGTCCTTGGCTTGGGTGGTGAGCCGGTGGGCTCGATGACCCTGGGATGAGCACGGCACGTGCCATCCGGGGTGAGGCGAACCGGGGGCTTACGGTGTCGAGGATCTCGACGCTCGCGCGCGCCGCCCGTCGACTGCCGGAATGCCCCACACCGCGCGCCATCATCGCTCGGTCACCGCCGTCGCGCCACCTGCGACCTCGGCGCACCCCGGCGCACACGCAGCTAGCGCGGTGGGCGCGGCAGCCAGGTGAGCTGATCGCCGTCGTGGAAGACCAGCACGACCTCGTCGGCTACCGCGACCCCGAGCGGCTCGACGTGCTCGCGGTGCGGCAGCGGCCACACCCACGCCACCGCGCCGCGGCGATCGAGCAGCGCCACCACGTCGCGGCTGAGGCTGGCGTCGACCCGGGTCGCGAGCGCGGTGGTGCCGTCGTCGGCCATCGCCGACGCCAGGATCGAGATGCCCGGCAGCGGGAACGCGGCCTGGCCGTGGCGCGAGCCGGTGGCGTCGACGTCGAGCACGCCCACCATGCCGCGGCCGCTGAGGCCGCCGATGCGCGCGACCCGCACCATCGGCGCCTCGTGGCCGGCGGCGGGGATGACCCCGAGCACCGCGGCGGTGGTGGCGTCGATGCGCCAGGCGACGGCGCCGTCGGGCGCGCGCGCGACCAGCACCTCGTCCTCGAGGCCGAGGTCCCAGCTCCGCTCGCGCCAGGTCGCGCGCACGGTGCGCGGCCTCGCGGCGCTGGCGCGGGCGCGGCCGTCGTCGACCGCGAACGTGACCGCGGCGTCGCCGCGCTGCCAGCGAACCACACCGGGTGCGCCATCGGCGACCAGGAAGCTGTCGCCGCGGGCGCCGGCGAAGACGTCGATGTCGCCGCGCGCGCCGACCACGGTGCCGGCGGCCACCACCGCGCCGTCGGCGGACACGATCCGGTAGCAGCCGAGCACGCGATCGGTGGCGATCACCGTCGGGGCCTCGGCGCAGTCGTCGACCAGCAGGAGCTCGTCGCCCCACCGCAGCGGCGTGACCGCGCGCAGGCCGGTGGGCAGCGTCCATCGCAGCTCGCCGCTGCCGAGCTCGATCGCGGTGAAGCCGAGCTGCGAGCCGCCGACCACCGCGACCTCGCCGACGACGACCGGGCCGACCACCGACAGCCGCGGGCGGCGACCATCGGTCGGCAACGTCAGCCGACGGGAGGGCTCGACGCCGGGCAGCTCGGCCAGCTCCGGCCACGGATCGACCGGCGGCGGTGGCGGCGCGGCGTCGGTGCTCGTCGGCGTCGGCGTCGGCGGTGGTGGCAGCGCGGCGCGCTCGCCCTTGCACCCGGCGAGCGCCAGGCTCGCCAGGCCCGCGACGATCGGGCGCACGCTCACCCGGTCGGCTCGCTCGGGCGCGCGCGCTTGGCCCGGGCCGCCGCCATCCGCTCGGCCCAGCCCTCGAGGTGGACCTGCTTGACCCGGGTCAGCGCCAGCGCGCCGCGCGGCACGTCCTTGGTGATGGTCGAGCCGGCGCCGACGTAGGCGTCGCGCCCGACGGTGACCGGCGCGACGAGCTGGCTGTCGGAGCCGATGAACGCGCCGGCCTCGATGACGGTCTTGTGCTTGGCGGTGCCGTCGTAGTTGCACGTGATGGTGCCGGCGCCGATGTTGGCCTTGGCGCCGACCTGGGCGTCGCCGAGGTAGGCCAGGTGACTGGCCTTGGCGCCGGCCGACAGGTGCGCCTTCTTGGTCTCGACGAAGTTGCCGAGCTTGGCGTCCTCGTCGAGCTGGGTGCCGGGCCGGCAGTGGGTGAACGGGCCGGTCTCGGCGCGCGCGCCGATCGCGGTCTCGGTGAGCACGCTGTATGGCTTCACGTGGGCGTCGTCGGCGATGGTGGCGTCGGTGAGCACGCTGCCGACGTCGACGCGCGCGCGGGCGCCGAGCCGGGTGGCGCCGCGCAGGCACACGCCGGCGCCGAGCCACACGTCGGTGCCGAGCGGCCCGACGTCGGCGTCGATGTACGTGGTGGCCGGATCGACCATGGTCACGCCGGCGCGCATCCAGCGCTCGTTGATCCGGCGCCGCGCGGCGGCGGTGACCGCGGCGAGATCGACCCGGTCGTTGATCCCGCTGACCTCCTCGAAGGGCGTGTCGATGGCGACCGCGCCGCCTCGACCGTGGGCGTGGGCGACCAGGTCGGTCAGGTACAGCTCGCCCTTGGCGTTGTCGGCGCGCAAGGTCGCCAGCCCGGCGCGCAGGTGGCCCAGGCGGATGGCGTAGAAGCCGGCGTTGGTGTCGCGCAGCGCGCGCTCGCTCGGGGTGGCGTCGACGTGCTCGACGATGCGCGCCAGCCGGCCCTCGACGTCGCGCACCAGCCGCCCGTACGGCATCTCGCGATCGGGCACCGTCGACAGGAGCGCCATCCCCGCCGGCGCCGCCGCGCACGCCGCCACCAGCTCGGCGACCCGCTCCGACGCGATCAGCGGCGCGTCGCCGGTGAGGATCACGACGATGCGATCGTCGGGCTCGCCCTCGAGGGCCGGCAGGGCGCACGCCACCGCGTGGCCGGTGCCGCGCGGCTCGAGCTGCAGCGCGACCTCGATGGCGCCTGCGCCGTAGCGGGCGTCGAGCGAGGCCTGCACCCGCTCGTGCTGGTGGCCGAGGATGGCGACCACGCGGGCGGCGCCGGCGGCGCGGGCGGCCTCGACCACCCAGCCGATCAGCGACCGTCCGGCCACCTCGTGCAGCACCTTGGCGCGGTCGGACTTCATCCGCGTCCCCAACCCCGCCGCCATGATCAGGACCACCGGAGCGTCGTTGCTCATCAGGCCGCACACCATACACCAGCGCCGCCGGGGCCCGGGGCGACCGCGGCCGCCGGCCCGGGTGCGGTGGGTGCACCGACGGCGGCGCGCCTGACGTACAACCGGACGATGACGCCGCGCCAGACCGCCGTGCTCGTCGCGCTGACCGTGGCGCTCGGCGCCAGCGCGCCGGCGGTGGCTCACCAGAGCGCGATCAAGTACGTCGAGCTGCGCGCCGACGGCGCCGCCGTCGACGTGACCCTGCGGGCGTCGCCCCTCGACGTCACCGCCGCGCTCGGGCTGCCCGACGACGCGCGCCCGAGCATGGCGGAGGCGCTGGCCGCGGGCCCGGCGGTGGCCGCCGAGCTGGCGAGCTACCTGACGCTCCGCGCCGGCGAGGTGCCGTGCCCGGCGTCGGCGCCGACGGTGGCCGCCGCCGACGACGGTCGCTTCCTGGCGGCGCGCTGGCGCGCTACCTGCCCGGCGGCGCCGGCCGCCCTCACCGTCGATCTCGCGGCGTTCTTCGCGCGCTCGACCGCGCACCAGGCGGTGATCCGGCTCCTGGTCGCCGGCGAGCCGACCTGGGACGGCGTGGTCTCGGCCACCGATCCGACGCTGACGCTGGCGCTGCACGGCGCGCGGCCGACCGCGGCGTGGGCGTGGATCCGCTCCGGCGTCGATCACATCTGGGGCGGCCTCGATCACGTCGCCTTCGTGCTCACCTTGTTGCTGGTGGTGGCGCTGGCGCGCGGTCCCGACGGCGCCTGGCGCCGGCGCCCGCTGCGGCAGACCCTGCGCGCGACCGGCCTCATCATCACCACGTTCACCGTCGCCCACTCGCTGACGCTCATCGCCGCGTCCCTCGGGGTGCTGACCCTGCCGGCGGTGCTCGTCGAGAGCCTGATCGCGGCGTCGATCGCGTTCACCGCGCTCGAGGACGTGGTCCGGCCCGACACCCGGTGGCGGGTGCCGCTCACGCTCGGGTTCGGCCTGGTCCACGGCCTCGGCTTCGCCGGCGTGCTCGCCGAGCTGCTGCCGCCCGACGACGTGATCGCGCCGCTCTTGCTGTTCAACCTCGGCGTCGAGCTCGGCCAGCTCGCGATCGTCTGTGTGGTGCTGCCGCTGCTCATCGTGGCGATCGATCGCCTGGGCGCCGAGCGCTACCGCCGGATCGCGCTGCCGGCCCTGGCGCTGCCGCTGGCCGCCCTCGGCCTGGTGTGGGTGCTCGAGCGCGTCCTCGAGATCACCGTGCTCGGCCTGTAGCCGCGCCCCACCACGCCGGTCGCGGGCGTATACTGGGCGACATCGCCGTGGGGGAACCGGTGGGAGCTACGCCGCGTGAGGCGGCCGCGTCGGCGCGGCCGGTGGTGTTGTGCGTCGACGACGAGGTCGCCAACCTCGAGCTCATGCGGCGCACGCTCGATCGCGAGTGCGAGGTGGTGTGCGCGAACTCCGGGGAGGAGGCCCTCGAGATCGCGCTGGCTCGCGACGATCTCGCGGTGGTGCTCACCGACTTCCGCATGCAAGGGCTCACCGGCGTGGAGGTGCTGGCCAGCTTCGCGGTGCGCCGGCCGCTGTGCGCGCGCGTCCTGGTCACCGGCCTGCCCGACGGTGAGCACCTGGTGGCCGCGATCAACGAAGGCGGCGTGCAGCGGGTGGTGGCCAAGCCGTGGCGGCCGGCGGACCTGCGCGCGCTGGTGATGGCGCTGGCCGAGGAGCACCGCCACGCCCGCGCCGCCGGTGGCGTCGACGCCAGCGCCGCCCAGGACGCCGCCGAGCGCCGGGCCGAGCGCGCCGAGGCCCGGGTCGCCGACCTCGAGGATCGCCTGGCCCAGCGCGGCCGCGATCTGGCGACCGCCACCGTGTCGCTCGAGCAGCTCAGCCTGCGCCTCGAGCGCGCGTCGTTCCGCGATCCGCTGACCGGCCTGTACAACCACCAGGCGCTGCAGGAGCGCCTGCGCGAGGAGGTGGCGCGCTCGCAGCGGCACGCCACGCCGCTGGCGCTGCTCGCCTGCGACCTCGACGACTTCAAGGCGGTCAACCGCGACGTCGGCCACCAGGTCGGCGACGAGATCCTGCGGCGCATCGCCGCCTTGCTCGCCGACGGCGAGCCGCCGCCGCGCGGCCGCAGCTCCGACATCGTGGCGCGCATCTCCGGCGAGGAGTTCGCGCTGATCCTGCCCGAGACCCACAAGGCCGGCGCGCTGACCAAGGCGCTGCGCCTGCGCGACGCGGTGGCCCAGGCGGCGCTGCCCGGCGGCCGCGCGGTGACGATGTCGATCGGCGTCGCCACCTGTCCCGACGACGCCACCGATCCGGCGGCGCTGCTGGCGGCGGCCACCGCCGCCCTCGCCGGCGCCAAGCGCACCGGCCACGTCCACTTCTACGACACGTCCGAGGCCGCCGAGCCCGGGCGCGGCGAGCGCCGCCGGCCGGCGTCGATCGCGCAGATCGCCCTGCCGTCGGTGGAGCTCGATCGGTTCCGCCCGTACCACGATCGCCTCGGCGAGGTGCTCGCCATCCTGCAGCGCGATCGGGCGCTGTCGTGCATGTTGCTCGATCTGTCGCGGCTGCGCCGGGTCGAGCTCGAGCTGGGCCTGGCCCACCACGCCGAGATCTTCGATCGTGCCGGCGCCGTGCTCGACGGACTGCGCGGCACCGTGCTCGGCGCCCGCGACCTCATCTGCCGCACCCCCGAGGGCGACGCCTACCTGGTGTTCCCGTCGCCGGCGCCCGGCGAGCCGCGCCTCGACCTCGACGCGATGGCGGCGGCGGTCGAGCAGGCCGTCGAGCAGGCCCTGGCGCCGGTGGTCGACGAGCTGCTGCGCGACCAGGCCCGGCTGGCGATCGGCTGCGCCCGGGTGCTGGGCAACTCGATGATCCGGCCCGAGCGCCTGCTGTCGCGGTTAGTGAGCGAGGCTCAAGACGCCGCGCGCCTGGCCCAGCAGCGCGCCGCCCAGCGCGACAAGCGCGCGCTGCAGGACATCATCCTCGGCGACGGCATCGTCTCGGTCTACCAGCCGATCGTGCACTTCGGCACCGGCGAGATCTTCGGCTTCGAGGCCCTGGCCCGCGGGCCGGCGGGCAGCGCCTTGCACTCGCCGGCGGCGCTGTTCGCGGTGGCCGACGAGGTCGACCTCACCTTCGAGCTCGATCGCGCCTGCTTCCGTCGCGCGGTGCGCTCGGCCACCGGCCTCGAGCCAGTGCACCGGCTGTTCCTCAACCTGCTGCCGCTGTCGTTCTACGACGCCGCCTTCATCGAGATCGAGATCGGCCACCTGCTCGCCGCCGCCGGGCTGGCCCCGGCCAACGTCGTCTTCGAGATCACCGAGAAGCTCGCCATCGAGAACTTCACCGCGTTCCGACGGGCGCTGGCCGCCTACGCGGCGATGGGCTTCGGGGTCGCCATCGACGACGTCGGCACCCGCCACTCCAACCTCGAGACGGTGATGGCGCTGCGACCCGACTTCATCAAGCTGTCCGACGTGCTCACCCGCGGCTGCGCGCGGTCCGCGGTCAAGCGCGAGATGTTGCGCTCGATGTGCCACATCGCCGATGCCATCGACGCGGCGATCGTCGCCGAGGGCATCGAGACCGCCGACGATCTGTGGTGCCTGCGCGATCTCGGGGTCCGCTACGGCCAGGGATACTTCCTGGCCCGGCCGGGGCCGCCGTTCCCGGCGGTCACCCGCGACGCCCGCGACGCGATGGCGTCGGCCTCGGCCGCGCTGACCGTGGGCGCCGCCGACTTCGACGACGACGGCGACCTGCGCGGCGAGCCGCCCCTGGCGGTGGCGCTGGGCTCAGGCGCCACCGAGCTGCCGCAGCCGCTCGGGGCGCGGCGCTGGCACCGCCCGACCGCCGCCGCCCCGGCCGCGCCTGGCCCCTGGCGGCCGCTGGCGCTGGCCACGCCTGTACGCGCCGGCCAAGGCGATGCCCCGCTGGTCGACACGCTCCGGAACCGCGTCGACAAAAACGTCCCCGAGTAGCGCCGCGCCGGCCACGCGGGGCGCTACCATGGGGGCCGTATGACGATGGATCGAGCCACCTTCCACAAGCTCCTGGCCTTCGGCATCGAGCGCGGCGTCTCCGACATCCACTTCGAGGTCGGCTACCCCCCGCACTATCGTCTCCATGGCGAGCTGCTCGGCGCCATCAAGGTGCCGCCGCTGACCTCGGGCGACACCGAGACCATCGCCAAGATCATCCTCGAGGATCGCGGCGCCGCGTCGGTCGATTTCGCGCGTGCATTCGACGAGCTCGACGTCTCGTACACGGTGGCCCAGCGCGGTCGGTTCCGGTCGTCGATCTTCCGCCAGCGCGGCTCGGTCGGCATCGTGATGCGCCTCATCCCCATCCAGGTGCTGTCGCTCGAGCAGCTCAACCTGCCGCCGGTGCTGGCCGAGGTCGCCGACGCGCGGCGCGGCCTCATCCTGGTGACCGGCGCGACCGGCAACGGCAAGTCGACCTCGATGGCGGCGATGCTGCGCTACATCAACGAGACCCGGCACGCCCACGTCATCACGATCGAGGATCCGATCGAGTTCATCCACGAGCCGCAGAAGTGCATGATCATCCAGCGCGAGGTCGGCTCGGACACCAAGAGCTTCGCCAACGCGATGGTCGCGGCGATGCGGCAGGACCCCGACGTGATCATGGTCGGCGAGATCCGCGATCGTGAGACCGCGCAGATCTGCTTGAAGGCGGCCGAGACCGGCCACCTGGTGTTGTCGGCGATCCACACCCCCGACGCCATGCAGACCGTGCAGCGCTACGTCGGTCTGTTCGAGACCGACGCCCAGGACGTGGTCCGCGAGCGCCTCGGCGACTGCCTGCAGGCGATCGTGTCGCTGCGCCTCCTGGCGTCGAAGGACGGCCGCCGGCGGCTGCCCGCGGTCGAGATCCTGCGCGTCACCCGCACCATCCGCGAGTGCATCCGGTCGCGGGAGCGGCTGAGCGACATCCCCGAGCTGATCCGCAAGGGCCGCGATCTGTACTCGATGCAGCTCTTCGATCAGCACCTGCTCGACCTCGTCAACAGCGGGCTCATCTCGATGGAGACGGCGATCTACGCGTCGTCGAACCCCGAGGAGTTCGAGCGCTCGATGCGCATCGAGTAGGCGCGGCGTTGCGGCCCGCGGACACCACCGCCGACGCCCACGCGGCCCAGCTCGCCGTGTACCGGCGGATGACGCCGGCGCAGCGGGTGGCGGTGGCGGCGGCGATGAGCGACGACGTGCGCGCGATCGCCATCGCCGGCATCGCCGCGCGCCACCCCGCCTACACCGCCGCCGACGCCGAGGCCGCGTACCTGCGCCTGACCCTGGGGGAGTCGCTGTTCACGGCGGCGTTCCCGCACCGGCCGCGGCTCGCGCCATGAGCATCGCCGTTGTCGAGGTGGGACGCGCTGCGCGCGCGGGCGTGCTCGTCGCGCGCGGCTGACACCGGCGGCGCCGGCGGGTTGCACGCGGCCGAGATCGACGGCGGGCGAACTTTTTTGGAACCGGAGCGGGCCGAGCGCTGTCATGGCCTGTGACCGCTGACGACGCGACGGGATGGCCCGGCGCCAGGCAGCGGGGCCCGCACCCCGGGCCCGGTCACGCGCGGCGCCGCCGCGTGAGGTCGTCCGTCCACCTACACCGACACGCGCGCTGCCGAACCCGGCGGCGCCGCGGTGGACGCCACCCGCTCGCGCCGGAGTTGCCATGTCCACGTCCACGCCCAGCCATCCCACCGTCGAGGTCGTCGCCACCCTCGGAGAGTCGATCGTCGGCGTGCGTCACGTGAGCGACGCCCGCAGCGGCCGGATCAGCACCCGCACCCGGGCGATGCTCGCCGGCGCCGCGATGATGCTGGTGACCGCGTCGGCGGCCTTCGCCAGCTCGCTGCACCGCTCGTCGATCGACGCCGAGCGCCGCGCGGCGTGGCACGCCGAGGGCCTGCCGGGCTGGGCGTATCGCGGCGAGCTCGGCTCGCCCGTGCAAGATGGCCTGGCGCTGCTCGGCGCGGGCCTCGGCCTGCCGCTGCTCGGCCTCGGCCTGGCGCGTCGTCGCCGCGAGCTGTCGCCGTCGAGCATCACCATCGGCAGCGACGCCGGCGTCGACTTCGCCGCCGGCGCCACCATGCGGCCGCGTGGCGAGCTGGTCGCGCCCAACGCCGCGCGCACCGGCTTCGTCGTCGATCTCGGCGGCATGCGCGGCGAGCTCCGCCTGGGCGAGCGGGTCGTCGCCCTCGACGGCAGCGGCGCCCAGCGCTTCGACGTCGAGCCCGGCCTGTCGGCGCGGGTCGGCCTCGGCCAGGTCGGCTTCCTGGTCCGCGCCGTCGAGGCGCCTCGCGCGGTGCTGGCGCCGCCGGTGAGCATCGAGCGCCGCGTCCTCGCCTACGTCGCGGCGTCGGCGGCCGCGCACCTCGCGGTGTGGCAGCTCGCGCAGCTCGCCGACCCGTCGGCCTACGCCGCCACTATCGACGAGACCGCGACCGAGGAGCTCACCGCCAGCCTCATGGCGGAGGCGCGCGCCGACCTGCCGCCGGAGCCGAGCGACGGCACCGCCGGCGACGCGCCGGTCGATGGCGACGTCGCCGCGCTCGCCCTGGCCGAGGGCCTGACCGGCGCCCCGCAGTCGCGCCCGGATCCGGGCCGCCGCCAGATCGCCAATCGCGCCGACGCCGAGGCCCGGGCCCGGCAGGACGCCATCGAGGCCGCCGCCACCGCCGGCGTCCTCGGCTCCACCTTCGTGACCTCGATGGCCAGCGCCCTCGGCAACGACGACCTCATGTCGGGCTTCGACGCCATCGATCGCATCGGCGGCCTCGACGGCTACGGCCCGGGCGCGCCGCGCGGCTTCGGCGACGGCGTGAGCGGCGTGGGCCCGGGCGCCGGCGGCGTGCCGTGGGGCACCGTGCGGGTCGGCGGCTACCGCACCGTCGGCAACACTCCCGGCGGCATCCGCTACACCATCCCCGGTGGCGGCGACGTCCCCGGCGGCCGCCGCTCGTCGACCCCGCCGCCCACTCTCGAGAAGCCGACCGTCGTCGGCGACCTCGACGCCAGCATGCTGCGCCGGTACATCCGCCGCGAGCTCACCAAGATCAGCTACTGCTACGAGAAGGAGCTCCTCGCCAACCCGACCCTCGGCGGCACCGTCCAGGCCGTGTTCACCGTGAACCCGCAGGGCGTCGTCGTCAGCTCCACCGCCAAGGGCGTCGACGGCGCGGTCTCGAGCTGCGTCGCCAGCGTCGTCGCCGCCATCACCTTCCCGTCGCTGCCCAGCGTGGTCCAGGTCAAGTACCCCTTCACCTTCCGCAGCGGCGCGGCAGGCTGACGCGGACGAGCGCTGACCTGACCCCGTTTTCTAGGCCAGCGTTTGCGTCGTTGGGGTTGGTTGGTGCAGGCGTTCGTACTCGATCGGCGTGAGGCCGCCAAGGGAGCTGTGCGGACGATCGCTGTTATAGTCGAGGCGCCACGCCTCGATGAGTTCGCGGGCGTGGTCGAGCGAGTCGAACCAGTTGGCGTTCAGGCACTCGTTGCGGAAGCTGCCATTGAAGCTCTCGATGAAGGCGTTCTCCGTCGGCGTGCCGGGCTTGATGAAGTGGAGCTTCACGCCTCGCTCGTAGGCCCACCTGTCGAGGGCGTTGGAGATGAACTCCGGGCCGTTGTCGACCACGATGGTCTCGGGCAGGCCCGCTGCCGCGGCGAGCTCGTCGAGGAAGCGCGCGACACGCTCGCCGCTGATGGAGGTCTCGACGAGGATGCCGGGGCACCGGCGGCTGAAGACGTCGAGCACGGTGAGCGAGCGGAAGCGCCGGCCCGACACGAGGTGGTCGCTGACGAAGTCCATGGCCCACTGCTGACGTGGCGCGGTCGGACGCGGCACCTGCTCGCGAGGCGCCGCCGCCAGGCGCTTCCTCCGCTTCGTCTTCACGGCGAGCCCGTGCTCGCGGTACAGGCGGTAGATGCGCTTGTGGTTGTAGTCGTGTCCCTTGCGCCGAAGCTTTCGGTGCAGGAACCGGTAGCCGTAGCGGGGATGCCTCTTCGCGAGCGCGAGCAACGCCGTCACGAGCTTGGGCGGGTCCACGCGCGTGCGCTCGTAGCGCGCTGTCGCGCGGCACACCCCGACGACGCGACACGCGCGCCGCTCGCTGAAGCCGAACGCCTGCTGGAGGTAGCCCACGGCCTTGCGTCCTGCCGTGGGCTTCACCATTTTTTTCCGAGCACTGCTTTCAGCGCGGCGTTGTCGAGCATCTGGTCAGCCAGGAGCTTCTTGAGCTTGGCGTTCTCGTCCTCGAGGGCGCGCAGCCGCTTGGCCTCGTTGACCTCCATCCCGCCGAACCTGGATTGCCAGCGATGGAAGGTCGTGACGGTCACGCCGAGGCGGCGCGCGACGTCGGTCGCCTTCGCGCCGGCATCGACCTCTTTGAGGGCGCGGATGATCTGTTCGTCGGTGAACTGACTCTTGCGGGGCATGGCTCGTCTCCGAAGTGAAGAACGAACACATCCGGTGGTCTAGTTTTCGGGGGGCAGGTCAGAGACGTCGGCGTACGCGTCGGGCGGGGGCGGGACGACGCATACGCGGCCGCCGCTGGCGCTGAATCAGTGGAGGGTTTACGACCCGCTGATGGGGGCGTTCCTGCAGCCGGATGGGATGGATGTGATGGCGAGGCGGGACCCGGAGCAGTATGCGTATGGGCGACATCGACCAATAAACATGTTTGACCACTCAGGCCTAGAATCATCCTCTACGGACGACTTGGACTGGTTCATGCCTCGATTTCGTAATTGTGGGATATTGCAGATGTCGCAGCTCATCGCCGCAATACTCGGCGCAGCGTACGACATCTACCACTGCAACGATCCGAAACAAGGATGCCTGCCGGCCGATCATCATCGATGGATATCCGCGATGGTCATGGTGAATGTCCAATGCACGGCCGAAGGGGATCGTATTCCTACTGGCTATGTAGACGCGGGAGACTCGCATTACGAGTCCCTTGGCGGTGGAAGGCGCTTGGTAGGAGCCTATATGAATGGGACAGTATACTTGCCCCAGGCTCTACTTCAGCCATGGATGGCCCATCCGCCGTCAGCTGGAGGACGGAAAACCTGCCTCAAAAACGTTCTCGCCCATGAGGTGCTGCACGGCTACAATGACAAATGGATGTCGCATGCCGAAAGGCGCCGGCGAAGATTTCCGACGCTGGACCAAGATGAATTCGAAGTGCGAAAGGAAGCCGATTGTGTAAAGTGCTAATGTTCCTGGTATTGTGCGTCGTTGGAGCGTGCGATCGTCGCAATCTGGACGTTCGCAAAAGCGACGTAAGTCTCGGGCATGTTTTGTATAGTCTTCCGCTCGGTAGTTACGTGCCTATTGCTGCGAGACTTGAGGTGGTGCGCGAGTCGGCGTCAGGGTCTGATCGCGACAAAATCGATGAGGCAATATATCTTCTGCTTCGACCGGTTTGCATGTTTTACTCTGATAGACCGGATACTCCCGAAGAATTGTCGCACTTGCTGGAATTGCGCCGCCGGAATCCAGATGCATGCTTATGCGGGATGTCTTCGGGAACTCAATGCGAACAGGGTGATGTTGAGCCCATTTTTGTCGAGGCGGTTTCGACAATCTCTGATGCGAGATTCGCGAGCTTTGCGCTGGATGACGTCTCAGATGGCCTGAAGTCAAGGTTTCCCGAGGTTGTTGAGTCTTTAAGGCGTGTATATGAAAGAGTTTCGGCGTTGATGGAATCATATGACACGTCGAATCAGTGTCGCGCGAGCGCGATGGCGGCCCATAAGGACCATGCCGACGTGTGTCGCTAAAAGACGAAGAACGAGAACGCCGACCGTGGTTGCTGTCGCAGAATATGTAGTTCTGGTGCGTCGCCGGGGCCTCGCTGGCGCGGTGAGAGGCGCCGACCGGGGGCAGTCGGGCCGCGCGCGGGCTCGCGGCAGGACGCGATTGCCCATGCGGCGGCGGCGCGCGATACCGAGCCCAGTGGGCTGGCGTCGCACGCTCGATGGTGAGAGCAGGCGTGGCGAGGACGACGGCGCTACTGGCCGGGCTGTGGAAGGGGCACGATGGGCGCAAAGCGAGCGAGCCAGTAGGTGCCGGGCGGGAACTTCGCGCGCTGGCGGTTGAGCCAGCGCAGGCGCGCGGCGCGGTAGGCGTCGATGAAGGCGCGGTACGCGGCGATGGCGGCGACGCGGACGGCACGTGCGCCGGCAAAGCGCGGGCGCAGGTTGCGGTGCGGCGCGTGGGAGGTCGGGGCGTCGAACCAGCGCTGGGCGAGGATGGCGCGGCGCCCGAGGACGCGCGCGCCGGTGGCGGCGCGGAGGCGGCGACGCTCTTCTTCGATCTCCCGGACGCCGGCCTCGACCTCGGCGATGACGTCGTCGGGGTCGCCAGTTCGGCGGGGATGGACAGCGACAGCGAGACCTCGGCAGGCATCGCCGCGGTCGCGGAAGAAGTGACGCGGGCGGGTCGCGGTGGGGGACGGCCGGAAGAGGAGCTCGCGGTAGGCGTTGACGCCGGGCCACTGGGTGGCGCGTTCGACGAGGAGCCGTCCTTGACGGGGTTGCTCGCTGCGTAGATGAGCTTGGCGATGACGGTGGCGCGGTCGAGGAGGCGGGTGACGCAGGGGCGTCGGAGGGACCAGAGGTTCTCCCAGCGGCGGCGCAAGGGCGTTCTGGCAGCGGGCGAGCATCTTGTCGATGCTGGAGGAACTCGGGGTAGCGACCGTGGCGATCGAAGATGAGGGTGTGGTGGTGGTTGGACTCGAAGACGGTGAGGAGGACGTCGATGCCGAAGCGGCGGGCGGCCTCGGCCAGGCAGTAGACGATGTTGTTGTTGGTCTGGGCGTCGGGCCGGAAGATGTATTGGCGCTGGGTGCAGCGCCGGGTGATGAGGTGGAAGCCGGCGGGGAGGACCTGACGCGGGAGCGACATGGGGTAGGGCGAGAGCACGGAGCAGGCCAAGCGCCCGCGCACGTTCAAGTCGGCGACCACACTCGTGGGGGCGTCCGCGCTACGGTCACCCTGTGGCCGTAGGCGCCGCCACATGTCCGAGAAGACCAACCTCGGTCGGTGCGTCGGTGCGTCGCGCTGCCCACGGTCGCGCCTGCCGCGCCACCTGCGCCGCCGGTTGGCGAGTGACGCGCGCCTCGCCACTGGGGCGAGGCGCCACCTGCTCGTCGCGGGGCGCCGCTACTCGACCTCGCCGAGGAGCCAGGCGCCGCTGACGTCGACGAAGCGGTAGATGACCGGGGCGTCGTCGACGGTGATGGTGACGGCGCTCCAGGTGCGGCCGGCGTCGGTGGTGTCGGCGGTGGCGACGACGACGAGCTCGGTGGGGAAGGGCTCGCAGACGTCCTCGACGATGCTGGCGGCCATCGGATCGCTGGCGCGCATGGCGCGGGTGACCTTCGGTCCGCCGCCGAGGCCCTGGTCGGCGAGGTGAGCGAGGACGGCGGGCTGGTCGCCGCGTCGGCAGGCGTCCTCGAGCGAGCGCAGGGCGTCGGCCGCGGGGCGGCTGCTCGAAGGGGACGTGGGGGCTGCGCCGCGAGGGCAGCCGGCGAGCACGGTGGTGGCAGCGACGAGACAGTACGAGCGCACGACGGCAGCGTACGCGATCTTGCGTCGCTCACGCGTCGATCGGGGTCCAGCCGCGGCGGCCCTGCATCCACGGCTGCGAGTGGTAGCGGTCCCAGTCGTCGGGCAGCACGGTGACCACCGGGCCGGCGAGGCCACCGCGGGCGGCGACGCGCAGGGCGGCGACGACGTTGGTGCCGGCCGAGGCGCCGACGAGCAGGCCCTCCTCGCGCACGAGGCGCTCGACCATGGCGAAGCTCTCGTCGTCGCTGACGACCTCGGCGGCGTCGATGACGCGGCGGTCGAGGTTGCCCGGCGGCGCGCTGCCGCCGATGCCCTCGACGGCGTAGCTGCCGTCGGGGCCGAGCTCGCCGGTCTCGACCCACGCGGCCAGGGCCGAGCCGACCGGATCGGCGAGCACGACGCGCACCGAGGGCTGGGTCGCCTTGAGGGCGCGGCCGACGCCGGTGATGGTGCCGCCGGTGCCGGCCCCGACGACGAAGGCGCCGATGGGGCCGCCGACCTGGGCCAGGATCTCGACGGCGGTGGTGGTCTCGTGGCAGCGGACGTTGACCGGGTTGTCGAACTGGTCGGTCGCGAAGTGGCCGTCCTGCGCGGCCAGGCGCCGCGCCACCGCGCGGAAGTTATCCGGGCTCGACAGCGGCGCGTTGGGGGTGACCACGACCTCGGCGCCGACGTCGGTGAGCGCGGTGCGCTTGTCGACCGACATCTTCTCCGGCATCACGCACACCAGCCGGTAACCCCGGGTGGCGGCCACCATGGCCAGGCCCAGCCCGGTGTTGCCGGCGGTGGCCTCGACCAGGGTCATGCCCGGGCGGAGCACACCGCGCGCGTCGGCGTCGTCGACGATCGCCTTGGCGATGCGGTCCTTGATCGAGCCGCCCGGGTTGTCGTGCTCGCACTTGGCGAACACCGGCACGGGCAGGCCGCGACCGAGCCGCGCCAGCTCCACCAGCGGGGTGTCGCCGATGGCGTCGAGCAGCGTCCTCACCGCGGTCATGCGGCATTGGTACACGCGCACGCGGGCTTGCCTCGTCGGTCGTCGCGCTCGCCGAGCGCGCACGCCGGCGAGCGTAGAGGCCCATGTAGGTGCGTGAAGGCGGCGGCGAGACGCCGGTCCTCAACGTCGTGAACACGCGACGACGACGTGCCCCGCGGTTCACGGCTGACACGACCTCGGTCCGCGAAGGGTTGGGCGTGGCCCGCAGGTTGCTCTGGTCGCCGTCCCAACTGCTCAGGAGATCTTGATGAACGCAACCACCTACGCGCCCCGCTCGCTGCACGCCCTGTTCGTCGCCTTCGCGCTCTGGGCGAGCCCCGGCGCCGCGCTCGCCGAGGATGGCCCTGGCGCCGGTGGTGGCTACGGTCCGCTCGCGCTCACCGATGACGGCCCTGGCGCCGGTGGTGGCTACGGCACGGTGACCGCCGTGCTGCTCGCCTGAACGTCTCGTGCGATCGAGGCGCCGCGCGCGAGCTACGGCGCGATCTCGAACACGCCACCCTCGGCATAGCCGAGGCCGAGCGGCAGCGAGCGCACCGTGAGATCACCGCCCTCGAGGTCGAGGGCAGTCGACATGCACTCGCCGGAGATGCGATACGGCTGACCGGCCGTGAGCAGGTCGCGCGGGATCCGCCACGACGGCTGCTCGCCGACCAGGCTGACCGTCGTCTGCGCGGTCCAGGTGTTGCCGGCGCCTGCCGACAGCGCGGCGAGGTCGGCGCGATATAGCGCGCAGGTGCCGGCGTCGACGGTGAAGCTGATCGCAAGGGTGTCGCCCTCGGGCGTCAGGGTCACGCCGCCGTCGCCGTCGAGCACGACGCCACCGACGGAGAAGCTCACCGGCAGCGCCTGCGGCACGCCGACCGCCAGCGGGGTGGCGCCGTCGCCGGGCTCGACGTAGGTCTGTAGCCGCGCCACTCGCGACAGGGTCCGACCCTCGTAGGTGAGCGTGCCGGTGCGCTGCGTGCTCCAGCCGAACAGCGCCGGCCACGCCAGGTCGTGCTCGTCGACGAACGGGTTGCCGTAGGTGCCGGTGATGGCGACGGTGCCGGCGTCGCTGACCGTGCCGTCGTCGAGGCGCGGCCCGGCGTTGACGCCGTAGGCCGCGCCGGGCGCGGCGATGAGGCTCCAGCGCCGCTCGACGGCACCGTCGAGGGCGGGCACGACCGCGGCCAGGCGCGCCGCCGGCAGGTCGGCGTTGACCGTCACGTTGAGGTTGCGATCGAAGGTGACGGGCGCCAGCGCGCCGCCGGGCACCGCGTTGACACCCGCGGTCATGTCGGCGGCCAGCCCGGTCACCAGCACGGCGGTGAGCTTGGTGTCGGAGAAGCGCATCAGCGCGAAGCGATCGGCGGTGGTGACCTGCGGGAACCCGGTGCTGCCCGGGGTCATCGGCGGGCTCGCGTACGCGAACGTCGCCGGATCCCAGGTGCCATCGCCCATCATCGGCAGGGCTCCGCCGGTGAAGAAGTTGTAGTTCCAGGTGCCGACGATGAGCAGGTGCAGCTGCTCGCTGGGCGCGAACACCGGGTTCATGGTCACCGCGCCGAAATCCAGCGATGCCGTGGGCGCCGCGGTCGCTACCGGGTGCGCGAGCTGCAGATCGAGCGAGCGGATCGTGCGCGACGACAGCGTCACCCAGCGCGTGATCGACGGCGCGCTCGGCAGGTAGAGCTTCATCGCCACCGGGCCGGCGGGCACGTCGGCGCGCCAGGTGCCGTCGGCGCCCGCGGTGGTCGGGTACGCGGTGAGGTGGCCGGCGCCGTCGTCCTGGTAGAACACCGCGGCCGGCAGCGCGCTGGTGTCGATGGGCGCGGCGATCACGGTGGCGCCGATGTCGACGTGATCGAACCCGATCGAGGCCTCCGCGAGCGCGCCGGCGTCGAGCGCGGCGTCGCCGGGGGGGGCGTCGGGGCCGCCCGACACGCTGCCGCACCCGATCGCCGCCCCGAACGCCACGAACACGCGCTTGCGCATGGCGCCGATGATACGCCGAAGCCCGCCGCGACGGCGGCTCACCCGCGGCGCGCTACTGCAGGTCGTAGGTGGCGTGGACGATCGTCAGGATGTCCTTGTCGATCGAGGTGGTGTCGTTGTTGCCGTCCCAGGTGCTCTCGGTGCCGTTGGCGGAGTTGACGTTGATGACGCCCATGTCGGCGGTGCGCAGTCGCCCCAGCGTGGCGCCGCCGGCGGACCCGACCATGTTGCTGGCCCGGGCCCGGGCATCCTTGGACGCCTCGGCCAGCATCTCGATCTTGAGCTCGCCGAGCCGGGTATAGAAGTACTTGGGCTCGCCGGAGGTGATCGTGATGCCCTGTTCGAGGAGCTGCGTGATCTCGCGCGACGCCCGCTCGACCAGGGCGACGTTGGCCGACACCACGGTCAGGCTCTGCTCGGTGCGGTAGCCGGCGAACACCTGGCGCTCGCGCCGCTCGTAGCCGCTGCCCACGACCTCGGTGTTGGTGAGCTCGCGAAAGGTCGCCGAGCCGACCCGCAGCTCGACCTCGCCGATGCCGAGCGCGCGCAGGTGCGCGGCCACCTGGTCGACGTGGGTGTGCAGCAGGCGGTACGCCGCGGTGCGATCGGGGTCCTCGGTCTCGACGGTGGCGGTCCACTGCGCGAGGTCGGACACGATGCGGCGCTTGGCCGAGCCGGTGACCTCGAGGGTGCGCACCGCCGGGCGGGTCTTGATGCGCTCGAGGGTGCCGGCGGCGACCACGGTGGACACCACCAGCGCCAGCGCCAGCAGGCCGGCGCCGAGCGCGGCGCGGCCGGTGGAGGTGGCGCGGATGATGAGCGGCGGCGCGGCGGGGGCGTCGACGGCGGGCCCCAGCGGCTTGTCGGGAACGGACGGTTGGTTCATGGGCCGCCAACGCCGGGGCCCCCTCGTTCATTCCCGGCGATCGCTCAGCGGATGCGCGCGAGGATCTCGTCGCGGGTCGCCAGGCCCTTGTCGACCAGGAGCGCCATCAGCTTCTTGATGACGTCCTCGTCGCGCGCGACCAGCGCCTCGAGCCGCGACAGCCGCTCTTGCAGCGCGGCGATCTCGGCGTCGCGATCGCGGTCGCGCGGTGCCCGTGGCCGCGACAGCTCCATCACCGACGAGTCCGTCGGCGGCGGCCGGGTGGTGCGGCTGCCGCCGTGGCGGTGCGAGTCGACCAGCTCCATGCGGCCGCTGGCGCCGCTGTCGTCGATGGTCATCGAGCCGCTGTGGCCGCGTGCGCCCCAGGCCAGGCCGCGGCTGTAGTAGCGGCGCAGGGCGCGCTCGATCATCTTGGGGCCGGCCAGGTACGGGCGGACGTTGAGCTGGGTGCGGATGCGCAGCTCGTCGATGATGCCGAGGTTGGTCGGGTCGCTCATGCCGACGTCGAGGAACTTGAAGGGCTGCGCGAACGGCACGATCGAGTGGTGCTCGCACAGGTCGCCGGGCACCAGCGCCACCACCGCGTCGGGGATCTGGATGGCGTCGAGGTCGACCGAGGGAAAGTTGAGCTGGGCCGACAGCGTCGCGACCAGGGTGTTCTCGTCGATGAGCCGCAGCTCGACCAGCGCCCGGCCGAGGGTCCCGCCCCAGCGCTTCTGCTCGGCGAGCGCCGCCCGCAGGCTGGGCTCGTCGATCACGCCAGCTTCGATGAGCATCTCGCCGAGTCGCTTGCGGGCCATGGGATCTCCTGGTCAGGGCGCCACCACGGTGGCGACGCCGGTGGCGGCCAGGGTGGCGAGGAACTGGGTCGACTGGGTGCGGGCGGCCGGCACGTCGAACACGACGAAGTGGCCCTCGCTCGAGGTGTACTGGGCGACGGCGACGGTGGTGCCGGCGAGGTTGCCGGCCAGCGGCGGCGGCTGCGGGGTGCGGCCGCGCAGGGTCAGGCCCTCGAGCACCTCCACCGCGGGCGCGACCTGATCGCCGCCGATGGCGACCGACAGCGCCCGGCTGCTCGGGTTGGGCGCGAAGTGATCGGTGATGCCCTCGGTCTGGAAGATGGCCTTGGCGGGCATCGCCACGCCGACCTCGTCGGGCGACGGCGGCGGCGTGCGCGCGAGCTGGGCGCCGTAGTTGGTGGCGTCGGCGCGCTCCGCCCACGCCTGGAGCACGTGCAGGGTCGGGGTCCACTCGTCGAGGGGCTCGTCGCGCGACAGCGTCGCGACCAGCCCGGGGATGTCGAGCGGCTCGGTCTTGCTGAGCAGCGTGAGGTAGAGGCCGCCGCCGGCGCCCGAGAGCACCGCGCCGGCGATGCGGGGCTCGTAGGCGAGCATCGGCACCCCGGTGGTCGCGCCCTGCGAGTGGCCGAAGAAGTACACGCGCTCGGGATCGACGGTGATCGTGCGGTCGTCGCCGTCGACGAAGGTCAGGCCGAGCGCGAGGCGGGTCAGGCCGAACCCGTCGGCGGCGCCCTGGGCCACGTTGTCGCGCGCGGTCTGCGGGTTGAAGAAGTTGAAGAAGTCGAGCTCGGGATCGCCCCCGGGGTTGCGCGGCCCGTGCATGAGCTGATCCATCGAGATGACCGCGAGGCCCTCGGCGGCGAGCGCACCCGCGGTGCCGTCGTCGATGAACGAGCGGTAGTCGCCGCCGGTGCCGTGCTCGTAGACCACGATGGGCCAGCCGGTGCCCGGCGTGGGTCCCGGCGGCACCGTCACGCAGAAGCGCAGGGTCTCGGTGCGCTGCGCCACCGGCAGGCCGTCCTCGTCGACGACGACGTCGCCGCCGACGGTGCGGTAGGGCAGGGTGCCGCGCTGGAAGTTGGGCGCCTCGTAGGTGCCCTCGAAGGCGGTGAACAGCTCGCCGGTGGTGGTCGCGGTGACGTCGGCGGCGACCGGCGCCGGCGCCGCCCACACCGCCTCGCGCAGGCGCGGGATCACGGCGGTGGCGTGCTGGGTGGTGAACACGGTCGCCGCCACCACGTCGGCGCGGGCGTCGCCGCCGGGCTCGTCGAGGTAGGCCCACAGCGGCGCGTACGCCGCGGCCAGGGTGGCGCTCGCCGACGCCGGGTCGTCGCGCAGCGCGGCCCACGCCGGCGCCGCGAGGAGGGCGTCGCCGTCGTCGGCGCGCACCCGACCGGTGACGACGAGCGCGTAGGTGGTGGCCTCGCGCAGGGCGAAGCCGGGCATCGGCGCCGCCGCCAGGGCGTCGCCGGGCAGCGTGCTCGACGGCGCGAACCGGTGGTGGACCCGCAGCGGGACCCGCTCGCCGCGGGCGGGCGAGGTCGGGTCGACGTCGACCAGGTACACCGCGGCGTCGTCGGCGAGCGACCCGGCTGGATCGGGCAGGCTGCTGGCGTCGAGGCCGCCGGTGAGCCGCACGAACACCGCCGACTGCGTGCCCCATGCCGTCGAGGCCGGCCTCCATGGCCCGGGCGTAGGCCTCGATGATCGGCGTCGGCGTGGGCAGGCCGGTGAGCACCGGGCGGTGCGCGGAGTCGAGCCGCAGGTCGGTCGGGAACGGCAGGTCGTAGAAGCGCGCCGGGTCGGGTCGTCGAGCGCGCTCGGGTCGAACACCGCGGCGATCGCCTCGTCGCCGGGCGGCTCGCCGCACGCGCCGGCGCCGGCGAGCACGACGAGCGTCAGAGGCCAGCCCGACCGACCGTGCGACATCGCGCCATCGTACGCCGCGGGCCGGGGCCAGCGCCAACCCTTGCCGACGGCGCGGCGGCGCAGGCCCTAGGCGGCCTCGTCGACGTCGTTGATGAAGCGCTTCATCAGCCCGTCGACCATCAGCGTGCGATCGGCGTCGCCGTGCTTGCCGTCACGCCAGCCCGACTGGATCTCGTCGAAGCGGCCGCGGGTGGCCGAGATGACGGTCTTGTACAGGCCGACCTTCTTGATGATGTCCTTCTGGTTCTTGATGAAGTAGCTCACCATCGAGGCGCCGGCGGCGACGGTGAGCACCATGCCGAGCGGGCCGCCCATGGCCCAGCGCAGGCCGAAGCGCAGCGCCACCGCCAGGCCGGCGCCGATCGCGACCTTCTTGGTGCCGGAGCCGTCGACGACGGAGTCCTTGGCCAGCGCCATCGCGGTCTGGCCGCTGGCGATGAGCAGCGCGATGAAGTTGCCCTTCCGCGTGGTCCAGCTGCGGTCGTAGTACTCGCGCAGCGCCTGCTTGAGGAACGCGTCGAAGTCGCCGTAGATGCCGGGCTTGCCCTCGTCCGAGCCGGTCGCCATGCACGCACCATAGCGCACGCCACCTCGCCGTGCGCGCCGGGGGGGCGGCGTGGCAGAGTCACGGGCATGGTCCGCCCGCGCCTCTTGCTCGCCGTCGCCACGCTGAGCGTGTGCGTCGCCCACGCCGCCCACGCCGACCTCGCGACCGGCCGTGATCGGCTCACCGCCGGCGCCTACCCCGAGGCCCAGCGGCTGCTGGCCGAGGTCACCGGCAGCGAGCGCGGGGCGGCCCGGCTGCTGCTCGCGCGAGCCCAGCGCGAGACCGGCGCCTACGCCACCGCCGAGGCCACCGCGCGCGCTCTCTTGACCGACAAGGATCCGGCGATCGCCATCGGCGCCGCCCTGGAGCTGGCCCGGGTGATGCGCCTCACCGGGCGCGGCGCCGACGCCCGGCGCGACCTCGAGGCCCTCGTCGCCAAGCACCCCGACGATCGCGCGATCCGGCACGCGGCGATCGACGCGCTGCGCGCGCGCGGCGCGATCAAGGAGGCCGACGCGCTGGTCGAGCGCACGATCGACGAGTTCGACGCCCGCGCCATCGACCTCGACGATCCCGACCAGCTCTACTACCTGGGCGACGCGGCCCGGGTCGCCGACGAGCTCGAGCTGGCCAACCAGTCGTTCCAGGAGGCGCTCAACCTGCGGCCGCAGCACCTCGACGCCGGGGTCGCCTGGGCCGACCTGTTCCTGTCGAAGTACGCCGCCGGCGAGGCCGACGGGGTCATCGAGGACCTGCTCAAGGTCAACCCCAACCACGCCGAGGCCAACGCCCTGCGGGCCGCGGTCATCGTCGAGAGCAGCTACGACCTCGAGCGGGCCCGGCTGCACCTGGCGGCGGCGCTGGAGACCAACCCGAGCAGCGCGCGGGCGCTGGCGGTGCGCGCCTCGATCGAGATCGATCGCAACGAGTGGGCCGCGGCCACCGCCTCGGTGGACGCGATCCTCGCGATCAACCCCGAGGACACCACCGCGCTCGCCCTCAAGGCGACGGTGGCGTGGCTGCGCGACGACCACGCCGGCTACGAGGCGCTGCGCACGCGCGCGCTGTCCATCGACCCGGCGTTCTCCGGCTTCTACGCCATCGTCGGCCGCTCGGCGGTGCGCGAGCATCGCTACGTCGAGGCGGTCGAGCTCGGCAAGCAGGCGGTGGCGCTGGTGCCCACCGACTACGCGGCGATGGGCGACGTCGGCCTCGGCTACCTCCGGCTGGGGCAGGAGCAGGAGGGCCGGGCCTGGCTCGACCGCGCGTGGAAGGGCGACGAGTACAACGTCCGCGTCTACAACACGCGCAGCCTCTACCGCGACGTCATCGGCAAGGACTACGTCTTCTACGACACCAAGCACTTCCGGTTCCGCTACCACAAGGACGAGGAGCGGCTGCTCGCCCGCTACATCTCGCCGGCGATGGAGCGCGCCTTCGTCGACATGACCAAGCGCTACGGCTTCACCCCCAAGACGCCGATCATCATGGAGGTCTACGCCGACGCCGACGCCTACGGCATCCGCACCGTCGGCCTGCCCAACCTCGGCGCGCTCGGGGTGTGCTTCGGCCAGGTGGTGACCGCGATGTCGCCGACCACCGGCAACCTCAACTGGGGCATGGTGCTGTGGCACGAGCTGTCGCACGTCTTCGCGATCCAGGCGTCGAACTCGCGGGTGCCGCGGTGGTTCACCGAGGGGCTGTCGGAGTACGAGACCCTCATCGCGCGCCCGGAGTGGCGGCGCGAGAACGACGCCGATCTCTACGGGGCCGTGCGCGAGGGCAAGCTGCCGTCGGTGGCGGCGCTGAACTACGAGTTCATGCAGCCCGACCAGAACGCGGTGATCGTCGCCTACTACCTGTCGGCGGTGACCATCGAGTACCTCGCCGCCACCTACGGGTTCCCCAAGATCGTCGAGGCGCTGCGCCTGTTCGGCCAGGGCAAGGAGACGCCGGAGGTGATCGCGACGATCACCGGCCGCGACGTGGCCACCTTCGATCGCGAGTTCCGCGCCTACCTCGACGTCCGCCTGGCGCCGTACGCCGGCACCTTCCACCTGCCGGCGGCGCCCGACGACGACGTCACCGCGCTCGAGATCGCCGCTGCGGCCAAGCCCAAGGACGCCACCGCCCGGGTCCGGCTCGCGCTCGGGCGCTACGCCGCCGGCGACGCCGACGGCGCGCAGGCCGAGCTCGAGGCCTCGCTGGCGATCGATCCCAGCGAGGCGTCGGCGCGCTACCTGCTCGCCGAGCTCACCCTGCGCCGCGGCGATCCGGCCAAGGCCGAGGCCCAGTACCGCGCGCTGGTGGCCAGCGGCGTCGACAACTTCGACATCCGGGTGCGGCTGGCCAGCCTGGCCGAGCGCGCCGGGCGCACCGACGAGTACGTGGCCCAGCTGTGCGCGGCCAAGCGGCTCGATCCCGAGCGCAGCTACCCGTACCAGGAGCTGGCCGCGCACTACGCCAAGGTCGGCGACGTCGACCGCCAGCTGGTCGAGCTCGCCCACTACGCGATGCTCGAGCAGATGGAGCTCGAGCCGGTCAAGACGCTCACGCTCACCCACGTCCAGCGCGGCGAGTGGGCCAAGGCGCGCACCTACGGCGAGCTGGCGCTGTACATCGCGCCGTTCGACGCCGACGTGCTGCTCGCGCTCGGCCGCGCCTACCAGGAGCTCGGCGCGGCGAGCGACGCGCTGTACACCTTCGACACCGCGCTCCTGGTCAAGCCGCCGCTGCGGCGGCCGGCGCTGGCCCACCTCGGGCGCGCCAAGGCGCTGGCCGCGCTCGGCAAGAAGGCCGACGCCAAGGCGGCGCTGGCCGCCGCGCTCAAGACCGAGCCGGAGAACGCCGACGCCCTCGAGCTCAAGCGGCGCCTGCCGTGAGCGCGTCGACCGGGGTGGGCTGGCGCTGGCGCTGGCGGTGGGCGGGTGCGGCGGCGCCGCGGCGCCGGCAGCGACGCCGCCGATCGGCCACCAGGCCAGCGCGCGCACGACCACGGCGGCGGCGACGAACGAGCTGCTCGAGCTCGGCGACCCCGCGGCCGAGGTCGTCCTCGACTACTGGTTCGACTACGAGTGTCCGTTCTGCCGCCAGCTCGGCCCGACCATCGCCGCCATGGCCGAGCGCTACGGCGACCGGGTGCGCATCCGCCTGCGCCCGTACCCGCTGCGGCAACACCCGCGCGGCCGCGCGGCGGCGATCGCCACCGAGGCGGCGCGGCGCCAGGGCCGCGGCATCGAGCTGTACCGGACGCTGATGGCGGGCGAGCTGCCCGACGACGACGGCGTGCGCGCGGCGGCGGCGCGGCTCGGCCTCGACCTGCCGCGGTTCGACGCCGATCGACGCGACGCGGCGACCCGCGAGGTCATCGACGCCAGCATCGCCGACGGCGATCGGGTGCCGCTCGAGGGGGTGCCGACCCTGGTGCTCGACGGGACCGTGCTCGACGCCCTCGACGAGGCCGGCCTCGCCGCCGCCCTCGAGGCACGCCTGGCCCGGTAGCGGCCCGCGCATGTGGGCAGGCGCACGTCGCCACGCCTCCGGCGGCCACGGGCGGAGTTCCTTGGATCCGCCCTCGGCCTGAGCCACAATGGCCTTGATGAACGCAGTTCCCGGGGGGGTGCGCGGCGCCGCGGTGGTGGTGCTGGCGATTCTGGCGGGGTGCCTGCCCGACGCGAGCCTCGAGTGCGCCGACGGCAGCGTCTGCCCCGAGGCCCAGGCCTGCGCCCCGTCCGGCGGCTGCGCGGCCGCCGACGCCCTCGCCGCGTGCGAGGGCCTCGACCCGAGCGCGCCGTGCCGGCTCGGCACCGACCTCGGCCAGTGCCAGGCCGGCGTGTGCGTGGTGCCCAACTGCGGCAACGGCGTGCGCGAGGGCGCCGAGGTGTGCGACGACGGCAACAACCTCAGCGACGACGGCTGCAACGGGAGCTGCAGCTCGACCGAGGCATGCGGCAACGGCGTCGTCGAGCTGCTCGAGAAGTGCGACTGCGGCGCCACCGAGGCGGAGCGCAACCCGTCGTGCGAGGGCGAGCTCAACGGCGGCGAGCGGTGCCGGCTCGACTGCACGCTGCCGCGTTGTGGCGACGGCGTGGTCGACCCCGGCGAGGCCTGCGACGACCCGACCGGCGAGGCCTGCAACCCCGGCTGCACCTCCGACCTCACCTGCGGCAACGGCATCGTCGACACCGCCGTCGGCGAGCAGTGCGACGACGGCAACGACGCCGACACCGACGGCTGCACCACCGCGTGCATGCTGCCGACCTGCGGCGACGGCCACGTGCAGCTCGCGCTCGGCGAGGTGTGCGACGACGGCAACACCGTCGACGACGCCACCTGCGCGCGCGACTGTCGCTCGGACGCCACCTGCGGCAACGGCGTGGTCGACTTCTTCCGCGGCGAGACCTGCGACGACGGCAACCTCGTCAGCGGCGACGGCTGCCAGGCCAACTGTCGGCTGCCGCGCTGCGGCGACGGCATCGTCGACGTGCTGCCCGACTTCGCCTACGTCGAGCTGTGTGACGACGGCAACACCGTCGACGGCGTCGTCGTCGCCGGGGTGTTCGTGGCCGACCGCTGCGACAGCCAGTGCGCGTCGGATCAGACCTGCGGCAACGGCGTGGTCGACGCCGGCGAGCAGTGCGACGACGGCAACGTCGCCGACCACGACGGCTGCCAGTCGAGCTGCGTGGTGCAGGCCTGCGGCGACGGCATCGTCGACGCCGACGATGGCGAGCAGTGCGACGACGGCAACGCGATCGACGCCGACGGCTGCACCAACGCGTGCACGCTGCCGGCCTGCGGACGGTGATCGTCCAGGCCGCCGAGCAGTGCGACGATTAACGAGGAGACGCCGACGGCTGCACCAACGGCTGCAAGCTGGCGGTGTGCGGCGACGGCATCGTGCGGCCGGGCTTCGAGCAGTGCGACGACGGCAACGCCGTGGAGACCGACGCCTGCCTGAGCTCGTGCATCCTGGCCACCTGCGGTGACGGCATCGTCCACGCCGGCGTCGAGGTCTGCGACGACGGCAACCAGAGCAACAGCGACGCCTGCCGGACCAACTGCGTGGCGGCGGCCTGCGGCGACGGCTTCGTGTACGAGGGCTTCGAGCGCTGCGACGACGGCGACGCGAGCAACTCCAACGCGTGCCTGACGACGTGCGAGCCGGCGGCGTGCGGCGATGGCTTCGTCTGGGGCGGCGTCGAGGCCTGCGACGACGGCAACTCCAGCAACACCGACAAGTGCCTCAACACCTGCGTGGCGCCGCGCTGTGGCGACGGCTTCATCCAGGAGGGCGTCGAGCAGTGCGACAGCGGCGCGGTGATGGACCCGAACTGCCGCGCGTGCATCGCGGAGTGCGGCGGGCCCGGGCAACCGCCGTGCTACGTGGTGCTCCATGCTCCGTACGAGTGGGCCGAGGCCGTCACCCAGTGCGTGGATGCCGGGATGACCCTGGCCACCATCACCTCTGCCGCGGAGTACGCCATCGTCGACGCGCTGCTCGGTGCGCTTCGCCCCGGGGACAAGGTCGAGGGCTGGATCGGCCTGAACGACCGCGTCGACGAGGGCGTCGAGCGCTGGGTCTCGGGGAGCAACTCGACGTACCGGAAGTGGGGCGTGGGGGGCTCGGGCAACAACGCCGGGTTCGACTGTGTCGCGCACGTGGCCACCGATGGCTGGCACTTCGCCGAGTGTCGGAAGCCCCTGCCGGTGGTTTGCGAGGGCCCGCGGCTCTGACGCCGCGCGGCCGCGGCGCGCTCAGGCCAGGGCTTGCTCGATCTCGGCGCGGGTGACCGCGCCCTCGCGCAGCACCTGCCACGAGCTCTCGGTCGGCGCCACCAGGGTCGACGGCTTGGCCGGGCGGGGGTCGCCGGCGTCGACCCACACGTCGACCTTGCCGACGAAGCGCTGCCTGACCGCGGCCGCCGAGCTGGCGCCGGTCTTGCGCTCGAAGTTGGCGCTCGACAGGAGCAGCGGGCCGCCGAACGCGGCCAGCACCTTCCGGGCGAGCTCGTCGTCGGGCGCGCGCACGCCGAGCTTGCCGGTGGCGCGGGTGAGCAGGCGGCGCACCGCCGGCGGCAGCGCCTCGCTGGGCGCGAGCACCAGCGTGAGCGGCCCCGGCCACAGGCGCTCGGCCAGCCGCTGGGTGGTCGGCCAGGCGGTGCCGTCGACGACGGCGCCGGCGCCGGCGAGATCTGGCACCAGCAGCAGCGCCGGGTGGTTGGAGGTGCGCCGCTTGCTCTGCATCAGGCGCATCACCGCGGCCTCGGCGTGGGCGTCGACGACCAGGCGGTAGGTGCCGGCCACCGGGAAGCACACGATGCCGCCTGCGCGCAGCGCGGTCGCGAGCTCGGCGACGAGGGCGGAGACCTGAGCACGTCGGCGTGGGCGAGGGTCTTCGCTGTCCTCGAGCATACGTCAGCCCAGCCAGCGCCGGGTGGCGGCCCAGGAACGACGAGCCGGGTATGTTCGAGGAAGGCCAGCCTGCGGTCGAGCGCCCGAGCAGGGCGCGTGGTGCGGGAACTGGCCGAACCTCGGCGATGATGTCGCGGGTGGCGCTCGGCGTAGTCGAGCTGCGCCGCCGCGCGCGGCGAACAGCGCGATGTCCTGATCCGCCAGGTCCGCTGTGCATCAGCGGCATGTACAGGAAGTTCGCGCGCTCGGGCGGCAGCACCTGGTCGTCCTCGCGGTCGAGCGCGTAGGCGCGAGGGCCGCCGTCCGGGCCATGGACGTAGCGGGCGAACATCTGGCCGGAAGCCGTAGAGGTTGCGGGGACCTGGTCGAGCACGATCACAGGCGAGGGCGCCGGGGACGGTGTCGCGCCAGGCTTTCGTGGTGGCCGCCGACGGTGGCGACGTGGCACGCCGCGAACCGCGCGCGGATCTCCTCGTCGAAGGCCGGCTCGGCGGCGAACCAGCGCGCCGGCGCCGCGAACCAGAAGGCCAGGATGTCGTCGGGGGTGGTGGGCACGCCCTGATGGTACCGCGCGCGATCGAGCCGGGGGCGCCGTGCGACACTGCCGGGGTGAGCGTCGCGCGCAACCGGTTCCTCGTCGGCGGTCGTCGCCCGATGGTGGTCGGACATCGCGGTGCCGCGGCTGCACCAGGAGAACACGCTGGCGGGTTTCGCCGCGCGATCGAGCTCGGGGTGCCGGCGGTGGAGCCGACGTCCGCCTCACCGAGGACGGGCGCGCGGTGGTGGTCCACGATCACAGCCTGCGCCGGTTACCGGCTGCCCGTTCGACGTCGACCACATGACTCCGCTGGGACGAGGTCGCGCGCCCGCGCATCTGCCG
Source organism: Kofleriaceae bacterium (assembly GCA_041389945.1). Taxonomy (GTDB): domain Bacteria; phylum Myxococcota_A; class Polyangia; order Haliangiales; family Haliangiaceae; genus JAWKQW01. Next base: position 154,550 of record JAWKQW010000015.1, read on the forward strand.
CGAGCTGGTGATGGGGCGCGACGCCGACGGCTCCGAGCTGGTGCGCTACGAGCGGGAGGAGGCATCCCGCTGCTCGCCGAGGTGCTCGCTGAGCTCAAGGGCAAGCTTCGCGATCAACGTCGAGCTCAAGGTCGACGTGCCGCGCTGGTGGGGCGTCGAGGTCGCGACCGAGGTGGCCCGCGATCGCCGCGGGCGTTGAGGACGACGTCATCGACCGCTCGATCCGCGCAAGCTGCGCGCCCCTCGGGCGCACCCACCCGGAGATCTCGTTCGCCCTGCTTCTGACGCAAGACATGATGCTCGACTGCGCGGCCGCTGCTCGATCGGCTGGCGCCGGCGCAGCGACCACGGCTGCCTGGCGCGGCGTGCGGGCCAACGCGCACTGGGTACTCAACTGGCTGGTGGAGTCGGCGCTGGTGCACCGTGGCTGCTCGGGCCGTCGCTGGTGGCGGGTCGAGCACACGCTGGTCGGGCGCGACACCGTGCGCCGTCCACGCGGTCGGCTTCTCCCGCGATCGGCACCCACACCTTGTTTCCGCTCGGCGCGCCGGCCCACAAGGAGCTGTCACCGGCGGCGTGGACCGAGGCCGAGGCCGAGCGGCTGCTGGCGCTCGGCCTCGACTGGATCGAGACCGACGATCCCGAGCGGTTGCTCGCCATGCTCGCCTGAGCCGGCGTGAGCCATTCTTGCTCACTCGCGCGGCGCCGCGAGAAGGTGTGCGCGCGACGCAACCGCTGGCAGCGGGCGTGGCTAGGCTCGCGAGCCATGAAGAAGACTTCACTCGTGATCGCGTCGCTGGTGCTGGCTGTGGGTGCGTGCAAGAAGAAGGAGGCCGAGCCGACGCCGCTGCCGGTCGCGGGCTTCGGCGGCGGCGGCTCCGCGATGGCGGGCTCGGCGGTGGCGGCCCATGATGGCGGGCTCGGCGGTTGACGGTTCAGCGGCGGCAGGCTCGGCAGCGGCGGGCTCGGCGGCCGACGGCTCGGCGGCGCCGCCGCCACGACCTCGCCGCTGCTCACCCAGCTCGGCTTCCCAACCGCGCTTCCTCGGCGCCGAGGCGGCAGACAGGCGTTCGCGCCGAGCACCACCCGCATGACCTCGGCGGTCGAGGGCGTGCCGACCACGAGAAGGACGTGTGCTCGACTTCACCGTCGTAGAGATCAAGGAGGTCGGGCCGACCGGAGAGCACCGTGTAAGGCATGGGCTCGATGAGGGAAGGTGCCCGACCCGCGTTCGTCCTGCCGATCCCCGCGATCCGCAGGTCGCCGTCGGCGACGTGGGCCGTCGCCATTGCCACAACTCGCTCGATCGCGCGCGTACGTGACTGTCGGGTTGCACAGACCGAAGGCGAACTTCATGCGGACGATGCCGTACGGCAAGTCGTGTACGAGGCCGGACTCGCTCAACCAGGACATCAAGCTCGACGGCACGCCGCTGCAGCCGGGCAGCACCGCCGCGGTCAAGAAGGACAACGGCTGGTGGCTGGTGACGGTGTACCGGGTCGAGGGTGACCAGGTGCTGGTCGCCGGGCACATGGGCCACATGGAGGTCTACAAGCCGACCGACCTGACCCAGCCCCGCTGAGCGCCGACGTCAAGAAGGGCGACGAGGTGTTCGCGGTGGGACTCGGTCCACTCATGGCGGCCACGTCAGAGAAGGTCGACAAGACGGCATGTACTGGTGCGCCTGCCGTCGCCGTTCGACGAGTCGCAAGGTCGCGCGAGCTCATCGCCGGCAAGCTCGAGAAGCGCCGCGGCTGGCGGCCGCGCGGCCAGCAGCGCGCGCGGTTGGCCGCGATCTGCGCGGCGACGTCGGCGCGCACGTCCTCGAGGCCGCGACTCTCTTGGCGACCTCGGCGGCGCTCGCCGATCCGGGCCGGCGCGGGCCTGGGCCAGCGCCTGATCGACCTGGTCGAGCAGCGCCTCGAGCCTGGCGGTCTTGGCCGAGCGCCTGGCGCGCCTGGTCGACGTCGGCCAGCGAGCGTGCGCGAGCGACGCCCGGCGGTGGCCTGCTCGGCGCGCGCGGCGGCGGCCTCGGTGCGCGCGGCTCTCGGCCTCGCGCTCGGCGACGGCGGCTCGCGCTGGGGCCTCGGCGGCTGGCAGCGGCGGCCCGCCCGGTCGTGTCGACGGCGGCGTCCAGCGCCGAGCGTCGGCGCCAGGGCGAGCCAGAGCAGGGGCCGCGCGCGGGTCACCGGCGCAGCATGCCATGCGTCGCCGGCCGCGCCCCCGAGGGCGCGCCGGCGCCGGCGAACTATGCTGCGGGCGGTAATGCCGCGACCGACTCGACCTTCCTGGCCCTGCACCGGGCCGACGTCGCTGGCTGGGTCAAGCGCGAGCTGGCGGCGAAGCGGCCCGACCTGCGTCTGCGTTCTCGCAGGCCGGGGCTGACCACGTTCAAGGTCGAGCTCGCCCGCGCCGATGAGCCCCCGGCAGCTCCTTCGCCCGGGCCTGGGGACGGCCGTTGGGGCGTGCGCCGACGACGCGGCGGCGGCGCTGGCGCTGGCCGACGCGCTCCGGCCGAGCCGCTGCGGCTGCACGTGGTCGAGCGCGATCCGATCGTCTCGCCGACGATGATCCAGGCCGGTCAGCCGGCGGCACCCGCGCGCAGGCGCTCGAGGCCGAGCCGCGCGCGCTGGCGCCGACGCGGTTCGGCGACCGAGGTGCGGCGCCGAGCCCGGCGACCTCGTGCTCGACGTCATCGCCGCCGGCGGAGCACGACGCCGACGGCCTGCTGGTGGCTGGCACCGCCACGATCGCAGCCGGCATGTGGCCCGGCGGCGTCGGTTACGTGCCCATCCCGGGCGGCGCCGTCGCGGGCGCGGGCCAAGATCGACGAGGCCATCCGCTGGTCGGGGCTCGCGCTCGCCGCCGGCGAGTACGCCATCGACCGGCCTGGCGCCCGGCGGCGCCAGCTTCGCGCTTGCCGAGCCGCGCGGCCTGCATGCGTACGGCATCGACCCTGGGGCGATGGCGCCGTCGGTGCTCGCCTACGTCGGCGCCGACGGCAACCGGTTCGTGCACCTGGCGATGCCGGCGGCGGAGGTGCCGCGAAGGTCGCTGCCGCCGCGCATCGACTGGCTGGCCAGCGACGTCAACCTCGCGCCGATGGTGGCGCTGCGCTACATCGAGCGCTTCGTCGCGCTCGGGCGCGGCCAGCTCATGGCGCGTTCACGCTCAAGTCAACGACGGCGCGTTCGAGAGGCCGCTGCGGCTCGCCGATCGGATCTGGAGGCTGGGGCGCCCGAGGTGCGCTACACGCAGCTGCCGAGCCACCGCAGCATCGTCGCGATCCTCGCCTGGTGAGCGCGCGGCCGCCGCCGCCGACGATCAGGCGTCGGCGAGCAGGCGCTCGCTCGCGACCCACAGGCGATCGGCGAGCTCGCGATCCATGATGTGGGCGGCGTAGTCGATCGCGATCGCCGGAGACCGCCGGCACGCCTCGCGACAGTCCTCGAGGTAGCGGCCGCCGACGCCGGCGAGCTCCGGCGCGGTCGCCGCCCACGCCGTGGTCGACGCGCCCTGCGCCACCGTCTTGAACCGCGCGCTCGGCGAGCCGTCCTCCTCGAGGAAGCCGAGCCGGCGCTGCTCCTCGACGGGGAGGTGCTGCTGCAGCCCGGTGATGATGCCGCCGGGGTGCACCGCGTTGGCGGTGAGGCCGTCGCCGGCGAAGCGGGTGTCGAGGGCCAGGGTCATCAGCGCGTTGGCCGACTTGCTCTGGCCGTAGGCCTTCCACTTGTCGTACGGCCGGCGCTCGAAGTGGAGGTCGTCGAGGTCGACCGAGGCCAGCCGGTGCGCCACCGACGACAGCGCCACCACCCGCGCGCCCTCGGTGCGGCGCAGGGCCGGCAACAGCCCGATGGTGAGCGCGGTGTGGCCGAGGTGGTTGACCGCGAGCTGCGCCTCCCAGCCCGGGCCGACCCGGGTCAGCGGGCACGCCATGATGCCCGCGTTGTTCACCAGCAGGTGCAGCGGCCGATCGGCGGGCCACGCCTGGGTGAACGCGCGCACCGTCGCTGGTTTCGCGAGGTCGACCACGGCGACCTCGAGCCGGGCGTCACGTCATGAGCGCCGCCACCGCGGGCCTCGCCCTGGGCGCGGTCGCGCACCGCGTGAGGGTGGACGGGTGGCGCCGGCGCGCCAGCGCCCGGCTGGTCTCGAGGCCGAGCTCGGCGCCGCCGTCGGTGACCACGGCGCGGCCGTGCAGGTCGACGTCGGCGACCACCCTCGAGGGCGGTCGCGGGCGTGCCGAAGCGCGAGGTGATGGGCATCGCGGCAGTTCAGCGCGCCGGCGGCTCACACCACGCGCCGGTAGAGCGCGGGCGAGATCGTACGTCCCAGCCCGGTGACGCCGCCGTCGCGCAAGGCAGCGTCGGTGAGCCGCGCTTGTCGTCCTGCATCTTGACGATGGCCTCGACGGTGCCGCGCGCGACCAGCTTGTAGACCATGACCGGATTGTCCTGGCCCAGGCGGTGCGCGCGATCGGTGGCTCGGCCTCGGCGGCCGGTTCCACCACGGGTCGTAGTGATCACGGTGTCGGCGCGCGTGAGGCTGAGGCCGACGCCGCCGGCCTTGAGGCTGATGTAGAGGAACACGGGGACCTCACCGCCTGGAACCGGCGCACCGGCTCCCTTCGCGATCGCGGGTGGCGTGCCGGTGAGCAGCTTCCGTAGGGAATGCCGGCGTCGCAGGCCGCCTCGATCAGCGCCAGCATCGAGGTGAATCCGGCGGAGAACACCAGCACGGCGCGGCTGCCGTCGGCGAGCTCCTCGAGCATCGCCATCAGCCGTTCGAGCTACGAGGCATCAGCACGTCGCGCGCCACCGGCAGCTTCGATCAGGCGCGGATCGCAGCAGCACTGGCGTAGCTTGAGCAGGGCGTCGAGGATCGCGAGCTGGGCGCCGCCGATGCCGGCGCCTTCGCGCGCGTCGCGGACTTGCTCGTCGAGGTGACGGCTCGTGAGACTGCGCTGCGGCGAGTCGAGTCGACGTGGCGCATTGCAGTATCCGGTCTGGTGGCAGGTAGTCGAGGACGACGGCCTTGCAGGCGTCGCAAGAGGAACGGTAGCCGCACCTGGGCGAGCGCAGGCGGGCCAGGACCTCGTCGGCGCCGTGGCGCTCGATCGGCCGGCGGAAGACGGCGTCGAAGGCGCGCCGCCGCCCGAGCAGGCCGGGCATGACCAGGTCCATCTGCGACCACAGCTCGCCGAGGTGGTTCTCGATGGGCGTGCCGGTGATGCAGAACCGGCTGGTCGCGCGCAGCCCGGCGGCTGCGGTGCGCAGCAGGGTGTCGGGGTTCTTCAGCGCCTGGGCCTCGTCGAAGAGCACCGTCGTCCACCGCACCTCGGCGAACATCCGCGCGTCGCGGAGCAGCGTCTGGTACGAGGTCACCACCAGCGGGCTCGTGGCGAGCGTGTCGGCGTCGTCGGCGCGATCGGCGCCGAGGTGGATGGTCGGGCGCAGCTTCGGCGCGAACCGGAGGCCTTCGGCGGCCCAGTTGCCGACCACGCTGCGCGGCGCCACCACCAGCGCCGGCGCCGCCGCCGATAGCCGCCGGGCCGCGCGCAGCCCGTCGAGGAAGGCCAGCACCTGCACCGTCTTGCCCAGGCCCATCTCGTCGGCGAGCAGGCCGCCGTAGCCGGCGTCGTGCAGCAGCCGCAGCCAGGCCAGGCCGGTGCGCTGGTACGGGCGCAGGGTGCCGCCAAACCCGCGCCCCTCGACCCGCGGCTCCAGCTCGAGCAGCGCGGTCAGGCGGCGGCTGGCCTCCAGCAAGGTCGCCGGCGTCGCGAACGCGGCGGGCGCGTCGGCGGCGAGCCCGGCGGCGAGCAACGCCGGCACCGGCACCGCGCCGCGCGGATCGACCTCGCCGGCGAGCTCGAGCTCGACCAGCGGCCGCAGCCAGCGCGCGACCCGATCGGCGGGCACGTGGATGAGCTCGCCCTCGGGCAGGCGCAGGTTGAGGCCGACCGCGACCGGGGTGGCCTCGCCGGCGGACAGCACCAGGCGGCCGCTGCGGATCGCCTGCAACAGGATGGGGAGCAGCGGGATGGTGCGGCCTCCGACGGTGACCCCGAGCTCGAGATCGAACCAGCCCGGGCCGTCCTCGCGCGGCGAGAGCTGCTCGACCCAGCCGACGTCCTCGAGCGGCGCCTCGTGCGGGAAGTCGTCGGCGAGCTCGCACTCCCAGCCATCGCCGCGCAGGGTCGGCACCACGTGCTCGGCCACGTGGCGGGCGTCGGCGAGCAACTCGAGGCTGGTGCTGGCGCGGGCGCCGTGGGGCAGGGCGTCGACGAGGCGCTGCAGGCGTGCGTGGTAGCGGCCCTCGATCACCAGGTCGCGCGCGATGGGGTGCGCGGGATCCCAGGTCGCCAGCGGCAGGCGCACGCCGTCGTAGTCGGCCTGGCCCTCGAGGCGCAGGATCGGCGCCGGCTCGGCGTCGCGATCGACGCCGGCGAGCAGGCGCGGGCGCAGCGGCGCGATCGCCGTGGCCGCGCGAGCCGCGGCCTCGGCGAGCGGGCCGGCCTCCTCGGTGAGCAGCGGCCCGAGGCTGCTCTCGACGGTGGCCCGCATCGACTGCGGCACCGGCGGCCCGGCGAGCAGCCGCTGGGCCAGCGCCGCCGGCACCCCGAGCGCGAGCGGGCCGAGCTCGCCGGTGTGCTCGTCGAGGTAGTGGATCTCGCGCGCCGGCACCACCACCACCGCCGCGTCGACGCCGAGGCGCACGCTGTCGGCCTCGCGCGGATCCTCGATCCAGCCGAGCGGGTGCGCGCGCGCGGCGCCGTAGCGCAGCGGCGGGGCGTCGGTCGCGCGCCAGCACAGGGTGCCTCCGGCGGCGAGGTCGGCGAGCAGCTCGCCGTGCAGGCGATCGAGCGGCAGGCGCTGGGTCATCGCCGGCACCCGGGTCACCGCGCGTAGCAGCGCGATGCGGCGGAGGTCGTCGACGCCGACCCAGCGCGGCGCCCCGCGCTGCGGATCGCCGAGGCCCGCGATCGGCGTGCCGGCGCCGAGCCGGCCGTCGCGCAGGCGCGGGCACTGCATCACCGTGAGGCCGAAGGTGCCGTCGCGATCGTCGAGCACGTAGGCGACCACCCGGTTGCCACCGCGCTCGTCGGTGGGCGTCGGCGCGACGTCGGCGCGGCCGAGGTCGACCAGCCAGTCGCCGACGGTCGCCTGCCGGGTGGCCAGCGCGTGATCGCCCTGGGCGTCGAGCTCGCGGGTGAGCGCGACCAGCGCGGCGGCGGCGGCGTGCTTGCAGTCGAGCTCGACCGCGCAGGTGCACTCGCCGCGCAGGTGCAGGCCGCTCGGCAGGTAGCCGACGGTGACGACGTGGCCCTCGGCGCCGCTGACCCGCGCCACGATCGGCCACGGCGGCGGCTTGGTCAGGTGGACGCGGCCCTCCTCGACCAGCTCGAGCCCGCGCCGCACCACCACCGGATCGAACGACGCGGTCACCAGCCGCATCGCGGCCGGCGGGATCGGCGGATGGGCGTCGGAGCCGGCCACGGATCGCGCAGTCTGCCGCCTCGGGGGCGGGGGCCGCAAACACCGCGTGGCACAATGCGGAGGCGTGTCCGCGCCTGCGCCGATCCGTCGCTACGTCGCCCTGGGCGACAGCAGCACCGAGGGCCTCGACGACCCCGACGGCCAGGGCGGCCACCGCGGCTGGGCCGATCGGCTGGCGGCGCGGCTGGCGGCGGCGTACCCCGGGCTGCGCTACGCCAACCTCGCGGTGCGCAGCCGCAGCGCCGCCGAGATCGCGGCCACCCAGCTCGCGCCGGCGGTGGCGATGCGGCCCGACCTGGCCACCGTCGTCGCCGGCATGAACGACCTCCTGCGGCGCGACTACGACGCCGCGCGGGTGGCCGCAGAGGTCGGCGCGATGCAGCGCGCACTCATCGCCGGCGGCGCCCGGGTCATCACCTTCACCCTGCCCGACGTGTCGGCGCGGATGCGGCTCGGCGCGCGCATGGCCGCGCGCACCACCGCGCTCAACGCGGCGCTGCGCGAGGTGTGCGCGGCGACCGGCGCCCACCTGCTCGACCTCGCGGCGCTCGAGGTGGCGCGCGATCCGCGGCTGTGGAGCGACGATCGCCTGCACGCCAACGCGCTCGGGCACGCCCGGCTCGCCGACGCGCTCGCGCACCAGCTCGCGCTGCCCGGCGCCGACGACGGCTGGGCCCAGCCGCTGCCGCCGGCGCCGCTGGCGGGCCGAGGCCAGCGCGCCGCCGCCGACGTGCGCTGGCTGGTCCGGCACGTGGCGCCGTGGGCGTGGCGCAAGGTGCGCGGTCGCAGCGCCGGCGACCGGGTGACCGCGAAGCGACCGGTCCTGACGCCGGTCGAGCCGTAGCTACCGCCGCCGGCGCTCGAGCACGCCGTAGAGGCACGGCACCAGGAACAGGTTGAGCGCCGTCGACGAGGCCAGCCCGCCGAGGATCACCGCCGCCATCGGCGCCTGGATCTCGTTGCCCGGCGCGTCGCCGGCGAGCAGCAGCGGCACCAGCGCCAGGCCGGCGCACAAGGCGGTCATGAGGATCGGGCTGAGCCGCTCGCGCGCGCCCTGGGCGATCGCGACGTCGAGCGGGACGCCCTCGACGGTGCGCAGGTGCTCGACGTGGGACACCAGCATGATGCCGTTGCGGGTGGCGACGCCGAACAGCGTGATGAAGCCGATGAGCGAGCCCACCGACAACACCCCGTCGCCCAGCACCACCGCGACCACGCCGCCGATGAGCGCCAGCGGCAGGTTGAGCATCACCAGGAGCGCCAGGCGGATCCGCGCCAGCGCCAGCTGGAGCAGGCCGAAGATCGCCAGCACCACCGCGACGCCGAGCCAGGTCAGCGTGCGGGCGGCGCGCGCCTGGGCCTCGAACTGCCCGCCGTAGACCACGTGGACCCCGGGCGGCAGCTCGACCTCGGCCTCGATGCGGCGGCGCAGCTCGTCGACGATGGCGCCGAGGTCGCCGCCGTCGGCGTTGGCCATCACCACCAGCTTGCGCTGGCCGCTCTCGCGGCTGATCGAGCTCGGCCCGGCGTCCCAACGGACGTCGGCGAGCAACCCCAGCGGCAACAGGCCGTGATCGGGCACGTCGATGAGCAGGCGCCGCAGGTCGTCGAGCGACTGCCGATCGGCGTCGGCGTAGCGCACGACCACGTCGTAGCGGCGCTGGCGCTCGAGCACGGTGGTCACCACCTCGCCCGCCAGCGCGCGCTCGAGGGCCTCGGCCAGCTCGCCGCGGTGGGTGCCGGCGCGGGCCGCGCGATCGGGATCGAACTCGACGACCACCTGCGGGATGTCGATCTGTTGCTCGATCGAGACGTCCACGGCGCCGGGCACGCTGGCGGCGACCGCGCGGATCTGCTCGGCGGCGGCGCGCAGCGCGTGCAGGTCGTCGCCGAAGATCTTGATCGCGATCGCGGCGCGGGTGCCCGACAGCAGGTGATCGATGCGGTGCGACAGCGGCTGGCCGAGGGTGACCTGGGTGCCGGGCAGGCGAGCGAGGTCGGCGCGCATCGCGGCCAGCACCGCGACGCGGCTGCGCGAGCTGCCGCGCAGGCGCACCTCGATCTCGCTCGACGACACGTCCTGGGCGTGCTCGTCGAGCTCGGCCCGGCCGGTGCGGCGCGCGGTCGACACCACCTCGGGCTGGCGCAGCAGCAGTTGCTCGGCGCGGCGACCGAGGGCGTCGGACGCCGCCAGCGAGGTGCCCGGCAGGGTCACCACGCTCACCGTCAGCGCGCCCTCGTTGAACGTCGGCAGGAAGGCCCGGCCCAGGGTCGGCACCAGGGCGGCGGCGCCCGCGGCCAGGAGCAGCGCGCCGACGGCGACCGCGCGGGTGTGGACCAACGCCCAGGTCAAGGCCGGGTCGTACGCGCGCTGCGCCAGCGCCAGGACCGGCGACCGCCGGGCCGGACGCTCGACCATGCGCGGCAAGAGCAGCATGCACATCGCCGGCGTCACCGTCAGCGCCACCACCAGCGAGGCGAAGGTCGCGACCAGGTAGGCCAGGCCCAGCGGCGCGAGCAGGCGGCCCTCGACGCCGGCGAGGAAGAACACCGGCAGGAACACCAGCATCACGATCACCGTCGCGAACACGATCGAGCTGCGCACCTCGCGCGAGGCCTCGAGGATCACGACCGCGGCCCGGCGGCGCTCGCCGGGCGGCCGGGCCTGCTCGAGGCGCAGCCGGCGGACGACGTTCTCGACGTCGATGATGGCGTCGTCGACCAGCGCGCCGATCGCGATGGTGAGCCCGCCGAGGATCATCGTGTCGAGGCCGGTGCCCAGGGCGTCGAGCACGAGCACCGCGGCGAGCAGCGACACCGGCAGCGACACCGCCGAGATCAAGGTGGCGCGACCGCTGACCAGGAACGCGAAGATGATCGCGACCACCAGGAGCGCGCCATCGCGCAGCGCCACCGTCACGTTGTCGATGGCCGCGTCGATGAACTCGGCCTGGCGGAACAGGTGGCGATCGAGGGTGGCGCCGTCGGGCAGCTCGTCCTCGATCCGATCGAGCTCGGCGTCGATGCGGGCGGTGAGCTCGAGGGTGTTGACGTCGGGTTGCTTCGACACCGCCATCACCACCGCCGGCTCGGCGTCGACGCTGCCGGCGCCGATCGCCGGGCTGGCCGGGCCGACGTCGACGTCGGCGACCTGGCCGACGGTGACCGGTACCCCGGCGCGGTCGGCGATCACCACCGCGCCGACGTCGGCGATCGACTCGAGCCGGCCCAGCGCGCGCACCAGGTGCTGCTGGGCGCCGGTGATGAGGAGGCCGCCCGAGGTGTTCTGGTTGGAGGTCGACAGCGCGTGGGCGACGTCGGCGAGCTGCAGCCCGTGGTAGCGCAGGCGCTCGGGGTCGACCTTCACCTGGTACTGGCGCATGCCGCCGCCGATCGGGACCACCTGGGCCACGCCCGGCAGCGCCAGCAGGCGGCGGCGCACGACGTGCTCGGCGAGGTCGCGCACCTCGTGGCCGCGCGCGCGATCGGAGCGCAGGCCGACGAAGAGGATCTCGCCCATGACCGAGGTCACCGGCGCGAGCTGCGGCGGCGGCACGTCCGGCGGCAGGTTGGCGGCGGCGAGCTGGAGCCGCTCGGCGACGAGCTGCCGGGCGACGACGACGTCGGTCGACCAGTCGAACTCGATCCACACGATCGACACGCCGACGCCCGACGACGAGCGCACCCGGCGCACGCCGGTCTGGCCGCCGAGCGACGCCTCGAGCGGCCGGGTGACCAGCGCCTCGACCTCCTCGGGCGCCATGCCGTGGGCCTCGGTGACGACGGTGACCGACGGTGCGGTGAGATCGGGGAACACGTCGACCGGCATCCGGGTCGCGACCACCGCACCCCAGCCGCACAGCGCGAGCGCGACCATCACCACCAGCGCGCGCTGCTGGATCGAGAAGCGCAGGATCGCGTCGATCCAGCGGCCGCCGGCGTCGTCGGGTGCGTCAGTGCGCATGGCCGTGCTCCGGGACGGCGGCGCCGGCGCTGGCCAGCTTGACGTCGTAGGCGCCGGTGGTGACCACCCGCTCGCCGAGCGCGAGGCCGGCGGTGACCTCGACCCAGGCGCCGTCGCGCTGGCCGAGCTCGATCGGTCGACGCGCGAACTGCTCGCCGGTGACCTGGACGAACACGATCGCGCGCCCGGCGTCGCGGACGATCGCCGTGGTCGGGATCGCGGTGACCTCGCGCGGCGGCCCGGTCTCGATGAAGACGGTGGCGCGGCTGCCCAGGCGCAGGCGGCCGCCGGGGTTGTCGAACTCGAAGATCATCGGCACGGTGCGGGTGCGCTCGTCGACCACGTTGCCGAGCAGGACCACCTGGCCCGACGGCGGCGCGATCACGATCGGCTCGGCCTCCGCGTCGACCTGGAACCGGGCCCGGGTGGCGCCGGTGACCTGCGCGAGGTCGGCCTCGTAGACGTCGGCGTGCAGCCACAGGCGGCCGAGGTCGACCACCCGCGCCAGCGAGGCGCCGGCGTCGACGCCCTCGCCGTCGACGACGTCGAGGGCGACCACGGTGCCCCCGCGCGGCGCGCGGACCGCGAGACCGGCGCCACCGCGGCCGCGCGCGCTGGCGTCGAAGCGGGCCAGCTGATCGGCGGCGGCGTCGACGCCGGCGGTGGCGATCGCCGCGCGTGCGCGGGCCTCGTCGACCTGCCGCTGCGCCACCGTCTCCGACGAGCGCAGGCGCTCGAGGCGCGCGACCTCGGTGGCCGCGGCGGCGGCCTCGGCCCGGGCTGCGCGCAGGGTCGCCGCCAGGCTGCCGCGGCCGCTGTCGACGCCAGCCGGCGGCACGATCGTCGCGACGAGCTGGCCGCTCACGGCCTCGGCGCCGAGCACCAGCGGCGTGGCGGGGAGCTGCACGCGCCCGGCGGTGGGCGCGGTGAGCCGCGCCTCGTGGCTGGGCACCGCGCGCAGCTCGCCGGTGACGCGCAGGATCGGCGTGAGCGGGCGCGCCGCGACCACGGTGGTCGCGAGCCCGGTGCCCCACGATGACTCCTTGAGGTAGGTCACCAGGCCGGGGAGCGCGGCCGCCGCCGGCGGGATCGGCGCGCCGGCGGCGTACACCTCGCACGCGCTCGAGGTGACGAGGTCGCCGTCGAGGGCGACCTCGAGCTGGCAGCGGCCCGCCGCCGTCGGCGTGAGCGCGGCGACGAAGATGCCGGGCCGGATCGGGGCGTCGGCGGTCACCGCGGTGCGACCACCGTCGGCGCCGATCACCGTCAGGGTCACTGGCCCGGCGGTGACCGGGACGTGGCCGTCGAGCGCGGTGAGGTGGGCGGTGATCTCCGACGGCTGGTCGACGACCAGGGCCGGCAGCTCCGCGAACAGCTCGTGGCGCGTCGACCACGCGGTGATCACCGCGCTGGGCCGCTCGTCGTGGTCGTCGTCGCCGTGGGCGTGCTCGCCGGGCTCGTGCCCACCGCACGCGAGCAACAGCGCGAGGGCGCCGAGGGCTAGCGTCCGCGGCGCCCTCACGGCTCGCCCCCGAGCGCGCGGGTGAGCGCCAGGTCGGCGAGCGCCGCCTGGTGGCGCAGGGTGAGCGCCTGGCGCGCGGTCTCGCGCTGCGCGCGGTACGCGTCGATGAGCTCGACCACGCCCCGCTCGCCCTCGAGGTAGGCGACCCGGGCCGCGGCCACCAGCGCCTGGGCCTGGCGCTCGGGCCCGGCGGCGAAGGCGACCGCGCGCGCGGCGGCCGCGGCGTGCGCGCGCCGGGCCCGCGCGACGGCGGCGGCCCGTGCGTGCGCGAGGGCGTCGGCCTCGGCGGTCCACGCCGCGGCGCTGGCGGTGGCGACCCGGCGAGCCCGGCCGCCGCCGTCCCACAGCGGCAGCTCGCCGCCGAGGCCCACCAGGTAGCCGACGGCGTCGTCGTCGCCGTCGCGGACGAGACGGACGCCGACGGACAGCTCGAGGCTGGCCAGGGTGCTGCGCCGCGCGGCCTCGGCCTCGGCGCGCGCCGCCCGCGCGCGCGGTGGCGGCGGCGGCGGCGTGGTCGTGGGCGGGCGCGGCGTCGACCGCCGCGGCGGTCGGTACCGGCAGCGGCTCGGCGGCGCCGATGGTGGCGTCGGGGATGCCGGCCATGGCCGCCAGCGCGCGCTGGGCGTCGTCGACGACGGCCGCGGCGCCGGCGAGCTCGTCGTCGAGCAGCGCCAGCTCCAGGCGGAGTCGATCGCGGTCGTAGCCGGCGACGTCGCCGGCGGCGGCGCGCGCGGTCATGGCGTCGGCCAGCGTGGCCAGCTCGGCGCGGGTCGCCTGCAGCGCCGCCAGCTCGGCCTGGTCGCGGGCGCAGCCGACGTAGGCGTCGGCGGCGTCGTGCAGCACCGTCAGCGCCGCGGCGGCGCGCTGGTGAGCGTCGGCCTCGGCGACCGCGCGCGCGGCGGCGAGCGTGCCGCGCCGGCCGGAGAGGTCGAGCGGGAGCGCGACCGCGAGGCTGGCCTCGCCCTGGTGCAGGCCGGGCGCGCCCTCGTGGGCGAGCGCGAGGCGCGGGTTGGGTCGGACGTCGGCGGCGGCGACCTCGGCCAGCGCGACCTCGCCGAGGGCGCCGAGGGCGACGAGCCGCGGGGAACCGGCGCGCACCTCCGCGAGGAAGGCGGCGCGTGACAGGACACGATCAGGATCGGCGTGGGCGGGGAGCGTCGCCGGCGCGAACAGCGCGAGCCACGCCCCGACGCCCGCGGCCACACGGGCTGCGAACATGGGGACCTCCGAAGGCACGAGCGGACGCGACCGCGGTGGGGCGCGTCCCGGGATGACGATCGCGACGCGAGGTCAGCGGATCGGCGGCCGGAGCGGAGGTGCGGCGTGGCGCTGGGTGGCGAGGTTCGTCGCGCGGCGGCCGGCGACGTCGAGCGGCGTGCGGTCAGGGCCCGCGAAGGCGTGGACCCGCGGCTGCGGCTGGCCGAGCACCGCGCCGCCGGGGGCGTGGCAGGCGCTTGCGCAGCCGTGGTCTCCCTCGGAGATCGGGTGGTGCCCCTCGTCGGCGTCGTCGGTCGAGCCGAGGACGTGCTCGACGGCGTGGGCGGCGTGCTGCAGCAGGTGGCTCGCGTGGGCGAGCACCTCGAGGGCCGGGACCAGCCCGAGCACCAGCAGCAGGATCACGACGTGGCGACGCACGTGGTCTCCACGGTGACAGCGCCGCGCGGGTTCGTCAACGCCGCGCGCGGCCTCAGGGCGCGATCAGCTCGACCGTCGGCGCCAGCTCGACCTCGCAGCGGACGCTGTTGCCGATGAAGCAGTACTTGTGAGCCTTCGCGAAGGCTTCGCGCACCTTGGCCTCGTCGCCACCGGCGACCCGGATGGTCGGCGCCAGCCGGATCTTGGTGACCTGGGTGACCTTGTCGACGGTGGCCAGGGTGGCGACCGCGGCGTCGTCGTAGCCACGCACGTCGAGGCCGAACTTGCGGGCCAGGGACAGGAACGTCAGCAGGTGGCAGTAGCCCAGCGACATGGCCAGCAGCTCCTCGGGGTTCCAGCGGGCGTCGTCGCCGCCGTAGGCCGAGGTCGGGCTCAGCGCGACCTCGGGCTTGCCGTCGCCGTGTCCGCGCGCGTGGGGGAGGTAGGTGTCGGCGGTGGAGCCCGACCACGACAGCCGTGCGGTGTGCTGGGACATGCGGGCTTGGTACGCCGCGCGTGCAGCTCCCGCAAGCGCCGATGGGTAGGTGTCGGGCCGACATCGCGGCTCCGACGCGCGGCGCGTGCGCCGGGTCACCGAAGTGCGTCATGACGCCGCGGCGTAGACGTGCCACCATCGCTGCGTGCGCGTCGCCGCGGCGGCCGCGCCAGGAGGTTCTCGATGTCGCTTCGTTCCGTGGCCACCACCCCGGGCGCGCTCACGCTCGCCCTCGTCGGCGCGTTCGCGTGCGGCAACCTGCCCAAGGGCGGCGAGATCGTCGACGCTGGCGATGGCGGGGATGGCGACGGCGGCGATCGTCCGGACGCCGCGGTGTGCATGACCTCGCTGTGCGGCGATCCGGTGATCTGCTGCGACGACGGCACCGAGTGCGTCGCCGACGCCTGCCAGCCGGCGTGTGACTCCGGCGTGCGGTGTGGCGTCGACCTGCTCACGTGCTGCGACGCCGGCGACGTGTGCCTGTCGGGTTCTTCTGCGAACCCGCTCGGCCAGTGCCTGCCGCAGCCCGATCCGTTGACCTGCGAGTACCAGCCGGTGTTCGACACGCTCAACGTCACCACCGAAGTGGTCGTTCACCGAGCACACCAGATCATCTCGATCCCGCTGGTCGCCAACCTCGACAACGCCAGCGCGCCGGAAGTGGTGATCATAGCGTGACCCACCAGCCCGACGGCGCCAGCGAGACCGCTTCATCGACAGGGCGATCACGCGATCCTCGACGGCGCGACCGGCACGGTGGTCCTGCCGCCCATCCGCACGCGCCACGCCGACCTCGTACGGCTCGCACGGCCGGACCACCACCGCGGTCGGAGACGTCGACGGCGACGCGTTGCCCGACATCGTCTACGCGGCCCGGCCGAGCAGCGGCAAGAGCCTGCTCGTCGCCGTCGATCGGACCGGCGCGCTCTTGGACGTCGAAGGCGCCCGGCGGCGCCGCCTACAGTTTCAGCGGGTCCAACGGCGCGGTCACCCTCGCCAACTTCGACGACGACCACATGGCCGAGGTGGTCTACAGCGGCTTGCTCGATCACGACGGCACCGTGCTGTGGGACGCCGGCACCGCGGGCGCGGGCGCCGTGCTGGGTCGCCGAACTCCTACACGGGCGGCATCGCCGCGGTCGCCGACCTCGACGGCGACGACGTGCCGGAGATCATCACCGGCCGCGACGCGTGGAAGGTGGCGTGGAGCGCCGGCCCGCCGGCGACCGCGACCGTGACGAACTACTGGACCTACGCGGGCGTGACCGCCGCGTTCGACAGGTACCCGGCGATCGCCGACCTCGACGCCGACGGCAGCCCCGAGGTGGTGATCGTGGCCGACGGCAAGGTCCACGTGCTCGACGGACAGTCGGGGCTGCTGTGGTGCGGCGCCGATCCGACCGAGGCGCTGTGCCCGTCGGCGGCGGAGCGGACCCAGCCGTTCGCCATCCCCGGCGGGGCGCGACCAGCGCCGACGATCGCCGACTTCGACGCGGACGGCCGCCCCGAGATCGGGGTGGCCGGCGCCAACAACTACTCTCCTCTACGACCTCAACCGCCCGGCCGAGGATCTCACCAGCGTGGTCGGCACGCCGGCGGCCGGCGCGGTCTTCACCAAGTGGTCGCAGACCACCCAGGATGGCAGCTCGAACTCCACCGGCTCGTCGGTGTTCGACTTCCAGGGCGACGGCGAGGCCGAGGTGGTCTACGCCGACGAGTGCTACGTGCGGGTCTACTCCGGCACCGACGGCGCGGTGCAGTTCGAGGCGTTCAACACCACCGGCACGATCCACGAGTACCCGCTGGTGGTCGACGTCGACGGCGACAACAACTCCGAGATCCTGGTGGTCGCCAACGACCAGAACGACAACTGCGCCGATCCGGTGCCGCAGAACCGTGGCCTGTACGTGTTCGGCGACGTCAACGACGAGTGGGTGCCGACCCGGCGGGTGTGGACCCAGCACAGCTACCACGTCACCAACGCGACCTCGGC
Organism: Kofleriaceae bacterium; assembly: GCA_041389945.1. Taxonomy (GTDB): domain Bacteria; phylum Myxococcota_A; class Polyangia; order Haliangiales; family Haliangiaceae; genus JAWKQW01. The sequence goes on from JAWKQW010000015.1 coordinate 171,656, forward strand.
CGGCAACTGCCCGCTCGACGAGCTGCCCAACTGGGAGCAGCCCGGCCTCAACAACTACCGGCAGAACGTGCAGGGCGACGGCATCTTCAACGCGCCGGATCTCGCGGTCGAGCTGTCGGTCGGCCTCGAGCTGTGCAGCCAGGGCCAGCTCAACCTCAAGGCGCGGGTGAGCAACCTCGGCGCGCTCGGGGTGCCGCCCGGGGTCGAGGTCGCGTTCTACGCCGGCGCCGACGCCACCGGCACGCTGCTCGGCATCGTGTCGACGACGGTGCCGCTGTTGCCCGGCGCCAGCACCACCGTCACCCAGGCGGTGCCGGTCGGCGCCGCTGGCAGCTACGCGGTCACCGTCGACGGTCTGCTCGACGCCGTCGGCGAGTGCGACGAGGCCAACAACAGCGACGCGGCCACCGCCGTGAGCTGCGGCGTGGTCATCGACTGAGGGCGGGTCGTCGGCGGGCGTGAAGCGTGTTTATCGTGGACCGCGCGCACCGGCGGTGTAGCGTCCGCGCATGCGTAGCCTGGTGGCGTCGATGTGCGGGGTGCTGCTCGCGGGCGGCTGTGGTCCGAGCGAGCGACCGGGCGCTGGCGTCGACGGCGGCGGCGCCGGCGCGATCGACGCTGGCAACGCCGGGCCGTTCTTCGACGCCGATCTCGGGCGCTGCCAGCAGATCGATCTGCTGTTCGTCATCGACAACTCCGGCTCGATGCAGCAGGAGCAGGCCAACCTGGCCGCCAACTTCCCCGGCTTCATCGCCGTGCTCGAGGCGTCGGGGCTCGACTACCGGGTCGGCGTCACCACCACCGGGCGCGACTACGCCTACCAGCTGGCGACGCCGATCGGCGCCATCGCCATGGATCAGGACGGCGGCGACAACGGCCACCTGCTCGCGCCCAGCGGCTGCGGCATGACCCGCCCGTGGATCGAGCAGGCCGACGCCGATCCGGCCGGCACCTTCGCGTGCCTGGCCGCGGTCGGCACCAGCGGCCCCAGCGACGAGATGCCGCTGGGCGCGCTGCGCGACGCGCTCGAGGATCGCATGCTCGACGGCAGCAACGCCGGCTTCCTGCGCCCCGACGCGCTGCTCGCGGTGGTGATCCTCACCGACGAGGACGACTGCTCCTACGAGCAGCCGGTGACGCTGGCACTCGGCCAGACCCTGTGCTCGGCGCAGATGGAGCCGGTCGGCGCCTACGTCGGCTTCCTCGACACGCTCACCGGCGCGCGCCAGCGCTGGGCCACCGCGGTCATCGCCGGGGCCG
>JAWKQW010000016.1:0-165248 GCA_041389945.1 Kofleriaceae bacterium
CCCGGGCCCGCCCGACCGCGTCGTCGACGTCGGCCTTGGAGCGCAGCACCACCGGCTGGGTGGGCTCGGGCTTCTTGCGCTTCTTCTTCTTCTGCTCGCGCGGCGCCGGGATCTCGCTGATGTCCGGCATGCGCGACGCGAGATCGCCGCGGTTGTGCACCAGGATGCGGGCGCCGCCGTCGCGGAAGGTCACCTCGACCTTGTTGTCGGGGAGCAGCTCGGTGACGAACCCGATGTCGAAGGCGGGGTGGTGGACCACGTCGCCGACCTCGTAGGTGTCTCGGATCGAGTACGGCCGGCAGTTGAGGAGATCGGCCTCACTGGCCCGGGCGATCGCCTCGTCCCAGGTGATGCGCCGCTCGACCTTCTTCTTGGGCAGGGCCTCGGGGCTCTCCTCCGGAGCGTCGCCCCGGGGCTTGCGGAAGGCGTGGACCTCGCCGCAGACCTGGCACTGGACGCGGCGGACCTCGTCCTCGTACATGGAGATGATCGTGTGCGAGGTGTCAGCCTTGCACCGCGGCGACGGGCAGTACGCCTCGATCTCGCCGCCGATCTCATCCGACTCTTCTTCGAAGATGGATTCCATCCTGCCTCATCCTGCGCCCGGGCCAGGCTGGGTCTGCCAGGGCGCCCCATACCGGTCAAGACGTTGCAATTTCAGCAGGTTAGATACCGGACCGAGGGTGCCGATTGCTACCCCTGCTCCCTGCCTACTAGCACACGCACCTTCGGATTCACAACCTTACGCGCCATTAGTTCCTGCCGGCAGGCCCCCCACGACGGGTCGCTTGGCGCTAGATTGCGCCCGCGGTGCGCCGGCTGGTCTTCGTAAACGTATTGATTTTCGCGGTGTTAGTCTCCGCGATCGGCCTTGCGTACTACGGCTACAGCTTCGCCTCGGAGGTGTCGTCCCGCGAGCGGGCGATCATCTCCGACACCATGCGGGAGCTGGGCCAGGAGAAGGTCGACGGCATCGAGAGCCAGATCCTCGAGACCGACCGCAAGGTGTTCGACTCCATCGCCCTCGAGCCGTTGCCCGACCTGCAGGCGGTGGTGAAGACCCACGGGGCGGCGGTGGCCAGCGTGTTCGTGCTCGACGAGCGGCTGCAGGTGGTGCCAGGCGGCTATGCCACCACCCGGTCCCGCGAGGACGGCCTGGCCTTCCGCGACTACTTCGTGAGCCAGATCGTGCCGACCCTGCCGCTCGCGGCCCAGCCGCTGCGCACCCGCGGCCACGTGCACGGCGGCTGGGGCGACCGGCCGTTCCTGTTCTCCTTCACCCGGCGGGCCTGGGGCGATCGCACCTACTACGTGGTGCTCGAGGCCGACCTCAGCCACCTCGTCGGCGCGGTGTTCCCGCAGTTCTTCGGGGTCCGCTCGCCCCGGCTCTACCAGGTGGTCGACGAGTCCGGTGACCTGGTCTACGGCATCCCCTTCAGCGATCGCGCCGGGGTCCTGGCGGTGGAGCTCCCCTTCGTCGACACCGTCGATCACTGGACCCTGCGGGTGGCGCAGAAGGACTCCGGCGCCCAGCTCGCGCGCAGCCGCCGGCAGGTCATCGACTTCGTCCTGGTCGGGCTGTCGCTCGCCGGCATCCTCGCCGGGCTCGGGTTCCTGGTGCTCGCGATCCGTCGCGAGCGCCGGGCCAACGCGCTCAAGAGCGACTTCATCACCAACGTCTCCCACGAGCTCAAGACGCCGCTGTCGATCATCAGCATGTTCGGCGAGCTGCTGGCGTCGGGCCGCACCCGCGGCGCCGCGCAGGCCACCGAGTACGCCGAGATCATCTGGCGCGAGAGCGTGCGGCTGGCGCGCCTCATCGACAACGTGCTCGATTTCGCCAAGATCGAGCGTGGCGTCGACGCCTACGAGTTCGCCGAGGCGGATCTCGGCGAGGTCGTCGAGCGCGCCCTCGAGCTGTCGCGCCACCGCCAGCAGCAGGCCGGCCTCACCGTGCACGCCACCATCGAGGCGGGGCTGCCGCCGGTGTCGCTCGACGCCAACGCCTACACCCTGGCGGTGCTCAACCTGGTCGACAACGCGATCAAGTACGCTCCCGATGGCGAGCGCATCGAGGTCGCGCTGGCCCGGCGCGACGATCGCCTCGAGCTCACGGTGCGCGACTTCGGGCCCGGCATCGAGGCCGAGGAGCACGGCAAGATCTTCGAGCGGTTCTACCGGGCCCGGGCGGTGCGGCTGCGCCCCATCCGCGGCTCGGGCATCGGCCTGGCCCTGGTCGACCACATCGCGCGCGCCCACCGCGGCGGCGTCTCCGTCGAGTCCGAGCCGGGGCAGGGCGCCACCTTCCGGCTGTGGATCCCGGCCCCGCCCCCGGGCGAGGCCGACCCCGCCGGGGAGGAAACCTGATATGACCGAGCCGATCGTGTCGGAGGAACCCCGCGAGCCCGCGCGTCGCATCCTCATCATCGAGGATGAGCCCGACATCGTGCGCGGGCTGCGCGACGCGCTGGAGTTCGAGGGGTTCGCGGTCGAGGCGCGCGGCAGCGGCAGCGAGGGCCTGGCCACGGCGATGGACTGGGCGCCCGACTGCGTGCTGCTCGACCTGATGCTCCCCGACGACAACGGCTACCGGGTGTGCGAGACCCTGCGCGCCCGCGACCAGGTGGTGCCGATCATCATCCTCACCGCCAAGGCGCAGGAGGCCGACAAGGTCCGCGGCCTCGAGGTCGGCGCCGACGACTACGTCACCAAGCCGTTCTCGGTGGCCGAGCTCATCGCCCGCATCAACGCGATCTTCCGGCGCCAGGCCCGGCTGACCCAGACCGAGGAGGCCTTCGCCATCGGGCCGTGGACCATCAACGTCCGCAAGCACACGATGACCCGGGGCCGGGCCAGCAAGCGGCTCACCTTCTACGAGCTCGAGGTGCTCAAGCTCCTGCGCGAGCGCGCCGATGAGCCGGTCTCACGCGACGAGCTGCTCGAGAAGGTGTGGGGGGTGCGGCCGTCGCCGACCAACCGCACCGTCGACAACTTCATCGTCAAGCTGCGGCGCAAGCTCGAGGAAGACCAGAAGAACCCGCGCCACATCCTCACCGTCTACGGCCAGGGCTACAAGCTGGTGCCGTAGGGGCTGCTCCGTCGGGAACGCCGGCGGTGACCCGCGACGGTTCGGGCGTTCTCGCGCGAGCCGCGTCGCGTCCCACCACAAACTTGGAGGCCCCGCCGACGCTGACGTAGGATCGCAGCGTGACCGACACGGTGCCTCCCGGCCTGCGGCTGACGTGCCCGGCGTGCGGCGTGCCGGTGACGCCGGGATACGTCAAGTGTCCCAAGTGCCACGCCAAGCTGCCGCCGCCGCCGCGCATCAAGCGGTCGACCGCGGCGCCGGGCGGCACCGTCGTCGAGGCCAACCAGCCGCCGTGGCTGCTCCTCGGCGCCGGCGTGGTGCTCGCCGGCAGCGTGATCGGCTACCTGATGCTGCGCGACGACACGCCGCCGAAGAAGACCGCGCCGGTGCCGGCCGCCGTGCGCCCGACGACCGCGGTGCCGCCGGTGGTCGCGCCCGACGATCCCGATCCGCCGTCGCTGACGCCGGATCCCGAGGTCGAGCGCGCCGAGGCGCAGGCCGCCGCGCTCGCCACGTTCCGGCGCGAGCTCCAGCTCGAGCGGCTGTTCGCCACGGTGACCGTCGAGGACGATCGCCTCGAGATCCGGTCGTCGTCGTGTCCGGACCCGGCGATGCGGGCCAAGGTCGAGGCCCACGCCGCGGCGCTGCGCGTGGGCGGGCTCACGCTGGTGCGCTGCCGCCTCGAGCACAGCGAGATCGTCTTCGAGCATGCCCTCTGACGCGCCGCCGCCGCGCCGCACCCACCGGCTGATCTTGCCGCTGGGCATGCGCGTGCTGGTGCAGGCGGTGCGCGACGACGACCGCACCGACGCCGGGCTGTACTTGCCGGCCGGCGCCAAGGAGGCGGCCGACGAGGCCAGCTACGGCCAGGTCATCGAGGTCGCGCGCGATCGCCCGACCACCGACGACGTCGCCGAGAACGTCTCCGGCGTGCCGATGGGCGCGCGCGTGCTCTACCGCAAGGACGCCGGCGTGCGGGTGCCCTGGGACGATCGCCTGCGCCTGCTCGACGTCAAGGACATCCTGGCCACCGTCGAGGAGCTCGCCGACGAGGACGCGCACTAGCCCGTCGGTTTGGGTCGACGCCGGCGCCGCCCGGGCGCGGCAGCCAGCGTCGCCACCGCCACGAGCAGCGGTCCGCCACCGCCGGCGCCGCGGGCGTCGCAGCAGCCTCCGCCACCGCCGAGGGTGGCCGGTTCGCAGGCGTCGGGATCGTCGGCCGCCGGGTAGATCGCGCACGCGCCGGCGATGTCGTCGGGCGACAGCGACGCCTTCGACACCTCGCCGCAGGCCTGGAAGTTGTACATCGTGGCGTCGAGGATGTCGGGGTCGGAGGTCGACGAGCAGGTCGGCACCGGGGCGCCGTCGCCGTCGACCCGGGGCGGATCGCCGGCGACCAGGCAGGTGTGCTCGAGCCCGAGCAGGTGGCCGAGCTCGTGGGTGAGCGTGTTGGCGAGGTCGGCCTGGCAGCCGGGCGGGCCCAGCGACGCGCCGCCGGCGGAGATCGCGAAGTCGACGCCGTTGAGCTCGACGTCGGCGTCGACGATGGCGCCGTCGCGGGAGCTGCTCGGATCGTCGACGTACACCACGGTGGTCAGGCCGGCGGCGGCGGAGCTGTAGCAGCGCTCGGCATCCTCGGCGGTGGCCGGCCGGCACCAGCGGTCGTCGCGGAACTTGATGAGGTTGACCAGGTCGCGCCCGACCTCGATGTCGAGGGTGCCGGTCACCACCAGGTCCATGTACGAGCACCCCGCGATCGACGTGTTCCAGGTGGCGATCACGTTGTCCATGATCGCGACCTCGTCGTCACCGGCGAGCGCCGTGGTGCCGCCGGCGCCGTAGGCGAGCAGCACGCAGCCCGACTCCCAGTGGGCGGAGGCGCCGGCCTCGGTCGGGCCGGTGCGCACGAACCGCGCCGGGCCGGCCCGCTCGACGGCGACGTCGGTCACCAGCGCCGCGCGCGCGGCGCTCTCGCCGCGGGTGGTCACCGCGACCCGATCGCCGACCGTGAGCCACGGCACCGCCCGGGCGCCGACGAACTGCCGCATCGCCAGCCCGTCGGCGCTGCCGCCGAGCTGGCTGACCCGGTGCTCGGCGCCGGCGTCGTCGCGGATCACGGCCTCGGTGACGGCCCGATCACCGCTGGCGGTCCAGCGCGCGGTGGCGGCGATCACCTCGCCGCGCAGGGGCGGCTCCGACGGCGCCGCCGCGACCGGGCCCGCCGCGCCACCGACGGCGACGACCCCGACGACGAGGGCGGCGACGGCGCGGGGCAGCACGGCCCCAGCCTATCAGGGCGGGCCGCGTGCGTGTTACAAGCCGGGCACCATGGCCGAGCCCGCCCGGCGTCCCGTCCGCGTCCGCATCGCGCCTTCGCCGACCGGCGATCCGCACGTCGGCACGGCCTACATCGGCCTGTTCAACTACGTCTTCGCACGCCAGCAGGGCGGGCAGTTCATCCTGCGCATCGAGGACACCGACCAGGCCCGCGCCCGCGGCGACAGCGAGCAGATGATCTACGACGCCCTGCGCTGGGTCGGGCTGTCGTGGGACGAGGGCCCCGACGTCGGCGGCCCGCACGCGCCGTACCGCCAGAGCGAGCGCGGCCCGATCTACCGCGAGCACGCCGCGCAGCTGGTGGCCCGCGGCGCCGCGTACCCGTGCTTCTGCACCGCCGAGCGCCTCGCCGAGGCGCGCCAGCGGCAGCAGGCCGCCAAGGCCAGCACCCTCGGCTACGACCGCCACTGCCGTGGGCTCGCGCCCGACGAGGCCGCCCGGCGGGTCGCCGCCGGCGAGGTCCACACCATCCGGCTGGCGGCGCCGCTCGAGGGCCAGGTCACCGTGCACGACGAGCTGCGCGGCGACGTCGTCATCGACGTCGGCCAGATCGACGACCAGGTGCTGCTCAAGTCCGACGGCCTGCCGACCTACCACCTGGCCAACGTCGTCGACGATCACCTGATGGAGATCACCCACGTGATCCGCGCCGAGGAGTGGATCTCGTCGACGCCCAAGCACGTGCTGCTCTACCAGGCGTTCGGCTGGGAGCCGCCGAAGTGGCACCACATGCCGCTCTTGCGCAACGCCGACAAGTCGAAGATCTCCAAGCGCAAGAACCCGGTCTCGATCAACTACTACCGGGACGCCGGCATCCTGCCGCAGGCGATGTGCAACTTCCTCGGCCAGATGGGGTGGTCGTTCGGCGACGACCGCGAGAAGTTCACGCTCGCCGAGATGATCGAGGTGTTCTCCTGGGACCGGATCTCGCTGGGCGGGCCGGTGTTCAACCTCGAGAAGCTGACCTGGCTCAACGAGAAGTACATCCACGACCTCACCCCCGCCGAGCTGGTCGACGCGGTGATGGCGTGGCGGCTCAACCGCGAGCACCTGCTCGGGCTGGCGCCGCTCATCCACAAGCGCATCAAGCGCCTCGACGAGTTCGTGCCGGCGCTCGAGTACTTCTTCTCCGGCGACCTCGACTACGCGCCGGTGGCGGCCGACATGGTCGTGCCCGAGGTCGCGCCCGCCGACGTCGGCAAGGCCCTGCTCGCGTACGTCGAGCGCATCGAGGCGCGCGACGGCTTCGTCGCGGCGACCCTCGAGGAGGAGGCCAAGGCCTGGGTCGAGGCGCTCGGCTGGAAGACCAAGCACGGCTACGGGCTCCTGCGGCTCGCGCTCACCGCGCGTCGGGCGTCTCCGCCCTTGTTCGAGACCATGGCCGCGCTCGGCAAGGAGGTGGCGCGCCGCCGCCTGCGCCGGGCCGCCGACCTGCTCCTGGGCAAGAAGTAGCGCCGTGCTCGCGCGGGTCTGGCGGCACGTCTGGGGCTACGTCGGCACGCCGGCGTGGCGCCACATCGACGCCCACAGCGAGCTCGACACCACGAAGCGCGGCTTCGACTACCGGGTGCTGGTGGTGCTGGTGGTCGCCGCGGTCTCGCTCACGCTGCAGGAGTACTTCGGCGATCGCGAGACCTTCCGGCGGCTGTTCCCGGCGACGCCCGGCGACACATACTACGAGCTCAAGAGCTTCGGCTGGTGGACCGGCTGGCGCGTCGGCGGCTACCTGCTCTTGCCGATGGCGGTGGTGGCGCTCTTGCCCGGCGAGCGCCTGCGCGACTACCACCTGTCGCTGCGCGGGTTCTTCCGGCACCTGCCGCTGTACCTCGGGCTGTTCGCGGTGTTCTTGCCCATCCTGGTGATGGCCTCGAAGACCAGCGAGTTCCGCGCGACGTATCCGTTCTACCGCTTCGCCCATCGGTCGATGTTCGACCTGGTGGCGTGGGAGGTGATGTACGCGCTGCAGTTCCTGTCGCTGGAGTTCTTCTTCCGCGGCTTCCTGCTGCAGGGCCTGCGGCGGCACCTCGGGGTCAACGCGATCTTCGTGATGATCATCCCGTACTGCATGATCCACTACGGCAAGCCGCTGCCGGAGACCCTCGGCGCGATCGGCGCCGGCATCCTGCTCGGCACGCTGGCGATGCGGACCCGCTCGATCTGGGGCGGCGTGATCATCCACGTCGCGGTCGCGGTGACGATGGACGTGCTCGCGTTGCTCGGCGGCTGCCCGCCGTTCGGCAGCAGCAAGCCCTGCAAGTAGCGCAGGAGCGCGGCCGGCGCGCGGCGTGGCCCCGTCGCGGCGGCGCGCGATGGTACCGCTTCGCGTCGGGCGTGGGCGGCGATCTTCGTCGGGGCGCGGCGAGATCTGCGGGAGTGAGAAAAGCGCTCGCCGCGAAAAAAACCTCGTTGACGATCGAGATCACGGTCGCTACGGTGGAGTTGGATTCGACGGGAGGAATCGAGTAACGGGCCAATTCTGTCTCCTACATCTTCTATCCAGGGATCTGCCTCTGGTCCGGGAGTGCACGCCCGCTCGTCCGGGAAGCCCGATGGACTATCGTGGAGCCCACCTACGAAAGCCGTAGGGGATGGAAAAAGGCCTACGACCCTCCGGTCGAATCCGTCAATTTCAACGTCACTGGCTAAGCAACGAGCATCGAGCAACGCTGTGAGTCATCGATCGATGACGTGAGCACAGCCCGTCGAGCGCGACGGCAGGGTGACGGACGACGGGGCCTTGCGGCCCCGTTCGTCGTTTCGGTCGGTCGGTCGCGCCGCGTGCGCGACGCTGGTTCGATGATCTGGCGCGGCGCCCGGTCGCGACGGCTACTTGCCGTGCTCGCGCCAGTTGGCGCCTTCGCCGCCCTGGGTCGCGGTCGAGCGCGCGCCCCGCGCGAGCAGCGACGCCTTGTCCTCGATGGCATCGGCGCGCTCCTCGACCGCCGGCGCGTGGATGCCGCTGTCCATGCGGATGGCGTCGCACGGGCACGCCTCGACGCACAGGCCGCACACCACGCAGCGCAGCTCGTCGATCTCGAAGATCGCCGGGCGCTTCTCGATGGTCTTGGCGCCGTGCTCGTCGGTGACCTCCTCCGGCACGATCGTGATGCAGTTGGCCGGGCACACCGTCGGGCACAGCATGCACGCCACGCAGCGGACCTGGCCGTCCTCGCGCTGCATCAGGCGGTGCAGGCCGCGGAACCGCTCCGGGTACTGCACCTTCTCCTCGGGGTACTGCACCGTCTCGATGTCGTTGCCGGCGACGTCGGCGGGCGCGCCGCCCTTGCCGCGCTCGGCCAGCGGCTTCGGCTTGCGGCCGAAGAGGTTCTTGGCGAAGTGGCGCAGGGTGATGCCGAGGCCGGTCTTGGTCGCGGCGAGGTAGGTCGTGTCGGCGTTGTCGGGGCGCACGACCTGGATCGTGCGCACCTTGGGGCTGCGGTCGGACACCGACAGGACCTTGGGCCCGGCCGGGACGTCGTCGTGTGCGTCGTGCGCGTGTGCTCCGCCCATGGCTGGTTCTCCTTGTGGATACGGCCGCTAGATGAACAGCAGCTTGATGAGCGCGGTGACCATGACGTTGGCCAGGGCCAGCGGCAAGAGCACCTTCCAGCCCAGGTTCATGAGCTGGTCGGCGCGGAACCGCGGCAGGGTCCAGCGGATCATCAGCTGGAACCAGCACAGGAGGATCACCTTGAGGCCGAAGGCGCCGACCTGAAGCCCAACGACCGCCGCGTGCGGCAGCGCCAGGTGGTAGCCGCCCGACGACACGCCGCTCGGATCCATGTAGCCCATGATGCGGAAGCCGTCGGCGTCGAGGAACGGCACGTGGTAGCCGCCGAGGAACACCGAGGTGATGACCGCCGAGATGAAGACGATCTCGATGAACTCGGCGAGGAAGAACATGCCCCAGCGCATGCCGGAGTACTCGACGAAGTAGCCGATGATCTCGGGCTCACCCTCGGGGATGTCGAAGGGCGCCCGCTTGGTCTCGGCGATGGCAGCGGTGAAGAACAACACCAGCGCCACCGGCTGCCACAGCCACAGCCAGTTGGCCGGGTTGGCCGGCGACATCGACGCCGACACGCCGCCGGCGACGATCGCGCCGGGCTCGAGGGTGCCGACCAGGAGGAAGCAGCCCATGAGCGACAGGCCCATGGACACCTCGTACGACATCATCTGCGACGAGCTGCGGAGCCCGCCGAGCAGCGCCCACTTGTTGTAGCTGGCCCAGCCGGCGATGGTGCCGCCGTAGTTCGCGAGCGTGAGGATCGCGAAGTAGAAGATCAGGCCGAACTCGACCTGGAACATCTGCAGGCGGATCGGATCGGCGAAGGCGGCGGCGCCGGGGGTGGCCCCGAGGGCGTGGGTGTCGAGGCTGCTCCACAGCGCGTGCGGGTAGATCGTCGGCCCGAACGGGATGATGCAGAACGCGACCAGGACCGGCGCCAGCGCCAGGATCGGCGCCAGGGCGAACAGCCCCTTGTGGACGTTGGCCGGGATGAAGTCCTCCTTGAAGATCATCTTCAAGGCGTCGGCGACGAAGTGGAGGATGCCCTTGAGCTTGATCGGCCCGATGTTGGCGCGGTTGGGCCCGAGCCGGTCCTGCATCATCGCGCTCTGCCGACGCTCGGCCCAGGTGAGCAGCGACGCCAGCGGCATCACCAGCGCGAAGGTCAGGACCAGCCACTTGGTGGCCGGGAAGTCGAGGATCGAGTGGATGGTTTGCCACATGTCGCTTGGCTCGTACGCGGGCTAGCCGCGGCTGTTGGCGAAGCGCAGCGCGAGCGGCCGCACCTGTCGACCCCAGGTCGCGCCGGCGAACGCCGACACCTGGGAGGTCATGTCCTTGAACACGTCGCGCGCCGAGGTCCAGCTCGCCTTGCCGCCGGTGGCCGCCGAGATCCGCGCGAAGGCCTCCCACGCCGGCACCGCCTGGCCCGGCGGCGCAAACGCCGCGTGCAGCCGCTGCACCAGGCCGGCCCGGTTGGTCGAGGTCGAGTCGGTCTCCGCCCACGCCGCCGCCGGCAGCGCGACCGCCGCCAGCTTGGCCGGGCCGCGCTCGTGGGTGGCCACGACCACCAGCTCGATCTCCTTGAGCTTCCACAGGTGGGTCAGCGGCAGCACGTCGCCGAGCACGATGAGGGTCTTGATGGTGCCGGCGATGAGCGCCGCGTCGAGGTCGGCCAGCGGCTGCGCGGTGAGCCCGAGCGACTGCGCGATGGCGCGGACGCCGGCGGTGTTGGCGTTGACGTCGGCGTCGCGCAGGCGGTCGTCGGCGCGGCCGGGCACGGCCGGCCGGCCGGAGATGAAGACGTGGCCGGCCTTGCCGCCCTGGGCGAGCTTGGCGAGCGCGAAGTTGTCCTCGTTGCCGTGGGTGGCCGACAGCACCACGCCGGTGGTCGACGGGGTCGACGCCGCCAGCACCTCGGCGACCCGGGCCAGCGCGCGGTCCCAGCCCGCGGGCAGGCCGTCGACGACGGCGGCGGCCAGGCGCTCGCCGCGCAGCTCGTGGTAGGTGAAGCGACCCTCGTCGCACATCCAGTACTGGTTCACCGCCGGGTTGAACCGCGGCACCATGCGCCAGGCGCGGCCGTCCTTGTGGTGGACCTCGGCGTTGCAGCCGGTCGCGCAGCCGGTGCACACCGTCGGCGTCGCCGACAGCTCCCAGGCCCGCATCGTGAAGCGGAAGTCCTTCGAGGTCAGCGCCCCGACCGGGCACACGTCGACGGTGTTGAGCGAGTACGGGTTGTCGAGCTGGGCGCCGGGCGCGGTGGTGAGCACCTCGTGGTCGCCCCGGTGCGCCATCTCGAGCTGGTGCTCGCCGGCGACCTCGTCACACACGCGGATGCAGCGGGTGCACAGGATGCAGCGCTCCTGATCGAGCACGATGGTCGGCCCGAGGTCGACCGCCTTGGCCTTGTGGACCTTGGGCACGTCGACCCGGCTGTCGGCGTTGTCGTGCTCGACGTAGAGCTTCTGCAGCGTGCACTCGCCGGCCTTGTCACCGAATCGGGCGGTGATCGATCGGGTGGTTCACCAGGTGAACTCGAGCATCTGCTTGCGCGCCAGGGTCGACTGGGCGTCGGTGGTGTGGACCACCATGCCGTCGGTGGCGATGGTCGGCGACGGCTGCAGCTTCCGGGTTCTTCTCGATGGCGACCAGGCACTGCCGGCAGCACGCCGCGATCGACAGGCCCGGGTGGTAGCAGAGACGCGCTGATGTCGTGCTTCTCGACGCCGCGCGCGCGGCCTCGAGCGTTGGTGCCCTTGGGCACGGTGATGGTGCTGACCGTCGATGGTGAGCGTGACCGTCTCGGTCGTCGTCGCGGGCATCGGCGGCGGCATGTTGCCGGCGGTGTCGAACTGGCGGGCGGGAGGTTGGCTCATGGGAACTCTCGGCGGGCGGCGGACACGGCGGGCTCGGACAGCGCGACAGCGGGCACGGCGGCGGCGCGCCGCGGATGCGTCACTTGTCGCACTCGCCGCCGATCATGTTGATCATCCCGAAGATGGGGACGATGTCGGCGATCAGGTGACCGTGGATGAGCTGGCCGGCGGTGGCCAGGTGCACGAACGCGGGCGCCCGGCAGTACAGCTTGTACGGCCGGCCGGTGCCGTCGGCGACCAGGTAGAAGCCGAGCTCGCCGTTGCCACCCTCGACGAACGCGTAGCACTCACCGGGCGGCACCCGCACGCCCTCGAAGACGTGCTTGAAGTGGCGGATCATCGCCTCGATGGTGTTGTAGGTGGCGCGCTTCTCCGGCAGCGCGCAGCGCGGGTCGGCGGTCATGACCGGCCCGTCGGGGATCTGCCGGCTGCACTGCCGCAGGATCCGGATCGACTGCTTGAGCTCCTCGAGCCGCACCAGGTAGCGGTCGTAGCAGTCGCCGGTGGTGGCCACCGGGACGTCGAACTCCAGCTCCGGATAGACCGAGTACGGGTAGTCCTTGCGGACGTCGTAGTCGAGGCCGCAGGCGCGCGCGATCGGCCCGGTGCAGCCGGTGCGGATCGCGTCCTCCTTCGACATCTTGCCGATGCCGGCCATGCGGTCGCGGAAGATCTTGTTGTGGTTGAGCATCGCCTCGCACTCGGCGAGAGAGCCCTCGATCTTGGTCAGCGTGAAGTTGAGCTCGTCGAGCCAGCCCTCGGGCAGGTCCTTCGAGACGCCGCCGACGCGCACGTAGGAGTGGGTCAGGCGCGCGCCCGAGACCTTCTCGAGCAGGCCGTAGAGCCACTCGCGGCACTTGAGCAGGTAGAGGAACGGCGTGAACGCGCCGAGCTCCATCGCCGAGGCGCCGACGCAGGTGAGGTGGTCGGTGATGCGCGAGACCTCGCTGACGATGACCCGCACGTACTCGGCGCGGCGGGGCAACAGGCCGGTGAGGCCCATCGCCTTCTCGACCACCATCGCGTAGCCGACGTTGTTGATCATCGGCGAGACGTAGTTGAGGCGATCCGTGTACGGGAACACCTGGGTGTACGTCGCGTGCTCCGACTCCTTCTCGAAGCAGCGGTGCAGGTAGCCCGGCTGGATGTCGCTCTTGACCACCTGCTCGCCGTCGACGGTGAGCACGATGCACACGGTGCCGTGCATCGCAGAGGTGCGACGGGCCCATGTTGACCGTCATCAGCTCGGGCGGCAGCGCCTCCTCGACGTCGAGGTCGACCGGCTCCTTGCGCCCCATCACCAGGGTGCGCAGGTCGGCCTGGCGGTTGCTGATCGGCTCAGCCATCGAGGGCCCCCTTGCGGACCAGGTTGCCGGTGAAGATCGTCGCGGCGCACCAGCGGCTTGCCCTTGTCCTTAGGATGGAGTCCTTGCGCGGCGGGTAGCCCGAACTCGTCGTAGAGGAAGTAGATGCGGCGCAGATCGGGGCCGACGAAGGTGATCCCGTACATGTCGAAGGTCTCTCGCGCTCCTGCCAGTCGAACGCCGGCCACAGCCCGGCGAGCGGCGACGCGACCTTGAGCTCGGCGGCGGTGAGGCGCACCGCCAGGCCGCAGCCGGTGGCGGTAGGTGGTCGACCGCAGCTGGAAGCACCTCGAAGCGGTGGGTGAGATCGCCGTCGGCGTCGAGCGCAAGGGCGGGTGCCGTCAGGGCCCGGCCCCGCCTCGCGCCAGTCGGCGAGATCGGTCGCGGTGACGAACACCGGCGCGTCGAAGACGCCATCGCCGGATCGTCGCGCGCAACCAGGTGGCGACCGCGACCCGGGTCGGCGCCGCGGACGTGGGCGATCTCGTCGCCGTGGAGCGTCGCGGTGGCTTCGATCGCGTCGCCGAACTTCGCGGTCAGCGCCGCTAGGACCTTCTGGGCCATGTCTGTTCTCCGGTCCCCGGCTACTCGTCGCCGGCGGCGACGCGGGCCAGCACGGCCTCGCGCTTGGCGCGCAGCTGGCTGTGGCCACGCCCCTCGGCGATCCGCTCCTGCAGGAGGATCAGCGCGTCGAGCACCTGCTCGGGGCGGGGCGGGCAGCCCGGGATGTACACGTCGACCGGGACCACCTGATCGGCGCCCGGCATCGCGTGGTAGTTCTGGTAGAAGCCGCCCGTCGACGCGCACACGCCGAAGGCGATGACGAACTTGGGCTCGGCCATCTGGTCGAACACCCGCTTGAGCGCCGGGCCCTGCTTCTCGGTGATCGTGCCGACGATCATCAGGAGATCGCTCTGGCGCGGCGAGAACCGCGGGAACTCGGCGCCGAAGCGCGCGAGGTCGTACTTCGGCGCGGCCACCGACATGAACTCCATGCCGCAGCACGCGGTGACGAACGGGTAGGTGAACAGCGAGAACTTGCGGCCCCAGTTGGAGAGCCGCTCGAGCCTTGCTCTGCTGCGCCCAGCAGGCCGCGTCCTCGAGGCGCGTGTTGGTTAGCTCTACTCCCATCCGATGGCCTTCTTTCTCCGTAGGCCAGCGCGACCACGAGGATCGCGACGAAGAGCAGCATCTCGCCGAAGCCAAACAGGCTCACCGCGCCGGCCTGGTTCACCGACAAGTGCTTGTACAGGACCGCCCACGGGTACATGAACGCGGCCTCGATGTCGAAGACCAGGAACAGGATCGCGACCTGGTAAAACTTCACGGAGTAGCGGCCGCGCGGGCTGCCGATCGGCTCGCTGCCGCACTCGAAGGGCTTGAGCTTCTCCGGGTTCGTGGCGCGCGGCCCGATGGCCACCGACGAGACAGCTGAAGAGCCCGCAGAACCCGAGCGCGAGGACGATCGCGAGCCGGCTGGGAGAAAGGCGTTGAGCTGCAAAGCGGGTGAAGTATGACCACCCAGCCACCCCTGGTGGTCAACTGCGCGCAGGCCCTTTCGCGAGGTGATCGCCTGCCAGGCCGGACGAGAGCTGGTCGCTTCTGGCTGCGACATTTGGCCCGCGCGGCCGCACCCGAGATCGCCCGCGAACCGGCGCGCGGCCGGACCCGGCCGGGGCCGGCGAGGGACACCGGGCCGGGGCCGGCGAGGGGACACCGAGGCCGGCGCCGGCGAGGGCCGCCACGCGGTCACCAGTTCGCGGCCAGGTGGTGCGCTAGATGTTCTGCTGCGCGTTGCGCAGCAACCTTCGAAGGCCGCGACCACCGACTCGTCGGTGTCGACCAAGGCCTCGTCTCCGGGTTCAGGCGCTTGTGGGCTGGATCTCTCGACGATGGCCCGGACGCCTCCTCGAGGGCACCTGGCCGAGGTCGGTACCGATGCCCGGGATGGCGATCACCTTGAGATGGTTGATGTCGGCGGCGATGAGCGCGGCTCGCGCGGCGCGCCGCACGTTCTCGGCGCCGATCCGCATCCCCGGCTCTTCCATCGTCGGCGCATGGATCACGTGACCGGCGGGGAGCTGGCCCGCGGTGGTGACCAGGGCCGCGCCGACGGCGATCGGCGCCGCCGACATCGCCGCCTGCTGGATGACGTCACCGCCGTGGCGGCGCAGCTGGCCGCTGAGCCCGCCGCCCTTGATCCCCATCGAGTTCGCCGGGTTGACCACG
This sequence comes from Kofleriaceae bacterium, assembly GCA_041389945.1. Taxonomy (GTDB): domain Bacteria; phylum Myxococcota_A; class Polyangia; order Haliangiales; family Haliangiaceae; genus JAWKQW01. The sequence continues at coordinate 15,406 of JAWKQW010000016.1, forward strand.
GCGTCCACGGGGGCGTCCACGGCTCGGCTTGCGCGACGTGCACCTGCATGCCGCCGGCCTATAACGCGGAATCCCGCGGTTTCAACGGATTCGGGCCGGCCCCGATGTCAGGACCGGCCCGGCAAGCGGCCCCTGGCGAGGCCGCGGTGCCCCTCGTGCGGGGCCTCGACGAGGCTAGGCGCAGGCCTTCTCGATCTCCTTCTCGACCTTGTCTTCCGTCCGCACGAGCGACGGCCGGCTCATGACGATGAAGCTGCTTGGCGTGGTCGACATCTTGCGCTCGCCGAAGGACAGCACCTTGGTGCTCTTGAGGCGGAACAGGTCGCGGAACACCTCGGCGACGTCGAACAGCGAGCCGGTCTTGATCTTCTCCATGAAGCCGCGATGCCGGCGGTTCCAGGTCTGCTTGTCGATGTGCACCTCGGGATCGCGCAGCAGCTCGAAGACCTCCTCGATCTCCGCGGTGGTGGCGATGTGGCGCAGCCCGACCTGATCGGCCTTGTCGCGCGGCACCAGGATCTGCATGCCAGTGGCGATCACCTTGAGCACGAAGAACGAGCAGACGGTGCTGTTGATCTCCTTCTTCTCGATGCCGACGACCTCCGCCACGCCGTGGGTCGGATAGACCGCCTTGTCGCCCATCTTGAAATCAGCCATGTAGCCGTACTCCTTTGAGATCCGCAGCCGCCGTCGCCCGGAGGTCCGGGCGGGGTGGCCAGCACAACAGCAAGTTGGGTGCCACAGCCGGCACACACCCTGATTTTCTTATTGATGTCGGTGTGTTGAGAGCAAAGTGACGATGTAGCCCAAGGTGGGACAGTGTGACAGCCTGTCACGCGTGCGGGCCCTCCGTGGTACGGATCCGAGTGCCGTCGAGGCCCCCGAGCTGCCCGGGATTCGTCAATGAGGGCGGGACCATACCACGTCGGGTGGGTGGAGACCAGGTGACAGATCTGCGAGGCCACTGCACTGGCCGGCAAGCGGTCACTCCAGCGGCATGGCGCTCGGCACCGGATGACATCGGCCCCGGGATCGGCACTCGACTAACTGTAGTAAATCGCACAAATTCTGAAAATCGGGGTGATCGGGGTCACCAGGGCCCCGTGGTAGCCTGGCCGCGGTGCAGTCGCGCGAGCCGATGGGGCAGCTGCTGATCGCCCGCGGGGTCCTCACCGAATCCGAGATCGGCGACGTCCTCGATCTGCAGGCGCAGCGGTTCCCGCTGGCCTCGCTCTGCTACGTGATGGGCTACGCCCGGGAGCGGCCGCTGGCCCAGGTCCTCGCCGAGCACAGCGGGTTGTCCGCGGTCATCCTCGACGAGTCGGTGATCCACCTGCCGACCCTCGACGGCCTCACCGTCGAGTGGGCGCGCCAGCACCGGGTGCTGCCGGTGTACCAGGACACCGAGCGGCTGGTGGTCGCGGTCGGCGATCCCGAGGCTGGCGGCGCCATCGCCGAGGGCCTCGCGGCGGATCGCGGCCTGCGCGCCGAGGTGCTCATCGCCCTCGACGTCACCCTCACCACCGCCATCCGGCGCGCGTTCATCGCCCGCGATCGCGGCGACACCTTCTGGATCGGCCACGACGCCGTCGCCGATCCCGACGCGCCGCTGGGCTTCGCGATGGTGGTGGTGCCGATGACCGTCGACGAGCACGGCCGGGTGGTCGAGGGCGACGACGACCTCGGTCCCGAGGAGCGCACCGATCCCGGCGCCGCCGCGCTGCCGGACTTCGCGCCCGAGGCCACCATCGAGGCGCAGCGCGCGGTGCTCGAGGAGGCGACCCGGGAGATGGTCTCCTACGACCTCCTCGTCGGCGAGGCCGCGCGGGTCGACCGCCCCGGCACCGACTGGGTCGGCGCCGGCACGATGATGGCGGCGCTCGGCGACGACGGCGTGCCGCTCGACGGCGCCACCCGGCTGCTCGTGCGCGAGCTCGACGCCGGCAAGTTCCCGCGCGCCAGCGACGCGCCGACGATGCCGGGCGTCCTGGTCATCGAGGCCGACCCGGGGGTGACCGCGCAGCTCCAGCGCGAGCTCGCGCGGCTGGGCTACGCCGTCGACACCGCGGCCACCGGCCCACGCGCGGTGGCGGCGCTGCAGGCCCAGATCTTCGCGCTGGTGATCGTCGACGTCAGCGCGCCGGCGCTCGACGGCTGGCGCCTGGCCCAGGCCATCAAGCACAGCCTGCGGCTCACCAACACCCGGGTCGTGCTCAGCACCTCGCCGGTCGACGCCGGCCCGATCTCGCCCGAGGACGTGGCCCGGGTCCGCGCCGACGGCTACCTCGAGAAGCCGGTCGACAGCCGGCGCCTGCAGCGGGTGGTGCGCGAGCTCGTCGGCGGTGGCGTGTCGAGCCACCACGCCGAGCAGGCCTTCGCCGAGGCGATGGAGCTGTACCAGGCCGGCGAGGTCGACGGCGCGATCCGGCGGCTGCGGGCGGCGGTGGCCGACGACCCCGGCAGCGCCAAGCAGCGCTTCGTGCTCGCCAACCTGCTGCAGCGGCAGCAGCTGGTGGCCGAGGCCGTCGACGAGTACGAGGCGGTGGTCACCCTCGAGCCGTCGTACTTCCCGGCGCTCACGCGGCTGGCGTTCCTCTACTACCAGCAGGGCCACCTGGCGCGCGCGGTCGAGACCTGGCGACGGGCGCTGCCGGTGTGCGAGGACGAGGCCATGCGCGCGCACATCGAGCTGTTCATGCGCCAGCTCGTCGGCGAACTCACCGGCGCGGCCAGGGCGCTGGCCGATCTGACCTAGCCGCGCGCGCGGTCGTCGCGGCGCGCCCGCGTCACGGGCTGCGGCGATCGGTCGCCGCCGGCGTCACGTCGAGATCGTCGATGCGCCACTGATCGCCCTCCTTGCGGGCGATGATCTTGTAGTCGAAGCCGTCGTGCGACCACGCCAGCTCCGCGCGATCGGCGTACTCGATCCAGCGCGCGCGCTGGCCGAGGTGGGCGTCGAGCCCGGCGAGGAACCCGGCGAGCTGGCGCGAGAGGCCCTCGCGCCGGCGGGTGGTGAGCACGCGCAAGAGCGCCTGCAGATCGCGATCCTCGATGGCGGCGGCGAGCAGGCGGAAGGCGTCGGCGGCCTGGGTCGCGTTGGTCGGCGTCACCAGCGGCGACGACATCCGCCAGGCGCCGCGCTCGCGCGCCAGCGGCACCAGCGCGCCGTCGGCGAGGGTGACCCGCGCGCGCTCGCCGAGGTCGGGCTGATCGCGCAGGCCGTCCTCGAGGGCGGCCAGCTGGGCGGCGCGCTCGGCGGCGGACTCGCGCCACTGCACCGCGAACTCGTCGAAGTCGAGCTCGCGCCGGACCGACTCGGCGAGCAGGTCGTAGGCGGCGCGCGGATCGTCGGCGCGCAGGGCCGCGGCGTAGGCGGCGGCGCCGGTCGACGCCGGCGTGGTGCCTCGGCCGGGCGCGGCGCCGCACGCGCTCGCGGCGAGCGTCGCCGTCACGGCGAGCACCGAGCCGAGCGACCGGAGGCGGACCATGCGCGGACGATAGCGCAGCGGTCGGGTCGCGACCGCCACGCCGAGGAAAAAACCGCCGGGGCACTACGCCCCGACGGCCCCCCACACGACATGGCCGTCCGTCGAAGTTCTGCCGTGTGGGTGACCACCGGCGGTATTGCCAGCGCGATGCCAGGGCCGGCGCGCGCGGCGGACGCTCGCGCCGCGCCGACCGCGGTCGTGTCGTCGAGAGGATCCGACGACTTGGCCGGTGGCGCCGCCACCCGCCGTGAACCGAGGTTGACGCCGGCGGGTGTGAAAGCGGGCCGGCTCAGCTCTTCTTGGCCTTGCCGTCCTTGATCGTCCACGCCTGCCCATCCTCGAGGACCTTGACCGGGAAGGTGATGGTGCCGCCGACGATGTCGCACGACTTGTGGGTCGAGTGGAACGTGTAGGTCGAGGTCGTCGACGCCTTCAGCTCGACGGTCTTGCTGCTGCCGCTGCACTTGAGCTCGATGGTGTGGACCTTGGAGTCGCCGTTCTGGACCCGGATCGAGCCGGCGACGGCCGGGGTGGCGACGAGCAGGATGGCGGCGGCGGACAGCTGGGCGAGGCGCTTCATGGTGGCTCCAGGATAGGTCGAAGGGCGCGCGGGCGGCCACCGCACGTGGTCGCTTCCGCGGGTCCCGGGCTGGTGGTGGCGGCCGGGCCGCGTTCGATCACGGCAATCGAGCACCGCGGCCGCTAGCCCGGCGGCCCGTCGGTGAGCTGCAGCTGGGTGCGACGCGCCTCGGGCAGCTTGTCGGGGTAGTCGACCATGTAGTGCAGGCCGCGCGACTCCTTGCGCCGGCGCGCGCTCTCGATGATGAGGTGCGCCACCAGGGCCACGTTGCGCAGCTCGATGAGGTCCGGCGTGATCTTGAAGTCCCAGTAGTACTCGCGGATCTCGTCGCGCAGGATCTCGATGCGCCGGCGCGCGCGCTCGAGCCGCTTGTCGGAGCGGACGATGCCGACGTAGCTCCACATGAAGCGGCGGATCTCGTCCCAGTTGAGCGAGACCACGATGGCGTCGTTGGAGTCGGTGGCGCCGGCGTGCTGCCACGGCGCCACCGTCTGCGGGCGCAGCGCGGTGGCGTGGCGGGCGTGGGCAGCGGCGCGGGTCGAGAACACCATGCCCTCGAGCAGCGAGTTCGACGCCAGCCGGCAGGCGCCGTGCAGGCCGGTGCAGGCGGTCTCGCCGATGGCGTACAGGTTGCGCACGGTGGTGGCGCCGTGCTCGTCGGTGATGACCCCGCCGCACAGGTAGTGCGCCGCCGGCACCACCGGGATGGGCTGCCGGGTCATGTCGATGCCGAGCGCGAGGCAGCGCTCGTGGATGTTGGGGAACCGCGCCCGCACGAACTCGGGATCGAGGTGGGTCATGTCGAGCACCACCGAGTCGGCGCCGGTGACCTTGAGCTCGTGATCGATCGCGCGGGCCACCACGTCGCGCGGGCCGAGCGACTTGAGCGGGTGGTAGCGCTCCATGAAGGTCTCGCCGGTGGTGCGCTTGAGCACGCCGCCCTCGCCGCGCAGCGCCTCGGAGATGAGGAAGCTCTTGGCGTGCGGGTGGAACAGCACCGTCGGGTGGAACTGCACGAACTCGAGATCGCCGACTGCGGCGCCGATGCGGTAGGCCATGGCGACGCCGTCGGCGGTCGCCACGTCGGGGTTCGACGTGTACACGTAGACCTTGCCGGCGCCGCCGGACGCCAGCACGGTCGCCCGCGCCACCACGGTCACGACCTCGCCGCTGGCCCGGGCCAGGACGTAGGCGCCGAAGCAGGCCGGCTCGCCGCCGTACTTCGCCATCGACAGCAGATCGACCGCGAGGTGGTCGCTCCAGATCGTGATGTTGGGGTGGGCGTGCGCCGCCGCCAGGAGCGCACGCTGGATCTCGCGCCCGGTGACGTCGGTGTGGTGGACCACCCGGCGCTGGCCGTGGCCGCCCTCGCGGGTGAGGTCGAGGGCGCCGTCGCTGCCGCGATCGAGCTCGACGCCGAGCGCCAGCAGCCGCTCGACCTGGGCCGGGCCCTCGGCGACGCACAGCTCGACGATCGCGCGATCGCACAGGCCGTCGCCGACGGTGAGGGTGTCGGCGACGTGCTGCTCGAGGCTGTCGTCGCTCGACTGCACCGCGGCGACCCCGCCCTGGGCCCAGTTGGTGTTGGTGTCGTCGGGCGCGCGCTTGGTGACGACGAGGACCTTACCGTGGGCGGCGGCCTCGAGCGCGAAGTTGAGCCCGGCGATGCCGGAGCCGATGACGAGGTAGTCGGTCTCCACGGCGGACGCCATGGCCGCTCATACCGCTTTGCGCGCCGGCCGGCCAGGCCGTACGATCGTCGCCGTCATGCGCGTGGGGTGGATCGCCGTCGCCGTCGCCTGCGCGGTGGGGCTGTCGGCGGCGCCGCCGGCCGGGGCGCAGGTCTACGCCCACACCGACGCCGAGGGCGTCACCTACTTCACCAACATCAAGCCGAAGGGCCCGGGCTGGACCCGGCTGTCGGGGCCCGAGCGCGGCAGCAAGGCGGCCGCCGACCGCGGCGACTGCGCCCGCTGTGATCGGGTGCCGTCGCGCGACAGCTCGCCGGAGCGGTTCCACCGCTACGACGCGTTCATCCGCGAGGCGTGCGACCTCTACCGGATCCCGGTGGCGCTGGTGCGCGCGGTGATCAAGAGCGAGAGCGACTACGACCCGCGGGTGGTGTCGGCGTTCGACGCCCGCGGGTTGATGCAGCTCATGCCCGACGAGGTGGTCACCCACGGCCTCACCGACGTCCACGATCCGCGGCAGAACATCCTCGGCGGCACCCGGCTGCTCCGCATGCTGGCCAACCGCTACGACGGTGACCTGGTGCTGACCCTGGCCGGCTACCACGGCGGCGTCGGCGCGGTGAAGCGCTACGGCAACACCGTCCCGCCGTTCCCCAACACCCGCAAGTACATCAAGACCGTGCTCGACCGGTACTACGCGTACCGCGCCGAGGAGGCCGCCGGCGGCCAGCTCCTGCGCGATCGCTGAGCCGCGGTGGTCACGGGGTGAGGCTGGCGAGCAGGCCGTCGAGCCGGGCCCGGTCGTCGGGCTCGGCGCCGACGATGCGCACGCCGAAGCCGGTCGGGAAGCGATCGGCCTCGGCGCTGCCGGCCTCGACCACGCGGGCCACCACGCCGGTGCAGCGGAAGCTGGCGGCCTCGTCGTGGAACTCGATGGCCAGGGTCGAGCCGATCCGCAGCGGGTAGGTCCGGGCCACCCGGGTGTAGAGGAACAGGCCCGTGGCCGACAGGTCGCGGGTGCGGAACACCAGCTCGGCGTCGCCGGTCTCCGCGGCGCGGACGATCACGAACGCCTCGACGGTGACACGCGTGGCGCTGCGGGCGTTGGCGGCCATGCCCGCCGAGTGTAGCGGCTCGGCGGGGTGGTGGCGTCGCCGTCGCGGGGAGAATGTGACAGGGGCTATCGCGCGTGGTACGACGAGCCCGGGCATGGACGTCCGCTGCGAGAAATGCGGGACCGAGTACGAGCTCGACGAGGCTCGGCTCAGCCCTCCGGGGTCACGGTCAAGTGCACCAGCTGCGGGCACATGTTCAAGATCCGCAAGCGGAGCGGCAGCGCCGTCGGCCCGGCGCCGACTCGCCCCGCGCCGGCGCCGCCCGCGGCGCCGCCCACCCCGGAGCCGGCCCCGGTCGAGCGGGCCCGGCCGCCCACGCCCGACGCCGGCGGCGAGCGCCAGTGGCTGGTGCGGCTCGCCGACGGTGAAGACCTGTCGCGAGCTGGCGACCCTGCAGCAGTGGATCGTCGCCGGCCTGTGCACGCCCGACGCCCAGATCTCGCGCACCGGCAAGAACTGGAAACGGCTCGGCGACATCCCCGAGCTGGCGAGCTACTTCGGCGCCGCCGTCGAGGTCCGGGCCAGCCGACCGCGGCCGGACTCCGACTCGGCGCCACGGGCCACCATGCTCGGCGTGGGCGACGTCGCCACCCGCCCGAGCGCGGCGCAGCCAGGTGGCGGTGCCGCGCACGGCGACGCCGCCGCCGCCGCCGCCGCTGGCGATCTCGACGACGAGATCGTGCGCACGGAGTCGATCCGGCGACCGAAGGCGATCACGGTGCAGGCGGCGACGCGGTCGCGGGGCCCACCCCGGTGGCGACGTCGGCGCCGGTGGCCGCGCCGGCCGCGCTCGGCGCGGTGCCGGGGCTGCGCGCCGCCGGCAAGGGCGAGGTGTCGACCGGCGCCTGGGCAACGAGGCGGTCCGTCCGATCGTCCCCGAGGGCAGCGGCGCCGCCGGCAGGGCCCCAGCGGCGGGCTCGTGCGCGCCACCACCGACGCGCAGCCGGCGTTCTCGGGCTCGATCCGCGCGCGCACCGACAGCGGCGGGTTCCGCGCCGGCGCGCGCCGTCGCGGCGCCGACGTCGGCGTCGACGACCTCGACGACGACCTCGACGACGGGCCGGCCGGGCGGCCGCGGTCGTCGCGCGCCAGGCTGGCCGGATCGCGCTGGCGTCGCTGGTCGTCATCGGCGGCATGGCCGCGGCGATCTACGTGTTCGTCCTGCGGGCGCCGGCCGCGCCGTCGACGGCGCTGACCGCGAGGCGCGGCGTCATCGACGCCGGGACGCCGACGGTGGTGCCCCTGGCCGACCGCCGAGCTCGCGGCGCCGGTCGACGCGGCCGCGCCGAGCGCGCTGGCCGACGGCCTGGCCGCGCTGCGCCGCAACGACCCGGCGCTGCGCACGAGCGCGCTGGCGGCGCTGTCGACCGACACCTCGCCGAGCGGCACCGCGCTGCGCGGGCTGTTGCTCGCCGCCGACGCGCAGGCGCTGGCCGACCTCGGCGCGCTCGCCGCCGAGCGGCGCGATCGCGACGCCGGCCGCACCGCGAGCCGCGACAAGGCCCTCGAGGCCGCGCGGCTGGCGCAGCGCGCGATCAAGGACGCGCCCAAGGACGCGCTGGCAAACCTGGCGATGGCCGACGTCCTGCGCCTGCAAGGCAAGTCGACCCGCGACGTGACCCGCTACCTCGACGCCGCCAGCGCGGCGGTCACCGACGACGAGCTCCGGCGCGAGATCGCGCTGGTGGCCGGCCTGCTCGAGGTCCGCGACGGCAAGCGCGCCGACGCCGCGGCCGGCTGGCCAGCCTCGACGCCGACGCCTCGCTCGATCCGCGCCCGCGAGTGCAGCGGGTGCTGCTGGTGCTCGCCGACGGCAACGCCACCGACGCCGAGCGCGACGAGGCGCGCACGCTCACCGCGGCGGTGCTCGCCGCGCACCCGGGCCACGCGGTCGCGCAGGCGGCGGCGGCGCGCCTCGAGACCCTGGTCGCCGCGGCCGATCCGATGCCGCCGGAGGTCGTCGAGCCGAAGCCGACCAACGAGCCCCCGGTGGTCGAGAGCTTCGATCGCCTGCTGGCGCGCGCCAACCAGCTCGCCGAGGTGAGCTGCGCGCAGGCGATGCCGTACTTCGACAAGGCGCTGCAACAGAAGGCGACCAGCGTCGAGGCGCTCACCGGCGCCGGCTTCTGCCACATCGACGCCGGGCAGTTCTCGTCGGCGTACTCCAAGTTCAACGCGGCGCTGGCGATCTCGCCGCGCTACGAGCGCGCGCTGTGGGGCATGGCCGAGGGCTACCAGCAGCAGGGCAACGCCACCCGCGCGATCGAGGCGTACCGGCGTTACCTCGAGGTCTATCCGTCGTCGGCCGCGGCGAAGAAACAGCTCGATCGGCTCGGCGCCAGCGAGCCCGCCGCCGGCAGCGCGACGACGCCGGCGAGCGGCAGCGCGACGACGCCGGCCTCCACCGACGGCGGCTCGACCGCGCCGAGCGGCGGCGGCGGCGGCGATCCGCCGGCACCGCCGAGCGGCGGCGGCGGCGATCCGCCGGCACCGCCGGCCGACGACGAGCCCGCCGGTGGCGGGCCGAGCGCGGATCCCGACGAGCCGTAGGCGACGCCGCGTGCGCGCGGCACCGGCGCGGCTTGTCCGTGGGACCGCGACCGGGTACATCGCGAGGATGCGCCTCACGCCTCGCCGCGTCGCCGTGGTCCTCGGCCTGCTCACCGCCTGCCAGGGCTCCGCCGATCGCTTCGCCGGGCGCGGCGGTGGCGACGCCGGGGCGCGCGTCGCCGACCCGTGGGGTGGTCCGCCGGCGTCGTCGGCGGCCAGCGCCCGGCGCCCGGCGTCGCCGAACGACGACGGCGGTGGCCTCGACCTGGCCTCGCTGGTGCCGGCGGTGCTCACCGCGCTGTCGCAGCCGGGGCGCTACGAGGCGCCGGAGGTCGGGTCGGCGTACGTCGCCGGCGCGCCGCACACCGACGTGCTCGAGCTCGGCGGCGCCATCGTCGAGACCGAGGCGTACTCGCTGCGTGGCGGGAGCGGCACCCCGCTGCGCGAGCTGACCGAGCGCCTGCGCGGGCTGGCCGCGGACCCCACGCTCACCGGCGTGCTCGTGCGCCTCGACGAGCTCGAGGTCAGCGTGCCCGACGCCGTCGAGCTGCGCGCCGCGATGGCCGCGCTGCGCGACGCCGGCAAGACGCTGGCGTGCCACACCGAGGGCGTCTCCAACACGTCGTACCTGGTGCTGGCGGCGTGCGGGCAGATCGGGCTGGCCCCGCTGGGCACGGTGGTGGTGTCGGGGCCGACCGCGATGCCGATCCACCTGCGGCCGTTGCTCGCCAAGCTCGGCGTCACCGCGGACTTCCTCCACGTCGGGGCGTTCAAGGGAGCGGCCGAGCCGCTGACCCGCGACGCGCCGTCGCCGGAGATGCTCGAGACCCTCGACGCGATCCTCGATCGTCGGTACCAGACGATGATCGACGCCATCGCCGCGTCGCGCGGGCTCTCGGCCGACGACGTCCGCGCCGCGATCGACGTGGCCATCCTGCCCGCCGAAGACGCGCTCCGCCGCAAGCTGGTCGACGTGGTGGAGCCGTTCGAGGCGTTCCGGCAGCGGGTGGCGGGCGACGCCTGGCGCGAGGTCGAGCTCGAGCCGGAGGCGTCGCCGGATCAGGCGCTGGCGAAGCTGATGGCGTTCGTCGGCCTGGCGCCGACCGCGCCGCCGCCGGGGCCGCACGTCGCGCTGGTGTACGCGGTGGGCGACGTCGTCGACGGCGGCGGCGATGGCGCCCTCGGCGCGCGCACCGACATCGCGTCGCACACCCTGGTCGCGGCGCTGCGCGCGCTGGCGGCCGACGACGACGTCCGCGCGGTGGTGCTGCGCATCGACTCCGGCGGCGGCAGCGCGCTGGCGTCCGAGCTGATCTGGCACGAGGTCGCAGCCCTGGTCGGCAAGAAGCCGGTCGTGGTGTCGATGAGCGACGTCGCCGCGTCGGGCGGCTACTACATCGCCGCTGCGGCCACCCGCATCTTCGCGCTCGACGACACGCTCACCGGCTCGATCGGCGTGGTCGGCGGCAAGCTGGCGCCGGGCGGCGCGCTCGAGCAGCTCGGCGTGCGCGCCTACCCGCTGGGGCGCGGCAAGCGCGCGACCATGTTCAGCCGGCTCGGCCCGTGGACCGCCGACGAGCGCGCCGCGATGCAGACCATGATGGAGGCGACCTACCAGACCTTCGTCGGGCGGGTCGCCGCCGGCCGCGGCAAGAGCGCCCAGGCGATCCAGCCCATCGCCCAGGGGCGGGTGTGGGTCGGCGCCGAGGCGATGCGGCTCGGCCTCGTCGACGAGATCGGCGGGCTCGACGCGGCGCTGGCGGACGCCGCGCGCCGCGGCGGGGTCGATCCAGCGGCGGCGATCGAGGTGTACCCGGCGACCCCGACGCTGCGCGACGTGGTGGCGCAGATCGGCGACGTCGCCGTCGGCTCGCTCGCCGGGGTCGGAGCCGCCGCCGCCGAGGAGGCGCTGGCGGCGCTGGCGCCGACGGTGGCCGCGCGCGCGCGGCAGCTGTGGGCCCAGGTCGTGCGCTTCGAGCAGAGCCCGCTGCAGACCGTCGCGCTCCTGCCGGCGATCGAGTAGGAGCTCAGCGCAGCGCCTCGGTGGCGACCACGCGATCGCCGCCGTCGTCGAAGGCCAGCCGCACCAGCGCCTGGGCGAGCTCCGTCGGGCCGATCGAGCGGTAGCGATCGCGGGTGGCGCGTCCACCGAGCACGCCGACCACCGCGAGGGTGGCGTCGGTGAGGGCGGCGGCGACCCGCTCGGCGGGCCGGCCGTCGTCGCGCCCGGCGCCGGTGATGAACGACGGCCGGGCGATGCGATACGACAGGCCACTCGCGCGCACCACCGCCTCGGCCCGGCCGCGCGCCCGCAGGTACGCCGAGCGCGCGCCCGGATCGGCGCCGAGGCTCGACAGGTAGATGAACCGGGGCCGCGCCTGCGCCACCGCGGCGTCGACCAGCATCGCGGTGAGCCCGAGGTCGATCGCCTCGTAGGGATCGCCGGCGGTGCCGTCGGCACGGGCGCGCCGGCGGGTGGTGCCGACGACGCAGAACGCGTGGGTGACGCCGCGGGTGGCGAGCGCCGACGCCAGCGCGACCGCGTTCCAGGGCGTGGTGTCGACGGTGGCCCCGGCCGCGGCGAAGCGCGCCTGCCAGCGCTCGAGCGAGCCCGAATCGGGCCGCACGTGCGCGATGGTGGCGACGCCGCGCGCGACGAGCGCGCTCACCAGCTCGCGGCCGACGAAGCCGGTGGCGCCGGCCACCCAGGCGACGTTCACGACCGGCCCAGCGCGCGCTGCATGCGAGCCCGTAGCGGCTCGATCACCGCCGGCGACTTGATGTCGATGACCGGCTCGGTGTCGTACTGTTCGAAGAACAGGCTGGGCGCGACCTCGGGCGGCACCCCGAGCGCCTCGCGCACACGCTTCTGATCCGGCACGAAGCCGCGATCGATGAGGTGGGTGATGGTGGTGCCGATGGTGCCCTGCAGGCCGCAGATGAACACCGCCGCGGTCTTCGGCGAGAACTCGCCGGGCGCCAGGCCCAGGCGCGCCTCGAGGGTGGCCAGCCGATCGGGCGCGAAGAACGCCTCGACCCGCCCGGTGTCGCCGGTCCAGCCCGGCGAGCCGTCGGGCCGGCTCACGGTGCCCCAGTAGTGCAGGCCGTTGCGCGCGACCATCGCCGCCAGCTCGGCGGCGTGGCCGAGGTCGGCGGCGTACGACGCGCCGTGCAGGAGCACGTGGCGCGACAGGTCGGCGGCGGCGTCGCGGTGCACCTCGCTGCGTACCATCGACACGAACGGCGCCGAGCCGGTGCCGGCGGCGACCAGCACCCGCAGCCGCGGGTCCTCGGCGCCGATGGTCTCGGGCACCGTGAACACGCCGGCGGCGACCGGCCGCATGTACAGGCGGTCGCCGGGCCGCAGCGTCCACAACATGTGGGTCAGCGGGTTGTCGGAGGTCGGGCTCGCGACGTAGCGGATGTAGAACTCGACCGGGCCGTCGTGCTCGGGCGCCGACGCGATCGACATCGACCGTCGCTGCGAGCCGAGCTCGGGCTTCGCGGTGTTGTTCATGCCGAGCACGCAGTACTGGCCGGGCACGAACCACGGGCGCTTGGCGGGCGGCTCGTCGGGCGTGATCCGGAAGATCGTCAGGGCGTCGGTGACGTCGATCCGCTCGGCGAGGGTGGCGTTGTAGACGAGCGCCTTGGCCATGGTAGGTCGAGGCTACCCCACCCGCGCCGGGGCGGGCGGCGAGGGCCCGGCGATGTCGCCCGGGCCCGCCCGCGGCCGCGACCGGCTCGGCGCAGCGCTTGGCTCCGGATGGGCAGGCGCCGTACCTTCCCGCGCATGGCCCGCAAGGAAGACGCGCTCGACTATCACCGCCGTGGCCGCAAGGGGAAGCTCGAGGTCGTCCCGACCAAGCCGCTGGTCAGCCAGATGGATCTGTCGCTGGCCTACACCCCCGGCGTGGCCGAGCCGTGCCTGGAGATCCAGGCCGACGACAACATGAGCTGGGAGTACACCGCGCGCGGCAACCTGGTCGCGGTCATCACCAACGGCACCGCGGTCCTGGGCCTGGGCGACATCGGGGCCGCCGCCGGCAAGCCGGTGATGGAGGGCAAGGCCTGCCTCTTCAAGAAGTTCGCCGACATCGACGTGTTCGACCTGGAGGTCAACGAGACCGACGTCGATCGCTTCGTCGACATCGTCGCCTCGCTCGAGCCCACCTTCGGCGGCATCAACCTCGAGGACATCTCCGCGCCGGCGTGCTTCGAGATCGAGGCCAAGCTGCGCGAGCGCATGAAGATCCCGGTGTTCCACGACGATCAGCACGGCACCGCGATCATCTCCGGCGCCGGCCTGCTCAACGCCGCCAAGATCGCCGGCAAGGACCTCGCGACGATCAAGCTGGTGGTGTCCGGCGCCGGCGCCGGCGCGATCGCCTGCGTCGAGTTCTTCGTCCTGCTGGGCCTGGCCGCCGAGAACGTGATCCTGGTCGACTCCAAGGGCGTGGTCCACCAGGGCCGCACCGACCTCAACGCGCACAAGCGCAAGTTCGCGATCCCCGACGACGGCCGCCGCAGCCTGGCCGACGCCATGGTCGGCGCCGACATGTTCATGGGGCTGTCGGTGGCCGGGGTGTGCACGCCCGAGATGGTCAAGTCGATGGCGCCGCGGCCCATCATCTTCGCCCTGGCCAACCCCGATCCGGAGATCAGCTACCCCGACGCGGTCGCGGCGCGGCCCGACGCGCTGGTGGCGACCGGCCGCTCCGACTACCCCAACCAGGTCAACAACGTGCTGGGGTTCCCGTACATCTTCCGCGGCGCGCTCGACGTCCGCGCCACCACCGTGACCGAGGCGATGAAGGTCGCGGCGGCGCGGGCGCTGGCCGACCTCACCCACGAGGCGGTGCCCGACGCGGTGTTCGCGGCCTACGGCGGCAAGCCGTTCCGGTTCGGGCCCGACTACCTCATCCCCAAGCCGTTCGACCCGCGGGTCCTGTGGTGGGTCGCGCCGGCGGTGGCCCAGGCCGCGATCGACTCCGGGGTCGCGCGCGAGCCCATCGACGTCGCCGCCTACCGCGAGCGCCTGATGACGCGCTCGTCGAACGCCGCCTACTCGATCATGCGCGGCATCACCCGCGCCGCCCGCCAGGACCCCAAGCGGATCGTGTTCCCCGACGCCGCCAACATCCGGGTGCTGCGCTCGGTGCAGCGCATCCTCGACGAGAACATCGCGCGACCCATCCTGCTCGGTCGGCCCGCCGAGATCGAGGCGTTGTGCCGCGAGCTCGACCTCACCGAGCTGCTCGATCAGGTGGAGATCGTCGACCCGCGCAGCAGCGACGCCCGCCAGCGCTACGCCCAGCGCATGGTCGAGCTGCGCCACCGCAAGGGCGTGACCCTGCCGATGGCGACGTCGCTGGTCACCAAGAGCAACTACTTCGCGGTGATGATGGTCGACGGCGGGGACGCCGACGGCGTGGTCACCGGCCTGCGCCTCAACTATCCGTCGACGGTGCGGCCGGCCCTGCAGATCTTCGGGCTGGCCCCGGGCGCGAAGGTCGCGGTCGGCATGTACATGATGGTGCTGCAGAACTCGGTGAAGTTCTTCGGCGACACCGTGTTCACGCCGTTCTCCGACAGCGACATCCTGGCCGACATCGCGGTGCAGATGGCGGACGCGGTGGCCGGCCTGGGCATCCCGCCGCGGGTGGCGATGATCAACTACTCGAACTTCGGCTCGGTCGCCCACCCCGACGTGACCCGGGTCCAGCGCGCCCTCGACGCGGTGCGGGCGCGGCGGCCCGAGCTCGAGATCGACGGCGAGATGCAGCCCGAGATCGCGCTCGACGCCGAGCTGCGCCAGGAGCACTACGGGTTCTCGCGCCTGACCCGCAACGCCAACACCCTGGTGTTCCCGTCGCTGGCCTCCGGCAACGCCGCCTACCAGACCCTCAAGGTGCTCGGCGGCGCCTCGGCGGTAGGGCCGATCCTGCTCGGGCTAGCCAAGCCCATCGCCGCCCTGCAGAACGACGCCACCGTCGACGACATCGTCAACATGACCGCGTACGTGGTGACCAAGGCCCAGGCCGCGGCGCGCGGGCGGACCACCGAGGGCCACGCGCCGCCGGTCGAGGTGCCGGCGGCGATCGCCGAGTGGTGAGCCCGAGCGCGCCGGGGCGCGCTATCGTCGGGCGGTGGCGGAGCACGTCGACGTCCTGGTGATCGGCGCGGGGCTCGCCGGCGTCGCCGCCGGCGTCTACCTGCAGCGCGAGCACCCGGGGCGGCGCTACGCGATCGTCGAGGCGCGCGACGCCATCGGCGGCACCTGGGACCTGTTCCGCTACCCCGGCGTGCGCTCCGACTCCGACATGTACACGCTCGGCTATCGGTTCCGGCCGTGGACCGGCGGCGCGGCGCTCGCCGACGGCGCCAGCATCCTGGCCTACGTCCGCGCCACCGCCCGCGAGGCCGGCGTCGATCGCCAGGTCCGCTTCGGGCACCGGGTGGTCGGGGCGGCGTGGTCGAGCGCGGCGGCGCGCTGGACGGTGACCATCGCGCGCGCGGCCACCGGCGACACCCTCGAGCTGACCTGCGACTTCGTGATCGCGTGCAGCGGCTACTACGCCTACGACGCCGGCTACACGCCGGCGCTGCCCGGGCTGGAGCGCTTCGGCGGGCAGGTCGTGCACCCCCAGCGCTGGGGCGACACCGCGGTCGCGGGGCGGCGCGTGGTGGTGCTCGGCAGCGGCGCCACCGCGGTCACCCTGGTGCCGGCGCTGGCCCGCGACGCCGCCCACGTGACGATGCTGCAGCGTTCGCCGACCTACGTGGTGTCGCGCCCGGCGATCGATCCGCTGGCGGCGCGGCTGGCGCGCTGGCCGACCGCGGCCGGGTACCACGCGGTGCGATGGAAGAACATCG
Source organism: Kofleriaceae bacterium (assembly GCA_041389945.1). Lineage (GTDB taxonomy): Bacteria > Myxococcota_A > Polyangia > Haliangiales > Haliangiaceae > JAWKQW01. The sequence goes on from JAWKQW010000016.1 coordinate 31,706, forward strand.
CGCTCGGCGCCGCCTCCTACGCCGCGTGCCGCGCGTGGCCCGGCGCCACCCGCCGCCTGCTCGAGGCCGGCGTGCGGGCGCAGCTGCCGCCGGGCTTCGACGTCGACACCCACTTCCACCCGCGCTACGCGCCGTGGGATCAGCGCCTGTGCCTGGTGCCCGACGGCGACCTGTTCGCGGCGCTCTCGAGCGGCAAGGCCTCGGTCGTCACCGACGAGATCGCCGGCTTCGCCGCCGACGCCCTCGAGCTCCGCAGCGGGCGCACGCTGCCCGCCGACCTCCTGGTCACCGCCACCGGGCTGCGGGTGCAGCTCTTCGGCGGGGCCCGCCTCACCGTCGACGGTCGCGCCGTCGAGCTCGGCGAGACCCACGTGTACAAGGGCACGATGCTCGAGGGCGTGCCCAACCTGGCGCTGGTGGTCGGCTACACCAACGCGTCGTGGACGCTCAAGTGCGAGCTGTCGCTGGCGTACGTGTGTCGGCTGCTCCGCCACCTCGATCGCCACGGCCTGCGGGTGGCGACGCCGATGGCGCGCGGCCCGATCGGCGACGCCCCGCTGCTCGATCTGCGCTCGGGCTACGTGGCGCGCGCGGCCGGCCAGGTGCCGCGCCAGGGCGCGCGCACGCCGTGGCGCCTGCACCAGAACTACCTGCGCGACCTCGCGCTGCTCCGGGCGCGGCCGATCGACGACGGCGCGCTGCGCCTGGCGTGAGCGTGGTCAGCGCCGCAGCGGCACCACCACCTGCGCGCGCTGCTGCGCCGGATCCGGCGTGGTCATCGGGTTGGTGAGGTAGCGCTCCCAGGCCGGGCCGGCGGCGACGCGATCGTGGGCGGCGACCCAGCGGCGCACGCAGCGCGTGACCTTCGGCAGCGCGTCGAGGCGGCCGGCGTGGTCGGCGACGGCGGCGGGGCCCGCCGGCAGGGTCAGCACCTTCAGCCCGGCGCGCAGGGCGCGCGGCGGCGCGCGCACCGGCAGCCCCGCCTCGACCACCACCCGCTCGCCGCGCTTGCGGTAGCGCGCGAGCGGCGGGCCGACCACGTCGAGGTTGGCCTCGCTGGCGAACATCACCAGGCCGAGGAAGGCGGTGGTCAGCGCGCCCTCGAGCTCGGTCGCGCGCACCTCGAGGCGCCGCGCGATCACGGGCTGCGCTGGCAGCTCGGCCACGACGACCGCGCACGTCGACGGCGCCGCCGCCGCGGTCGGCGCGATCACGAGCAGCGCGAGGAGCACCGCGATCGCGGCGCGTGGGGCGCTCACCCCGCCCCCATCGCGGCCAGGGTCGCGCGCACGCCGGGGTAGCCGGCGTCGTAGTAGGCCCACCAGCCGCCCATCATCACGCCGTGGCCGACCAGGATGCCGACGTGGCTCCACATCTCCACCGGGTCGGAGCGCGACGACACGTAGCGTCGCCAGTGGAACGCCTCGTCGACGAGGCTGTAGACGAACGACAGGATCGTCAGCACCAGCGCCGGGATCGCGAAGCCCCGGTGGTGGTACGCCATCACCAGGCCGAGCACGCTGGTGACGCCGCAGAAGATCGTGATGTGGTGGACCAGCGCCTCGCCGCCGCGCAGGACCTCCTTGTAGACGGTGCGGTGGCCGATGGTGTCGATGGCGATCGCCAGCGTGAACACGCCGGCGCCGATGGGCACCAGGTAGGCCTCGACGGGGAACGCCACGCCGGCCAGGTGGCCGCGCACCAGGAAGCCCGCGGTCGAGCCGACCAGGCCGAGCATCATCCCGACCCAGCCCAGGTAGACCAGCCAGTCGGTGCGATCGAACTCGCGGATGCGGCCGACGTAGATCGACAGCGCCGAGCGGGAGCGCGCCGGCGCCGGCGCGGTGGCGGTCTCAGAGGCGAGGGACATCGCGGAGCTCCAGGATGACCGCGGGTGGGCGGTGGCGCCCGCGGCGAGGTCGGACCAGCCGCGCGAGGCCGTCGCCGACGGCGGCGCCGGTCGCGCTCGCCACCAGGCCGAGCTTGCGCGGCGTCGACACCACGACCCGGCCGGCGGTGACGTCGTGGCCGCGGCGCGCCAGGCGGCCGCCGATCGCGGCGTACACCCGGCGGGCGGCGCGCACCGCGAGGGCCGCGCGCCACGGCAGCGCGCGCAGGCCGCGATCGCCAGACGCGTAGTAGCGCTCGGCGAGCGCGAGCAGGTCGCGGGTGGTCGCCGCCAGGGCCGGGGCGGCGTCCGTCGGCAGCGGCTCGCCCGCGCGCGCGACCAGGCCGCCGGCGCCGTGCCGTGCGAGCAGCTCGTCGGGCAGGTACAGGCGGCCGCGCGCCCAGTCCTCGCGCACGTCGCGCGCGATGTTGGTGAGCTGCATCGCGATGCCCAGGTGCGCCGCCGGCACCAGCGCGGCGTCGTCGTCGACGCCGAAGACGTGGCACATCATCAGGCCGACCACGCCGGCGACGCGGTAGCCGTAGCCGATCAGCTCGTCGACGTGGTGGTACCGGGTGTCGGCGACGTCCATCGCCATGCCGGCGATGAGCTCGGCCGGGTAGTGGCGCGGCAGCGCGCGGGCGCGGGCGATGGCGGCGAAGGCGGCCAGCACCGGCTCGGTCGCGGTGCCGGCGTAGACGTCGTCGAGCTCGGCGGTGAGCCGGGCGATTGCGGCGGGCCCGTCGGCGGCGGGCGCCTCGTCGATGGCGTCGTCGACCCGGCGGCAGTAGGTGTAGACCACCGCGGCGGCGTCGCGCGACGCCGGCGGCAACAGCCGCGAGGCCAGCGCGAAGCTCTTGCCGTGGTAGGCCATCGTCGCGCGCGAGGTCGCCGCCGCGATCGCGCCGGTCGGCACCAGCGCGGTCGACGGTGGCACCGCGGCGATCACGGCCGCGGCTCCAGGCGCGGCGGCGGCGGCGCCGGCGACGTCATCGGCGGCTCGACGACGGGCGGCGGCGGCGGCTCGACCTCGGCGGCGGCGCGCCCGGCCATCGACAGGCCGAAGTCCGCGGCGATGCATCGCATCGTCGCCTTGGCGCCGTTGATCACCCCGGGCACGCCGGCGCCGGGGTGGGTGCCGGCGCCGACGAGGTAGAGCCCGGGGATGCGCGGGTCCTTGTTGTGCGGCCGGAAGTAGGCGCTCTGCGTGAGCCGCGGCGCCACCGAGAACGCCGAGCCGTGGTGGGCGACCAGGTCGCGCTGGAAGTCGGTCGGCGTCATCCACCGCTGGGTCACCACGTGCGCGCGCAGATCCGGCAGCACCCGCTCGAGGGAGGCCAGGATGCGGTCGGCGTACGTCGGCGCCACCGACGGCCAATCGATCGCGGCGTTGCCGAGGTGCGGCACCGGCGACAGCACGTAGAACGCGCCACCGCCGGGCGGCGCCAGCGACGGATCGGTGACGTGCGGCGCGTGCAGGTACAGGCTGAAGTCGTCGGGCAGCGCGGCGCCGTGGAAGATGTCGTCGAGCAGGGCCCGGTAGCGCGGGCCGAACACCACGGTGTGGTGCGCGACCTCGCCCTCGTACGTCCGATCGGTGCCGAAGTAGAGGACGAACAGGCCCATCGACCAGGCCATCTTCTCGAGCGCCCGGGTCTGGCGCGCCGCCTTCGGCTCGCCGCGGTAGAGCGTGGCGTAGGTGTGGTGGAGGTCGGCGTTCGACACCACCAGGTCGAACGGCTCGTCGGGCTCGGCGTCGGTGCGGACCCGATGGATCGGCGTCGGGCCGGTCTCGTCGAGGGCGATCGAGCGCACCGGCGTGTCGAGCCGGAGCTCACCGCCGAGCCTCCGGAGCAGCCCGACCAGCGCCGCGACCAGCGCGCCGGTGCCGCCGCGCGGGAAGAACACGCCCCAGCGCCGCTCCAGCGCGTGGATGAGCGTGTAGATCGACGAGGTCTCGAAGGGGTTGCCGCCGACGAGCAGCGAGTGGAACGACAGCGCCTGGCGCAGGTGTTCGTCGCGCACGAATCGGGCGACGGTCTTGTACACCGAGCGATCGGCGCGCAGCCCGGCGAGGTGCGGCGCCACCTTGATCATGTCCCAGAAGCGCAGGAACGGCTGATCGGCGAGGCCCTCGTAGCCACGGGCGAAGACCTTCTCGGCGTAGGCGCAGAACCGACGGTAGCCCTCGGCGTCGGCCGGCGAGCGCGCCTCGATCTGCGCCAGCAGGTCGCCGTCGTAGTCGAGGGCGTCGCCGCCGTCGGGCCACACCAGGCGATAGAACGGCCGCACCGGCAACAGGTCGACGTGGTCAGCCAGGCGCTCGCCGGCCTCGGCGAACAGCTCCTCGAGGCAGTGCGGCGCGGTGATCACCGTCGGGCCGGCGTCGAAGGTGAAGCCGTCCTGGCGGTACACGTAGGCGCGGCCGCCGGGCTGGTCGCGCGCCTCGAACACGGTGACCTTGCAGCCGGCGGTGGCCAGCCGGATCGCGGCGGCGAGGCCGCCGAAGCCGCTGCCGATCACGGCGACGCGGAGAGGATGTCGTTGCTCAGCCATAGCTCACCTCCAGGCGCGCGAGCTCGTGTTCGGCCTCGCGCGCGACCTCGGGGGAAAGGAGCGTGGCCAGCGCGCGGCGGAGCTCGGCGAGCTGCGCCGCCACCCGGGCGCGGCCCACCTCGCGCACCGCGGCGCCGAGGCTGGCGAGGATGGCCGCGATCTCGTCGGGGTCGCCGCGGTGGGCGCGGACGCGGTGCTGCAGCCGGGCCACCGTGAGCTGATCCTGGGTCTCGGCGAGCAGCGCCCAGGCCCACGTCGGGCGCTCGTCGCGCACGTCCTCGAGGCCCTTGGCGTGGCGCGCGCCGGCGCTCGGCCCACCGAGGCCGCCGACGTCGTCGAGGAGCTGCAAGGCGACGCCCAGCTCCTCGCCGACCCGGGCGAGCTGCTCGACGCGCGCGACGTCGGCGCCGCCGGCGGTGGCGCCGAGCCGCGCGGCCAGGCCCATCAGCGCGCCGGTCTTGCCGCGGGTGGTCGCCGCCACCACCGCCGGCAGGTGCGCGGGCTCGACGCTGCCGACCCGCGCCGCGAGGTCGAGGGCCTGGCCCTGGTGACAGCGCACCAGCGTCTGCACCGCGGCGGCCATCAGGCTCGCGCGCGCCGCCTCGTCGAGGGGCAGCCGCGGGATGAGCGCGAGCGCCCAGAAGTACATCCAGCTGCCGCAGTTGATCGCCAGCGGCGCCCCGACCAGCGTGTGCAGCGCCGGGCCGCCGCGGCGCGCCGGCGAGTCGTCCTCGACGTCGTCGACGATGAGCGACCCGGCGTGGAGCAACTCGACGATGTTCGGCAGGTCCTCGGGCATCGCCCCGGGCGCGCCACCGACGCCGCGGAACGTGAGCTCGACCAGCCGGGCCCGGAACTCCTTGCCGGGCCGGCCGAGGAACTCCGCCGCCGGCCCCAGCAGGGCCTGGCGCCACAGCGCCGCGGGCACCTCGGCGGGCAGGGCGGCGACGCCGCCGGCCTCGACGGCGCGGACCAGCGCGTCCTTGAGCGCCGGCGGGCGCGGCGCGTCGTCGTCGTGGGCGTGCTGGTTCATGCGCGAGCTCCTGGCACGAGGGCGGCGCGCCACGACATGCCGCGCGGTGGCCGACCGCACAGGATGCGCGCGCGATCGCCGCGGGTGAGCGCGAGGGCGTAGAAGCGCCGCAAGGTCGGCGTGGGCAGGCGATAGAAGCGCTCGAGGACGTGGAACCGCCGCGCCGGTGGGAACCAGCCGAACAGCATGCGGTTGAGCCGCAGCGCGAACGGGAGCTGGGCGCCGACCTCGCGCGCGAGCGCCGTCAGCGATGGGCCCGGGAGATCACCGGCCGGCACCTGGGCCATCGCCTCGGCGACGCGCAGCGCGAGCGGCAGCGAGTAGCCGGTGACCGGGTGCATCCAGCCGCCGCGGTAGCCGAGCGTCAGCGGGCGCGACGCCGACGGCGCCGTCGCGCGCGCCGGCAGCGGCAGCGCGCCCTCCTCCTCGCGCACCAGCGCGCGGGCGCCGCCCAGGCCGCGGCCGTCGAGGTAGGCCGCGATGCGCGCGCGCAGCGCCGGCCGATCGAGGGTGGGCGTGTCGCTGTAGTACGTGTCCTCGACCAGGAGCCGGGTCGGCGACAGCGGCAGCACGTACACGAAGCGAAAGCCGTCGAGCTGCTCGACGGTGGCGTCCATCAAGATCGGGCGCGTCAGCTGGTGGGGCGCCGCCAGCTCGAGCTCCTGGCCGAGGAACTTCTGGTAGCCGCCAACCTCGACGCCGTCGACGGTCGGGCCGCGCGCGTCGAGCACGGCGTCCGCGACGATCTCGAGGGTGGCGCCGTCGGGCCCGCGCGCGCGCAGCCGATCGTCGCCCGTGACCTCGGCGTCGTGGCCGGTGAGCGCGTGGCTGCCGGGCACCGCGAGCGCCGCCACCACCGCGGCGTCGAGCGCCTCGCCGGTGAGGCAGGCGTAGCCATCGTCGATCACCCGGCGATGGCCGGGGAACGCGACCTCGTGCGCCGCCCAGCGCGCGCGCACCAGCGGGTCGAGGTAGGCCCAGGCCGCCGCGGGGACGTCGCCGTCGTGCACGCACCAGGTGTGGTTGCCGCCGAAGCGGCGGTCGCGCTCGACCACGGCGATCCGCGCGCCGGGCTGCGCGGCGCGGATCGCCAGCACCGCCAGGCCGGTGGCCAGGCCGCCGCCGATGAAGGCGTGGTCGACGCGGAGGGCGCTCGTGGTCATGGCCGCTTGGGTCGGACGCCGGTACGCGCGCGCGGGTTACCGCCGCCGCTGGCGCCGCGCCGATGGCGGCGAACTGGGCTCAGCGACGACGGTCGAGGTAGGCTGCGCCGGTGCTGGTGGCCCGCGATCGTCCGCTGCGGGGGATCGTCCTGGTCCTCGACGCCGTGCTCGTCGTCGCGGCGATGGCCCTGGCCGCCGGCCTGCACGCGGGCCTGCGCGACCACGTCGCCGTGCTACGGGAGCCGCCGCGGTTCGAGCAGTACGCGCTGGTCGTGTACCTGGCGGTGCCGCTGTGGCTGGGGCTGGTCGCGATGCTCGGCCTGCACCGCACCTTCGAGCGCGACTGGACCCGCCTCGACCTCGCCCTCGATCTGACCAAGCTTCACCTGCTCGGCCTGCTGGGCCTGGCGACGCTGGTCGTGCTCACCCAGGCCCGGGTCAACCGCAGCCTGGTGGCGCTGTTCCTCGGTTGCTCGTTCCTCTTGAGCTACGCCGTGCGCTCGGCGCTGGCGATGTGGCAGCGCTACCAGCACCGCGCCGGGCGCGGCCAGGTGCGGGTGCTGCTGGTCGGCGACGACTCGCCGACCTTGCGGGCGTACCTGGCGGCGGTGGCGGCGGCGCCGCGGCCTCCGGCCTGCGTAGGTCAGCTCGGGCCGACGCCGATCGAGGTCACGACGCACCTCGGCGACCTCGCGCGGCTCGACCAGCTCCTCCACGACGAGCCTCTCGATCGCGTGCTGTTCTTCCCGCCGCTGCACCGGGTCGAGGCGCCGGCCGTCGCCGCCGCGGTCACCGCGTGCGAGACCGTCGGCGTCGCCGCCGAGCTCGCGGTGGAGCTGGCGCAGCCGTCACAGGCGGCGCCGCGCGTGGTCGACGAGCACGGCCTGCCGTTCATCGCCTTCGATCCGCGCCCGCGGTCGTCGGCGCGGCTGGCGATCAAGCACACCCTCGACTGGCTGACCGCGCTGGTCGCGGTGGTGCTGCTGGCGCCGGTGTTCGTGCTGGTGGCGCTGGCGATCCTGGTGACGATGGGGCGCCCGGTGCTGTTCACCCAGCCCCGGGCCGGGCTCGGCGGCCGGACGTTTCGCATGATCAAGTTCCGCACGATGGTGGTCGACGCGGAGGCGCAGAAGGACGCGCTGCGCGCGCGCAACGAGATGACCGGGCCGGTGTTCAAGGTCACCGGCGATCCCCGGGTGACCCGGCTCGGCGCGTTCCTGCGCAAGACCAGCCTCGACGAGCTGCCGCAGCTGTTCAACGTGCTGTCGGGCTCGATGAGCCTGGTCGGCCCACGCCCCTTGCCCATCGCCGAGCAGCAGGGCATCCGCGGCTGGCACCGGCGCCGGCTGTCGATGAAGCCGGGCATCAGCGGCCTGTGGCAGGTCAGCGGCCGCAGCGACGTCGACTTCGAGGAGTGGATGCGCCTCGACCGCGAGTACGTCGACGCGTGGTCGCTCGGGCTCGACCTGTCGATCGCGCTGCGCACGATCCCGGTCGTGCTGTTCCGGCGCGGCGCACGCTGAGGCGCGCCGCGCCGGCGCGCGGCGTCAGATGCGCAGGTTCGCGTGCAGGTAGAGCACGCGCGAATCGATGCCGATGTCGTTGGCGAGCTCGCTGCCGAACAGGTACGGGAAGGTCAGGCGGGCGCCGACGTCGAGCTTGGTCGACACCGTGTACAGCGCGCCGACGCCGAGCGGCACCGCGAAGGTATCGCCGAGGTTGTCGAGCTGGGCGGCGCCGTCGAGCGAGGTCCCGAGGAAGCCGCCGAGACCGGTGTCGAGGTGGACCAGCAGCTCCGGGCTGGTCTGGTAGGCGATGGAGATCGGGAGGGCGAGGCTGTCGGGGTTGCCGGCGTCGCGATCGGTCAGGCCGAGGCTGATGGTCGGATCGGCGTAGACGCCGATCTTGCCGCTGTTGAAGCGGGCCCGGGCGCCGATGGGTAGCGCCAGGGTGCCGCCGTCGATCGACGCGATCTTGAGCTCGCCGTGGACGGCGAGGGCCAGCGCCTCGCTGCTGCTGAGGCCGTAGGTCGCGCGCACGCCGACGTCGTCGTAGACCTTGGCGCAGCCCTTGTCCTCGCCGGACAGGCACAGGCCGCGATCGTGGATGAGGCTGACGGTGAGGCGATCGTCGACGCCGTAGTGGATGTCGGGCGCCAGGCCGAGCGGCTCGCCGACCCGATCCTTGCTGAGGTTGATGTACAGGTCGGCGTCGACCTCGATCATCCCCTTGGCGCGGGTGAGCGGCCGCTGGTTGGCGGCGGTGGGCCAATCACTCTTGCTGTACGTCTCGGCTGCGGCGAGCGAGGGCACCAGCAACAGCGCGGCGGGGAGCGTGGCGAGGGTGAGCTTGGTCATGTCGTTCTCCTGTGATGTGACCCGGTGGGCGTTCGCGGACGGACGGACGGGAAGGGGGCGGGGCGGCGCTGCGTAGCGCCGGCGGCGTGGCTGCGTCGACGGCTACGCACGACGCACGCGCAACCGCGCGAGGCGCGGTCGGCCGAGGCCAGCGTGCGAGCACGGTGACGCAACGTCTCCACCTCCTCGCAAGCGGCGTGCCGACGCCGACGCCCCGGCATCGCGTGACGCGAATCGCGTGAATGGACGCGAGGCCGCGGACGTCGGGTGTACATCGGCGCCTGGCGGCGCGCGGCCGGGTGCCACCGGGCCGCCGGCGCCACACCCCGGTGTGGCCGCGCGGTCACGGCGGCAGGCGATCGCGGCGGCGCCGCCACCGGCGCGCGCGCGCCGGTGGTGCTAGGTTCGCGCGACGATGTCCGCCGGCGCCCACGAGCAGCGCTATCCGGTCTTGCCCGACCAGGTCGACCGCCGTGCGCCGGCGTTCGCCGAGCGCCGGGTTGCCGGGCTGGCGGCGCTCGCCAAGCTCGGGCAGGCGCTCACCGCGGCCACCGTCGGCGGCGGCGCCACGTACGTCGAGCGCCACCGGGCCGCCGGCAAGCTGTTGCCGCGCGAGCGGGTGGAGGCGCTGCTCGATCGCGACGCGCCGCTGCTCGAGCTGTGCGCGCTCGCCGGGCACGAGGTGCCGGGGCACGCGCCGGGCGCGAGCCTCATCGGCGGCATCGGCCGGGTCTCCGGCGTCGAGTGCGTGATCACCGCGAGCGAGTCGACCGTCAAGGGCGGGGCGATGAGCGAGCTGTCGGTGGTGAAGTCGGCGCGGCTGGCGGAGATCGCGGAGCAGAACCGGCTGCCGGCGATCTCGATGATCGAGTCGGCCGGCGCCGACCTGCCCAACCAGAGCAAGATCTTCGTGCCCGGCGGCCGCGGCTTCCGCGACCTGACCCGGCGCTCGGCGGCGCGGGTGCCGACGGTGTGCCTGGTGATGGGTAGCTCGACCGCCGGCGGCGCCTACATCCCCGGCATGAGCGACTACACGGTGATGGTCAAGCGCCAGGCCCAGGTCTACCTGGCCGGCCCGCCGCTGGTGAAGATGGCGACCGGCGAGGTCACCGATCACGAGGCCCTCGGCGGCGCCGAGATGCACAGCCGCACCTCCGGCGTGGCCGACTACCTCGCCGAGGACGAGCTCGACGCCATCCGCCTCGGCCGCGAGATCATCGCGCACCTCGGCTGGCGCAAGGCCGGGCCGGCGCCGCGCGCCGAGGCGCCGCCGCCGCGCTACGACGCCGACGAGCTGCTCGGGATCGTGCCGGCGGATCTCAAGACGCCGTACGACCCGCGCGACGTCATCGCCCGCGTCGTCGACGATTCGCGGTTCTCGGAGTTCAAGCCGCGCTTCGGCGCCACCCTGGTGTGCGGCTGGGCCCACGTCCACGGCTACCCGGTCGGCATCCTCGCCAACCAGGGCGTGCTGTTGTCGGAGTCGGCGGCCAAGGGCGCGCAGTTCATCGCGCTGTGCAACCAGACCGACGTCCCGCTGGTGTTCCTGCAGAACGTCACCGGGTTCATGGTCGGCTCCGAGGTCGAGCAGGGCGGCATCATCAAGCACGGCGCCAAGCTCATCAACGCGGTGTCGAACTCGACGGTGCCGGCCATCACGATCATGACCGGCGCGAGCTTCGGCGCCGGCAACTACGCCATGTGCGGGCGCGCGTACGCGCCGCGCTTCCTGTTCACCTGGCCGAGCCACCGGATCGCGGTGATGGGTGCCGAGCAGCTCGCCGGCGTCCTCGAGATCATCCAGCGCGAGAGCGCGGCCAAGCGCGGCGAGGCGGTCGACGAGCAGCGGCTGGCGGTGGGCAAGGCCATGCTCACCGCGCAGATGGACAAGGAGTCCGATCCGTACTTCGCCACCGCGCGGCTGTGGGACGACGGCATCATCGATCCGCGCGACACCCGCACCGTGCTCGGGCTGGCGCTGTCGGCCGCTCACGGCGCGGCGGTCGCGGGCACCACCTCCTGGGGCGTGTTCAGGCACTGACATGGGCGCCGTCAGCAAGGTCCTCATCGCCAACCGCGGCGAGATCGCGTGTCGGATCATCGCGACCTGCCGGGCGATGGGCCTCGGCACCGTCGCCGTGTACTCCGACGCCGATCGCCGCGCGCCGCACGTCGCGCTCGCCGACGTCGCGGTGCGGCTGGGCCCGGCGCCGGCGCGCGCGTCGTACCTCTCGATCGAGCGCGTGCTCGCGGCGGCGGCGGCGACCGGCGCTGACGCGGTCCACCCTGGCTACGGCTTCCTGTCGGAGAACGCCGACTTCGCCGAGGCCTGCGCCCAGGCCGGGCTCACCTTCATCGGCCCGAGCGCCGCGGTCATCCGCCAGCTCGGCAGCAAGCGCGACGCCAAGCGGATCGCGGTCGACGCCGGGGTGCCGGTGGTGCCGGGCTACGCCGGCGACGATCAGTCGACCGAGGCGCTGGTGGCCGCCGCCGCGCAGATCGGCTACCCGCTCCTGGTGAAGGCGTCGGCGGGCGGCGGCGGCAAGGGCATGCGGGTGGTGCGCGCCGAGGCCGAGCTCGCCGAGGCGCTGGCCCGCGCGCGCGGCGAGGCGGCGGCGGCCTTCGGCGACGACACGCTCCTGCTCGAGCGCTACCTCGAGCGGCCGCGCCACGTCGAGATCCAGCTCCTCGGGGATCACCACGGCGCCGTGGTCGCCCTCGGCGAGCGCGAGTGCTCGATCCAGCGCCGCCACCAGAAGGTGATCGAGGAGGCCCCGTCGCCGACCATCGACGACGCGACCCGGGCCGGCCTGGCCGCGGCCGCGGTCGCGGTCGGCCGCGCGGTCGGCTACGCGTCGGCCGGGACCGTCGAGTTCATCGTCGACGAGCGCGGCGCGTTCTACTTCCTCGAGGTCAACACCCGGCTCCAGGTCGAGCACCGGGTCACCGAGGCGGTGCTCGGCCTCGATCTGGTGCGCGAGCAGATCCGCATCGCCCGCGGCGAGCCGCTGGGCTACGCCGCCGCGCCGCCGGTGTGCGGCCACGCGATCGAGGTGCGGCTCTACGCCGAAGACGCCGATCGCGATCACGTGCCGCAGCCGGGCACCGCGCTCGCGGTCGAGCTGCCGACGCCCGAGGGCGTCCTGGTCGACGTCGGGCTCGTCGCCGGCGGCGCCATCGGGCTCGACTACGATCCGATGATCGCCAAGGTGGTCGCCCACGGCGCCACCCGCGCCGAGGCCACGGCGCGGCTGGGCGCGGCGCTCGGGCGCGCGTACCTGCCCGGCCTCACCACCAACGCCGCCTACCTGCGCCGGGTGCTCGCGCTGCCGGCCTTCGCCGACCGCGCGTTGCACACCCACTTCCTCGACGAGCACGCCGCGGCGCTGGCGCCGCCGCCGGTGGCCGACGCCCGGCTCGGGGTCGCGGTGTTCGCGGCGGCGCTCGCCGAGCAGGCCCGGCACGCCGCGGGCGCGACCCCGGCGGTGCCGGCGGGCTGGCGCAACGTGCCCCACGGCGTCCACGCCACCGGCACCCGCGTGACCTTCGTCGTCGGCGAGCGCGCGCTGGCGGTCGGCCGCCGGGCGCTCGGCGACGGTCGGGTCCGGCTCGAGCTCGACGGCGCGGTGCACGAGGTCACCGACGTCGCGTGCGAGGGCGACCGGGTCGCGTTCACCGCCACCGACGGCGTGCGCTGGACCAGCCGGGTCACGGTCGCCGGCGACGACGACGCCCGGGTGCACTGGGTGTGGATCGACGGCGACCTCCTGGCGCTGCGCGAGGCGCCGCGGTTCCCGCGCGCCGCGGCCACCGTCGAGGTCGGCGGGCTGCGCGCGCCGATGCCGGGCAAGGTGGTCGCCCTCGCCACCACCGTCGGCGCCACGGTGGCCGCCGGCGACGTGCTGGTGGTGCTCGAGGCGATGAAGATGGAGCACCCGGTGCGCGCGCCGCACGCGGGCGTGGTGGCGTCGATCGCGGTGGCCGTGGGCGATCAGGTCGACGGTGGCGCGCCGCTGGCGACCGTCGACGCGCCGGCGGGCTGACCCGCACGCGACCGACCCAGGGCGCGGCCGCCCCGGTGTGGTGTGTCCCGGCGTTCATGGCGCACGGTGCAAGCGCGCGAAACCCGCGGCGCCCGGCGCCCGCGCGCCGCCCCCGTCGGCGCTGGCGCACCGGTTGCTCTACCGAGGGCCATGACGACGAAGCTGATGTCCCTCCTGGTGTTGTCCCTGCCCCTGGCCGCCTGCGACGTGGTCGAGACCGGCGCCATGGGGCGCCTCGAGTTCGTCCCCGACGACTGCGGCACCATCGGCTGCGACCTCGGCGACGGCCTCGCGGTCGGCGCGGTCACCGCGCTCGAGGTCCAGGCCGTCGGCGGCGGCGACGTCGACGGCCTCGAGCTGGTCTCGAGCGATCCAAGGGTGTTCGAGGTGATCGGTCGCGATCCGTGGAACGACGATCGCTTCGAGCTCGCCGGCGTCGGCGCCGGCTCCGCCAGCGTGCTGGCGATCGACGCCGACGGCGCCGTCGTCGATCACCTGCCGATCGAGATCGCGTTCGCCGACGACGTCGAGATCACGGTGACCGGCGACGTGCTCGGACCGACCGCGCTGGCCCCCGGCTACGATCGCTACGAGGCGACCGCCGGCGCGTCGCTGCGGATCGTGGCGCGCCCCGAGGCGAGGTGGTCGCCGCTGATGGGCAAGACCCCCTTCGCGGTGGTGATCGATCCTGCGCTCGCGGCCGCCCTCACCGATGGCGACGACCTCGATCTCGGCACCGCCACCGTGCGCATCCCCGCCGGCAGCCACGCCATCTCCTTCACCGCGCCGGGCGGCGCCCGCCGCACCCTGGAGCTCGTCGGGCGCTGGCCCCGACGACGCCGGGCGCGGGGCGGGCGCCGGCGCACGGGCTCCGCCAGGGGGCGCCGACGTGCGAAGCTCGATCGCGGAGGTGACGATGACCAAGCGATCGGTGGCGACGGTGCTGGTGTTGACCTTGGTGACCTGCGGGATCTACGCGCTGGTCTGGTTCGTCCAGACCATGGAGGAGTTCGTCGCCAAGGGCGCCGAGATCCCGACGGCGTGGCTCTTGATCGTGCCGATCGCCAAGCATCTACTGGATGTGGAAGTGGAGCGAAGGCCTGGCCCACGCCACCGACGATCGGCCGTCGGCAGGCGTGGCGTTCCTGCTGGCGCTCTTCTGCAGCGTCATCGGCCTCGCCGTGCTCCAGGCCGAGATCAACAAGGCCGTCGACCGCGCGCTGCCGGCGCCGCTGCCGACGGCGCGGGTCGTCTGACGAAACCGCTACGCCAGCTGCGCCTGGTGCCACGCGGGCAGCTCGCCGAGGCCGTCGAACACGACGTCGGCCTCGGTCAGGGCCGCGCGATCGTCGGCGCCGGTGGTGACGGCGATGCGGTGGCGCCGCATGCGCGCGCCGCGGTGATGTCGTGGATGGTGTCGCCGACGACGACCGCGCGCTCGGCGTCGGGGTACAGCGCGCGGCCGCGGGCGATCGCCGCCGCCACCAGCTCGGCGCGGATCGCGGAGTCGTCGCCGTAGCCGCCGAAGCGGAACCGCTCGTGCAAGCCGGCCCGGCGCAGCTTGGCCTGGGCGCCGGCGGCGACGTTGCCGGTGCCGATGCCGAGCGCCGCCCGCGGCGCGCCGGCGAGGTAGTCGAGCGCGGCGACCACGCCGTCGAGCACGCGGAACCCGGTGCTGGCCGCGAGCTCGATCTCGAGGTGGCCGAGGTAGCAGGCCAGGAACCGCTGCTGCTCGTCGACGGTGGCCGGGTGCCCGCGGCGGCAGCGCCAGGATCTCGTCGAGGATCTGCGGGTCGGTCTTGCCGCCAAAACGCACGCCGTGGCCGCCGCCGCCGAGCGCGAGCACCTCGGTCAGCGCCCGATCGAAGGCCCGGCCGCCGGCGCCGTCGGCGCGCAACAGGGTGCCGTCGATGTCGAAGACGTAGAGGATCATCGGCTCATGGCGTCGTGGTGGGCGCCGGCGCGCTGCCGTGGACGCGCAGCACCACCTCGATGATCCCGTCGAAGGTGTCGCGCAGGGCCCACGCCTGCTCGGTGTAGGTCGTGCGGGTGGCCGCCGTGGCCAGGCCGTCGGTGAACGCGGTGCGGATGCCCGCGCATGGGCTCGCCTGCGCCAGCTGGCGCGCCGCGTTCTCGTAGATCCGGAGGCACGCCTCGTGGTTGCCGGCGTTGTACAGCGGCGCCCCGAGCTGGATCGCGGCGTCGATCGCCTGCACCGCGCCGGCGGCGTCGGGCAGGGCGCAGCCGTCGAGCACGGCGGCGTCGTGGTGCGGCACGTTGCGCACGATCTGCGGGCGCTCCGGCGTCGCCGGCAGCGTGGTGAGCTGCGCGAACTCCATCGGCGACAGCGGCGGCTGGTCGGCGGCGAGCAGCTCCCGCAGGTACGCGGTGGGGATCGCGAAGTTGAGGTTCTGGCCGTCGGCGAGCACCGCCTGGGTCAGGCCGATGACGTCGCCGTACACGTCGAACAGCGGGCCGCCGCTCGAGCCCACCGAGATCGGCGCCGAGATCTGCAGGAGCGTGAGCTCCGGCGCGATCGGCCGCACCGAGCTGACCAGCCCGTCGGACACGGTGTAGTCGAGGCCGATGGGGTTGCCGATGGCGATCACCGGATCGCCGGCGCGCACGGTGGTGGAGTCGCCGAGCGAGAGCACCGGCAGCGGCGCCGACGCCGCCACCTCGAGCAACACCAGGTCGCGCTCGAGATCGAGGCCGCGCACGCGGATGACCGGCAGGGTCTCGCCGGAGACGAGCTTGACCCGCACCGCCGCGATGCCCGCGACCACGTGCAGGTTGGTCGCGACCACGCCGGCGGGGTCGACCACGAACCCGGTGCCGACCCGGACGTCGCTGGCCTCGACGCGGACGATCGCCGGCGTCGCCGCCGCGGTGATCTCGGCGGCGGTGCGAGGCGCGCGCGCGGTCGGGCCGGTGGTGGCAGCCGGCGGCGTCCCGCCGCATCCGAGCGCGGTCGCGACCAGCGCGCTCGCGAGCGCGACGCCGGCGCCGCGGCTCCCGAGGCCACGGATCACAAGGCCGCGGCTCCGAGGCCACGGATCACAAGGCCGCGGCTCTCGAGGCCACGGATCGCAAGGCCGCGGCTCCCGACGCCACGGATCACGGCGTGCTCGCGCCGTCGCCGGAGCCCGCCGCCGGGGTCGGCGCGCCGCGCTGCGGACCGCCGGTGAGCCGCACCGCGCCGGCGCCCGCCTCGGCGGCGCGCCGGAAGCCCGCCGGATCGACCTTGGGATCGATGCCGGAGCGAACGCCGGCGTCGAGATGATCGGCGTAGAGCTGCACCCGCACCTCTTCCCAGCTCGGGCACGACGCGCGCGCGCCGGCACAGGCGTCGAGGGAGCGCTCGGCCCAGGTCAGCGCCTCGGCGGCCTCGAGCCGCTCGGCGTGCGCGACCGACGCCGCGAGCAAGGTCCGCCACCGCTGCGGCGCGCCTTGCTGGGCCGCGGCGAGGGCGTGCGCGCGATCGACGGCCCAGTCATATTGCCGGCTCGTCACCAGCGCCCGCGTGAGGTCGGCCGCCGCCTGGCCATCGTCGGCGTGCACGAACGTGCGGGCCTCGGCGCGGGCCAGGGCCAGCGCGGCGTCGGCCTCGTAGGCCGGCACCGCCGCGGTGGTCCGCGCCGGCATCGCCACCGCGATCACCGCGAGCGCGGCCACCGACAGATCGACCAGGCTGACGTGGCGGGGCAGGCGCATCGACTGCCGACGACTGTGGCGCAGCCGGCGCGCGACGACAACCCCGGTTGGTCGGTCGGTCTGTCGATCGTGCCAGCGCCGAGCTGCGCGTCGACGGGGCCGGCGACGCGTTCTCGTCCGACATGTGCCTACATCGGAGGCGCCGTAGCATTTCGCCCCGCCGCGTCCCACGATGCCCCGGGAACTTTCGTGCCGGGCCGGCCGTCGTCGAGGTGCGTCCGTGCAATGTCGCGATCTTGCGGAGCTGGATCCGCCCTTGCACTGCGCGGTGCCGCACACTCCGGGCAATCCGCGTCAACAGGAGACACGCCATGGGCTTTCTGCAGTCGATCTCGAACGGTTTCCACGAGGGCGGATGGGGCATGTGGCCCATCCTCCTGGGCCTCATCGTCATCATCGCGCTCACCGTCGAGCGCGCCGTGTACCTGTTCAAGGCCTCGGTCGACAAGGACAAGCTCCTGGCCCTGCTCAAGAGCCAGGTCATGAGCGGCAACGTCCAGGGCGCCATCAAGGTGTGCTCGGGCAACCCGACGCCGATGACCCGCATCGTGCAGGCCGGCCTCATGAAGTTCAACAAGAGCGACGACGAGGTCCAGGCCGCCATGGACGAGGCCGCGCTCCGCGAGCTGCCGAAGATCAACGTGCGCACGCCGTACCTGGCGATGCTCGCGAACTTCGTCGTCATGGCCGGTCTCCTCGGCACCATCACCGGCATGATCAAGACCTTCGGTGAGGTCGGTGGCGACAGCGCCAACAAGGCGACCGGCCTCGCGGCGGGTATCGCCGAGGCGCTGCACTGCACCGCCTTCGGCATCGGTTCGTCGCTCATCGGCCTCCTGGCGTACTCGCTCCTCCAGGGCAAGACGACCCGGCTGGTCGACGACATCAACGAGGTGACCGTGCAGGTCGTCAACCTCGTGACGACGCACCGCAGCCAGATGCAGCCGCAGGGCTGATCGGGCCGCGCCATCAGGCGCAGGAAGCCGCCCGCAGGGGCGAACGCAAAGCCGCCGGGCTCGTCGTCACGTCAGCTCCGTCCCTCGCGCACAGCGCGTTGGCGGGCCTGCCCTGAAGAGCCCCGTACCAGGAGACAGCCATGGGTGCAGCCGTAGGCGCCGACGAAAAAGGCAGTGTCAACGTCGAGCTCAACATCGTGCCGTTCATCGATCTGATGAGCTGCCTGGTGATGTTCCTCCTGGCGTCGGCGGTGTGGGTCAACATCGCCCGCATCGACATCCAGCCCAAGGGCAAGTCGCTGGCGCAGTCGGCGGTGACCGAGGTCGAGGACAAGGTGATCCTCTCGGTGCTCATCCAGAAGGAGCGCGTGTGGATCTGCAAGTCGCGGGACGGCTCGTGCAGCGAGATCCCCAAGCCGAGCCCGACCGCCGAGCACGACTGGGACAAGTTCGAGGTGACCCTCGCCGAGTACAAGGCGTCGGGTGACTTCGTCGATCGGCGCGACCTCGAGATCGCCGCCGAGAGCACCAAGTCGAGCCCGGTGAACTACAAGGACGTCATCTCCGCGATGGACGTCGCCCTGCGCGTCGGCTTCGGCGACGTCGGGCTCTCGGATCCGGCCGGCCTCGCCGCCAGGCCCCAGCAGTAACCCGCCGACGCGGCCGCCAATCCTCGAGGAGCACCCATGCCCGTCCACGTCGCAGGCCCACGCCTCTACCACTCGGTCAAGTTCAAGCACCTGGTCAAGGGCGCCGGCGCCGGGGCGACCCGCGCGTCGAACATCTCGCTCAACCTGGTGCCGTTCGTCGACATGATGACCATCCTCGTGACGTTCCTCCTGATGGTGTTCGGCACCACCGGCGAGATCCTCACGGTGCAGAAGGGTCTCGAGCTGCCGACGGTGTCGGCCGAGCAGGCCTCGGCGCTGCAGATGGCGCCGATCATCACGGTGTCGCGCAGCGAGATCGCCTTCAAGGGCGAGCTGGTCACCACCGTCGACGAGGTCCTCGCCGACGAGCGTCCGTCCTTCAAGATCGATCAGCTCTTCGAGCGGCTCAAGTCGGTGTCCGACGCCCTCAAGGAGGAGATCAGCAAGAAGAAGGACAAGGACGGCCGCGACCTCGATCCGAAGCTGCTCAAGGTGTGCGCCGAGGCCAAGCAGGGCATCCGGCCGCAGAAGGACGCCAAGGGCAACATCACGATCTGCCCCGACAGCCTGGCGATCCTCCAGGCCGACGAGCAGGTCGACGCCACGGTCATCAACAAGGTCGTCAACACCGCCAAGGCGGCGGGCTTCGACAACCTGCTCTTCGCCGTCAAGAAGAAGTGAGCGATCGTCCGCGGTCGCACCCGTTCCCCGGCCACGCCGATCGTCTCGTGAAGGAGCCGTCCATGAACCGCCTCGCCCTCGTGGGCCGTCGCCGCTCGGCGACGGCCTCGGCCGTTTTCGGTGGCCTGTGCGCCGCAGCCCTCTTGACCCTCACGGGTTGCCCCGAGAACCCGTACAAGGCCAGCACCTGGATCGGCAAGCTGGGCGACCGCCAGGAGGCGGCGCGCGCGGTGGTCGAGCTCGATCGCCTCGGCGATCCGGCGGCGATCGAGCCGCTGGCCCGGCACTGGGAGGAGAACGGCAAGGACATCAAGGTCCTCGACGCCATCATCTCGCTGGCCGCGCCGATCGTGCCCGACGAGGTCGCGGTGCAGGTCAAGCCCAAGCTCAAGTGCAAGATCAAGGGCGACCAGCGCTGCTTCATCCTGCGTGACTTCCCCGAGGGCCGCCCGGCGAGCTGGGACAAGGCGATGCCGGTGCTGCGCAAGGTGCTCACCGACGTCGACGACCTCGACGATCGCTGGCGCGACAGCGCGTCGAAAGCGGCCGCCGCCATCGGCCAGTCGCAGGATCCCGAGGGCATCGACGTCCTCGTCGAGATCATCAACCGCAAGATGAACGCCAAGGCGGCCCGGTGAAGCTCGACGCCATCATCGCGCTGGGCAGTTCAAGGACGTGAAGTCCGCCGAGAGCAAGGTGGTCGGCGCGCTCAGCAACGTCCTGCGCAGCGACAGCGAGGAGCTCGACCTGGCGCTGTTCGGCGCGGCGATCAACGCCCTGGGTGACCTGCGCTCGGCCGAGGCGGTGCCGGCGCTCATCGAGGCGATGTACGCTGCCGGCGCTGTTCGTCCAGGTGCGGCGCGCGCTGGCGGCCAGCGGCAGCACCGTCGGCGACGAGCTCCGCCGGATCCTGCGCGGTGAGCACGCCGCGGTCGAGGAGCTGTTCAAGGAGAAGCGCCTCGGCGTGTACTGCGAGACCAAGGAGACGCCGCCGCGACCGCTCCTCCGCCGTCGGCGCGCGACTACTACGCCGCGATCGTGCTCGGCGATCCGTACAACCCGGCGGCGGTGCCTCGACCTGGTGACCGCGCGCCGGCCGGCCGGCCTCGCCGGCCAACCCGAACCCGGGCGCGCCGACGCAGCACCAGGCCATCTTCCAGGCGTTGCAGAAGATCGGCGCCGAGTCGGCCGCGCCCGCGGTGAAGGCGATCTGGGCCGGCCGAGAAGGCGTCGGCTGACAGCCGCCCTCGCGCTCAAGCACCTACGCGCTCGTGGCGCGCGACAACAAGGACGTCGGGGAGCTGGTCAAGATCGCCGAGGGCACCGCGCCCGAGGGCGTGCGCGGGCGGGGCGTCCGCGTTCGCGGCCTGGCGACCAGCGACGTTCCAGCTCGGCGTGCTGTCGCGCATGGCGGACTACTACGCTGGGTTGGAAGTCGGCCGAGCAGTGGCCCTCGCCGACAAGGAGAAGCCGGCGCGCGACAAGGCCAAGGCGGCGCAGGAGGAGGCCGCCAAGGTCCACCACGCGTTGCCGCCCGCGAGTCCGAGGCGCTCGAAGAAGGCGCTCAAGGACAAGTCGGTCCCGATCGAGGAGCTCAAGAAGGCCACCGAGGCCGTCAACGCCGCCAAGAAGGCGCTCGACAACGCCGAGTTCAAGAACGCGACCGACGCCTGGAAGACGTACGACGATCCGGGCCGCTGGCTACCGCGGCGCGCAGCGCATGTTCCAGACCCAGATCGCGCGCGTCGAGATCTCGATCCGCTGCAAGAGCGACGCGGCCTTCAAGCTACGTCGGCGCGCTGCCGGAGGCCTACGACAAGGCGTCCCTCGACAAGAAGGCCGGGGAGATTGCGCCGACAAGCTGCTGAAGTACGTCTCGGACTTCGCGCAGTGGACGCCCGAGGAGAAGCGCAACCCTGGTTTGACGCGCAGATCGACCGCGCCATGGTGGAGCTCGGCAAGATGGGCAGCGCCGCCGACCAGACTTCGGCGCTGCCGACCGCGTCAAGGCCGAGCACAGCGGAACCCGGCAGGCGGTGCTGCTGGCGCTGCCGAAGGTCGCCAAGGTGCCGTGCGCCGAGTGCGTCACGACCTCGACGAGGCCATCGCGGCGGCCGAGGGCAAGTCGACCTCGGCGGCGCTCAGCGTCGAGACCCAGATGCTGCGCAACTACTTTGCCTGGGCCGGCACCTGAGGCGTGGCGAGCCGCGCCTCACCCTGGGCCGGCACCTGGAGGCGCGTGGCTCAGCCGCGCGGCACCTGGGCCGGCACCGGAGGCACGGCGAGCCGCGCGTCACCTGCGCTGGCCGCCGCGTGCTCGGGCGATCGCGAGGACATCGGCTGGCCGCCGCCTCCTCGGCATCGCCACGCGTCGGCCTGCGCCGAGCACCTTGCGAGGGGCCGAGCGGTTGCGGTACCACCGGTCGCCTCGGGGTGTAGCGCAGCTCAGGAAGCGGCGCACCTGGTTTGGGGGACCAGGTGTCGGAGGTTCGAATCCTCTCACCCCGACGATGCGCCCATAGCTCAGCTGGATAGAGCACCGGCCTTCTAAGCCGGCGGTCGCAGGTTCGACTCCTGCTGGGCGTGCCACGGTCTCGACGGACGCGTCGCCCTACCGGACCGGCCACGGTCCGACCAGCTCGGCCGGCTCCGGCGCCGTCGGGACCACCCCGGGGACGGCGGCCGGGAGGCGCTCGTGCGGCGTCGCCAGCGGCGGGCCCGCGGCATCGGCGCACAGGGTCGACCACTCGTCCCAGTAGCCGAGGTCGCGCGAGCGGGTGGCGCAGGAGGTGAACGCCTCGGCCGCGCGGAGCTCGAGCGGCGTGGCCTGGCTCGCCAGCGCCTCGCAGTACGCGGCGGCGGCGGCGGCGTAGCCGCGCTGCGGCGTCGGGATCTCGGCGTCGCGCAGCGAGCGCGCCAGCCAGCGCGCGAGCTGGCCGAGCCGCGCGGTGGCGGCGAGGATGGTGCGGGCGTCACGCACCTCGATGACCGCGTCGTAGGCGCTGCGCACCGCGCTGGTCGCGCTCACCTGCTGCCGCAGCCACGCCTCGAAGCGCTCGAGGGAGCGCGCCGCGACCTTCGGCGTGCGCGGATCGAAGTCGAGCCCGCGCGGCAAGGCGCCGGCGAGCACGCCCTCGAGCTCGGCGTCGGCGAGGGCGAGCCGCGCCCTCGGCGGCGAAGTAAGGACGCCGGTGTCGGCGCCGAACGATCCGCGGGCCTGGTCCCACGCGGCCTCGCGGCGCGCAGCGCGTACGGCCTGGCGGCCGGCCGCGCGCGGCGCGCCACCCAGCAGCGGCGGCGTCGGCACGGCGTCGGCGGGCGCGGCGCACCGCGACGGCGGCGCGCGCCGGTGGTCGCGGCGGCGGGCGCGGCGCCGCCGGGCGGGCGCACAGGCCGTCGACGAGCGCGACCGGGCAGCTCGTCGCCCACAGCGCGCCAGCCCGGGATGTGGGCGCGGGTTGGCGAGCGCGACGCCGGGGTCGGCGTCGGCGTAGGTCGACAGGTACGTGCAGGTGGCGCACCAGCGCCGCCGGACGTCGGCGATGGAGGTGCGGTGGCACGCGTAGTGGGCGGCGGCGGCGCGCGCCGGCTGGGCGGCGCCGAAGGTGGCGATGAAGCGCTGGGTGGTGGCGGTGAGCGCCGCAGCGTCGCCGAGCGCCCGGTAGTAGTAGAGCGCGTCCGACGCCGCGTCGATGCCGGCGGGGTCGGTCGGGTAGGCGAAGGCGTACTCGGCGAGCAGCGGCGCCGCCTCGGCGTAGGCGCCGATCCGCGCGGCGTTGGTCGCGGCGTGCAGCAGCGCCGGGCGCGCCAGCGGCGAGGTCGGCGCCTCGGCGCGCAGCCCGAGGTAGCGAGCGATGGCGCCGCGCGCATCGCCGGCGCCCTCGAGGCAGGCGGCGCTGTCGTAGAGCGCCTCGTCGGCGCCGACCCCGGTCGGCGCGGTGTCGTGGATCGCGAGGTAGGCGGCCGCGCACGCCTCGGCGTCGGCGAGCCGCCCGCTCGCCCGCGCGGTCGCCTCGAGCTCCTCGGCGGCGCGCCATGCGGCGGAGGTGTCCGCGTCGACGGTGGCCGGCGGCGGCATCATCGCGGGGCCCTCGGCGGAGGGATCCTCGGCCGGGGCCGCCGCAGCCGCGGACGCGACCAGCAACGGGAGCAGCGACGTGGCCAGACGCACCCGAACGTGACCCATGCCCGGAGGACACCACGCCCGGCCGGCGGTTCCCAGTCCCGCGCACGCCGCGGTCGGGCGCGCGTGTCGTCGCCGGGCGCGATCGGCGCGACGATGGTCAGTTGAGGTCGTGCGAGGCGTCGTCGTCGGCCTCGGCGTCGAGGGCGGGTGCGGTCGGGCCGCCGTCGAGGAGGGCCTTGGCGCGCGTCACCGCGTCGTGGCTGCCGGCGAGGGCCAGCAGATCGGCGGCGGCGAGGATCTCGGTCGGGCCGGGCACGAAGGCGCCGCGCGCGGGGCGGCCGATGGCGAGGACGGTGGCCCCGGTGGCGCCGCGCAGGTTGAGCGAGGCGAGGGTCTGGCCGACGGCGTGAGCGTCCGGCGCGAGCCGGTGCACGCTGGGATCGCCGAGCCCGGGCAGGAGGCCGGCGAGCTGGGCCAGCTCCTCCTCGGCGGTGGGCTCCGGACCGCGGGCGGCGCCGCCGCCACCGGCATCCACCGCGGCGCCGCGCCGGATCTGGTTGCCGAGGGCCTCGATGATCACCTCGGCGCCTGCGCGGACGTGGCCCTGCAGGTCGTTGGCGCGCCGCCAGAACACCACCGCGAGGACGCCGAGCAGGATCACCAGCAGCGCCGCGCTGCCGCCGCGCGGCACGAACGGCAAGGTCGAGGCGACGATCGGCACGCCGACGAGCGCCAGCACCGCCAGCTCGATGACGATGATCATCGCGCGGCGCGGCGCCGCCGACAGGTCGACGCCGTCGGGGCGCGCCGCCGGCAGGGCCGCGGTGGCCAGGGTGTTGCCGAGCCGGCGGGCCAGGCCGACCAGCCCGAGCAGGAACGGCAACGACAAGAGGCCGACGCCGGCGAAGACCACCGCGGTGCTGGCGTAGGCGCTGAGCCCGAGCGCCTCGGAGAGCGCCTCGCGCACCGGCCGGTACGCCAGCGAGGTGCCGATGACGATCGCGATGAGCGCGGCGGCGTCGATCACCATCGCGATCACCAGGCGCCGGCTGTCGCGGCGCACCGACGCCTCGGGCGCGGTCGCGCGCAGCCGCTCGATCCAGCTCGCGTACAGCGCCGCGAAGGTCTGCAGCGGCGCCGGCAGCCGGCGATCGACCCAGCGCGCCACCGGCAGCGAGCCGCGGATGAACCACGGCGTGGTCAGCGTCGTGATGGCCGACACCGCGACCGCGATGGGGTAGAGGTGCGCGCCCACCGCCGCCAGCGAGGTGCCGAGCCCGGCGATGATGAACGAGAACTCGCCGATCTGCGCCAGGCTCATGCCAGCCCGCACCGAGGTCGGGATGCCGTTGCCGGTGATGAACGCGCCGAGCGACACCGCCACCACCTTGCCGACGAGCACCGCCGCCGCCAGCGCCACCACCGCGACCCAGTGCTCGGCGATGAGCTGCGGGTCGATGAGCATGCCGACGGCGACGAAGAAGATCGCGGCGAACACGTCGCGCACCGGCTCGATGAGGTGCTCGACCTCGGCCTCGACGCCGGACTCGGCCACCAGCGAGCCGGCCAGGAACGCGCCGAGCGCGACCGAGTAGCCGAGCTCCTGGGCCAGCAGGGCGACGGCGAAGCACAGCCCGACGCTGGCGACCAGGGTGGTCTCGCGGCGACCGAGCTTGACGATCGCGCGCATCGCCGGCGGCACGACCAGCAGGCCGACCACGACGACGCCGGCCAGGAACGCGCCGAGCTGGCCGACGGTGGCGGCCAGGCTGCCCGCCGACAGCCCGTGGCCGCTGGCGATCGCGGTCAGCACCGCCATCAGCAGGATGGCGATGAGATCCTCGACCACCAGGATGCCGACCACCAGCTCGCGCAGGCGTCCGGCGACGGCGTACTCGGCGAAGGCGCGGGCGATGATGGTGGTGCTCGAGATGGCGATGATGGCGCCGGCGAAGATGCTCTCGAGCCGGGTCCAGCCCAGGGCCGAGCCGATCAGGTAGCCGGTGGAGACCATCACGCTGCACTCGAGCAGCGCGGTGATGCCCGCGGTCGGCCCGACCCGGAGCAGCTTGCGCAGGCTGAACTCGAGCCCGAGCGAGAACATCAGCAGGATGACGCCGAGCTCGGCGAGGTGCCCACGATCTTGGGATCGGCGACCAGGGGCACCGGCAGGTGCGGGCCGACCACCAGCCCGGCGAGCAGGTAGCCGAGCACGACGGTTGTCGCAGCCACTGGAAGACCACGGTGGTCACCGCGGCGGTGCACAGCACCACCGCGAGCGCCTGCAAGAACGCGTGCGCATCCACGACGAGCGTTGGTAGCACGACGCGTCGCCGGCGCATGCCGACCGGCGCGCGCGGCCTCGATCAGTCGCAGCCGCCGGCGGTCTCGAAGTGGTCGTCGACCTGGCGCCAGGCGGTGGCGAGCGGCGGCGACGCCGACAGCGGCACGAGGCGCGCGCCGACCTCGTCGAGCTCGGCGCCCACCGCCGGCGCCGGATGGTGGTCGGCCGGCGCCGCTGCACCGCCGGCAACAGCGCGACCCCGGCGAGGCACGCGGTCGGGCCGCGCCCGCGCACGTCGAGCCGGACCACCCCGGTCGGGCGCACCGTCGGGCGGGTGTTCTGGAAGACGAAGTTGCCGAGCGAGTAGGCGATGACGCCGCGGCGGTAGCGCTCGATCCCCTGCAGCACGTGCGGGTGGTGGCCGATCACGGCGATGGCGCCGGCGTCGACGAAGGCGTGGGCCGCCTCGATCTGCCAGGGCGTGGGCGCGGCGGTGAACTCGACGCCCCAGTGCACCACCACGACGACGTGGTCGGCGGTGGCGGTCGCGGCGGCCACGATCGGCGCCACGGTGGCGGCGAGGTCGGCCGGCTTGACCAGGGGCAGGCGCGGTTCGCCTGCGCGGCCGCCGCGGTTGGCGACGGTGGTCACCGCGACGATGGCCACCGTGGCCGCGCCTGCCGGCACCACCTCGGCGCGCACCAGCGGCTCGTCGTCGCGCGCCGCGCCGACGACCGCGAGCCCGAGCAGCGGCGAGCAGGCGCGGGTGGCGCGGGTGCCGGCCGCGCCCATGTCGTAGGCGTGGTTGTTGGCGAGGTCACCGCCTCGATGCCGGCGCGGGCCAGGGTGGCGGTGGGCCGGCGTCGCCACGAAGGTGAGCTTGCCGGCGGCCTGGCGCGGCGGCACCTCGAGCAGCGGCGTCTCGAGGCGCTGACCAGCGCGCCAGGTCGGCCTCGAGCAGCGGCGCGACCGCGCCCAGCGGATCGTAGCGTCGATCGCCAGGGGCACGTAGGGCCCGTCGAAGAACCCGCCGAACATGACGTCGCCGGCGAACGCGAGGCGCACCACCGGCGGCGTGGCGTCGGGCGCCGGCGCGGCGTCGGGCACCGCGGTCACCGTCGGCGCGATCGACGCGGCCACGGCCACCGTCGCGGTGGCGGCGCCGGTCGACGGCCGATCCGGCGTCGCCGGCGACGCGCAGCCCGCGAGCGTCGCGAGCGCCGCGGCCAGGCCGCCGCGCGTCACGGCGCGAGCTGGACGACCAGCGCGCTCGCGGGATAGCGCGCGTGGCTGAGCTGATCCCACGCCAGGACGCCGCCCGCCGCCGCCAGGTAGAAGCCGTCGAGGTCGACGTCGGAGGTCACGTACTGGCGGGGCCAGCCGGCGCCGGCGCCGCGGGTCGCGACCACGACGTCGGCCGACATGCCGTCCTGGTAGGCCACCCGCGGGGCGCCGCCGTCGAGCCACAGGGCCGCGCTGGCGCCGACCGGGTGCGGGCGATCGCCGTCGCGGACGCCGTCGTCGACGACCTCGACGGTGACATCGCCGCCGCTCCAGGTCGCGTACAGGAGCTGGTCGCCGAGCGCGTCCTGGTAGGCGACGTGCAGGGTGTTGCCGTCGGCGACCGCGCTCGCCCACATGCCGCGATCGCCGGCGTCGTCGAGCACCACCTCGGCGAAGCTCGAGGCGCCGGCGCTCGACTCCACCTGCGCCACCAGCGCGGTGCGCACGCGATCGTAGTAGACGATGGCGAGGCGGCCGTCGCCGAGGGTCACCACGTTGACGAAGGAGCCGGCGCCGCGCGGCACGTCCCGCGCCGGCGCCGCCGGCACCACGTCGCGGCACACCGTCGCCACGCACAGCTGCTCGTCGCCGCACGCCGTCGCGCAGTCGCCGGTGTCGGTCGCGCACACCTCGGGCTCGCCGTCGACGGCAGGCGCGATGCACTCGCCGGCGTCGCAGGCGTCGGCGCAGGTGTCGGCCGAGGTCGCCAGGGTCTGCACCGACCACGCCCCGCGGCCGGCCGGGGCGACGCCGTCGGCCCGGGCCAGGCGCAGCTCGACGTCGCGGCGGCCGCCGGCGGCCGGCAGCCCGGTCGCCAGGTACGCCACCACCGGCGCGCCGGCGCCGTCGATGCCGATCGCGGCGTGCACGCCGACCACCGCCGATGGCGCGTCGCTGTCGTCGAGCACGTAGCTGTCGAAGTCGCGGCCGCGCTCGAGCGCGACCCGCAGATCGCCGGTGTCGGCGTCGACGTACGCCAGGCGGGCCAGGCCGTCGTGCAAGGCGACCGTGCTCCACAGGCCGACGTCGGCGCCCTCGGTGGCGATGCCGCCGCGGTAGGTCGACGGGTCGTAGGTGGGCGTCTCCGTCGGCACCCCGTCGACCACCGTGCGCCCCACGATCGCGCCGTCGGCGCCGACCTCGACGAGCACGACGTCGCCGAGCTGCTGGTCGTAGGTCGACACCACGGTGCGGCCGTCGGCCGACGCGATCGAGGTGTAGCGGCCCTGGGCGCCGGCCTCGACCTCGCCGGGCAGGCACTCGACGTCGCCGCACGGGCGCCGCCGCAGTCGCAGCCGGCGGCGCCGCCGACCAGCCCACCGCCGACGATCACGCACGCGGCCAGCAGCAGCGGGGCGCCGCCGCCGCGCTGGCGCCGGCGGCGGCCGAGCCCGAGCGCGACCACGCCGACGAGCAGCAGCAGGCCACCGGCGTCGCCGCCGCGCGCGGCGCAGCCGCTGCACCCGGCGGCGTCGGCCTGGCCGTGGAAGCCCGCGGCCAGCGCGCGGGCGCCACCGGCGGGCCCGACCGGCAACACGATCACCTCGGGCGTCGGGTCGGTCGACCACGCCTGCCCGACCTTGCGCGCCCGCACCTCGATGGCGTGGGTGCCCGCCAGCCAGAACGCCGGCGAGGTCACGGTGCGGACCCGGGCCGGGTTCCACGCCGACCAGGTGCCGCCGTGGGTGCGGATCGAGAACTCGACGTCGTCGGTGGTGCGCGCGCCCAGCGCGAGGCGCACCGACGGCGCCGGCTCCACCGCCCAGCGCGCCGGCGTCGACAGCACGTCGTCGTCGGGCAGGTGCCAGTCGAGCACCGTCGCGGTGGTCTCGACCCGCGGCACCGCCGCCGCCATCGTCGCCGGCACCAGGTCGCCGTAGAGGGCGAGGAAGGCGAGGTCGTCGACGGCGGTGATCTCCTGGACGTCGATCGCCAGGCCGCCGAGATCGGGCAAGGCGATCGGCGACAGCCCGCCGGCGAGGCCGGGCAGGGCGAGATCGAGGATGGCCGGGAACAGGGCGGCGATGTCCTCGGGATCCTCGGTGATGGCCGAGGTGTTGATCACCGACAGGTTGGAGAACGCGCCGTCGAGGTCGCCGAGCACCGGCGTGAGCTGGCCGTCGGCGCCGACCTGCAGGCCGACCTCCAGGTGGACGTCGGCCACCAGGGTGAACAGGCGCACGTGCTGATCCTCGAGCGCCGCGAAGAAGTCGAGCTCGAGGCGATCGAAGGTCACGTCGAGCAGCGGCTCGTCGACCACCACGTCCTCGCCGTCGACGGTGAACGTGTTGCGGCCGAGGACGATGGTCGGCGGCGCCTGCGGCCGCACGCCGAGCGAGATCGGCGCGGTGTAGTCGATGAGGTCGAGCAGCGACGGCACGAACAAGCCGATGGTGTCGCTCGACAGGAGGTCGACGGTGCCCGAGCCGATGGTGAGGCACAGGGCGCCGCCCTCGTAGGCCGCCCATGCGAACTGATCGAGCTGGCTCGCGTGCAGGCCGAGGCCGAGGCCGTAGGCCGCGCCGGTGTCGGGCCGGGTGTTGCCCTGGAAGTAGACGCTCGGCGGGATGGTGACGTCGGCCGGCGCCGGCGCCGACGGGCCGCACCGGTCGCGGGCGACGCCGCCGGGCTCCATACCGCCGAGCAGGCCGAGGGCCAGGCCGCCGCCGTCGGTGGTCGCGTAGCCGCCGGCGACCTCGTACAGATCGATGGCGCCGGTGGTGCCCGGCGACAGCGACGCCAGGAGCCCGGCCAGGCGCCCGGACACGCCGAGCTCCTGCAGGCAGGTGTCGTTACCCTTCATGCACACGCCGTCGTCGCAGCTCGCCGCGAACGGGCCGCACTCGTCGAGGGTGCCGCCGGGGCAGCTCTTGCACACCTGGTCGCCGATCGCGCTCTGGATCTGGTTGGCGAAGGTGTCGACCAGGAAGTCGAGCGCGAAGCCGACGCCGAGGTCGGCGAGCTGGCACAGCGCGTTGCCGGTGATCTCGACGTCGTCCTCGGTGAGCTGATCGACGGCGACGTCGCCGACCTCGATCCGGGTGGTGCCGGCCTGGGGATCCTGGACGAAGCTGATCGTCGTCGAGATCTTGAGATCGGGATCGTCGCCCGGGCCGGTGTCGAGGCGCAGGCCGCAGTCGGCGATGGAGATGTCGAGCGGGATGTCCATCGCGGTAGACACCCGCGCCCGCACCACCAAGTCGAGCCTCGACTGGCCGGCGATGGGGGTGAGCTCGAGGCGCGGCGCGTCGCCGGGCTGCAGGCTGAGGTCGATGTCGATCGGGCCGCACGGCACCTGGGCCACCCCGCCCGGGCAGCAGATCGCCGGGGTGCCGCCGCAGCTCGCTGGCACGTCGATGGCGAGCCCGCCGGGCAACAGCCCGCCGACGAGGGCGTCGGGGTCGGCGGCCAGGGTGGCCAGGCCGGTGTCGGTGATGCGGAGCTGGACCGCGTTGGGTTCGCGCTCGGCCGCCGGGAACCCGCCGGGGATGGGCTGGGCGCCGCACCCGTCGCCGCCACACCCGGCCGCGGCCAGGGCCGCCACCATCCACATCGCCCACGTCGGGGCAGTCGCCTTGCGTACCATCGCGTTTGGTCCTCGACGCCCGAGCCGCCGGGCGCGTCGGGCACTTGTCCGCCACGCTCCCGGGGCGGGTCAAGCAGCTTCGACGGACGAGGCCTTTACGCGGCGCGCGAAACCCGGTACATCCGGGCCTCACGGCGGTCGTAGCTCAGTCGGTAGAGCACCAGGTTGTGATCCTGGGTGTCGCGGGTTCGATCCCCGTCGACCGCCCCACGTCGGCAGGCAGCAGGTCCACCAAGGAGGATCGCGGCCGTGCGCACGTCGCGAACGCCCCGCTGGCGCGAGCGCGGTTCACGTCGCGTCGGCGCGCTCAGCCGGCGGAGGTCAGGTACGCGCGCAGCCGCGGCGCCAGCTCGGCCATGGCCCGCCCGCGGTGCGACAGCGCGTTCTTGGCGGCGACCGTGGCCTCGGCGAAGGTGACGCCGAGCGCCGGGCAGAAGAACAGCGGATCGTAGCCGAAGCCGCCGTCGCCGCGCGCCGCGGTGAGGATCTCGCCGTCGCACACGCCGTCGGCGATGACCACCTCGGCGCCGAGCGGCCCGTGTGGATCGGCGAGCGCCACCACCGAACGGAACCGCGCCGTGCGCGGCGCCGGCACGCCGTCGAGCTCGACCAAGAGCTTGGCGCAGTTGGCCTGATCGTGGCCGGGCCCGTCGACGCCGGCGTAGCGCGCGCTGTACACGCCGGGCGCGCCGCCGAGGGCGTCGACCTCGAGGCCGCTGTCGTCGGCCAGCGCCGGCCAGCCGGTGGCCTCGGCGACCGCACGCGCCTTCTTGATCGCGTTGGCGGCGAAGGTGGCGCCGTCCTCGACGACCTCGGGGATGGCGCGGCCCAGGCGGGCTTCGGCCGCGGCGATGGTCAGCACCTCGCCGTCGGGCACCAGCGCCCGCAGCTCGGTGACCTTGCCGGCGTTGCGGGTCGCGAACACCAGCGGCCGGGTCATCGCGGCGCGCTCGCGGCGGCGTCGACGATGGCGCGCTGGGCGGCGACGAGCTGGGTCACGCCGACCGCGGCGAGGTCGAGCATGGCGTCGAGCTGCCGGCGATCGAAGGCGCCGTGCTCGGCGGTGCCCTGCACCTCGATGAGCTTGCCGCCGGCGTCCATCACCACGTTCATGTCGACCTCGGCCTTGGAGTCCTCGACGTAGGGCAGGTCGAGCACGCAGGCGCCGTCGACGATGCCGACCGACACCGCGGCCACCGGGGGCCGCAGCGCGGAGGCGTCGGCGAGCACGCCGTCGCGCACCAGCTTGTGGATCGCCAGGCCGAGCGCGATCCAGGCGCCGGTGATCGAGGCGACCCGGGTGCCGCCGTCGGCCTGGAGCACGTCGCAGTCGACCGCGATGGTGCGCTCGCCGAGCTTGCCGAGATCGATCGCGGCCCGGAGCGAGCGGCCGATGAGGCGCTGGATCTCCTTGCCGCGACCGCCGGGGTCGCGCCGCGACCGGGTGTGGGTCGAGCGCGGCAGCATCGCGTACTCCGCGGTCAGCCAGCCCTGCTGCTTGCCGACGAGGAACCCGGGCACGCCCTTGTCCACCGAGGCCGAGCACAACACCCAGGTGTCGCCGAGCTTGATGAGGGCCGAGCCCTCGGCGTGCTTCTGGAAGCCGGGGATGATCTCGAGGGGGCGGAGCTCGTCGGGGCGTCGACCATCGGGGCGCATGGCCGCGCACCTTACACGCTATCGCGCGTCGAGCGCGGCGGTGAGCGCGTCGGCGATGGCGTCGGCGATCGCGGCCTGGCGCGCGGGCGTGAGCAGCTCGCGGCCCTCGATGGGGTGATCGACGAAGCCGACCTCGACCAGCACCGCCGGCATGGTGGCGCCGAGCAGCACGTGCTGCGAGTCCTGGCGCACGCCGCGATCGCCGGTCGGGCCCCACACCGTGCGCAGCCGCGCCTGCAGATCGGCGGCGAGGTCGGCCGCCTCCCACTGCGCGGCGCCGCGCTCGACGTCGTCGAGGATGAGCGCGGTGGCGGCGTCGAGCCCCGGCCGCGGGGTCGTGGTGTCGCTGCGCAGGGCGCGGGCGTCGATGTCGACGCCCCTGGGCGTGAGCACGTAGGTCTCGTAGCCGCGCTGGGTCCGGGTCGGCGAGGCGTTGCCGTGGATGCTGATGAACAGATCGGCCGGGAGCTGGTTGGCGATCGCGACCCGCTGCCGCAGCGTCATGGTGACGTCGTGGGTGCGGGTGAGGCGGGCGTCGATGCCGCGCGCGAGCAGGCGCTGCTGGACCTGGCCGGCGATGGCCCGGGGCAGCTGCTTCACGTGCACGCCGCTGGCGCCGAGCGCCCCGGGGTTGGAGCCGCCGTGCCCGGGATCGATGACCACGCGTCGGGTCAGGCTGCTCGGCGCCGGCGGGGCGGCGGCGGGCGCGGACGACAGCGGGCTCGGGCTACCGCTGGCGACCGCGGCCGCGGCCGCGACAGCGATGACGGTGGTGGCGGCCGCGCGCGCGAGCATCGACGACCACCGTAGGCCGGCGTCGGGCCGGGGAGCCAATTCCCGGCGATGGCTTGACCCAAGCGTGCAGGGACGGTAGGGTTTTTGCT
Organism: Kofleriaceae bacterium; assembly: GCA_041389945.1. Classification (GTDB taxonomy): domain Bacteria; phylum Myxococcota_A; class Polyangia; order Haliangiales; family Haliangiaceae; genus JAWKQW01. The sequence continues at coordinate 64,570 of JAWKQW010000016.1, forward strand.
CCTTGTCCCGCCGCGCTCTGACCGACGGCAGCCCGCTGCCCGTGCTCGGCGCTGCCTGGGCGGCCGAGCTGGTCATCAACCGGCTCGCGGTGCCGGCGCTGCGGCCGTCGGTGCGTCCGGGCGATCCGACCGCGGCGTTCCCGCTGTGGCACACGCTGCTCGATTACCTCGGGCTGTTCATCTTCTACTTCGCGGCGGCGCTGTCGCTCATCGTGCTCGGCCGGGCCGCGGCGCGCGCCGCGCGGATCGGCCTCGGCGACCGTGGGTTCGGGCGGGTCAGCGCGCTGGTCACCGCCGGCGCCGCCGCGGTGGTGGTCGGCCTCGGCGCGCTGTCGACGGTCGGGGTCGCGCTCGGCGAGCAGGCGACGCTCATCGTCGAGCTGGCGTTCGCGCTCGGCGTCGGGGTCACCGTCGTGCGCGGGTTCACCGGCGGCCGCGATCGCGCGGTCGCCCTCGGCGTCGCCTTGACGGCGGCGCCGCTCCTCCTGCACGGCTACGGCGTCCTCGGTGCGCGCTGGCTGTGGGCGCCGGAGACCCTCGACGCCGCCGTCGGTGGCGCCGCCGGGATGATCGTCACCGCGATGAGCCTGCTCGCCATCGCCTCGCCGTACACGCTGGGGCCACGGCCGCTGGCGCGCTCGATGGTGCGCGTCGTGCCGATGCTGGCGGCGGTGCTGGTCGCCGGCGGCTCCTTGCTGCTCGCGCGCACCCACTACGACGTCGTCGTCGAGCTCGGCGCGCGCGCCGCCGACGTGGCGCTCAGCCCCGATCGCCCCGATCGCGGGCTGGCGATGTACGTGCTGGCGGTGGCGACCCTGGCCTGGACCTTGACCTCGTGCGCGCTGGCCGACGCGATCCCGCGCCGGCGCATCGGCGCCGGCCTCGCGCTGGTGGTGCTCGGCGGCGGCGCCCTGGCCTGGCCGGGCGCGCTGGCCGCGTTGCTGCTCGGGCTGCTGGTGATCGTCGACGAGGCCGCCCGGGTCCGCGCCGCCGAGCAGCTCGGGCCGGCGCCGCCGGCGACCCCGACCATCGACGACCAGGTCTGGCAGGGCTACGTGAGCAAGCTGGTCGCCAGCCTGCGCGAGCGCGGCCACCAGGCCCAGGCCCTCACCACCCGCGGCGGCGACGACGTGATCACCAGCGTGGTCGCCGGGCACGTCGGCCAGCAGCCGCTGCAGGTGCGGGTGCAGCGGCGAGGCGGCGCGGCCCAGGCAGGATCGACGTCCGCTTCGGGCGCGACCTGCGCGGCGACGAGGTCGCGCCGATGTTCACGTGGTCGCCGCCCGGCGCGAGAGCCGGCTGGCGGAGGCGCACGCCGAGCCGCCCGCGGCCGGCGCGGCGGCGCGCCTCGACGACGCCGCCTTCGACGAGTGCTGCCGCGCGCGCGGCGACGTCGACCTCTTGCGGGCGGTGCTCGACGAGCCGGTGCGCGCGGCTGGCGGCGAGCCTCGAGGGCTGGGGTGGCGGCGTGGGACGGACAGTCGGTGCGGCTGGGTGATCCACCCTGGCCGCGGCGCCTCCATCGATCGCCCGATCCCCGCTCGCCGATCTGGTCGACCCGCGGCCACGTCGACGGCGGCGTCGAGCCGCTGCTCGCGACCATCGAGCTGCTCGCGGTGATCGCCGACCGCGTCTTGCCGCCGCCGAGCCCGAGGCGCAGGCGAGCGCGGTCGGCGTCGGACGCGTGATCGCTGGGCTGGTCGCGCGCGCGCTCGAGGCGCCGCTGTCGCTCGCGCCGACGCCGCTGCGCCCCTTCGACGCCATCGTAGTACAGCCGCTGCGCCGCGGGCGACGCTCACCGTCGGCCGCGAGCGGGTCGAGGCCGGGCTGGCGCTGTGGCGCGCGGGCGGGGCGCCGCTCTTGTGCGTGACCGGCCGCGGCGAGGCGCCGACGATGGCCGAAGCGCTGCGCCGCGCCGGGGTGCCGGCGGCACAGCTCCGGATCGAGCCGCGCGCGCGCACCACCGCCGAGAACGCGCGCGAGGTCGCGGCGCTGCTCAGCCCCGAGGGCGTGCGCGCGGTGTGGGTGGTGACCCAGCCGTTCCATGCGCGGCGGGCCCGGCGCCTGTTCGCCGGCGCCGGCCTCGAGGCCCACGCCTGGCACCTCGCCGACAGCGTCCAGTACCGGCAACCATCCCGGGCCTGCCGCTGGCTGGTGCGCGAGTACGCGGCCTGGATCCGGCTGGTGACCCTCGGCCGCCTCGAGCGCTGATTGGACCGACCACCGGGCCGGATCCCCGGGTCGGTCGTCCCCCGAGCCGCCGGCTCCTCTGCTAGCCACCGCCGGCTCGATCGCCCCTCCGAGCGCCGCGGGCGGTGGCCGGACGTGGATCGATCCTTGCTCTACCGGCCGGCATGCGGACTTCGAAGCTTCTGACCCTCGTGGTGGCGAGTGGCCTGGCCGGTGCCGGGCTGGGTGGGTGTGGCGACGACCTCGAGGTCACCCCGGTCTACAACCCCAACACCGGGCGGGTCGAGGTCCACATGAGCCGCTCGCTGGAGGACGGCGAGACCCTGTTCGTCCAGGCCCGCCGCGGCAACTACGGCACCCTCGACTGCGCGGCGCTGAGCCGGCAGCTGCAGCCGGTGTCGGCCTCCGAGGGCACCCGCTACTGGCCCGGCCATCGACCAGTCGCTGCTGCAGCCCTTCTACGGCCGAGTGGTAAGGAGCTGACCCCGGAGATGCTGGCCTCGCTCGAGCTCGGCACCGACTCCATCGTCGATGTCTGCCTCATGCACGGCAGCGACATCGTCCGCCAGATCGAGGGTGATCTGTTCCAGGCCGTCGACGCGGGTGAGGACGCCGGCCTAGGCGGCAAGGCCGACGACCCGCCCTCGGGCGAGGTCCGCATCGCCAGCGCGCTGGCCTACGGCGAGCGCTGCGTCGCCGAGCCTGGCGAGATCCCGTTCTTCGAGAAGCTCGGCGACAGCGACTACTCCACCTTACACCGCCTCGACTCGACCCCGATCCCGATGACGGTGACCGGCGCCGACGGCAGCGTCACCAGCCCCACCGGCGAGGTCGCCCAGTGCGACAAGCCGTACATCTACTCGCTGTGCGAGTCGGGCCCGCGCGTGGCCAGCCGCATCAACGAGCAGGGCACCCGCTGGGTGCTCCTGTGCCGCAAGAGCATCGGCGGGCTCACCTCCGATCAGTTCAACGACATCGCGATGATCGGGTCGAACCCCGTTCACCGGGAAGACCTGCTTCTTCCAGAACGCGCTCTACCAGAAGAAGGACGGCGGCACGCCGCACCCGGCCGACAAGGAGAAGTCGACCAACCTGTGGAGCGGCGTGCACGGCGGCGGCAGCGTCGGCAGCGGCATCCAGTGCAGCAAGTGCCACGACGCCGACGCCTTCATCCACAGCCCAGGATCGACGGCGCCACAAGGACGCCAACGGCCGCAGCATCGTGCCGAGGATGGGCGAGGACGAGGACCTGCCGATGGGCGCCAACGACGTGCCGTACAAGCTGGTCAACCGCGCCGGCCAGGGCTGGCGCCGCAGCGCCACGTCACCGACGAGCGCCGCCGTCGCACCGAGTGCCACCGCATGGGCGCCGGCGGTGAGTGGACCAACTCGTGGTTGTCACCGAGCAGACCGGGACGCCACCTGGGAGAACAAGGTGACCCCGGCCTGCGCGAGTTCAGCAAGGCGCACTGGATGCCGCTCGACCTCGGCGGCCTCGACGCCAGCACCTGGGCGGCGTCGCCCTACGGCCAGGCCCTCGACTTCCTGCAGACCTGCACCAGCGCCAACCCGACCGACTGCCAGACTGGCGCCTATCCCGGAGACCGTGGGCGGCGCCGGGGACGCAACGGCAAGCTGCGCAACCCGGTCAACCTGTCGGCTGGCGGCTGGCCCAGCAGACCCTGGCGATGCTCGACGACAACGGCTGCGTGTCGTGCCACGCCAAGACCCGCACCGTCCTGCGCGACTGGGACGAGCTGACCGACACCGCCGAGGAGACCTGCCTGGCTGCCGCCGACGGTGGCACCGCCGAGTCGGTGACCCAGAACGCAGATCGGCGCCGACGACCTCAAGGTCTACGGCCCCTACGAGGTCGCGCTCGGCGGCAGCATCCACGTCGAGATGACCGGCACCGGCCCGGCCGACCTCTACGTCCGCCGTGGCGCCGCGCCGACCACCGACCTCTACGACTGCCGCCCGTTCGCCGAGGGCGCCGCCGAGACCCGCGACCTCGCCGGCATCGGCACCTACTACGTTCATGTCCGCGGCGCCGGCGGCTCGGCTCAGGCGTCCCTCGCCATCCAGTACGGCGCGCCGGGCGCGGGTGACCCGACCCCGCAGGATCGCGTGAACTGCTTCCGCATCAACCCGGACAACACCGCGTCGCCGTACCTGCCGGCCAAGGCCGGCATCTACGCCGCCGCCGCCCACCTCGGCCCGACCGCCGGCATCTTCTCGGCGGCGTTCCCCGCCGACGAGTACGGCGACCGCTGGGTGCTCGAGTACGGCAAGTACAAGAGCCGCGTGTCGATGCCCAAGGGCAACCACCCGCGCCTGTCGCAGGATCAGTTCGACGTGATGGCCGAGTGGTTCGCCCGCGGCCTGCCCCAGCTCGAGACCTACCTCGAGGAGGAGCCGGCCCCCACCTCGTGCACCCCGTACGTCTCGTCGGCGATGGTCGCCCACGTCGACGCCATGGCGACCCAGGGCTGGCGCGCCATCAACGCCGACCGCGGCATGAATGCCAGAAGGGCTGCGCCGGCGCCAGCGACCCGACCGCGTGCTCCGCCGTTCTGCCGCGCGCCGGCAGCAAGAGCTACGGCGCCGGCTGGGAGTCGCTGCTGGGCGCCAAGCTCCGCGTGCCTGCTGAGCCTGACTTCATAATCCTGTTCGGATGCGCAGCTCGGCCGACGGCCGCTTCACGCCAACGGCGACTCCTCATGGCGGCCGGCGCGATGATCCAGATCCCAGACCGGCCACGACATGCCGACCGAGGCCTGCTCACGACCCCGGCTTCCTTCCACAACGACGGCTGGATGTTCCAGAACACGCCGATCGGCACCGCCTTCCTGCAGGCGTACTCGCCGACAACCCCGGCTCGATCGACTTCAGCGACCCGCGCTGCTCGTCGGTCAACGGCGTCGGCCTCTACTTCAGCACCTCGGCGCCAGCCCGGCGGCCAGGACTACTACGCCATCAACAGCCAGTTCGTCAGGCCATAACGGCGGCGACGGCGAGACCTCGACCCGAGCGCGGGCTTCCTCGGCCGGCAACGATCAAGCTGACCCCGATGACCTTCGACGGCACCCACTACCAGTCGCAGGCGCCGGCCACCGTCGACGCCCCGTTCATGGGTGACAGCGTCCTGTCGCCGTCGAACCGCCTGATCATCAGCCGCCTGGCCGGCCCGAACGGCAGCCAGCTCGGCTACGCGGTGCACAAGGTCACCAGCATTTGTCGGTGGCCAGTCACTGGGCGTCGATCGAGGAGGTCGCCCGCTACTGCGACCAGGGCGCCAAGCCGTCGATCTCCTTCGACGAGCGCTTCGCGGTGACCCACCACTACGAGGCCGACGGCAGCGCCAACATCTACCTCATCGACCTCCGCACCGGCGTCCGCTCGAAGGTGACCACGATGGCGCACGGCCAGTACGCGCTGTTCCCGCACTTCCGGTCGGACAACTGGTTCTACTTCCTGGTGCGCGACAGCAACACCGGTGATGAGTACGCGATGGGCCAGTGACGCCGCCCTGGTGCTCGCGAACTGAGCCGCGCCTCGGCGGCGATGGCGTGGTCGGCTCCTGCACGGGCCGGCCCGTCGGTCGTTCGGGGCAGCGCCGCTTTGGCGGCGACCAGGCTGGCCGAAAAGGGTCGCCATCGTCGCCCGGGTGATCTCGACGTCGACCAGCTCGCCGACGGCGCCGACCCCTCGGGGAGGATCACCGTTCAGAAGCCGTCGGTGCGGCCCATCAGCTCGGCTGGCCAGGCCGGTCGGCCGTGCACGAGCACGCGCTCGCGGCGGCCGACCTGGCGGGCGAACACACCCGGCCGACACCCGCTCCTTGCAGCGCCACGATCTCGCCAGGCGCGCCGCTTGGATCGCCGGCTCGACGTCGTCACAGCTTCTTGCGGCGAAGGTGAGGTCGCGCTCGGAGTACGAGAACATGAACGCGCTGTCGAACTCGAGCTCGTCGAGCAGCGCCAGGGTCTGGGCGTGGTCGGCCTCGGTCTCGCCGGCGAAGCCCGACAGCACGTCGGTCGACAGCGCGAGGTCGGGCATCGCCGCCCGCAGCCGGCCGACCAGGTCGCGGAACCCGCGATGGTGTAGCTGCGGCGCAAGCGCGAGCACCGCGTCGGAGCCTCGACCGCACCGGCAGGTGGACGTACTTGCACACCGTCGGCTTCCTCGGCGATCACCGCGATGACGCCGTCGGTGAAGGTCGACCGGGTAGGGCGAGGTGAAGCGAACCCGCCAGCCTCGGCACCCGGGCCACCGCGCGCGCACCGGCGAAGCCGACGTCCTCGTAGCGGTACGAGTTGACGGTCTGGCCGAGCAGCGTGACCTCGCGAAGCTGGCGGCGACCGCCGTGACCTGGCGCAGGATCTCGCGCGCGGCGCCGCGCTCGCGGCCACGGGTGAACGGCACCACGCAGAACGTGCAGAACTTGTCGCAGCTGCGCTGGATGGTGACGAAGTTCGACACGCCGTCGCTGCCGGGCGCGCCGTCGAGGCCGTCGTAGGTCTCGTGCTTGTCGAGCACCACGTCGAGCACGGCCCTTGCCGAACGGCGCGCTGGGTCGGCTGCACGGGCCAGCAGCTCGGGCATGCGGCGGTAGTTACCGGCCCGGCGATCACGTCGATGCCGGGCACGCGCTCGGCCAGTTGCGCCTTGAGGTGCTCGGCCATGCAGCCGACGATGCCGAGCACCAGGCCGGGCCGGCGTCGCTTGAGCGCGGCCAGCTCGGCGGCCTGGCCACCACCCGCCTCCTCGGCCTTCTCGCAGCACCGGCGGTGTTGATGAGCACGACGTCGGCGTCGGCGGCCTCGGTGGTGGCGCGGTAGCCGGCGTCGCCGAGGATGCCGCCGATGAGCTCGGTGTCGGCCACGTTCATCTGGCAGCCGTAGGTCTCGACGTAGACCCGGGGCCCGTCGCCGTCGGCGCGGCGCCGCCGTCGGCGGCGCGCCGGGACGGCGGCCGATGGTCAGCGGGCAGGGGTCGTCGTCACCGGCGGTTTCGCTCACGGTGGCTGGCGTGATTCACCGGGCTGCCGGGGATGTCCGGGCGCGTGGGTGGCGCGGCTCCTGCTCCCGCCCGGCAGGCGGCGGCAGGCCTGGCTGCTGGTCGGCCTGGCGCCAGCGATCGGCGTGGCGACGGCGCTGGCTTTGGCGGCCTGGGCCCACGTGCTGTAGCCGCGGGCCGCGCACCGCCGGTTCCTCGCCGCGCGGCTCGGTGCCGCGCGCTGGCGCTGTCGCAGCTGCTCGCGACCACCGCGCTCACCCGCGCCGCGGCGCGCGCCGGGAAGCCCAAGCTGTCGACCATCGCGTGCGAATCCTCGCCGCCGGCGACTACGCGCGGGCCGGGGCACAGCTGGCGGCGCTCGATCCGTCGACCCTCGACACCCGACGGCCGCGCGGTGGTGCTGGGCAACCGCGCCTACGCCGCGCCGCGCGCGCCGGCGCCGTCGGTGACGCCGCCCGCGAGGCGCTGGCTGGGCCGAGGACGCCTGTCGCCTGCGCCCGCGACGTGCCGGCGCTCGACCTGGGCGCTGGCGCTGGCGGCCACCGGTGCCACCAGTTAGCTATCGCGCTGCTCGACGCTCTTGTGGGCCGACGGCTCGCCGCCGCCGGCCCTCGAGGCCGAGCGTTGCTGGACGCTGGCCGAGGCGCATCGCGGCGCGGCGAGCACGCCTACGGCGACGATCATCGGCTCGCGCCCAGGCGGCGCTGGCGAGCCTCGGTGACGCGGTGCCGCCGTGGGCGCGGGCGGCGTAGCGGCAGTCGGGCAGGGCGGCATGGCGAAGATGTCCTCAGGCCACCGGGATGGCGCCGTCGGAGCGGCTCGGTGCGGCCGCGCCACGGCCCTGGCGTCGCCAGCGGCAGCCGCACCACCACCTTGGTGCCGACGCCGACGGCGGTGCTCAGGTCGAGGGTGCCGTCGCTCGCCGACGATGCGCTGGCAGGTGGCCAGCCCAAGCCCGGTGCCGCGCCGCTTGGTGGTGAAGAACGGATCGAAGATCCGCGGCAGCTTGTCGGCCGGGATGCCTGGGCCGTTGTCAACGATCGTGAACGAGGCGGTGTCGCTGTCGCTGGCGAGCTTGAGCTCGACCCGGGCCGGCACACCCGTCGACGCGGCGGCCTCGCTGGCGGCCTGGCGGTTGCAGCAGGAGTTCCACAGCACCTGGCGCATGGTCTCGGGTCGCCGATGAGATCGATCGGTTGCCGGCCTCCGGGGTCAGCACGATGTCGACCCTGGCGAAGGCGGATCCTGGCGGAACACGCGCAGGGTCTCCTCGACCAGCACCCGCAGGTCGAGGGTCGCCGGCTGCAGCGGCCGCGGGTTGGCGTAGTCGAGCATGTCGCTGATGAGCGCGTTGAGGCGATCGACCTCCCGGGTGACGATGTCCATCAGCGCGCGATCGTCGTCGGCGACCTGCGGGGCCTGGCGCAAGAGCTCGATCGAGCCCGAGATCGACGCCAGCGGGTTGCGGATCCGTGGGCGATGCCGGCGGTGAGCTCGCGTCAAGCGAGGCCATGCGCTCGGCCCGCCGCATGTTCTGCTCGAGGGCGCGCAGGCCGGTGAGGTCCTGGAAATTCACGACCCAGCCGACCACCTGCTCGCGATCGTCGCGCAGCGGCGACACCGACATGCCGAGCACCTGCTCGCCGCCCGGCCGCGGTAGCACCACGTCGCCGCGCCGCAGGGAGTCGCCTGCCGGCAGCGCCGCCAGTCGCTCGCCGAGCCCGGGCAACAGCTCGTCGATGGGCCGGGTCGACAGCTGCTCGCCGGTGCCGAGGATCCCGGCGGCGGCGGCGTTGGCGGTGAGGATCCGCCCGCGGCGATCGACGGTGACGAGGCCCGACGACAGCGAGCGCACGATGTCCTGGTGCAGCGAGACCAGGTCGGCGACCACCCGACGCTCGCTGGCCAGCGACTGGGTGGTGCGCTGGAGCTGATCGCCGAGCACGTAGGCGAGCACGCCGACGGCGATGATCGCCGCCGCGTTCTGGCCGAGCACGCGGCCGAACTCCAGCCCCGGCTGCTCCCACGGGTGGACCCAGGGGACCATCGGCAGCGGCGCCGCCTGCCACCAGCCGGCCAGCGCGACCGCGGTCATCAGCGCCAGCGAGGCCAGGCCGATGGCGACCACGCCGCGGCGATACTGCAGGGCGCCGGCGGCGACGATCGACAGCGCGAAGAAGAACGTGTACGCGCTCTGGGCCGCGCCGGTGACGTAGACCAGGAGCGCGGTCACCGCCAGGTCGCCGGCGAGCTGCGGCCACACCAGGCGGCTGGCCGGGATGCCGCGCCGGAGCAGCGTGGCGTAGACGATCGTCGACACGTAGGTCGCCGCGATCAGCGCCGACAGCGTGGCCGCGGGACCGCCGGTGGACGCCTTCGAGCGGGCCAGAAGCCACAGGCTCAGCCCCAGCACCACGCTGACCACCAGCGTGCGCAGGAGCATCAGCCACACCAGCCGCCGGCGGAGATCGGCCTCGAGGGCCTCCTCCGGCGGGGTGGTCGCGCCCGGCTCGGGCTCGAGCTCGCGTAGGTCGGAGGTCACACCGCGCGCGGCTACCCGCTGATGTTGCCGGCCATGCCGAAGATCGGCAGGTACATCGCGATGATGAGGCCGCCGATGACGATGCCGAGGAAGCCCATCATGATCGGCTCGATGAGCGCGGTCATGCTGGCGACGGCGGTGTCGACCTCGTCCTCGTAGAAGTCGGCGATCTTCTGCAGCATCTGGTCCATGGCGCCGGTCTGCTCGCCGACGCCGATCATCTGGACGACCATCGACGGGAACACCTTGGTGTCCCCGAGGGGGCCGGACATGTCGTGGCCCTCGGCGATCTTGCCGCGGGCGTGCTGGATGCTGGCCTCGACCACCTTGTTGCCGGCGGTCTTGGCGCAGATGTCGAGGGCGTCGAGGATCGGCACGCCCGACGACAGCAGGGTGCCGAGGGTGCGGGTGAAGCGGGCGACGAGGATCTTGCGCAAGACCGGTCCGATCACCGGCATGTGCAGGAGGATCTTGTCGAGCACCAGGCGTCCCTTGGGCTGTCGGCCGATGAAGCCGATCAGGACGACCACGCCGATGATGATGCCGAGCCCGAGGTACCAGTGCTTCTGGAACCCCTTGGAGATGCCCATGACGACGACCGTCGGGGCGGGCAGCTTGGCGTTGCCGAAGTTCTTGTACATGTCCTCGAACACCGGGATGACCTTGATCATCATCACGGCGATCACGCCGGCGGCGATCACGAGGATCGACACCGGGTAGACCATGGCGCTCTTGAGCTGCGCCTTGAGCTTCACCGCCTTCTCGATGTACGTCGACAGGCGGTTGAGGATGGTGTCGAGGATGCCGCCGATCTCGCCGGCGGCGACCAGGTTCACGTAGAGCTCGTCGAACACCTTGGGGTGCTTGCGGAGCGCGTCGGAGAAGGTCGCGCCCTGCTCGACGGAGCTCTTCACCGAGGCGAGGATCTTGGCGAACGCCTTGTTGGGGGTCTGGGTCGCGAGGATGTCGAGGCACTGCACCAGCGGCAGGCCGGCGTCGATCATGGTGGCGAGCTGGCGGGTGAAGATCTGGAGGTCCTTGGGCTCCACGCCCGTGCCGATCTGGATGTTGAGATCCATCGGCTTCTTGCGGACACGCTTGATCGTCATGCCCTCGCCGCGCAGGCGCGCCTCGACGGCCTCCGCGTTCTCGGCCTCGATCTCGCCCTTCTTGACCTCGCCCTGGCGGGTCGTGGCTTCCCAGATGAACTTGCCCATGTGTGCTCCGCGACGTGGGGCGGCCTCGGGGGGAACCCCGGCCCGCGCTCCGGGAAAAAGGGTACCCCCGCTTGGACCCGCCCCGCCACTTCTGGCTGTGGTCGGGCCGGGGGTGGGGCGAGGTGCGAGCGGCGCCGGGCGCGCGGGCCCGGCCTGACGCCGGCGGCCGCGGTCGGGGTGGGGGCGTCACCACGCCACCGGCCGCCTCGCACGGGCCCACCGGCCCGCCGGCACCCCAGCCGCTCTTCGAGGCGGCGCCCCTAGCGCTTGGGCATCGTCGCCGGGGTGCTGGCGATCCCGGCCTGGGCGTTGGAGATCATCGTGCGCAGCTCGTCGTGCTCGCTGGTGCGGGCCATCGCCTCGTCGAGGGTGATGACCTTCTTCATCACCAGCTCGCACAGACCCTGGTTCATGGTCTGCATGCCGTAGCGGCTCTGGCCGATCTGCATCTGCGAGTAGATCTGGTGCAGCTTGTCCTCGCGGATCAGGTTCCGGATCGCGGGGTTGGGCACCATGACCTCGGCGCACAACACGCGGCCGGAGCCGGTCGCCTTGGGGATCAGCGCCTGGGTGAGCACGCCCTCGAGCACGAACGACAAGACCGCGCGGACCTGGGCCTGCTGCGACGACTCGAACACGTCGATGATGCGGTTGATGCTCTGGATCGCGCTGTTGGTGTGCAGCGTGCCGAAGCACAGGTGACCGGTCTCCGCGATCGTGAGCGCGGCCTCGACGGTCTCGTGGTCACGCATCTCGCCGACGAGGACGACGTCGGGATCCTGGCGCAGGATGAACTTGAGGGCGCGCTTGAACGACTGGCTGTCGGCCCCGATCTCGCGCTGGTTGACCAGGCTGTTCTTGTGCGGGTGGAGGAACTCGATCGGATCCTCGATCGTGATGATGTGCGACCGGGTCTTGGTGTTGATCCGGTCGATCATCGACGCCAGCGTGGTCGACTTGCCCGAGCCGGTCGGTCCGGTGACCAGCACCAGCCCGCGCGGTCGCTCGCACAGCTCGCTGACGATCGGCGGGATGCCGAGATCCTCGAGCGGGATGATCTGGAACGGCACGATGCGGAACGCGCCGGCCACCGCGCCGCGCTGCATGAAGATGTTGGCCCGGAAGCGGGCCAGGTTCTTCACGCCGAAGGACAGGTCGAGCTCCTGATCCTCCTCGAACCGCAGCTTCTGGGCGTCGGTGAGGATCGAGTAGCAGAGCTGCTTGGTGTCGATCGGGGTCAGCGGCTCGGTGCGCAGCGGCACCATGTCGCCGTCGATGCGGAGCTGCGGCGGCGAGTTGGTGGTGAGGTGGAGATCCGAGGCCTGCTTGTCGAGCATGGCCTTGAGGAGCTGGTGCAGGGTAGGGGGCATCGGTCCTCGGGGGTCGGCGGCGGCGAGCGCCGCCGGCTCAGGCTTAGACCGTGCAGCGCAAGATCTCCTCGGGGGTGGTCATGCCCTCGAGGATCTTGGCGATGCCGGCCATGCGCAGGCTCTGCACGCCGTTGCGGATCATCTCGGTCTTGATCTCGGCGGCGGACGCGCCCTGGAGCACGAGCTCCTTGAGCGGATCGATGAACGGCATCACCTCGTACAGGGCGACGCGGCCCTTGTAGCCGGTGTTGTTGCAGGTGTTGCACCCGCGGCCCTGCATGATCTGCGCGGACGCGATCTGCGCCTCGGTCATGCCGAGGCGAGCCAGCGCCTCGGGGTGCTTCTCGGCGGGCTCCTTGCAGTCGGAGCAGATGCGGCGGGCCAGGCGCTGGGCCAGGATGAGGTTGAGCGCCGCGGTCACCAGGAACGGCTCGATGCCCATGTTGAGCAGGCGCGAGACCGTCGACGGCGCGTCGTTGGTGTGCAGGGTCGACAGCACGAGGTGGCCGGTGAGCGCGGCCTTCACCGCGATCTCGGCGGTCTCGAAGTCGCGGATCTCGCCGACCATGATGATGTTCGGGTCCTGCCGCAGAAACGATCGCAAGCCCGCGGCAAAGTTCAGCCCGATGTCCTCGTGCATCTGGACCTGGTTGATGCCGGCGAGGTTGAACTCGACGGGATCCTCGGCGGTCGAGATGTTGCGCTCGATCGTGTTGAGCTCGGCCAGCGCGGAGTACAGCGTGGTGGTCTTGCCGGAGCCGGTCGGGCCGGTCACCAGCACCATGCCGAACGGCTTCTTGATCGACTTCTTGAAGTCGTCGAGCGGCTTCTGATCGAAGCCGAGCTTGGTCATGTCGAGCTGGAGGTTCGACTTGTCGAGGAGCCGCATGACGATCTTCTCGCCGAAGAGCGTCGGCAGCACCGACACGCGGAAGTCCATCTCCTTGTTCGAGCCCAGCTTGAGCTTGATGCGACCGTCCTGCGGCAGCCGGCGCTCGGCGATGTCGAGCGACGCCATGATCTTGAGGCGCGAGGTGATCGCGTTGCGCAGCTTGAGCGGCGGCCGCATCTCCTCGTGGAGCATGCCGTCGACGCGGAACCGCACGCGGAAGCTCTTCTCGTACGGCTCGATGTGGATGTCGGACGCCTTCTTCTTGATGGCCGACAGCAGGATCGCGTTGCACAGCTTGACGACCGGCGCCTCGCCGGCCTGGTTCTCGAGGTCGACGATGTTGACGCTCTCGTCGCCGCCGGAGTCGAAGTCGATGTTCTCGACGTCGAACCCCTCCATCATCTGGTCGAGGTCGGGGCCCTTGTCGAAGTAGCGTGCCAGCGCCACGCCGATCGAGGCCTCGGAGGCGACGACCGGATCGATGTTGTACTGGGTGAGGAACTTGAGCTCGTCGATCGCGTAGATGTTCGACGGGTCGGCCATCGCCACGATCAAGGTTGCGCCGTTGCGCTTGACCGGCAGGACCTGGTGCTTCTCGCAGATCTCCTTGGGGATCAGCTTGAGCACGCCGGCGTCGATCTCGATCTCGGCGAGGTTGATCGACGGCAGGCTGTATTGCTGCGCGACGAACTGCGTGAGGTCCTGGTCCTTGACGTAGCCGAGCTTGGCCAGGGTCGCGCCGAGGCGCTGGCCTGATCGCTTGGCCTCGTCCTGGGCTTTCTGCAGCTGTGCCAGCGACAGCACCTTCTCGCGGACTAGCAGCTCTCCGAGTCGGCTCATAGGCTCCGAAGTTTCACGGGCTCCGAATTCCGGACTCTCGCCTGAGGATCCGTAGACTTCGGTAACCTAGCGCGCCGGCTCCGTCGGAGTCAAACCCCGGCGCGGTCACCGCGCGCGCCTGCATCTGCCCACATCCCGTCGTGGCTGCGGCGCGGGCGCGGCGCACTCGAGCCGGCGTCGCCGGGCGACGCGGTCGGCGTCAGGGCGTGGTCGACAGGTTCAGCGAGTAGTTGTTGCGGTCGCCGCTGGCGGCCGCCTGGATGCGCACGAAGTACACGCCGGTCGCCAGGTTTGCGGCCGCGGCCGCCACCCGGTTGGAGCCCTGGTCGCTGCCCTCGAGCACCAGGGTGCCGTTCTGGGTCAGGAGCTCCAGGGTCAGCGGCGCGTCGGTCTCGGCGTACTGCGCGGTGGCGGTGAGGTTGGTGCCGTTGGTGACGATGTCGACCTGGTAGACGTCGACGTCGCCGACCGGGCAGATGGCCAGGCTGCCGTAGGGGATGGACGCCCGCATCGACGCCACCGGCGTGTGATACGGGTTCAAGGTCGAGTCGTTGGGCTCGACCGGCGAGTCGTCGTCGCAGTTGAAGGTGTCGGGGCCGCCGCCGTTCTGCTCGCAGATCTTGTCGGCGGCCGAGTACTCGACGCACTCGTAGCCCTCGGGGCAGCTGGCTCGGCGTCGCCGCAGCGGAACGGCTGGTCGCCGAGGTCGGGGTTGAACGGATCGCAGCCGGCGGCGCCAGCGACGAGGGTGGCGCCGAACAGGGCGGCGGCGAGCGAGCGGAGCGGCTGGGTACGCATGGCTACCTCTAGAACGTCACGAGCGCGGCGGCGCCGAGGCCACCGTCGGTGAGGGCGGGCACCGCGGCCCAGGTGCGCCCCGGGCGGGTGCTGGCGGTGGTCTTGCCCGGCGTCGAGCGGCGCTCACGCTTGTGCTTCCACTCGCGATACCACAGGTACCCGGCGACCCCGGCGACGGCGACGCCGGCCCCGAAGGTGATCTTGCTCCAGGTCTCAGCGCTCTTGCCGCTGCCCTCGGCGTCGTAGAGGAAGTCGTCGAACTCGCGGCAGGGGTTGCCCTCGGGGCAGTTCTCGCTGCCCGACAGCTCCGCCTCGCCCTCGAGGGTCGAGGCGGCGTTGGACGCGCGCAGGTAGAACACCAGCGACAGCGACAGCAGCGCGGCGCCGCCGGCGGTGGTGCCCCACTTGGCGTAGGTGAACTTGCTCGAGCCGGCCTCGGTGAGGCCGGTGCCCGGGCCGACCGGCGGGGTTCGATCGCCGGTGGGGCGGGTGCCCAGCGGATCCTCGTCGTCGGGCGTGGCCGGGCGGGTGCCGCCGTCGGCGGGCGCGTCGATGGCGCCGGCGTCGTCGGACCAGTCGGGGTAGAAGCGCGCGCTGGCGGCGGCGTCGAGGAACACCACGTTGGGGCTCGACGGCTTGCCGACGCGGGTCACCAGCTCGCCGGTCTGATCCTTGACGTCGACGTAGTACTGCACCGACGAGCCGGTCATCTTGGCCGCCGGGATGCGCCCGACCAGCTCCTTGTAGCGGGGCTTCATCAGGCGCGCGGTGAACTTGTCGTCACCGACGGCGCGGAAGTACAGCGTGACCTGCCAGCCCGAGTCCTCGGGCGCGTACGCGGTGAGATCGAGCGGCTTGCCGGGAGGCGCCTCCTCGACGAGCTGGTGCTGGAACTCGGTCGGCGCGTAGGTGCCGGGCGGCTTGATCTTGGGCTTGGTGGTCGGCGGCGGATCGGCGGGCTTGTCGACCGGCGGCTTGTCGACCGGAGGCTGGGTCGGGCCGGTGCCGAGGTCGTCGAGCAGCGCGGCCTCGAGGGCGGCCACCGAGGCCTGTGCCTGCGGGCGCTGGGCCGCGTCGGCCGGGGCGTCGGCGAGGAACTTCCGGTAGAAGTTGAGCGCCGTCTCCTTCTGGCCGTTCTCCTCGAGCGTGATCGCGATGTTGAAGAGGAGCAGCGGGTTCTTCGACAGCCGGTACGAGTCGCGGAACTTGGCGACCGCCTCGGTCAGCTGCTTGGCGTCGTAGAGGGCCTTGCCCTCGGCGTAGAGCGTCTTCGCCTGCTCGAGCTCCGCCGGCGTCGGCGCGGGCTGGGCGTGCGTGTCGGCGACCCCGACGACGAACAGCGACGCGGCGACCAGGGTCGCCCAGATGGTACGAGTACGGATCACGAGGCCTCCGGGCTGGGCAGGCACAAACGCCTGCGCAGGGGCGCCGATCTAACACGGTCGCTCGGCGGTTCCAACGGCGAATCCCACGCACGGGTGGCGCGCCGCACGTCGGCGGCGAACGCGGTCCAGCGGCTCGGCCACCGAGGGGCGCGGCGCCACCGTGGACCGCGCCGCCACGCCACGCCCGGACCGGCCGAAGCCAGCCCAGCAACTCCGCCGCGGCGCGCGGCCCGGTGACTCCGCCGCCGAAGTCGACCCCGCAACACCGCCGCCGAAGTCGGCCCCGCAACACCGCCGCCGAAGGCGGCCCAGTAGTTCATCGGCCGAAGGCGGCCCAGTAGTTCATCGGCCGAAGGCGGCCAAGTAGTTCAGCCGCCGAAGGCGGCCCAGCAATCCAGCCGCCGAAGGCGGCCAAGTAGTTCAGCCGCCGAACGGGTCGACGATGCCGCCGGACGGCTTGGCCGCGGGCTTCGCCGGCTTGCTCGGCTTCTTGGGCGCCGCGGTGGGCGCGAACGGATCGACGATGCCGGCCGCCGGCTTGGCGGGCTTCGCCGCCGGCTTGGCGGTGGGCTTCGCGGTCGGCTTGCTGGCGGGCTTGGCCACGACCGCCGGGGTCTCGTCGACGACCGGGGCCTCGTCGACCGCGGGGGCCTCATCGACCACCGGCGCCTCATCGGGCGCGGCGGCAGGCACCGCCACCGCGGCCGGCACCGCGGCCGCCGGGGGCGGCGCGACCGGCGCCGGCGGCGTCGCCAGCGGCGTCACCACGGGGGCGGTGATCGCGGCGGGGGCCGGCGCCGGGGCCGCCTTGGCCGCCGGGCGCAGCGCGAACATCAAGCCGAGCCCGAGCACGAGGCCGCCACCGAAGGCGCCGCCGATGATCGGCCACGGCGTCTTGCGGGGCGCCGAGAACTCCAGGGCGTCGGTCGACAGGCCGTCGGCGATCCGGTCGAGGTCGGCGGCGGACACCGAGATGCCTGCGGCGGCCGCGCGGGCGGCGGCGAGGGCCTGTGGGTCTGCGCCTGGCCCGGCGCACGCGCTCGGCGGCAGCGCCGTCGTCGACGGACGCGGCGGCCGGCTCGACCGCGGTGGCGGTCGCGCTCGCGCGGGCCTCGGCGGCGGCGGCGCGGGCCTCGGCGGCGGCGACCTGGTTGCGCAGCTCGATGATGGTGGCCGAGCTCTCGGCGCCGCCGGCGACCACGCCCGAGGCGGCCAGGGCGGCCTTGGCCTCGGCGGCCGCGAGCTTGCCGTGGAGGTCGTCGATGGCGGTCTGCATGGTCTGCGAGCGGCTGGTCGCCTCGGCCCGCAGGGTGGCCTCGACCACCCGCAGCCGCTCGACCTCGGCCTGCGCGGCCTGGGTCTGCTCCGCGAGGCGGGCGTGCTCGGCGGCGATGGCCTGCTCGGCGGCCGCGGCCTGCTCGCGGGCCTGGTCCTCGCCGAGGCCCCAGCCACCGGCGTCCCCAAGGGTGGAGTTGGCGCGCGAGATGAAGTCCTCGAGGGACGACTCGACCGACGGCAGCGCGCTGGCGGCGTCTTGCAGCGACGACGCCCGCCGGCGCCGGGCGTTGGTGCCAGGCTTGCCGCTCGCGGCAGCGCCGGCCGCCGTGGAGGCGCGGTTCGCGGGGGGGATGCTCTCGTCGGTGCTCATGCCGCCTCCAACAACTTCCATCGTAGCAACTCGTTTCGTGGGTGGGGGTGGGGGATTCTCACGACGCCCGCGACCGGTCGGACGGGTGCCGGGCGACCGCACGCAGCGGAACCGTGGTGCGAAGGTGACGCGCCCGGGGCTCCGGCGCCACGTCGACGTCGACCTCGACCACGTCGAGGCCGTGGTACGCGCGGGCCTCGGCCTCGACCACCTGCTGGGGCACGACCCCCTGCTCGACGACCACGTCGCCGAGCCGGCAGCTCGCGGCCACCTGCGCGGGGACGGCCCGGCGGCTCCAGTGTTCGGCCAGGGCCGCCAGCCACTGCTCCTCGGTGATCACCGCGCGATCGCGCAGGAACTCGCCGAAGCGCACCGGCGCGAGCACGGCGAGGTTCTTCTGGTCGACCGACTCCATGGCGTGGCCGCGGAACCTACAAAGGGGGGCGCGGCCTGTCTACATGAATCTCGGGGACCACCCGATCTCGGTCTGGCCGGAGTAGGATGCGGCGCTCATGGCCAGAAGCAGCTCTCCCTCGCCGCGCCGCCGCGGTCCGCGTGACGCCCCGGTGGTGCGCCGCAACACCGTGCGGCTGCCGGCCGACGTCGCCCGGCGGGTCCGGCTCGGTCACCCGTGGGTGTACCGCGAGGTGCTGGCCGGGCGGCCGCTCGTCGGCGAGCCCGGCACGGTCATCGAGCTGGTCGACGACGAGGGCGAGTTCGTCGGCCGCGGCCTGCTCGAGGGCGAGGGCGCCATCGCGGTGCGGGTGTTCACCCGCCGCGCCGATCGCCCGATCGACGCGGCGCTGGTCACCGAGCGGGTGCGCGCCGCCATCGCCCTGCGCCGACGCCACCTCGACCTCGACGCCCTCGAGCACACCCGGGTCATCAACGGCGAGGCCGACGGCCTGCCCGGCATCATCGTCGAGCGCTACCGCGATCACCTGGTGAGCCAGGTGCTGACCTCGTCGCTCGGCGCGGTGCTCGGTGCGGTCTACGACGCGCTGGTCGCCGAGCTGGCGCCGCGCGCGATCTACGAGCAGCGCCGCTACAAGCCGCAGGCCGGCGATGGCCCGCGCCAGGCCGCCGCCGAGCTGGTGCGCGGCCAGCCGGCGCCCGTGGAGCTGTCGATCCGCGAGGACGACCTGACCTTCCTCGTCGACGTCACCTCGCCGCTGTCGACCGGCCTGTTCGCCGATCTGCGCGAGGGCCGGCGCGCGGTCCGGCGCTGGGCGCAGGGCCGCCGGGTGCTCAACCTGTTCTCCTACACCGGCGCGATCTCGGTGTACGCGCAGGCCGGCGGCGCCACCGAGATCTGCGCGGTCGACGTCGCCGCCAAGGCCCACGCGCGAGCGCGCCGCAACTTCGCCGCGTCGGGGTTCGACGCCGAGCGGCCCGAGCACGTCGCCGGCGATGCGTTCAAGGTGCTGGCGCGCTTCCTCGAGCGCGGCCGAACCTTCGATCTGGTGGTGATCGATCCGCCGGCGTTCGCCAGCGCCGCGGCCCGCGGCGGCAAGCCGTGGAGCGCGCTGCGCGACTACGCCGAGCTGGTGTCGGCGTGCCTGCAGGTGACCTCGCCGGGCGGGCTGCTCATCGCCGCGTCGTCGACCCACAAGATCAGCCCGCTCGAGTACGAGCTGGCGCTGGCCGAGGGCGCGGCCGCCGCCGGCACCGAGCTGCAGATCATCGATCGCCGCGGCCTGCCGCCCGACTTCCCGACCATCCCCGGGTTCCCCGAGAGCAACTACCTCAAGTTCGTCGTCGCCCAGCGTCGCTGAGCAGGAGCCGTTCGCCGTGCCGCAGTCGAACTCCGGCGTCTCGACCCACACCGTGTTCGTGCCGCGCCCGCCGGCCGATTGCTGGCGGGTGTTCACCGACGTCGCGCTCCTGGCGTCGTGGGTGCCGGGCCTGCGCCGGGCCCGGGCGGTCGCCGTCGACGAGGGCGGCCGGCCGAGCGAGATCCTGTTCGAGTTCGCGGCGTCGCTGACCTACTCGCTGGTGTACCGCTACGATCCGGCGGCCCACGAGCTGTGGTGGGAGCCGCGCGCCGGCAAGCGCGACGCGGTCCGGGGCGGCGCCCGCTTCGACGCCGAGGCCGGCGGCACCCGGCTGCGCTACCACCTCGCGCAGGGCGACGGTCGCTCCGCGTCGGAGCGGGCGCTGGCCGACCCCGAGCGCCTGCTGGCGGCGTTCGTGGCCTGCATGGCACAGGCGCCCAGGCGGTAGGCGTTCGCCCGCCGCGCCAGCGGGTCGCGGCGCCATCGCTGCTGGCCGCGACGTCCACGATCCACCGAGGCGGCGTCGCCGCGTGCATCGGCCTGACGATTGAGGTTAACTACCTCGGCGCCGACGAGGGGTCGGCCCTGGAGGTCTCGATGCGTCACGTCACCACGGTTTGTTCGTTGCTCGCGATGGGCGGGCTGGTCGCGGCGTGCGGCGACGATGGCGGCGACACGCCGCGCCCCGATGCCATGGCCACGCCCGACGCCGGCGCCGACGCGGCGCCGTCGACGGTGGCCCCGGTGACCGGGGTGACGCCGAGCGCCGCCGGCACCTGCGAGCCGGTCGGGGTCTCGTGGACGGCGCCGGCCGGCAGCACCGGCGTGATCGTGGCGCGCCAGCGCGGCGGCGCGGTGGCCGGGGCGCCGGTCGACGGCGACACGTACGCCGCCGGCGACGCCCTGCCCGGCGGCGGCGAGGTGGCCTACGTCGGCAGCGCCGCGACCTTCGACGACGGCGAGGTGTTCGCGCACGGCGACGTCGTGCACTACGCGATCTACAACGTCGCCAGCGGCGATCGCTACTCGATGCCGGCGCGGACCTCGCTGACGGTCGACCGCAGCCTGGGCGTTCAGGCCGGGCAGCTCTCGATCGCGCTGGACGGCACGGTGACGCCCACCAACCCGGCGCGGTTCACCACCGCGAGCACGGCGGCGTACGACGCCGGCGCCGACACCCTCACCGTCACGGTGGCGCTGACCAACGCGGCGTGCCGGGCGGTGCAGAACCCGAAGCTGGTGGTGGGCACGATCTCCGACGGTGACGCCACCGCGGCGGGCAACGCCACCCTCGAGGGCACGCCCGTGCTGGCCTGGGGCCCGGGCCCGATCCTCGACGAGGGCACCTCGCCGACGCTGGACCTGGTGCTGAGCAACGTCGACGGCGCCACCGATCCGGTGGTCGTCGACTTCACCATCGTCGATCACCCGACCCTGGTGCTCCGGGGCCAGTACGACTTCGCGGCCCGGCTGGTCGACGCCTCGGGCGCGCTCGGTGCGGGCGCCTTCGTGCCGATGAGCGATCTGGCGTTCTCCGCTGGCAACGACAGCACGGCGCACCCCGGGGTGATCTCGCCCGACGGTGAGCTCGCGTACCTGGGCCACGGTCAGCAGCCGCAGCTGCTGACGCTCGACCTGGCCGGCCAGACCGTCGTCGGTGGCGCGGACCTCACCGGCGCCGACGGCATCACCACCGACGGGCTCGGCACGATCGGCTACGTCGCCGACGTCGCCCAGTCGCCGGACCACCGCTACCTGTACGCCACGCTCGTCACCGGCGATCACCGCGTCTACAACAACAACCTCGGCGACGTCGGCGGCCGCTTCGAGGACGGGGTGTCGACCGTCGGCGTGGAGCTGATCAAGCTCGCGCGGACCACGCTGGCCGAGGTCGAGCGCGTCACGCTCGTCGCGCCAGGCACCACCCGGGTCCGCGCCAGCTCGCTTTCGCTGTCGGCCGACGGCCGCATGGCGGCGCTGGCCATCCGCCGCACCGGCCAGCTGCTCCGGATCGACCTCGAGACCATGACGGTCGTCGACACCGTCGACACCTCCGCCCGCTCCACCGAGCCTCACCGGGTCGCCCTCGCGCCCGACGGCGGGCGCGTGTACATCAGCTATCGTGGTGATGGCCGGGGCGGGCCGGCCCACGACGACGCGCTCGACGCCTACGACTTCGCCGCCGGGACGTTCACCGCGCTGGCGATGACCACGCCGAGCGCCGGCCTCACCGACAACAAGACCGCCTTCCTCACGTTCGGCCCCGACGGCCGCCTGTACTTCGGTCGCAAGCGCGGCGCCGTGGGGATGTCGGTGTTCGACGTGGGCACCGGCGCCGAGACCGAGCTCCTGGCCGGCCACGCGGCCGACGGCATCGTGTTTGGCACCGATGGGTACTGGGTCGTGGTCGACTACAGCGTGGCGCTGTCCTTCGACCAGTCGACCGACGCCGCGCGCGCGTTCCCCGGCACCGGCCTCAACAACCTGAACGTCTCCGACGGCTTCGGGCACATGGCGCTCGCGACGCCCCTGTGAACCGGCCGCTGGAGTGACCCGACGCCGGCTCCTGGTCTGCCTCGTCGCGGGGGGCCTGGCCGCCTGCGGCGAGCGATCGTCGTCGACGCCCGCGGAGTCGGCCCCGGCGCGGGCCAGGGACAGCGTCCGCATCCGCTGCGACGGCGACGCCGGCACCGAGGTGGCCACGGCCTCGCTGGCGGCGCCGACCCGGCTGGTCGAGCTGGTCGGCGGCGCGTGCCGCGGCGGTGGCTGGAAGCGGATCGACGCACGGTCGCGCGGCGGCCGCGCGCTGAGCCTGCCGGTGGATCGCGCGCCCTACGACAGCCACGTGGCGTTCCTGCGCGCCCAGCCCGGCGAGGTGGAGTTCGGCTTCTGGCACGGGGCCGGGGCGGCCTCCGCCACCGGCGCGCCTCGGCTCGCGCTCCCGGACGTCGTCGACATCGACGTCCGGCTGACCCTGCCGCCGGCGCCGGGCCCGGTGTCGCGGCTGGTGGTCGAGGTCGTCGGGCGGCCGCCACGTCCCATCGATGCCGCGCTGCTCGAGCGGTTGCCCGCGGTGGCCGAACTGGCGACGGCCGAGGACGACGGTGACGAGCCCGGCGCGGCGCCGTCGAGTCGGCGCCGTGGGGCGCCGCGGGGGTTCTCGCTGGGGGACCTGCTCGCGGAGGTCACCGGTGACGCTGCGATCGCCCGGGTCACGCTGTACGACGCCGCCGGCACCGCGGTGGCACTCGAGGTGCCGGCCGACCTGGCGCCGGGCGTGGTGGCCGGGCGCCTCAACCGGCGAGGCGCGATCCGGATCCTTCGCCGTGGCGCCGCGCTGCCCGGGCTGCGCGACCTGGTCCGGGTCGAGGTCGAGCTGGCGCCAGCCCCGGCCCCCTGAGCCCGCCTTGCCTGGCCCGACCGGGCGATCGCCCGGGTCACGAGAACGTCACCCGGGAAGGTCGGGTCGCGCCCGGGACTGAGATATCGTGCGTGCAATGCGGTCATTGCACGTGCGCGTTGGTTCCTGGGGTGGGGTGTGGCGAGCGGGGGCGGTGGCGCTGCTGGCGCTGAGCGCGAGCTGCGCGGACGACGAGCCCGATCCGACCCGGGCCATCTACGATCAGAGCACCGGCCGCGTGCTGGTGCAGCTGCCGGCCGAGCTCGCCGACGGCCGCACCATGACGGTGCAGGTGCGGCGCGGCAACTTCGGCGTGCTCGACTGCGCGACCCAGGCCGCGAGCTTCACCCCGCTGACCACCCACGACGACGAGCTGCGCTACTTCGGCCCGCCGGTCGATCAGTCGCTCCTGCAGCCGTTCTTCGGGCCGGAGTGGGCCTACGAGCCGACGCCGGAGATGCTCGCCGCGCTCGAGCAGGGCACCGACTCGATCATCGACGTGTGCATCATGGAGGGCGCCACCGTCGTCGAGCAGATCGAGGCCGATCTGTTCCAGGCCTGGGACGAGGGCCGCAGCCAGGGCCTCGGCGGCAAGGCCGACGACGCCTCCACCGGCGAGCAGCGCATCACCTCGGCGCAGAAGTACGGCGAGCGCTGCGTCGGCGAGCTCGGCGAGATCCCGTTCTTCGAGAAGCTCGGCGACGGCCGCTACTCCACCTACAACTGCCTCGACTCGACGCCGATCCCGATGACGGTGACCCAGGCCAACGGCACCGTGAAGCAGCCCGAGGGTGAGGTCGCCCAGTGCGACAAGCCGCAGTACATCTACTCGCTGTGCGAGCAGGGCCCGCGGGTGGCCAGCCGCATCAACGAGCAGGGCACGCGCTGGGTGCTCTTGTGTCGCAAGAGCATCGGCGGGCTGACCTCCGACCAGTACAACGACATCGCGATGATCGGGAACAACCCGTTCACCGGCAAGACCTGCTACTTCCAGAACGCGCTCTACCAGAAGAAGGACGGCGGCAACGTGCCGCACCCGGCCGACAAGGAGAAGTCGACCAACCTGTGGAGCGGCGTGCACGGCGCGCTCGGCAGCGGCATCCAGTGCACCGACTGCCACGACGCCGACCCCTTCATCCACAGCCCGTGGATCGACGGCGCCAAGGACGCCAACGGCCGCAGCATCGTGCCGAAGATGGGCGAGGACCCGGACTACGCGATCGGCGCCAACGACACGCCGTACTCGATCGTCAACCTCAAGGGCCAGGGCTGGCGCATGCACCGCCAGGTGACCTCGCCGGAGACGGCGGCGTGCACGCAGTGCCACCGCCTCGGCGAGGGCAAGTGGGTCGACTGGGCGCCGCGCCTCGACGGCACCGACAGCGCCTTCGCGAACAAGACTACGCCGGCGTACCTCGAGTTCGCCAACCTGCACTGGATGCCGACCAGCCTGGGTGATCTCACCGAGGCCAACTGGGAGGCGTCGCCGTACGGCAAGGCGCTGGCCGCGTACAAGAAGTGCCAGACCGCGCCGGCGAGCTGCGACCTCAAGGAGATCCCGTCGGTGGCGGCCGGCACCACTGGTGGCAACGGCCAGCTCCGCAACCCGGTGTCGTTGTCGGACGCCGAGCTGGCATCGCAGTCGGTCGGCCTCATCGCCGACGGCAACTGCGCCGGCTGCCACGCCATGTCGCAGGGCGGCTACAACCGCTTCCTCGGCCTCAACGAGGAGGCCGAGGCCGACTGCTTCGCCGGCCTCGGCGGCGGCACCGAGACCGAGGTCAAGGTCCGCCTGCAGAACATCGGCAAGGACGCGATGAAGTTCTACGGCCCCTACGAGGTCGGCTTCGGCGGCACGTTCAAGGTCGAGATGACCGGCGAGGGTGACCCCGACCTGTACGTGCGCAAGTTCGAGCAGGTCAGCAAGGACGCCTACGACTGCCGGCCGTACAAGCGCTCGCCCGACGAGACCTGCGGGGCCGACCAGTTCAGCAACTACGGCCCGGGCAAGTTCTACGTCGGCGTCCGCGGCAACGCGGCGGGCAGCCGGTTCCGCCTCAAGATCAACTACACCAAGCCGAGCAGCGGCCAGAAGAAGCCGGCCGACGTCATCAACTGCATGCGCCTCGACAGCGACAGCGCCTCGGCGCCGTTCGTGCCGCACAAGATGGGCATCTACTCGGCGGCGGCGCACCTGCCGTGGTTCGGCGACCTGTTCCACGCCGCGTACCCGCCGGGCGAGAGCGGCAACACCGGCAACACCTGGATCATCGAGTACGCCAAGTTCAAGAACCGGATGTCGATGCCCAAGGGCAACAACACCCGCTGGACCCAGGCCCAGTTCGACGTGGTCGCCGAGTGGTTCGCGCGCGGCCTGCCGAACCTCGGCACCCACGTGCAGCCCGACGATGCGCCCGAGTCGTGCACGCCGTCGATCACCAGCGCGGTCGGCACCCACGTGAGCCAGATGGCGACCACCGGCTGGCGTCGGGTCAACGCCGACGCCGGCATGGCGATGTTCGGCTGCAGCGGACAGCAGACCGGCAGCGCGTGCCTGACCAGCCTGCCGCGCGCCAGCAGCAAGCCCTACGGCGCGGGCTGGGAGGCCCAGAGCGGCGCGACCCTCCGCATCCTGCGTGAGTTCAACTTCAAGACGTACTACTGGATGCGCAGCTCGGCGGACGGCCGCTTCATCGGCAACGGCGCCCAGACCGACGCCGGCGGCATGATCTCCGACCTGCAGGAGAACAAGGACATCCCGGTGTCGGCCGCCTACGACCCGGGCTTCTTCCCCGACAATCGGACCTGGCTGTTCCAGGGCACGCCGATCGGCGCCGCGGTGTGCCAGATGTCGCTGCTCACCGGCAAGCCGAACAGCGTGGCGTTCAACGAGCCGGCGTGCAGCGCGGCCGGCAACGTCGGCCTCTACCAGCACCTCGGTCAGGGCCTGGGCAACGGCGACTACTTCGCCATCAACAGCCAGTTCACCAGCGACAACGGCGGCGACGGCCCCGACGAGGAGCCGACGGCGGACTTTGCCGCCGACTCGCAGATGACCTTCATCCCGCTGGTGTTCAACGGCACCGGCTACGTCGAGAAGGATCCGGTGTCGGTCGACGCGCCGTTCGAGGGCGACAGCGTGATCTCGCCGTCGACCAAGCTGGTGGTCAGCCGCATCGCCGGCGCCGGCGGCGAGCAGCAGGGCTACGCGCTGCGCCGCATCACGCTGACGCCCAGCGGCAGCCAGTACAGCGTGAGCGCGACGCCCATCGCCACCTACTGCGAGCGCGGCGCCAAGCCGTCGATCAGCTTCGACGAGCGCTTCATGGTGATCCACCACTACGTCGACGCCGGCGACTACGCCGACCTCGGGGCCAGCGCCGCCGAGCAGGCCGAGTACGCCTCGAAGGGGTCGTCGAACCTCTACGTCATCGACCTGGTGACCGGCACCAAGACCCGGGTGACCAAGATGAAGCCGGGCCAGTTCGCGCTGTTCCCGCACTTCCGCTCGGACAACTGGATCTACTTCCTCGTGCGCGACGCCAACACCGACAAGGAGTACGCGGTGGCGAGCGACGCGGCGCTGGTGCTCGAGTAGGGCCGCGGTCCCGCGCGCCTGGCGAAGCGACCAAACCGGGCCGGGGCGGCGGCGTGCGCGGCATCATCGCCACCCGGCGACCGCCGGCGCTACACTGCGGCGGTGCATGTTCGCTGGCTCCTGGTCGCGCTCTTGCCCGCGCTCGGCTGCGGCGAGGATGACAAGGCCGCGGCCTGTCGCGCCGAGCTCGGTGCCGACGGCCTGAGCGCGCAGGCGCAGGCGGTCGCGGTGCAGGATCGCAGACTCATCGCGCCGCGGCGCCGTACCAGGCCGACCTCGGGCTGGGCACGCGCGAGGCCGAGCTCGCCGCCTCGATCGCGGCGCGCCGTGAGGCGGCGTGGCAGGTGGTCGAGCGGGTGCTGGCGCCGGTGCCGCTGGCGTCGCCCGAGCTCGCCGCGGCTTCGGCGGCGCGCCCACCATCCCGGCGTGGCACACCTGGTACCACCGCGACGACTTCGAGCGTGTTCAAGCACCTCTACGAGGCGCTGCCCGGCGGGGCGCGCCGCGCGCACGCCGCTGTCGTCGGAGATGCTCGACGCCGGGCTGGCGTGGAACACCGTGGCGGTCGACGAGCTGGCGAGCTGGCCGGAGCAGCGCTACCTCGACTACCTCGCCGAGATCGACACCGACCTGGAGGTCGATGGCGTCGGCAACGCGCAGCGCGTGCTACAGCCCGGGCGCGCTGCGGCACCTGCTCGGCGGGTACGACCGCACCGTGGCGTGCCGCGAGGAGGGGCCGCCGCCGGCGTACGCCGACGACCCGGTGACGCCGGGCCGCGACGTGGTCGCGCGCGCGACCGAGGCGGTGGCGACCTGCGGGTGGCAACCGCTCAGGCCGTACTGGTCGCCGCCGACGCCGAGCTGACGATCACCACCGCGGCCGCGGCCGGGGCCGTTGGTGACGTCGACCTCTACGTGCGGCGCGGGGCGCCGCCCACCCTCGACGACTACGACTGTCGCTCCCAGGGGGGCGGGCTCGCCGAGCAGTGCACCGTCGACGGCGACGGGCCGGTGTACGCGGCGTTGCTCGGCCTCGCCGCCGGGGAGGTCGAGGTGACCGCGGCCTACCGCGAGGCCGACGTGGTGACCCCGACCTGCCTCGCCGGGCAGTTCCCCGCCGACGCGGTGGTGATCAAGGCCGACTGGCGGCGGGTGATCTTCGACGACCAGATCCCGATCTACGACACCTCCGGCCCGCGCATGGCGGTGCGGCTGCGCCCCGACGGCAGCTTCGACTGGGGCCCCGGCGACGGCAGCGCCAACCCGGGCCCGTCGGAGATCTACACGGTGCAGCTCTCGAGCGGCGCGGTGTATCGCCTCGCCGGGCTCCACATCATGACCAAGGAGCTGACCCACTGGATGTGGATCACGCTGTGGTGGTCGCCGGAGCCCGACACCGACTTCGGCGCCGATCGCCCGGCGGCGATCGCGGCGCTGCCGGGGCCGTGGGCGCACTACAAGCTGGCGGTGAGCGTGGCGTACCTCGAGGAGGATCCCGATCCGCGCGGCGGTCAGGCCGGCTCGCTCGGCGACGCGCTGGCGGCGGTGCACGGCGGCGTCGGCCAGCCGACCTGGGCCTCGAACCCGTACATCGAGCTCGGCGCCGGCAACGCCGCCACCAACTGCATCGGCTGCCACCAGCACGGCGGCACCGACCTCACCGCCGAGCAGATCATCGGCGACGAGGCGGCGTTCCCGCACCACGGCACCACCCGGGTCCGCAACAACTTCTTCACCGACTACTCGTGGGCGGTGCAGGGCGGGCGCGGCGACGATCTGGGCGCGGTGCTGCAGGCCGAGGTCGACTACTGGGACGCCAGCGAGTAGGGCGGAGGGCGGCGCGGCTCGGCGCGCGCTGGAGGCGCGTCTCGGCGCCGCCCGAGCGGGTGGGGGCACCCGCCGTGCTCAGACAGGTCCTCGCGTGACGAGATCGCCGGCGGTGAGGGCGCACCGGCGGTGGTGTTGACCGTGCTCGCGCGGTGCGCTGCGGAAACTGCGCGCGGCGGGTCCCCCACCCGCTCGGACGGTCCCTTGGCGAGGGTGGGCGCGCGCGACGCCGAGGCGCGGCTGGAGTGGTGGAAGGGCGAAGTCACGTCCACGGCATCGTGTCGAGGGCGGCGCCGAGGGGCTGGATTGCCGCACCGATTGCGCGGTCGGGGACCGGTGGTGGCGCTGGCGGCGGCGCGCGTGCAGGCACGTCGGCTGCAAGGTATGAGGTGACGTACTGCGCAGAGCCGACGCCCATGACGACGCCCGACCATCGGACCGATGCTGACGCCGCTGCGAGCCCGTTGATGGGCAAGGATCCCGTGTGCGGGATGAAGGTCGATCCGGCGGCGCCGCGCGGCGGCAGCACCGTGCATGACGGCGTGACCTACGGGTTCTGCAACCCGAAGTGCCGGGCCAAGTTCGAGGCCGAGCCCGAGCGCTACCTGCGCCCGGCCGCGCCGACGCCGACGGAGGGCCCTGCACGCGTCGCCGCCGCGTCATCGGCAACGGCGGGATCCGGAACGGATCCGGTGTGCGGGATGAAGGTCGATCCGGCGGCGCCGCGCGGTGGCAGCACCGTGCATGACGGCGTGACCTATGGGTTCTGCAACCCGACGTGCCGGGCCAAGTTCGAGGCCGATCCGGACCGCTACCTCCGGCCGGCACCCGCGGTCGCTGCGTCGTCGTCGGCGGCGCCCGCCGCCTCGCCGGGCACGGTGTACGTGTGCCCGATGGATCCCGAGGTCCGGGCCGCGGCGCCCGGGCCGTGCCCGATCTGCGGCATGGCGCTGGAGCCTGACACGGTCGCCGTCGAAGACGCGCCCAACCCGGAGCTGGTGGAGATGACGCGCCGGCTGTGGATCGCCGCCGCGCTCAGCCTGCCGGTGTTCATCCTGGCGATGGGCGACATGTTGCCGGGGCAGCCGATCTCGGCGCTCTTGTCGATGCGGGCGCGGACCTGGATCGAGCTGGCGCTGGCGACCCCGGTGACGACCTGGGCGGCGTGGCCGTTCTACCAGCGCGCGCTCACCTCGCTGCGCAACCGCTCGCCCAACATGTTCACGCTCATCGGCATCGGCGTCGCGGTGGCCTACGGCTACAGCGTGGTCGCCGCCGTCGCGCCCGGCGTGTTTCCGCCGGCGTTCCGTCACCACGACGGGGCGGTCGAGCCGTACTTCGAGGCGGCGAGCGTGATCGTGGCGCTGGTGCTGCTCGGCCAGGTGCTCGAGCTGCGCGCGCGCAGCCAGACCGGCGCCGCGATCCGGGCGCTGCTCGCGTTGCAGGCGACCTCGGCCCGGCGCCTGCGCGCCGACGGCACCGAGGAGGACGTGCCGCTGGGCGAGATCGCCGTCGGCGATCGCCTGCGGGTACGGCCGGGCGAGAAGGTGCCGGTCGACGGCGTCGTGCTCGAGGGCGAGAGCGCCGTCGACGAGGCCATGGTCACCGGCGAGCCGATGCCGGTCGCCAAGGCGGCCAGCGATCGGGTCGTGGGCAGCACCGTCAACGGCACCGGCGGGCTGGTCATCCGGGCCGACAAGGTCGGAGCCGAGACCCTGCTCGCGCGCATCGTCGCCATGGTCGCCGACGCCCAGCGGACGCGCGCGCCCATCCAGCGCCTGGCCGATCGCGTCGCCGGCGTGTTCGTGCCTGCGGTGGTGGCGACCGCGGTGGTGACCTTCGTCGTGTGGAGCCTGGTCGGGCCGTCGCCGCGCATGGCGCACGCGCTGGTGAACGCGGTCGCGGTGCTGATCATCGCGTGCCCGTGCGCGCTCGGCCTGGCCACGCCGATCTCGATCATGGTCGCCACCGGCAAGGGGGCCAGCATCGGCGTGCTGTTCAGGAACGCCGAGGCCATCGAGCGCCTGCGCGCCGTCGACACTCTCATCGTCGACAAGACCGGCACCCTCACCGAGGCCGACCGGCGCTGGCGACGGTGCGTGGGCAAGGCGTCGACGACGACCTGGTGTTGCGGCTGGCCGCGGGCCTCGAGCGCGGCAGCGAGCACCCGCTGGCGGCGGCGATCGTCGCCGGTGCCGAGGCGCGCGGCCTCGCGGTGCCGACCGCGCAGGCCTTCACCTCGATCACCGGCAAGGGCGTGCGCGGCACCGTCGACGGCCAGGAGGTGGCCCTGGGCAACGCCGCGCTCATGGCCGAGCTGGGCGTGGCGCTCGGCGAGCGGGAGGCCGACGCCGAGGCGCTGCGCGCCGACGGCCAGACCGCGGTGTTCGTCGCCATCGACGGCCGCTCCGCCGGGGTGCTCGCTGGGCTGATCCGATCAAGGCGAGCGCCGCCGCCGCGATCGAGGCGCTGCACGCCGCCGGCCTGCGGGTCGTGATGGTCACGGCGCAGCAGCCGCACCACCGCGCTGGCGGTGGCCTGGCGGCTCGGCATCGACGATGTCGAGGCCGGGGTGTTGCCCGAGGACAGGCGGCGACCGTGGCGCGCCTGCAGGGGAGGCGGGGCGGGGTGGTGGCCATGGCCGGCGACGGCATCAACGACGCCCCCGGCGCTGGCCGCCGCCGACGTCGGCATCGCGATGGGGACCGGCACCACGTCGCCATCGAGAGCGCCGGGGTCACCCTGGTGCGCGGCGATCTCGGCGGCATCGTCCGCGCCTGCCGGCTCAGCGAGCGCACCCTCGCCAACATCAAGCAGAACCTGCTGTTCGCCTTCGCCTACAACGCCCTCGGCATCCCCATCGCCGCCGGCGTGCTCTACCCGATCGTGGGGCTCCTGCTCAGCCCGATGCTGGCGGCGGCGGCCATGAGCTTCAGCTCGGTGTCGGTCATCGCCAACGCCCTGCGCCTGCGCCGCGCCGACGTGTGAGGGCTGGCGCCGAGCGACTCAGCCGTTCGTAGGCGCCTGGCGCGGTAGTCGGCGAAGGCCTGGCGCAGCTCGTCGTCGGTGGTCATCACGAACGGGCCGCGTCGGGCGACCGGCTCGCGGATCGGCGCGGCGGCCAGGAGCAGCACGCGGCCGCCGGTGGTGCTGCCGATGGTGACGCGGGCGCCGGGGCCGAGCACCGCGAGCTGACCGGCAGCGACGGTGGTGGCCGCGCTGCCGATGGCTACCTGGCCGGCGAGGCCGTAGATCACCGCGGCGTGGTCGCCGGGCAGGGCGTGCTCGGCGCGGCCGCCGGCGGGCAGCGCGAGGTCGAGCAGGGTCGGCGCGGTGACGATGCCGTCGATGGGGCCGCGGTGGCCGGCGACGGTGCCGGCGACCACGCGGACGTCGGCGTCGCCGAGCTGGGCGCGGGTGATCCGACTCGGCTCGAGATCCTGGTACCGAGGCGCCGTCCACTTGCGGTGCGCCGGCAGGTTGACCCAGATCTGGAGCCCCCACAGCGAGCCGCGGGCCGACGGCGTCGGGATCTCCCGGTGGATGATGCCGCGGCCGGCGGTCATCCACTGGGCACCGCCGTCGGCGATGCGGCCGTGGTTGCCGACGCTGTCGGCGTGCGCGAAGGCGCCCTCGAGCACGTACGACACGGTCTCGAAGCCGCGGTGCGGGTGGTCGGGGAAGCCGGCGCCGAGATCGGCCGCCGTGTCGGTGCGGATCTCGTCGAGCAGGAGGAACGGATCGACCATCGCCAGCGCCGCGCCGCCGAGGCTGCGGCGCAGGTGGACGCCGGCGCCGTCGACCGAGGCGCGGGCGTCGACCCGCTGCAGCACCCGGCGGACGTCGGCCTGGTGGCGTCGGCGCCCGGCCTGGCACGAGCACAGGGCCACCAGGCCCAGGGCGCCCACGCGCAGGGCCTCGCGTCGCGTCGGTGTCATCCACGCAGCATCGCCGAGTTCGGGGGCGCGCGGGCCGGAGAACCTGCGCCAGGGCGCCCACGCCGGCGGGGGCGAGCCACGTCGATCGGCCAACCCGACCGGTTCATGCGTCGATCGTGAGTCATGCTCACGGCGCGGCCTCGGTCGTCCTGGCGAGAAACGAGCGAGGCGCACAGCGAACGAGGTACCCTCGAACCGTGGCGCGTGGGTCTCGAGGCGGCACGGTGGTCGCGGTCGTCTGCGCGGCCCTCGGCGTCGGCTGCATCCCGAACGGGTTGGTCGAGTGCGACGACGGGGTGGTGTGCCCGCCGTCGACGGTGTGCGGTCCCGCCGGCAGCTGCGTGCAGCCGATCCAGGTGAGCGCCTGCGCCGGGCTCGCCGAGGGCGCCGGCTGCGACATCGGCCTGGGGCTCGGGGTGTGCGCGTCGGGCGTGTGCGTGATCGCGGTGTGCGGCGACGGCCGCATCGACGGGGTCGAGGTCTGCGACGACGGCAACAACTTCGCCGGCGATGGCTGCAACGGCACCTGCACCTCGACGGAGGTGTGCGGCAACGCGGTGATCGACCTCGGCGAGCAGTGCGACGACGGCAACCTCGTCAGCGGCGACCAGTGCCAGCACGACTGCATGTACCCGCGCTGCGGCGACGGGGTCGTCGACGCGGCCTTCGGCGAGATCTGCGACGACGGCAACACCGCCCAGGGCGACGGCTGCAACGCCACCTGCACCTCGACGGGCCTGTGCGGCAACGGCCAGCAGGACCCCGGCGAGCAGTGCGACGACGGCAACAACGCCGGCGGCGACGCCTGCCAGCCGGGGTGCACGCTGCCGCGGTGCGGCGACGGCCTGCTCGACGGCGGCGAAGTCTGCGACGACGGCAACAACGTCGACGGCGACGGCTGCACCCGCGACTGTCGCTCGACCGAGGTCTGCCCCAACGGGGTCCGCGACGCCGGCGAGCAGTGCGACGACGGCAACGACGTCGGCGGTGATGGCTGCAACCCGGGCTGCCTGTTGCCCCGGTGCGGCGACGGCTACCTCGATCTCGCCGCGGGCGAGGTGTGCGACGACGGCAACATCACCAGCGGCGACGGCTGCGCCGCCAACTGCCAGTCCGACGAATCGTGCGGCAACGGCATCCGCGACCTGGCGCGTGGCGAGGAGTGCGACTGCGGCGTCGATCCGCTCGCGCTGCCCGGCGGTTGCCCGATGGTCAACGACGGCACCGGCGCCGAGCCCGACGCCACCTGTCGCGGCGACTGCCTGCTGGTCCGGTGTGGCAACGGCCGGCTCGACCCCGGCGAGGACTGCGACGACGGCAACCTCGACAACAGCGACGGGTGCCTCAACTCGTGCCGACACCCGTCATGCGGCGACGGGATCGTGTGGGTCGGTCAGGAGATCTGCGACGACGGCAACGCGCTCGACACCGACGCGTGTCCCACCACGTGCCAGTTCGCGCGCTGCGGCGACGGCTACGTCCAGGCGGGCGTCGAGCAGTGCGAGGATGGCAACAGCAACGACCGCGACACCTGCACCAACGGGTGCCGGTCGGCGTTCTGTGGCGACGGCATCGTGTGGACGGGGGTGGAGGCCTGCGACGACGGCAACACCAACAACCTCGACGCCTGCCGCAACGACTGCACCTTGCCGGTGTGCGGCAACAACATCGTCGAGGGCAGCGAGGAGTGCGACGACGGCAACCAGATCGACGCCGACGCGTGCCCCAACAACTGCAAGCGGCCGGTGTGCGGCAACGGCATCGTCGAGGGCACCGAGGCGTGCGACGACGGCAACCAGATCGACAGCGACGCGTGCACCCGGCAGTGCCAGGTGGCGCGCTGCGGCGACGGCATCCGCCAGCTCGCCGAGCAGTGCGACGACGGCAACGCCGACGACACCGACGCCTGTCCGTCGACCTGCGTGAAGGCCTACTGTGGCGACGGCTTCGTGCGCGCTGGCGGCATCGAGCGCTGCGACGACGGCAACCAGAACCCCAACGACCACTGCTCGAACACCTGCCTGCTCACGCTCTGCGGCAACGGCGTGATCGACCCGGGCGAGGTCTGCGACGACGGCAACACCGACGACGCCGACGCCTGCGCGGTGTGCCGCCCGGCCTTCTGCGGCGACGGGTTCGTGCGCGCCGGGGTCGAGCAATGCGACGACGGCAACTACGCCTTCGGCGATGCCTGCGATCCGAGCTGCATGCTGTCGTGCGGCGACGGGATCGTGCAGGCCGGCGAGGGCTGCGACGACGGCAACCGCGACAACGACGACTTCTGCCGCAACGACTGCCAGCTGCCGTGCCTTGCGGGGCTGGGCCAGGATCGCGCGCTGCGCGACGGCAACCAGTGCTACCTGAACTACAGCGCCAGCCAGAACTGGGTCGCGGCCGAGAACCGCTGCGTCACCAAGGGTGGGCACCTGGTGTCGATCGGGTCGGCCGAGGAGCTCGACGTGCTCCACGGCTTCGGCTACTTCGGCTGGATCGGGCTCAACGACCGCACCATCGAGGGGAGCTACCGGTGGTCCGACAATGCCCCCACCGACTTCACCGCGTGGGGCGTGTCCCAGCCCGCGGCCAACGGCGCGCTCGATTGTGCCTATCAGTCGGGGTTGCTTTGGTACATGCACTCTTGCACGGCGACCCTCTCCTACGTCTGTGAGGTCGAGGTCACCGGCTGCGGCAACGGCCTGATCGAGCCTGGCGAGATCTGCGACGACGGCAACCTCGACGACGGCGACGCCTGCCCCAGCACCTGCGTGCCGGCGTCGTGCGGGGATGGCTTCCGCCACCAGGGCTACGAGGAGTGCGACGACGGCAACGGCGAGGTCAACGACCCCTGCCTACCCTCCTGTCGCCGCAACGACTGCGGCGATGGCGTCGTCCAGCCCGGCGAGCAGTGCGACGACGGCAACTACGACGACGGCGACGCCTGCCCGCGCTGCCAGATCGCGTCCTGCGGCGACGGCTACGTGGGCCCGGGCGAGGTCTGCGACGACGGCAACACGCTCGGCGGCGATGGGTGCAACGCCACCTGTACGTCGCGCGAGCTGATCGTGCACGTCGAGGAGGGGATGGGCTCTGTCGCCGTCCACGATCGGCTCTCTGGCACCGGTGGCGCCCTCGGCGTGCCGCGCGCGGTCTGTGCCGCGGCGGAGTGCGTGTTCGAGTTCGATGATCCGGAGAACTGGACGTATCGCCTGGTCGCGACCCCCGCACCGGGCGCCTACGTCAGCTGGGAGCGGTGTACGCAGGTCAGTCGTCGTCGCCAGTGCTACGCACCCCAGTCGTCCGAGGTGGGGGTGCGGTTCCTGCCGCGCTCGACCGGCCAGCTCGCGCTCACCTTCGACGCCGCGGCGGGACCGGTGTCGATCTACGACCGCGGCGGACGCGTGGGGTACAGCGGCTACGTCGACGCTACCCCCATCGCGGTCTGCATGACCTCGCCGTGCAACGTGGACATAGCCTACGATCCGACCACGGCTGGCGTCGCGCTGGTGGGGGCGACCACCGAGGTTGGCTGGACCGGATGCCTCGACCCGGGCCGCCCGCGCGCGGGGACGCGCTGCTACCTGAACGAGTTTCCGGCGACCGTGTCCGCCTCGGTCGGCACCTCGACCCTCACGATCGAGCAATCAGGTGCGGTGTCCGGGGCGTTCGCGGTGATGAAGTGGCGGCGCCGACAGGATCCCGTCGAGTACTTCCGCTGCGCCGCGGGTGACGCCACCTGCGCCGGCGTCGTGCCCGCGGGTGAGTACCTGATCCGGCTGGTGCCCGACCCTGGCACCACGCTGAGCTGGACGGGCTGCCTGCGAACGAGCGGGTCGTCGACCGCGCCGGTCTGCTACGTCGACACCCGCGGTGACGCCACCGTCGAGGTGGTCTACCAGTGACGCGAGCTCGCCGCCGCTACTCGCAGGCGCGGGTGGTGGAGTAGGCGAAGCCGAGGTCGCGGCGCAGGACCCGCTCGACGAGGTAGAAGCCCAGCGGCTCCAGGTCGCCGTCGCGACACAGCCGCTTGTCGCGGATCTCGGCGCAGTCCTGCCCGGGGAAGCTGCACGGCAGCCGCACCGGCAGGAAGAACGCCAGCGCGAGCACGATGGCCACCGCCCACCGGGTGCCGCTCGTGGTCATGCTCGGGTGCCGCATCGCGTGCGCCTGGCTCAGTGGATGCGGGCGCGCACCGGCAGCCCGGCGAGGATCGTCGCCTCGTGGGCGGCCAGCTCCGCGGCGCGCGCGCCGGCCTCGTCGGGCGCGACCTCGGCGGCCAGCTCGAGGAAGGTGTCGCGGTGGCGCAGCTCGGCGGTGGCCAGCGCCGCGTACAGGCTCGCGGTGCGGGCGTCGACCTCGGGCTGCGCGGCGAGGGCGTCGGCGAGCAGGCCCAGCCGCTCGGCGGAGCGCGCCTCGATGAGCGCGAACACCAGCAGCCGATCGAGCAGGCGGCCGGGCTCGCCCTTGCGCACCAGCGCGCGCAGCGCGGTGGCGTAGTCGTCGCCGTGGTCGTAGACCGGCGCCAGGCCGGCGCGGCCGAGGAGCTGGGTCACCTGCACGACGTGGGCGGTCTCCTCGTGGGCCAGCCGGGCCACCGCCTCGACCACGCTGACCCGCTCGGGGTAGCTGCGCACCAGCGACAGCGCCGACTGCGCCGCCTTGCGCTCGCAGTGCAGGTGGTCGCGGTGCACCGCCGGCAGGTCGGCCATCGCCGTCGCCAACCAGCGCGGGTCGGTGGGCGCGAGCGACAGCGTCGGCGGCGACATCTCGGAGGCGGTGATACGCAGGCCGGCTCGCCGGCGTCAAGGTTGCGGCCACCGCGACCGTCGCGGGTGGTCGCACCTGTCGCACGCGGCTCGTCGACAAACGCGTCGCGCGACGGCGCCGGCGGTGCTAAGACCCGCGGCATGAAGCGCCAGCTCGCGATCTTCTCTTCCGCCCTCGCGGTGGCCTGCGGCGGCTCGCCGTCGGCGCCGCCCGCAACGCCCAAGGAGCCCGTGGTGACCGACTCGACCCCGCCCGTCGACGATTCGACGCCCCCCGCCGCCCCCACCGACGCCGACGTGTTCCTGGCGGCGTGCCGGGCCGACCTGGCGCGCGCCAAGGGCCTGTTGCCGACGATCCTCGGGGCCCAGCCCAAGACCATCGCGTCGACCCTCGAGCCGTACAACGATCTGCTCATCTCGCTCGGCGCCGCCTCGGCGTCGTCGAGCCTGACCTCGGAGGTCCACCCCGACGCCGCCGTGCGCGACGCCGCTCGGGTGTGCGAGCAGGAGACCTCGAGCTTCGGCGCCGAGCTCGGCCTCAACCGCCCGCTCTACGACGCGCTGGCCGCGGTCGACGTCAGCGGCGCCGACGCCAACACCCAGCGGTTCCTCGAGCGCACCCTGCGCGACTTCCGTCGCAGCGGCGTCGATCGCGACGACGCGACCCGGGCCCGGCTGCAGGCCATCGACGAGGAGATCGCCGAGCTCGGCCAGGCCTTCCAGAAGGTGCTCGGCGAGGACGTCGGCGAGATCCGCGTCGATCCCGCCGAGCTCGAGGGGCTGCCGGCCGACTACGTCGCCGCGCGGCCGCCGGGCGCCGACGGCAAGGTCCGCATCACCACGGACTACCCCGACCTGATCCCGTTCGCATGACCTACGCCACCAGCGACGCGCGCCGGCGCGAGCTGTACATCGTCAACCGCAACCGCGGCGCCCAGACCAACCCGGCCACCCTGGGCAAGGTCCTGACCCTGCGCGCCGAGAAGGCCAAGATCCTCGGCTTCGACAACTGGGCCGACTACGTCACCGCCGACAAGATGATGAAGTCGGGCTCGGCGGCCGCCGAGTTCATCGACAAGGTGTGGAAGCTCGCCTCGGCGCGCTCGAAGAAGGACTACGCCGAGCTCCTGCGCGAGCTCAAGAAGGTCGACCCCAAGGCGACCGCCGTCGCCGACTGGCAGAAGGGCTGGCTCGAGGACCGGGTCAAGAAGGCCACCTACCAGGTCGACGGCGAGGCGGTGCGCGCGTACTTCCCGTTCGAGCAGACCCTGGCCGGCCTGCTCGACATCACCTCGGCGATCTACGACATCACCTACACGCCGGCGACCGAGGCCAAGGCCTGGCACCCCGACGTGAAGGTCTACGACGTCACCCGCGGCGACACCCGCCTGGGCCGGGTCTACCTCGACCTGCACCCGCGCGAGGGCAAGTACAAGCACGCCGCGCAGTTCACCGTGCGCGACGGCATCGCCGGGCGGCAGCTCCCCGAGGGCGCGCTGGTGTGCAACTTCCCGCAGCCGTCGCCGGGCAACCCGGCGCTGATGGAGCACGACGACGTCGTCACCATGTTCCACGAGTTCGGCCACCTGATGCACCACATCCTCGGCGGGCAGCAGCGGTGGGCGACCCAGTCCGGCGTCGCCACCGAGTGGGACTTCGTCGAGGCGCCGTCGCAGATGTTCGAGGAGTGGGCGTGGAGCCCCGAGACCCTGGCCCGGTTCGCCAAGCACCACGTCACCGGCGAGGTCATCCCGGCGGCGCTGGTGGCCAAGATGCGCAAGGCCGACAGCTTCGGCAAGGGCACCCAGACCGTGCAGCAGATGTTCTACGCGGCGCTGTCGCTGGGGCTGCACCGCGCCGATCCGGCCAAGCTCGACCAGCTCGAGGAGGTCAAGCGGCTGCAGGCGAAGTACACCCCGTTCGCCTACGTGCCGGGCACCCAGTTCCAGGCGTCCTTCGGCCACCTCATCGGCTACTCGGCCATCTACTACACGTACATGTGGTCGCTGGTGATCGCGAAGGACCTGCTGACGCCGTTCGCCAAGACCTCGCTGATGGACACCAAGGTCACCTACGCGTACCGCGACAAGGTGCTCGCGCCCGGCGGCACCAGGGACGCCGCCGACCTGGTCCGCGACTTCCTCGGCCGGCCGTACAGCTTCAAGGCGTTCGAGGCGTACCTGTCGAAGTGAGCCGGCGCGCCGATGCGCGTGCCGCCGGCGCGCTTGTAAGCAGCGCCCGACAACTGCCGACAATTGGTGCCGGGTCCAGCCGTTGACCCGACGCCCCGGCGCGCGCTGCAATGCGTGATCAGGAGGAGACGAGTACCCATGAAGAAGCTCTCGATCGTGTTCATCGCCGCGCTCTCGGTGTCGGCGTTCGCTGGCTGCAAGAAGAAGGACGAGGCCGGCGGCGGCGCCGCCAGCGGCTGCGCGTCGCTCGGCGCCTGGATCGACAAGACCGGCAACGCCGAGATCCCCAAGGACGCGCCGCCGATGATGGCGAAGATGGCCGAGAGCATGAAGAAGGCGATCCCGGCCATCAAGGCGGGGCTCACCGGCGCCTGCACCACCGACAAGTGGTCGCCCGAGGCCATCTCGTGCATCACCGGCCTCAAGTCGATGAGCAAGTCCGAGGGCAAGAAGTGCATGGACAAGCTCTCGCCCGAGCAGCAGGCCAACCTCGACAAGGTCATGCAGGGCGCGATGGCGTCGGCGATGGGCGACATGAGCGGCGCGATGAACGCGGCCATGGGCTCGGCGGCGGCGGCGATGGGCTCGGCGGCGGCGGCGATGGGCTCGGCGGCGGCGGCGATGGGCTCGGCGGCGGCGGCCGACGGCTCGGCGGCTCCGGCCGATGGCTCGGCGGCGGCGGCCGACGGCTCGGCGGCGGCGGCCGACGGCTCGGCGGCTCCGGCGGACGGCTCGGCCGCGCCGGCCGGCGGCATGTGAGCTAGCGACACCCGTCGCTGCGCTCGAGGGCTCCGACCGGAGCCCTCGTCGCGTTTTCGGCGCCGGCGCGCGATCGGCACCGACGCTGCGCGCGCTCAGCGGGCGGCGCGCTTCTTCACGCCGGCCCGGGCCGCCGCGGCGGCCTTGGCCTTCGGCGCGGTGGTCCTGGCCTTCGGCGCGGCTGCCTTGGGCTTGGCGGGCGCCTTGATGGACGGCCGCGCCGGCGCCGGCTCGCTCAGGGCGCGGCCCTCGGCGACGGCGCGCACGTCCTCGAGCACCGCCGCGGCGTGACCCTTGACCGTGACCTTGGGGTAGTGGCGCGCCACCCGACCGGCGGCGTCGATGATCACCGTCGAGCGGATCACGCCGACGATGTGCTTGCCGTAGAAGACCTTGTCGCCCCACGCGTCGTACGCCGTCATCACCTTGGCGTCGGCGTCGGTGAGCAGCGGGAACCCGAGGCCGTACTTGGCGCGGAACTTGTCGTGCGAGGC
This sequence comes from Kofleriaceae bacterium, assembly GCA_041389945.1. Taxonomy (GTDB): domain Bacteria; phylum Myxococcota_A; class Polyangia; order Haliangiales; family Haliangiaceae; genus JAWKQW01. The sequence continues at coordinate 105,217 of JAWKQW010000016.1, forward strand.
CAGCGAGTCGCGGCTCACGCCGTACACGACGGCGCCGGCCTTGCGCAGCGCCGGCAGCGCCGCCTGGAACTCCTGCGCCTCGATGGTGCAGCCCGGGGTGTTGTCCCGCGGGTAGAAGTACAGGACGACGATCTTGCCGCGGAGGTCGCCGAGCGTGACGGTGGCGCCGTCCGTCGACGGCAGGGAGAAGGACGGGGCCGGCTTGCCAACCTGCATGGCTCCGGTGCTAGCACGAGGGCCGACGCAGTTGTCGCCCGTGCGCCACCGCGACGTCACCGGCGGAGGCGACGCTGTTGGTGCTTCCGGTCGGGTCCGTCGGGCGGCGTCAGTGGGACGCCGACGGGCAGGCACGACAACGTCGCTCGCGGGTCTGGTGCCGGGCTGGTCCTGGCGCCACCACCGGCGGCGATGGGAGCCCCGTTCGTCGGGCGAGTTGAGGTGCCGGGCCCGGGGTGGTACCCACGAGGCCATGCGTCGCGCCGCCGTGCTCGCCTGGGTCGTCGTGGCGGTCTTGGCCAGCGGCGGCTGCTGCGGCGGCGCCCGGCAGGCGCCGTGGCCGGCCAGCGCCGGCACCGTCGTCGTCGAGGACTGGCACGACGACGGCGGCGAGAGCCTGGCACCGCGCCGGCCGACCACCGCGATCGAGGCCAGCGCCGAGGCGTCGTCCGATGCCGACGCCACCGACGCCGAGGCCAGCGCCGACGCGGTCGCGGCCGAGGTCGATGCCTCGGACGCCGTCACCGACGACGTCGAGGTCGACGACGAGAACGTGATCTACGTCGAGGAGGAGATCACGATCGACATCGGTGACGACGACGTGGGCGACGGCGACGAGCCGTGATCGTCGACCCGGCGCGGGCTCGCCCGGGCGCGCCTGCGCGGGCCCCCGACGGCGGTCCGGCTCAGCGACGCCGCGTGACGGGATGCGGCCGCGGGGCCCGCGGGGTCACGGCAGGACGAAGCCGTTGACGCACAGGCGCGGGCCGTTGGGCGCCGGGAAGAAGTACCCGACCGCCATGCACATCTCGTTGAGCTGCGCGCTCGAGCCCTCGTAGACGGTGCTGGCGGTGTCGTTGAAGTACTCGCAGGCGTAGGTCAGCTCGCCGCTGGCGAAGGAGAAGTACGGGTCGTCGTCCCAGGTCTCGACGGTCGGGTGCTCCCAGCTGGTGCTGGTGAGGATGTTGGTCGCGCCGTCGAAGACGTCGGTCTGCATCGAGTAGTGGTGCGAGTGCGTCGACATCGCGAAGAACTTGGCGTCGGCGGGCACCGCGCAGGTGTCGCCGGCCTGACCCATCGAGTTGGCCGGGATGCTGAAGCCCTGGCTGTAGGTGATGTACGCGGCGGCGCGGGTGTAGGCCGTGCCCGCCGGGTAGACCTCGGCGGTGACCTCGACGTGGGCGTCGAGCGTGACGTCGGAGGCGGTGAGGTAGTGCATCTGCACGAAGGCGCGGCGGCCGGCGCCGATCGGCATGCCGACGCCGTCGGGCATGACCGCCTCGTTCTCCGGGGTCTGCGCCGAGTACATCCACTCGTCGCCGAGGCCGAAGCCGTCGCAGTCGGGCACCAGGGTGCCGGCCGCCGGTGCGCCGGAGCCGGCGAGGAAGACGATCAGGTGGTGGCTGCCCGGCGTCATCGTCGAGGTCCACCGGCGGACGCCCACCTCGGCGTCGTTGGGCATGTCGAAGTAGTAGCAGTAGGTGATCTCCTCGCCGGGCGCGATCTCGATGTCGGGCGACACCACCCGCAGCGTGGTGTCGGCGTCGGCGTCGGGACCGCCGGGGCCAGCGTCGACGTCGGCGTCGGACGAGCCGCCGCACGCCGCGAGCAAGAGCGCGGCCGTGGACAGCCAGGTGAGGTGGATCGTGCGCATCGGGGCCCCCTGCATGATGGGCCCACGCTAGCAGGATGCCCGGTCGACGACAACGCGCCGCGCGGGTCCGGCCCGACGCAGCGCGCCGTGCCGGCGCTGGCTGACCCCGGGTCAGCTCGTGCGCCCGCGCCCGCTCAGGCCAGGCGGTCGCGATAGTCGGCGTAGCCGAACCGCCGGCTGACGGTGACCTTGCCGGTGGCCGGATCGTGGGTGGCGATCGACGGCAGCCGCACGCCGTTGAAGGTCGTGGTCTTCACCATCGTGTAGTGGGCCATGTCGAGGAACACCAGCTTGTCGCCGACCTCGAGGGGCCGGTCGAAGCTGTAGTCGCCGATGACGTCGCCGGCCAGGCAGGTCAGGCCGCCGAGGCGCACGGTGTGGGCCTTCTCCCCGGGCTCGCCGGCGCCGACGATGACCGGCCGGTACGGCATCTCGAGCACGTCGGGCATGTGGGCGGTCGCCGAGGTGTCGAGGATGGCGATCGGGCCGCCGTTGTCGAAGGTGTCGAGCACGCTCGCGACCAGGACGCCGGTGCCCAGCGCCACCGCCTCGCCGGGCTCGAGGTAGACCTCGACACCCCAGCGCTCACGGAAGCCCTGGATGAGTCGGACCAGGTGCTCGGTGTCGTAACCCGGCCGGGTGATGTGGTGGCCGCCACCGAAGTTGACCCAGCGCATGCCCGGGAGGAACTCGCCGAACTTCGCCTCGAACGCCGCCAGCGTGCGCTCCAGCGCGTCGGGGCCGAGCTCGCACAGCGTGTGGAAGTGCAGGCCCTCGAGGCCGTCGAGGTCGGCGGCGGTGAGGTTGGCGGCGACGGTGCCCAGGCGCGAGCGCGGCGCCGCTGGATCGTAGAGCTCGGTCGCGACCTCGCGGTGCTCGGGGTTGCAGCGCAGGCCGCACGAGATGACGCGACCACCCGCGCGGGCGGCCTCGACGATCGGCCGCAGCCGGCGCCACTGCGACGGGCTGTTGAGCACGATGTGATCGGCCAGGGTCACCATCTCGCGCATCTCGGCGTCGGTGTACGCCGGCGCGTAGGCGTGCACCTCGAGGCCGAGCTCCTCGCGCGCGAGCCGCGCCTCGGCCACCGAGCTCGAGGTCGCGCCGGCGAGGTACTGCTTCACGAGCGGGAACGTCGACCACTGGGCGAAGCCCTTGAGCGCCAGCAGGATCTTGCAGCCGGCGCGCGCCTGGATGCCGCCGATGAGCGCGAGGTTGCGCTCGAGCGCGCCGAGGTCGGTGACGAAGCACGGGGTCTCGACCTGGGTGAGGTCGATGCCGGCGGCGACGTCGGCGCCGAGGGCCGCGCCCGCGGACACCTAGCGCTCCTCGACGTGCCAGGGCAGGCCGCGGGTCGCGAGCTCCGCCAGGAACGGATCCGGATCGAGTTGCTCCATGTTGAACACGCCGGCGCCGGACCACTTCCCGGTCGCCATCATGATCGCGCCGGTCACCGCCGGCACGCCGGTGGTGTACGACACCGCCTGCGCCCGCACCTCCTGGTAGGTCTCGGCGTGGTCGCAGATGTTGTAGATGAAGTAGCGCTTGCGCACGCCGTCCTTGACGCCCTCGCACAGGCACCCGATCGAGGTCTTGCCGGTGTAGTTGGCGGCCAAGGACGCCGGATCCGGCAGCAGCGCGCGCAGGAACTGGATCGGCACGATGTCCTGGCCGCCGAAGCGGACCGGATCGATGCGGGTGATGCCGATGTTCTGCATCACCTCGAGGTGCTTGAGGTAGCTCTCGCCGAAGGTCATCCAGAACCGGATGCGCTGCAGGCCCGGCAGGTGCTTGGCCAGCGACTCGAGCTCCTCGTGGTAGAGCAGGAAGCTCTTGCGCTCGCCGACGCCGGGGTAGTCGAAGTAGGCCGACACGCTGAGCGGATCGGTCTCCTTCCACTCGCCGCGCTCCCAGTAGCGCCCGCGCGCGGTGATCTCCCGGATGTTGATCTCCGGGTTGAAGTTGGTGGCGAACGCCTTGCCGTGGCTGCCGCCGTTGCAGTCGAGGATGTCCACGAAGTGGACCTCGTCGAGCAGGTGCTTGACGGCGTGGGCACAGAACACGTTGGTGACGCCGGGGTCGAAGCCCGAGCCGAGCAGCGCCATCAGCCCCGCCGCCTTGAAGCGGTCGTGGTAGGCCCACTGCCACGAGTACTCGAACTTGGCGACGTCCTTGGGCTCGTAGTTGGCGGTGTCGAGGTAGTGCACGCCGGTGGCCAGGCAGGCGTCCATGATCGTGAGGTCCTGGTAGGGCAGGGCCACGTTGATCACCAGCAGCGGCTTGAAGCCCTCGATGAGGGCGACCAGCTCGGGCACCACGTCGGCGTCGACCTGGGCGGTGCGCAGGGTGACGCCTTGTAGCTCGGCGACCTCGGCCGCGATCGCGTCGCACTTGGCCTTGGTGCGGCTCGCCAGCATCACCTCGGAGAACACGCCCTGCTTCTGGGCCTGCGCGCACTTGTGCGCGACCACGCCGCCGACGCCGCCGGCGCCGATGATGAGGATCCTGCTCACGATCTACCTCCACGCCCCGCCAGCCGCGAGGCGCGCGCAAGGTAGCACAGGCGGTCGCGTCGTCGCCGGCGCGCCGAGGCGCCGCGGACGCGATCGCTACTCCGCGGCGACCGGCGCGAGGTCGAACCGCAGCGCCTTGCCGATGCCCCGGGCGAACTTCTTGCCCGAGCGCTCGAACAGCTCGCGCGCGCCCTTGCGGCACGCCTTCATGCGGACCTCGAGGTGCCCGTCGATGGCGTCGTGGAGCGCGTCGAGGGCGTCGGCCGGCTGGCCGTGCCCGTGGGTGGCGACGAACTCGCGCAGGAGGATGAGGTCGACCACCTGGCCGAGGTCGTCGGACAGGGCGGCGTAGGCGTCGCGGTGCACGCCGACGGCGTCGCCGGCGTGGTCGGCGAGCACGTCGAGCTGCAGGGCCAGCTCCTTGGTGCGGCGACGCCATGCGTGGAAGGCACGGCGCGAGCGCTTGGCCCGGGCGTGGGCGTCGCGCGCGGCGCGGTAGCTCGCGGCCAGCCCGTCGGCGACGGTGTCCCAGTCGAGCTCGGCCGGCAGCGCCGCCTCGAGGGCCTCGGACTGGGCGGCGACGCGGTCGGCGCCGTCGCGCAGGAGCTGGGCGGTGTCGGCGGTCGCTGGCGCCGCCTCGCGGGCGGTGGCGAGCACGGCCTCGGCGGTGGCGCGCTCGGCGTCGCCGAGGGCGAGCAGCGACAGCGCGGCCGGCGCCGCGACGTGATCGCGCGACAAGGACAGCGCCCGACGGGCGTCGCGGATGATCTTCTTGATGGTGCGGCGCTCGGCGCGCGGCAGCTCGCCGGCGACCAGGCCGAGCACGCCCCGGGCCCGGCGCAGGGCACGGCGATAGGTGTGGACGGCGTGGTGCGGATCGGCCTCGAGGGTGGCCGCGGCGTCGTGCGCACGACCGACGGCCGCGGCGAACTCGCCGACGAGGATGCCGCGGAGGTCGGCGCCCTCGTCGAGCAGCGACGAGCGACCGAGCGGGCCGAGCTTGTCGGGCTCCGGATGGGGCGCGGGCACGACGGCGGGGGGCTCGGTGGCGGGGGCGTCGGCGGGGCGGCTCATAGGCAGGCCTTATATTCCGGAGTGCCGCCGGTCGCACGTCCGCCTACATCCGGTCGCGAAAATGTCACCCAGCGAGGGGGCCACGACCGGGGAGGCCCGGGCGCGGGGCGCCACCCGCCCCTGGGCACTGACCGGGCCCGGCCCTGGCGTCGTCGGCCAGCCCGGCGCACCATCGGCCGATGGAGCTCGCCACCGCCGTCCCCAGCCCGTACCTGGTGCCCACCGACGGGCGCTTCGATCTCGCCGCCGCCAGCACCGCGCCACCGGAGGACGCCCCGGGCAAGAAGGCCAACCAGGAGGCCCTCGACGCCGCGGTGTCTCGCCTGGCGAAGCTGCAGGACAAGCTCTACGCCGACGATCGCACCTCGATCCTGCTGGTGTTCCAGGCCATGGACGCCGCCGGCAAGGACGGCACCATCCGCGCCGTGCTCAGCGGGGTGAATCCGCAGGGGTGCCAGGTGTTCGCGTTCAAGTCGCCGTCGCACGAGGAGCTCGAGCACGACTTCTTGTGGCGGGTGAACCGCGCGCTGCCCGAGCGCGGCCGCATCGGGGTGTGGAACCGTAGCCACTACGAGGAGGTCATCACGGTGCGGGCCAACCCGCAGTTCCTGGTGAACCAGCGCCTGCCGAGCCGGCCGCCGTCGCTGGCCCAGCTGTGGACCCAGCGCTTCGAGTCGATCGTCGACGCCGAGCGGCACTGGGCGCGCAACGGCACCGTCATCCTCAAGTTCTTCCTCAACGTGTCGCGCGACGAGCAGAAGGAGCGGCTCCTGGCGCGCATCGACGAGGAGAAGGGCAACTGGAAGTTCCAGCTCGGCGACCTCGAGGTGCGGCGCCAGTGGCCACAGTACATGGCGGCGTACCAGGACGCGCTGGCGGCGACCTCGCGCCCGTGGGCGCCCTGGTACTGCGTCCCCGCCGACAACAAGCCGTTCATGCGGCGCACGGTCGCCGAAATCGTGGTCGCCACCCTCGAGCGCCTGGAGCTGCGCTACCCGGAGCTGTCGGCGGAGCAGAAGGCCCAGCTCGGCGCCGCCCGGGCCCAGCTCGAGGCCGACTGACACGCGGCGGCGACGCGCCGCTAGCTGTGATCTCCCAGGGCGGCATCCAGCGCGGGCGTCGCCTCGGCCGGGGCGCACGGTGCCGCCAGCTCGACCACCCGCTCGCGCCACGCCTCCCACGCCGGCTCGTCGGCGGGCCACGCCCCGGCGCCGCGATCGCCGGCGTCGGCCAGCGCCGAGGGGACGAGCTCGGCGGCGAGCGCGTCGACCACCTCGACGCCGGCGCATCGCGCGGCAGCGTCGAGCAGGGCCCGATCGTCGACGGCGCGGCGCAGCTGCAAGAGGCGCAGCGACGGCGCGCAGCCGACGCCGTCGGCGGCGGGGTAGGCGAGCGCGCCGTCGAGGTTGCCGTGGTCCTCGCCGTCGTCGAAGGTCACCGCGTCGCGAAGGCTGGCGCCCGCGAGGGCCGCGCCCGCCAGCGGGGCCTCGCCGCGGCGCTTGCGGTTGTGGCGATCGTGCCAGTACAGCGCGTCCCACACGTACCAGAGCGGCACCTGCCACCGCCACGCGATCGCGCCCCAGCTCCGCAGCGCGCCGGCGGCGGCGTCGACGACCATCGATCCCGCCTGCGGGGGGCGGCCGTTGTAGGTCCACGACAGCGGCGGCCCCGGCGCGCGATCGCGCCGCATCACGCCGGGCGAGATGTACACGTCGATGGGATCGGTGGCGGCCTCGGGCACCGCGGTGATCGCCAGCAGGAACTCGCCGGGGCCACCGCCGGCGCCACGCACCCAGCCGCCGAGCTCGCGGGCCCGGGCCCAGGCCTCGGGCGTGCGCGGCTCGTCGACGGGGATCGCGAAGGCGATCTGGCCGGTGCCGGCCAGGCGCGCGCGCCAGCCGCGCACCGCCGCCTCGACCTCGGCGCGCTCGGTCGGGAGCAGCACCGGCACGTACCGCAGGCCGCGCACCATCGGCAGCCGGCGCTCGGCGTCGGCGAGGGTGAGCTCCGGTGAGGCGACCACGCCGTGGCGCCGGAAGCTGGCGGCGCAGGCGTCCTCGGCGGCGATCGCCGCGGCGCTGCCCGGCGCGACGCCGGCCGCCGCGGCCAGCTCGCGCGCGTCGTAGTAGGCCCAGATCCAGGCCGGCTCGGCGCGCGGTGGCAGCCGCACCGCGCCGACGGTGACCTCGAGCGGGATGGTCGCGTCGTCGAGGGTGAGCGTGCCGCGGCGCGGCCCTGGCGCGGCGTCGAGCGCGACGTCGAGGTCGATCACCCACGGCCCGACGGCGGCGTCGTCCGGGTCCACCAGCCGATCGGCGTAGGCGCCGGCGCCCCGGCTGCCGCCGTACATCGTCGTCGATGGCCGGCTCACCCGCGCCGGCGCCGCGCGGTAGCGGCGCACGGTGACGCCGTCGCCGGCCAGCGCGACCTCGAGGCGGCGAGCGCCGGCGGCGAGCACCTGGAGGGCGCGGCCCTCGCCGCGCGCGAGGGCGACCCGCACGACCTGACCGTCGAAGAACGCCGAGGTGCGCGGCGCGGGATCTCCCAGTCGCGCGGCGGTGGTCTCACCGATGATCTGGCGCGCCGGCCCCGGATCCACCGGCGCCGGGCGCCGGCACCCGACCAGCAGCGCGGCGAGCGCGGCGGCGACGCCCGCGTGCGCGCTCACGCCGCGAACAGATCGGCCATCGTGACCAGCTCGTAGCCGTCGGCGCGCAGGCGCTCGACGATGGTCGGCAGCGCCGCGAGGGTCCACGGCTGGCCCTCGTGCATCAGCACCACCTCGCCGGGCGCGACCTTCGACGGCGCGACCTGCTCGGCGAGCACCTCGGGATCGTGGATCTTGTAGTCGCAGCTATCGAGCGACCACATCGCCACCACGTAGCCGCTGGCGATGAGCTGGCCGAGCGTGCGCGCCGACAGCTCACCGTGGGGAGGCCGCACCCACGGTCGCCCGGCCGCCTGCGGCGGCAGCGCGAGGTCGGTGCGGCGGAGCTGATCGTCGAGCTCGGAGATGCCCAGGCGCGGGAACCGCGTGTGATCGAAGCCGTGCCCGCCGAGCTGGTGACCGCGCCGGGCGTACTCGCGGATGAGCTCGGGGTGGCGCTCGGCGGGCAGGCCCTCGACGAAGAACGTCGCCGGGACCCGCAGGCGATCGAGCAGATCGAGGTACGCCGTGGTCATCGGATCCGGACCGTCGTCGAAGGTCAGGGCGATGCGGCGTGGCGTGGCGGGGCCGCGCCGCAGGAGGCGGCTGCGCGCCATCCGGTAGCCGGTGTGCTTGACGGAGTCGCGGAGGCGGCCGAGCAAGGTGCTCCAAGCATGAGCGGGTCGGCGCGATCCGACAAGCGGCAACGCACCCGGACTCGGGCGGGTCAGGCGGCGGTGCGCCGGCGCCGGCGGCCGGCGAGGGCGGCCAGCGCGATCGGGATCATCGCGGCCGGGTCGCCGCCGCCGGTGGCGCACGCGTAGTAGCTGCTCGCGGGCGGCCCGTCCGGGCCATCGACCGGCGGCGCGTCGACGACACCGGCGTCGGGCGCACCGGGGCGAGCGTCGACGCCGGGGACGGTGCCGCCGTCGGGCAGCATCGCCATCGCGTCGGGCGGTGCGGCGTCGGGCGGCATCGCGTCGGGCGGCATCGCGTCGGGCGGCATCGCGTCGGGTTCCATCGCGTCGGGGAGGCCGCCGTCGCCACCCACGCCGCCGTCACCGGGCATGCCGTCGGGGAGGCCGCCGTCGCCGCCGCTGTCGCCGCCGTCGCGCGGCATGGCGTCGGCCCGGGCGTCGTGGTCGGTGGCGTCGTTGCCGTTGGTGCGGGCGTCGCTCGGGGCGTCAGGCGATCCGTCGCCGCCGTCGAGCGCGGCCTGGTACCAGCGCTCGCGCGGCTCGCCGCACCCCCAGAGCCCCAGCGCCAGCGCCGCCGCGAGCCAGCCGCCTCCACGCGCTTGGAACGATCGCGGCACGGCGCGCAAGCCTACCCCGATTCCGGCGCCGGTCGATCCGAGCCGGCGTCACCGCCAGCGTCGGCAGCGTCGGTGTACCGTGACGATCGTGCCGCGCGGGATCGTCGCCTTCGCCAAGGACTGGCACGAGGATCCGACCTCCAACCACGCCGTCTTGCGGGAGCTGGCGCGGTCGCGCCGGGTGCTCTGGCTCAACTCGCTGGCGACCCGGACCCCGAGCCTGGGTAGCGCCCGCGACCTCGGCAAGATCCGGCGCAAGCTCGGCGAGTTCGCGCGCGGGCCGGTCAACGTCGAGCACGACCTGTGGGTGTTCTCGCCGCTGGTGTTGCCGCTGCCGCACAGCGCCGCCGCGCGCGCCGCCAACGCCCACATCCTGCGCGCGACCATCTGGGCCCTGCGCCGGCGGCTCGGGCTGGCCGAGTTCGATCTGTGGACGTTCTTGCCGACCACCGCCGACTACGTCGGCACCCTCGGCGAGCGCGCGTCCGTGTATTACTGCGTCGACGAGTGGTCGATGTTCTCCTACGTCGACCGCCAGCGCACCGTCGACGCCGAGCGCGCGTTGCTCGAGAAGGTCGACTGCGTGTTCGCGATCAACAGCGCGCTGGCCGACGCCAAGCGCGCGATCAACCCGGCCACCCACCTGGCCCCGCACGGCGTCGACCACGCGCTGTTCTCGACCGCGCTCGCCGACGACACCGCGGTCCCGGCCGACCTCGCGGGGCTGCCGCGCCCGGTGATCGGGTTCTACGGCACCCTGCAGGACTGGGTCGACTACGAGCTGATCGCCGCCCTCGCGCGCCGGCACCCGGCGTGGAGCATCGTGCTCATCGGCCAGGCCCTGGCCGACACCTCGGCGCTCGCGGGTCTCGCCAACGTCCACCTGCTCGGACGCCGGCCGCACGCGGCGTTGCCGGCCTACTGCCGCGGCTTCGACGTCGGCCTCATCCCGTACCGCATCGACGAGCGCATGGCCTTCGTGAACCCGATCAAGCTGCGCGAGTACCTCTCGGCCGGGGTGCCGGTGGTGTCGACCGCGGTGCCCGAGGTGCGGCGCTACGCGCACCTGGCGACGGTCGCCGACGATCACGAGGCGTTCATCGCCGGGGTCGAGGCCGCGCTCGCCGCCGACACGCCGGCGGCGCGCCGGCAGCGCAGCGAGGCGATGGCCGGCGAGACCTGGGCGGCGCGGGTGGCCTGGGCGGCCGACATCGTCGAGGGGATCCCCGGCTAGCATGACCGTCGCGCCTCGCTTCCGGGTCGCCCTGGTGGGCGCCGGCCACGCCGCCGAGACCCACGTCGCCGCGCTGCGCGCGCTGCCCGAGGTCGAGCTGGTCGGCGTGTGTGACCTCGACCCAGCGCGCGCCGCCGCCGCCGCCGAGCGCTGGGGCACCGTCGGGTACGCCTCGCTCGAGCAGCTCGTCACCGCCGGCGCCAACGTCGTCCACGTCACCACGGCGCCGATCGTGCGCGCGCGGACCGCCCTGGAGGCGCTCGAGCGTGGCTGCCACGTGCTGCTCGAGGCGCCGGCCTCCGAGGAGCCCGGCGACGCCGGCGCCCTCGCCGCCGTGGCCCGCGACCGCGGGCTCACCGCGACCGTCGCCCACGCGCTGCGGTACGAGCCACAGGTCGCGCGCGCGCTCGAGGAGGTGCGGCGCGGCGCGATCGGGCAGGTGGTCTCCGTCGACATCCTGCGCGGCGCCGAGTACCCGCCGTACGCCGGTGGGCCGCTGCCGCCGTGGTCGCGCGACGCCGGCTACCCGCTGCGCGACCTCGGCGTGCACTGCCTCGACCTGATCGCCGAGCTGCTCGGGCCGATCGAGCACGTCGACGCGAGCTGGCAGAGCCTCGGCGGCGATCCCAACCTCGCCTTCGACGAGTGGCGCGCGCAGGTGCGGTGCGCCGGCGGCCTCGGCCAGTTCCAGCTCACGTTCAACGCGCGGCCGCGGCAGAGCCAGATCATCATCCATGGCACCCGCGGCATCCTGACGGTGGATCTGATCGCGCGGTCCCACGGCCGCCAGGCGTCGACGCCGCTACCGCCGACGGCGGAGCGCCTGGTCCACGCGGTCGCCGACCTGCTGCCGCCGCTCCTCGAGGTGCCGGCGCAGGTGGCGCGCCTGGCGCGCGCGGCGCCATCGGCGGCGCCGGGCCTGCGCGAGTTCGTCGCCGAGTTCTACCGGCGGCTGGGCGCCGAGCTGCCGCCGCCGGTCGACCTCGAGGCCGCCGGGGTGCTGGTGGGCTGGGTCGAGCAGGTGGCGCGCGCCGCCGACGTCGACCACGAGGCCAGCGTGGCGCGCTTCCCCCGCCGGGCGACGGTGCCGTTCCTGGTGACCGGCGCCTCGGGCGCGCTCGGGCGCGCGGTGGTCGCCCGGCTGCGCGCCGACGGTCACCGGGTGCGGGTGTTCCAGCGGCGCATCCCGGCGGTCGCCGTCGACGGCGTGGAGTACGCCTTCGGCAACCTCGGCGATCCCGAGGCGGTGGCGCGTGCCATCCGCGGCGCCGAGGTGGTCATCCACTGCGGCGCGGCGACCAGCGGCGACTGGGCGGCGCACCTCGGCAGCACGATCGTCGGCACCCAGAACGTGATCGAGGCGTGTCGCGCCCACGGCGTGCGCCAGCTCGTGCACATCAGCTCGCTGTCGGTGGTCGACTGGGCCGGCTCGGCGGGCCGCGGCGCGATCACCGAGGAGGCGCCGCTGGAGCCGCGGCCCGAGGAGCGCGGCGCGTACACCCGGGCCAAGCTCGAGGCCGAGACCCGGGTGCGCGCGGCGGCCGCCGCCGGCCTGCCGTGCGTGATCCTGCGGCCGGGGCAGATCTTCGGCGGCGGCATCCCGCTCATCAACGGCGCGGTCGCGCGCGCGGCGGCCGGGCGCTGGCTGGTGCTCGGCGACGGGCGCCTGACCCTGCCGCTGGTGTACATCGACGACGTCGTCGACGCGATCGTGGCCGCGGTCGACCGCCAGCTCGTCGGCGGCGAGCTCATCCAGCTCGTCGATCCGATCGCGCTCACCCAGGACGAGGTGCTGACCCTCGCCGGCGGCGGCCGCCCGGTGGTGCGGGTGCCGCGCGCGCTGGTGTTCGCGCTCGGCAAGGCCAGTGAGCTGCCCCTGGGCGCGCTCGGGCGCTCGTCGCCGGTGGCGCTGTATCGCCTGCGCTCGGCGCTGGCCCGGCTTACCTACGCAAGCGATCGGGCCCAGGCGCTGCTCGGCTGGTCGCCGCGGGTCGGCGTCCGCGACGGCATCCGCCGGGTCGCCGGCGGCTGACGCCGGATCAACCCGGAGGCGCGCCGTCGTCGACCAGGCGCGCCCGCTGCGGCGCGGCGGTGGCGTCGCGCAGGTGGCGCGGCACCCCGCCGAGGTCCCACACCAGGCCGACCCGGGCCAGGAGCCACAGGGCGTAGAAGCTCAGGTCGAGCTCCCACGCGAAGAAGCCCTGGCGCGCCGAGCGCTGGTAGTGGTGGTGGTTGTTGTGCCAGCCCTCGCCGAGGGTGAGCACGGCCAGCACCGGGTTGTTACGCGAGTCGTCGCCGGTGGGGTAGCGCCGCGAGCCCCACACGTGGGCCAGCGAGTTGATCGTGAAGGTCACGTGCCAGCACACCACCACCGGCACGAAGAAGCCCCAGGTCAGCGCGGTGACGCCGCCGACGAGGAACAGCGCCACCGCCCAGGCCACGGTGACCAGGGTGTCGTGGCGATCGAGCCAGCGCAGCTCGGGGTAGCGCGCGAAGTCGGCGATGCGGGTGAGGTCGGTCGAGCGGTGCGCCGGCGAGAACAGCCAGCCCACGTGCGACCACCAGAAGCCGCGCTGACGCGGCGAGTGGATGTCGTCGGGCTGGTCCGAGCGGCGGTGGTGGTGGCGGTGGTGCGCGGCCCACCACAGCGGGCCCTGCTGCGCCGCTGCCAGCCCCACAATGGCGAGCACGAACTGGAAGGCGCGGCTGGTCTTGTACGAGCGGTGCGAGAAGTAGCGGTGGTAGCCCGCGGTCACCGCGAACATCCGCACCAGGTAGCCGCCGACGAGCCAGGCGGCGGCGCCGGCGCTCCAGCCGACGACGATGGCCAGCGCGAGGGCGACCCCGTGGATCGCGACGAAGCGGGCCGCAGTGCCAGTGCACGGGGGCGGCGCGGGGCGCGATCTCGGGCAGGGCGACGTCGGCGTGCATGCTCCCACGCTAGCGGGCCCGCGCCGGCGAGCGACGCACGGCTCGGTCATCGTCGTGCCCGATCGCGGCCGCCGACGCGCGCGATGGTGACCGAGACGTGACCCACCGGCGGCCCCGCGCGCGGCGCGGGCGTGCGCTAGGCTCGTCGGCGATGCGCCGCCTCGTGCTCTCGCTGTCGCTCTTGCTCGCCACGCTCGGGGGCGGTCTTGGTCGCGCCGCCGCCGCGCCGCCGGCGCCCACCGGCGCGCACCCGCGGTTGTTCCTGACCCCCGAGCTGCGCGGGCGCTGGCAAGCGCTGGCCAAGGCCGGCGACAACCCGGTGGCGGCCTCGGTGCGCTGGTGCGCCGACGTGCGCGCGCGGCCGGCGGAGTTCGCGCGCGAGGGCTACCAGGCGCTCGACTGGGCCAAGCACCTGCAGGCGTGCCTGGTGGCGTGGGCGGCCACCGGCGACGACGCCCACGCGCGCACCGCGATGGTCTACTTCACGGCGATGCTCGACGACCTCACCGTCGTCGGCGACGGCCAGGGCGGCGACGAGGCGGCCCGGCGCGACAGCGGCTTCGCGATCCGCTCGATGGGGCCCTACACCGCGCTCGCCTACGACTGGCTGCACGATCACCCGGCGATGAACGAGGACCTGCGCGCCACCGCGCGCCGGCGGTTCCACGCCTGGACCGGCTGGTACCTCACCGACGGCTATCGCGCGCGCAGCGCCGGCACCAACTACCAGGCCGGCTACCTGGTGGCCGCGACCGTGATGGCCATCGCCGAGGGCGGCGAGGGCGGCGCGCCCGGCGACGCGTTGTGGCGCCACGTGGTCGACACGCTGTGGGGCCAGGACATGGCGCCCGCGCTGGCGCCGGGCGGGCTGCTCGAGGGCGGCGACTGGGGCGAGGGCTGGCAGTACGGGCCGCTGTCGGTGGCCGAGTACGCGCTGGCGGCGCGCGCCCTCGCCGAGCAAGGCGTGCCGGTGCCGGGCATGGCGACGTTCCTCACCGGCGTGTTCACCCGCCACGTGCACGCGCTGGCGCCCGGCGGTGGCGTGTTCGTCGGCGGCGACACCGAGGACGAGCGCGCCAACATCGCGCCGTCGGTCAACACCCTGGCTGCGGTCGCCCTCGGCGACGCGCCGCCGATAGTGCGCGGCTGGGCGCTCGGCGAGCTGACCCGGCTCGGGCTCGTCGGCGCCGGCGCCCGGCTGCCGGAGTTCCCGCTCCTCGCTGCGCTCGCGGTCGGCCGCGCGGAGCCGCCGGTGGCGCCGCCGCGCGAGAGCTGGCCGACCTGGTACCTCGCGCCGGGCACCGGCAACCTGTACGCGCGCGCGACCTGGGCCGACGACAGCGTGTGGACGGTGATGCAGTGCACCTCCACCCTCGACATCGATCACTTCCACGCCGACGCTGGCAACGTCGTGGTGTCGCGCGGCGCCGACGACCTCCTCGTCGATCCGTCGCCGTACGGCACGCTGTCGACCCTCACCAGCAACGCGCCGACGGTGGCCTCGGCGCACCTGCCCGCGGAGTACATCCCGGGTCAGGCCTACTGGAGCCAGCACACGCGCTGGGACTGGGCCCACCAGTCGCGCCGCGGCGTGGTCACCGGCCGCTGCGACTACGCCGATCAGTATCGGTTCCAGCACCGGCCGAGCGACGTGCCGGCGGCGCTGCGCGATCTGGTGCTGGTGCCGTGGGCCGGGGGCGCCGACGCCACCCTGGTCGTCGTCGACCGCGCGGTGAGCGGCGCCGCGAGCCGGCCGCTGTACACGCGCTTCCGGATGCCCGGCACCGTCGCCCTCGACGGCGACGTCGCCCGCGCCAAGGTCGGCGCCAGCCGGATCGAGGTGCAGCGGCTGGCGTCGTCGTCGGGCCAGCTCGCGCAGGCGGCGTCGACGGCGAAGGACTGCTGGACCCCGCCGCGGCCGCGCGGCGACTGCAACGCGGCCCGGCTGCCGGTCGGCGAGGCCCGGCTCACCGTCGACGGCCCGCGGATGTCGGCGGTGCAGGTGGTCGACGTCGCCGCCGCCGGCGCCGTCGGCGCGACCTCGACGTCGGTCAGCGGGCCGGGGTGGAGCGGGGCCTGGCTCGAGCGCGACGGCGGCGCCGCGATGATCGTGTGGGGCGCCGAGCCGCCGTGGCAAGCGCCGACCTCGGCGACGACGCTCACCTACACCGCGCCGGCGCGCGCGGGCGCGGTCCACGTGGTGCTCGACGCGCCCGGCGCCGCCGAGCGCGTCGCCGTCACCAGCCGCCGGGTCGGCGACGCCTGCGAGGTCACGCTCACCGTCGGTGGCGCCGTCGCGGCCCGGCCGGCGCACCTGCTGCTCGACGAGGCCTGCGCGGTCGAGGTCGATCCGATCCTGGTCGGCGCCGGCGCCATCGTCGCCGACCCGGGCGCGCTCGGCGCCGGCTCGGCGATCGCGCCCGACGTCGTTCACGGCACCGTCGGTCGCCCGGCCGCCGCCGGCCGCAGCCCACGCTCGGGCTGTTGCGGGGCGCAGGCGTCGCCGGCGCAGTCGGTGGGCGGGATGCTGCTGGTCAGCCTGGTGGTGTTGCGCCGGCGTCGGCGGCGCGATTAGTCAGCGCTTCACCGGCGGCGTGCGCGCGTTGAGGCGCAGCGGCGGCTCGCCGCTGCGGCGCCGCACCTTGCCGATCTGGACCCAGTAGGTCACGCCCTTCTTGAGCTGCCAGCGCTCGTCGTCGGCGCGCATGTCGCGGCCGCCGTAGCTGCCGCGCTCGCCGGGCAGGTAGAGGAAGGCGACCGCCGGATCGCCGCGCTCGTCGGCGATGCGCCAGCCGTCGCCCTCGGCGTCGGGCGTGCCCAGCACCTGGAAGGTGATGACGCCGTCGTCCTTGGCCTTCGACACCGGGCGCGCGCCCGGCGGCAGCGGCGCGGTGGTGAGCTCGCGGTGCCCGGGCGTGACCACCAGGCCCGGGGGCAGCGGCGGCACGTCGCGGGTCATCGGCGGCAGCGGGGTGAGCGCGTCGGCCTGCCAGTACCACCGGCGGTCCGGGTCGAGCGCCCACGCCCCGCCGACGGCGACCCGGGTCCCCGGCGCCGGCGGCGCGCCGCGGAACGCGACCCGGATCGCGAGGGTGCCGGCGCCCTCGCTGTCGTCGATGAGCCAGGTCAGCGCCGGCCCGACGGCGGTGGCGCCGGCGCCGAAGCCGGGCCCGGTCGGCGCGCCGGCCTCGGTGGCGGCGCTGCCGGCGTCGCTCGGCGGCGGTGCGACCTTGGGACCGACCGCACCGACCACGACCGCGCGCTGGCCCCGGCGCGCGAGCAGCTCGGCGCGATCGACCACCGCCTGCCAGGCCGGGATCGCCCCGAGCTGGTCGAGATCGACGTCGGGATCCGCGAGGTCGGTGTCGTCGCCGCCCGCGCGCTCGGCGCTGGCGTCGGCGGCGCGATCGGCGGCCGGGTCGCCGTCGTCACCGGCGCCCGCGGCGGCGCTGCCGGTGGCGGCGCTCCCGGCGCCGGCCGCGGCGTCGCGACCTCCGGTGGCGGCCGGCGCGCCCGCGCCCTGGCACCCGGCCAGAACCAGGGTCACCAGGCACCGACGCCAGCGCGAACGCATCGCGACAGCATACCCGCGCGCGCCCGGCCGCGGAATTGCGGCAGCCGGCGCGCCGACGGCGATCGCCGCTGCGCTAGGATGCCCCCCTATGGCCCTCCCGCTTCGCGCCGCGCTCCGCTCCGTCGGTCGCTTCGCCGTCTCGAACCCCACGACGATGTTCTCGATCGCCCGCCACGCGCTCGGCATGCGCATCGCGGTGCCGCTCGACGCCCTGCGCTGGTTCATCGCCAACACGCCGCCGAGCAAGAAGGCTCCGCAGGACGTGTCGATCACGTCGAAGCCGCCGGCGATCGCGCTCGGCGCCACCATCGATCTCATGGGCGCCACCGTGCGTGCCGGCGCCGCCATCCGGGTCGAGCAGCTCGAGGTCGGCAGCGAGCAACTCCGCGTCAAGTTGCGCCTGTCGGACGTGACGATGAAGGTGCTGGGCGAGTCGATGTCGCCGGTGGCGGGCCTGCTCCGCTCCGGCGCGCTCGATCTGTCGAAGCCGGGCAACCTGGCCAAGTTCATGCCCAAGAAGCCCGACGTCCTGGTCGAGGCGCAGGACGACGTGCTGGTGCTCGATCTGATGAAGAACCCGAAGATCCGCGCCAACCCGATGGTGCGTCGGGTCATCGAGACGCTCACCCCGGTGGTGCAGGTCGCGGGGCTCTCGACGGAGGGCGACTTCCTCATCGTGCAGCTCCGGGCCACGCTGTTCGGCCTGCCGCGCGCCCTCAACGCCGCGCGCGCCTGGCCGCGGGCTGACGCCTCGTCGTCAGGGCAGCCGTTCGCGGACCAGCTCGACCAGCAGGCCGGCGCACGCGTCGGCGACCCGCAGGGTCACCTCGTCGACGACGATCACCCCGCCGAGGCACGCGGTGAGGCTCGCCGGTGGGGTGTCGCGCGGTGCCTGGCCGTAGATGGTCAACACCGGGCCGCGGCCGTCGACGACGCCGTCGGCATCGGCGGGCAGCGCGCGCACCGTGGTGGTCGAGGTCGCGAACACGTCGCCGGCCGCGTCGCAGGCGACGCCCGCCGGGGCGGCCACCGGGAACGCGGCCGCCGGCACGCCCTCGCCGGACGAGGCCGCGACGCCGTCGCCGAGCACCGTGGTGATGACGCCGTCGCCGTCGATGCGGCGGATGCGGTGGTTGCCGGTGTCGGCGACGAACAGGTCGCCGTTGGGGCACCGGGTGAGCGCCTGTGGCCGGTACAGCAGGGCCGCGGTGGCGGGTCCGCCGTCGCCGCCGATGCCGAGCACCGAGGGCGTGCCGGCGATCGTGGTGATGGTCGGCGGCATCGTCGTCAGATCGACCCGGCGGATGACGTGGTTGCCGGCGTCGGCGACGTACAGCGCCGCCTCGGCGGCGTCGAGGTACATCGCCGCGGGCTCGCGCAGCCGCGCGGTGGCGGCGACGCCGTCCAGGTGACCGGCGATGCCGGCGGCGCCGGCCAGCGGCGCGATGGTCCAGGTGCGGGCGTCGTCGGGGTCGACCACGTCGATCACGTGGATGCGGTGGGCCGAGGTCTCGCTCAGGTAGATCCGCCCAGCGTCGGCGTCGTAGGCCACGCCGCCGACGGAGCCGAAGCTGACGTCGCGATAGCGTGCGAGGTCGCCGGCGGGCGCCGGCTGTGGATAGCGCCCGGCCACCACCTCGACCGCGCCGACGTCGTCGCGGATGAGCTGGACCGTGCCCGAGCTGCCGCCGGCGACCACCGTCCACGGCCCGCTGCGGGTGATCGCGCGCGGCGTCGCCAGGCGCGCCTGGTCGATCGGCCCCATGCCCTCGGGATCGATCTTGCCGGCGACCGTGGCGATGTCGCCGGCGAGGTCGATGCGCCGGACGCGATCGTTGAGGTTGTCGGAGAACACGACCTGGCCGTCGGGGCCCGTCGCCAGGCCGGTCGGCGACCACAGCGCGGCGGCGCTCGCCGGGCCACCGTCGCCGGCGAAGGTCGAGATCACGCCGGTGCCGGCGATGGTGGTGATGAGCCCGGTGTCGAGATCGACCTGGCGCAGGCGCTGGTTGCCGGTGTCCGACACCACCAGGGTGCCGTCGTGCACGGCGACGCCGTACGGGACGCTGAGCTTGGCGGCGGTGGCGAGCCCGCCGTCGCCCGCGAACCCGCTGGTGCCGTCGCCCGCCACGGTCTCGATGGTGCCGGCGGCGTCGATCCGGCGCACCCGGTTGTTGGTGGTCTCGGCGATGTACACGTCGGCGCCATCGGTGGTGACGCCGAAGGCGCGGCCGAGGGTGGCGGCGGTGGCGGGACCGCCGTCGCCGGCGAACCCGACCACGCCCGGCTGCCCGGCGATGGTGGTGATGGTGCCGTCGGTGTCGATCCGGCGGATCACGGCGTTGCCCCAGTCGGTCACCAGCACCCGGTCCTGATCGTCGACGGCGATCCCCGACGGGCTCGACAGCTGGGCCGCGGTGCCGGGGCCGCCGTCGCCGCCGTAACCGGCGGTGCCGGTGCCGGCGATGGTGGTGATGATGCCCGCGGCGTCGACCCGCCGGACCCGGTGGTTGTTGGTGTCGGAGATGACGATGCGCCCCTCGCTGTCGACCGCGACCCCGAGCGGGAACAGGATGTAGGCGTCGGTGGCCGGCCCGCCGTCGCCGCGGAAGCCGTAGCCCTCGGCGCCGGCGACGGTGGTGATGGTGCCGTCGAGATCGATCCGGCGGATGCGGCGGTTGTTGCGGTCGGCCACCAGCAGGCGGCCCTCGCCGTCGACGGCGACCCCGGCCGGCCGGGCCAGGATGGCGGTGGTGGCCGCGCCGCCGTCGCCGAATACGACGGCGACCCGGTGCCGGCGATGGTCGACGCGATGCCGGCGGCGTCGACGTGGCGCAGGCGCAGGTTGTTGGTGTCACACACCACGACGCCGCCGGCACCGTCTGAGACCACCCCCTGCGGCGACGACAGCGCCGCCATCGTGCCGGGGCCGCCGTCGCCGTAGAACTCCACCTCGCCGGTGCCGATCACGGTGGTGATGGTGCCGGCGGCGTCGACCCGTCGGACCCGATGGTTGAACGTGTCGCCGATGTACAACCGGCCGGCGCCGTCGGCGGCGATGCCGGTCGGGTGGTTGAGCGACGCGGCGGTCGCCGGGCCGCCGTCGCCGGCGAAGGCGCCGGTGCCGTCGCCGGCCACCGTCGAGATGGTGCCGTCGAGCTCGATCCGGCGGATGCGGTGGTTGCCCCAGTCGGCGATGAGGACCCGGCCGGCGCCATCGACGGCGACCCCGTACGGCGTGTCGAGCGCGGCGTTGACCGCCGGGCCGCCATCGCCGTAGAACAGCGGGACCCCGAGGCCGGTCACCGTCGACATGGTGCCGTCGAGCTCGATCGCCCGGATCCGGTGGTTGTGGATGTCGGCGACGTAGACCCGGCCGGTGCCGTCGACGGCGACCCCGACCGGCTGGTCGAGGCGGGCCGCGGTGGCGGCGCCGCCGTCGCCCGCGAAGCCGGCGACGCCGGTGCCGGCGATCGTCGTGATGGTGCCGGCGGCGTCGATCCGCCGGATCCGGTGGTTCTGGCCGTCGGCGATGTACACCTGCCCCAGGCCGTCGATGGCCACCGCGAACGGGTAGTTGAGCCGGGCGCTGGTGGCGGCGCCGCCGTCGCCGGCGAACCCCGCGACGCCGGTGCCGGCGATGACGACGATGGTGCCGTCGGGCTCGACCCGCAACACCCGGTGGCCCTGGGTCTCGGCCACGTAGATCCGGCCGCCGAGATCGCGGGTCAGCCCGACCGGGTTGGTCAGCGACCGCTCGATCGCGAGCTGGCCGCCGCCGAGCAGCGCGGTCGCGCGCCAGGCGGTGGCCACGCAGGCGTCGCAGCCGTCGGCGGCGTTGGCGTTGCCATCGTCGCAGGCCTCGCCGGCGTCGACCTCGGCGTCGCCGCACACCTCGATCTTGGCGCAGTCAGCGCGGCAGCCGTCGCCGCTGACGGTGTTGCCGTCGTCGCACGCCTCGAGGGCGTCGAGCACGCTGTCGCCGCAGCCGCCGAGCACGCACACGCCGCCGCGGCACACGCCGGGGCCGACGTCGAGCGTGCAGGGGGCCTGCTCGGGCTCGCCGGCGCACGCGTCGAGCTGGTCCTGATCGACGCAGCCGCCACCGGGCGCGCACACCCGCGGCGCGGCGCACAGCGAGCCGTCGTCGCAGGGGACCTCGGCGCTGCCGCTGAGGCAGGCGGCGAGGCTGCTAGCGGCGAGGAACGTGGTCGCCGCCGCGAGTGTCGAGCGCCATCCCCGCCGACGCCCAGCCATGTTCACCATGGCTGGCGATGATAGCTCAGCACGGGCACGGGCACGGGCACGGGCACGGGCACGGGATCAACACAGTCACGGGCACGGGATCAACCCAGCCACGGGCACGGGATCAACCCAGTCACGGGCACGGGATCAACGCAGCCACGGGCACGGGATCAACCCAGCCACGGGCAAGGGATCCGGCCCGGTCCGGTGCAGCCGGCTAGACGCGCTCGATGATGGTAGCGATGCCCATGCCGCCGCCGATGCACAGCGTGACCAGGGCGGTCGCCAGGCCGCGGCGCTCGAGCTCGTCGAGGGCGGTGCCGAGCAGGATCGCGCCGGTGGCGCCCAGCGGGTGACCCAGGGCGATCGCGCCGCCGTTGACGTTGACCCGCTCGAGGTCGATGCCGAGGGCGCGCGCGGTCTGCAGCGGCACCGTCGCGAACGCCTCGTTGATCTCCCACAGGTCGATGTCGGTCGCCTTCATGCCGGCGCGGGCGAGCGCCTTGGCCGACGCCGGGGCCGGGGCGGTCAGCATGATCACCGGCTCGGCGCCGGCGGTCGCCATCGCCCGGATGCGCGCGCGCGGCTTCTGGCCGGCCTTCTCGCCCCAGGCCTTGCTGCCCATCAGCACCACCGCGGCGCCGTCGACGATGCCCGACGAGTTGCCGGCGGTGTGGACGTGATCGATGGCCTTGGTGTCGGGGTAGACCTTGAGCGCCATCGCGTCGAGGGTGGCGCCGCCGGGGCCCATCGGCATCGCGCCCATCTGCGCGAACGCCGGCTTGAGCTCGCCGAGCGAGGCCAGGGTGGTGTCGGCCCGCGGGTGCTCGTCGCGATCGAGGGCGATCGAGCCGTCGTCGGCCTTGACCGCGAACAGCGAGCGCGCGAACCGCTTCTCCTCGATGGCCTGCGCCGCCTTCTGCTGGCTGCGCAGCGCGAACGCGTCGACGTCGGCCCGGGTGAAGCCCTCGCGGGTGGCGATGAGGTCGGCGGAGATGCCCTGCGGCACCATGAAGATGCGCTCGCGCATCTTCTCGTTGAGGCCGTCGATCATCGCGCCGTCCGAGCCCATCGGCACGCGCGACATCGACTCGACGCCACCGCCGATGCCGGCCTCCATGAAGCCGGCGCCGATCTTGCCGGCGATGTCGTTGATGGCCTCGAGCCCCGAGCCGCAGAAGCGGTTGATGGTCTGGCCGGTGACGTCCTCGGGCCACTGCGCGGCGATGAGCGCGTTGCGGGCGATGCACGCGCCCTGCTCCTTGACCTGGGTCACGCAGCCGATCGCGATGTCCTCGACCAGGCTCTTGTCGAGCTTGCTGCGCTCGGCCATGTGGTTGAGGGTCTGCGCGAGCAGCTCCTGCGGGTGGAGCGCGGACAGCCCGCCCTTGCCGGCCTTGCCGCGGCCACGCGGGGTGCGAGCGGCGTCGAAGATGAACACGTCAGCCATGGAGTCCTCCGGGGTGTGGGCGGAGGATGGTCCAGAAGCCCGGGCCCGACAAGCGCGGGCGTCGGCAACACACCGTTCGCGGCGGCGAGCTACGGCAGGCAGTCGCTGGGGCAGCCGGCGTGGATCTCCGGCGGGTCGCAGAACAGGTCGCCGCAGGTCGGCGCGCACGCCCGCAATCCTCCGGGCACAGCCGGCAGCCCTCGACGGGCGTGCACCCGCCGTCGCCGCAGCGCGGACCGACCGCGGGATCGCACCCGCCGGCGGTCCGGATCACAGCTCGTTGGGATCGCGCGGCACCAGCACCCGCAGCGCCCGCGGGCGCACGTCGAGCTGGTAGCGGTCACCGCGGGCCAGCTCTTCGCCGTCGATCTGCGCGCGCGGCGGCGCCAGCCCGCCGGGGTCGCGGATGGTCAAGAGGATCGAGCGCGCCGCCGGCAGCGAGCCGCCCAGCGGCACCCCGAGCCGGCGCAGGTCGCGCAGGTTGATGACGCCGTGGCGAAAGCCCGCGAGCAGCTTGGCGCCGAAGTCGCGCCGGCCCAGCACCGGGAACACCTCGACGATGCCGTCGTCGGGCGCGGAGTCGTCGTCGAAGATCCACTCGCCGCCGAAGATCTCGGTGTTCTTGACGATGACGTCGAGGAGATCCTGGTATGAGACCACCACCCCGTCGATGACGGCGTCGACGTCGAACTTCACGTCGGTGACGTAGGTCGCCGCCAGCCTGCGGGCGAGGGCGCCGGCGTACACGAGCTGGTCGCGGTACACGCGGCCGACCAGCGGCAGCCGGCGCACCAGTGCGCGGTCGCGGTTGCGCGCGGCCAGCGTGGCGCCGGACAGGCCGATGCTGAACGAGTCGAAGAACTGATCGCGCGCGACCAGGCGATCCTCGAGCCACACGGTGACGTCGACGACGTCGAGCCCGGCGACGTGGCCGTCGGCGATGACCCGGACGTTGCGCTCGAGCGCGCGGGCGCCGGCGCCGAGGCCGAACGACTTGCCCTGATCGTTGGCGGTGCCCGACGGCAGCATGCCGAGGGTGGTGGTCGTGGCGTGGGCCGAGCGGAGCAGCCCCTTGGCGACCTCGGCGAAGGTGCCGTCGCCGCCGAGGTAGATGACCAGGCGGGCCCCGCCGTCGTCGATGGCCCGGCGCACCTGCTCGACGGTGCCGCCGGCGGCCTCGGTCGGCACGAACCGGTGGCCGATGCCCTCGGCGTCGAGCAGCGCGCGCGCCCGCTGGAGGAGCGCGGCGGCGCCGCCGCTGTGCGCGGTGGGGTTGCCGACGAGCACGGCCGGGCCGGGCGCGCTCATCGACGGCCGGCTCCCGCGGAAGACGCGCGCGTACCCATCGGCGCCATCATCAACCGAGCGCCGCGGCTAGGGAAGCCGCACGACCCACGTGTCGTTCATGAAGCGGAACGGCGACAGCTGCGAGCCGCCGAAGATCACGATCTCGCCGCGCGCGGTGTCGGTGGCGATCGCGTACTGCTGGCGCCGCGTCAGCTGACGTGCCCAGGCCGGTGATCTCGGTCCAGGCGGCGCCGTCCCAGCGCCACACCGGCATCGCGCTGGGGTCGCCGGTGTCGACGGTGCCGACCGCGATCACGCCGACGCCGTCGGGCGCGGTGACCAGGGTGGTGAGCGCGGCGGCGGTCGGCGTCACCGCTGGCGTCGCAGCGATCCAGGTGGCGCCGTCGAACTCCCACAGGTCCTGGCGCGGGCCGCCACCGTCGGTGCCGCCCCACAGCACCAGGCGATCGCGCGCGGGGTCGAACGCCAGGCGGCCGCCGGCGCGGCCGGGCGGGGCGATCGCCGGCGCGAGCTCGATCCAGGTCGTGCCGTCCCAGCGCCAGGTGTCGCCGCGAAACGTGCCGTCATCGCCGCCGAACAGGATCAGCCCGGCGTCGCCGAGCGCGGCCAGCGCGGCGTTGCTGCGCCCCGGCGGCGAGGCGAGCGGCGCCTCGGCGAGCCACGCGGTGCCGTTCCAGCTCCATGTCGCGAGGCTGCCGCCCTCGGCCCGGACCATCACGACCCGGCCGCGGCCTGGATCCCACGCGAGCGCCGGCGCGCCCGAGCCCGCCGGCAGCGGCGCGGCGGCCCGGCGCCAGCCCGCCGCGCCGCGGACCCAGGTCGCGACGGTGAACTCACCGAGCAGCACGACCTCGCCGCGGGCCGCGTCGAACGCGCCGTACGCCGTCTGTCGGTGCGACGGCGACAGCGGCGCGGCGACCTCGACCCACGCCGCGCCGTTCCACCGCAACGACAGCGCGTCGGCGTCGAACCAGGATCCACCCTCCAGCCACGCGTCGGTGCTGCCCGGGATGGTCGCGCACGTGGCGTACCGCCGCGGCGACGGCAGGCGCCGCGCCGGCAGCGCGCTCCAGGTCGCGCCGTCCCAGCTCCACACCTCGTCGAGGATGGTCGGGCCGGCCTGGCCGCCAAGCAGCACCATCTGCCCGAGCGCGGCGTCGGCGTACAGGCACCCGTCCTGCGGCCCGGTCGGCGTGCTACCCGGCACGACCTGGGTCCAGCCGGCGCCGTTCCAGCGCCAGGTCTCGCCGCTGTTGGTGAGCAAGACGAGATCGGTCGTCACCGGATCGGCGGCCATCTCGCCCAGCGTCCCGGCGGCGGGCTTGGTGGCGCTGATCGCCATCGACCACGCCGCGCCGTCCCAGCGCCAGGTCTCGTCGGTGGCGGCCGGGCCGAACAGCACGACCTCGGCGCGGACCGGGTCCCATGCACAGGCGCCGGGAATGCCTGCGGCCGGCCCCGCCACCTGGCGCTCCTGCCAGGTCGCGCCGTCCCAGCTCCAGGTGTCGCCGAGGTTGCCGGCGGCACCGACGCCGCCGAACGCGATGACGTTGGTCCCGTCGAAGGCCAGGCAGTGTTGGGCTCGGGCCGGCGGGCGTGCTGCAGGCGCGGCCAGCGACCACTGCCCGGCGCTCCACACCCAGGTGTCGTCGCGCGCTGGCGTGCTCGGGCCGTAGCCCTCGTAGCCGCCGAAGTACACGAACTCGTCGCGCCCGAGGTCGACCGCCATCGCGCCGGACAGCCACAGCGGGCTCAGCGGCGTCGGGCTCGCCGCGCGCCAGCCCGGCGGCGGGGCGGCGTCGGGAGCTGCCCCGGCGTCGGGCGCGGCGGCATCGCTGAGGTTGCCGTCGCGCAGCACGCGCGCGTCGCTCAGCCCGTCGTTGCCGCCGCCGCACGCGAGCAGCGCGCCGGCGAACAGTCCGTACCGACCAGCTCCGCAGCTCATCCCGACAGGCTACCGCACCGGCGGGCGCACGGCCGCCGGCGAGCGCCGGCCGCTTCCGCGCCCCGAGGCCGCGCGGTATACGCAGGCCATGGCCGTACCCTCGTCTCTGACCGCCCGCCTCTACGATCCCACCGAGCAGCACGCGCTCTTGCGCGAGACCGTGCGCCAGCTCGCGCGCGGCGAGGTCGAGGCGCAGGCCATGGCGCACGACGAGGCCGGCACCCTCAACCGACCGCTGCTCGCCAAGCTCGGCGAGCTCGGCCTGCTCGGGGTGACCATCCCCGAGGCCGCCGGCGGCGCTGGCCTCGACGCGGTGGCGTCGGTGATCGTGCACGAGGAGCTCGCCTACGCCGACCCCGGCTTCACGCTGGCCTACCTCGCGCACGCGCTGTTGTTCGTCAACAACTTCTACTGGGCGGCGCAGCCCGAGCAGCACGCGCGCTACCTGCCGAAGACCTTGACCGGCGAGTGGGTCGGGGCGATGGGCATGACCGAGCCGGCGGTGGGCACCGACGTGCTCGGCATGCAGACGGTGGCCCGCAAGGATGGCGACCACTACGTCATCGACGGCCGCAAGACCTTCATCACCAACGGCCCCGAGGCCGACGTCGCCTGCTTCTACGCCAAGCTCGACGACAAGATCACGACCTTCCTCGTCGAGCGCGGCACCCCCGGGTTCTCGACCAGCCCGAAGATCCCCAAGATGGGCATGCGGGCGTCGACGATGTGCGAGCTCATCTTCGAGGGCTGCCGGCTGCCGGCGGCCAACCTGCTCGGGCGCGAGGGCGGCGGCATCACCAACATGATGCGCAACCTCGAGATCGAGCGCCTGGGGCTGGCGGCGATGAGCCTCGGCATCGGCCAGCGCTGCCTCGACGTGATGGTCACCTACGCCAGCGAGCGACGCGCCTTCGGCAAGCCGCTGCACGAGTTCGGGCAGATCCAGCGCTACCTCGGTGAGAGCTACGCCAAGGTCGAGGCCATGCGCGCGCTGGTGTACGGCGTCGCCGCCACGGTGAGCCCGACCTCGCGCAACCGGCTGGGCACCGACGCCGCCAAGCTGTTCTGCGCGACCGCCGCCAAGGAGGTCGCCGACGCCGCGGTCCAGGTGCTGGGCGGCTACGGCTACTGCACCGAGTACCGGGTCGAGCAGTTCCTGCGCGACGCCAAGCTCATCGAGATCGGCGGCGGCACCCTCGAGGCGCACCAGAAGAACATCTGTCGCGACCTGACCCGGAGCTGACCGCGCCGTGGCCCCCGACCGGCGCCGGGGCGGGTAGGCTGCTCGCATGGGTCGCCACCTCGAGCGCAGCCTGGCCGTGCTCAACGGCGCCGTCGGCGACTACCTCGCCCGCACCGGCAACGGCCTGGCCACCCCGACCACGCTGGTGCGCGACGGCGTCGTCACCCGGCGCGCGCCCGTCGACGCCGGCCCGCGCCCGGTGGTGCTGGTGCACGGCCTGATGGGAACCGAGGCCGACTGGCGCGCGCCGTCGGGCGCCGACCTCGGGGCCGCGCTCGCGCGCGACCTCGGGCTGACGCCGCACTACGTCCGCTACAACTCGGGCCAGGCCATCGTCGACAGCGGCCGCCAGCTCGCGGCGCTGCTCGAGGAGGTCGTCGACACCTACCCGGTCGCCGTCGACGAGCTGGTGCTGATCGGCCACAGCCTGGGCGGGTTGGTCGTGCGCGCCGCGTGTGGCGTCGCCCGCGCCGACGGCCACCGCTGGCTCGGCCACGTGCGCCGCGCGATCTACCTCGGCACCCCGCACCGGGGCGCGCCGCTCGAGCGGGTCGGCCGCGGCGTGGTGCGGCTGCTCGGCGTGGTGCCGGATCCGGTGACCCGCCTCGTCGGCGAGATCGCGGCGCAGCGCTCGGTGGGCATCCGCGACCTCGGCGCCCGTGCGCACCCGGCGCCGCTGCTCGACGGCATCGCCCACCACCTGATCGCCGGCAGCCTGGCCGGGTCGCGCTGGCTGGCGGCGCTCCTCGGCGACGGCATGGTCACCGTCGACAGCGCCACCGACGGGCGCGCCGGCGACGACGATCGGGTCGTGGTGGTGCCGGGCGTCGGCCACGTCGGGCTGCTGCGCGATCCGCGCGTGTACGCGCTGGTCCGGGGCTGGTGCGAGGTCACGCCGTGAGCGCGGCGCGCTGGCGCGGCCTCGCGCACCTGATCCGCGACGCCACCGTGCACGGCCTGCACGCGCTCGAGCGGACCCAGCGGGCGATGGTGGCGCGGCCGCTGGCGATCGCCAGCGCGGTGGCTCCGGCGCTGGCGCCGGTCGCCGACGCCGCGACCCGCATCCACGGCGCGGTGCTCGCCGGCGTCCACGGCGCCGTGCGGGCCGGCGCGCGGGCGGCGGCCGTGGTCGCGGACGCGCTCATCGAGCGCGGGGAGGACGCGCGATGAAGTCGATGCTGGTGATCGCGAGCTGCGCGCGGTCGTAGCGCGCGAAGCACGGATCGACCGGCAACGTCTCGAGCTGGCGCAGGCGATCGGGGTGCGGCCGCGAGGTGTCGAGGGTGATCTCGAAGCCGGCGGTGCGCGCGAGCTGGGTGAAGTCGGCCGCGCGCAGGCGGTTCTGGTAGAGGAACGCGTTGTCCCAGCGCCGCCACGCCGCCGGCGAGAACTGCAGGTAGTTGAGCTGGTGATCGTCGGGTCGGTGTACGCGTAGTGGTCGCCGCAGTTCACCGAGTGGAACATCAGGCCGTCGGGCGTCAGCACCTGCCGGGCCTCGGCGAACATCGCCTCGATGGCGGCGCCCGGCACGTGCTCGAGCACGCTGTTGGAGAACACCACGTCGATCGAGCCCGGTGGCAGGCCGGTGGCGCTGGCGTCGGCCGGCGCGTGGTAGCGCACGACGCCGTCGGTGGCGGCCGCGAGATCGCTGGGCGCGCGGGCGACGGCGGCGGCCAGCGCTCGCTGCCGCGCGACGACCTCGGCCTCGGGCAGGCCGCCGAGCTCGGCGAGCAGCGGCGCGTGGTGGGCGAGGCGCTCGACCAGCGCCGTCACCAGCGCCGGCTTGAGGTGGCGGTTGAGATCGAAGGTGTCTTCGGCGGCACCCAGCAGGTAGAGCCCGAACGGGAACGTCGGGTACCAGCCGGTGCCGACCTCGAGCAGCCGCGCGCCGGCGAGGGTCACGCCGGCGTCGCGCAGGTGGCCGATCATCAGGCGCAGGTCGTCGACCTTGATGTCGCACTTCGCGGGTGACGTCGCGCAGGCCGCCGGCGCGACGCTGCGCCCCGTAGTGCAGCCGTCGCCGCTCGCGCGGCAGCCGCCCGGAGGACCGCTGGATGGTGCCCTTGAGCCGCCAGTTCATCGGTGCCTCGACGGTACACCCCCGCGCGCCGGGCGTCAGGCCGCGAGGTCGACCAGCGTGGCGCGCCTGTCGACGGTGTGGTACCTGGCCGCGCTTCGTCGCGGGCGATCGTGCCGCAGGCGATCTCGGCGTCGTGCGTGAACAGGGAGCCGACCCTGGCGGCCGAACAGCTCGCCCAGCAGCGCGCTCTTCTCCTCGATCAGGAGCTCGTGGAGCGGTCGCAGCCCATCGGTCGGCAGGTGGACCCAGGCCCGGCCGGGGATGAGATCCGACGCGAACAGCAACGGCCCGTCGGGCATCGCGATCTCGGTGGCGAGCACGAGGCCGGGCGTGTGCCCCTCGCTGCGGTGCAGGGCGGTAGCCTTCGCCCAGGGTCGGCGAGCGATCGCCGTCGACGAGCCTGAGCCGACCCGAGGCCGACAGCAGCGGCGCCAGCTCGGGGATGAACGAGGCCTCGGATCGCGGGTGCGCGCCTGCGCGCGGGCCCATGCCTCGGCGCCGACGACGAAGGTCGCGCGCGGGAACACCAGCGACGGCGCCTCGCCGTCGCGCCACGCCGACAGGCCGCCGGCGCGGTCAGCGCAGGTGCGCGACAGCACGACCACGTCGACATCCTCGGGCGCGATCCCGAGCGCGGCCAGGCCGTCGAGCAGGACGTGGTGGTCCTCGACCACGCCGAACCGCTGCCGCAGCGCCGGGGCGAAGAAGGCGCCGATGCCGGTCTCGAGCAGGATCGTGCGTTCGCCGTCGCGCACCAGGAAGCAGCGACACGCCAGCGGGATCCGGTTGTCGTCGTCGGGCGCGATCCAGCGCGACCACATCGCCTTGGGCGCGTTGCCGAACATGGCGCCGCCGTCGAGGCGGCTGGCTGTTGCCGAGCACGGAGGTCACGGTGCGGAGCTCACGTCCGTACCAAATCGGTCGCCGGTCGTTGATCGCGCCGCCGCGCTACTCGAGCAGGACTGAGCCGATATCGCGCCCAAACGGGGCTGAGCTGCTCGACGGCGCGCCGCAGATCGCGCGCGGTCGAGGTGCGGGCCCGCAGCGCGAGCACCACGCCGTCGACGGCGTCCTGGATCAGGTTGACCTCGGCGCCGCCAAGCACGGGCGGGGTGTCGACCACGATGTGGTCGTAGCCGGCCAGGCGCAGGCGATCCATCGCGATGGCGAAGGCCGGCGCGTCGAGCAGGGGCCGCTCCTCGACGTCGGGGCTCACCGGTGGCGACGTGCAGCCAGAGCTGCGGACGTCGACCAGGTTCCACGGCGCCGCCGGGTTGCTGGCGGTGTGGCCCGAGCTGCTCGGCGAAGCACCACGGCGGCACGAACCGGAAGATCGACGCCAGCTGCGGGCGCCGCAGGGTGGCCTCGACGAGCAGCACCCGGGCGCGGCCGCACTCGGCGAGCGCCAGCGCGAGGTTCACCGCGGTGGTGGTCTTGCCTCGCCGGCGGCAAGCGGGCTCGACACCGCGATCACCTGCGGGCGACCGGCCCAGCACGATGCCGAGGCACCGGAACGCGGCGCGCGGCGCGTCGGGCGCGTGCACGAGCACCAGCCGGCGGCTAGTCGTCGGCGTCGGCCGGGAGCTGGTGCTGGGTCAGCCCGATCTCGGCCGGGGCAGCGGGCTCGGCGACACCTCGCCGAGCTCGTCGAGGCGGGTCAATGTCGCCGCCGGATCGGCCGGCGTTGGGGCGACGGGTGGTGGCGACCAGCGCGGGGACCTCCAGGCCTGGGTCGCCGGGGCCGAGGGCAGGGTGCCGCCGGCGGAGGGGTGTCGCTCGCCGAACGGCGGGGCGCCGGGTGCGGGCGCTCACATCAGCTCCGTGCCGGCGGCGGGCGTCGCGAGCGGCGCCGGCGTCGGGGCAGACCTCCGCCGGGACGGGATGATCGCAGAGCACCGCCAGCGCCAGCTCGTCGATCTCGTCGCGGCGCACAGGCGGTCGTCGAGGATCGCCATCACAAGCGCGACCACCGCGCCGAGTTCGACGAACAGCACCAGGCCGGCGAGGACCAGCATGCGGGTGTTGCGCCCGAACGGCTTGATCGGCCGGAACGCCGGATCGAACGGCTGCGAGGCGCGAGCCCTGCTCGGCGATCTGCAGGTTGAGGTCGATCTGGGGGCCTCGGTTACGGTATCCGACAAGGCCTGCACGCGCTCCTTGCTCGTCGACGGCGCGCGCCGCAGCTCGGCGTACTCGGTCTCGAGCTCGACCACCCAGTTGGTGGCGTCGTCGGCGTCGGGCGCGGCGGACTTGTCGTTGGCGCGGCGTGGCAGGCCGGCGGTGAGCTGCTGCTCGAGGCGGCCTGCCTCTTCTCGAGGGCGGCGCGATCGGCGCGTTGGCCGGGGCGACGACCACCCCGTCGGGCGCGTCGGAGGGCACCGCGGCCTTCCGCCCGGCGCAGCCGCTGCTTGCGCGGTGGTGATCGCGGCGCGGGCCTTGACCACGTCGGGGTGGAGGTTCGGTGTACTGGCGCGGACCTCCTCGAGTTGCGCTCGGCCGCCGTCAGCCGCGCTTGGCGTCGGGCGACCGCGGCGTCGGCGGCGATCTTCTCGGCGAGGCCGGCTTGCGTGCGCGGCGCCGCGCGTCGGGCGGCGCCGCCAGCCGCGCCTTGATGTGCGCGATCTGCCGCTCGATCCGCGGTCTCGCGGCTGCTGCCGCTGGAGGTCTGGCTGCGCTATTGCGGCGCGTGTGGATCGAGGCGCTCCTGCTTTACGCCGTCGCTGGGCTCGGCGGCGAACTCCGGGGTGGCGGCGAGAACCCGAGAGCGTGCGCTGATCGGCGCGGCTGTCGGCGGCGGCCGCCTTCTGCGACTCGGCAAAGGCCGCGGTCGACCGAGCCTGGTCGCTGCGGATCTCCTCTTCCTTCTGCTGGAGCAGCTCGGTGAGGCGCTGGGTGACCGCCTGGGCGCGGTCGCGATCGGCGTCGCCGTAGCTGATGCGGAAGGTGTTGGCGCCGCGCGACTCGAAGTCGATGGCCAGCCGGAGCTCCTCGATGAGCTCCTCGGGGCCCTGCTTGGCGAGCTCGGCGGCGAACCCCAGCTCCGGGTCGTTGACGATCTTGTCGAGCTGGCTGCGCGCGAGCAGGAGCTCGCGGTAGCGGTCGCCGATGTCGCGCTGCACCGCCTCGGCCTGCCGGCCCTGGACCACGCTCGACTGGATGCGCTCCTGGTAGAAGAGCACCGACTGACGACTTGTACACGTCGGGTCGGGTCAGCGCGAACACGACGGTGAGCGCGGCGCCGACCACCGCGAAGGCCAGCACCAGCCACCAGTAGCGGGTGGCCTTGCGGCCGTAGTCGAGCAACCGCTCGAGGCGGTCACGCGGGGTGGTGACGGTGGTCGTCGACATCGCGGCGGCGGCTCAGGATGGTACACGACCGCGGCCGACGGCGCGGTCGCGCAGGGATCCGACCTCGCAAAGCCCGCTCCTCGAAGCCCGGCAGCGCGCCGAGCACCGGCAGGCCGGCGCGGGTCACGTCGCCGGGCTCGCGCACGCGATCGTCGAAGGTGGCGAGCAGGAGGCCGACGCCGACGGTCGCCACCAGCGCCAGCCCGAGCAGTATACGGCTTGTCGGCGGCGCCGGGCCCGGCGTCGAGCGGACGTGGTGTCGTCCTCGGCCACCACCACCACCCGCAGGTCGAGGCCTCCTTCGCTGGCGGCCGCCATGATCCTGTCGACGGAGGCGGTCGGGCCAGCGCGGCTCGAGCTCCTCGGCGGCCGCCGCGCCTTCCTGTTCGCGCGCGAGCAGCGCGTCCGCGCAGCATCGCCTGCGCAGCGGCGACAGCGACGGATCCGCGGCGTCGACCGCGGCGGCGGCCCGGTCGAGCGCGTCGAGCGCGGCGACCTGGTCCGAGACCTGGTCGAGGGCGACCGCGGCGCTCGGGCGCCAGATCGCGGCGTCTGGCGGGTCAGGCCTGGTGGCGCTGGCGATCACCACGCCGGCGAGGTCGTGGGCGAGCGTGGTCGCCAGCTCCGGATCGGCGTCGGTCACCGTGAGCTGCACCCGGGCGCTGCGCCGCGAGTCGTCGCGGTCGTAGAGGAAGGTGTTGCGCATCACCTCGACCTCGAGGGCGTCGCGCAGCTCGGCGATGGCGTACTGCGGCCCGAGCGTGCGGCGCAGCGGCGTCAGGTCGTGGCGCTCGACGACCTCGAGCAGCGCCGCGTCGGGCAGCAGCACGTTGGCGACGTAGGCCTGCAGCTCGGTGCGCATCAGCGACGACGCCCGGGTCGCGAGCTGGCCCTCGGCGAGGGCCAGGGTCACCGACGCGTCGTGGCGGGCCGGCCGTCGGGCCAGGAACGCGGCGCCCAGCGCGGTGACGAGCAGCGCGATCACCAACGTCGGCCGCCAGCGCAGGCGTGCGCGGCGGGCCAGGCGGCCGAGCTCGGCCATGACCTCGCGGCGCAGCGGTACCTCGGCCTGGTACCAGGCGTCGTCGGGGTCGGCGCGCTTCACGTCGGCACGGTAGCACCGGCGGCGTCGCGCAGGACGGCGGCGAGGGCGGCGGCGCTGGCGTCCCAGCCGCCGCGGGCGCCGCGGCGGGCGACCAGCTCGGCGTCGTAGGGCATCGGCAGCGCCGCGATCAGCGCCGCGGCGAGCGCCGCCGGATCGCGCGGCGGCACCAGCGCGCCGAGCGCCGGCTCGGTGATCACGTCGGGCACGCCGCCGACGGCGGTGGCCACCACCCGGCGCCCCGAGGCCAGGGCCTCGAGCACGACGTTGGGCATGCCCTCGGCCCAGCTCGCCAGCGTCACCACGTCGGCCGCCGCCATCCACCGGGCGACCTCGTCGGGCGGGCGCGGGCCGGCGAGCACGATCGCGTCACCGAGCGCCGCCGCCGCCGCCGCCACCTCGGCCTGGGCCTCGCCGCCGCCGACGATCGCCAGCCGCGCCGTCGGCAACGCCACCCGCACCGCCGGGAACGCCGCGATCAGATCGAGCACGCCCTTGCTCGCCTTGAGGTTGCCGACGTAGACCGCGAGCGGCCCGTCGCCGAGGCCGAGCGCCGCGCGCGCCTGGCCGCGATCGCCCGGCCGGAACCGCTCGCCGTCGACGCCGTTGCCGACCACCGCCACCCGCTCGGGCGCGACCCCCAGCGCCTCGGCCTCGGCGGCCAGCGGCCGGCTCACCGCGACCACCCGGGCGGCGCGCGGCAGCGCCCACTGGCACAGCCGCCGGGGACCGCCGCGCTGGGCGATGACGTTGACGTCGGAGCCGTGCAGCTTCACCACCGCCGGCACCCCGAGCGCGCGCGCCAGCACCACCGCGGCGAACCCGTCGGGGTAGGCCCACGAGCCGAGCACGACGTCGACCGCGCCGCGGAAGCGCGCCAGGCTCGGGCCGAGCGACGCCGCGTACATCGGCCCCCACAGCGCCATCGCGGTGCGCGGCACGAACAACGTGCGCGGGTGACGCACCCGCAGGCCGTCGATCTCCTCGACCTTCGGCACCGCCGCCAGCCGGCCCGCGCTCGACCACCGCGCCACGAGCCCCGCGCCGGGGAACCACGGGATGGTGGCGAGCACCTCGAGGTCGACGCCGGGCTGGCGCGCGAGCGCGGTGAACTGCTGCCGGTTGAACGGCGCCGACAGCGGCTCGGCGGCGTTGGGAAAGATCTTGGTGACGACGAGGACCCGCACCGGGGCCGTCAGATCCCGAAGACCTTGTCCATGCGCAGCAGCTTGAAGATCGCCAGCGGCTGATCGCGCGCGCCGACGATCGTGAGCTTGCCGCCGAGGTTGCGCACGCCCTTGTACAGCTTGACCAGGACGGCGACGCCGGAGCTGTCGATCACGTCGAGGCCGGCGAGATCGACGACGACCTCGCGCGGCTTGGCCGCGAGCAGGCGATCGACCTGCTCGGCGAGCTGGGGCGCGGTGTTGATGTCGAGCATCCGCCGCACCGCGATGCGGGCGCCGTCGTCGGTTCGCTGCACGTCGAAGAAGTCGCTATCCACGGTGGTCACACGCTCGGTCGGTCGTTGGGCGGGGGCGAGAAGGAGTGCAGATGATGGCGTGGTGGGTCATGGCGTGACCTCCGGCGGGCGCAGCGCCTTGGACAGGCGCCACCGGTTCGGTGGTCCCGGCGCGTAGGCGACGTCGTCGAGCATGGTCCGGGCGATGTGGATGCCCATGCCACCCTCGGGCAGCGCGTCGAGCTCCGGCGACGGCACGGCGGCGAGGTCGAAGGGGGCGCCGTGATCGTGGATGTCGATGACGACGTCGTCGGCCGAGGTCGCGATCGCGAGCTCGATCGAGCCGGCCGCGCCGGCGCCGTAGGCGTGGATGACGATGTTGTTGAAGATCTCGGCGAAGGCCGACACCACCGCGGCGTCGAAGGGGTGCCGCAGGTCGTAGCCGCGATCGACCTCGACCGGCGGCGGCTGGCCGTGGCCCGACACCAGGCGACACGCCTCGGCCACCACCCGCACGGCGACCCCGCGGTGCGCGAGCGTGCCTGGCACCGTGAGCCGGATCGAAGGCGTCGCCGCACCCGCCGCCATCGGTGCCACCATACCCGCTCCGCGGCGCGCGTGGTACCGTCGGAGCCCTGATGCTGCGGAGCGTGCAGCTCGCCAAGCGGGCGATCGACGTCGCGGGCGCCGCGGTCGGGTTGGCGCTCACCGCGCCCCTGGTCCCGGTGATCGCCGCGGCCATCTACGTCGACTCGCCCGGGCCGATCTTCTACCGGCAGCGCCGGGCCGGCCGCCTCGAGGCGGTGACCCAGGAGCACGGGGTCCGGCGGTTTCGGTTCCACGAGTTCACGATGCACAAGTTCCGCACCATGCGGACCGACGCCGAGGCCAAGACCGGCGCGGTGATCGCCGGCAAGGACGATCCGCGGGTGACCCGCATCGGCCGGTTCCTGCGCAAGTCGCGCCTCGACGAGCTGCCGCAGTTCTGGGACGTGTTGCGCGGCGAGATGAGCCTGGTCGGGCCGCGTCCCGAGCGGCCCGAGCTGCTCGCCGATCTCGCGTACGCCATCCCGCTGTTCGAGGAGCGCATGCGCGACGTCAAGCCCGGCATCACCGGCCTCGCGCAGGTGTCGCTCGGCTACACCGGCGAGATCCCCGAGGGCAGCGAGGTCGCCAAGCTCGCGCGCACCTTGCAGAACCCGTGGGACCTCGACGAGGCGCGCGGCGCGCTCGCCGACGACATGCGCATCAAGCTGCTCTACGACCTGGCCTACACCGCGTCGCTCGAGCGGCTCGGCACGTACCTCGCGACCGAGCTGGCCATCATCGTCAAGACGCCGCTGGTCATGCTGAAGATGACCTCCGGGCGGTAGCCCGGCGCGAGCGCGCTACGGCACGTAGATCGAGTCGCCGGCGATCAGCACCAGGTTCATGTCCGGCCGCTTGCCGCTGGCGAGCAGGTCGTACGCCAGCGGGATCGATCGCGCCTTGCCGGTGCCGGGGTCGATGCGCAGGAGCACCATCTCGTTGCGCTTGGCGTAGCGGGTGAAGCCGCCGGCCAGCGCCACCGCCTCGGCGACGGTGACGTAGAACTCCGAGGTGAAGATGCCGGCGCGGGTGACCTCGCCGGACACCGTGAATCGGTAGCTGTTGGTCTGGCGCAGCGCCACGGTGACGGTGTCGGTGCTGCCGGCCGACTTGATGTAGTCGGCCAGGCGCGCCTTGATCATGTCGCGCAACGACGACGGGGTCTCGCCGGCGGCCCGCAGCTCGCCGACCAGCGGCAGGGTGATCGTGCCGTCGGGGCGGATCGTGACGTCGGTCGACAGCTCGTCGTTCTCCCAGACGTGGATCGTGAGGTCGTCGGCGACCCCGAGCACGTACTCGCCGCGCCGCGGATCGGGCTCCTGGCTGTAGTCGTAGGTCGGGACCTTGATCCCGCAGCCAGCGGCCGCGGTCAGGAGCGCGGCCAGGAGCACGACGACGACACGGAGCGAGCGCGGCACCGCGGCAGTGTCGTCCAATCGCCGGCGCCGCGCAATCGCGGTGGCCGCGCCGACCGCGGCTACCAGACCGGGAACGTCGTGGCCGAGCCGCCGATGGGCATGATCACCGCGCGCGACAGCCGGCCCCGCTTCGGCGTGGTGTCGTTGCCGCGGAGGTACAGCGTGAGGCCGGCGCCGCCGGCGCGGCCGTCGGGATAGAACAGGAGCTCCACCGACTGGGTGGCCGGGATCGTGGTGAACGGCTGCAGGTCGGTGAGCACCGCCGCGGTGGTGATGCCGACCAGCTCGACCGCCTTGGGGATGGCGAACGACGACACCGCGTTCCAGGTG
This sequence comes from Kofleriaceae bacterium, assembly GCA_041389945.1. GTDB lineage: Bacteria > Myxococcota_A > Polyangia > Haliangiales > Haliangiaceae > JAWKQW01. The sequence goes on from JAWKQW010000016.1 coordinate 142,894, forward strand.
CCGCTCGGGGTGCCGGGCGCGGCCTCCTCGAGCACGTCGACCTGCACCTGGCGCTGGCCGTTGGCGCTCACCGAGGTGACCAGCAAGCGGGCGCGAGCGGCGCCGGAGACCAGCGCCAGCTGCACGTCCTCGCGGACCCGGCCGCCGGTGATGGCGCGCCGGGCTGCCTCGCGGGACAGCGACGCGATCTGGTCGGCGACGTCGCTGGTGCGGATCTCCTTCTTCATCACCACCGCGCCGATGCCGGTGGCGATGCCGATGATCGCCAGCACCACCATCAGCTCGATCAGCGTGAAGCCACGCTGGGCCGGCCGCGCGCGGGTCATCGCGCCACCGCCATGTTGCGGAGGTCGATGCGCGCGGTGGCGTGCCGGTAGATGTGCGAGCCGGTCAGCGGCTCCGACGGATGGTCGCCCAGCTGGTTGCCGACGAGATCCGGGGTGGCGCCGGTGCCCACGCCCTCGACCGTCTTCTGCGTGCGCACCACCAGCGAGACCACGACCTCCATCGGCTGCGCGAACGGGCCGAACCGCTGCTCGGGCTCGCCCGGCGGCGTCTCGGTCGGGTACGGCCACGGCAGGGTGATCGGCATGCCGGAGGTGTCGCCGTACCAGTCGTACTCGGGGATCCCGTCGCTGTCGGCGTCGTTGACGCCCGCCGGCACCCACGCCTCGTAGTAGCGCCCGGCGACCTGGAGATCGGTGAAGCCGACGCCGATGTCCTGCCAGTCGGTGGCGATGAGGCCACCCGACGGCGACCGCTGCAGCACCTCGCGGGTCGCGTCGACCCGGTAGGCCCGGGCCTGGGCCCGGTAGATCATCGTCGTCGACTCGGCGCCGTCGGCGATGTGCTGGGTGCGGACGTGCAGGCACTGGGCGTTGTCAGGCCGCGCGAACGGTCCACTGACCGCCAGCTCGATCTCGTTGGCGTTGACCGTCTGCACGCGGGCCGTGCAGGCGCGGAAGACCGCGATCTTGGTCTGCAGTGCGACCGGGGTCGCCGACTGGTCTTCGTAGTGTGGCGTGGTGATCACGACGACGTCACCGGCGGCGAAGTCGCTCGGGTCGTCGACGCGGAGCACCCGGATCACGGCGGGTACCCCCATGTCGAAGCCAGGCGTGGCGCTGAGGTTCGGCATGACCCGGGCGGCGCGCGTGGTGTCGGCCCAGTACACGCGCAGCTCGTCGGGCACGCTGCCGCCGCCGTTGATGAGCTGGACCGGGGCCAGGTAGCCGACGTTCGCCGTCGTCGCGATGTTCCCGCTGGTGACGCTCGCGTCGGCGAACCCGTTGGGGGCGCCCAGGCCGGCCATCTTGACGTCGGTGCGGATCAGCGCCAGCGCCGACGACAGCACCTGCTGGGTCTCGCTGACCTGCTGCTGGGTCCGGTACGACACGCTCATCCGCAGGACGATGGCGAAGACCATCCCGATGAGCAGCGAGCTGATGAGCAGGCCGATGAGCAGCTCGATGATGGTGAAGCCGGCCTGGCCGACCGGGCGGCGCGCGGTGCGCGCCGGGCGGCGCGCGCGTCGATGGATCACAACGGCTCCTCGCGGGTACGGACCAGCTCGACGGAGACGCGGTGGCTGGTCTGGATGCTGGCCACGCCGTCGTCGGCCCAGTCGACGTCGACGCGGATGAGCAGCAGGTCGGTCGACGCCGCCAGCTGGGTCACGGTGGCGGTGCGGTTGAAGGTGACGCCGGCGCGGCCGGCGACGGTGTCCATGATGGTGGGCGCGCCGATCGGCGTGCCGACGGCGGTCAGCATGTCGACCACCGGCATGCCGCGCAGGCTCTCGAGCGTGTCCTGCGCCACCGCGGTCGCCTCGACGTTGCGCCCGGCCATGCCGTTGCCGCCCATGGTCGTGAGGTTGAGCGACACCAGGCCGACCATGCCGATCGTGGTCACCGCGAGGGTCACCAGCAGCTCGACCATGGTGAAGCCCCGCTGGTCGGCGCGCCGGCGCGCGCCCGCGACGGCGCGCCGCCGGGGCCTCAGCCTCCGGAGCAGGCCGACGGTGCGTCGTCGTGTCGTCGAGGTCGTCCTTGGGATCATGGGGTCAGCTTCCTGGCGTGTAGACGACATAGTCCGTCGAGTCGATGCTGGTGAGGCAGTCGTTGACGCCGGCGCCGTCCTCGGCCATGCCCTTCTGGCCGTAGCCGGGGCAGGGGCGGCCCGCGGCGGGGATCTGGCCGGTCGCGGCGACGTCCCACTCGATGATCGCCAGCGCGCCGTCGGGGCCGTGCCCGGTGGCGCGGATGATCACGCGGGTGTCCCCGTCGGCGTTGGGGATGCTGTTGCCGACGATCGCGTCGTACTGCGGGTCGGTGCGGTTGTTGAGGATCTCGACCTCGTACCAGGCGCTGATGTCGGCGCTGAACAGGTTCGCCGCCGAGCCCGGCAACGCGCCGTTGCCAGGGATGGGTGGCGCCGCGGGGTTGGGGGTGCCGTCGTCCTGGGCGAAGAACACCGCCCAGCCCGGGTTGAGGCGCAGCGTGCTCATCGCCGCGGCGGCGCCGCTCTCGGCGGCGTACAGCGCGATCGACGAGAACCGCTCCTGGCCGGTGGCGGCGATGCCGCCGCGCACGCTCAGCACGGTGAGGGCGCCGAGCGCGGCCAGGCTGGTCAGCGCGATGGTCGCGAGCACGAGGGCGTTACCCGCCTGCGGATCGCGGCGGCGGCGCGCGACCTCATCGGTGGCGTCCTCGGTGGATTGCGTCTCGAGCATGGAAATCGCCATGGTCCTCCCCGGCAGGCCTGCCTGAAAGTCTACGCGATCCATCTCGGCGACCCGAAAGAATCTGCCCAAACGATCTGTGGTTCCGCGGGTGTAGGCGATCGTGGTGCGAGGTCCCACGCGCGGTGCGCCGGCGCGCGGGCACGCCGCGGCGGAAGCGCCACCGCGATGTCGGGCAGTTAGCCCGCACCAGGCGCCGGCGTCGGGGCGGCGGCGCGCGCGTCGGGGTGCGTACGGCGGGCGCAGCGCCCGCGCGTCGTGGCGGTCAGGACACCGGGACGCCGTCGGCGTCGAGCTCGACCAGGCCGCCGGCCCCAAGCGTGCCGTCGGCCGCGAGCGCGGTCAGCGCCGCGCGCAACGTCAGCGGCTGGCCGTCGGCGCCGAGCAACGGCGCGTCGATGCCGTCGGCGCCGCGCGCGATCACCGGCGAGGCACCGTCGCCGACGACGACGTACTGCGCCTTGGCCGGCGCCAGGTGCGCCTTCGCCGACGCCGTGAGCTGCGCCAGCGTCACCTTGCTCATCTTGCCGATGTACGTGTTGTAGTAGTCGAGCGGCAGCCCGAAGTAGACGAGCCCGCGGAACTGCGCGAGCGAGTCGCTGCCGGTGGCGAACTTCGACGGCAGCGCGAGGATGGCGCCCTCGCGCTCGCGGGCCAGCTCCTCGGCGGTGGCCGGCGCCGCGCCGCGCTGCAGCTGATCCGACTCGCGGCGCAGCTCGAGCAGCGACTGGTACGTGGCGTTCGCGCGCACCGAGGCGGCCGCGGTGAACACGCCGCCGCGACGGCTGTAGCGGATCGAACCGCGGGCGCCATAGGAGTAGCCCTTGTCCTCGCGCAGGTTCATGTTGATGCGGCTGGAGAAGCCGCCGCCGAGGATGTTGCTCATGATCGTGTTGGCGAAGTAGTCCTTCGCCGTGCGCGCGGGGCCAGCGTGCATCATCGCCACCAGCGACTGCGCGGCGCCGGGCACGTCGACGAAGAAGATGCGGCCGGACCGCGGCTGCGGCTTGGCCGCGGCCGCCTTGGGCAGCGCCGGCGCCTTGCCCTTCCAGCCGGCGAACGACGGACCCTCGAAGGCGGCCCGATCTGCGCCCGGTGAGGTCGCCGACGACGAACAGCCGGGCGCCGCCCGGCCGCAGGTAGGTCGCGGCGTGGGCCTGGCAGTCCTCGACGGTGATGGCCGCCAGCGAGGCCTCGGTGGTCACCGCGCCGGCGGGTGATCCGGCCCGTAGATCGCGTCTTGACCCGGCCGAAGACCGAGCCGGCGGCGCCCTTGGCCTGCTGGACCGCCTGCGTCCGCCGCTTCACCAGGCGATCGAAGTCGTCCTTGCGCAGGCCGGGGTCCGCACCGAGTCGGCGAACAGGCGCAGGGTCGGCTCCCAGTGCGCGCTCAGCGTGCTCATCGCGACGCCCTGGCTGTCGTCGGAGGCGTACGAGCTGATGTGCGAGGCGATGTCGGCCAGCGCCGACGAGAAGCCCAGCTTGTCGAGGGTCGCGGTGCCCTCGGTGACGAGATCCATGCAGGTCTCGGCGAGGCCAGCCTTGCCCGGCGGATCCGCCAGCGTGCCGCCGTCGAAGTTGAGCTCGAGCGAGATCAGCGGCAGGTCGTTGATGTCGACCAGGTAGACCTTCACGCCGTTGGCGAGCGTGAACGGCCATCTTGGGCAGCGAACGGCCGCAGCGGCCCGGGCGCCGGCTGGTCGCGCGGAACTCCTCGTCGGGGAACGCCAGGTCTGGGGCTGCGCGGTCTGGGTCGGGAAGGTCTCGGTCATCACGGGGGTCGGGGTCGGCGGGGACGGATCGGTCGTGGTCGGGCCGGCGGCGCCGGCACCGTGGTGGTGCCGCTGCCGGCACGCGGCGGCCAGCGACAGCGGCGAGCGCCGACAGCGGAGACGCGCGAGAGGGATGGGCTGAGCGGGGCGCGTTCACAGGCCTCCTTGGGCGAGGTGACCACGACCACGAGGCGGGCCGGATCGAGGGAGGTGATCGCGGCGGCGGCGCGGATGCTCTCGCCGGTCGCGTTGCGGTAGCGGGCGAGGTCGCGCCGAGGCCGCCGGGATCGCCCAGGTAGCGGTTGTAGGCCTGAGCTGCTCGGCCCGGGCCATGAGGCCTCGAGGTTGCGGATCGAGCTGGCCCTCGATGGCGACCACGCGCGGGCGCGCTCGCGCTCGCTGGGCGCCTCGGCGCGCAGCTTGGCGACCTCGTCGCGCACGATTCGGCTCGACGGCGGCGAGGCCGGCGCCGCCGCTGAGCGTCACCGAGATCGTGAACTCGCCGGAGAACTGCTTGCCCCACTGGTAGGCCACCACGCTCTGCGCGAGCTGGCGCTCGTGGACGAGGATCCGGTACAGCCGGCCGGTGCCCTCGCGGGTGAGCACGTCGGCGAGCATGTCGAGCTCGGCGTCACCGGCGGCCATCATCGCCGGCGACAGCGCGACGAAGTCGAGGCGGCGCAGCTTGGCGAACTCGTCGGTGAGCTCGACCCGGGTCGCCTTGGCGGCGGGCGGCGGCACGGTGACCGTCGTCGGCTTCACGCTGGTCGGCATGGTGCCGAACCACTTGGCGACGGTGGCCCGGATGGTGGTCGGGTCGAAGTCGCCGACGATCGCGAGGGTCGCGTTGGCCGGCACGTACCAGGTCTTGTAGAACCCGACGACGTCGGCGAGCGACGCCGCCTCGAGATCCTCGTGGCGTCCGATGGTGAGGTCGCGGTACGGGTGCCCGACCGGGTACAGCGCGTGCGAGATGGCGAAGCGGGTCGCGCCGTAGGCGACGCCGTCGTAGCGCTGCGCGCGCTCGTTGCGCACGGTGTCGATCTGGTTGTCGAGGCTGGCCTGGGTCAACAGCGGGAGCAGGTGGGCCATGCGATCGCTCTCGAGCCACAGCGCCAGCTCGAGCTGATGCGACGGCACCACCTCGTAGTAGTTCGTGCGGTCGGTGTTGGTGGTGCCGTTGACCTCGCTCGCGCCGGCCGACTTGAGGAAGTCGAAGTGCTTGTCGGTGCCGACGTGCTTGCTGCCCTGGAACAGCATGTGCTCGAAGAGGTGCGCGAAGCCGCTCTTGCCGGGGACCTCGTGGCCGGAGCCGACGTGGTACCAGACGTCGATGGCGACCAGCGGCACCGACGGGTCGTGGCTGAGGATGACCTCGAGCCCGTTGTCGAGCTTGTAGCGCTCGAACGGGATCTCGGGATCGGCGGCGGCGCTGGTGGTCGCGGCGGCCGCGGCGGGCGCGGCCGGCGCCGCTGCGGTGAGGCCGACGGCGCCGAGGCCGAGAGCGAGGGAGGCGGCCAGGGCCGGCCACCACGAGCGAGTGAGTACACGCGGGCGCATGAGACCTCCGTTGGGGATGCGCGGACCTTACGGGGCCCATCCTCCGGCGGCAACCGTCCTCGTCGTGCGGTTGCGTGCGACGCCTGCGACGTCGCGCTGTCGCAGATCCGAGCGCCGCTCGCGCCGCGAGTCAGCGCTCGGGATCGATCGGCTGCACGCCCATCATCAGGCGCTCGGCCTCCAGCGGATCGAGCCACAGCAGGAGGCGGCGGCTGGGGCTGCCGTCGGCGACGTCGACCTCGACCAGCCGCCGCACTGGCTGGCCACGCCCGGCCGCGACGAGATCCTCGGCGAGGTGGCTCCAGGCCGCGGCCAGCGGCGTCTCTTGCACGCGCAGGCCCTCGAGGCTAGTGGCCACGCCCATCACGAAGCGGGCGAAGGCGGGGTTGGCCGCGAGGATCTCGCCGGCGCCGTCGAGCAGCGCCAGCGGCAGCCGGCAGCCGTCGAAGCCGAGCCGGGCCAGGCGATCGCGCGGACGGGCGCCGCCGCGCTGCAGCCGGGTGGCGCCGGCGCGGCCGCGGGCGCCGCCGAGCATGTCCATCACCGCGCGCAGCTCGTAGAGGAACGCGCCCATGTCCTTGTGGCGATCCTTGGGATCCTTGGCCAGCGCGTGCAGCACCAGGCGCTCGACCGCGGGATCGAGATCCGGCACCAGCTGCGACGGCGGCGTCGGCAAATGATCGAGATGCCCGGCGAGGATCTCGGCGGTCGGCCCGTCCCACGGCACCTTCCCGGTGAGGATCTCGTAGAGCAGGATGCCCATGGCGTAGACGTCGGACGCCGCCGACGCCGGCTGCCCGCGGATGCGCTCGGGCGCGACGTAGTGCGGCGTGCCGGTCAAGACGTGGGCGCCCTTCGACGACAGCGACCGCGCCAGCCCGAAGTCGAGCAGCTTGGCCTGGCGCCGGCGGCGCTTGCCGACGACCTCGTCGACCAGGAGGATGTTCTCGGTCTTGATGTCGTTGTGGACCAGGTCGCGCTCGTGGATGTAGTGCAGCGCGTCGGCGATCTGCAGGGCGATGTCGAGGGCGGCCCGCGCCGGCAGCGGGCCCTCGTCGTGGAGCACCTTGTCGAGCGGCCAGCCGTCGAGCAGCTCCATCACCATGTACAGGCCGACGCGATCGTCCTCGCCGAAGTCGACCACGCCGGCGATGTGCGGGTGGCCGAGCGAGCTGGCCATCCGGGCCTCGCGGTAGAACTGCTGGCGGGTCTCGAGGTCGCCGGCCTGCGCGCCGAGGATGACCTTGAGCGCGAAGGTCTTGCCGAGCTGGACGTGGGTGGCCTCGTAGACCTTGCCCATGCCGCCCTCGCCGATGCGGCCGACGATGCGGTAGCGCCCGCCGACGAGCTGGGCCGAGCCGTGCGGCACCGGGGTCGGCGCCGGGCCGCGTCGCGGCGGCGCCGGGCTGCGCCCGACCGGCACCGCGCGCACGTCGCCGACGCCGGCCGGGATGACCAGCTCCTCGAGGTCGATCAGCTGGGTCTCGATGGTGCGGGTGGTGGCGTCGATCGGCGCCACGTCGAGATCGGACTCGGTGCCCGCTCTGGCGCCGGCGACCAGCGACGCCGCCTGGGCGCCGGAGATCGCGCGGCCGGTGGCGTCGTCGCGGCGATCGTCCGGCACCGCCCGAGGGTAGCAGGCCCGGCGCCAGCGGGGGCAGCCGGTCGCGGTACAGTCGCGCGCCCGTGCCGCCGCGCCTGCTCGATCCGGCCAGCTACGCGCTGCGGCTGCTGAGCGCGCCGTACGCCGCCGCCGCGCTCGCGCTCGCGGTCGTGTTCGTCACCGTCGCGCTCATGCGCGGGGCCTCGACCCTGCGCGCGTGGCTGTTGCTCGCGACCCTCGCGCTCATGCCGTACGTCGCCGCCCTCGCGGTGATCGCGTCGACGACGGATCCCGCGGTCGCGGGCGCCTGGTATCGGCTGGCCGGCGCCAGCGTGCCGCTCGCCGGCGGCGCCTGGGCCTGCTTCCTGATGGCGCTGCGCGGCGCGCTGCGCGAGCGCGCGTGGCTCGCGGTGCTGGTGACCCTGGTCGGCGTCGCGTGGGCGCCGATCATCGCCGCCACCGACGTCGTCGTCGCCGGCGTCGGCTGGGGCGGCCTGGGTATGTGGGAGCCGACCGCGGGGCCTGGCGCGCCGTGGCCTACCGCGCAAGCTCGCTGTCGCCGGGCTCGGCCTCGGCGCGCTGATCCGTGCCTGGGCCGGCGCCCGTCGCCGGATGCTGTGGGCCGGCGCCGCCACCGCGGTCGGCATGTTGCTGCTCGCGATCGTCGACCGGTTCTTGCCGGTGCCGGTCGGCGGCCTGCTGGTGGTCGGCGCGATCGGCACCGTCGGCGAGCTGTGGTTCGACGACCTGCCCCGGGTGCGCGGCCTTGACGGGCGGTGCCGCTGCTCCTGGTGTACCTGGCGTTCACCATCGTCGCCGGCTGGGCCGCCATCGAGCTGGTCACGCCAGGGTTGCCGTGGTGGGTGGTGGCGCTGGTGCTCACCGCGACCTTCCTCGCGGTGCGCGTCGGCGCGGCGGTGCTCGACCTGCTCGCGCGCGGCGGGCGTCGGGCGGAGGGACCGCTCGAGCGCCTGCTCGCGCAGTTCGTGGCGCGCGCCGCCGACGCCCGCGCCGAGCCCGAGGTCCACGCCATCGCCCACGACGTCGTCGCGCTGGCCACCGGCATCGACGTGCGCATCGTCGCCGAGCCGGCGAGCAGCGGCCGCGCCTGGCCGGCCTCGCAGCTCGCGGCGTACCTGGTCGCCGAGCGCGAGCCGGAGCGTTCGGCGACATCGATCTGCACGCGCCGCCGGCGATGCGCGAGCCGCTGCACGCGCTCCTCGAGGCCCACGGCGCCGCCGCGGTGGTGCCGGTGGCCACCGCCGGCGAGCTGACCGCGCTGTTGGTGGTGCCGGGGATCATGGCGAGCAGCCGGCTGAGCCGCCCCGAGCTTCGAGTTCCTCGCCCAGCTGGCGCCGCGGTCAGGCTCGGAGCCTGGCCCGGCCTGGGTGTCGGCGCGCGCGACCGCCCGGGTCGCCGCCGATCGTCAGCTCGAGCTGGCTGCCGCGATCCAGGCCGGCTTCGTGCCGGAGCCTGGGCTGCACGTGCCGCCGCGGCTGCGGCTGGCCGGCGAGTGGGAGCCGGCGCCGCTGCGGCGGCGACTTCTGGGCGTTCTATCCGCTGCCCGGCGCGCGGGTGCTGGTGGTCATCGGCGACGTCACCGGGCACGGCGTCGGCGCGGCGCTGGTCACCGCCGCGGCCAAGGGCGCCGCCGACGTCGCGGTGCGCGATGCGCCGGCGTCGAGGAGCCCGACCTGCTGATGGCCGCGCTCGACGGCGCGGTCCGGCGGGTCGGCGCCGGCCGGCTGCACATGGCCGCCGGGGTGGCGCTCTTCGATCCCGCCGGCGGTCGGGCCCGGGTCGCCGCCGCCGGCCACGGCGCGCCGCTGCGCCTGCGGTCGAGCGACGCCGGCGTCACGCTGACCCCGCTGGTCGCGCGCGGCAACCCGCTCGGCGGTCGCGCCCTGCTCGCCGACGCCGCCACCGATCACGCGCCGCCGCCGGCGACGCGTCGTGGTGTGGGCCACCGACGGGCTGGTCGACTGCGAGGATCCCGCCGGGCAGCGCTTCGGCGAGCGGCGGCTTCGCGCTCCTGCGCGGCCTCGGCCCCGCGCTCGGCGCCGCCGAGGTGCGCGACGCGATCCTCGCCGCGGTACGCTCGCACCGCGCCGGCCAGCCGTTGCCGACGACGTCACCCTGCTCGTCGCCGAGGTCACTGCATGACGCCCGCGTGCTCACGACAACATCCACAAGGGCATCGGCGGCGTCGATCGCCGCTACCGACCGGAGCGCGTCGCCGAGGTCATCACCCACTACGCGCCCGACGTGCTGCTCCTGCAGGAGGTCGACGACGCCGCCCAGCGATCGCAGCGCCACCGCCAGGTGGACTGGTTCGCCGAGGCGGTGGGCCTGCCGCACCGGGCGTGGGAGCCCAACGTGCCCGTGCGTGGCGGCGGTTGTACGGCAACGCGATCCTGTCGCGGTTCCCGCTCGCGTCGCACCAGAACGTCGACCTCACCGTCGGCGGGCGCAAGCGCCGCAGCGTGATGCACGCCGAGCTGCACGTGCGCGAGGACGGCCACCAGCGCACGGTGCACGTCTTCAACATGCACCTGGGCTCTCGCGCAGTCGGAGCGCCGGGTCCAGCTCGCCACGTTCCTCGCGTGCGAGCCGCTCGCCGGCATCCACCACACCACGCCGATCATCGTCGGCGGCGATCTCAACGACGTCTACGGCCGCCTCGGCCGGCTGCTGGCGCCGGCCGGCTTCGCGCGGGTGCCGACGCCGGCGACGTTCCCGGCGTGGGCGCCGCTGCGCGCCCTCGACAGCCTCTACGTCCGCAGCGCCACGATCACCCACCTGGCCCGGGGCGAGACCCAGCTCGCCAAGCGCGCCAGCGATCACCGGCCGCTGTTCGCCGACGTCGAGCTCGGCCCGGTGGGCTGACCGCGCCGACGCGCCCCGAAAACGCCGACGCGGCGGCCCGGGTGGCGCCGCCGCGTCGCCGTCGGAGCCCCGGAGCTGCTACTGCAGCGCGACCTCGATGGTGAACGTGCCCTGGCTGCCGGCGCCGAAGGCATCGACGATCAGCGAAGTAGGTGCCGGTGGTCACCATCGGTGAAGTCGAAGCAATGCCCGCCGCCGAGGCCCTCGTCGGCGCCGACGAGGCAGGACCACCGATCGGCAGGTCGCACACCGTCGACGTCGCCCGGGCCGAGAGGAAGGATCGATGCCAGGCTGCCGCCAGGCGCGCTCAGGGCGACGGTGATCATCTGCCCGGCGACCAGCGCCACCGAGTAGGCGACGTCGTTGCCGGCCTGGCCAGAACCCCGTGCAGTCGCGCCCTCGAGGCCGGCGTTGATAAGCCGCGTTAAGTTTCCACGCTGCTGCCCTGGACCGCGGTGCCGAGCACCAGCGGGATCGCCGTGGCGCAGGTGTCGTTGACCGGCGGCGTCACGCAGACGCCCTTGTCGCCGATGATCGCGGCGCAGGTGTCGCCCACGTTGGTGCAGTCGGTCGGATCGTCGCAGACCTCGCGGCAGATGCCGTCGTCGGCGACGAAGGTGTCGCACACGCCGCCAGCGCTCATGCTCGACACCGCGCAGAACAAGGCGTCGTCGCTGGCGCACTCGGCGCCCAGCGCCGCGGCGTCGACCACGGTCGGGTCGACGTAGCAGATGTCGAGGTCGGCGGTGAAGTAGCCGCACACGCCGGCGGCGCACGGGTCGGCGCCGTCGAACACGTCGCACACCTCGGTGCAGGTGTCGTCGACGCACACGTCCGCGGCGTTGGTGCAGCCCATGACCGGGGTCTCGAGGTCGTCGCAGTCCGGGTCGTTGGCGCCGCACGCGCAGTTGCAGGTGGTGCCGTCGTTGTAGGCGGCCTCCGCGCAGGTCCACGCGTCGGGGATGGCGTCGAGGTCGAAGGTCACGTCGCCGATGAGGTAGCAGGCGCCGTTGGGCACCGGGGTCGACGCGAAGGTCTGGCCCTCGAAGTCGATGAGGACCTCCTCGACCGCGAGGTCGGTCACGGTGCCGACGAAGTGCGGGTTGGTGGCGCTGGCGAACGGGCTCATCGTCACCGTCAGGGTGCCGCCCGACTGGAAGAACTGCTTGACCGGGTTGCCCTCGGCGTCCGAGGTCACGATGCGGAAGCAGCTCGCGCAGGTGGCGTAGTCGCCGTCGACGGCGTCGGCGAGGTCCCACGCCTGGGCGGTCAGGTCGCCGCGGATGCCGTCGTAGAACTCGATGCTGAACTGGGCGCTGTCGGCGCCGAGGTCGGTGGTCACGTTGCCGGCCCACACCGCGAAGCCATCGTCGGTCCCGGCGAGCTCGAGCGGCTCGTAGGCGACGGGGTCGCAGGTCGCCGTCACCGGCGCGTCGACGACGGCGCTGTCGACGGTGATCGGGGGGTCGTCGCCGCCGCAGGCGGCCAGCGACGCGAAGGACAGGCAGGCCAACCACGAGGCGGCCGAGTGCGGGGTTCGCTTGAGCATCCGCGGACCCTGTCAGACCTGGGCCCCGGTTGCAATTGCCTGGCGCGTGCGAGCGCGCACATCCGGATCCCCGGCGACCGGGGCTCAGCTCGGGGGCCCGCGTCAGCCCACGAACTTCTTGTACTTGATGCGGTGCGGCTGGTCGGCGTCGTTGCCGAGCCGGCGCTTCTTGTCGGCCTCGTAGTCGGCGAAGTTGCCCTCGAACCACTCGACGTGGCTCTCGCCCTCGAAGGCCAGGATGTGGGTGGCGATGCGGTCGAGGAACCAGCGGTCGTGGCTGATGACCACCGCGCAGCCCGGAACTTGAGCAGCGCGTCCTCGAGCGAGCGCAGGGTGTCGACGTCGAGGTCGTTGGACGGCTCGTCGAGGAGCAGCAGGTTGCCGCCGCGGCGGATCATCCGCGCCATGTGCACCCGGTTGCGCTCGCCGCCGGAGAGCACCCCGACCTTCTTCTGCTGATCCTGGCCCTTGAAGTTGAAGCTCGACACGTACGCGCGAGTTGATCTGCTTCTTGGGGGCGCCGCTCGGGCGAGCCCATCTCGAAGATCTCGGCGCCCTCGCTGATCTCCTCCCAGATCGACTTGTCCGGATCGAGCGCGTCGCGGCTCTGATCGACGTAGCCGATCTTGACGGTCTCGCCGATCTTGACCTTGCCCCGGTCGGGCTTCTCCAGGCCCATGATCATGCGGAACAGCGTGGTCTTGCCGGCGCCGTTGGGGCCGATGATGCCGACGATGCCGGACCGCGGCAGCTTGAAGGTGAGGTCGTCGATGAGCAGGCGATCGCCGAAGCCCTTGGAGACGCCCTCGAAGCTGACCACGTCGGCGCCGAGGCGCGGTCCGGGCGGGATGACGATCTCGAGCGCCGGATCCCGCACGTCGTCCTGGGCCTCGGCGACCAGCTCCTCGTAGCGGTTGAGGCGAGCCTTGCTCTTGGCCTGGCGCGCCTTGGGCGACAGCCGCACCCACTCGAGCTCGCGCGCCAGCATCTTCTGGCGGGCGTCCTCCTGGCGCTCCTCGTCCTTGAGCCGCTTGGCCTTGAGGTCGAGCCAGGCCGAGTAGTTGCCCTCGAACGGCCGGCCGTGGCCGCGGTCGAGCTCGAGGATCCACTTGGCGACGTTGTCGAGGAAGTAGCGATCGTGGGTGATGGCGACGACGGTGCCCTTGAAGGTCTCGAGGTGCTTCTCGAGCCAGGTCACGCTCTCGGCGTCGAGGTGGTTGGTGGGCTCGTCGAGCAGGAGCATGTCGGGCTTGCTCAGCAGCAGCCGGGCCAGCGCGATGCGGCGGCGCTCACCACCGGAGAGGTTCTTCACCGGCGCGTCCGGCGGCGGGCAGCGCAGGGCGTCGAGGGCCATCTCGACGGTGTGGTCGAGGTCCCAGCCGTCGACCGCCTCGATCTGATCCTGCAGCTTGGCCTGCAGCGCCATCGCCTTGTCCATCTCGGCCTCGGACAGGTCCTCGCCCATCTTCATCGAGACCTCTTCGAACTGGGTGATCAGCGCGCGGATGTCGGCGACGCCGTCCTCGACGTTGCCGCGGACGTCCTTGTCGTCGTCGAGCTGCGGCTCCTGCGGCAGGTAGCCGATCTTGAGGCCGGGCGCCGGCATCGCCTCGCCGACGAACTCCTTGTCGACGCCGGCCATGATCTTGAGCAGCGTGCTCTTGCCGGCGCCGTTGTTGCCGAGGACCCCGATCTTGGCGCCGTGATAGAACGACAGGTGGATGCCCTTGAGGATCTCCCGCTTGGGCGGGACGATCTTGCGCAGGTCCTTCATCACGAACGCGTACTGGGCAGCCATGGCGCGGCAGTGTACCCGCGGCCGCGGCCGGCACAACCGCCGCCGGCGGCGATGCTAGGCTCCTCGGCACGTGGCGCCGTTCCGTGGCAACGAAGGCGGGGACCTGCTCGAGGCGCCGGTCGCCGGCGCGACCCTGCGCCTCGAGATCGGCCCGCGCAGCGTCACCCTGATCCTGCCGACCCAGCGCCTCATCGTCGCCGAGGGCGTGCTCACGCTGGTCACCCGTGGTCGCCGCCGCGAGCGCCGGGAATCGATCAAGCTGCCAGGGCCGCTGTGGGTGGCGCGCGACGTGCCGCACGAAGACCTCGCGGTGTGGATCGCGCAGGATCCGCGCGCGGTCCGGGTCCGGCGGGTGATGGGCGTCGAGCCGCGCCCGCTCATCGACGAGGGCGGCCTCGACGCCCTGCGCGCGCTCGATCGCCTGGCGCTGCGGCTGCGCCAGGCGCTGGCGGCGGTGCTGGGCCCCAGCCCGCGCGCCATCGAGCTCGGCCGCGGGCTCGACAAGCTGCTGGTGGTCGAGCACGAGGACCACACCGACTGCTACCAGCGGCCGCTGTTCCAGGGCGAGGCCGGGCGCTCGCTCACGGTGTCCGCCGACGGCCGCGTGGTCATCCACGAGGGTCGCCCGATCGAGCTGGTGGTGCGCTCGCGCTACGGCATCACCGTGCTCGGCGACTACCTGCGGTTCTCCGATCCCAGCGGGCTCGACCTCGGCCGGGTCTCGATCCCGTGGATCGACCGCGAGGACCGGCTCGAGCTGGCCCGCCGGCTCGGCGAGCGGGTCGAGCCGCGCCCGGAGGCGGCGCACCTGGCCGAACGGGGCCTTTGACAACCGCCGCCGGCGGCCCCACGGTGAGCCCATGTTCAAGCGCTGGCGCCTCGGGACGATCCTCGGCTTCCCGGTCGAGCTCAACCTGAGCTTCCTGATCCTGCTCGGCGTGGTGTTCGTCTGGCTCGGCGGCCTCGCCGGGGTCGCGGTGGTGTGCCTGGCGTTCGCGTCGGTGCTGCTGCACGAGCTCGGCCACGCCGTGGTCGCGCGCTGGCTCGGGGTGCGGGTGTCGAGCATCGAGCTGTCGTTCTTCGGCGGCGCCGCCAAGATGGTCGAGCTGCCGCGCACCGCCAACCACGAGGTCGCGATCGCCGCGGCCGGGCCGGCGGTGTCGTTGATGCTCGCCGGGCTCGGGCTGGGGCTCGGCGCTGCGACCGGCTCGTCGCTGGTGAGCCTGCTCGGCTGGATCAACCTGGTGATCGCCGGGTTCAACCTGCTGCCGGCGTTGCCGATGGACGGCGGCCGCATCCTGCGCGCGCTGCTGTCGCGGCGGATGAGCTTCGTCGCCGCCACCGATCTCGCGGTGAAGCTCTCCCGCGGCCTGGCGCTGGCGATGGTGGTGGCCGGCCTGGCCTGGGGCTCGCTGCAGCTCGTGATCCTGGCGCCGGTCCTGTGGGTGCTCGGCACCCGCGAGCAGCTCCTCGCGCGCATGGTCGCCGAGCGTTATCGCCAGGGCCCCAGCGGCTACGCCGAGCGCGCGTGGGACGAGCCGGTGGTGGTGTCCGCCACCGGCGAGCCGGTCGGTCCGCGCGGCTGGGGCGGGTTCGGCCACGCCTTCCAGGGCGGCCCGTTCGCCAGCGAGCAGCGCTTCGTCATCCGCCAGGTCGGCGGGCGGTTCGTCGTCGAGCGCCGCTGAACGTCGTCGGAGATCGTGCCGCGCCGGCGGGCGGCGTCCCGGGCGCCTCTGGTACGATGGCGTCGGTCGTCCTTGCGGGGAGTCGTCATGACACGTCTGTCGTCGGTCGCCGGGGCCCTCGCCCTGGTGACCTCGTTCGTCGCGAGCGGATGCCTCGTCAGCAACCTGCCGGGCAGCGCGCGCCCGGCCGGCGCCGGGGTCACCGAGCTCGACGTCGTCAACCAGATCGCGGTCACCCTCGAGGACGACGCCGAGAAGGCCGACCTCACCGCCATCGGCGGCTCGCTGTTCGGCCTCGGCATCGGTGATCTCGGGTTCATCCACGGCATCTCGGATCGCGTCGACGTCGGCGTGCGCGGCGGCATCTCCGGCACCCTCGGCGGCAGCCTCAAGGGCCTCCTGGTGCACACCGGGCCGCTGTGGGTCGCGGCCTTTGGCGAGGGGCGGTTCTACTACCTGGCGCCGGAGCTCCGGCTCGCGCACGCCGGGCTCATCGCCACCCTGGGCAACGGCCCGGTCGCGTTCTCCTTCGGCGGCTTCGCCGGCAACATGTGGGGCAAGACCAAGGAGACCGACACCGAGCCGGCGCGCACCGTCGACGGGCCGTATGTCGGAGGCGGGCTCGGCTTCGAGGCGCAGAGCAGCATGTTCGTCCACCAGGCGATGTTCGAGCTGCAGCGCTACACCATCGACGACTTCAAGGCGTACACCGCGATGGTCACGCTGCACACGAAGTTCGGCGCCCGCGAGCGCTGACCGCGCGCGTCGCGGTCAGGTGGTCGGCGCCGGCACCACCCGCGCCGCCACCACCGAGGTCGCCAGGGCGTTGACCACCGCGGCGATCCGCACCGCGTCGTGGACCTGCTCCTGGCTGCCGCCCTTGTCGCGCACGACCTGCTCGTGCGAGCGCACGCAGGCCTCGCAGCCGCCGATGGCCGACACGGCGAGGCACCACAGCTCGAAGTCGCGGTGGTCGACGCCGGGGTTGCCGATCGCCTGCATGCGCAGCCGCGCCGGCAGCTGCGGGTAGCCCGAGGCCTCGCCCATGAAGTGGCGGAACCGGTAGTACACGTTGTTCATCGCCATCACCGAGGCGGCGGCCAGCGCGGCGCGGCGATCGGCGTCGCCGAGGTGCGGCTCGGCGGCGGCGGCGACGGCCTCCAGCACCTCGGGCACCCGGGTGCTGGCGGCGGCGGCGAGCGCGGTGCCCCAGGCCAGCCGCGGGCCGAGCGCGGCGGCGCCGTCGACGACGCCGAGGTTGAGCTTGGTGTCACGCGCCCAGTCGGGCAGCGCGCCCTTGAGGGAGTCGAGGGTGGCGGTCATGGCGGCCTCCGGCTCACGACGCCGACAGCGTCGCCTCGCCCTTCTTCCAGTTGCACGGGCACAGCTCGTCGGTCTGCAGCGCGTCGAGCACGCGCAGGGTCTCGCTCGGGTTGCGGCCGACGCTGAGGTCGGTCACCTCGACGAAGCGGATGATGCCCTGGGGGTCGACGATGAAGGTCGCGCGGTTGGCGACGCCCTCGTCCTTGTGGACGATCCCGAGCGCGGTCGACAGCTCGCGCTTGGTGTCGGCCAGCATCGGCATCGGCAGGTCCTTGAGGTCGGGGTGGTGGTTGCGCCAGGCGAGGTGGACGAACTCGGTGTCGGTGCTGGCGCCGAGCAGCTGGGCGTCGCGGTCGGCGAACTCGCCGGCGAGCTTGCCGAACGCGGCGATCTCGGTCGGGCACACGAAGGTGAAGTCCTTCGGCCAGAAGAAGACCACCTTCCACTTGCCGGCGTAGCTGTCGCCGTTGACGTCGGCGAACTCGCGGCCGGGCTCGCGCGAGACGACGGCCTTGACCTGGAACGACGGGAACGTATCTCCGATGGTGAGCATGGGGACCTTTCGCGGGGGGCAGGGGTTGGTGGCCTCACCATGCGGCCGCGCCATCGATACGACAAGACGATGGAGATGATGGCTGTGATACGTTCCGGTAATCGTATGCCTGCCCCGTCGCGTCCCAGCGTGCGCCAGCTCGAGTGCGTGGTCGCCGTCGCCGAGCACCGCAACTTCCGGCGGGCGGCGGCGGCGGTCGGGGTGTCGCAGCCGGCGCTGTCGATCCAGATCCAGCAGCTCGAGCGGCGCCTCGGGGTGCAGCTCTTCGAGCGCGATCGGCGCGCGGTGCTGGTGACCGCCGCCGGCGAGGAGGTGGTGGCCCAGGCCCGGCTGGCGCTCGGCGCCGTCGACGAGGTCGCGGCGGCGGCGCGGCGCCTCGGCGAGCCGCTGGTGGGCCCCTTGCGGATGGGGGTCATTCCCACGGTGGCGCCGTACCTGTTGCCCGCGGTCTTGCCGGCGGTGCGCAAGCGCTTCCCCCGGCTCGAGCTGATCCTGCGCGAGGAGCAGACCCATCGCCTGCTCGCCGGCCTCGCCGCCGGCCAGCTCGACTGCGCGCTCCTGGCGTTGCCGGTGCCGGGCGACCTGACCGCGGCGACGGTGGTGCGCGAGGAGTTCTTGCTGGCGGCGCCGCGCGGCGACGCGCTCCTGCGGCGGCGCGGCAGCGTGCGGGAGGCCGATCTGGCCGGCCACGAGGTGCTGCTGCTCGAGGACGGCCACTGCCTGCGCGATCAGGCGCTGGCGGTGTGCAGCGAGGCCGGCGCCGCCGAGAGCGCCGGCCTGCGCGCGACCAGCCTGCCGACCCTGGTGCAGATGGTCGCCGGCGGCCTCGGGGTCACGCTCCTGCCGGCGGCGGCGGCGGCGGTGCTGGCGCCGGCGTCGGGGCCGGTCGCGGTCGCGGAGTTCGCGGCGCCGGCGCCGGGCCGGACCATCGGCCTGGTGTGGCGGACCTCGTCGGCGCGGCTGCGCGAGTCCTGGATGCTCGCCGAGGAGCTGCGCACCGCGGCGACGCCGTACCTGGCGGGCCTGCGCAGCCGGCGGCGGCGATGAGCGGGCGCGCGGCGGTGGTGCTGGCGGCGGCGCTCGTCGGCGGATGTCGCGAGCGCGCGCCGGCGCCGGCGGTGGAGCCGCCGCGCGACGCCCCGGTGACGGCGACGGACGCGCGCGCGGCGGGCGTCGATGCCGCCGCGCCCGACGCGATGCCGACCGCGACCATCGTCGACTGGCCGATCCCGTGGCCGCCCGAGCGCGCGGCGCTGATGCTCGACTACCGGCGGGCGCACGAGGATCCGGCGGCCACCGATCTCACGATCCGACCGACGACGATCGTCCTGCACTACACCGCGGGCGGCTCGGCCAAGGGCACCCACCGCTACTTCAGCCGCACCGAGATCGAGCCCGGGCGCGCCGCGTTGCGCGCGGCCGGCGTGGTCAACGTGTCGGCCCACTTCCTGGTCGACCGCGACGGCACGATCTTCCGCCTGGTGCCCGAGGACCGCATGGCCCGCCACTGCATCGGCCTCAACCACAACTCGATCGGCGTCGAGAACGTCGGCGACGAGGATCGCTGGCCGCTCACCGACGCCCAGATCGAGGCCAACGCCCAGCTGGTGCGCCACCTGGTGGCGCGCTGGCCGATCACGCGGCTCATCGGCCACTACGAGGCGCGGCTGCTCGACGGCACGCCGGCGTTCGTCGAGCGCGATCCGAGCTTCCGCAACCGTAAGCCCGACCCCGGGCCGCGGTTCATGGAGGCGGTGCGCGCGCGGGTCGCCGACCTCGGCCTCGACGGCGCGCCGGCACCATGAGCGACGGCACCGTGCGCGGCGCCTACGTGCCCTTCTTGAGCACCAGGTGCGCGGGCACCGGGTCGTCGCCGCCGGTCGAGACCTTCTTGGTGGCGGGCGCGTAGCCGTCCTTGGTCACCGTGATCGTCGACGCCGAGTGCGCCGGCAGCCTGATCGACGCCGGGGTCTTGCCGACGGCCTTGCCACCGACGGTGATGGTGGCGCCGCTCGGCGACGAGCTGACCTTGATCGAGACCCGCGGGCGCTCGAGCGCCGCGTGGACGGTGATCGGCTTGGCGCCGGGGCGCACCGACTTGGTCTCGTTGACGTACTTCGACTTGCGGAACTGGGCGCGGGTCGGGCTGCACGGCAGCTCGACCGTCACCGGGGTCGCGCCGAGCTCGCGATCGTCGACGGTGACCGCGGCGCCGGTGGGCTTCGAGGTGAACTTCACGGTACAGGTGCCGCCGGCGGTGGGCTCCGGCGGCGGGTCGGGGTCGGCGGGGGCGGCGTCGACCGGCGCGGCATCGACCGGCGCGGCATCGACCGGCGCCGGCGCGGCGTCGACCGGCGTCGGTGCGGCGTCGACCGGCGCGGGGGCCGCATCGACCGGCGCGACCGCCATGGTGCCGGCCGAGCCGGAGCCTTCGCCATCGCCGGAGCCGCCCGCCGCGAGGACGACGGCGGCGGAGCCATCGGCGCTGCCGCCCGCCGCCAGCGCAACCTCGGCCGAGCCGGCACCCTCGCTGGTCGCGGTCGCCTCGCCGCTGCGTCCGCTGCCGCGGGTGAGCGCGATGGCGACCCCGCCCGCGACCGCGAGGATCAAGACCAGCGCGATGATCCAGCCGCGGCGCGCCGGGCGCGCTGCCTCGGGTGCGGCCATCGCGTCGAGGGTGGGCGCGGCCGCGGTCGGCGCCCCGGCGGCAGCTGCGGCGTCGCCGGCCCACGTCGCCGTCGGTGGTGCCGCCGCTGGATCCCACGGCGCCGCGGCGTCGGCGCTGGCGGGCGGAGGCGCCCAGGGCGCGGCGACGGGGGCGGCGGCAGGCGCGGCGTCCCAGGGCGCGGCGACGGGGGCGGCGGCAGGCGCGGCGTCCCAGGGCGCGGCGGCCTCGGCGTCGATCGGTGGAGCCGGCGCGGCCGGCGCGGAGCTCCACGGCGGCGCGCCCGCGGCGGCGACCGGGAGCTGCACCGCCGGCGCGCCGAGCATCGTCGCCGCCAGCGCGGCCGGCGGCTGAGGCTCGTCGAGGGCCTCGGCGCCGAAGGGCAGGTCGGCGGGCATGGTCTGCGGCCACGGCGTCGCGGGTGGCGGCGCAGGCGGTGGCGGCGCGTCGTCGTCGAAGTCGACGTCGAGCGCGTCGGTCGGCGCGGCGCTGGCGGTCGCCGCCTCCATCGCGGTGGTGAGGGCGTCGGGCGCGGCGACGGGCACCACGGCGCGCGGGCGCGGGCGTCGCGATCGCGGGCTCTGCTCGGCGCGCGCGGCGGCGGCGCCGCGATCGCGGTTCGCTCGGCGGGCGCGGCCCGGCCGGCGCTGGCAACGGCGCCACCGGCGCGGCGACGCCGCTCGGCCCGGCCGGCGCGATCAGCGCCGGGAAGCCCATCATCGTCCTGCGCGCGTCGCTGCCGCTGCCGGGCGCGGTCAGCGCCGGATCGATCGGCGCCGGCTGTACCGGCGGTGCCGGCGTGATGGTGCGCGGCACCGCGGGCTCACTCGGCGCTCGCGGCGCAGCCACCGGCGGGACCGGCGTGATCGTGCGTGGCACCGCCGGGACGGCGCCCGGCGTCGGGGTCCGCGCGATCGAGGGCAGGGGCGTCTTGAGCAGCGCACCCGGCGACGGCAACGCGCCGGGCACGATCGGGCGCGCCGGCCCCAGCCCCGGCAGCGGCGCGCTCGGCCCCGGGCGTGGGCCGGCGCCGATGCTCGGGATGCTCGGGATCGCGAAGCGCCCCGGGGCCGGCGCCACGCCGGGGCCGAACACCGCGCACTCGGCCAGCGCCATCACCGGCTCGGTCACGCCCGCCGTCGCCGGTGACGCCGGCGCCTGCGCCCCGGCGGGCAGCGCCGCCGGCCGCGCGGCGATGGCCGGTGCGGGCGCCCCCGGCGACAGCCGCAGGCGTTCGAGGTGCGCGAGCAGCTCCTGGCTCTCGGCGTCGGGCTGGGTGAAGCGCAGGAGCATCCCGGCCCGACCGTGGATGCCGGCCGGCCGCGGGTTGGAGGACGCGACCTCGGCCTCGCCGGCCAGGGCGATCGCGCCGTCGCGGAGGGTCAGGCGGATGCTGGCGCGGCGGCCCAGCGCCAGCGGCGTCTGGGTCGGCACGAACAGGCCCTGACGATCGACATAGCGCCGGAACGCCGAGAAGAACTCCTCGAGCGACGCGCAGCCAGACACCACGTGGACGACGTCGGACACCGAGTCCGCAGTGTAGGCAGCTTCGCCGAAAAGCGAAAGCGGACGCCGTCGCCGACGTCCGCGTCACTGCGCGCGTTCGAGGCCGCGGACGAGCCGCGGCCTCGGGCGAGCCAGCGTCCGATCAGACCAGGAAGTCGTGCGCACGGACGGTCTTGCGACCGTTCTGCTGCGCGCGCTGGGTGGCCTGCTGCACCAGCCAGCCGACGTAGCCGTTGAGGCCGTCGAGGGCGTCGCCCGCGGTGTTGAACCCGGCGTCCTTGATCGCGCCCTTGACCTTCGACGCGACCAGCATCATCTCGGTCGGAGCCTTCGCGGTCTTCTTCATCGTCTTCTTCGCCTTAGCCATGTGACTTCTCCTCGGGGAAATTGAAGGCCCCAACTTGATCACGCCCAGGCCCGCACCGTGAGCCCCAGCGACACTTTTTTCGCGTCCAGTGCCTGGGAGATCTCTGCTCCCGTGCCCGTGCCCGTGCCCGATCACCTCAGAGCCAGAGAGCCGGCACGGGCACGGGCACGGGCACCGACACGGGCACGGGCACGGGAGCAGGCCGAGCCTGCTAGCGGGCGAAGCGGGCGACGAAGATGTCGGCGTTGGGCGTGGTGTCGTCCTCGCGGCGCACCGACGACAGGACCGGCGTCACCAGGTCGAGGCCAAAGCGGTACACGCCGGCGACGACGACCTCGCCGGCGGCGG
>JAWKQW010000017.1:0-158672 GCA_041389945.1 Kofleriaceae bacterium
CGCGCCAGCTCTTGCCGAACACCGAGGATCCGACCCAGATGCCGACGATGGACGAGCTCGAGCGCCGGTACATCCAGCGGGTCCTGCAGCTCTGCGGCAACAACAAGTCGATGGCGGCGAAGGTGCTCGGGTTCGACCGAACCACGCTGTATCGCAAGCTCGAGCGCAGCGGCGCCTAGACGTCCTGAACAGGGACACCCTCTAGCCGGTCGGGGTCTGGCCCTCGGCTTGCTTTACCCGGGCGCGGAGGTTTCGACCCATGACCCAGGTTTCTCAGCTTCGCCGTCGCTTCATCGCCTCGCTGTCGTGCTCGCTGCTCGCGGTCGCCGCGTGCGGCGGGTCGGCCAAGCCCAAGACCGTCGCCGGCGGCGGTGAGCGCGGAGGCTCGACCGTGGCGACCGCGCCCACCCCGCGCACGCCCACCTCGAGCCCGTCGGGCACGTCGGACGCCGGCGACGGGGCGACCTACGGGCCGGTCCTGTTCGCGTACGACTCGGTCGACCTGACTGCGGCAGCGCGCGACACCCTGTCGCAGATCGCCACAGCCATGGCTGCCAAGCCGTCGGCCACCCTGGTCATCGAGGGTCACACCGACGAGCAGGGGACCGACGAGTACAACCTCGCGCTGGGCGAGCGCCGGGCCCAGACCATCCAGGATTACCTGGTGCGCCTCGGCGTCGACCGCAGCCGCCTGCAGACCCTGACCTACGGCGAGGCCCGCCCCGCGGTGTCCGGCACCGGTGAGATGGCCTGGGCGCAGAACCGCCGGGGTGAGTTCTCGCTGACCATGCGCTGAGGCGCCCGGACGCAGAGGCCGCCGGCGCCGGCTGGGCGCCGGTGTAGGCTCGGAAGGTGGCATTCCCCGGGTACGGGCGGCGGCGGTGCTAGGGCTGCGCGCATGCCTGGCGCGGGTGCGCAGCCTGGGGCTCGGGCCGGCGACGCCGGCCCGCCTGGCGCGCCAGATCCTGACCACCAACGCCATCGCCATGCTGGCGGTGGTGATCTCGGTCGTGAGCATCCCCTACGACCTGTGGGTCGCGCCGTGGTGGATGCCGTTCGAGGACGTCGGCACCTTGCTGGCGTCCGCGGGCGCGCTGGCGCTGAACGCGCGTGGTCGCCACACCGCGGCGCCGGTGGTCATCTGCGCGGTCGGCAACCTGGTGATGCTGTTCAACGCCGCGATGATGGGGCGCGAGGCCGGCGCCCACCTGACGTTCTTCGCGCTGGCGGTGCTGCCGTACATGCTCTTCGGGGTCGGCAACGAGCGCTGGAAGGTCGCCGCCAGCGCGGTGTCGGCGGCGAGCTTCGTCGGCCTCGAGCTGTTCGGGTTCCGGCTGGCCGACGCCAACCTCCCTCGCTACAGCTTCCCCGGCTACTACGCGTACTCGGCGACGATGACCTTCGTCATCCTCATCGTGATCGTGCGCTACTTCGTGCGCAGCCACCTCGCCAGCGAGGACGCGCTGCTCGCCAGCGAGGAGCAACACCGGCAGATCACCCTGGCCGCGCGCGACGCCATCGTCGCCCTGGGCCCGGCCGACGAGGTGGTGTACGCGAGCCCCGCCGCCGAGATCCTGTTCGGGGCCGATCCGGCGACGCTGCTCGGGCGCCCGGTCGGCGAGCTGGTGACCACGCCAGCGGAGCTCCACGGCGACGGCGTGCTCGAGGGCGTCGGGCGGCACCGCACCGACGGGCCGTTCCCGGTGGAGATCACCGTCGGCGCGTCGGCCGGCGCGCCGGGGCACCGCACGCTGGTGGTGCGCGACGTGTCCGAGCGGGCGCGGGTCCAGGCCCAGCTCGAGCGCGCGCGCGCCGACTCGCTCGAGAGCGCGCGGCTGGCGTCGCTGGGCGAGCTGTCGAGCGGCGTCGCCCACGAGATCAACAACCCGCTCACCGCGATCGGGCTGGCCGCGGATCACCTGCGGCGCAGCGCCGAGGGCGGCGTGCTCGAGGCCGGCGACGTCCGCTACACCGCCGAGCGCATCCAGCGCATCGCCGGGCGCATCGACAAGATCGTCAGCGCGCTGCGGGTGTTCGCCCGCGACGGCGCCCACGATCCGATGGAGGTGACCCGACTCGGGCAGATCGTCGACGACACCCTGGAGCTGTGCGGCGAGCGCCTGCGCCAGCACGACATCGAGCTCCGGCTCGCGGTGCCGGCGGAGCTCGAGCTCGAGTGTCGCCCGGTGCAGATCTCGCAGGTCCTGTTCAACCTGCTCACCAACGCCTACGACGCCGTCGAGGGCGTGGCCGCGCCGTGGGTCGCGATCGAGGCGCGGCGCGACGGCGACTGGGTGGCGATCGCGGTCACCGACGCCGGCCCCGGGGTGCCGCCGGAGGCGCGCGCCAAGATCTTCCAGCCGTTCTTCACCACCAAGGAGGTCGGCAAGGGCACCGGGCTGGGGCTCGCGGTCGCGCACGGCATCGTGGTCGGGCACCACGGCGGGTTCGAGCTCGACGTCGCCGGCCCTCCGACCCGGTTCGTGGTGCGGCTGCCGCTGCGGCAGCCGGCGGCAGCGGCCGACGACGCCGCGGTCAGGGCCGCGCCGTGACCTGGCGGATGCGACCGAGCAGCGACGCCTTGGCCGCGGCCGGCAGGAACGATGCGCGCACGGCGTGCTCGGCGAGCAGGCCGAGCTCGGCGGCGGTGAGGTCGAGGGCGCGCGCCACCGCGCGGTAGTTGTCGGCGATGTAGCCGCCGAAGTAGGCCGGGTCGTCGCTGTTGACCGTCACCACCACGCCGGCGCGCAGCAGCCGCGCGAGGTTGTGCTCGCGCATGTCCTGGTACACGCGCAGCTTGGTGTTCGACAGCGGGCACACGGTCAGCGGGATGCGCTCGCGCACCAGGCGCTCGACGAGCGCGGGATCTTCGTCGGCGCGCACCCCGTGGTCGATGCGATCGACGTGCAGCAGATCGAGGGCGTCGCGCACGTACGCGGCCGGGCCCTCCTCGCCGGCGTGGGCGACCAGGCGCAGGCCCAGCTCGCGGGCGCGGGCGAAGACCCGGGCGAAGTTGCCCGGCGGGTTGCCCCGCTCGCCGCTGTCGAGGCCGACGCCGATGAAGTCGCGGCGGTACGGCAGCGCCGCCTCGAGGGTGGCCAGCGCGTCGGCCTCGGGCAGGTGGCGCAGGAAGCACAGGATCAGCTCGGAGCTGATGCCGTAGCGGGCCTGGGCGTCGTCCATCGCGGCACGCAGCCCGCCGATGATCGTGCCCATCGCCACCCCGCGCACGGTGTGGGTCTGCGGATCGAAGAACAGCTCGGCGTGGACGACGCCGTCGGCGTGGGCCCGGGCGAAGTAGGCCGAGGCCAGCATGTAGAAGTCGCGCTCGTCGCGCAGGACGTCGCACCCGGCGTAGTAGAGGTCGAGGAACGACTGCAGATCGGAGAAGTCGTAGGCGGCGCGCAGGGCCTGGGCCGAGGCGTGGGGCAGGGTGACCCCGTGCTTGCTGGCGAGGGCGAAGGCCAGCTCCGGCTCGAGCGTGCCCTCGATGTGCAGGTGGAGCTCGACCTTGGGCAGCCGGCGGATCAGGCGATCGAGCGTGGGGTCGAGGGGAGCGGGCGCGGCCATGCGCGCGACGCTAACACGCGAGGTCGGCGTTGCGCCGACGCCGGGCCGACGGCTAGGGTGCCGTCATGTCCGAACCCGTCGTCCCCGCCGTCGACGAGGCCGCGCCGCGGCCCGTCGTCGCGCCGCCCGTCGCGCCCGACCTCGACGTCATCACCGCGGTCGCCCGCGAGCTCCGCCTGACCCGCCCCGCGGTGGCCGCCGCGTGCGCGCTCCTCGACGATGGCGCCACGGTGCCGTTCATCGCCCGCTATCGCAAGGAGCGCACCGGCGGGCTCGACGAGGTGGCGCTGCGCGCGATCGTCGAGCGGCGGGCCTACCGCGAGGAGCTGGGCCAGCGACGCGAGGCGATCCGCGCCGAGCTCCTGGCCCAGGGCCAGCTGTCGTCGACCTTGGCGGCGGCGCTGGCCGCGGCGACGACCAAGGCCGAGCTCGAGGATCTGTACGCGCCGTTCCGGCCGCGGCGTCGGACCCGGGCCCAGGCGGCGCGCGAGCGCGGCCTCGGCCCGCTGGCCGAGCGCATCCTCGCGCAGCCGCTCGACGGCGATCCGGCGGCGGAGGCGGCCGCGCACGTCGACGCCGCGCGCGGGGTGGCGTCCGTCGACGACGCCCTCGCCGGCGCGCGCGACATCGTCGCCGACGTGGTGGCCGACACCGCCTCCGTGCGCGGCTACCTGCGCGGGCTCTACGGCGAGCACGGCGAGGTGGTGTCGACGGTGGTGCCCGGCAAGGACGCCGAGCCGACCAAGTTCGAGCACTACTACGCGTTCCGCGAGCGGGCCAAGGCGATCCCGTCGCACCGGTTCCTCGCGATCCAGCGCCAGCGAGGCCGAAGAGCGTCCTGCAGGCGCAGGTAACCACCATCGATCTCGAGGCGGCGACCGAGGCGCGTGCTCAAGCTGGTCGGCCTGGCGCCGGCGTCGCCCTTCGCCGAGCTCTTGCAGGCCGCGGTCGTCGACGGCCTGCGCCGCCTGCTGGCGCCGTCGCTCGAAGTACCGAGCTGCGGGCCGGCTCAAGCAGCGCGCCGACGCCGGCGCGGTCGACGTCTTCGCCGACAACCTCCGGGCCGCTGTTACTCGCGGCGCCGCTCGGGGCGCGCCCGGTGGTGGGCGTCGACCCGGGCCTGCGCACCGGCTGCAAGTGCGCCGCGGTCGATGGGACCGGCAAGTTCCTGGCGACGATCACGGTGTTCCCGAGCCAGGGCGAGGCCCAGCTCGCGCGCGCCAAGGACGACCTGCTCGCGTTCGTGCGCGCCCACGCGCCGGCAACGATCGCGGTCGGCAACGGCACCGGCGGGCGCGAGGCCGAAGGCTGATCCGCCGGCTGCTCGCCGAGCACGGCCTCACCGACACCTTCGTGGTCTCGGTCAACGAGGCCGGCGCCAGCATTGCTCGGCGTCGGAGCTGGCCCGCGAGAGTTCCCGAGCTCGACCTCACCATCCGCGGCGCCATCTCGATCGCGCGGCGCCTGCAGGATCCGCTGGCCGAGCTGGTGAAGATCAGGCCCAAGGCGATCGGCGTCGGTCAGTACCAGCACGACGTGCACCAGCCCCTGCTCGGGCGGCGCCTCGACGCCGTCGTCGAGGATTGCGTGAACCAGGTCGGGGTCGAGCTCAACACCGCCAGCGCGCAGCTCTTGCAACACGTCGCCGGGGTCGGCCCGGCGTAGCCAGAAGATCGTCGCGCATCGCGACGCCCACGGCGCGTACCCGAGCCGGGCGGCGTTGCACGCGGTCGACGGCCTCGGCCCAAGGCCTTCGAGCAGGCGGGCTTCCTGCGCGTGCGCGGCGCGCGAAACCTCGATCGCACCGGCATCCACCCCGAGCGCTACCCGGTGGTCGCGCGCAGCAGCCGCCGACCTCGGCGTGACGATCGACGCCCTCGTCGGCGACGCCGCGCTGGCGGCGACGCTGGAGAGTCACCCGCTACGTCGACGACGACCTTTGGCGAACCGACGGTGCGCGACATCGTCGCCGAGCTCGGTCGGCCGGGACGCGATCCGCGCGCCGAGTTCGTCGCGCCGCGGTTCCGCGACGACGTCACCAGCCTCGACGATCTCAAGGTCGGCATGGTGCTCGAGGGCATCGTCACCAACGTCACCGCGTTCGGCGCGTTCGTCGACGTCGGCGTCCACCAGGACGGCCTGGTGCACGTCTCCCAGCTCGCCGATGGGTTCGTCAAGGAGCCCGGTGAGGTGGTGAAGGCAGGCCAGCGGCTCAAGGTGCGCGATGCTCGAGGTCGACGCGGGCCGCAAGCGGATCGCCTTGTCGGCGCGGCCGCCGAGCGGCGGCGATCGCGGCGGGCGCGGCGATCGGCGTGGCCCGCGGAGGCCGGCGGTGGCGGCGGGCGCCGACGGTGCCGCGCCCACGTCGACGTCGACGGAGCGCGGCGAGCGGCCAGGTTGGCAGCCCGGCCAGCCGCGGTCGAACAGCGGCGCGGTGGGCGCGGGCGTGGCGGGCGCGGGCGCGGCGCCGAGGCGGCACGGCCGGGTGGCGAACGCCACCGCCGATGCAGGGCGTCGACGAGCGCGGCGGCCCTGGGCCCGACGGTGGTGGTCATCGCGGCGAGCCGCGGCGCAGCGCCGGTGAGGGCCGCCGCGGCGATGCGCCACGCGGCGATGCGCCGCGCGGCGATGGTGGCGGTCGCTTCGTCGAGGCGCGAGGCCAGGCGAGCGCCGCCGCGAGCGCGGCGACGGTCCGCGGCCGCCGGCGCGCGACGGCCAGGCGCGCCGCCGCCGGGCTACGGGCTGTCGGGCTTCGTTAACAACCCGTTCGCCAAGCTGCAGGGCGGCGCGGGTCGCAAGAAGTGACGCGTCGGCTCGCGCTCGCGAGCGCCGTGCTGGCAGCGTGCGGTGCGGACCTGGCGCCCGGCCGGCCGCAGCCGCCGGCGGCGGTGATCGACGCCCGGCTCGTCGACGCGGCGCCGCTCGCCGACGCCGCGCCGCTGCCGGTGGAGTGGCTACGAGGCTCGACCCACGTGCACGCGTTGCCGTCGGGCGACAGCAAGACGCCGATCCCCGAGGTCATCGCCTGGTACGAGGCCAACGGCTACGACTTCATCGTCCTCACCGATCACAACCGGGTCAGCGAGGTCGACGGCGCCACCGCGGGACAGCCGGCGGTGCGCTGGCCGAAGAACGACGGGCTGATCGTGCTCGCTGGCTCCGAGCTCACCTACAACAGCACGACCTGCGATCCGCCGCCGCCGGCGCCCGACGGCAAGTGCCGGTTGCACGTCAACGCGCTCGGCGTGACCGCGCGCCCCGTCGACAAGCTGGTCTGGGCCGATCCCACGGACCCGACCCGGCTCGGCCAGTACGGTCGCGCGATCGAGCTCGCGCGCGCGCTCGGCGGGCTGGTGCAGCTCAACCACCCGACCTGGCACTGGGGCACCACGCCGGGGCTGCTGGTCGACCTGGTCGGGCGTGGCGTGCAGCTGGTGGAGATCGCCAACAAGCAGTTCGCGAGCTGGAACGCCGGGGCCGAGGGCCAGCTCTCGGCGGAGGCGCTGTGGGACGCGGCGCTCGCCGCCGGCGCCACCGTGTGGGGGGTGGCCTCCGACGACGCCCACGACTACGTGCCCGAGGGCACCTACCCGGCGGGTGGCGCCTACGTGGTGGTGCGGGCCCAGCGCACGCCGACGGCGATCGTGGCGGCGCTGGCGGCCGGTGAGTTCTACGCGTCGACCGGGGTGGCGCTGGCGCGGGTCGAGGTCGAGGCCGGGGCGCTGGTGGTCGAGGTCGCCGCCGACGAGCCCGGGCCTCACCTCATCCGCTACGTCCACGACGGCCAGGTCGTCGCCGAGCTGGCCGGCCGCCTGGGGGCGTACCCGATCCCGCGCACCGGCTCGTTGCGCGCGGTGGTCGAGCGTCCCGACGGCGCGCGCGCGTGGGTGCAGCCGGTGCGGCCGTGAGGACCGCCGCGGCGCCGCGCGGACCGGGCGCGCGCGACGGCGAGGGAGTTCGGCGGCTGTGGCTTGCCCGCGGCGTCGGCGCCGTGCGATAGGAGGCCGGTGGTGACCCAGGGCGCAGCGCCTCTCGTGATCGGCGTCGCCGGCGGCACCGGCTCAGGCAAGACCACGGTCGCGCGCAAGCTGGCGGCGGCGATGCCCACCGGCCGCTGCGTGCTCATCGAGCACGACGCCTACTATCGTGACAACAGCCACCTGTCGCCGGCCGAGCGCGCCGCGATCAACTACGACCACCCGTCGTCGCTGGAGAGCTCGCTGCTCGCCGAGCACCTGCGCCGGCTGCGCGCCGGCGAGGCGGTCGAGCTGCCTATCTACGACTTCGTCACCCACGGTCGGCGGCCGGAGCGGCGGCGGGTCGAGCCGGCGCCGCTGATCATCGTCGAGGGCATCCTGGTGTTCGTGGAGGCCGCGCTGCGCGAGCAGTTCGACATCAAGCTGTTCGTCGACACCGACGCCGACATCCGCCTCATCCGCCGGATCCGGCGCGACCTCGAGCAGCGCGGACGATCGTTTCAGTCGGTGCGCGACCAGTACTACGCGACGGTGCGGCCGATGCACCTCGAGTACGTGGAGCCCTCGAAGCGGTGGGCGGATCTGATCATCCCCGAGGGCGGCGACAACCGGATCGCGCTCGACGTGTTGCTCGGGCGGCTGGGGCGGGTCGCGCTCGGCCACGAGGCGGGGGCGTAGGTGGCGCCGCCGCTGGTCGTGGTCACCGGCGGGGCCGGCTTCATCGGCTCGCACACCGTCGACCGCCTGCTCGACGGCGGCGCCCGGGTCGTGGTGCTCGATGATCTGTCGACGGGCTCGCGGCGCAACCTGGCGCGGTGGGCCGGCGACGACCGCCTCGAGCTGGTGGTGGTCGACGTGTCCCACGGCATCTTCGCCGCGCTCGAGCCGGTGACCCGGCGCCACGGGCCGGTCGAGCGGATCGTGCACCTCGCGGCCCAGGTGTCGGTGGTGCACTCGGTGGCCAACCCGCTCACCGACCTGCAGATCAACTACGGCGGGACGCTGCACGTGCTCGAGTACGCGCGCGCCACCGGCGTGCGCAAGGTGACGCTGGCGTCGTCGGCGGCGGTCTACGGCGACGTCGCGGCCTTCCCGGTGCGCGAGGACGCGCCGCGGCGGCCGCTGTCGCCGTACGGCATCCACAAGCACGCCTCCGAGCAGGCGCTGCAGTACTACAGCGTCGTGCACGGCGTGCCGACGACGGCGCTGCGGTTCTTCAACGTGTACGGGCCGCGCCAGGATCCGTCGAGCCCGTACTCCGGGGTCATCTCGATCTTCGCGGACCGCGCGCGCAGCGGGCGCGGCCTGACGATCTTCGGCGACGGAAGCCAGACCCGCGACTTCGTCTACGTCGGCGACGTCGCCCGGGCGATCTGCGCGGCGACGCTGTCGGACGGCGTCGACGGCGCGGTGTTCAACGTGGGCACCGGGCGCGAGCTTACGGTGCGCGCGCTGGCCGAGCAGGTGGTGGCGACGTGCGGCGGCGGCGCGACGATCACGCACGCGCCGGCGCGGGCCGGCGAGATCGCGCGGTCGGTGGCCGACGTGGCCGCCGCGCGGCAGGCGCTCGGCTTCGTGGCGGAGACCGAGTTCGCCGACGGCCTGCGCGCGACCTTGGCATCGGCGGGCGTCGGCGTGAACCGGCTCCTGGTCGACGCCCACGAGCTCGTCGACGGGCGGGTCGAGGTCGGCGGGCGGCGCGCCGATCACCTGCTCGAGGTGCTGCGGGTGCAGCCCGGGCGCACGCTCAAGGCCGGCGTGCTCGACGGGCCGCGCGCGCTGGCGCGGGTCACCTCGATCGGGCCGCGCCAGGTGTTCGTCGAGCTGGAGGTGGAGGCCGCGCCGCCGCCGCCGTCGGCCCTGGCGGCGGTGACCGTGTGGTTGGCGGTGCCGCGGCCGAAGGTGCTCGCGCGGGTGCTGCAGACCGCGGCGGCGCTCGGCGTCGGCCGGGTGGACCTGACCAACGCGTGGCGCGTCGACAAGGGCTACTTCGGCTCGCCGCGGCTGAGCCCGTCGGCGATCCGCCACGAGCTGGTGGTGGGGGCGGAGCAGGGCGGCGGCACCCGGCTGCCGACGGTGGAGGTGCACCCTCGGCTGATGGGGCTGGTCGAGCGTGGGCTTGGCGACGCGACGGTGGCGTTGCTGGCGGAGCCGAGCGCGACGACGTCGATCGAGGAGGTGGTGGCGCCGGGCGGCGCGGGGCCGGTGGTGCTGGCGATCGGTCCGGAGGGCGGGTGGATCGAGCGCGAGGTGCTGACGCTGCGCGAGCTGGGGCTGCGCTTGGTGGGGCTCGGCGTGCCGACGTTGCGGACGGAGGCGGCGGTGGTGGCGGCGCTGGCGCAGCTGGCGCTGCTGGCGCGCCTGCCGCGCCGCTAGCCCCCCAACCCCGCACCGGGGTTGGCCTCGCGACCCCACCTCCTGCCCGGCCACCGGCCACCCCCACGCCACAGCCCGTCGGCGCCCTACCCGTTCTGGCGCGCTTCGTGCTGACCCACGTGGCATGTCGCAGCCCCGGCAGGTCCTCCGCAGCCAGTTCTATCTCATCACGCGCACCTGCACGCAGCGGCAGTATCTGCTGCGACCCGACGACGAGACCACCAACGCCTTCACGTACTGCCTCGCCGAGGCGGCGAAGCGGTTCGGCATCGACGTGGTCATCTCCGTCGTCGAAGCGAACCATCACCACACCGTGATCTTCGATCGCGACGGAAGGTATCCGGAGTTCATCGAGCACCTGCACAAGATGTTCGCGCGCTGCCAGAACGCGCGCCTCGGTCGATGGGAGAACCTGTGGTCGTCGGAAGAGGCGTGCGTCACGAGGCTCGTCGATCGCGAGACCGTCATCGCCAAGGTCGTCTACGCCGCCAGCAATCCGGTCAAGGACGGCCTCGTCGAGCGCGCCACGCAGTGGCCGGGGCTCAACGGCTACCGCCAGTTGCTGAGCGGCGCGCAGCTGCGTGCGCATCGTCCGCGACATTTCTTTCGGGCCGACGGGCGCATGCCCGCCGTCGTCACCTTGCGCCTCGTCATTCCACCCGAGCTTGGGGACGCGCGCGAGGTCGTCGACGCGGTCCGCGACGGGGTGGAGGAGGTCGAGCGGCGGCAGCGTGAGCTCCGCGCGCGTACCGGCGCGCGCGTGGTCGGCCGCGCTCGCTTGCGTCGCCTGTCGTGGCGCGACGCTCCCCAGAGCGAGCGTCCGCGGCGCGGCCTTCGACCGCGCTTTGCCGGTGGCGTCGTGGCCCGCGTTGACGCGCTCTCGGAGTATCGCGAGTTCCTCGCCGCCTATCGAACGGCACGTCGCGAGTGGCTCGAGGGGCGGGCGTGGCGGTTCCCACCGGGAACGTACTGGCTCGCACGGTTCACGCCCGTCACGTGCGCGCCACCGTCGGCGTAGCGTCGAGGTCTTGAACAGCGGGTGACGTTCGCGCCGCTGCCCACCGAGGTGGCCGTCGGGCGCCGTCGCGGCGTGGTCGGCCGCGGCTGGCGCCCGTGTCGCGGAGGGCGCGTTCCACGCTGCCAGGTGGGGCGTTCGCGCGCGGGCGGCCGCTCGTGTGGCTACCGGCGGGTTCGCAACCCCGGTGAGGCGGGTTCGCAACCCCGGGGGGCGGCCAAGTCGTAGCCCCGGTGGGTCAGGGGTGCGGGCAGGGGTGCCCCGCGAGGCGCAGCGCGCACGCGGCGGCGTGGTCGCTGCGGCCGTGGTCGCCGCACCACTGCGCCAGCGCCGCAAGGTGGGCGAGCTGGAGCGCGCGGCCCAGCGCCAGCGCGAAGCGCCGGGCGCCCGCCTCACGCTCCGCCGCCGCGGTCGCCTCGAGCCAGCCCAGCGCGCGCTCGCCGAGCGCCCGGGCCGCCTCGACCGCCGCCGTCAAGCCGGGCGCGGTCACCGTCGCCAGCGACTCGGCCAGCTCCGCGCGCACCGACGCCACCGCCCCCGGGGCCGCCAGCGCGCGCAAGAGGTCGAGCGACAGCACGTCGGTGGTGCCCTCCCAGATCGGCAACACCTGGGCGTCCGCCACCAGCCTCGGCAACCCGGTGTCCTCGACGTAGCCGGCGCCGCCGCACGCCTCGATCGCCTCCGACGTCACCGCCACGGCCTGCTTGCCGGTGGTGAGCTTGGCCAGCGGCGTGAGCCACCGCAGCCGCGCCGCCGCCGCGCCGTCGCCGTGCTCGGCCGCGCCGAGCTGCCTCACCACGCGCATGGTCAGCGCGAGCATGCCGCCGACCTCGGCGTCGAGCCCGGCCAAGGTATCGACGTGCAGCGGCTTGTCGGCGAGCAGCGCGCCGAACGCACGCCGCCGCCCGGCGTAGTCACGCGCCAGCATCACGCCGCGCCGCGCCAGCCCCGCCGCGCACACCGCGTTCCAGGTCCGGGTGATGGTTAGCATCGGCGCGATCGCGCGCACCCCTCCGCGCGCCTCACCGACGAGCAGCGCCGGCGCGTCGTCCAGCGTCAGCTCCGCCGTCGGCACCTTACGCGTCCCGAGCGTGTCCTTGAGGCGGTTGATCGAGATGCCGCGCAGGCGGCCTTCGTCGTCACGCGTCTCGACGAGGAACAGCGCCAGCCCGCCGCTGCCCGCCGGGTTGCCTTCGGGGCGCGCCAGGGCCAGCGCCATCTCGGCGGTGGTCGCCGAGGTGAACCACTTGGTGCCCGAGAGCCGCCAGCGGCCGTCGTCGGCGCGCCGCGCCACCGTCTCGGTGCCGCCGACGTCGCTGCCGCCGGTGCGCTCGGTCATCCACTGCCCCGAGGTCCACATCTGCGCCGGATCGCGGCTCACCAGGCGGGCCCGGTACGCCGCCAGCGTGGGATCGTCGTGGTCGCGCAGCGTCGTCGCCGCGCCGTCGGTCATCGCCAGCGGGCAGGTGTACAGGTCGAGCGACGGCCCGAGCACGTACGCCGCCGCGAACTGCCAGGTCCGCGCGTCGGCGCCCAGGCGCGGCTCGTGGCCGGCGGCGACCAGCCCGTGCACGGCGGCGAGCCGCTGCGCCTCGCGCCACAGCGGGGTGACCTCGATGTGGTCGATCCGTCGGCCCCACGCGTCCCACGCGGTGTGGACCGGCTCGAGGGTGCGCTCGCGCAGCGACTGCGCGTAGAGCGGCCCGCCGGCGAGCTCGCCGAGCGTGCGCAGCTCGCCGTCGAGCTCGGCCGCGACCGTCGCCGGCAGCTCGCGCGCCAGCAGGTCGGCCAGCAGCGGGTCGTCTTGGTAGGTGTTGCCGAGCCGCGGCGGGTCCTGCAGGAACCCCCCGGTCACGGCGCGCCGAGCAACGTGTCGACGACCTCGCGCTCGCCCTTGCCGATGACCGCCACCTGGTAGTAGTCGGCCGCGGCCACGCCGCCCTCGATGGCGCGGTTGGCCTTGGCGAGCTCTTCGGTGATGACCTTCTCGAAGGCCTCCTGCGGGTACGCGCCGAGCAGCGGCCGACCGTTGACGAAGAACGCCGGCGTGCCGCTGACGTTGAACTTCTCGAGGTCGCGCATCGAGTCCTTAATCCACGTCATGCACGCGGTCTCGGCGGTGGCCTCCATGCCGACGTCGTTCTTGAGCGCGACCAGATCGAGCCCGGCCTGGGTCGCCAGCGCGTCGAGGTTCTCGAGCGTGAACTGATCGCGCTGCACCTTGAGCTGGGCGTCGAACAGCGAGCTCCACAGGAGGTTCTTGTAGGGGCCGTACTTGCCCTGCTTGGCCGCCGCGCACGCGTACAAGGCCGGCGGCACCGCCTCCGGCCCGTGCAGCACGAGGTACTTCGACACCACGCGCAGGTCCTTGCCGTACTTGGCCTTGAGCGCCTCCACGGTCGGGTTGGCGCGGGCGCAGTACGGGCACATGAACTCGTAGGCCTCGACTAGGGTGATGCGCGCGTCGGCGGGGCCCTCGACCGGATCGTTTTCGCCCACCGGCACCGCGTAGGTCTTGGCCGGGTCGGGTTGCGCCGGAGGCAGCGCCTGCGACTCGCGCAGGCGGCGCACCAGCTCCTCGAACCGCTGCTCGAGCGCGCCCACGTCGCCGCCGCCACCGCCGCCGCCGTGGCTGGTCGCGGCCGCCACCGCCGGCGGATCGCCGAGGCGCGCCGCGGCGCTGTCGCACGCAAGCAGGGACGTCGCAAGGAGCAGGGCGGTCAGCGCGGTCGATCTGAGCATCTGCGGATACTAGTCCCAGGCCGCGATCGCGCAAGCGAGGAGCGGTGGTTATCATCCGCGCATGACGCGCGCTCGACTCTGGTGCCGCCCGACGGTGATGGCGCTCTCGGCGGCGATGGTGGTCACGGCTGTGGCCTGTGGTGGGGCTGGCACGGCGCTGCGGGCCGGCGCCGCCGGCCCGGGCACCGTCGCGTGGGTCGACGGCGCCGCCGCCGAGGTCCTGCCGCCGGCGCCGCCGCCGGTGACCCCCGGCGAGCGCATGACCTACCGGCTGAGCGTGTTCGACGTCGAGGTCGGCGCCTACGTGATCGTGGTCGATCCGCCGGCGCCGCTCGACGATCGCCCTGCGATCGCGGTCCGCTCCGGCGTGCAGTCGACCGGCATCGCCGCCGCGTTGCGCAAGACCAAGGTCGACCTGGCGGTGTGGCTCGACGCCGCCACCGGCGCGCCGCTCCGGCTGCGCGCCGAGGAGATCGCCGGCGGCGGCGACGACACCGTCGAGATCACCGAGGCGCGCTTCGCCGAGCTCGACGGCGATCGCTACCCGGTGCGCACGTCGCGCCCCGACGCCGGCGAGCAGCTCGAGGCCCAGGTCGTCGCCGGCACCCCGATGGACATCACCACCGTCTTGATGATGATGCGGCGGTGGGACGGCGAGCCCGGCCAGCGCCACGTCTTCGACGTGCTACGCAGCCGCTATTCGTGGCGCACCCAGGTGACCCTCGCGGGGCGCCAGGCGCTGGTGACGTCGCTCGGCGAGCTGCCCACGGTGCGCTTCGAGGCCATCACCCGCCGCCTGCGTCGCGACGGCACCGACGATCCGTCCGTCGACGTGCGCCGGTTCTCGGTGTGGGTGTCCGACGACGCCGACCGGGTGCCGCTGTTGTTCGTCGGCACCAGCGACTACGGCGATCTGCGCATGGAGCTGGTCGAGTACACCCGCTGAGCTCGCGCTCGATCACCCGAGGCGGCGACGGCGCGCCGAAAACGAACGAGGCGGCAGAGCCTGCGCTCCACCGCCTCGCGGCCTGCGCCCCGATCGACGGGGGCCGGCGACGTCAGCGCGCCGTCGACGGCGGCACGTCGGTGTGACCGACGAGGGCCTGGCCGACCAGGATGTTGAGCTGGTTGACCGCGCCCGGCCCCTGGAAGGTGGTGCTGCCGTTGGCGCGGATGACCCGGGTCTCGATGCGGGTCGGCGCCGGCGTGGTGTCGAGGATCGCCGCGACCGCCGCCTGCGGGATGGTGCCCTTGGTGCTCGGCGACAGGAACGAACAGGTGAAGGTCGTGTACTCGTCGCCGGCCGCTGGCGGCGGCATGTCGTAGACCGGGCGCCCGCTCAGATCGCCGGTGGTGGTGCGGCCGGTGATGATGAAGGCCTTGAGGTCGCCGGTGCTGGGGTCGTTGCCGCAGTCACCGCCGTCGGCCGCCGCGCACGAAAACGGCGCGTCGGCCGCGGTGGTCGGGAACTGGTGCGGCAACAGGAAGCCGCCGGTCGACGACAGGGTCAGGCCCGCGGCGATCGGCTCGAGGTCGATGTCGATGCCGTCGGGGTAGGCCGCCGACGCCGCCATCTCGATGTGGACGTCCGCCGGCGACGCGGCGTCGTCGAGGTACTTGGGCGTCAGCGGGGAGGTCGAGCCCGGCACCGGACCGGCGCCCTGGATGAGGCCGTAGGTGCCGGCGGCGAACGGGGTCGCGGCCAGCCCCGGGAACGGCCCACCGATGACCAGGGTCGAGACCCCGGCGACCCCGACGATCGGGAACTGGCCGGTGTAGTTGGCGACGCCGGTGCCGCTGAGGTCGAGGTACATGCCGACCTCGGCCTGGGTGGCGGCGCCAAACGTCGCGCCGGTGATGGTCACGTTGGCGGTGCCGGGGCCGCCGGCACCCGGGCTCGACACCGAGCCGCCCACGCCGGCGCCGCCGCCGGCGATGCACAGGTACTCACCCGCGGCCGCCGAGAACGTGCACGGGTTGGGGTTCGGCTTGAGCAGGCCGGCGCCGTTGATGGTCACCGCGCCCTCGTCGACGCTGGGCGGCGGGCCGTTGGTGCCGGCGGTGTACTTGAACACCGTGCAGCTGCCGATCGAGCCGTCGCCGAACACCGGCGGCACCTGGGTGCCGCTGACGTCCTGGAAGTCGATGGAGAACGAGCCGCCGGTGAGCTGCAGCGGCGGTGGGCCGCCGACGCTGGGGCCGGTGGTCTTGGTGACGGTGGCCTGGGTCACCGCGATGGTCGCCGAGCGGGTCGCCATCGGCGCCGCGTCGGCGGGGGCGGACGCGTCCGGGCTCCCCGGGGCGGCGTCCGCCGGTAGGTTCTCGTCGTTGTCGCCGCAGGCGGCCAAGGTGAGGGCGCCCAGCCCGAAGAGCCCCGCGAGCGGGAGCGATAGCTTGTGACCCATGATCTTTTCTCCCCGTGAAGAGTCTCGAAACGGCAGCGTACCCGCGGGATCGCCGTGCCGCCACTGCCAGCCTGGTTTTGCTATGACGCGGTGCGATGGTCGACGGTGATACCCGCGCGCGCTGGCACGAGCGCTTCGTGCATGCGGTGCCTCACAACCGCGCGCTCGGCATCGAGCTCGTCGAGATCGACGAGCGCGGCGCGCGGTTTCGGCTGCCGTGGGCGCCCCACCTCGTCGGCGATCCCGCCACGGGCGTGCTCCACGGCGGCGCGGTGACCGCGTTGCTCGACGCCTGCGCCGGCGCGGCGGTGTTCGCGGCGCAGCCGGTGCTCGGGTCGATCGCCACCCTCGACCTGCGCATCGACTACCTGCGCCCGGCCACGCCGTCGCGCGCGGTGCATGCCCACGCGGTGTGCCGACGCCTGACCCGGCACGTCGCCTTCGTCGACGCCGTCGCCTACCACGACGACGAGGCCGATCCCATCGCCACCGGGGCGGCGACCTTCATGCGCGGCACCCGACGCGGACCGCGGGCGGAGCCGCCCGGTGGCTGACGCCCTGCTCGCGACCCTCGCCGCAGCGCGCGCCGCCGGCGATCCGGCGCCGCTCTTGGCCGCGCTGCCCTACGCGCGCTTCCTCGGCATCGACGCGCGCGCCGAGGGCGATGGCCTCGTCCTCACGATGCAGGCCGCGCCGCACCTGGTCGGCAACCCGTCGCTGCCGGCCTTGCACGGTGGCACGCTCGGCGCGCTGCTCGAGATCGCGGCCATCGCCGCCGTGGCCTGGCGCGACGGCGCCGTGGTGCCACGCACGATCTCGCTCACCATCGACTACCTGCGCTCCGCGCCGCCGACGGCGACCCACGCCGAGGCCACGCTGGTGCGCGTCGGTCGCCGGGTCGCCACGGTCGCCGCCGTCGCCTGGCAAGGCGCGCGCGCCGAGCCGGTGGCGCAGGCCACGATCAAGCTGCTGGTGGCGCCGCGGTCGACGCCCGCCGCGCGCGGCGACGACTAGGTCGGCTGCGCGCGCACGAAGGTGCCGAGCGCGCGATCCTTGACCACGCCGGGGAACATCAGCACCTGGTTGTGCATCGCGACATAGACCCCCGGCGGCACCAGCTGCACCGCGAGCAGCGCCTCGGTGAGGTTCTGCAGGGCGTCGGTCGAGCGCAGCTCGTAGGGCCGCATCGCGCCGGTGAGCACGATCGGCGCCGCCGGCGTGCCGCACAGCTCGACGATGCGATCGCCGGACTGGCCGAGGCGATCGGTGCCGTGGACGATGACCACGCCGTCGTGGGTGTGGGCCAGCCGCGCCGCCGACTCGGCGATCGTCGTGTGATCGTCGGCGGACATCTCGAGGCTGTCCTTGTTCATCAGGGCGACCCGGGTCAGCGTCACGCCGCGCAGCTCGAGAGAGGCCAGCATCACGTCGAGCACGGAGACGCCGTTGGCGAGCACGCCCGAGAGCTCGTCGTAGGTCTTCTCGATGGTGCCGCCGGTCGAGATGATCGCGATCCGCTTCACCTGCGCCTCAGTAGTGGGGTGGAGGTTCCGACGCCGCGCCGGCGGCGCCGTCGGGGCTGGCCAGGGTCGCGCGCAGGGCGCCGAGGTCGCGCTCGAGCGCCTCGACCCGCAGCGTGAACGCGCGCACCACCTCGTCGAGCTCGGCGATGGTGCGGTCCTGGTAGGCGATCCGGATCTCGAGATCGGTCACCCGCTGGGCGAGCTCGGCGGCGGCCTCGGTGGAGGCAGAGGATCCGGTCGACGACATCGCGATCGAGCGAGGCGCCGCTAGGTCAGGGCCGAGACCACCGCGAAGCCGATGCCGGCGGCGCCGAGGCAGATGAGGATGATCGCGATCATCGGCAGGGAGCCCGGCGCCCGCGGCACCTGGACCGGCGCGGTCGGCGTCGACGATGCCGGCGCCATCACCGCCGCGCCCTGGCCGGTCGGCAGCGCCTGGCCCTGGGGCGTGGAGCCCTTGGCCCGCGGCTGATCGGCGGCGTCCGTCGGCGGCATCATCGCGTCCGCCGGCGGCGCCGGCGGCATCGTCATGGGCGCCGCGGCCGACACCGAGCGCGCGGCGGCGGTGGCGGTGCCGCCGGCCTGGGCCGCGACCGGCGCGCTGCGACGGGTCGGCGTCGGTGGGGTTGCGGCCACCGGCTGCGATCCGGTGGTGCGCCCGGCGGCGGGCACCACGTGCGGCGCCGAGCGCGGGCCGGTCGGCACCGTCGGCTGCTGCGCCGGTTGTGACCCGGTGGTGCGCCCGGCCACCGGCACCACGCCGCTGCCGAACATCAAGGTCTTCGCCGGCGCCAGCATCGCCTCGGGCTGGGTGTCGACGGTCTGTGGCACCAGGCCGTCGTCCATGGTGCTGTCGCCGCCGTCGTCCATCGAGATCGCCGGCGAGTCGGTGTCGTTGGGATCACGGACGCGGGTGGTGGTGGGGCGGGGCACCGGCGTGGTCTGGGCGAAGGCCCAGGTCAGCCACTTGGCGACGTCTTGGCGGTTGGCCTCGAGGCTGGGCTGGCGCGCCAGGTTCTGCAGCGCGCCGCGCATCGCCGCCGCGCTCTGCCAGCGCTCGTCGGGGTTGCGCGCCAGCGCGGTGAGCACGATGGTGTCGAGGTCCGGCGGCACGTCGCGGTTGATCTGCGACGGCGGCACGATGGGCATCGAGCGCACTCGCTTGAGCGTCTCGAAGTCGTCGTCGCCGCCGGCGAACAGCGGCCGCGCGGTGAGCAGCTCGTGGGCGATGACGCCGACGGCGAACAGGTCGGCCCGGGCGTCGATGTTGCCGGTGAGGTTCTCCGGCGCCATGTACGCGAACTTGCCCTTGAGCTGGCCGCTCATCGTCGCCAGCGACGCCGCCGACGCCTTGGCGATGCCGAAGTCGATGAGCTTGGCGGTGCCGTCGCGGGCGACGATGACGTTGGCCGGCGACACGTCGCGGTGGATGATCCCGAGCGGCTCGCCGGCCTCGTCGGCGAGGTTGTGCGCGTACTCGAGGGCGTCGCACAGCTGGATGAGCAGGTTGACCGTGAGCTGCACCGGCATCGGGCCGGTGATGGTGGCGGTCTG
Source organism: Kofleriaceae bacterium (assembly GCA_041389945.1). Classification (GTDB taxonomy): domain Bacteria; phylum Myxococcota_A; class Polyangia; order Haliangiales; family Haliangiaceae; genus JAWKQW01. The sequence continues at coordinate 19,163 of JAWKQW010000017.1, forward strand.
GCGCAGGATCCGGCGGAGGTCGTTGCCGACCACCATCTCCATCGCGATGTAGTAGACGTTGCCGACCTTGCCGAGGTCGTAGGTCTGGGCGCAGTTCACGTGGCGCAGCTGCGCGGCGATCTTGGCCTCGCGCACGAACGACTTGACGAAGCCCTCGTCGTGGGCGAACTCGGCGAGCAGGCGCTTGAGCGCCACCGAGCGATCGAAGCCCTCGATGCCGCGCTGCACCGCGCGGTGCACCGTCGCCATGCCGCCGGTCCCCAGGGGCTCGTAGACCGTGTACGGCCCGAACTGCTCCGGCGGCGTGCCCTCCCCACTCGTGGCGTCGGTCCCAGGAGCCGTCCTCATGACCTCCGCATGGTTGCACGGATTTGCACGTCGCAGGAGGCCGGACCGGCCCTTGTTGCACCGAGTTCGGGCAGCGCCGGGGTACCGCCGGCGTTGCCCCGGGTGCGCCGCGCCCCTTGCGGCGGGGGCGAAATCGTCGAAGATTCGAGCCATGGTCGTGGGACGTGCCGTCGCCCGCGCTGTGGTCGCCTGGGCCGGCGCCACGCTCCTGGCCGGCTGTTTCGGCAACACCACCACCGAGTTCCCGCCGGGGCTCGAGCCACTCGAGGACAACACCGCGCCGCGCCAGCAGGGCGGCTCGCCGCAGGAGCAGCTCACCATGGTCGAGGGCCGCGACAGCGACCCCGAGCTGGACTTCATCTTCGTCCACGGCCGCGGCTACGTGGCCGCCGATCCCGGGCTGGTGTGGGCGCTGACCAAGGACGGCGAGATGCTGTCGTCGTCGTGCCGGATCGACTCGTGGACCGTCACCGAGGACACCGTCCCCGAGTACGAGTACAGCTTCACCGTCCGCAACTTCGTCGACGACATCGTCAACGTCGAGTGGGACGAGGAGTGGCGCTTCGGCACCATCCTGGGCACGCCCGAGGCGCCCGCGCAGGCGATGGTGCGCTACCAGAAGGTCTGGGGCAGCGAGTTCATCTACCGCATCGAGGGCTCGATCCAGGTGCTGGCCACCGACGAGGCGGGGGTCACGGAGCTGCAGTTCATCGAGCACCTCGCCGCGCTCTCGGGCGGCGCCAGCGACATGCGGCAGTCGATGCAGCGTCGGTTCGACTCGATCCTGGCGCTGGCGCACGGCGGGACCCCGCCGGCGTGTCCGTGACGCTGGCGGGGCGGGGCGTGGTCGTGACGCTGGCGGACCGGATCAGGGCTCGCGCACTCGGGCCACCGCGCGCGGCGTGCGATCCCGGGTGACCAGCCAGATGGTCGCCAGCGGCAGCACCAGGCTCACCGCGATGAGCGACAGCCCCGGGCTGCCGGCCACGCCGAGCTGATCGAGCTGGCGCAGGACCGGGAGCTGCAGCCAGATGGTCAAGCCGGCGCCGACGACGCCGTAGATGGTGGCGGCGAGCCGGGCCCGGTGGCTCATCGCCACCAGCTCGATGCCGGCCCACAGCGGCAGCCCGCCGGTGACCAGGCCCCACCACGGCGAGTGGGCGGCGCTGTCGACCCGGAACATCGCCATCGGGCCCCAGCCGCCCTGGGTCATGACGAGGGTCGGGATCGTCATCGACAGGCCGAAGATCGACATGGCGATGAGCAGCCAGCCCAGCGAGGTCAGGCCGAGGTCCTTGGCGCGCTGGTGCTCGGCGGCGTCGCCGCCGGCGAGGGCGTCGGCGAACTGCCGCTCGGCGAAGAACCGCTGCACGATCATCGGCCACGCGAGCAGGCCCCACACCAGGCACACCAGGATGGCGATGGTCTCGGAGTGCAGCGTGCTGCTCCACGCCACCGCCAGCACCCCGGCGACGCCGGTGGCGATCGCCGCGAGGATGGCGACGTTGGCGTAGCGGGTGGTGGCCTCGGTGGCGCGATCGATGCTGGTCTCGGCGAGCCCGCGGTAGCCGGCGACCACGTGCAGCACCGAGCGCACCCCGAGCAGGGCGACCACCAGCAGCATGATGAGGATCGGCCCCTGCCGCAGCACGACGCTCGGCAGCTGCAGGAGCGCGGTGAGGATCACCACCGCCACGCCGACGCCGCACACGCCCATGAGCAGCATCAGGATCGAGGCGCCCTCGAAGCCCTTGTCCTCCGTCGGGGGCAGCGCCTCGGCGAGGCCGGCGAACCGCGGCAGCCGCACGATCACCGCCAGGGTCGCCGGCCACAGCGCGAACATCGCACCCATCGCCAGCGCGTGGCTCATCGGCGCCTTGGCCTTGGTGGCGAAGAACACCACGAACAACACGCTGTGCACCGCGGCGACCACGACGTAGCGATGGATCCCGGTGAACGCGGCGCGGGTGCGGCTGGCGTCGCCGGGCGGCGGGTAGAGCAGCTCGGTACCGGCGGCGCGGTGGAGCATCGCGCGGGCGAGGCCGCCGCCGCCGAGCACCAGCATCCACAGCGTGAGGGTGGTGGTGCCGCCGGGCACGAAGCGCGAGGTCTTGAGCGAGGTCACGATCGCGGGGAACGCGATGGCGGCCGTGACCGCCGCCGTCAGCGTGCCGGCGAGCTGCATGAACAGCGCGAGGCCGGTGAGGCCGCCGTCGGCGGGCACCGCGGCGTTGCGAGGGGAGGCGTCGGGGGAGGACATGCCCCGAGCCTACGCGACGCCGGGGCCAGCGGGGCGGCCGCGCGATCGGTGCGGGTCAGCTGGCGGCGTCGGCGGGCGGCGTCGGCTCGGCGGCCACCGCCAGCGCGTGGCGGCGCAGGCGATCGGCGAGCAGCGGCAGCCGATCCTGGCCCCAGGCCACGAAGTCGCCGGCGCGCATGCTCGGCACGCCCCACAGCCCGATGACGCCGAGCTCGGCGGCGTTGGCGGCGGCGACGTCGGCGCCCTCGGGCGCGCGGATGGCGGCGGCGGCCTCGTCCCAGGCCAGGCCGGCGCGCTCGACGATGTGGCGCAGATCGACGTAGTCGGCGACGTCGCGGGCCTCGGCCCAGATCCCGCGCAGGGCCGAGCGCGCGAAGGGCAGGGCCAGGCCGCGCTGCTCGGCGAGGTGGGCGATCGCGAGGCAGTGCGCGATGCCCTGCCCGAGCGGATCGCACAGGTTGCCGAAGGGCAGGCCGAGGCGATCGGCGCAGCGCTTGGCGTCGCGCGCGATGTACATCTTCTTGTCCGACGGCAGCGGCACGCCGCGGCTGACCATCGGCGCCACAGGGCGCAGGCGCAGCGTGGTCGGGTAGGGCCGCAGCACCTCCTCGATGCGCTCCAGCGCCAGGTAGGAGTACGGCGACCGGAACGAGAACCAGAGGTCGACCGGGACCGGACCGTCGCCCTTGGCCAGCCGCAGCGGTCCGCGCTCGGCCTCGGTCCGCGGCGCCACCACGCCGACCGGCGCGACCCCGCGGGCGGCGGCGAGCGCCTCCTCGAGCAGCGGCAGCCGGTCGAGGCCCCAGTACCACTCGCCGGCGAAGGCGATCATCGCGCCCTGGTAGTGGCCGCGCTTGCGCATCGCCTCGTAGTTGCTGGCGAGCACCGTCGGGATCACCACCTGCGCCTCCTGCTGGTACTTGCCGAGAGCCGGCGGCAGGCGGGCGGCGTCGCCGGCCCACGCCAGCGCCGCGAGCTCGAGGATCGCGGCGAGCTGCTCGGCGGCGGGGCGCTCGGCCACCAGCGCGGCGCCGACCCGGCGCAAGACGCCGGCCTCGAGCTCCTTTCGGCCGACGAACGCGACGTCCCAGTACGCGGCGAGCTCGGCGGCGTCGCGCAGCGCGTAGCGCGAGCGCAACGCCGGCGCCGGATCGACGTCGGAGGCCGGCGCCGACACCACGTGGATCTGCACCGGCACCTGGTAGGCGGCGATGAGGCGCTCGACGGCCTGCGCCGCGAGGTAGCTCCAGGGGTCGGCGAGGTCGAAGTAGAAGTCGAGCTGCTCCGGCTCGTGGCGCAGGCGCGCGCGGGCGGCGTGGGTGAGGGCGCGGACCCGCTGGCCGGGGCCGCCGAGGTACGCGGCGATGGCGCGGCCGCGGAGTCGCTTGGCGAGGATCATCGCCCGCGGCTTACCACGAGGGCCGGGGCGCCGTGGTCGTGCGGCGCGGTCGCGCGCGGCTACGGCTCGAACGCCGCGACCGGGGTCGGGGTAGCGCTGACGTCGCCCTCGATGACGCGCTGGCCCCAGCAGCGGACCGCGCCGGTGGCGAGCACCGCGCAGGTCGAGCGATGCGCCGCGGCGACGTGGCTGGCGCCGGCGAGCACCGGCCGCGCGGTCGACACGATCCGCCGGTCGTTGACGTCGACGCCGACCGCGGCGTCGAGCGCGAGCTGGCCGTCGGCGTTCTCGCCCCAGCAGTAGACCTGGCCGCCGGCCACGGCGCACGAGTGGTAGCCCGCGACCGCGGTCGCGGTGACGCCGGTCAGCGGCGCCAGCGCCTCGTCGACGACGCGCACCGCCTGGTAGGCCGGCGTGGTCGCGCCGTTGCCGTTGGCGCCGTCCTCGCGGCCCCAGCACCACAGGTCGCCGGCGGTGGAGGTCGCGCAGGCGCTCATGCCGCCGCCGATGCCGAGCAGGTGCTGGCCGCCGCCGTGGACCGCGGCGATCTCCGGCAGGCCCGGGACCTCGGCCGGGACGTCGTGGGGGAAGACGGTGTCGCCGCGCTCGCCGTTCTGGTTGTCGCCGAACGAGCGCACGGTGCCGTCGGCGCGCAGGCCGAGCCCGCCGGTGCCGTGCAGGGAGATCTTGGTCAGGTCCGACAGCTCGAACGCGCCGTAGAAGCTCCAGTCGTCGGCGATCCACTCCTCGGTGGAGCCGGCGCCGCCCCAGCACGCGGTGACACCGCCGGTGCCGGCGACCCAGCAGCCGAACAGGTAGTCGGCGGCCACAGCGATGACGTCGCTGCCGACCCACTGGTACGCGAAGTTGGTGCCCTGGGGGCCAGGGTCGACGCCCATCGGCAGCAGGTTGCCCCAGCACCAGGCGCTGCCGTCGGCGCGGCGCGCGCAGTAGAAGTCGACGCCGCTCTCGAGCTCGACCACGTCGCGCAAGAGCGCGTCGGTCGCGGTGCGCACCAGGTTGGGCTCGGCCGGATCGAGGGTGGTGGCGTCGACGCCCACGCCGGCGCCGCGGCTGCCGAGCACGTCGTGGCCGAGGCACGCCACGTAGCCGCCGGTGGTGAGCACGCACAGCGTCTGCGAGCTGAAGCCGACGTAGGCCTGCGACGGCAGCGCCTGGGTCGCGGTGCCGGCGAGGTCGACGTCGACGGTGACCGGCTGGGTCGGCAGGGGCGCGCAGCGCGGCCCGACCGCGCTGGTGATGGCGATGGCGCCGAGGTTGGGGCCGAGGTCGGTGGGCGCCACCATCGCCACGCCCTGGCCGGTGCCGATCGCGCCGGCCGCCGGCACGGTGGTCACCGCCGAGGGCAGGTACGACAGCGGCCCGGTGGTGGCGGCGACCTGGACGTCGATCGCGGCGTTGCCGGTGTTGCGCAGGCGGAGCTGCTGGCGCGGGTACGGCTTGCCGAGCGCCACCGTGTGATCCACGGCGGCGGCGTCGGTGGCGTCGAAGGCCAGGATCGCGCCGCGCGCGGTCTGCCGGAGCGCGAGCACCCGTGGCAGCTCGCCGACGGCGGTGGTGGTCACCGTGAGCTCGGCGCCGTAGAGGTTGTCGGTCACCGCCGAGGTCGCCGGCAGCGGGTTGGCGGTGATGGTGACCACCGCGTTGGCGCCGGGGGCGATGGTGCCGGTGGCGCCGGTGAGGCCGTAGCGGCCGGGGTTGGCGCCGCCGAGGACCGCGCTGAAGTCGAAGGGCGCGTCGCCGACGTTGGACAGCGTGACCACGCGCGGGCCGGCCTGGCCGCCGCAGTCGGTCTGCCCGAAGTCGACGGTCGCGGGCACTGCCACCAGCGCGCCGTTGGTCGCTTGCCCGCGCAGGGTCACCGCCTGCGCCAGCTCGTCGTCGACGATGGCCCGCCGCGCCGCCAGGCTGAGGCCGGGATTGTCGTCGGCCGCCGAGTCCGGGCCGGCGCACACGACGTCGGAGGTGGCCAGCCCGCCGTAGGTGTCGACGTGCAACGACGTGTCCGCGGCCGGCGGGTCGAAGCGGACCTCGGCGCTCGGCATGCTCGCGCCGGGCTCGAGGACCATCGCGCCGGTGCCGCCGCCGTGGGTGCGGGTGAACGTGGCGTCGCTGCCCGCGTGGTCGTAGAAGGTGACGCTGGCGGCCGCGGTGCCGACGTTGCGGATCGTCAAGTCGATCGGCGGGGTGAGATCGTCGGCGGCGTTGGGCACGTCGCCGAAGTCCACCAACGTCGGGGTGATCTCGAAGGTGGCGCCGCGAGCCTCGAGGGTGAGCGCGACCTCGAGGCTCGCGGCCATCGGATCGCTGGTGGTCACGACCAGGGTGTCGGTGAGGTGGGCGCCGGCGGTCGAGGTCAGCGGCACCGACGCGGCGAGCACGCGCAGCTCGACGGCCTCGCCGGGCGCCAGCGGCGGCGGCGCGGTGAGCTCGCCCTCGAGCGAGAACAGCGCGCCGTCGAGCATCGTCGCCGCGTAGGTCAGCGGCTCGCCGCCGACGTTCTGCAGGGTGACGATCTGCGGGGCGGCCGGCGCGCCGCCGCAGTCGGCGACGCCGAGGTCGACGCTCGTCGTCGACAGCACCGCGCGGGCCGCGCCGCCGTCGCCGAGCAGGCGCGCGTCGGCGGGCCACCCCGCCTGCTGCCGCAGGCGGCGAGCAGGCGGTGGTCACGGCGAGGACTGAGACGGTGGTGCATCCTCACGACCCCTCGATGGTCGCGGCCGAGGCCGCGCTCGAGGTCAACGACCAGGTTACGCTGCCGCGATGAACGCGCGTCGTCGGTGGCTGGAGCCTCGCCGCGCCGCGGCACGCCGTGCTCCTGCGGGCGCTCGCGGCGGGCTACGTGCTGCACGCGACAGCGATCGCGGTGATCGCGTGGGTCGGGCTCGACGCGGTGCGCGTCGACATCGGCGGCCACATCGCGTCGGCCGACGCCACCTGGCGCGGCCTCTACCACGCGCACGACGACGCCCACTTCCTCGGCAGCATCCACGGCCTGTTCTATCCGCCGCTGGAGGACCTCGTGCTCGGCGCCTTCCTGCGCGTGGTCGGCACGCCGAGCGGGATCGTGCCGTACGTCGCGCTCCTGTGGGCCGGCTTCCTCGCCGCCGGCTGGCGCCTCGGCGCGCGCTTCACCAGCCCGGCGCGCCTGGCGTTCCTGGTGAGGCTCTTGTGGTTCGTCACCGCCGAGCGCACCGGGCCGGCGCTGCAGGGGCTGTCGATCACCGAGCTCCTGATCACCGGGCTCACCAGCCAGCTCCTCGCCGGCATCGGCCTCTTGCTCCTGCTCGCCGAGCTGCTGGCGCCTGCGCCGCGCAGGCGCTGGTGGCGTGGCTGACGCTCGCGGTCGGCGCGCACATCGTGGTCGGCCTGGTCGCGATCGCTGTGACCGTCACGCGATGCTGGCGCCGCGCGCGGCGCAAGCCATTGGTGGTGGGCGCGTGGGCCGCCGGACTCACCGCCACCTTCTGGCTGCCGGCGATGTGGTACCGCGACACCCTCACCACCTCGTCGATCGCGGTGGCAGGGCGCGGCAGCTGGTGGTCGCCGTCGGCGGCGCGCGGCCCTGGCGGTGGCGATCGCGACCCGCCGGACCAGGCCCTGGCGGCGCTGGTCGCGGCGCTCACCATCGGCGCGCTCCTGCTCGCCGTGGCGCCGACCTTGCTCACCACGGTGCCGAGGTTCCACTACTACCGGCTGGCGGCGCCGGCGACGCTGCTCATGCTGGCGGTCGCGGCGCACGTCGCCAGCGCGCCGGCGCCGACCTGGGCGCGTCGGACCGCGCTGGTGCTGGCGGCGCTCTTGCCGGCGGCGGCGCTCGGCGCGCCGTGGCTGGCGCCGCGCGAGGGACGCCTCGCCGGCACCGACGTCGACCTCGGGCCGGCGCCGGATCCGGCGGCGCCCTACGGCCGGCAGTGGACCGTCGAGAACCGGCGCGCCGCCGACCTCGGCCTCGACAGCCTGGCCGCCGCCGAGAGCGACGGTCAGCGGCGCTCGGTGAAGGGGCTCTACTGGGAGAGCGCGCGCGATCACACGCTCCTGACGTCGTACCTGGCGACCCTGCACTCACCGTCGGTGGTGCTCGATCACGTCGCCTACGACGGCCTGTCGTGCGAGGTGCAGGCCTGCCTGACGGCGAGCTTCGCCCGCGCCTTCAACGTACGGCGCATCGCCTACCAGCGCGGGTTGCCGGCGGCGCGGATGCCGCCGACCCGGCTGGCGTGCTGGCGCGAGTTCGATCGCGCGGGCGCGATCGGCGCGCTGTCGCTGTCGCCGGTGGGCGCGATGCGCGACGGCGCCACCACCTACGACGTGTTCGAGCTGGCGACCGGCGTCGGCGGGCCGCGCCTCGAGGTGGCCGAGCCGCTGGCGCCGGCGCAGCTCGCCACCGTCGGCACCACCGACCGGCGGGCGCTCTTGGCGGCGGCGATGGACGACGCGGTGCGAGCGTGCACCGCCAACCGTCGCCCGGGCGAGCGCGTGTACCTGCCGCCGGCGGCGCTGGCGGCGCTGCGCCCGCACGTGGTCGGGGTCCGGGTGCCGACCCGCGACCTGGTCATCGACGCGCGCCGCGAGGGCGACGGTCGCCTGGTGCTCGACGTGCCGTCGGCGCACCCGGTGCTGTTCTGGCTCAAGCTGAGCGCGCTGCCGGGCCTGGTGGTGCGCGACGAGGCCGGCCACCGGGTGCCGACGGCGGAGGCCTTGCCCGGCATGATCGTGGTCGGGCGCGGGCGGCTCACGGTGAGCTACGAGCGACCGCTCGGCGTCCGCCTCGGCGAGGGCGTGACGCTGGCGGCGCTGCTGGCGGCGGCGGCCGCGCTGGCGTGGCCGTGGCTGCGCCGTCGCCGGCGACCCGCGCCACCGGGGTGACGCTCGCCGGCGATGGGCTACAAGGGAGGCATGACCCAGTCCCCTCTCGACGCCGATCTCGCTCGCCTCGACGACGCGCTGTGGGCGGCGGTGACCACGCTCGGCGACGCCGAGGGCACCGCCCGCATCCGCGAGGTCGGGGCCTGGGCCGAGGCGCTGCGGCGCGGCGAGCTGCCCGGCGGCCGGCGCGCCTTCGCGGAGCGCATCGCCGCCTTGCCCGACGATCAGCTCGAGGACGTCGCCCGCGCCTACGCGCTGTCGTGCCACCTGATGAACGTCGGCGAGGGCGCGGCGCGCCTGCGCAACCTGCGCGCGCGGCGAGCTTCCGCCCGACGGCCTGGTCGCCGCGCTCGACGCCATCCTCGACGACGGCGCCACCGCCGACGACGTCAACAGCATCTTCGAGCGCGCGCTGGTGATGCCGGTCATCACCCACCCGTCGAGGCGCGCCACCGGCGCTCGTCGCTCGATGCCTCAGGCGCCTCGCCGGCCTGCTCGACGAGCACCGGCCGGCACAGCGTCGCGTCACCGAGCGCATCGGCGCCGAGGTGCTGGCCTATACTCGCCACCGAGGACTCGCGCGCGCGCCGGCCGACGCCGACCGACGGGTGCGACAACGCCCTCGACATGTTCCGGCGCTTTCGCTGCTCGACGTCACCCCGCGCATCTACCGCTCCGTAGGGATCGCCTCGAGGCGCGCCTCGGCGGCACCTGGCGGCTGCCACCTTCACCGCTGGGGCACCTGCAGGTCGGCGGCGATCGCGACGGCAACCCCAACGTGCGCGGCGGTGACCCGGGCCACGCGCATTCGCGCGCCAGCGAGCGGCGGTGCTCGAGCTACCGAGGGCGACCTGGTCTGGCTCGGTCGCTGTCGGTGTCGGCGCAGCGGGTGCGGGCACGCGCCGGCGCGCTCGACGAGCTCGAGGCGGCGCTCGCCGCCGATCGCGCGGCTGCCGAGATCGCGGCGCACGCCCAGCCGCGCACGCCCAACGAGCCGCTGGCGCGAGAAGCTCTGGTACATGCAGGCGCGGCTGCGCGCCACCGAGGCCACGCCGAGGACGGCTACGTCGACGCCGAGGCCTACCGTGACGACCTGGCGCTGCTCGATCGCACGCTGCGCGGTTGGCTCGCCGCCGCCATCGCCGACCAGGGCCTGCGCGACGCTGCGCCAGGTGACGTGTTCGGGTTCCACCTGGCCTCGCTCGACGTGCGCCAGCACTCCGGCGTGCGACAAGGTCGTCGGCGAGCTGCTTGCGCGCGCGTCGCGCGCCAGGAACACCTCGCGGTACCTCGACGAGGCCGCCGAGGCGTTGATGCTCGGCGAGGTCCTGGCGCGGCCGCTGTTGCCCGAGCGCGCCCACGCCGCACGATCTCTGCGCCGATGGCGCGCGAGGCGCTCGGGCCCTCGAGGTGGTCGGCCGGGCCAGCGCGAGCTCGGCCCGCACCACGCGCCGTGCAGACGCTACGTGGTGAGCTGCCCGCGAGGTGTCGGATCTGCTCGAGGTGATGTTCCTCGCTGCAGGCTCGCGCCCGGCGAGGTCAACCCGACACTGCTCCGGCAGCTCGAGGATCTCGATCAGCGCCGGCGCCATCGCCACCGACATCCTGGCTGCAGCCGGCGCTGCGGCGGGCTCGGCGACGAGCTCGAGGTGATGCTCGGCTACTCCGACTCCGGCAAGCAGGTCGGCGTGTTCGCCGCCGCGGTCGGCCTGCGGCGCACCCAGCTCGAGCTGGCCGCGGCCGCCGACGCCGCCGGCGTGCAGCTCACCATCTTCCACGGCCGCGGCGGCGCGCTGGGCCGGGGCGGCGGCCCAGGCGACGCCATCCGGGGCTGGCCGCGGCGGCAATCCGCCCGGGCGGTTCCGGGTCACCAGCCAGGGCGGGAACCGTGACCGCGCTGCGCCAAAAGCTCATCCCCCGAGATCGCCGAGCGCGACATCGAGCAGACCCTGGCCGCGGTGCTGTCGGCGACTGCAGGCCCGATCGCGCCGCCGGTGACCGCGTCGCCGCCGACGAGCGCCTTTGAGACGCCGCCGACACGCCGCGCGCGAGGCCACCGCGAGCTGCTCGCCGACGAGGATCGCCTGGTCTGCGCTACACGGTGGCGGCGACGCGAAATCCCGAGGACGTCGCCACCTGCCGCTCGGCTCCGCACACGGCCGGCGTTGCGCAAGGCCAGGCTCGCCCTCGACACGGCCTGCGCGCGATCCGATGGTGTTCTCCTGGACCCAGAGCCGGCGCGGCATTTTCGGCTGGTTCACCGGCGTCGGCACCGCCATCGCGTCCGCTGGCGCGCACGCGACGCCTCGGCGTCAGGGCGCCGCCCTTCACTCGACGCTCGCGGTTCTTCCGGGTGCTGGTGAGCAACAGCGAGCTGTCGCTGGTGCGCTCGGATCGACGTCGCCGGCGAGTACGCGCGCCGGCCGACGCCGACGCCCAGCGCGCCTTCGAGCTCATCGCCGCCGAGCACGCGCGCGCACGGTCGGCGCGCTGGGCGACGTGCTCGGTCGGCACCAGCCGCACCCGTCGCGGCCGTACCACCGGCCGCACCTCGATCGCGCGCCGCAACCCGACCCTCGATGCTCTCGCACATCCAGATCGAGTGCCTGCGCCGACGGGCGAGGCCGGCGCCGATCGAGCGGCTGTCGCGGCTGGTGTTTCTCCACCATCGGTGGCATCGCCACCAGCCCACCACGGATACGCGGGCTGGGGTACGCTCGGCGGCGATGGCCGACGCCGACGATCGGACCCCTGCCGCCGCGCCGACGAATTGGCGTCCCAGGCGGGCACCGCCGCCGCGCCAGTCGACGCCGCGCGACATCAGAGGCCCATGCGACCTGGCCTCCGGACGTGGGCGGCGCCGCTGGCCTCGGGCGACGACGTCGGCCGCGCCTGCGCGCGCATCCGGCCGCCGACCCGCGACCTCGCGCGCCGCTGCCGCTGGTCGAGCGCTCGACCTACGAGATCCTCGGCGAGCACACAGCCGCGGCGGCCTCGGAAGCAGGTGCTGCGCGCGATCGCCGGACCGGACGGGTGATCGCGATCAAGGAGATGCTGGGCGATCACGACGAAGATGCCCGCCGGTTCGGCGCGAGGCGCTGGTCACCGCCAACCTCCAGCGCCGGCGATTGTGCCGGTGTACGAGGTCGGGCGCTGGCCCGACGGCGGGCCGTTCTACGCGATGAAGCTTGTCGAAAAGGGCCGCACCCTCGACGCGCTCGTCGCCAGGCGACCACGCCGCGGCGGCGCGGCCCTGTATTGCCGCACCTCTGCGGTGCCGACGCGGTGGCTACCCGACTTACGCGGCTTCCTGCACCGCGATCTCAAGCCGGCCAACGTGATGGTCGGCGCCTTCGGCGAGACCGCGGTCATCAGGCTGGGGCCTGGCGAGCGGGTCGACGACGTCGGCCCGACGAATTTGCCGACCGGCGACGGCGCCGCCGGCTCGGCGCTGGCCACCCGCGCCGGCGCGCGCGTTGCTCGGCACGCCGGTGTACATGGCGGAGCAGGCCGCCGGCGAGGCATCGACGCGCGCCGACGTGTACGCGCTGGGCGCGATGCTCCACCACCAGCTCCTCGGCGGCCAGATCCCTGCGACGTCGAGCGCCAGAGCGGGTGATCGCCGACGTCTCGCCGAGGCCGCCGCGGCCGCTGCGCGACTGGCGCCGGCGCTGCCGCCCGGAGCTGCTCGCGGTGAGGTCGACACCGCGATGGCGCGCGATCGAGCCCGGCGCTACCCGAGCGCGGCGGAGTTCGCCGCGGCTGCGCCAGTTCCTCACCGGGCAGCTGGTCGCCGCGCCGCCTCGACGGGCCAGCGCCTGGCGGTTTCGTCCGTCTTTCACCGCCGCGGTCGTGATCTCGACGGTCGCGGCCCTCGCCCTGGGCGTCGCCGCACGGTGCTCGGGGTGCGCGGCGTCACCGCCTTCAGCCACGCGTCGCCCGGCGCGAGCGCGCCGAGGCCGAGGCCGCGCGCGCCACCACCAGCGCCCACCTCATCGAGCTCCAGCGCGAGCTCGGCCATCACCAGGCGCGCGAGGGCCACGACGCGCGCGGGCGCTGGTCCACCTCGCCGAGGCCGCGCGCGCGCCGGACCCGCCCGACGCCGCGCTGCGGTTCCTCATCGGCCGCGCCGTCGACGCGCTCATCTCCGAGCGCGCCGCCGAGGTGCTGCCGGCGCCGCTGGTCGACGTCCGCCTCGACGCCGGCAGCGATCGCGTGGTGGTCGGCATGGCCGGCGGCGCGATCGCGGTGCGCGCGATGACGACCGCCGCGGCGGGACCCTCGTTGACGGTGCCGGAGCCGATCACCGACCTGGCGATCGTCGACGACGGCGCCACCCTGCTCAGCGCGGGCCCGTCGCTGGGGCGCTACGCCCTCGCCACCGGCCACGCGCTCGCGCCGGCGGAGGAGACCACGCCGCCGATCGTGCGGGTCGCGCGGGTCGGCGAGGTCGAGGCCCACGGCCTCTTCGGCGGCGAGATCGAGCTGCGCGGCGCCGGCGCGCCGCGGCGCTGGCGGGGACACCCGGTCGATCTGTCGACGTTCGTGCTCGCGCGCGACGGCAGCCGCCTGCTCACCCGCGACGACGACCACACCGCGGCGCTGTGGGACGTCGCCACCGGCGCCGAGCTGGGCCGGTGGCGCGGGGTGTGGTCGGCGGAGCTGGTCCCCGACGAGCCGCGGTTCGCGCTGGGCTTCGAGGCCGGTGGGCTGCGGCTGTGCACGCTCGCCGACGCCCGCTGCGAGGTCGCGGTGCCGACCGCGCCGCGGGTCGCGTGGCAGGCGTTCGCGCCCGGCCGCATCGCCACCGCCTCCGACGGCGGCCACGTCGATGTGTGGCGGACCACCGACGGCGAGCACCTGGCGACCTTCGCCGGGCACCCGAGCTCGGGGCTGGTGGCGGTGGCCTTCGATCCGGCCGGCGAGCTGCTCGCCTCCGCCGACGGCAGCGGCGTGGTGCGGCTGTTCCTCGGCGCCAGCGGCGACCTGCTCGGCACCTACGACACCTACGCCGGCGCCACCGCGGCGCTGGGGTTCTCCGCCGACGGCGCCACCCTGGTTGTGGTGTCCTACGACGGCCAGCTGCGCTGGCTCGAGGTGGGCGCGCTGCGCCACCGCGTCGCCCTCGTCGGTCACGCCGGCGAGGCTCGACGGGTGGCGTACGCGCCCGACGGCGCCACCGTGTACACCGCCAGCCGCGACGGCGCCGTCGGCGTGTGGGATGCCGCCACCGGCGCGCCGCGCGCGCGTCGGCAGCTCCACGCCGGCGGCGTCCGCGGGCTCGACGTCGCCGGCGACGGTCGCCACGTCGCCACCGGCGGCGTCGACGGCGCGGTGCGGCTCCTGGCGCCGACCGGCGCCGACGTCGCGACCCTGGCCGGCCACGAGGCGTCGGTGGCGGTGGTGCGCTTCCTCGAGGGCGGGCGGGCGCTGGCCAGCGGCGACGACGCCGGCTGGGTGCGGCTGTGGGACGTCGACGGCGCGCGCCTCCGCTGCGCGCTCGAGCTCGGCGGCCCGGTGATCGGCCTGACCGCCAGCGCCGACGGCGCCTCGGTGCTGGCCTACGGCGAGGCCCGGCACGCGCTGCGGGTGAGCGCGCAGACCTGCGAGGTCGTGCAGCGGTTCGATCCGGGCCAGAGCGCGACGCTGAGCGCCGCCCTGTCGCCGGATGGGCGCGAGGTCACCTTCGCCGGGCTAGTCCGGCGCGGCAGCGGCAGCGGCGGCCTGGCCCGGTTCGCCCTCGCCGACGGCGCCGCGCTGCCGCTGACCCTGGCGCGCCTGCACGAGGAGGTGATCACGGCGGCCTACGCCGACGACGGCCGCACCCTCGCGGCGTCGGCCTTCGGCGGCGAGGTGCTGCTCATCGACGTCGGCACCGGGCGGATCCGGGAGACCATGCGCGACGCCCACTCGGTGGTCGGCTCGCTGCAGTTCTTCGCCGACGGGCGCCTGCTCGCCGGCGGCGGCGACGACGGGCTCCTGCGGACGTGGGACGTCGCCACCGGCACCTTGCTCGCCGCCGACGCCGGCCACGCCGGCGGGATCTACTTCATGCGGCTGCGCCCCGACGGCCGCCAGCTCGCGACCGCCGCGCTCGACGACACCCCGCGGCTGTGGCCGCTGCCGCGCTGGGACCAAGGCGGCGCCGCGCTCGATCGGGTGGTCGCGTGCCGGGCGGGCTGGCGCCTCGTCGGCACCCGGCTGGTCGCGCGGGCCCCGGGCGAGGCCGCGCGCGACCCGCGGTGCGCCGCGCCGGCCGCCGCCGTGGTAGATCGCGCGCCGTGAGCGCCGACGACCGAGCTGCCGCCCCGGGTGCGCCCGAGGGCCCGGTCGCGCCCGCGCCCGACGACTTCGCCGCGCGGTGCGCCGCCGCCGCCGCGCTGCTCGAGGAGATCGGCGCCGACCTGCGGATCCTGGCCACTCTCGACGAGCCGCTGCGGGTTCGCCTGGCCGCCGCCGCGGGCGCGGTCAGCCGCCCGGATCGCTACACCCGCAAGGCGCTGGGCAAGGCCCTCATCCGCGAGCGGGTCAAGCAGAAGCGCGCCGCCGACAGCGCGCTGCTCGACGCCACCGGCATCCGCGCGCTGCGGCGCGAGCCGGTGTTTCGCACGCCGCTGCCGATGCCGCGGCTGCCGCTGGAGGAGGCCGTGCGCGACGAGCCGGCGCCCGGCGAGGTCGTCGACGCCTGGGCCGCCGCCGAGGCCGAGCGCGCCGGCGCGCCGACGGTGAAGGTGGCCGCGGCGAGGTTCTGCTACGTGTGCAAGACCGAGTTCCACGAGCTGCACCACTTCTACGACCAGATGTGCATCCCGTGCGGCGACTTCAACTTCGGCAAGCGCTCGCCGGTGGGCGACCTGCGCGGGCGCGTGTACCTGGTCACCGGCGGTCGGGTGAAGATCGGTTACCAGGCCGCGATCATGCTGCTGCGCGCCGGCGCCGAGGTGATCGTCGCGACCCGGTTCCCGCATGACGGCGCGCGCCGGTTCGCGCGCGAGCCCGATGCCGCCAGCTTCGCCGGGCGCCTGCACGTCTACGGCATCGACCTGCGGCACACGCCGAGCGTCGAGGCGCTGTGCGCGCACCTGGCGGCGGGGTGGGGCCGGCTCGACGGCATCATCAACAACGCCTGCCAGACCGTGCGGCGACCGAGCGGCTGGTACGACCACGTCCTCGCCGGCGAGCACGTGCCGGTGGCCGAGCTGCCGCCGCTCGAGCGCGCGGCGCTGGCGCGCTACGACGAGCTCCGCGGCGGCGCGCCCGCGCTCGGCGTCGGCGGCGCCGGCCTCGCCGCCGTCGGCGCCAGCCCCGGTCCGGCCGGCCTGTGGCGCTCGGCGATCCTGTCGCAGGTGCCGCTGCTCGCCGAGGACCACGAGCGCGGCAGCCACCTGTTCCCGACCGGGCGGCTCGACGCCGATCTGCAGCAGGTCGACCTGCGCGACACCAACAGCTGGCGCATGGCGCTCGCCGACGTGCCCACTGCCGAGCTGCTCGAGGTCCACCTGGTCAACGCGGTGGCGCCCTTCGTGCTCAACGCCAAGCTGCGGCCGCTCTTGGCCGCGGTGCCGACCCGCGACGCCCACGTGGTCAACGTGTCGGCGATGGAGGGCCAGTTCTACCGGCGCTGGAAGACCGACAAGCACCCGCACACCAACATGGCCAAGGCCGCGCTCAACATGATGACGCGCACGTCGGCGGCCGACTACGTCAAGGCCGGCATCCACATGAACTCGGTCGACACCGGCTGGGTCACCGACGAGGATCCCCTGGCGATCGCGACCCGCAAGCAGGCCATTCACGGCTTCCACCCGCCGCTGGACATCGTCGACGGCGCCGCCCGCATCGTCGATCCGATCTTCGACGGCCTGGCGACGGGCACGCACGCCTGGGGCCTGTTCCTCAAGGACTACCGCCCGGCGCCCTGGTGAGCCGCCCTCGGCGCCGCCGTCGACGTTGTTCGCGCGCCGCGCGGCCGGCGTGCCACAATCGGTGACATGTCGCGCACGATGTGGACGAGCGTCGCCGGGGTCCTGCTGGCGATCGGGTGCGGGAGCAAGGGCACCACGCCCGACGCGATGCCCGGCGTGCCGGACGCCGCGCCGTGCCAGGGGCTCGCGTGCTTCCAGGTCGAGTGTCCTGCCGGCGAGGCCACCACCGTCAGCGGCACGGTGTACGCGCCCAACGGCACGCTGCCGCTGTACAACGCCACCGTCTACGTGCCGACCACCGAGGTCGCGGCGTTCACCGACACGCTCACGTGCGATCGCTGCGCCGACGCGCCGTCGGGCAACCCGCTGGTGCAGGCCACCACCGACACCGAGGGTCGGTTCGTGCTCACCAACGTGCCGGCCACCGGCGACGTGCCCCTGGTCATCCAGATCGGGCGCTGGCGTCGGCAGGTGGTGGTGCCGTCGGTGCCCGCCTGCGTCGACACCCCGCTCGACGCCGGCACGACCCGGCTGCCGGCGACCCAGGCCGAGGGCGACATCCCGCGCATCGCGCTGTCGACCGGGCAGGCCGACGCGCTGGAGTGCCTGCTGCGCAAGATCGGCCTCGACGACAGCGAGTTCACCAACCCCGGCGGCGGCGGTCGCATCAACCTGTTCGACGGCGCCAACGGCGCCAGCCGCTACAACACCGCGCTCGGCGGCGCGACCTTCCCCGAGTCGTCGTCGTCGCTGTGGGACGCCACCGCGTCGCTGTCGAACTACGACGTGGTGCTCCTGTCGTGCGAGGGCAGCCAGAACCTCGGCGACAAGCCCGAGGCCTCGCGCGACGCGATGGCGGAGTACGCCGGCCTGGGCGGGCGGGTGTTCGCCTCGCACTGGCACAACGCCTGGATCGAGCACGGCCCGGGGCAGTTCGCCGACGTCGGCACCTGGAGCAACCGCTCCGACCTCAACGACATCACCGCCGATCTCGACACCTCGTTCCCCCGCGGCGTCGACCTGGCCGACTGGCTGGTCAATGTCGGCGCGTCGACCACCTCCGGCCAGATCCCCCTGACCGCGGCCCAGCACACCCTCGACGCCATCGACGGCGGCCTGGCCCAGCGCTGGATCTACAAGGACGTGACCGCCAACGGCGCGCCGTCGGTGCAGTACTTCTCGTTCACCACGCCGCTCGAGCAGGACGAGGCCAACCGCTGCGGCCGCGTGGTGTTCTCCGACATCCACGTCTCGTCGGGCGACCGTTCACGCAACGGCACGCCGTTCCCCGACGACTGCACCACCACCGACCTGTCGCCGCAGGAGAAGGTGCTGGCGTTCATGCTGTTCGACATCTCCTCGTGCATCGAGGCGCCGCTGGACTGAGGCCGACCGCGCCACGCGGGGGCCCCGGGGGGGGCACCGCGAGCCCCTTACGCCGGCCTTACACCGCCGGGTGCCGGCGGTGGCATGCTGGGGGCGTGCGCGTCCTGGTGGTCGAGGATGAGGCCGCCCTGCGCGAGGGGCTGACCGACTTGCTCGTCGGCGACGGCCACGACGTGGTGGCGGCCGCCGATGGCGTGCTCGGGCTCGAGCGCGGGCTGGCCGAGCCGTTCGACCTGGTGCTGCTCGACCTGATGCTGCCGCGCCTCGACGGCGTCGAGGTGTGCCGGCGGCTGCGCGCGGCCCGGCCGGCGATGCCGATCCTGATGCTCACCGCGCGCGGCGCCGAGGACGACAAGGTCCGGGGGCTCGGCGAGGGCGCCGACGACTACGTGACCAAGCCGTTCTCGGCCCGCGAGCTGCTCGCCCGGGTGCGGGCGTTGGGCCGGCGCTCGCCGGCGACCTCGGTCGAGGCCCTCGAGGTCGACGACGCGCGCTTCGACTTCGCGCGCCTCACCGTCGAGCGCGACGGCGCCGTCACCGCGCTGACCCCGCGCGAGGTCGGGATGATCCGCCTGCTGCACGCGCGCGCCGGCAAGGTGGTGAGCCGGGCCGAGCTGCTCGAGCAGGTGTTCGGCCAGCGCGGCGATCTGCAGACTCGGGCGGTCGACATGGCGATCGCGGTGCTGCGCAAGAAGATCGAGCGCGCGCCGCAGGCGCCGACCTTGATCGTGTCGGTCAAGGGCGCCGGCTACGCCTGGGGCGGCGGCGTTCCATGAGGACGCTGGTCGCCGCGGTGCTGGTGCTCGGCGCGCTGGCCGCCGCGCTGCTCGGCTGGGGGCTGTCGGGCTGGGCCGCCGTCGAGCAGGAGCGCACCACCCTCGAGGCCGAGGCGCGCGTCGCCGCTCGCAGCCACGCCCGCGCCGTCGCCGATCTCGCCGCGGCGCGGCTCGAGGCGCTGCGCCACGCCGAGTCGGCGCGCCCGTACTTTCACTACCAGAACCTGTTCCACGATCCGCGCGGCAGCGACGAGGCGGTGGTGCCCTCGCCGCTCGCCGCGGGGCCCGACGATCCCCAGATCCTGGGCCACTTTCAGCTCGCCACCAGCGCCGCCGGCGGCCAGCCCCGGGTGTCGATGCCGACGCTCAACGACGACGTGCCCGAGCTGGTCGCCGCCGACCGGCGCGACGTCGACCTGGCGCTGCGTGCCCGCCTGGGCGTGCGGGCGCCGGCGCTGCTCGCGCTGGCGCCGCCGGCGATGAGCGTCGCCGACGTCGACGCCACCCAGGTCGCGTCGACCGAGCCGGTGCGGATCCGCACGCGGCCGCCGGCCACCAGCGCCCAGACCATTGAGCTGTCGCCGGCGCAGTACGCGCAGAACATCGCGCCCAACGAGGTCTACCAGCAGACCCGTGGCGCCCAGCGGTCCCAGGTGGTGCCGCCGCGCCCGCCCGCCGCCGCGCCGGTGGCGCACACCGCCCGCACCACCGAGCGCACCGCCCTGCGCACGACCACCGCCACCACCACCACCATCACCATCACGGTGCCGCCGCTGTCGTGGGCGACCCTCACCGACGCCGACGGCGCGGCGGACGCCGTCGCGCTGCGCCGGGTCGAGCTGCCCGACGCCACCCTGGTCCAGGGCTTCATGGTCGATCTCGCCGAGCTCCGCGCCGCGCTCGCCGACGCTGGCGGCGCCGAGGACGAGCGCGTCGATCACCCGTCGACGCTGGTGGCCCGCGCCGAGGTGCCGCCGGGCGAGCCGGTGATCGAGCTGCCGCTGCGCGACCTGCCGTGGGTGGTCCCGATCGAGGAGGACGCGTACCTCGCGCGGATCGCGCCGACGGTGGCGGCGCTGCGCCCGGCGTTCGCGCGGCGGTTCGTGCCGATCGCGGTGCTCGCCGCGCTGTGCGGCGCGCTGGTGGTGGTGCTGGTCGCCCGCGCCGAGCGCTTGGCGCGGACCCGGGCCCAGTTCGCCGCCGCCGCCGCGCACGAGCTGCGCACGCCGCTGGCCGGGTTGCAGCTCTACGGCGACATGCTCGCCGGTGGCCTCGGCGATCCGGGCAAGGCGGCGACCTACGCCGGCCGCATCGCCGAGGATGCCGCTCGCCTCGGCCGCGTGGTCGCCAACGTGCTCGGCTTCTCGCAGCTCGAGCGTGGCAACCTGTCGGTGCGCCCGCGCGACGGCGATCTGGCGGCGGCGGTGCGCGCCACCGTCGAGCGCCTGCGGCCGGCGCTGGCCCGGACCGGGGCCGAGCTCGCGCTGGTGGCGCCGGCGCCGGTGCCGGCGCGCTTCGACGAGGACGCCGTCGATCGCGTGGTGGCCAACCTGGTCGACAACGCCGAGAAGTACGGCCGTGCCGGCGCCGACCGCCGCGTGGTGGTGACGGTGGTCGCGACCGCCGCCGGGCCCACCGTCGAGGTGCGCGACCACGGCCCCGGGGTGCCGCCGGTGGCGGCGCGCCGCTTGTTCCGGCCGTTCTCCCGGGGTGGCGACGCCGACGCGCCCTCCGGGCTCGGCCTGGGCCTGTCGCTGTCGCGCGCGCTGGCCCGGGCCATGGGCGGCGAGCTGGGCCACCGCCCGGCGCCGGGCGGCGGCGCCGCCTTCACGCTGCGCCTGCCGCCGGCGGCGTGACCGGCCCGCGCGCGCGCCGGCGCCGCGATCTATAGTGTCGGCGATGTCGCACCGCGTTCGCCTGGGGCTCCGACGGCTCGCACCGCGCGGGCGGCCGTGGGCGGGCGCCCTGGCCCTCGCGGTGGTCGCCGTGGCCCGGCCGGCGCCGGCGGCGGCCGAGCTGCAAGCCGGCGGCTGGCTCGGCGCGCGCTTCTTCTCCGACAACGCGCGGCTCGGCTTCGTCGACGGCGCGCCGATCGACACCGAGCTCAAGAACGGCGTCGAGCTCGGCGCGCGGCTGGCGTTCCCGATCCCGCGGGTGAGCCGGTACCTGGTCCCCGAGGTCGAGCTGCCGCTGTCGGTCACCACGATCGCGCGCTTCGGCGGCACCGTCCTGTGGACCGCGCCGCGGGCGCACCTGCGCCTCGAGCTGCGGCCGGGCGAGCGCCTGGCCCCCTTCGTGGTCGTCGGCGGTGGCGCCAGCATCGCCCTGTCGAGCGCCAGCGACGTCTACGCCACCTCGATCCAGGGCCACGGCTACGTCGGCGGCGGGCTGCTGTTCGCGTTCCGCAGCCGGGTCAGCCTCCGGTTCGACGCCCGCATCGCGGTCGAGGCCGGCGTCGATCCGCCGGTGGCGATCGAGGGCGAGTTCGGCTTCGGCGTGGTGATGCCGCTGGGGGGCCCCAAGGTCGCGCGCGGTCCGAGCGCGCCGCCGCCGGTGGCCGACGCCGATGGCGACGGCATCCCCGACGAGCGCGACGAGTGCCCGACCCGGGCCGAGGATCGCGACGAGTTCGAGGACGACGACGGCTGCCCCGACATCGACAACGATCTCGATCGCGTGCTCGACGTGGTCGACGCCTGCGCCAGCGTGCCCGAGAGCATCAACGGCTTCGAGGACGAGGACGGCTGCCCCGACGTGGTGCCGGCCGAGGTCGAGGCGCTGCTCGGCCCCATCGCCGGGCTGTCGTTCGCCGCCGGCGAGTCGGAGCTGCCCGAGGGAGCCACCGCCGCCCTCGGCAAGCTGGTGGCGATGCTCACCGCGCAGCCGTCGCTCAAGCTGGTGCTGATCGGCCACGCCGCGCTCGGCGACATCCCGGTCGAGTTCGACGACGAGGGCGAGGCCCTCGACCCCGAGCCGGTCGCCACGTTGCTGTCGGTGGAGCGCGCGCGCGCGGTGCAGCGGGCGCTCTTGCGCCTCGGGGTGCCGACCGGCCGCCTCGACGTCGAGGGCCACGGCCTGGCCGAGCCGCGGGCGCCCGGCGCCACCCCGCGCGAGCTCGCGCGCAACCGGCGGGTCGAGGTCCGGCTGTTCGTGCCGCCGCGCTGAGCGGCGGCGGGCCAGGACCCGACGCGGGCAGGTGAGATCTCGCGGCGGCCGATGACCGTCGGAGCCCGGGCGTATGGTGCCGGCATGAATCGCGTGTCGCTGCTCCGCAGCATCCCCCTGTTCGAGTCGATGGACGACGACGATGCCGAGGCCCTCGCCGCCAAGCTCCGCGAGGAGGACTTCGCGGCCGGCGCCGAGGTCTTCGACCAAGGCGACGAAGGCGACGCGATGTACATCGTCGAGTCCGGCGAGGTCGACATCCAGACCGGCCCGGCCAAGCAACGGGTGACCCTGGCGACCCTGCACCACGGCCAGTACTTCGGCGAGCTGTCGCTGCTCGACGGCGCGCCGCGCTCGGCCCGGGTCACCACCACCAAGGCCAGCCGCCTGGTGGCGCTCGAGCGCGACGACTTCGTCGACTTCGTCAAGCGCCGGCCCGACGCCGCGCTGGCGATCATGCACGAGCTCGGCGAGCGCATGCGCGCGACCAACGAGCTGATGACCCGCACCGTCTCGAAGAACGTCATCGACGAGGTCGACGAGCAGCTCTCGATCGGCGATCGGGTGGCCGATCAGGTCGCGAGCTTCGGCGGCTCGTGGCCGTTCATCTTCGTGTTCGCCGGGTTCATGGCGGTGTGGATGCTGTGGAACTCGCTGACCGGCTCGTGGGCGTTCGATCCGCTGCCGTTCATGTTCCTCAACCTGTTCTTGTCGACGGTGGCGGCCCTGCAGGCGCCGTTCATCATGATGAGCCAGAACCGCCAGGCCGACAAAGACAAGGCGATCGCGATGAACGACTACCAGGTCAACCTCAAGAACGAGGTGTCGATCGACAAGCTGCTGCGCAGCCACGGCGAGCTGATGCAGCGGCTGGCGATGATCGAGCGCCAGGTCAGCGGCGAGCGCGGCCGGCCGGGACCGAGCATCCCGCCGCCGCCGTGACGCCGATCTCGGCCGTGCGCGCGACGCCCCCGAGAAATTGCGCGGCGAGGGTCGCTCGTCGTATCTCCGGGGCATGACCAACCGAACTCGCCTCGCGTCCCTGGTGGCCGTCACCCTCACCTCGCTGTCGACCACCGCGCTCGCCGACGACGACCTCTTCGGCGACGGCACCGCGAGCGCCGAGGTCAGCGCCACCACCTCCTACGAGGCGCCGGCGGCCGACGCGCCGGCCGCCGAGGCGATGGCGGCGGACGGCGAGGCGATGTGGGGCCTGGGCACCACCTGGCCCACCGGCGGCGACGGCGCCTACCTCAACCTGCTCAAGCGCCTCTCCGGCGAGAACTGGCTCCACCTCGGCGCCAGCTTCCGCATCGACAAGATCGGCGACGGCGCCGACACCATCATCGGGCTCGGCGTCCGCGGCGGCTACCGCATGTACCGCCTGCAGCACGGCCGGGTCCGCCCGTTCATCGAGCCGTACGCCGGCCTCGACATCGGCAGCCTCGACGCCGCCGGCGACACCATCTCGATGACCCTCGGCGGCGCCTTCGGCATCGACTTCACGGTGCTGCCGCAGTTCACGCTCGGCCTCGGCGTGGGCCTCGGCGCCTCGTTCACCGACGGCTTCGACGCCCTGCACGTGGGCACCTACACCACGTCGATCAACGCGACCTTCTGGTGGGGCGAGTAGCCACCCGCCGGCGGCGCGCGTAGCGCCGCGGGCTCAGCTCGCCGTCGGCGGCGCCAGCTTGGCCAGGCCGGTGTGGGCGAGCAAGAACGCCAGCCGGAGCAGGTTGGCGCGCGCGTCGATCGAGCGCGGCCGCGCCAGCAGCTCGGCCAGCGGGGTCTTGCCGTCGAGCATCGCGTGCACCCGGCGCAGCGCCTCGCCGAGGCCGAACCGATCGAGCTCGGCGTCGGGCACCGCGGCTCGCTGCAGCGCCTCGCTGGCGTGCGCCGCCGCCCAGCGATCGGCCGGCACCATGTCGATCTGGGTCGCGCCGGCGCCGATGATCCGGTACGCGTCGAGGCGCAGCGGCCGGGTGCGCCACGGGTTGGGCTCGCCGGGGATCCACGCGTAGGTGCCGCTGCGCCAGCCGCAGGCGTCGATGAGCTTGAGCCCGACCTGCTTGGCCAGGAGCCGGTACACCTCGAGCGGGGTGAGCAGGCCGAGCCCGACCACGGCGTCGGTCAGCCGGCCCTCGTACTGCGGCGCCGCCGCCACCGCCCGGGCCAGCGCGGGCTCGTCGAGCGCGCCCTCGGCGACCAGGAACTGGCCGAGGCGCTCGCCGGGATCGGTGGAGTTGACGTACTGCGGGTGGCCGAGCTCGAAGTAGGCCTCCTTGAGCACGCCGTCGCCGCGGTTGACGATGAGCAGCCCGGTCGACTCCGCCCGGGCCAGCCGGTGGATGAGCCCGACCAGCGGCGTGGCGGTCAGCTCGCCGGTCTCCGTCGGCGCCCGGTGCGGCGCCGAGGCCTCGCCGGCGAGGTCGCTGTCCTCGACGAGGATCGCGCTGCCGGTGACCTCCTGGGTGATCGGCGACGGCGCCGCGAAGCCATCGCCGGTGACGAACGCGCGCCGCGCGGAGCGCAGGCCCGAGGTCGAGCTCGCGGAGGTCGCCGCCGCGGGCGCGTCGACGGGGCCGTCGTCCTCGGGCGCGTCGGGCGAGGTCGGGGCGTCGAGCACCTCGCCGAGGAAGGTCGCCAGCTCCTGGGTGCCGAGCCGCGCGTGCGTGCCGAGCCACTCGTCGAGGGCGTCGCGGAAGTCGCGCGCGTACAGCCAGCGATCGTCGGGCCGGCGCTGCAGCGCGCGCACCAGGATCACGCGCAGCGGCAGCGGAAAGTCGGCGGCGTGGGCGTGCAGGCGATCGAGCCGGGCGTCGCGCACCATCAGCAGCGCGTCGAGCTCGCGCGGCGCGGTGAACAGCCGGCGCGCCATCACCATCTCGGCGAGCACGACGCCCATCGAGAAGATGTCGGAGCGGGCGTCGAGGTCGGTGCCCATGACCTGCTCCGGCGACATGTAGCCGTACTTGCCCTTGAGCATGCCGGCCTCGGTGCGGTGGCGGCGCTCGATGGCCCGGGCGATGCCGAAGTCGGTGAGCTTGACGTCGCCGCGCCACGACACCAGCACGTTGCCCGGCGAGATGTCGCGGTGGACCACCCGCAGCGGCCGGCCGCTGCTGTCGTGGGCGTGGTGCGCGAAGTCGAGGGCGTCGAGGATCTGGCGGGCGATGAAGCCGGCGAGGTGCGGCGGCAGCCGGATCTGGGTGCGCGCGCACTCGCGCAGGAGCCCGAGCACGTCGAGGCCGTCGACGTACTGCATCGCGATGTACGGCGTGTCGGCGTCGGTGCCGAGCTCGAAGACCTGGACGATGTTGGGGTGATCGAGGCGCGCGGTCAGGCGGGCCTCGTCGAGGAACATCTCGACGTAGCTGGCGTCGCCCGAGAGGTGCGGCAGGATCTTCTTGATCGCGACCAGCTTCTCGAAGCCGCCGTCGCCGACGATGCGCGCCTTGAGCAGCTCGGCCATGCCGCCCACGGCGATGCGATCGAGCACCTCGTACTTGCCGATCCGGGCGGGTAGCGGTGGGCTCGACACGCGAGCCGACTATATGCCGGGGCCGGCCCGGCTAGCCGACGATGGCGAGCCCGAACAGCCCGGCGCAGCACCCGAGCCCGGCCATCCACACCAGGGACCGCAGCGAGGCGGCGTCGGCGAGGTAGCAGGCCGCGTAGGCCAGCCGGCTGCCGACGTAGCCCCAGGCCAGGGCGGCGGCGGCGGCGCTGGTGGGCACGGTCGCCAGCGCGGCGATGAGGCTCGCGGCGAAGATCGGGTAGCCCTCGAAGCTGTTGAGCTGGGCCCAGTAGGCGCGCTTGCGCCAGCCGTCGAGCCCCGTCGCCCAGTCGCGGGTCCGGCGGTTGTCCTCGAGGGAGAACGCGCCGGCCTTGGCGATCGTGGTGAGCAGGTACGGCAACGCGGCGGCGATGGCCAGCGGGAGGAGGAGCATGCGCATGGCGGCAGCATGCGCGCGGTGGCGGCGCGGGGCCAGCCGGCGGCGCGGCGCGCCGAGGGCGGCGAATGAGCGTCGGTCGCGGCTTGCCCCCGACCGCCACGCCGCGCTGTCATCGGCTCGGCGCGACGGGCGCGCCCGGGAGGTCTCGATGCGAGCAGGTCAAGAGGTGTGCGCGGCGCTGGTGGCGGTGGCGGCGATCGCCGGGTGCGGCAAGAGCGAATCGGCGTCGTCGGCGACCAAGGTCGAGCCAGCGCCGGCGGGATCGGGGTCGACCGCGATCAAGCCCACCGCCGACGGACCGTTCGCGGCGTGGGACATGGCGGCCCGGCGCGCGGCCTGGCAGGGCGCGCACGTGACGCCCGGCTCGTCGCTGGGCAGTAAGCGCGCCATCGACGTGCGCGGCGATCAGGTGACGGTGTGGGACGGCAAGACCGAGAAGGCGATGACGCTCGACATCACCAGTCCGTGCGAGGCCCGGTTCGTCGAGGTCGGCGCCGACGGCTCGCGCTCGTCGACGACCTCTCACTACACGCTCAAGGATGGCGCGCTCCTGACCGGCCTCGGCGACGCCGGCACCCGGCGCGGCAAGGAGGCGGTGGCGTGCGTCTCCAACGTGGTCGTCACCCTGGATGCGAACGGCACCTGCACCCAGTGGAAGGCGGCGGCGTTCGGCGACGGCAGGTACGAGGCGAGCCCGGGCACCTGCGCCTGGGTCGACGACGGCGGCCAGGAGCTGCTGAGCGTCACCGTGCGCGACCACGAGACCCGGCTCCTCGTC
The DNA here is from genome assembly GCA_041389945.1 of Kofleriaceae bacterium. GTDB lineage: Bacteria > Myxococcota_A > Polyangia > Haliangiales > Haliangiaceae > JAWKQW01. The sequence goes on from JAWKQW010000017.1 coordinate 46,046, forward strand.
GACGGCGACGCCCTGCTGACCCAGCAGCTGCAGCGGACCCACTCGCAGGCGGCGGCCGACTTCGCCGCGGCCAAGGCGCTGCGCGACGGCGGCGGCTAGGCGCGGGCCGCGCCGGTCTCAACGGGCGGCGAGGCCGACCGTCTCGATGGCGTGCAGCGCGTGCAGCGGCGGGAGGAGCACGGTCACCAGCTCGCGCAGCCAGCGCGCCGGCTCGGCGACGTCGGCCTGGAGGTCGGCCCACGGGCGCTCGGTCGGCGGGTGCTCGCTGCTCGGCGCGTCGACCGGCAGCCGACGCTCGACGACGATCGCGCCATCTTCGGCGACGACCGTGAGGCGCGCGGCGCGTGCCTCGTCGTGCCCCGGCGCGCGCAGGCCCACGTCGGGGTCGTGCGCGGCGAGGAGGTCGGCCACCACCGCGGCCGGCGCGGCCTCGCCGGCGCGGAACTGGATCCTCGCCGCCAGCACGCGGATGGGCTCGTCGTGGCCGAGCGCGTCGACGAGACCCGTCACCTCGAAGGGCTGGTCGGCCATGGCCTGGGCCAGCGCGTCGAGCGGCTCGTGGTGCCAGCCGGCGGTGAAGCCGCGGATCGCCAGCAGGAGCCCGGCCACCACCACGCCGATCGCGAGGCGCAGCGCCAGCCCACCGTCGCTCCAGGCGATGAAGGTGGCGATCGCGCCGACCCCGAGCAGCGCCAGGCCAAGCAGCGTGGTCATGACGTTGCGGCCGACCAGGGCGTCGGCGTGCATCGCCCGGTAGCGCGCGCTCGCGCTGGGCGTCGGCACGGCGACCGCCGGCGCTGCTCGCGGCGACCGGCGCCGCGCGCGCGCGGCCGCCCGGCGGCGCGGCCGGCCCCGAGCAGGCGGCGCGCCCGGGCCGCGCTTCGAGGTCGTCGTCTCGCTGGTGGGTCGTCGTCGGTGGCGCGGTAGGGCATGGCAACCTGACCGCGAGCATACGCGCAGCTCAGGCGCGAAAGCCGTCCTTCCAGCGCCGCAGGGTCGCGAACACCGCCGCCGGGCTGCCGTCGCAGCTCGGATCCTGGGCCTGGGCGGCGGCGATGACCGCCGGCTCGGCCGCGCGCAGGAACGGGTTGGTCGCGCGCTCGGTGGCGATCGTCGACGGCGTCGAGGTCGCGGGCGTCGACGCCCGCCGCGCCATCAGCTCGACGTTGGCCGGCTCGACCGCGGTCGCGAACGCGAGGTTGGCGGCGGTGTACTCGTGGCCGAAGAACACCCGGGTGTGGGCGGGCAGCGCCGCCAGCCGCATCAGCGAGGCGTGGAACTGCGGCGCGGTGCCCTCGAACAGCCGGCCGCAGCCGGCGCCGAACAGGGTGTCGCCGGTGAACGCGGCGTCGCCGACGACGAACGTGACGGCGCCGAGGGTGTGGCCGGGGTTGAACACGATCGAGGCGCGCAGCGCGCCGAGCTCGACGGTGTCGCCGTCGGCGACCCGACGGGTGACGCCGGCGAACCGCTCGGCGTCGACGCCGTGCGCGACCACCTCCAGCGCGGGCACGGCGGCGCGCAGCGCGGCGACCCCGCCGGTGTGGTCGGGGTGGTGGTGGGTGCACCAGGCCGCGACCAGGCGGGCGCCTGCGGCGGCGACCGCGGCCTGGATCGGAGCGGCACAGCCGGGGTCGACGACCGCAGCCTGCCCGTCGTCGGCGATGATCAGGTACGCGTAGTTGTCGCGCAGGCACGGCACGGGCTCGATCCGCATGCGGCAGGTGTAGCAAGCCCGCGCCCGGGGGGGGGGGCAGCCGTGGCCCGCGCGCGCCTCGCCGACGACGGCGGTGCGAAACGGCGGGACGGCGGTTGTCGGCGTCCGGTGGCGTGCTACCTCGATCGACGCCGTCTCGAGGGAGGTCGACCTCGACGCCACCCTGACGCCGGAGGAACTCATGGCCCTGCCACCACGCCCCGTCACGCGGCTGACCGCGCCGCTCGTCCGCTTCATGCACCTCGAGGCCGCGGGCGGCCTGGTGCTCCTGGCCGCCACGTTGCTCGCGCTGGGCCTCGCCAACTCGGGCTGGGGCGACGAGGTCGCGGCCCTGTGGAACCGCACGCTGACCATCGGCGTCGACGGTGCCTCGCTGTCGTACCCGCTCTGGTACTGGGTCAACGACGGCCTGATGGCGATCTTCTTCTTCGTCATCGGCCTCGAGATCAAGCGCGAGCTGGTGTGGGGCGAGCTGCGCGATCGGCGCAACATCGTCTTGCCGGCGATCGCCGCGGTCGCCGGCGCCGCGGTGCCGGTCGGCCTCTACCTGCTGCTCCAGCCCGACCTGCCGGGCCGTGCCGGCTGGGCGGTGCCGATGGCGACCGACATCGCGTTCGTGGTCGGCTGCCTGGCCGTCCTCGGCTCGCGGGTCCCGCCCGCGCTCAAGATCTTCGTCCTGTCGCTGGCCATCATCGACGACCTGCTCGCGGTGGTGATCATCGCGCTGGTGTTCACCGGCTCGCTCGACCTCGGGTTCCTCGCCGGCGCCGGCGTCGGCCTGGTCGCCATCGTCGGCCTCCAGCGCCTCGGGGTGCGCAGCGTCGGGGCCTACGTGCTCGTCGGCGCGGTGGTCTGGCTCTGCACCCTCAAGGCGGGCATCCACCCCACCGTGGCCGGGGTCGTGCTCGGCCTGATGACGCCGGCGCAGCCGCTCTTGACCCGTACGCGCCTGCGCGCCGGCGTCGAGCAGGCGCTGGCGACGCTGCGACGCAACGCCGCCGACGGCGAGACCGCGGCGCCGGCGGTCGAGGGCGAGGACCCGGACGGGGGCGACGCCGCCGATCGCGAGACCGCCCAGGCCCTCGCGCTCACCGCGACCGAGGCGGTGTCACCGCTCGAGCGCCTCGAGCACGCGCTGCACCCGTGGGTGGCCTTCGCGATCATGCCGATCTTCGCCCTGGTCAACGCCGGCGTGATCCTGAGCGCGAGCGCGCTGGCCGACCCGATCGCGGTCGCGGTCACCGTCGGGCTCGCGGTCGGCAAGCCGGTGGGCATCGCCGGCGGCGTCGCCCTCGCGGTCGCCCTCGGCGTCGGCCGTCTGCCCGAGGGCACCTCGTGGATGGCGCTCATCGGCGCGGCGTGGCTGTGCGGCATCGGCTTCACGATGGCGATCTTCATCGCCTCGCTGTCGATCGATCCAGGCAGCCTGGCCGCCGCCAAGGCCGGCATCCTGGCCGGCTCGGCGCTCAGCCTCGTCGGTGGCATGGCGCTGCTCGTCGTCGGGCTGCGCCGGCGGCCGGCCACCACGTGACCACGCCGGCGCGGGTGGTACCGTCGCGGCCATGAGCGGCGACACGATGCAGGCGATGGTGCTGCGCGCGCACGGCGGCCCCGAGGTGCTCCAGCTCGAGCGGCTGCCGATGCCGCAGCCGGGCCCGGGCGAGGTCCGGATCAAGGTCGCCGCGGTCGCGCTCAACCACTTCGATCTGTGGGTGCGTCGCGGCGGCCCGGCGTTTCGGGTCGAGTTCCCGCACCTGCTCGGCGCCGACGTGGTCGGCACCGTCGACCTCGCCGGCCCGAGCGTCGAGCCGACGCCGCCCCCGGGGACCAAGGTGGTGGTGCAACCGGGCCGCTCGTGCGGGACGTGCGCGGCCTGCCTCGGCGGCCACGACAACCTGTGCCGCTTCTACCGGATCCTCGGCGAGCACATCGGCGGCGGCTACGGCGAGTACCTGGTGGTGCCGCGGGCCAACCTGGCGCCGTACCCGACGCGGCTGGAGTTCCCCGAGGCGGCCTCGGTGATCCTGCCGATGCTCACCGCCTGGCAGATGGTGGTGCACAAGGCGCGGGTCCAGCCCGGCGAGGTCGTGCTGGTGCACGGCGCCGGCTCCGGCATCGGCACCGCCGCCATCCAGATCGCCAAGCTGCACGGCGCCACCGTCATCGCGACCGCGAGCACCGCGGCCAAGCTGGCCCGCGCCCGCGAGCTCGGCGCCGACGTCACCCTCGACTACACCACCGAGGACTGGGTCGGCCAGGCCCGGGCGCTCACCGGCAAGCGCGGCGTCGACGCGGTCATCGAGCACGTCGGCGGCGAGGTCTTCGTCGGTAGCATCAAGGCGACCCGCAGCGGCGGCCGGGTCGTGACCTGCGGCGCCACCGCCGGCTTTCACCCCGCGATCGATCTGCGCCAGATCTTCTTCCGCCAGGTCGAGGTGCTCGGCTCGACCATGGGCGGCAAGGCGGATCTGCTCGCGGTCCTGGCCCACGTCGAGGCCGGGCGCCTGCAGCCGGTGGTGCATGCGGTGCTGCCGCTGGCCCAGGCCGCCGACGCCCATCGGATGCTCGAGGCGCGCGAGGCGTTCGGCAAGGTGGTGTTGACGCCGTGACCACCGCGCTGGTCGCCCACGGCCTGGCCAAGCGCTACGGCGCTCGCATCGCCGTCGCCGAGGCCTCGTTCGAGGTCGCCGCCGGCGAGATCGTCGGGCTGCTCGGCCCCAACGGCGCCGGCAAGACCACGACGATCTCGATGATCGCCGGCGTGGTCACCGCCGACGCCGGCCACGTCGAGATCGCTGGCCACGATCTGGCGCGCGCGCCGGGCGCCGCCCGCGCCGCCCTCGGCCTGGTGCCGCAGGAGCTGGCGCTCTACGAGGAGCTGTCGGCGCGGCAGAACCTGCGCTACTTCGGACGCCTCTACGGCCTGCGCGGCGCCGACCTCGACGCCCGCTGCGCCTGGGCCCTCGAGGCGGCCGGGCTCGCCGATCGCGCCCGCGAGCCGGTGCAGCGGTTCTCCGGCGGGATGAAGCGTCGGCTCAACCTGGTGATCGGCCTGTTGCACCGCCCGACGGTGGTGATCCTCGACGAGCCCACCGTCGGCGTCGACCCGCAGAGCCGGGCCCACCTCCTGGCCACCGTCGCCGCGCTGCGCGACGACGGCATGGCGGTCGTGTACACGTCGCACTACATGGAGGAGGTCGCCGCGCTGTGCGGGCGCATCGCGATCATGGACGAGGGCACGATCGTCGCCCGCGGTACCGTCGACGAGCTGGTCGCCGCCCACGCCAGCGGCGCGGTCGAGATCGAGCTGTCCGACGCCACGGCGGCGGCCGCCTGCGCCGCGGCGCTGCGCGAGCTGGCCGAGGTCACCGTCGACGGCGCCGGCCTGCGGGTGCGACCGCGCGGCGCGCTGGCGCCGGTGGTGGCCGCGGTCGAGGCCACCGTCGCCGCCACCCCGGGCGCCACCCTGCGCGCGCTGTCGACCCACGGCGGCGATCTCGAGGCGGTGTTCCTCGCGCTCACCGGCCACCGCCTGCGCGACGGTGCCGCGTGATCGGCGCCGCCCTCGGCAAGGAGCTGGCGCTGTTGGCCCGCGATCGCGGCACGGTGATCAGCCTGTTCGCGCTGCCGATCGTGTTCATCGTGGTGTTCGGCTCGATGTTCAAGTTCGGGCCCGATGGCGACGCGCGGCGCCCGGTGGCGGTGTGGGCGGCGCCCGGCGATCCGCGCGGCGCGGCGGTCGTGACCGCCCTCGACGACGCGCCAGGCTTTCGCGCGGTGCCGGCGGCCGACGCCGCCGCGGTCCGCGCGCAGGTCGCCGCCGAAGACGCCGTCGCCGGCCTCATCGTGCCGCCGGACTTCGCCCCGGGCGCCCACCCGGTCGAGCTCGCGATCGATCTCGGTCAGCCGCTGGCGGTGCGGGCGCCGCTGCAAGGCGCGCTCACCGCGCTGGTCGGGCGCGCGCTCCTGGGCGCGCCGCCCGGCGCCGAGCTGGCGGTGGTCGAGGCGCGCACGCCGCCGGGCCTCTCGCGGCCCCTCGACGACATCACCTCGTTCCAGGTCACCGTGCCCGGCAACGCGGTCCTGTTTGGCTTCTTCATCGCGCTGTCGGTGGCGATGGCGTTCGCCGAGGAGCGGCGCAGCGGCGCGTGGCGGCGCTCGCTGGCGGCGCCGGTGCGGCGGCGCACGCTGCTGCTCGCCAAGCTGGTGCCGTTCTTCGTCATCGGCCTGGGCCAGCTCGGGTTCCTGTTCGGCCTCGGCGCGCTCGCCTTCGGCATGCGGGTGGCCGGCAGCCCGCTGGCGCTGGTGGCGCTGTCGGTGTTGGTGGTCGCGTGCGCGGTCGCCCTCGGCCTGGCCTTCGCGTCGCTGGGCGGCAGCGAGAAGCAGCTCGGTGGGGTTGGCTCGGTGGTGCTGCTGGTGATGGGCCTGCTCGGCGGCTGCATGCTGCCGCGCCTGGTGATGCCGCCGCTGATGCAGCAGCTCGGCCTCGCGGTGCCCCACGGCTGGGCCCTCGATGGCTACTACGCCGTGCTCGTGCGCCAGGGCACAGGGATCGTGGAGATCGCGCCGCAGCTGGGCGGCCTCGCGGCCTTCACGACGCTGTTCGCGCTCTTCGGGGCGTGGCGCTTCCGCTTCGAGCGCTGAGCGCGGGTTGCGCCACGTGGCTCGGCGTGGTCTGGTACCGGGTCTTAACTGGAGTCGGAGGTAGTAATGGCGACGAACTTCAAGGCCACGATGGCCAAGCGCCAGCGCGAGATGGGCCAGAAAGATCGCGTGCGCGATCGCCTCGAGCGCCGCAACGAGCGCAAGGCGCGGGCCGAGGCCCGGGCCGCGTCGGGGCAGGTCGGCCCCGAGATCGGCGAGCCCCAGCCCTCGCTCACCGACGACCTGCCGCCGATGGAGCTGCCGGAGCCCACGCCCGGCGCCTCCAACGACTCGCAGTAGCCGCCGCCGGCGGCGCACGGGACCAGCACGCCAGCGTTCGAGCCCCACGTGGTGACCGCGCCGAGGCGGCGGCCACCGGTCCAGGCCGGCGCCGCGCGCCGCCGGTCGCCGCCGACGGTCACCGCGCCCAGTAGGCCTCGTCGTCGAGGCCGTCCTCGCGCTCGGGCAGGCCGCGGGTCAACCGCGGCGAGGCCTGGGCCAGGACCTCGTAGCTCACCCGGTTGGCGTAGCGGCACACCTGGCTCATCGACGAGTAGGTCAGGAACTCGCGCACGTGCTTGGCCGAGGTCGGCACCCGGGCCCGGTGGTAGACGTTGGCGCTCATGTCGTGCAAGAGCGCGGCGAGGGCGGCGTCGCCGGCGCCGTTGGTGCTGGTGATGCGCTCGGGGCCGCCCAGGTACGGCGCGATGTGGGCGAACACCTTGAGCGGCCGGGCGCACGCGGCAGCCCGCATCGGCCGGCTGAACTCGTAGCGGTTGAACTCGGGGATGGCGCCGGGCAACAGCGGGTAGCGGGTCTCGCGCTTGACCTCGTCGTCGGTGTAGCCGGCGAGGTAGAGGCCGGTGGCGCCGGCGGTGCACAGCACCATCTCGGTGAGGTCGAGCGCGGCGTCGCACGCGGTCAGCGGATCGGCGTGGCCGGTGAGCGCGCACGCCTCGTCCTCGTTCATGGCGACGACGTCGACGTGCTCGCGGATGAGGTCGCGCCAGTACGCGGGTCGCTCGGCGATGACGAAGTGCGTGCCGAGCGTGAGCACCACCGGCACCCCGCGCGCGCGGGCGTAGGCGATGGCCTGCAGGGTGGCGTCGGGCATCGGCGCGCCGGGCCGGCACCGCATCAGGTATGCCGAGATGACCAGCGCGGCGGCGTTGGCGAACGCGGCCTCCGGCACGTGCTCGGGGCGCAGCTCGTTCATCAGGCCCTCGCTGATCGCGAAGGTGCGCTCGCCGTCGGGCGTCACCAGCGCGAAGCAGCGGCCGATGGGACCGTCGACCGGCTGCAGGTGATCGAGGTTGACCTGGCTCGAGGTGTTCGACAGGTAGCGGTAGCCCGAGGTGCCGAGCCGGATCTCCTCGCTCATCACCCCGAGCAGGATCGAGGCCTCGTCGGCGAGCAGCGAGTAGTTGTGCAGGGTGTTGCCGACGGTGCCGCCGGCGAACTCGTAGGAGATGAGCTTGCCGTCGAGCAGCTCGGCGTACAGGCGCGCGGCGCGGTCGGCGTCGATCACCGTCGAGGCGCCGCGGGGCAGGCCGTAGCGCGCGAGCAGCTCGTCGGGCACCCGCGCGTCGATGTCGACCAGCGTCTGATCGACCCCGACCACGTGCGGCCGCGGCGCGGTGGCGTCGACGCCGGCCACCGCGAACAGCGGATCGCGGGCGTGGGTGGGGAAGTAGTGCTTGTGCTTGCGTCGGCCGGGGAAGCGCATCGTCGGGCGGCGCCGGGCTCCGAGGCCCGCGCGCCGCGCGCATTGTACGCGCGCCGCGGGACGTCGCGACAGCGGCGGCCGGGTGCTCAGCGCGCCGGCGGCGTGGCGTCGCCGATCACCGGGTCGCAGCGCCGCGCCAGCTCGAGGTCGAGCGGGCTGAGCCCGTCGGTGGTGTGGGTCCACACCTCGATCGCGAGCTCGCCCCAGCGCACGGTCAGGGTCGGGTGGTGGTCGGCGCGCTCGGCGACGAGCCCGAGCCGCACCGCCAGCGCCAGGGCGCCGGCGAAGTCGGCGGTGGGCACCCGTCGCACCAGGTGGCCGCCCTCGACGACCCAGCCCGGCGCGAGCGCGGCCAGGCCCGCGGCGAGGGCCTCGGCGGACAGGGCGGGGGTGCCGGCGGGCACCGGGGGCAAGAGGCCGTCGGCGGGCAGGGGCATGGCCCGACCATACTCGTCGCCGAGTTGCCCGCGCGCCCCCGGCCACCGCACACTGCGCGCCGGTGTCGACGCCGCTGCGCTTCCTGGTGCTCGCGTACGCGGCGTGCGCGCTGATCTGGGGCACCACCTGGTACGCCATCCGGGTCTGCGTCGGCCCCGGTGGCTATCCGCTGCTCGAGGCGCTGGTGCTGCGGTTCGGGATCGCGGCGGTGATCCTCGGGGCGTTCGCGACGCGGGTCTCGCCGTGGCCGCGCGGGCGCGCGACCTGGGCCTGGCTCGGCCTGGCCGGCGTGCTCAACGCCGTCGGCTACTCGCTGGTGTACGAGGGCGAGGCCCACATCTCCGGCGGCCTGGCCGCGGTGCTCAGCGGCGTGCAGCCGCTGCTCATGGCGGCGCTGCTCACGATCACCGGGCAGGATCGGGTGGCCCGCGGCGAGCTGGTCGGCGCCGGGCTGTCGCTCCTCGGCGTCGCCGGCATCTTCCTCGATCGCATCGACGTGTCGTGGGATCAGGGCCTCGGCGTGGCGCTGGTGCTCGGCTCGGTGGTGTGCGTGACGATCTACCTGTCGATCATGAAGCGCCACGCGCGCGACGCGCACCCGCTGGCGGCGACCGTGGTGTTCGTCGGCACCACCGCGCTGGCGCTGCTGGTGGCGCTGGTGGTGCGCGGCCCGGCGACGCTTCTGTGGCCGCCGCCGCTGGGGCCGACCCTGGCCCTGGCCTACCTCACGCTGTTCGGCTCGGTGATCGCGTTCGCGACCTACTTCTGGCTTCTCTCGCGGGTGAGTCTGATGACCACCGGCACCCTGGCGTTCGTGTTCCCGCTGGTGGCGCTGGTGGTCGACGCCGCCTTCGAGGACGCGGTGCACCTGGCGCCGCGGACCTACCTCGGGGTCGGGCTGACGCTGGCCGGGCTCGGGGTGAGCCTGCGCAGCCGGGCGCGGCTGTAGCGCGCTATGCTTCGGCTCGTGCGCGGCGCGCTGTTGCTCGTGGGCCTGGTGCCCGGTTGCCAGCTGGTGCTCGGGCTCGATCCGGTCGAGGGCTCGCTCGAGGGTGGCGACGGCGGCGTGGTCGACGCGCACACCGACGACGGCGGGCCGACGAGCTGGGGCCCGTTTGGCGAAGGCACCGAAGTCACGATCATGGGCGCCGGCGGGGTCCGTGACTGCGTGGCCACGGCGGGCTTTGCGCAGCTCGTGTACCGCCCCGAGCTGGCGTTGGCGCCGGCGGGCGCCGTCAAGCTGCAGGTCGCGAGCAACGCCACGCCGCTGGCGCCGACGCCGACGGCGTGGAGCGCCGGCGTGGGCGCCGTGATGGACTCGATCCACGGCCACGACGAGCGGGCGCCTCGGCTGAGCGCCGACGGCACCTTGCTCCTGTTCGCGGGAGCTGCGCCCGGCGACCGGGCCGACCTCTACGGCGCCAGCCGCTCCGTCGAAGGGGCGCCGTGGGCGCTCGATCCCAAGGTCGTCCTGGCCGCCGACGTCAGCGGCGACGGCGAGCCAGATCGCGACCTGCGTGCGGGCACCCCGGTGCGGATCGGCGACACCCTGCGGATGATCGCCACCATCGCGGCGGTCGATGGCGGGACCACGCTGGAGGAGTTCGAGCTCGCGTCCGACGGCGAGTGGGGCTCGCGGCCCGACACGATGTCGGTGATCAACAGCGCGATGGGGGCGCCGCAGGACGCGCACCTCGTCGAGGGCGGCCTCGAGCTGTACTTCTCGGCGGCGAACACGGTGGGCAGCCGCGCCATCTATCGCGCGACCCGGACCAGCCCCGACGCGGCCTTCGGCAGCCCGGAACGTCGAGGTCGGTCGGCCCATCGACGAGCTTGACCTCGCCATGGCTGAGCGCCGACGGCACGACGCTGATGTACACCGTGTTGCCGGCGGGCATCCTGGCGAACCCGCCGCACTGCGAGGTCGCGGTCCGCGCGCGGTCGTGAGCCGGCGCGGCGTCGGCGGCGCGCCGAAGCCCCGCTACTCGGCGGCGTCGGCGTCGGCGCGCCAGCCGCCGCCGACGGCGCGCCGAGCTCCGCCACTCGGCGGCGTCGGCGTCGGCGCGCCAGCCGCCGCCGAGGGCGAGGTACAGGTCGGCGAGGTTGGTCAGCCGCGCCAGCCGCAGCTCGATGACCTGCTGCTGCGCGGCGTAGAGCGCCTGCTGGGCCAGGAGCACGGTCTGGTAGCTCTCGATGCCGCCGCGGTAGCGCGCCTCCGACAGCTCGTAGCGGCGCTGGGCCAGGGCGGCGCGCTCGACCTGGGCGGCGAGCTGCTCGTCGAGGGTGGCCCGCGCGACCAGCGCGTCGGCGACCTCGCGGAAGCCGCGCTGGATCGCCGCCTCGTAGCGCGCGACCTCGATCTGCTGGCGCAGCACCGCCACGTCGAGGGTGGCCTGGTTGCGTCCGTGGTTGAACAGCGGCGCGGTGAGGTTGCCGCCGCGGGGTCCAGGCCACGCCGTCGAACAGCGCGCCGAGGGCGGTGCTGGCGAGCCCGGCGAGCGCGCGGCGATGCGGCCGGCGAAGGGCGCGCGCACCTCGCACTCGAGCACGCGCTTGCCGAGCAGCCGGACCCGGGCCCGGGTCTCGTCGCCGCGCGCGCTGGCGGCGTTGACCGCGGCCTCGAGGGCGGCGGTGGCGGCGCGCTGCAGCTCGACCTCGCTGCGGCTGATGGCGCCGGCGTCGGCGAGGCCCTCGAGGCGCGCCAGCTCGGCCTCGGCCGAGGCCAGCTCGATGGAGGCGCGCCGGGCCTCGGCGCTGGCGGCGCGCGCCTGGCCCGGGCCTGCGCGACCTGCTCGGCGACGTCGATCGGATCGAGGGTGGCGAGCACGGCGCCGGCGTCGACCTCGGCGCCGATGCGGACCCGCACCTCGCGCAGGCGCCCGGCGTAGTAGGTGGCGACGTCGACGGCGTCGGCGTCGAGCTCGCCGATAGTGGCCACGCTGCACGAACGCGGTGCGCACCACCGCCGCGCGACGACGGCGCGGGCGCGCGCCGGCCTTGGTCGCCGGCGCCGGCGGGTCGCTCGACCAGGCGAAGGACGCGGCGATCGCCGCCGCGGCCACCCCGACGACGCCCCACGCCCACGCGAGGGACGAGCGGGGCGCGGGTCGATGGCGGGCTCGCGCATGAGACCTCGATGCCCTGCCACGGCATGCGCGGACGCAAAGTCCGGGGCCGGCGGAATCGCGCCGGCGGCGGGCGCCGCGTTGCGTCGCCGCCGGCGGCGCGCGAAGATGGCGGGGTGTCGTCGTCGCGCCGGTTCCTCGCCGACCTCGACCTGCTGGTGCGGGCGCGCTACCCGCTCTTGTACGTGGTGTCGTGGGAGGAGCAGCGCCTCGACGACGCCCTCGCCGAGCTCGCGACCCGCCACGGCAAGCAGCTCCTGACCTGGTCGATCACCCGCGGCCTGCGTCGCGCCGGCGGCGCCCGCGCGGCGACGCCGGTCGAGGCGGTGACCGAGCCGCTGGCGACCCTGCAGGCCATCGAGCGCCTGAGCGAGCCGTCGCTGGTGGTGCTCAAGGACTTCCACGCGTTCCTCGACGAGCCCAAGGTGGTGCGCGGCGCCCGCGAGCTGGCGCTGGCGCTGCGCCGCACCTTCACCACGGTGGTCTTGCTGGGGCCGGTGCTCAAGATCCCGCCCGAGCTCGAGAAGGACGTCACCGTGCTCGACGCACCGTTGCCGGGAGCGGCGGAGCTCGGCGCGCTGCTCCGCGACGTCATCGCCGTGGTCCGCCAGGGCGAGCGCGCCGCGGTCGAGCTGAACCAGGACGAGGCGCACCAGCTCGTGCGCGCGGCCCAGGGCCTGACCCTGGCCGAGGCCGAGAACGCCTTCGCCAAGGCGATCGCGTCCGACGGCAAGCTCGCCGGCGACGACATCGACCTCGTGCTCGAGGAGAAGCGCCAGGTCGTGCGCAAGGGCGGTCTGCTCGAGTACTTCCCGCCGGAGCAGACCCTCGCCGGCGTCGGCGGCCTGGCCCACCTCAAGACCTGGCTCGACCGGCGCGGCGCGGCGTTCGGCGACGACGCCCGCCGGTTCGGCCTGCCCGAGCCCAAGGGGCTGCTGCTGCTCGGCGTCCAGGGCTGCGGCAAGAGCCTCACCGCCAAGGCCATCGCGGCGCGCTGGCACCTGCCGCTGCTCCGCCTCGACATGGGCCGCATCTTCGCCGGCTACATCGGCTCGTCGGAGGAGAACCTGCGTCGCGCGATCCGGGCCGCTGAGGGGGTGGCGCCCGTGGTCCTGTGGATCGACGAGATCGACAAGGGCCTGGCTGGCACCGGCAGCAGCGACAGCAGCGACGGCGGCACCACCGCGCGGGTGTTCGGCGCGCTGCTCACCTGGATGCAGGAGAAGACCGCCCCGGTGTTCGTGGTCGCCACCGCCAACCGCATCGAGGGGCTGCCGCCGGAGCTCCTGCGCAAGGGGCGCTTCGACGAGATCTTCTTCATCGACCTGCCCGGCGCCGAGGAGCGCGCCGAGATCTTCGCGATCCACCTCGGGCGTCGCGGCAGGGTGCCGGCGGCCTTCGACGTGGCGGCGCTGGCCACGCGCGCCCGCGGCTACAGCGGCGCCGAGATCGAGCAGGCGGTGGTCGCCGCGCTCTACGACGCCTTCGACGAGCGGGTCGAGCTGACCCAGGCCCACCTCGAGCGCGCCCTCGCCGACACCCGGCCGCTGTCGACCACGATGCGCGAGGAGATCGCGCGGCTGCGGGCGTGGGCGGCGAGCCGCACCCGTCCGGCGTCGCCGCCGGAGGCCGAGCCCGACGACGCGCGCCCGGGCGGCGCATGAGCCGGCTCGATCGGTTCCGCGCCCTCGAGCAGCGCCGCGACGGTGGCGACGACGTCGGCGAGGGCGCAGCGCCGCCGGCGTCGACGGCGCTGCAGGCCCGCTTCGCCGGGGTGGCGCCGCCGCCGGCCGCCGCGCCACCGGCACCCGCGCCGGCGCCCGTCGACGCCTTCGCGCCGCCGCCCGACGATGGCCCGCTCGATCTCGGCGACGACGACCTCGACGGCGGCGTGCGTCGCTGCATGCACTGCGCCCACGAGAACCCGCGCTTCGCGCGCACCTGCGGTGGCTGCGGCGGCGGCCTCGAGCACGCCGCCCAGCGCCGGTTCGACCAGCAGCGCGCCGCCGACGCGCGCGCGCGCCGCGCCGCCGAGGCGCACGCGGCCGAGGCGGCCCGCGTCGAGGTCGCGCAGCGGGTCAGCCGGCAGGCCGCGGCCGAGGCCGCCGAGGACGCCGCCGAGGAGGCCGCCTCGGCGCGCGCGACCCTCGCACGGCTCTCGCAGCTCGGGCCGCTCGGGCGCTTGCCGTGGCCCGCGCGCGCGGCGTTGTCGGCGGCGCTGGTGACCGTCATCGTCGTGCTGTTCGCGGTGCCCGGCGTCGGCACCGGCGCGGTGCAGCTCGTGCTCGCCGCGCTCGTGCTCGGGCTGTGGCTGCGCTCGCGCGAGCCGTGAGCCGCCGCAGATCGCGCGCGTCGTCGGTTGACCTGCTCGCCGGTTCTGCAATCGTTGGCCCCATGCAGCCGACCTCACGCCGCGTGATCGCCGATCTCGAGGAGCTCGCCGCGCTGACCTCCGACGAGCGAGGCGCCCAGCGGGTCGCGTGGGGGCCGGTCTGGCGCAAGGCCCGCGCGTGGTTCGCCGGCAAGGTCAAGCGCGAGCTGGGGCTCAGCACCTACCGCGACGGCGCCGGCAACCTGTGGGCGACCTTGCCCGGCGCGAGCTCGCGCAGCGTGGTGCTCGGCAGCCACCTCGACTCGGTGCCCGGCGGCGGCTGGCTCGACGGCTGCCTCGGCGTGCTGGCCGGGCTCGAGGCGTTGCGCCGCGCGCGCGCCGCCGGCACCCCGGCGTTGACGCTGCACCTGGTCGACTGGGCCGACGAGGAGGGCGCGCGCTTCGGGCGCAGCCTGACCGGCTCGGCGGCGGCGGCGGGCACGCTCGATCCGCGTCGCGAGCTGGCCGGCCTCGTCGATCGCGCCGGCGTGCGCATGCCCGACGCGATGAAGGCCAACGGCGTCACCCTCGCCGGCATGCGCACCGCGCGCCGCGCCTTCGATCGCCTCGACGCGGCGGCGTACCTCGAGCTGCACATCGAGCAGGGCCCCGTGCTCGAGGCGATGAAGCGCCCGGCCGGCGTCGTGCTCGGCACCATGGGCGTCGAGCGCCACAGCCTCACCTTCGTCGGCCAGGCCGCGCACTCCGGGGCCGCGCCGATCCACCTGCGTCAGGACGCGTTCCTCGCCGCCGCCGAGTTCGCGCTGGCGTGCCGCGACATCTCGATCGAGCACTCCGGCAAGACCCCGCGCTCGCGAGTGGTCGCCACCTGCGGCGTGGTGAAGGTCGAGCCCAACTTCGTCACCGCGGTGCCGGGCCGCGCTGAGATCTCCATCGATCTGCGCGCCCTCGACGGCAAGGTGCTCGCGCGCATGCTCGCCGACGCCCGCGCCGCCGCCCGTCGCGCGGCCCGCACCCACAAGGTGGCCGTGCGGTGGTCGCCGCTGATGCACATCTCGCCGCGCCCGTTCGACGACGCGCTGATGGGGCTGGCCGCGCGCGCGGTCAAGCAGGTGACCGGGCACGCGCCGCGGCTGCCGTCGGGGCCGCTGCACGACGCCGCCGAGATGGCGGCGCTGGTGCCGACCGCGATGATCTTCGCCCAGAGCAGCCCCGGGGTCTCGCACACCCGCATCGAGGACACGCCGCGGCCGGCGCTCGACGCCTCGATCCGCGCGTTCCTCCTCACCGTCGATGCCACCGTGGCGCACCTGGCCGGGGCCGGCACGTGAGCGCGGCGGCGCCGGGGCGCGACGCGCCGTGGATCTTCCGCACCTACGCCGGCCACTCCAGCGCGCGCGCGTCGAACGCGCTGTTCCGCCAGAACCTCGCCGCCGGGCAGACCGGCCTGTCGATCGCCTTCGACCTGCCGACCCAGTGCGGCTACGACGCCGATCACCCGATGGCGGCGGCCGAGGTCGGCAAGGTCGGCGTGCCGATCGGCTCGCTCGACGACATGCACGTGCTCTTCGACGGCCTGCCGCTGGCCGAGATGAACACCTCGATGACCATCAACGGCACCGCGCCGTGGTTGCTCGCGCTCTACCTGGCGCTCGCCGAGGAGCGCGGCGTCGAGGTCGCCGGCCTGCGCGGCACCACCCAGAACGACATCATCAAGGAGTTCCTCGCCCGCGGGACCTACGTGTTCCCGCCGGGCCCGTCGATGCGCCTGGTCGCCGAGACCTACGAGTACTGCGCCGCCCACGTGCCGCGCTGGAACCCATCGAACGTGTGCAGCTACCACCTGCAGGAGGCCGGCGCCACGCCGGTGCAGGAGCTGGCGTTCACGCTCGCGTCGGCGATGGGCGTGCTGGATCTCGTGCGCGCGCGCGGCCGGGTCGACGCCGCCGGCCTGGCCGGCTGCGTCGGGCGGATGTCGTTCTTCGTCAACGCCGGCATCCGCTTCGTCGAGGAGATGTGCAAGGTGCGCGCGTTCGGCCAGCTGTGGGAGGAGGTCACCCGCGAGCGCTACGGCGTCGACGATCCGCGGCGCGAGTTCCGCTACGGCGTGCAGGTCAACTCGCTCCGGCTCACCGGGTGGCGCAGCCGGAGAACAACGCCCGGCGCATCCTGCTCGAGGCGCTCGGCGTGGACCCTATGGTCGAAGGCGGCGCGCTGCCGGGCCCTGCAGCTCCCCACCTGGAACGAGGCGCTGAGCTCTGCTGCGGCCGTGGGATCAGCAGTGGTCTGCTGCGCCTGCAGCAGATCCTCGCCTACGAGACCGACCTGCTCGAAAGTACCCGACCTGTTCGACGGCAACCCCGCGATCGCGGCCAAGACCGCGCGCTCGTCGACGGCGCCCGCGCCGAGCTGGCCACCATCGCCGCGATGGGCGGCATCGAGGCCGCGGTCGAGCGCGGCTACCCTGGCGCGAGCTGGTGCGCTCGATATGCCAGCCGGGTCGCCGGCATCGAGGCCGGCGAGCAGGTCGTGGTGATCTCAACCGCTGGCGCGACGGCCTGCTGTCACCGCTGACCGCCGGCGACGACGGCGGCGTGTTCCGGGTCGACCCGGCGGCGGTGGCGGCGCTGGCGTCGCTGGCGGCGACCCGCGCGCGGCGCGACGGCGCTGCGGTGGCGGCCGCGCTGGCCGAGCTCGAGGCGGCGGCGCGAGGATCGCTCGATCTTCCCGGCGTCGATCGCGTGCGCCAAGGCGCGGGTCACCACCGGCGAGTGGACCGACGCCTTGCGTCGGGTGTTCGGCGAGTACCGGGCGTCGACCGGCGTCGACGGCCAGGCCTTCGCCGTCGCCGGCGACGGCTGGCCGGCGCTGCGGGCGCGGGTCGCCGCCCACGTCGCCGCCACCGGGACGCGCCCCCGCTTGCTCGTCGGCAAGCCGGGGCTCGACGGCCACTCGAGCGGCGCCGAGGTGGTCGCGGTCGCCGCCTCGAGCGCTGGCCTCGAGGTGGTGTTCACCGGGATCCGGCAGGCGCCCGAGGAGATCGTCGCCGCCGCGGTGCAGGAGGGCGTCGACGTCGTCGGGCTGTCGATCCTCAGCGGCTCCCACGTCGAGCTGGCGGCGGCGGTGGTCGCCGGGCTGGCGGCCGCGGGCGCCGGCGCGATCCCGGTGGTCGTCGGCGGCATCGTGCCGGACGCCGACGCCGAGCGGCTGCGCGCGCTGGGCGTCGCGCGGGTGTTCACGCCGAGCGACTTCCAGCTGGTCGACATCGTCGGCGGGCTGCTCGACGTCGTCGGCGTGGCGCGCTGAGGCGCGGCTAGCTCGGCGGCCACTCGATCGCGAGCCCGAGCTGGTCGCGGAACAACGCCTGCCAGCGCGGGAAAGTCGCGTCGTAGGTCGCAAGCCGCGCCTCGTCCTCGCGCTGCCACGCCTCGAGCTCGGCGTCGGTGGCCGCGCCCCAGTCGCGCGCCGGCCGCGGGTCGGGCGACACCACGATGTCGCCGCAGGCGAAGCACACGTTGGCCGAGGCCACCGGCTCGGTGCCGGCGAACAGGACGATCGCGTTGCGCGGCAGCGCGCACTTGCTGACCTCGACGCCGCCGCCGGTCGCCTCGACCAGCGTCGCCGCCTCGGCGCCGAGCTCGCGCTCGACGGGCTGTCGGCTCACCACCGTCGGGTTCCAGCCGTGGTCGGGATCCCACGCGGTGAGGGTCAGCCCGGGCCCGTACTCGACCTGGTTGAACACCACCACCTCGGCGCTGTCCCAGGCGACGCCGGGCCAGCCGGTCGGCGCGGTCGTCGTCGACCCAGTCGTCGGGGATCCCGTCTTCGCCGGCGTGCCGCCGCCGCACCCGGCGAGGACCACCAGCACCACGCACGACGAGAGCGGCTGCGCGCGCGTCATCCGCCGACGGTAGCAGGTCGCGGGGTCACCACACGTCCCAGCGCCAGGCCGTGACCGGCTGGGCCAGGCCCTTGACCGGGACCTCGACGGCCACCGCGGTCACGCCGCGCGCCTCGAGAGCGTCGGCGACGCCCGGCGCCGCCATCGTCGCCTCCGACAGCGCGACCTGGCCGGCCTCGGCCGCCGCCTGCAGCTTGGCCGCGAGGTTCACGGTGTGGCCGAAGTAGTCGAGGTTGGCGTTGAGGCGCACGGCGATGCACGGGCCGGTGCCGAGGGAGATGCGCAGCCGCAGCGGCTCGTCGTCGCCGGCGAAGGTGCGCTGCAGCTCCTCGGCGGCGGCCAGGGCGTCGACCGGATCGGTGAACGCCGCCATCACCGCGTCGCCGATGGTCTTGATGACGCCGCCGCGGTGACGGGCGACGATCGCGAACGCCTTGGTGAGATGCGCGCGCACCGCGACGAACGCGCCGGGGTCGCCGTGGGCCGCGTACATCGCGGTCGAGCCGACGATGTCGGTGAACAGGATGGTCTGCTCGCCGACGGCGAGGCCGACGTCGGCGGCGAGGTACTCGTCGGAGAACAGGTCGCGGAAGTCGGGGTGGGACAAGAGCCGGCCCGGCCGCAGCGCGGGTCGATGGGGCGGGCGTCCTCGATGATGAAGGTCTGCTCGCGGGCCGAGGTCGTTGTGCAAGGTGAGGGTGGCGATCGCGGTCACCGCGCGCTCGCCCGGCAGGGCGCTCACCGTCCACGCCACGCTCGCCTGCGCCACCGTCGGCGCGCGCCGAAGCCGACGTCGAGGGCGCCGTCGAGCTCGTCGGCGCCGAGCCGGCGCAGGCGGTAGCGCCCGGTCGACGCTCGAGCGGCACCGCGATCTCGGCGCCCGGCGCCAGCACCCGCTGCGGCTAGGATGTGCGGCTTGCGCGCCGGCTCCGCGCTGCAGAACAACCGCGGCGTCCGCACCGCCGGGGTGGATGCGGAAGCTGACCTCGATGGCGTCGGCGGTGCCGAAGGTGACGTCGCACGGCTCGGCGGCGGGTCTCGAGCTCCGAAGGTGCGGCTCGCTGCGCACGCCGCGGCAGTGCGGACACACCACGTCCCACGCCAGCTCGAACATGCCGGCGCGGGTCGCGTGCAGGCACGCGCGCAAGGGCGTCCTCGTCGAGCGACCCACGCCCGACCATCGCGCACTGGATGCGCACGGTCGAGCTCGTCGCCGCGGCGCGTAGTCGGCAGGGCGGCGACCGCGTCCGGGCTCGACCGGGGTGTCGGCCAGCGACGCCTCGATCGTGCGCAGGCGCTGCTCGGCCTGGGCGCCGAGCGGCGGCGGCGTCAGCGCGAACACCGCCGGCGTGCGCGCGGCGTCGAGCTCGGCGGCGAGCGCGGGGATCACCCGACGGTACGCGCGGCCGATGGCGCCGAAGGACACCCGCAGGCCGGGGCGGATCCAGCGCCAGCGCGGCACCACGCCGAAGTACACCTGCAGCCGGGTGCCGCCGTCGGGCAGGTCGCTCAGCGTGTGCACGCTGAAGAGCGCCTTCATCGCGCCGCGGTGGTAGTGGCGCACCAGCCGGTACCAGCGCCCGCTCTCCCACTCCCACGGGCGCTCGTGCCACTCGTGCATCACGCCGCCGTAGCGGCCGCGGCCGTGGCGTTGCCCGGCGCGCTCCTCGAAGGTCATCTCCGGGTTGCCCAGCGCGCGGTTGAGGCGCGACATGTCCGACACCAGCGGCCACAGCCGCGCGCGCGGCGCGGCGACGTCGAAGGTCCACAGCCACTCGAGGCGGCCCGGCTCGTCGAGATCCGCCGGCCACGGGTGCTCCCGCAAGAGCGCCTGCGCGTCGTCGGGGCCGGGGGCCAGGCGGGCGAGGTCGGACAAGGCCCCCGCAGTATGGCCAACCTCGGCGCCGGCGGCGAGGGCTGGGCGGCGTGGCCGCGTCACGAGGTGAGACCTGGTCGTACCTGTCCGCGCGCCGACGTGCGGGTCCCGCGTCGACGAGCGTCGTCGCGACCTCGACGTCGGACGACGCCGCGTCGCGCGCGGTAGCATGCGGCATGCGCATGCTCCTCCTCGGGCTGGTGCCCGCGCTCGCCGTCGCCTGCTCCAACGAGGTCGGCGGCGATCTCACCGTCAACGGCGCGCCCTTCGCGCCCACCGGGTGCCGCAACGGCGTCGTCCACGGCTTCCGCGGCGTCGCGCTCTCGGGCAAGGACGGCAGCAACCTCCGCATCGCCGCGTCGATGACCGGCGAGGCCATCGTCGCCATCCTGCCCGGCGGTGCGCGCGCCGAGGCCCAGGCCGGCCTCGAGCTCGGCAAGTGCGGCCTGCTCACCATCGGCGATCAGAGCAGCACCATCAACGACGTCCGCAACGTCGAGGGCAAGGCCGACCTCGACTGCTCGGCCAAGGGCTACACGCTCAAGGGCACCGTCACCTTCGCCAACTGTCACTAGCCCTTCGGGCCGTGCCCGTGGCGGCTTCTCCTCCGGGCCGTGCCCGTGGCTGCTTCTACCTCCGGGGCGAGCCGCGCCCCGCCGCGTCCTCTCATCGCCACACCCACCCCGTCACCCGCGCGAACCCCCGTTCACGCCGACCCCGTCCTCCCCCGCACCTCGCCGCATCCTCCCCCTCGGCACGCTCGCTGCACTACGCCCCGTCCATGCGTCACCACCTCGCCGCGCTCACCCTCGCGCTCGCCGCGTCCTCCACCGTGGCGTCCTGCAACCTCGCCCAGGACCTGCTCAACAAGCCGCGCGGCGGCAAGCCCGACCTCAAGGTCGAGGTCTCGGCGGTCACCCTCGAGCAGCGCCCCACCGACGCGCAGCTCGCGGCGTTCTACTGCAGCCGCAACGCCGGCCCGCTGTCGTTCGCGTGCCGCGCGTTCGGGCCGGTGCCGGCGCAGGACCAGCTCCGCTTCACCTTCAAGGTCGAGCTCGAGGCGCAGAATCCGAGCCCGGTGCCGGTGCCGGTGGTGAGCGCGCTGGTCGGCTTCACCGCGTACCCGGCGGCGACCGGCGCGCAGAACCTCGGCGCCCTGTGCGTGTCGCTGTGCGAGGACCCGAGCCGCTGTCCGCAGGCAGAGAACGCGTGCTCGTCGAACGAGCCCGAGATCCGCTCGACCCGCGACTTCGTCGGCGCCGCGATCGGCTTCGTCGCCAACGCCGCGCTCACCGGCGGCGCTAGCCTCGAGACCTTGCGCATGCCGCTGGTGCCCGCCGGCGGTCGCATCCGGTTCCAGGTCGCGCTCACCCTCGACGTGCCGCAGATGCTCGCGCTCATCGAGCGGCTCGGCGGTGACGCGCTCGCCGACGTCCGCGCCGGTCGCATGCCCAGCTTCGAGATTCCGTGGGCGGTCGAGGGCTCGGTGTTCGCCACGGTGCAGGGCTTCGGTCGCTTCGGCGTGAACTTCCCGCGGCAGACGGGCACCTGGCAGCTGTAGGGGGCGAGTCATCGAACCCCACTGGTTTCGCTGGCTTGGCAGCCGCACCCGGTGGTGTCTGGGCTTGTCGGCCTGCCGCTTTGCCCCTAGATTCCGGCCCCCATGGGGCTAGCTGACCTGTTCCGACCCAAGCACCGCCACAGCAACGTCGCCGTCCGCGCCGAGGCCGTGCGCGAGCTGACCGCCGACGACGCCGAGATCCTGCAGCGCATCGCGCGCACCGACAGCGAGGTCAGCGTGCGGCGCCTGGCCATCGAGCGGCTCGGCGATCCGGCGACCCTCGCCGACATCTTCGCCGAGCAAGATGACCCGACCCTGCGCGAGCTCGCCAGCTCGCGGGCGTCGGCGATGTGGGTGACCGCGGCGTGCGACGCCGACGGGGACGCCGCCCAGACCGCGCTCGCCGGGCTCATCCGGCTCGGCGATCAGCGGGCGCTGGTCGAGGTGGCGGGGCGGGCCCAGGCGGCCGCGAGCCGCAAGCGGGCGCTGGCCGAGCTGCGCGAGCCCAAGGCGCTGGCCGAGCTCGCGCGCACCGCGCAGCTCGCCGAGACTCGCCTCGAGGCGGTGGCCCGGCTCGACGACGCGCAGGTGCTGCGCGCCCTCGCCACCGACACCACCATCAAGGAGGTCGGGCTGGCCGCGCTCGAGAAGCTCGACGACCCCGAGGTCCTCGAGGCGGTCGCGCAGAAGGCCAAGAACAAGGCGGTGCGCAACCGCGCGCGCAAGGTGCTCTCGGAGATGGCCGCCGCCGAGAAGGCGCGCCAGCGCCCGGCGGCGAGCGCGGTGTCCGACGAGGTCCGCCGGCGCCGCGCCGAGAAGGCGCAGCTGTGCCGCGAGGTCGAGGCGGTCGTCGACGGCTTCGACTTCACCGCGAGCGCCGCGGTCATGGCCGCGGCGGAGGCCGCGTTCGCGCAGCTGCCGCCGGGCGACGACGCCGACGCGCGCTTCGCCGAGCTCGTCGGCAAGTACGTCAAGCGCCGCGAGGTGTTCGAGCGGCAGCAGGCGCAGGCGCAGGCCCAGGCCGAGGACGCCGCCGCGCGTCGCCGCGAGGACGAGGAGCGCCGCCGCGCGCGCGAGGCCGAGCGCGCCGAGGCCGAGGCCCGTCGCGCCGAGGCCGGCGGCACGGGCGAGGGCCAGGGCGATCCCGCGGAGGTGGAGGCGCGTCGCGCCGAGGCCGAGGCCCGCCGCGCCGAGACCGAGGCGCGTCGCGCCGAGGCCGACGCCGAGCGCGCCGCCCGCACCGAGGAGCGCACCCGTCGCGCCGCCGAGCTGGCGACGAGCCTCGAGGCCACCGTCGGCCAGATGGAGCAGCTCATCCCCGACGGCGAGCTGCGCGCGATCGATCGGATCCTCGGGCAGGCCGCCCGCGACTTCGGCGAGCTGCACCGGCTCGCCGGGCCCGACGCCCACGCCGCGCTGGTGACCCGCGCCGAGGCGGCGCGCGTCGCGCTGGTCAAGCGCGCGCTCGAGCTGCGCGAGGCCGAGGAGTGGCAGCGCTACGCCAACGTGCCGCGCGCGCAGCAGCTCGTGCGCGCCGCCGAGGAGCTCGCCACCACCGAGGTCGATGACGTCGGCGGCGTGCTCAAGATGCTGCAGGGCATGTGGAAGGAGCTCGGGCCGCTGCCGAGCAAGCAGTCGCGGGCCTTGTGGGACGAGTTCAAGAAGTGGGGCGACGTCGCCTACGAGAAGGTCAAGGCGCAGCGCGCGGTCAACGCCGAGAAGTACGCCGAGGTCGCCGCGGTCAAGGAGCGGCTCATCGCCGCCGCCGAGGCGCTGTCGGGCTCGACGGACTGGGCCGCCACCGCCGCCGAGCTCAAGCGGCTGCAGGCGGAGTGGAAGACGTCGGGCGCCCTGCCGCGCAAGCAGGCCGACGCCCTGTGGCACCGGTTCCGCACCGCGTGCGACGCGTTCTTCGAGCGGCGTCAGCCGCAGCTCGACGCCCAGTTCGCCGAGCAGGAGGACAACCTCGCCAAGAAGGACGCCATCGTCGCGCGCATCGAGGCGCTCACCGCTGCCGGCGGTGAGGGCGGGTGGGGCCGCGCCATCGCCGAGGTCAAGCAGCTCCAGCGGCAGTGGAAGGACATCGGGTTCGTGCCGCGGCGCGACGCCGACGCCAGCTACCAGCGCCTGCGCGCCGCCGGCGACGCGTTCTTCGCTGCGCTCGACGCCTCGCGCGACGCCGAGACCACCGCGCGGCGCGGCGAAATCGACGCCGTGCGCGGCGAGATCGAGGCGGTGCTCGCCGCGGCGCCCGGCGCCGACGGCGTGGTCGCGCGGGCCCTGGCCGCGCGCGCGCGCGTGCGCGAGCTGGCCGAGCGCGACGATCGCGCCGACCTCGGCGCCGAGCTCGGCGGCCTGCTCGACCGGATGATGGCGCACGTGGTGGCTACCTTCGCCGAGCAGCTGCGCGGCACCGAGCTCGATCCCACCGCCGCCGAGGCGCGCCTGCGCAAGCTCCTGGCGCGCGCCGAGGAGCTCGCGCCCAAGGACGAGCCGGCGCCGCAGCCGGCGGATCTCGCCGAGCGGCTCAAGGCGGCGATGGCCAACAACGCCTTCGGCAAGCTCTTCGGCGGCGGCGATCCGGCCGCGGCCGTCGACGGCCTGCGCCACGAGTGGCGCGAGGCGGCGGCGCTGGCGCCGAGCCTGGCCCGCGCGATCGGCAAGGAGTTCGAGGCCGCGTGCCGTCGCGTGCTCGGCGGCGACGCTGCCTCCGCGGCGGCGCCTGCGACGGCGCCCGTGCCCGTCGCGGCGGCAGCCGCGCCCGCGCCGGTGCCCGTGCCCGCGCCCGCCCCCGCTTCGTCCCCCTCCGCCGCCGGTTCGGCCCTCGCGGCGGCCGCGATCCTGCCGATCGCTGCTTCCCCGTCGGTGCCCGCGCCCGCGCCCGCGCCCGCGCCCGTCGCGTCGAAGCCGTCGCCGGCCGCCGCTGCGCTCGCCGCAGCCGCGATCCTGCCCGCGTCCCCGCCACCGGCGCCCGCACCGACGCCTGCCCCCGCACCGGCCGCGCCCGCACCCGCGCCCGTCGCGACGCCCGCCGTCACCGCCGCGACCACCGAGCCCGCCGCCGCTGCCGCCGCCGCCGATGCGCCGCGCGCGCGCTCGCTCTCGGCGCCGCCGCCCCTCGACGAGGTCGACGCCGCGTGGGATCTCGACGACGAGATCGCCGCGGCGCCTCCGCCCGCCCTCACCACCGCCGCTCCCGCCGAGGGCACCTCCTCGCCCGGCGCTTCCGAGCTCGCCGGAGATGGCGTCACCGAGGGCGACGATCTCGACGGCGGCTGGGACTGATCACCGGACGAAGCCCGAGCGAGCACCGCCGATGTTCACGCTGCTGTCGTCCGACGATCTCCACTGGCTGGGGCAGGGCACCCATCAGCAGCTCCATCGCAAGCTCGGCGCCCACGTGGTCGCCGCCGGCGACGCCGGCGTGCGCGGCCCGGCGCCGGTCGCCGGCACCTACTTCGCCGTGTGGGCGCCGAGCGCGCGCTCGGTGTCGGTCATCGGCGACTGGAACCACTGGCGCGCCGGCGCCGATCCGCTGACCCCGCGCGACGACAGCGGCGTGTGGGAGGGGCTCGTCGGTGGCGTCGGCCACGGCGCGCGCTACAAGTTCGCCATCGAGAGCGCCACCGGCGAGCGCCTCGAGAAGGCCGACCCGCTGGCGCGCCGCGCCGAGCACCCGCCGGCGACCGCCTCGGTGGTGTGGCAGGCGCAGCACGCGTGGGGCGACGCCGCGTGGCTCGCCGGGCGCGCCGCTCGCCAGGGCCGCGACGCGCCGATCTCGATCTACGAGGTGCACCTCGGCTCCTGGCGCCGGCGCCACGGCAGCGTGCTCGGCTACCGCGAGCTCGGCGAGCGCCTCGCCGATCACGCCGTCGCCCACGGCTTCACCCACGTCGAGCTGATGCCGGTGATGGAGCACCCGTTCTACGGCTCGTGGGGCTACCAGGTCACCGGCTTCTTCGCGCCGACCTCACGCTACGGCGCGCCCGAAGATCTCATGGCGATGATCGATCACCTGCACCAGCGCGAGATCGGCGTGATCCTCGACTGGGTCCCGGCGCACTTCCCGACCGACGCCCACGGCCTCGGCCGCTTCGACGGCAGCCACCTCTACGAGCACGCCGATCCGCGGCGCGGCTTCCACCAGGACTGGACCAGCTACATCTTCAACTACGGCCGCCTCGAGGTCCGCAGCTTCCTGGTGTCGAGCGCGCGCAGCTGGTTCGACGACTTCCACGTCGATGGGCTGCGCGTCGACGGCGTCGCCTCGATGCTGTACCGCGACTACTCGCGCGCGCCCGGCGAGTGGATCCCCGACGTCGACGGCAGCAACCACGATCGCGACGCCATCGCCACCCTGCAGGCGGTCAACCACGCCTGCTACGTGGCCCATCCCGGCATCCAGACCTGGGCCGAGGAGTCCACCGCGTGGAGCGGCGTCACCCGGCCGCCCGACGCCGGCGGCCTCGGCTTCGGCTTCAAGTGGGACATGGGGTGGATGCACGACACGCTGGCGTACCTCGCCCACGAGCCCATCCACCGCAAGTACCACCACGACCGCCTCACCTTCCGCAGCGTCTACGCCGACAGCGAGAACTACGCCGTGCCGCTGTCCCACGACGAGGTCGTGCACGGCAAGGGCGCGCTCCTCGCCAAGCAGCCCGGCGATCACTGGCAGCAGCGCGCGGGCCTGCGCCTCCTCTACGGCTACCAGTGGACCGTGCCGGGCAAGAAGCTACTCTTCATGGGCGGCGAGTTCGGCTCGTGGCGCGAGTGGAAGCACGACGAGGAGCTCGACTGGCCGCTGGCCGACGTCCCCGAGCACGCCGGCATCGCCCGCTGGATCACCGATCTCAACCACGCCTATCGCAACCTGCCGGCCCTGCACCGGCGCGACTGCGAGCCCGCGGCGCTCACCTGGCTCGTCGGCGACGATCGCGACGCCAGCGTCTTCGTCTACCTGCGCACCGGCGGTGCCGACGACGCCCCCGTCGTCGTGCTCCTCAACGCCACCCCCGTCCCCCGCCCGGGCTATCGCATCGGCGTCCCCCGCGGCGGCCGCTGGCGCGAGCTCCTCAACTCCGACGCCGACCTCTACGGCGGCAGCGGCCTCGGCAACCTCGGCGGCGTCGACGCGCGCCCCGATCCCTGCCGCGGCCAGCCCTTCACCGTCGACGTCCTGCTGCCGCCGCTGGCCTGCGTCGTCCTCGTCGCGGAGGGGTAGGGCGGGGCGGCGCTTGCCCGCCCGGCGTCGCCTACGCCAGGCAGTCGCCGGGGCAGGTCGCCTGCGACTCGTCGTCGCCGCAGCCGCCATCGCCGCACAGCGAGGGGCAGACGCCGCAGTCGGTGCTGCACCGCTGGCAGTCCTCGATGGCGGCGCAGATCCCGTCGCCGCACGAGGGTGCCTCGTCGGCGCAGCTCGCCTCCGGCGGGCACGACGGCGCGCAGTACGGCCAGCAGTCGGCGTCGGCGCAGCCGCTGTCGCCGTCGAGGTCGACGTCGATGCCCTCGAGGCAGCTCTCCTCGGCGCGCTGGGTGGTCCGGCGCAGCGTCCACACGCCGGGGCCGTCGACGCCGTTCTCGCTGTTGAGCACCACCAGCTCGGCGCGCAGCGGATCGAAGGCGGCGACGTGGCCCGCGCTCGCCGGGCCGGTGCTGTTGAGGAAGCGCCACGTCGACGCGGCGCCGTCCCACTCCCAGGCGTCGCGCGGGTACGACGAGAAGCCGACGCCGCCGAGCTGGATCACGCGCCGACGAAACGGGTCGTAGGTCAGCGACTGGAACCCGCGCATCGGCACCAGCGTCGAGAAGCTGCCGCGGTTGGTCCAGCTGGTGCCGTTCCACGACAGGGTGTCGGTGAGGTGCTGGTTCAAGGTGGTCGGCGACGCCGACGCGCGGTACGCGCCGCCGGAGATGATGAGCTCGCCGGCGGCGGCGTCCCACGCCGCGCCGTGGCCGCCGCGGGCCGAGCCTGCCAGGTTCGGCAGCGCCGTCCACGCCACGCCATCCCACGCCCAGGTATCGGCGAGGTAGGTCCCGGGCGCGGTCCGCCCGGCGACGAGCAGGCTCACGCCGCGCACCGGATCGAACGTCAGGCTGGCCCACGCGCGCGCGGCGGGCCAGGTCGGCGCCACCGCGATCTGCGTCCACGCCTGGCCGTCCCACTCCCACAGGTCGCCGCGCGCGCCCCCCGCGTCCTCGCCGCCGAAGAGCACCAGGCGCCGCCGCCAGCCGTCGTAGGTCATGGCGTGGCCCCAGCGCGCCGACGGCCAGGGCGACGTCGGCGGGAGCTGTCGCCACGAGGTGCCGTCCCACGCGTAGAGCGTGTCGGTCGCGACCCCGAGCTCGCTGCCGCCGAACACCATCACGGCCCGTTGCTCGTGGTCGAACGCGCCGGCCGCGAGGGTCCGGGTCGGCGCCGGCACCGACGGCGCGACGGCCCAGCGGTTGGTCCCGACGTCGAAGCGCCACAGCGTCGAGCCGAGCAGCAGCTGCCGATCGTGGGCGGCGCCGATCATGCCGTCTGTGGCGGCCGGTGGGCCGCTCGCGCTGAGCGGCACCGCGGTCCACTCGCCGTCCTGGTACCACCAGCGGTTGCCGTCGCCGACGTGGAGGGTGACGGCGTGATCGACCTGGGAGTACCAGAGCATCGGGATCGCCACCGCGGGCGGCACGGTGGTCGGCGCCATCTGGGTCCAGCTCGAGCCATCCCACTCCCAGGTGTCGTTCTTGGGCGCCGGGTTTCCCGACGAGCGGCCTCCGCCGAACATCACGACGACGTCGCGGACGGGATCGTAGGCGAGGCCCGCGTCCCACCGCCCGGGCGACGGCCCCAGGCCCTGGTAGCTCCAGGCGCTGCCGTTCCAGGTGTACGTCGTGCTGCTGGTCTCGGTGCCGTAGAGCAGCATCGCCTCGCGCGAGCCGACGTACTCGAGGCGATGCCGGTAGCGCTGGCCCGCGCCTGATGTGGCGACCTGGACCCAGGTCTCGCCGTCCCACTCCCAGGTGTCCGACGCGACGAAGCCGATGGCGGCGGCCCCGCCCGACAGCACGATCCGGCCGCGGCGCGGATCGTAGGCCATCGCGCACTGGATCCGGCCGGGCGGCGACACTCTCGGGTAGCGTCGGCGCCAGGTGCCGTCGGCGTTCTCCCAGGTCTCCGCGAGGAACTCGTACGAGGGGGCGTCGAGCCGGCCGCCGAAGGTGACGAACACCTGGCGCGATGGGTCGTACGCGCCACAGTAGCCGCTCCTGGGCGAGGCGGCCGCCTCCGCGCGCGCCCACGCCAGGGTGTCGACGGTGCACGCGGTGCAGCCGTCGTGGCCGATCGCGTTGCCGTCGTCGCACACCTCGCCCGCGATCGCGTCGACGACGCCGTTGCCGCAGGTCTCGTCGGAGGCGCAGTCGGCCGCGCAGCCGTCACCGCTGGCGGCGTTGCCGTCGTCGCACACCTCGCCGCGGGCGTCGTCGAGCACGCCGTCGGCGCACCGCGGGAGCTCGCAGTCGGTGCGGCACCCGGCGTTGGGGAGGTCGCGGTTGCCGGTGGTGACACCGTCGCCGAGCCCGTCGTCGCACGCCTCGCCGGCGAGCGGGTCGGCGACGCCGTCGCCGCACCGCGGCCGCAGGCAGGTCGGGCGGCACCCGGCGTCGGGGGCGAGGCTGTTGGCCGGGCCGTCGTCGCACTCCTCGCCGGCGAAGTAGTCGATGACGCCGTTGCCGCAGCTCTCGACGACGCACGCGAAGGTGCAGCCGTCGCCCGGCTCGACGTTGCCGTCGTCGCAGGTCTCCCCGCGATCGCTGTCGATGATCCCGTCCCCGCACGTGGGCAGGGTGCAATCGACCCGGCACGGCGCGTTGGGCTGGTCGGCGTTGGCGGCCCCGGCATCGCACCGCTCGGTGAGCTCGAGCACGCCGTTGCCGCAGCGCTCGTCCGAGGTGCACGAACCGTTGCAGCCATCGGCGCTCACGGTGTTGCCGTCGTCGCACACCTCGCCGAGGCTGTCGTCGACGATGCCGTCGCCACACCGCGGCAGCTCGCACCCGAGTCGGCACGGGGCGTCGGGCAGATCGGCGTTGGCCGGGCCGGCGTCGCACCGCTCGGCCAGCTCGACGATCCCGTTGCCGCAGCGCTCGTTCGATGTACACGACGCGTTGCAGCCGTCGGCGCCGACGGTGTTGCCGTCGTCGCACGCCTCGTCGCCCTGGCGCAGCCCGTCGCCGCACACCACCGCCCGGCAGATCCCGAGGTGGCACCGCCCCGCGACCGCGCCGGGCACCACGCACGAGTCATCCTCGTCGGCCCCGACGCACGCGTCGCGGAAGCTGTCGAGCGCGCACGTGGCGGGCTCGCCGTCGACGGCGATGACGCAGCCGTAGCCGGGTGGGCACAAGGTGCCGTCGGCGCAGCGCACGGCGGCGTCGTCGACGCAGCTGCCGCCGAGGATCCCGAGGGCGATCAGGCCGCCGAACCACCCGCGTCTCATCGGCGACCAGGATATCGGGGACGCGCCCGCCGCGCCCACCGCGCCCGTGCGGTCGCGCACGTCGCGCAGCGGCCGGCCAGGCGGCGTAGGATCGCGGCATGCTCGCTGGTCGCTCCACAACGATCGCGTCGTGCGTCGCCGTCACCCTACTCGCCGTCGGGCCCGCCGCGGCCGACGGGGTGCTGCGCTACCAGGGCGTGCTCCAGGGCGAGGTCGTGGCCACCGGCAACGCGCTGGGGCTGAGCAAGGCGGCCGGCACCAACGCGCCGGGGACGCTGGGTTCGATCGGGACCTTCATCGCCGCGGCGGCGGCGGCGGTCGACGGGACGTACCCGGCCGGCACGACCTCGGACTGGACCCTGAACGGCTCGACGGCGGTGCTCGATCTGCCCGACGGGGCCGAGGTGATCTACGCCGAGCTGGTCTGGGGCGGCTCCTACGACTACGGCGGCGAGAACTTGGCGAGCGCGCTCGACGATGCGCCGACGCTCGAGGTCGGCGGCCTCTCGATCATGCCGACGCCGGATCCGACCACGGCGCTGACGGTGGCGGCGACCGGCGACGCCACGACGTTTCGCTACTACGTGCGCTCGGCCGAGGTGACCACGTTCGTCAGCGCCCACGGGGCCGGCACGTATCGCCTCAGCCGCGTGCCCGCGACCCAGGGCGACACGGTCGACGCGCTCAACGCCGCCGGGTGGGCGCTGGTGGTGGTGGTCGGCACCGACGACGGCCCTCCGCGCGCGGTGCGCCTGTCGATCGGCGGCGGCTTCGTCGAGGGCGAGACCGCCCAGGACTACGAGTTCACGGGGCTGTGTCCGATCGGTGGCGACGACCCCGGCCGCGTGGTGATCGCGGCGCTGGAGGGTGACGCCGCCCAGCAGGGCGATCAGGTGCGCACCGGCGCGAGCCTGGCGACGTTGACCGAGCTCACCGGCGCCAACAACGTCGCCGACAACTTCTTCGCCTCGCAGATCAACGACGGCGCCGGCGCGCTCGACACCCGCGGCTCGATGGGCACCCGCAACCACGACGCGGCGAGCGCGACCAACGTCAGCGGCGGGCGCCAGGGCTGGGACATCACCACCGTGGCGCTCGCCGACGGCAGCGTCGCCAGCGGCCAGGACGCCTTCGCGATCCGGGTCGCGTCGACCGGCGACGCGGTCGTCACGGCGCTGGCCGCCGTCGAGCTCGAGGCTCGGGCGGCGTGGTTCGCCCCGTCGTCACCCACCTTGGTCCCCGCGACCGTGGTGGGGACCGCGCCGGCGACGCTGACGGTCGCGTTGACCAACCAGGGCGTGGTCGCCGCCGAGGACGTCACGCTGACGCTGCCGTCGCCCAGCGAGCTCACGGTGACCGCGCTCGAGATCGACGGCCAGCCGGTCGTCGCCGCCGACCTCGCCGCCGGCGTCCCGCTCGGGACGATCGCCGCCGGCGCGACCACGACGGTCACGATCACGCTGTCGTCCGCGACCGCCGGCGCCTTCTCGCTGGCGCCGCGGTGGAGCTACGCCTTCGTCGGTTGCGCGGGGGGCGGGTCGACCGTCGGCGAAGCCGCGGCCGAGCCGGTGACCCTGACGGTGACCGCGGTCGACGGCGGCGTCGACGCTGGCGTCGGCGGCAGCGACGCCGGCGCGCCCGGCGTCGACGACGGCGGCGGTGGCTGCGGCTGCGGGTCCAGCCGCGCGCCGGCCGGCGACGGCGCGCTCGCCGTCGCCGTGCTCGGGCTGATCTGGGTCCTCACCCGCCGTCGAATCTGAGCGCGATCGCGCCGGCGCCCGCCGCAGCGACGCACGTCACCTGGCGCCGGAGGCGCCAGCGCGCGCGCGGATCGCGGGCGCCGGCCGCGTGCCCGCACCCGTGCGTGTCCGCCCCTCGACGATCGCCGCGGCGTGCGGCCGGGTCGTGTACGATCGGGCGCTCCGATGCCGCGCTTCGTCTGCGTCCACGGCCACTTCTACCAGCCGCCGCGGGAGAACCCGTGGCTCGAGGAGATCGAGCCGCAGCCGTCGGCGGCGCCGTACGTCGACTGGAACGCGCGCATCACCGCGGAGTGCTACCGGCCCAACGCGGCGGCCCGCATCGTCGACGGCGCCGGCGAGATCATCGACATCGTCGACAACTACTCGCGGATGAGCTTCAACGTCGGGCCGACCTTGCTCAGCTACCTCGAGCGCGAGGCGCCCGACGTGCACACCGCGCTGGTCGACGCCGATCGCGCGAGCGCGCGCCGGTTCGGCGGCCACGGCTCGGCGATGGCCCAGGCCTACGGCCACCTGATCATGCCGCTGGCCAGCGATCGCGATCGACGCACGCAGGTGCGCTGGGGCGTGGCCGACTTCGTCCATCGCTTCGGGCGCGCGCCGCTCGGCATGTGGCTGCCGGAGTGCGCGGTCGACACGGCCTCGCTCGAGGCGCTGGTCGACGGCGGCATCGAGTTCACGATCCTGGCGCCGCACCAGGCGGCGCGCTGGCGGCCGCTGGCCGGCGGCGCCTGGCACGCCGGCGGCATCGATCCGACCCGGGTCTACCGGTGCGCGCTGCCGTCGGGGCGCTCGATCGACCTGTTCTTCTACGACGGGCCGGCGTCGCGCGCGGTGGCCTTCGATCGCATCCTCGTCGACGGCGGCCGGTTCGCCGATCGGCTGCGCGGCGCCGCCGGCGACGGCGGCCTGGCCCACATCGCCACCGACGGCGAGAGCTACGGCCACCACCACCGCTTCGGCGACATGGCGCTGGCCTGGGCGCTGTCCTCGATCGAGCGCGAGGGTGCTGCCGGCGGCGACGTCCGCCTGACGAACTACGCCGAGTATCGCGCGCTGCACCCGGCGACCTGGGAGGTCGAGATCCACGAGCAGAGCGCCTGGAGCTGCGCCCACGGGGTCGAGCGCTGGCGCGCCGACTGCGGCTGCAACTCCGGCGGCAACCCGGGCTGGAACCAGGCCTGGCGGGCGCCGCTGCGCGCGGCCCTCGACTGGCTGCGCGATCGGCTGGCGGCGGTGTTCGTCGCCGAGGGCGCCGGGCTGTGGCGCGATCCGTGGGCGGCCCGCGACGGCTACGTCGACGTCGTGCTGCGCCGCGACGAGGACGCCATCGAGGCGTGGCTCGAGGCCCACGCGACCGGCGAGCTGCCGGCGGCCGAGCGCCAGCGCGCGCTCGAGCTGGCCGAGATGCCGCGGCAGGCGATGGCGATGTACACCAGCTGCGGCTGGTTCTTCGACGATCTCTCGGGCATCGAGACCGTGCAGTGCCTGCGCTACGCCGCGCGCGCGATCGAGCTGGCCGAGCGCGGCCCGGCGGTGGCGATGCTCGGCGAGTTCCTCGATCGGCTGGCGGCGGCGCGCTCCAACCTGCCCGAGCAGGGCGACGGCCGGACGGTGTGGCGGCGCCACGTCGAGCCCGACCTTGTCGGCCCGGTCGACGTCGTCGCCCACGTCGCCGCCACCGCCCTGGTCGACGGCGAGCACGTCGAGGCCGGGCCGGTGACCCACGCGTTCACCTGGGACGTCGAGTTCGTCGAACGCCTCGAGCGCACCGCCGGCGACGCGCGCCTGGTGGCCGGGCGGGTGCGGGCGCGCTCGTGGATCACGGAGGAGACCACCGAGCTCGCGTTCGCCGGCTTGCACCGCGGCGGCCACGAGCTGCTCGGCGGGGTCGAGCCGTACCCGGGCAGCGCGTCGTGGCACGCGGTGACCGACGAGCTCGGGCGCGCGTTCGTCGCCGGCGACGTCGACGCCGCCGCCGCGGTGATCTCGCGCCACATCCGCGGGCCGGCCCTGTCGATCGCGTCGCTGGTCGGGCGCGGGCGGGCGCGCGCGGTCGAGCGCCTGCTGCGCGGCGCGGTGGCCGAGGTCGAGGCCCAGCTCGCGACCAGCTACGCCGCGGTGGCGCCGCTGATGCGGTGGCTGGTGGCCGAGGGGCTGCCGGTGCCGGCGCCGCTGCCGACGGTGGCCGCCGCCGCGCTGCGCGGCAAGGTGCTCGCCGAGGTCGGCGCTGCCAGCCGTCGTTCGCGGCGCTGCGCGAGATCACCGACGACGCCGAGGCCCTCGGCGTCGACCTCGACACCCCCGACGTGGCCCTCGCCGCCGGCCAGGCCTGCGCGAGCTGATCGCCCGGGTCGCGCTCGCCCCCGAGGACGAGCAGGCCCTCGGGATCGCCGCGCGCGGCCATCGCGGCGTCGCGGCTGCGCTGCCCGGTCGACCTGTGGCACGCGCAGAACGCCGCGTGGCACCTGCGCGCGCGCCACGCCGCGAGCTGGGCCGCGGCGGCGGCGGCCGGTGACGGCGCCGCCCGCGCTCGGCTCGAGCGCCTCGACGAGCTGTGCCACGCGCTGCGGCTGGCGCCGCGTCGGTAGCCGCCGCGCGCCGGGTCAGCGCAGCGCCTCGATGCGCTCGAGGTCGGCCAGGGCCTGGCGGTACTTGGCCTCCTGGGCGCCGACGCCACCGCCATCCGCAGGTTGAGCTGGGCGCCGCCGAAGTCACCGCCGCCGACGGCCGCCTCG
This sequence comes from Kofleriaceae bacterium, assembly GCA_041389945.1. GTDB lineage: Bacteria > Myxococcota_A > Polyangia > Haliangiales > Haliangiaceae > JAWKQW01. The sequence continues at coordinate 80,350 of JAWKQW010000017.1, forward strand.
GCGGCGGCGGTGGCGCTCGGCGCGCTCGATCGGGCTCTCCTTCGCCGCCGCGGCCGCCGGCCGCGCGGCGTCGCTCGCCGGCGGGCGGCTGGCCGGCCGCGCGGCGCGCCGGTCGTCGCCGCGCGCGGCGCGCCGGTGGTCGGCGGTCGCGTCGCCATCGCCGCCGGCGGCACCGTCGCGGGCTTCGGCGGCACGGTGCCGGCCTTGGGCGGCAGCGTGATCGTGCGCGGCATCGCGATGCCGGCCGCCGACAGCTCGGCGCTGCCGGTGCGGGTGCGCGGCACCGCCACCGCGGCCGCACGGCGCATGCGCTCGCGCTCGGCCTGCACGCGCTCGCGCAGGGTCGCGTAGGCGAGGGTCACGCGCGAGTACGCGCGCACCAGGGCCCGGGCCTGCTCGGCGTCGAGGTCGTGGCGCCAGCGATCGGGGTGCGCGGCGTCGGCGAGGACGTGGAACGCCGCCGCGAGCTGGGCCTCGCCGGGGACGCCGCGCACGCCGAGGATCTCGGCGTGGGCATCGCGTGGCTGGCCGAGCGTGATCTCGATCCAGGCGAGCAGCTCGGGCCGGGTCCAGCTCACGGGGTGGGCTCGGTCGGCGCCCCGATCACGGTGAGCCGGGTGTGGCGCATGGCGCCGGTGGCGAGGTCCTCGGCGCGCACCGACAGGATGCCGTCGTGATCGATCGAGAACGTCACCTCGATCTGCGGCTCGCCGCGTGGTCGCGGCGGCAGCTGGGTGAGCTCGAGGGTGCCGAGGTGCTCGTTGTCCTCGTAACGCCGGGCGTCGCCGCGGCAACACTCGATGACCACGCGATCTTGATCGTCGGCGGCGGTGGTGAACACCCGGGTCCGCTCGATCGGGATCGGGATGTTCTTGAGCAGGATCGGCTCGGCGAAGCCACCGGCGGTCTGGATGCCGAGCGTGGCCGGCGCGACGTCGAGCAGGAGCGGTCGGCTCGCCGGGGTCGACGCCGCGGCCTTGTTGCCGGCGCGGCCGCGATCGAAGAGCCGGCCCGACAGGCTGCCGGCCTGGATCGCCGCGCCCTGCGCCACCACCGCGTCGGGATCGATCCGCGTCGACGGCGGCCGCTGGAACACCTCGGCCAGGCGGCGCTGCACCAGCGGGATGCGGGTGGTGCCGCCGACGCACAGCACCTCGCTGATCCGCTGGGGCGCCAGGCCGGTCAGCCGCAGCACCTGCTGGCAGCGGTCCATCGCCCGCTCCACCAGGGGCGAGATCATCGCCTCGAAGTGGGCGCGGGTGAGGTGGAAGGGCAGGGCGTGCAGCGCGCCGTCGGGGCCCTCGATCTGCTCGATCTCGCCCTCGGCGACCTCGTGCTCCGACAGGCGGCACTTGATCGACTCCGCCGCCATCGTCAGCCGGTTCATCAGGCCGGCGTTGCCGCGCAGGTTGAGGCCGAGCTGGCGGTTCATCGTGGTCGCCAGGTGCTCGGTGATGGTGGCGTCGAGGTCGTCGCCGCCGAGGAAGAAGTCGCCGTCGCTGGCGAGCACCTCGAACACCTGGTCGCGGATCCGCAGCAGGCTCACGTCGAGGGTGCCGCCGCCGAAGTCGAACACGCAGATGATCTCGTCGATGCCCTTGCCGGCGCCGTAGGCCACCGCCGCCGCGGTCGGCTCGTTGATCAGGCGCAGCACGTCGAGGCCGGCCAGCCGCCCGGCCTCCTTGGTGGCGCGGCGCTGGGCGTCGGTGAAGTTGGCCGGCACCGTGATCACCGCGTGGGTCACCGGCTCGCCGAACTGCTCGGTCGCCAGCCGCCGCAGGTAGGCGAGCACCGCGCCGGACACCTCGGGCATGGTCACGCGCTGGTCGCGCACCACCGCGATCGGCTGCTGGTTGTCGCCGATCTCGACCTTGAACGGCATGCCGGCGATCGCCAGCTTGAGCATCGGCGCGTTGAAGCTCTGGCCGATGAGGCGCTTGGCCGAGCACACCACGTGGTCGCCGCCGGTGAGGCGCTGCAGGCGGGCGTCGGTGCCGACCAGCACCCGGTCGCCGGGCAGGTAGGCCACCACCGACGGGTGGGTACGCTCGCCCTGCTTGCCCCGCACGAACTCGACGCCGGCCGGCGTCGCCACGGCGGCCACGGAGTTGGTCGTGCCAAGGTCGATGCCGATCGCGAGCCCCATCGTCGTCGATCATATGCGAACCGCCCTCGGTCGGGCGAGTCGGCGGGCCGGTGGTAGGCTGCCAGCCTGGTGCCGCGCGAACCCAATTCGACGCCGAGCCGTCGACGGCTCGGGCGCTACGAGGTGCTGCAGCGCCTCGCCGCGGGGGGGATGGGCTCGATCTACCTCGGGCGGACCCGCACCGTGGGCGAGGTCGAGCAGCACGTCGTGCTCAAGCTCATGGCCAAGGGCCTGCGCGGCGACCAGCTCGCGGTCGACATGTTCCTCGACGAGGCGCGCCTGCTCGCGACGATCACGCACCAGCACGTCGCCCAGATCGTCGAAGTCGGGCTCGACGGCGATCGCCACTTCCTCGCGCTCGAGTACGTGCACGGGCGCGATCTGCGCGCGGTGTTGCGGCGGGCCGAGGAGCGCGGCGTGCGGCTGCCGCTGGAGTTCGGGGTCGCGGTGATCGCCGCCGCCGCCGCCGGGCTCCACCACGCCCACGAGCGCCCCGACGACCGCGGCCAGCCACGCGGCATCGTGCACCGCGACGTGTGCCCGTCGAACCTGATGCTGTCGTACGACGGCGCCACCAAGGTCATCGACTTCGGCATCGCGCGCGCCACCGACCGTGCGTTCAAGAGCGGCACCGGCGCGATCAAGGGCAAGTTCGGCTACTGCTCGCCGGAGCTGTGCCGCGGCCAGCCCAGCGATCGGCGCGCCGACGTGTTCGCGCTCGGCGTGGTGCTCTACGAGCTGACCACCCAGCGGCGTTGCTTCGACGGCAAGAGCGACTTCGACACCCTCGAGCGGGTGGTCGAGGGCCGGTACCTGCGGCCGAGCCAGGTCGTGCCCGACTACCCGCCGGCGCTCGAGGCGATCGTCGCGCGCGCGCTGGCGATCGACCCCGGCGATCGCTACCCGACCGCCGCCGCGCTCGGGCTCGCCCTCGAGGAGCTCGCCGAGGCCGAGCGATGGTCGCTCACCACGGTGACCCTGGCCCGGGTCATGCGTGACCTGTTCGGCGTGGTGCCCGAGCCGTGGGCCAGCGAGCAGGCGCCGACCGCGGCGCCGGCGGAGATCGCCGCCGAGCCGGCCGGACGCGTCGACGACCTGCGCGTGGCGGCGCCGGCGGGGGCGTTCGTCGACGAGATCACCCGGGCGCGCACGCCGTCGCGGCTGCCCCAGCTGGTGCTCGACGAGCCGGTGCGCGACGACACGCCGGTGGCGCCGGTGGTGCGGTTCGGTCCGCCGACGGTGCCGCCGCCGGTCGGCGCCGCCACCGCCGCCCCGCCGCCGGGGGCCGGGGCGACCGCCGCGCGTGCCCGCGACGGATCGACGCCGCCGCCGCGCGCGCCGGCGGCGCCCGCACCCGCGTCACCACCGCCGGTGCGCCCCGGTCGCGGTCGCGCCATCGGCGTGTGGGTCGCCGCGGCGGTCGTCGTCGTCGGCGCGGTCGCGATCGCGCTGCTGGCGTGATCGATCACGCCGCGGCGTCGCACCCGACGGTTCTGGCGTAGGCTGCGCGCCATGGCCGGCGCCCGGGCGAGGCCTCCGACCTCGCCACCGACACCCGCGTGACCGCGGCCGGTCCGGCGCCCGGCGGTGGAACCCGCTACCACGCCGCGCTAGACACGCGCTGGGACTACCTGCTGCCGTCGGGCGGCGTGCTCATGACGGTGGCCTTGCGGGCCGCGGTGGCCGAGCTCGCCGACGGCGATCTGCGCCTGGTGTCGGCGACCACGATGTTCTGCGCGCCGATCTACCCGGGCCCGCTGGCCGCCGACGTGGTGGTCCTGCGCCGCGGCCGCGCCGCCGCGCAGGTCCGGATCGCGCTCCGCAACACCTACCAGCCGGGCTACGAGAGCAAGGCGTCGGAGGGGCTCGAGGTGGTGGCCACCTTCTGCCGCGAGCGCAGCGGCCCCGACGTGGTCGGCGCTCGCCCGCCGCGCGTGCCGGGCCCGACCGAGGCCGCCGACGCCCGCGACGGCCACCCCGGCAATCCCTACGCGCGCTACCCGTTCTACCGGCACCTCGACGTGCGCCTGGCCGACGCCGCGCGGCCCTGGCAGCCCGACTTCGCCGCCGGCCCGGCCGCCGACGCCCGCTGGCTGCGCTACCGGGTGCCCCAGCGCGACGCCGCCGGCCGCCTCGACCCGCTGGCGCTGCCGCCCCTGGCCGACACCATGCCCGGGGCCCTGGTCCGGGCCATCGGCCCCGGCGACTACCGGTTCTACGCGCCCAGCCTCGACCTGACCCTGCACGTCCTGGCCGACACCGAGCGCGAGTGGCTCCTGGCCTGCGCCCGCGTGCGCCGGGCCCGGGCCGGCTGGGCCACCGGCGAGATCGAGCTGTGGGACGACGCCGGCCAGCTCGTCGCCATGGGCACCCAGGCCATGTTCATCCAAGGTGTTGCCGGGCAGCCGCCCACCGTCGACGCCGCCGGTTCTTAGTCGGCATCCCAGGCCTTGCGCCAGGGCGTCGACTAGGGTAGCAATCCCGCGCGTTTGCCCGCCCGCGTCCCCTCGGTGGGGTCGCCGCCCAAGGAGCTCCTCGTGATCACCGACCCCTCCAAAGTTCGCAACATCGGCATCTCGGCCCACATCGACAGCGGCAAGACCACGCTGACCGAGCGCATCCTCTTCTATACCAACCGGATCCACGCGATCCACGAGGTCAAGGGCAAGGACGGCGTCGGCGCCAAGATGGACTCGATGGAGCTCGAGCGCGAGCGCGGCATCACCATCCAGAGCGCGGCCACGTTCTGCACCTGGGGTGGCTCGACGCCGGATCGCGGCATCAAGAACCACCACATCAACATCATCGACACCCCCGGACACGTCGACTTCACCGTCGAGGTCGAGCGCTCGCTGCGCGTGCTCGACGGCGCCATCATGGTGCTGTGCGGCGTCGCCGGCGTGCAGAGCCAGAGCTACACCGTCGATCGTCAGATGCGCCGCTACAAGGTGCCGCGCATCGCCTTCGTCAACAAGCTCGACCGCACCGGCGCCAACCCGTACCGCGTCCGCGACCAGCTCAAGGACAAGCTCAAGCTGCACCCGGTGCTCATCCAGATGCCGGTCGGCCTCGAGGACAAGCTCGAGGGCGTCGTCGATCTGATCGAGATGAAGCAGGTGCTGTTCACCGGCGACAACGGCAACACCATCGTCCGCAGCGAGATCCCCGAGGCCCTGCGCGCCGACGCCGAGAAGTACCGCGAGGAGATGCTCGACCAGCTCTCGATGGTCTCCGACGCGCTCACCGAGGCGATGCTGGAGGAGCGGGTCACCCCCGAGCTCATCCGCGCCGAGCTGCGCGCCGGCACCCTCGCGCTCAAGTGCACCCCGGTGATGCTGGGCTCCGCCCTCGGCAACAAGGGCGTCCAGCTCCTGCTCGACGGCGTCACCTACTACCTGCCCGACCCGACCGAGGTCGAGAACATCGCGCTCGACCTCGACAAGGAGGAGGCGCCGGTCGTCATGGAGTCGGACCCGACCAAGCCGCTGGTGCTCCTGGCGTTCAAGCTCGAGGACGGCCGCTACGGCCAGCTCACCTACGTCCGCATCTACCAGGGCAAGCTGGCCAAGGACGACTTCATCGTCAACACCCGCACCGGCAAGAAGGTCAAGGTCGGCCGCCTCGTGCGCATGCACTCCGACGACAAGGAGGACATCGCCGACACCTCTGCCGGCGACATCTGCGCGCTGTTCGGCATCGACTGCAACTCCGGCGACACCTTCACCGACGGCAAGGTCAACGTGGCCATGACCTCGATGTTCGTGCCCAAGCCGGTCATCTCGGTGGCGATCAAGCCCAAGGACGCCGGCGCCGAGATCAACATGTCGAAGGCCCTCAACCGCTTCACGCGGGAGGACCCGACCTTCCAGTGCTACGTCGACGCCGAGAGCAACGAGACCATCATCGCCGGCATGGGCGAGCTCCACCTCGAGGTCTACATCGAGCGCATGAAGCGCGAGTACAAGGCCGAGGTGGTGACCTCGCCGCCGCAGGTCGCCTACCGCGAGACCATCGGCGCCAAGACCGAGTTCAACTACACCCACAAGAAGCAGACCGGCGGCTCCGGCCAGTACGGCAAGGTGGCCGGGTTCGTCGAGCCCTTCGACGGCGAGTTCGAGTTCGTCGACGAGATCAAGGGCGGCGCCATCCCGCGCGAGTTCATCAGCTCGTGCGAGAAGGGCTTCAAGTCGATGATCTCCAAGAGCCCGCGCCTGGGCGTGCCGGTGGTCGGCGTCCGCGTCACCATCAACGACGGCGCGGCCCACGCGGTCGACTCGTCGGACAACGCCTTCCAGCAGGCGGCCCAGGGCGCGTTCCGCGAGGTCTTCCCGCGGGCCCGCCCGAAGATCCTCGAGCCGATCATGAAGGTGTCGGTCGAGGGCCCGGCGGAGTTCTCGGGCAACATCCTCGGCGGCATCATGCAGCGCCGCGGCGTGGTGCTGGGCTCCACCGAGGAGGACGGCTCGGTCAAGGTCGACGCCGAGGTGCCGCTGGCCGACATGTTCGGCTACTCGACGCCGCTGCGCTCGAGCACCCAGGGCAAGGCCGAGTTCACGATGGAGTTCGCCAAGTACGCCGAGGTCCCGGCGAACATCGGCGAGGAGCTGCTGGCCAAGGCCGCCAAGCTCAAGGCCGAGAAGAACAAGTAGCCCGCGGCCCCTGGCCGAGGAGCAGCGCCGCGGCGGCCGGGAGGCCTCGCGGCGCTCGCGCGTTTCGGGTCATGGCAGGCCGGCGTGCCCCCAGGGGCGAGGCGGTCGCGGCGAGGGGACGGTCGGGGCGGCCGGCGATGCCTACGGCGTGATCGCCTCGCAGACCACCGGGAGCAGGGTCGCGCAGTCGCTCATCTGCCAGCCGCGCCTCCAGGTGTGGGTCGCGCAGTCCTTGGCCTCGCTGTTGCCGGACTGGCCGCCGAACCAGGCGGTGAAGCTGCTGACGACGCCGGTGGCCCAGCGCAGCGTGCCCTCGACGGAGAGATCGTTGAGCCCGATCCACGCGGTGCCGCTGCCGGTGCCTCCGCCCCCGCCGCCCTCGGCGTCGAGCGATTGCTCGAGCGTTCGCGGGTTGAGCAGCGCGTCGACGATCGCGTACTCCGCGGCGCTGGTCACCGTGGCGATGCGCATGCCCTGGGCCTCGCACGCGAGCTTGGCGTCGCCCCACTTGGCGGCGGTCTTGCCCGCCAGGACCGTGTAGCAGCGCGGCGTGCCCGGCTTGCCGCAGGCGGCGACGCAGGTCGGCGAGCAGGCCTCGGTGCCCGCAGGATTCCCGCTGTCGCACTGCTCCGTGCCGGCATGGACGTAGCCGTCGCCGCACTTCGGCGCGATGCAGCCGCTCAGGCAGTCGTCGGTCTGGGTCGAGTTGCCGTCGTCGCAGGCCTCGACCCCAGCGTAGACGATGCCGTCGCCGCAGGCCGCGGGCAGGCAGTTCGACAGGCAGCCGTCGGTGTCGACCAGGTTGCCGTCGTCGCAGGTCTCGACCCCGGCCCAGACGAAGCCGTCGCCGCAGGTCGCCGCGGTGCAGTTGGTGCGGCAGGCGTCGGTGTTGCTCTGGTTGCCGTCGTCGCAGGCCTCCACCCCGGCCCAGATCACGCCGTCGCCACAGGTCGGCAAGCGGCACGAGCTGAGGCAGCCGTCGGTCTCGACCGCGTTGCCGTCGTCGCACTGCTCGAAGCCCGTGCGCACGATGCGGTCGCCGCACGTCGCGAACTGGCAGGCGTTGGTGCAACCGTCGGTGTTGACCCCGTTGCCGTCGTCGCACTGCTCGCCGGTCTGGACGATGCCGTCGCCGCACGCCGGCAGGGCGCACAGGTTGGTGCAGCCGTCGGCGTCGACCCGGTTGCCGTCGTCGCAGGCCTCCCCAGGGTCGCGGATGCCGTCGCCGCAGGCCTGGACCACGCAGGTCGACTGGCAGCCGTCGGAGTCCACCAGGTTGCCGTCGTCGCACTGCTCGCCGATGTCGACCGTGCCGTTGCCGCAGGCCTGGGTCGAGGTGCACGAGCTGTTGCAGGCGTCGGGGGTGAACTTCGAGCCGACGAAGGTGCCGTCGACGGTGTTGCCGTCGTCGCAGACCTCCTTGTAGCGGCTGCCGTCGTCGAAGATGACCTCGTCGACGACGCCGTCGCCGCAGCGCGGCAGCCGGCAGTTGGCCTGGCAGCCGTCGCCGTTGGCGGTGTTGCCGTCGTCGCAGGTCTCGCCGCGGTAGAAGTCGACCACGCCGTTGCCGCAGGTGGAGTTCGAGCGGCAGTCCTTGGCGCAGGTGGCGTCGTCGACGGTGTTGCCGTCGTCGCATACCTCGCCGGCGCCGACCTGGACGAAGCCGTCGCCGCACGCCGGCCGGCGGCAGCTCGTGGTGCACCCGTCGGTGGAGTCCTCGTTGCCGTCGTCGCACTGCTCGCCGTTGACGAGGTCGACCACGCCGTTGCCGCAGGTCTCGGTCGAGGCGCAGGTCGCGCTGCAGCCGTCGCCGTCGACCTGGTTGCCGTCGTCGCAGGCCTCCGGCTTGTACGCGTCGGAGCCCACGTCGACCACGCCATCGCCGCACCGGGGCAGCTTGCAGTCGGCGCGGCAGCCGATCGCCAGCGGATCGGCCACGTCGCACTCCTCGCCTGCGTCGCGCTTGCCGTTGCCACACCCCTCGAGCTGGCAGGTGGCGTTGCAGCCGTCGCCGTCGTCGGTGTTGCCGTCGTCGCAGGTCTCCTTGCCGGTGCGGACCACGCCGTCGCCGCACAGCGCGATCCGGCAGTCGTTGGTGCAGGCGTCGGTGTCGACGGCGTTGGCGTCGTCGCACTCCTCGCCGAGGTCACGCTTGCCGTCGCCGCACACCTCGAGCTGGCAGGTGCGATCGCAGCCGTCGCCGTCCTCGAGGTCGCCGTCGTCGCAGGTCTCCCCGGCGTCGACGATGGCGTCGCCGCACCGGGGCAGCATGCAGTTGGCCTGGCAGCCGTCGCCGCTGGCGAGGTTGCTGTCGTCGCACTGCTCGCCGAAGTCGAGGGTGCCGTTGCCGCAGGTCTGATCCGAGGTGCACGAGCGGTTGCAGGCGTCGACCTGGGGCGGGGTGCCGAAGGTGTCGAGGGTGTTGCCGTCGTCGCACACCTCGTCGTCGTCGACGACGCCGTCGCCACACCGGGGCAGCTCGCAGTTGGCCTGGCAGCCGTCGCCGCTGACGTTGTCGCCGTCGTCGCACTCCTCGGTCGGGTTGCGGAAGCCGTCGCCGCAGCGCTCGCTCGAGAGGCAGTCGCGGGCGCAGCCGTCGCCGTCGAGGTTGTTGCCGTCGTCGCAGACCTCGTTCGACATCAGGTCGACCACGCCGTCGCCGCAGCGCGGGATCCGGCAGGTGTGCTGGCAGGAGTCGCCGCTCACCAGGTTGCCGTCGTCGCACTGCTCGCCGGTCACCGCGTCGAGCACGCCGTTGCCGCAGGTCTCGTCGGAGGTGCAGGTCTTGTTGCAGCCGTCGCCGCTGACGTTGTTGCCGTCGTCGCAGGCCTCGCCGGGGTCGAGGGTACCGTCGCCACACTTGGGCAGGGTGCAGTCGGTCCGGCAGATGCCCTCACCGTTGAGCTCGCCGCCGCAGGTGGGGTTGCCGGGCAGGGAGGCGCCGCAGTCACACGCCTCGTCGAGCTCGATGATGCCGTTGCCACAGCTCTCGTCCGACGAGCAGGTGCCGTTGCAGCCGTCGCCGCTGGTGGTGTTGCCGTCGTCGCAGACCTCGGTGCCCTCGACGCGGCCGTTGCCGCAGGTGGCGATCACGCAGATCTGCTCGACGCAACGTCCGACCGAGCTGCCCATCTGGCAGAGCTCCAGGTCCGCGAGCCCGTCGCACGAGTCGATCGAGCGCTGGGTGGCGCAACCGTTGCCCATCGGCGCGCAGGTCTGCCCCGTCGGGCACAAGCTGCCGTCGGCGCAGGTGATGGTCGAGTCGCCGATGCACGCCGACAGCGCGACCATCGCGCCGAGCATGAGCAGGTAGAAGGTGTGGCGAGGTGCCGTGGACATGATCGAAATCGTAGAGGACGGGGCGCGTAGGTCGTAAGTGGCCAGCGTCGGCCGCGTCCCTACAGGGAGGCCCCAAGGCCGACGACGGCGCCACCCGGCGTGATCGCCGGAGGTCGCCCGACACCGCCGCCGAGGTGGGACGCACGGCGCGTCCGCCGACCTGCACCTACACGGCGTCGCCGACGAGGCGCCCCGTACGAGGTGCGCCTACACTGCCGACGTGGTCGTCGCCCTGGTCCTGATCTCGGCGCTGCTGCACGCCGGCTGGAACGCGCTCCTGAGGCTCGAGCCCGACAAGGACGACGGGGTGGTGCTCGCGATCGCGGTGGCGGCCGCGGTGGCGCTGATCGCCGGGGCGGGGCGCAGCGCGCTGGGCGGCACGACCTTCCCGACGGTGGCGGCGCTGGGCTGGACGCTGGCCGCCGGCGTGATCGAGGCCGCGTACTTCGCGGCGCTGGCCCGGGCCCTGGCGCTCGGCCCGCTCGGCGTCGTGTACACGATCTCGCGCGGCGCCACCGTGCCGATCGTGTGGGCGGTGTCGGCGCTGGCCCTGGGCGAGCCGGTCGGCGCGCTCGCGGTGGCCGGCAGCGCCGTCGTCGTGCTCGGCCTGGTGCTGGCCGGCGGCGGCGGCGGCGCCAGCGTCGCCGCGGTGGCCTGGGCCAGCGGGTGCGCGGTCGCCATCGCCGCCTACCACCTGGCGTACAAGGCGGCGCTCGCCGCCGGCGGCAACCCGACCTGGGTGTTCGCGATCTCGCTCACCCTGGCGGCGGCGCTCGGCCTGCTGGCGCGGGGCCGCACCGATCGACGGCGCCTGGGCGCGGTGCTGGCGGCGCGCTGGCGGCGGCTGTTGCCGACCGGCGCCCTGTGCGCGGTGGCGTTCCTGGTGTTCGTCGAGGGCTGGCTCGCGGCGGCGCCGGCTTCGCGACCACGCTGCGCAACACCTCGGTGCTGTTCGCGGTGGGCCTGGCGTGGGCCATCGGCGATCGGCCGGGGCCGCGCCAGCTCGCCGGGGCGGCGCTGGTGACCGCGGGCGCGATCGTGCTCGCGCTCGGCGTCGCGTAGCGTCGGCGCCGGCGCGGCGTGGCAAGCTGGCGTCGATGCCGACCGACTGGACCGCCGCCACGCGTCACCTGGCGCGCCGCGATCGCGCGCTGGCGCCGCTGATCCGCCGGGTCGGCCCGCCGACCATCACGCCGACCCGCGCGCCGCTCACCTCGCTGGGGCGCGCGATCGTCTACCAGCAGCTCTCGGGCGCGGCCGCCGGCACGATCTACCGCCGCTTCACCGCGCTCTACGGCGGGCGGTTCCCGTCGGCGCGGCGGCTGGCGGCGACCTCGCCCGAGGCGCTGCGCGCCTGCGGGTTGTCGTTCGGCAAGATCCGGGCGCTCCACGATCTCGCCGCCCACGTGGGTCGTCGCGCGGTGGTGCCGGCGCGCCTGCCGACGATGACCGACGCCGAGATCGCCGCGGCGCTGTTGCCGGTGCTCGGCATCGGGCCGTGGTCGGTCGACATGTTCCTCATGTTCGCGCTGGCCCGGCCCGACGTCCTGCCGACCGGCGACCTCGGGGTGCAGAAGGGCATGCAGCGCCACTTCGGGCTGCGGTCGCTGCCGTCGCCGGCGGCGATGGAGCAGCTGGCGGCGCCGTGGCGGCCGTTCCGCACCGCCGGCGCCTGGTACATGTGGCGCCTGCTCGAGCAGGCGTGACGGCGGTCGCGGCGCGTTGATGTCGCCGCGGGGCGAGGCTGCCTTCCTCGGCGGACGCGAGTAGGATGCCGGGCATGCCCCAGGTCCGCTCGACCCTGCTGATCGCTGCCGCGACGATCCTCTCCGGGTGCGGGGAGCCGGACGTGCACGACTACACCGTGGCCTTCGAGCTCGACGGCCCGCTCGCCGGCGAGACCTTCTTCGACCTGCCGTTCCCGTCGGACCTGCGGATGACCGCCGACGGCCACCTCGACGTCGCCGGGTTCCCCAACCCGCGTGACCTGCCGGTGATCAACGACCTGCTCGGCGCCGCCGCCCGCCACCGCGGCGCGACGATGGCGCCGATCGCGTACTTCCGGTTCACCGAGCAGCCACCCGAGTACGCGGCCACCGACCTCATCCCGGCGGCGGTCGAGTCGCCGGTGTGGTTGCTCGACATCGATCCGGACTCGCCGGCGCGCGGCTCGCTGCACGCGACCGTCGCGGTGACGATGCCGGCCGACGACTTCGCGCCGGCCAGCCTGGTCGCGGTCGCCGCGCGGCCCGGGGTCGTGCTGCTGCCCAACACCACCTACGCGATGGTGCTGACCCGGGAGTTCGCGACCGAGGCCAAGCCGCCGGCGGCGTTCGCGACCCTGGCCAGCGGCGGCACCCCGGCCGGCGCGCGCGGGGCCGCCGCGGCCGCCGCCTTCGCGCCGCTGTGGGACACGCTGCCCATGATCGGGCGCGACCCCGACGACGTCCTGGTGGCGACGGTGTTCACCACCGGCGACGTGGTCGCCGAGCTGCACGAGCGCTCCGAGCTGGTGCGCGCCGCCTACGACGCCACCATCACCGGGGTCCAGGCGGAGGCGGTCAGCGGCGGCGATCGCGACGGCTACTGCGAGCTCACCGCGACCTTGACCATCCCGATCTTCCAGCGCGGCACCGCGCCGTACAACCGCGACGGCGACTTCGAGTACGAAGCCGACGGGACGCCGGTGGTGCAGCGCATGCTCGACGTGCCGCTCACGATCACGCTGCCCGACGGGCCCATGCCGGTCGACGGCTGGCCGCTGACCCAGTACTTCCACGGCTCCGGCGGCACCAGCGATCAGGTCGCCAACGCCGGCCCGACCCCGTCGGTGGGGGCGGAGCCCACGCCGAGCCTCGGCCCGTCGCACACGCTCGCGCGCATCGGCGTCGCCGCCGCCGGCGCCGCGCTGCCGGTGAACCCGCAGCGGGTCCCGGGCGCGAGCGACATCGAGTACATCAACGTGTCCAACCTGGCGGCGTTCCCGTTCACGTTCCAGGAGGGCGTGCTCGAACAGCGGCTGATGCTCGACGCGATGCTCGCGCTGGAGATCGACGCCTCGGTCGCGCCGACCTGCGCCGACCTCGCCGCCGGCACCCACCGGTTCGACGCCAGCAAGCTGGTCGGCATGGGCCAGTCGATGGGCGGCATGTACACCAACCTGATCGGCGCCGTCGAGCCGCGCTTCGGCGCCCTGGTGCCGACCGGCGCCGGCGGGTTCTGGAACACGATGATCCTCATCACCGAGGTGCTCGACGATCCGAAGGGCCTGTTGTCGGCGCTCTTCGGCGCGCCGCTCGAGCACCTGCACTTCGCCTATCCGCCCCTGGCGCTGCTCGAGATGGGGTGGGAGATCGCGGAGCCCGGCGTGTTCGCGCCGCGCCTGGCGCGTCGTCCGCTGCCTGGCCTGCCGGTGCGACAGCTCTACGTGCCGGTCGGCCAGGACGATCGGTACTTCCCCGAGCCGGTGCTCGACGCGATGGCGCTGGCCTACGGCAACCAGCAGGCGGGCGACGTGGTGTGGCCCGAGATGCAGCAGGCCATGGCGATCGAGGGCTTCGACGGCCTCGCCAGCTACCCCGTGGCCAACAACCGCACCGGCGGCGACGGCACCGCGTACACCGGCGTGGTCGTGCAGTACCCCGAGGACGGGATCATCGACGGCCACCAAGTCTACCGCCAGTACGAGGAGGTCAAGCACCAGTACAGCTGCTTCCTCACCTCCTACTTCGACACCGGCGTCGCCACGGTGCCGGCGCCAGCGTCGCTCGACACGCCCTGCCCGTAGCGAGGGCGCGGCGCGAGCTAGCGCCGACGTCGGCGCAGCAGCAGCAGGCCGACCATCGCCCCCAGCGGCAGGGTGCCCGCGGGGCCGCCCCCGGCGCCGCAGCAGCCGCCGAGCTCGTCGGGGTCGTCGACGAACGCGCACGACGCCGTGCAGGTCGGGGTGACCGCGCCCGGGTCGCACTCCTCGTCGCTGTCGAGCACGCCGTCGCCGCAGGTGGCGAACTTGCACGTCGAGCGGCAGGCGTCGGGCTGGTTGCCGTTGGCGTCGCCGGCGTCGCACTCCTCGGTGGGCGAGCGCACGCCGTCGCCGCAGATCGAGGCCGGGTTGGCGACCACGCACAGGTCGTCGAGGTTCCAGCCGCCGAACTCGAGGCCGCCGTCGGAGATTAGGTTGAAGCGCAGGTCGAGCAGCGGCCCGGCGAAGCGGGTCGACAGGCCGTGATCGATGTAGCGCCACTCGCGATCGACGTGGTGGGTGGTGGAGCGATCGCCGTTGTCGGAGTCGAGGTTGGTCCACACCAGGTTGCCGTTGGCGCGGATCTCGGCCTGATCGAAGAAGCCGTCCTCGACGGTGAGCCACCGGCGGTACTGCAGGTGGACGTCGGAGTAGGCGCCGACGTCGATGCGCGGGAGCTGGACCCAGCTCAGGGCGTCGGGCTCGTAGGTGGTGCCCGGCGCCAGCTGGAGGAAGCTGGTCCCGGTGAAGGGCTCCTCGGGATCGTAGGCGCCGCCGTCGCCGGGGCCCCAGGCCCAGCCCGCGCCCTCGCCGCCCTGGCGCCAGTGATCCTCGAACGGATCGTCGTCGAAGCTGGTGCAGTACAGCGGCACCACCTCGCCCTGGGACATCTGGTACCAGGGGTCGGCGGGGTTGTCGGGGAACGGCAGCTGGCCGCCGTCGGCGAACCGGATCCACGCCTGGTAGTCGACCCGGCCGCCATCGCGCGGCAGCGGGATCGAGGCCTCCCAGCGCTCGCCGAGCGCGCTCGGCACCGCGGTCGCGTCGACGTGGCCGCGCGGCGGCTCGTTGCCGACGCTGGGCTGCCAGCGCAGCTCGACGCCGGTGACCTGCTCGCCGGCGCAGGTCGGCGAGGCGCCGCGGACGTCGACGGTGACCGGCGCGTGGGTCTGGCCGGCGACCGCCACCACGTGGCCCGGCGCCGTCAGGTCGCCGTAGGCGGTGCGCATGCCGTGGCTGCCGAACGCGGCGCGGATCGCGCACTCGTTGGGCGTGCCGTTGGCGAGGTTGCCGTCGTCGTCGTCGGCCGCGAGCGCCTCGATCAAGGACGACGGGATGTCGGTCGCGCGCTGGACCGCGGCGTAGAACAGCCGCTCGACGGTGGCGCGGCCGTCCTCCTCGCCCAGCGCGGTGATGAGGGCCGAGCGGAGATCCCAGAAGGTCGCGCCGAAGATGATCCCGGTGGTGTGGATCTCGCCGATGTCGTCGGGCCACATCGGCCCGTCCTCGGGGTCGAGCTCGCGCAGCGGGGCGTCGCCGTAGAAGAAACCGCGGCCCATGCCGGAGTCGCCGGTGATGCTGGCGGCCAGGAAGTCCGAGAGGCCCTCGCTCATCGCGCCGTCGAAGGCGCCGACGCCGTCGATGATCGCGTTGCGGTGCAGCCAGTGCCCGACCTCGTGGTAGACGACGTCGGCCAGGAGCGCCGAGTTCTGGCACGAGTCGCTCGACAGGAAGAAGTTGATCGACTCGCCGTCGAAGAACGCGTTGCACTCGTCCTCGATGTTGACGTGGGCGACCAGCGGCGCGTCGAGGGCGTCGAGGCCCGGGGCGAACCGCCGGATGTAGTCCCGGACGATCGAGGTGTGGACGAAGGCCTGGAGCTGGGCGTCGACGCGCTCGTCGCCGGCGCCCGACCAGGTCGCGGTGCCGCCGGGCGAGATCGGCAGGCTGCCGACGACCTCGTCGCCGGCGATGTTGTCGACCTCGACCTCGGGACCGCGGGCGCGCGGCACCAGCGTGGTGTTGCCGTCCGGCGACCACGACACGCCGCCGACGAGATCGGTGAGGCGGGCCTGGCCGCCGACGGTGACCTCGAGGAGCTGCGCCGGCCACGGCTGGCGCGGGCGCCCCGGGTGACGGTCGACGGCGTCGATGCGCAGCGAGCCCTCGGCGTACTGGCGCTCGGCCCGACGCGCGACGACCTCGCCGGAGTCGGGCGACACCCACGCCGTCCAGCGGCCGGCGGCGCCGGCGTCGACGGTGCGCGGGCTCACCACCCGGTACGCGAGCACGGCGTCGTCGCCGATGATCGGCAGGATCACGTCGGCGCCGGCGGCCGGCGTCACCGTCGGAACCTGCGGCAGGCCGAGGACGGCCTGCAACGTCCGCGCGACCCGCGGCCGCAGCGTGGGCTCGGGCAGGCGCGCGCGCGGCCGGGCGATCGTCACCTGCGGCAGGGCCTGCGAGGCCAGCACGAACAGCCGATCGGCCTTGAAGCGCACGCTGACCTGTCCACCGACGACGCGCAGCCCGGCGTGGTGCTGGACGAAGCCGACCGAGCGCTGATCGCCGTCGCTGACGTTGGACACCAGCTCGAAGTCGGTGAGCGCGGCGCCCGGCGCCAGCAGCTCGAGGTGCGCGGCCAGGGCGGCCCACGCCGCGCCCTCGGCGGCGGCGGCCGACGCCATCACGCCGGGGCTCGCGATGCCCGGCCCCCAGACCCGGCTCGGCACCGCGGTCGCGCGATCCCAGCTCGCCTCCCAGCCGGCGCCGCGCTGCGCGACGAAGCGGGCCCACCGGCTCGCGCGGGCGCTGCCGGCGGCGCCGGGCCCGTGCTCGATGCGCACCGCGGCGCGCGGCGTGCCCTTGATGTGGGCGCCGGGCATCACCACCACGCCGCCGGCATGGCGGGCGGCCACCGTCGGCGACGGCGCGCGCGAGACTGGCGCCACCGCGCCGGCCGGGCTGGCGGTGAGCCCGAGGATCACGGCGCCGGCGAGCGCGGCGGCGAGGGCGGGAGTCGTGCCGAGCATCCGGAGATTAGACCCGAGGAGGCGGCCGCCGCCCAGCGCAACCGCCCTGACAGGCGCCCGCACGGTGCGAACCCGCGGCGGCATCGCCGCGAGGGCCGCTCAGGCGGCAGGGCGCGGGTCGGCGAACCCCGCCGACGGGCAGCCAGGCGGTGCGGGCCGGCCTCAGGCCGCGATCACGGCGAGGGCGTCGTCGCGCTGGGCGGCGACGCTCTGCGCCAGCGCGAGCTGGCCCCGGGCGCGGACGAGGCAATGCGCGCGCCGCGAGGGGAAGCGGGTCGCGTCCCAGCCGAAGTAGCGGTCCTCGAAGACGTCGACGCAGAACCGGGCGGCGAGCTCGAGGCACACGGTCTCCAGCCCGGTCACGATCGAGGCGCGTTCCTCGGCGGTGGCGAGCGCGCCGGCGACGTCGAGGTAGCCGCGCATCGCCGCCGCGAAGATGGCGAGGTCGAAGCGCGCGCGGGTGTCGTCCTCGCCCCGCGGGTTGCACCACGAGCGCAGGGCGTCGCCGAGCTCGAAGGCGAGGGTGCCGAGGCCGACGGTGTCGAGGTCGAGCAGGCAACGACCGTGCGGGGCGGCGTCCGCGTCGACGGTGAAGCGCAGGTTCGAGATCTTGAGATCGCCGTGGCAGTGCCGGCGCGACAGGGCCGGCAGCGCCGGCCGCGCGACGGCGGCGGCGAGCAGCTCGTCGGCCAGCGCGCGCGCATCCCGCGCGAGGTCGTCGTCGACGGTCGCCGGCGCCTGGCGCGCGGCGAGCAAGCGCGCCAGGTGCGCGGCGGTGTCGTGCACGCCGGCGCGGGCGAAGGCGTAGCTGTGTTCGAAGTCGGCCAGCGCGCGGTGGAAGCGCCCGACCAGCGCGCCGCCGGCCTCGGCCCACGCCGGCGTCGGCACCGCCTCGACGGTGACGCCGTCGATCCAGGTCAGCGCCCGCCAGGTGCGGCCAGCGTCGTCGACGACCCAGGCCGCGTCCGTGAGGGTGCGCACCAGGCGCGGGGTGGCCTCGCCGCGGCGGGCGAGGTGGGTGGTGACCGCGTCGACGTCGAGGTTCACCTCCGGCGCGAACACCGGGTGCAGGCGCTGGAGCACGGCGACCGGCGCGTCGTCGCGCACGACCTGGAACGTGTCGTTGATGAGCCCGCCGCGCAGCGGCGTCAGCGTCGCGTCGGCGAACCCCCAGGCCGCGCGCAGGTCGGCCGCGAGCTCCGCCGGCAGCGCCGTCACGGGGTCCCGGGCGGCGGCGCGATCGAGCCCGGCGGCGGCGCGCCCGGGTGGTCGTGGCCGCCGTGGCCACCGCGCATCCCGCCCGGCGGGAACCCCGGGCGCGGCCGACCGTGGCTGCCGCGGCCGAGGCCCGCCGGCGGCAGCGGCGTGGTCGGCGCCTCGACGATCTCGAGCAGCTCGAGCTCGAACACCAGCATGCCCTGCGGCTTGCCCGGCGCACCCTTGTACGCGAGCTCCTCGGGGATCCAGATCCGGTAGCGATCGCCGACGCTCATGAGCTGCAGCGCCTCGGTCCAGCCGGTGATGACGCCGTTGAGCGTGACCTCGGCCGGCCGGCCGGTGAGCACCGAACTCTCGAACATGCGGCCGTCGCGCGTCCAGCCGGTGTACACGACCTTGGCGCCCTGGGTCGCGGTCGGGTGGACCTTGCCGGCGCCGGCGCGGAGGACCTTGTAGGCCAGGCCGCTCGCGGTGCGCTTGGCGTCGGCGGGCGGCGCCGCGACGTCGGGTGGCGTCGGCGGCGGCGCCTCCTTGTGCTGGATCGCCGACACCTCGATCTCGAAGGTGAACGTGCCCTCCGCCGGAGGCTCGCTCTTGCGCGCGATCGGCCCCGGGATCCAGAACCGCGAGCGCTCGCCGACGACCATGCCGGTGAGCGCCTCCTCGATGCCCGGCGGCAGGCGGAACGGCGCGCCGGTGCTCGGGCGCTTCCGCATCTCGGTCGACTCGAGCATCTTCCCGGTGACGTCCCACTGCGTGTACACGTAGGTCACGTCGTCCCAGCGCTGCGGCTTCTCCTTGCCGGTGCCGGGGCGGATCACCAGCGACGCCACGCCGCTGGGCGAGACCTTGGCCTCGGGCGGTGGCGCCGCCACGTCGGGCGGCACCGGCGGCGCGGGATCGATGCTGACGAGCTCGACCTCGTAGACCCGATCGATGGCGTCGGCCTGCGGCCGCGCGCGGTAGCCGATGGCCGCCGGGATCCACAAGAGCGCCTTGTCGCCGGTGCCGAGCAGCCCGAGCGCCTCGGCGAAGCCCGGCGCGGCGCTGCCGAGCGGCATCGCCATCGGCTTGCCGCGGGTGCGGGTCGTGTAGAAGGTGTCGCCCGCCGGCGTCCATCCCGTGTACATGATGTTGACGGTGTCGTTGCGTCCGGGCTTGGGCGCGCCGGGCACGACGTGCAGCAGCTTGTAGGCGAGCCCCGACGAGGTGCGGATGGCGTCGGCGGGCGCGGCGCCGACGTCCGCCGGCGCCGGGATCTGCTCGACGTTGCTCTTGCGGGTGGGGCGGCCCTCGGCGCGGGGCCCTGAGCCGCTGCCGCCGACGGTGGTCACCACGACCGGCTTGGACGGCGCGTCCTGACAGGCGGGCATCGCCGCGAACACGACCGCGACGAGGAGCGACTTGGCACCCATGGCCGGCAACGATACGCCGGCGAGGATGGGGGTCAAGCGGGCGCCGTCGGTGATGGCGACGGCTTCCCGGTCGCCGGCCTCGAGACCGGCCCGCCCGCGACCACCGCGCCGTGGCCGGTGTCGACGCGCGTGAACCGACCTCTCCGCCCGTCGCCAGCGAGGTTCCCCGCGCGGCGGGCGCGTGCCATGGTGGCCGCATGATCGAGGGGCAACCGTCGGCCACCGCGGTCGCGTCGCGCGCCGCGCTCGCGGCCAGGTTCACGGCGTGTCGGGCGCGCACCGAGGCGCTGGCGGCGCCGCTCTCGGCGGAGGACCAGGGGCTGCAGTCGCAACCCGACTCGAGCCCGACCAAGTGGCACCGGGCCCACACGACCTGGTTCTTCGAGACCTTCGTGCTCGCGCCCTGCGGCGTCGCCGCCGTCGACCCGGCGTGGAGCGTCTTGTTCAACTCGTACTACGAGGCGGTGGGGCCGCGGCACCCACGCCCGCAGCGCGGCCTCCTGTCGCGGCCGAGCGTGGACGAGATCGCCGCGTACCGGCGCACCGTCGACGGTCGCGTGCTCGAGCTCGTGGCGGCCGCCGACGACGAGCGCCTGGCGGCGCTGGCGCCGGTGCTCGAGCTCGGCCTCGCCCACGAGGAGCAGCACCAGGAGCTGATCCTCAGCGACATCCTGCACGCGCTGGCCCAGCACCCGCTGCGCCCGGCCTATCGCGCGGAGGCCGCGGGCCCGGTCGGCGCGGTCGCGCCGCCGCCGCCGACGTTCTCGACCTTCGCCGAGGGGCTGCGCACCATCGGCTGCGGCCCCGACGGCTTCGCCTTCGACAACGAGCGGCCCGCGCACCGGGCGTGGGTCGACGCCTTCGCGCTCGCCGATCGCCTGGTGACCGTCGGCGAGGTCGCGGCCTTCATCACCGACGGCGGCTACCGGACGCCGAGCCTGTGGCTCTCCGACGGCTGGGCCTGGGTCTCGGCCGGCGATCGCCGGGCGCCGGCGTACGTCGACGTCGTCGACGGCGAGCTCCAGCTCTACGGGCTCACCGGCGTGCGCACGCCGCGGCTCGACGAGCCCGCCGCCTTTCTCTCGTTCTACGAGGCCGACGCGATCGCGCGCTGGCTCGGCGGCCGGTTGCCGACGGAGGCCGAGTGGGAGGTCGCCGCGCGCGGCGTGCCCGCGCCCAGCGCCGCCGCGCCGGCGGCCGTCGCATCGCTGGCGCCGCAGCCTGTCGCGCCGGGCCCGCTGGCCCAGATGTTCGGCGAGGTCTGGCAGTGGACGCAGTCGGCCTACCAGCCGTATCCGGGCTACGCGGCACCGCCCGGCGCGCTCGGCGAGTACAACGGCAAGTTCATGGTCAGCCAGCTCGTGCTGCGCGGTGGCTCGCGGTGGACCCCGCCGGGCCACGTGCGCGCCACCTACCGCAACTTCTGGCCGCCGGCGACGGCGTTCCAGCTCACCGGCCTGCGCCTGGCGAGGGCGGCGTGAGCGCGCCGCCGCCGGATCCCGCCGTCGTCCGCGCCGTGCGCGCCGGGCTGACCTCGACCCCGAAGACGCTGCCGCCGTGGCTGTTCTACGACCGCCGCGGCTCCGAGCTGTTCGAGCAGATCACCGAGCTGCCCGAGTACTACCTCACCCGCGCCGAGCGCGAGATCTTCGAGCGCCACGGCGACGCGCTGATGGCAGCGGCGCTGCCCGACGGCGGCACCCTGGTCGAGTTCGGCGCCGGCTCGGCGACCAAGACCGCGGTGCTCCTGGCCGCGGCCGCCGGCGCGCGCGGCCTGATCTACGTCCCCATCGACGTGTCGCCGTCGGCGCTGGCGGCGGCGCGCGCCAACCTGCAGGAGGCGGCGCCGGAGGTCACCGTCGAGCCGTGGCCGCTCGACACCATCAGCGCGCTGCCGCGGGTGCGGGCGCTGCCGTCGCCCAAGGCGCTGCTCTTCATCGGCAGCTCGATCGGCAACTACGATCACGGCGCCGCCCGCGAGATGCTCGCCGGGTTCCGCACCACGCTCGGCGTCGGCGAGACGCTGGTGCTCGGCACCGACCTGGCCAAGGATCCGGCCCGGCTGCTGCCGGCCTACGACGACGCGGCCGGGGTCACCGCGGCGTTCAACCGCAACGTCCTGGTGCGCCTGCGGCGCGAGCTCGGGGCCGACGTCGATCCCGAGCGGTTCCGGCACGAGGCGCGCTGGAACGAGGCCGCGTCGCGGGTCGAGATGCACCTGGTGAGCGTCGGCGCGCAACGGGTTCGCCTCGGCGCGCTCGACCTCGCGATCGAGTTCGCCGACGGCGAGTCGATCCACACCGAGTCGAGCCACAAGTACACCCGCGCCCGGATCGACGCCCTGCTCGGCGCCGCCGGCTTCGCGCGGACCCAGTCCTTCGCCGACGCCGCCGGCGACTTCGAGGTCCACGTCGCGACCTCGGCGTGATCGGCCGGGCTACGGGGCGTAGACCAACCGGGTGAGCTCGCCGGTGCCGGTCACCAGGAGGCCGCGGGTGGTCGCCAGCCCCGCGGTGCCGAGGCCGTCGATGGCCAGCCGCGCCGGGTACCAGGTGCCGGCGGAGAGCTGGTACGCGGTGTCCCGCGTGACCGCCCACATCTCGTCGCAGGTCGTCCCGGTGAGCCGGAGGACGCGATCCTGTTCGACCAGGGAGGTGTCCTCGCACGCCGGCATGCCCGCGAGCGCGGCGTCGAGATCGCACACCGCGATCACGCCGCGGCGCGCGACCGCGTAGTGGTCGTCATCGCACGCGAGCACGGCGTCGAGGGAGGCGTCCTCGCGCATCTCGAGCACCTTGAACTTCGGGTCCTGGGCCGGGTCGTAGGCGGTGAGCACGCCGAGCAGGGGATCGTCCTTGCTGGTCCCCGCGAGGAGGAGCGTGCCGTCGCGCGCGAACGACGAGCTGGTGACGGTCAGGGGCAGCGGATCGGTGGTGAAGGCCCCGCCGCCCCAGCGCACGATCGAGCCTGCGAAGGACGCGTAGGCCAGGTCGACCGTCGGGTGGCAGGCGATGGCGCGCCCGGCGCCGACGCCGCCGGGCGCCAGCTGGCTGCACGTCAGCGGGGAGGACCCCGTGCAACGGTACAGGGTCGACGTCGACAGCGCGTAGATGGCGCTCGTGGTCGAGCACACCGCGATCGGCGCGGCCTGGGTCGGCGTGAGCTGAAACTTCGTGGTGTCCATCAAGCCCTGGGTCACCGCGACCACCGGGGACGCCTGGGGGTTGCGTCGATCCTCGGCGACGTCGACGAAGGTGGTGCCGCGGGTGGCGAGCCGCTCCCAGCGGTCGGGGCGCAGCTCGTAGAGATCGAGGGCGATGCCGAAGGTGCGCCACTCGCCGCCGACCAAGATCGTCGCCAGGTCGGTGAGCGGCTCCGGGCCGACGAGCAGGACCCGGTCGCCGTCGACGATCACCGGCCCGAGCTCGCTGATCGCCATGGCGTCGCCGTCGGGCCGGCTCACCAGGTCGCCGCAGGCCAGGCCGGCGTGGCCGTTGGACAGGGCCACGCCGTCGGCGCGGCGCAGATCGCACGTGTCGTCGACGCGACCGACGATGGTGCCGTCGTACGCGGCCATCGCGACGAAGGGGTACGACGGTGCGTTCGAGATCGGCGCGGCGGAGCCGACCTTGTACACGTGGCCGCTGGTGCTGGCCGCGAAGGCGTCGACGCCGTCGCTGGCGATGGGGCCGCGCAGCCCGACGGCAAACACGTCGGGGTCGAGCCAGGTGTTGCCCGACTGCCGCCGGATGCCGGTCGGCACGACCGCGTAGAGCACGTCGCCCGCGGCGACCAGCTCGGTCGCGTCGGCCAGCGGGGGGACCGCACGCCAGGTCGTGCCGTCGAAGCGCTGCCAGGACGCCGTCGCCGCGCCAGCGCCCGCCGTGAGCGTACCCGCCACGACCACGTCGTCGCCGACGGCCAAAAGCTTGCCGGTGGCCGTGAAGTTGGCCGGCAGCGCGATGGGCGTGAAGGTGCGGAACTTCACCGCGTACTGGTACAGGAGGCCGGTCTGCAAGAGCCACAGGGTGCTCGCCGGGCCGGGCTCGATCTGCGTGGCGTCGAGCACCTCGGTGCGATCCCACCCCAGCGGCGTGCAGCCGGCGATGGAGATCGTGCAGGCCTGGCAGGTGGTGAGGCCGGCGTCCTCGCCGACCGCCAGGCAGCTCGATTGCTCGGCGCCCTCGCACTGCTCGCGATCCGGCTGCAGCTCGCCGTCGCCGCAGGCGCCGGCGCAGGTCGAGGTGTCGTACAGGCAGGTGGCCTGGCAGCCGAGGGTGCCGGCGTAGAAGCCGAAGTCGCCGCAGGTGCCGGCGCCGAGGTCGCCGCCGGGCTCGCACTGCTCGGGCGCGGTGAGCACGCCGTCGCCGCACCGGGTCAGCAGGCAGTCGGGGCGGCAGGTCGCCGCGGGATCGTCGGAGTTGGGCAACCCGGCGCAGGTCGCGGCGATGGGGCCCAGGAAGTCGGGGCCGCCGCAGTCGCAGGCCTCGCCGGCCGCGAGATCGACCACGCCGTTGCCGCAGGTCTCGTCGGACAGGCACAGCGCGTCGCAGCCGTCGCCGGCGTCGGTGTTGCCGTCGTCGCACACCTCGCCGGCGTCGCGCACGCCGTCGCCGCAGCGGGGCAGGGTGCAGGTGGCCTGGCAGGCGTCGCCGTCGACGAGGTTGCCGTCGTCGCATGCCTCGCCGGCGTCGCGCACGCCGTTGCCGCAGGTCTCGTCGGACAGGCAGTCGCGCGAGCAGCCGTCGCCGTCGAGCGCGTTGCCGTCCTCGCACACCTCGGGCGGATCGATGACGCCGTCGCCGCAGCGGATGATCCGACACACGCCATCGCGGCAGGCGCCGGCGCCGAGCCCGTCGACGGCGCACGGCACGTCGTCGGCCACGCCGTCGCAGCGATCGAGCTGGGCCTGGACGACGCAGCCGCCGCCCGGCGCGCACACCCGCCCGACGGCGCACACGCTGCCGTCGTCGCACGCGATCTGCTCCGGCGCCAGGCAGCCGGCGAGCAGCGACGCACAGGCGACCATCCTCCATCCCAGGTGGAGCCTCATCGACCCATGGTAGCCCGTTCCCAGCGCCGAGCCGGCCCCGCGGGCGCGGCGATGGACGCGGGGGCGCGTCGCGGTCAGCTGGGGGCGAGCTCGGCGAAGGCGTCGCGGGTGAGGTTCTCGTGGCCGTCGGCGGTGACCGCGACGTCGTCCTCGATGCGGATCCCGCCGAAGGGCGCCAGCTCCGCGATCGCGTCCCAGTCGACGAGCGCGGCGCGGTCGTCGGCGCGCAGCGGCGCCAGCAGCGACGGGATGAAGTACAGGCCGGGCTCGATCGTGACCACGTGGCCGACCGCGAGGTCGATGGTCATCCGCAGGAACGGGTTGTGCGGCCGCGGCGGTCGCGGCCTGCAGCCGACGTCGTGGGTGACGATGCCCAGCGAGTGGCCGAGGCCGTGCGGCAACAGCGCCCGGGTCACGCCGCGCGCGACCAGCTCCTCGGTGCCGCCGCGGAGCAGGCCGGCCGCGCGGCCCAGCTCCGCGAGCAAGACGTGGGTGCGCTCGTGCAGATCCTCGTACGCCACCCCGGGGCGCACCTCGGCGCACACGGTCTGCTGCAGCTCGTCGACGCGGGCGATCAGGTCGGCGAACCGGCGCGCCGCGGCCCCCGCGCCACGCGCGTAGGTGCGGGTGATGTCGGCGCCGTAGCCGAGGTGGCGCGCGCCGGCGTCGACGAGGAGCGAGGTGTCGGCGACGCCTGGCGCGGTCGCCTGATACGCCGTGTAGTGGAGCACCGCGGCGTTGGCGCCGAGCGCGACGATGCCCTTGTACGGGGTGGCGTCGGGGTCCTGGCCGGAGGCCGCGAGGTAGGCCAGGTGCAGCGCGAGCTCGCTCGGACCGGAGGCGTCGCCGGCGGCGAAGGCGGCCGCGGCGGCCTGGTGACCGCGCGCGGCGCCACGCTGGGCCAGCCGCAGGCACGCCAGCTCGTACGGGGTCTTGTGCACGCGCAGCGCGTCGAGCGCGGCGAGGAGCGCCGGCGGGTTGCGCGGGAGCTCGGCCGGCACGCCGTCGTCGGCATCGTCGCGGCTGATCACGGCGACCCGCCCGCGCGGCAGCGCCAGCGCGTCCCCGGCCCGCCGGGTCGCGCGCGCCACCTGCTCACCCACGTGATCGAGCTCGAGCCGCGCCGGCGCGTGCCAGAAGTCGTCGACCAGCGTGCGGTGCAAGGTCGGGCGCTGCCCCGGCTCGATCACCAGGAGCGCGTCCGCCTCGACCACCGGGACCCAGTGCGAGAACGCCGGCGTCGGCGACAGCGGCGCGTCCTGATCGTCGAAGCGGTTGCGCGTTGCGGCGCGCCCGCCGGCGAGGATCACCGCGTCGTAGCCGCACGCCTCGAGGGCGGCGGCGGTGCCGGCGGCGAGGGTCTCGGCGTGCTGCGCGTAGAGCGAGGCGAGGTCCATCCCGGGACCGTACCCGAAGCACGGGGCGCGGTGAGCCGACCGCGGTCGCGCCGGCCCGGCCGGTCACGGCACCGTCGGGCCGCGCCGGACGCCGGGACCGACGTCGTCGGCACACGCGCACAGCGGACAGCCGTCGGCGTCGCGCGCCATCGGCCCGGGACAGCCGATCCCACACGCAGGCATCGGCTGGCACCTCGGGGCCGGCGCTGGCGGCGGCGCCTCCGACGGTGGCGGCGCGATCGTCGCCGGGGCCGGGGCCGGCGCGCGCACGCTCACGGGCGCCGGCGCGCAGGTCGGGGCGCCGTCGGCGAGCGGCAGCGGCGCGAAGCTCAGCTCGAACGAGCTCGACGGCAACGGCGGGTTGCACGCGTCGCCGCGCCAGTCGAGCACGGGCTCGGCGAGCACCACCGACGCCCCGGGCGCCACCTCGATCTCGACCGGCGCGTGGTCGAGGCACGCCCCCATCGCGCAGG
The DNA here is from genome assembly GCA_041389945.1 of Kofleriaceae bacterium. GTDB lineage: Bacteria > Myxococcota_A > Polyangia > Haliangiales > Haliangiaceae > JAWKQW01. The sequence goes on from JAWKQW010000017.1 coordinate 106,814, forward strand.
TGCCGTCCACGTCGTAGCCGGCCGGCAAGCCGAAGAACGCCACCGGCCCCGCCGGGCAGCGGCTCGGCGCCCGCAGCCGGACCGCGCGCTGCGTCAGGTTGTGCGCGGTGGCGACGAGCCGGACGCCGGTGGGGGTGGGCTGCGCGGTGAGCTCGTACGCCACCTCGCACGGCGCCTCGGCGACGATCGTCGTCGGCGCCGGCGCCTCGGTCGCCGGCGTGGGGCCGCGCGCCGGCGTGGGCGGAGGTGTGGTGACGACGCACGCGGCCACCGAGCCGAGCACCCACGCCCACGCGATCGACGTCGATCGAGCCATCATGGGCGCTTCGACGCACGGGCGCGGCCGAAGGTTCAACGCCGCCCGCCGCCGCGGTGGAGTGCCAGCCGACGCCGGGCGTGCGACATTCGCGGCGCCGTGGTCGCGCCCGTCCGTTCGCTTCGCCAGCTGCTCGCGAGCTGGCGCGGGCGCTTCATCGCGGTGTTCCTCGCGCTGCAGGTCGCGTTGCCGCTCGGCTACTACCTGGTGCGCCGCGATCGCCGCGACGAGCGCTGGGCCTGGCGCATGTTCTCGCCGACCCGCCTCGATCGCTGCGAGCCGGTGTTCTCCGTCGGCGGTCGCCCGCAGCCGCTCGGCGGCGAGTTCCACGAGGCCTGGATCGAGATCGCCCGCCGCGGTCGCCGGGTCGTGCTCGAGGCGATGGCGGCGCGGCTGTGCGCGGCGCACCCGGGCCAGGACGTGCGCCTGGCGATGACCTGCACCACCCTCGACGGCCGGCGCGACGCCGTCGGCGGATTCGACCTGTGCCAGCTACCCGAGCTGTGAGCCCGCTGCCGCCGTTCTGGGCGGAGTTCGCGGTGTCGCCGGCCAAGCTCCGCGCGGTCCGGGTCGCGTTCTTCACCCTGGTCGCGATCGACTGCGTGCTCGCCGTCGGCCACGCGCCGCGCTACGGCGCCGGCGGCTTCAACGTCGCCCACCTGCCCGGGCTCGACGGCCTCGCCCCGGGGCGCGTCGCGATGGGGGTGGCGTCGCTGGTGACCGCGTACGCGTGCGTGCTGGCCGCGCTCGGCGTCGCGACCCGGGTCGTGGTGCCGGTGGCGGCGGCGCTCTACGGCTGGATCTACTTCTCGAGCCAGCTCGACAGCTACCAGCACCACTACCTGATCGCGCTGTTGCTGGTGCTCGCGTGTGCGGTGCCGTGGACGGCGACCGCGCCGCCCCCGCCAGCGCGCGGCACGCCGCCGCCGCCGCGGATCGCGAGCTGGGCCTTGCGGCTGGTGCTGGTGCAGCTCGCGCTGGTCTACGCCTGGGCCGCGATCTCCAAGCTCGACGGCCACTGGCTCGACGGCAGCGCGCTGGCCGAGCAGATCAAGACCGGGCGCGCCCACGACCTCATCACCGCCACCATCGGCATGAAGGCCGCCGCCATCGGCGTGGTGCTGGTGGAGCTCGCGCTGGCAGCGACGCTCTGGCATCGCCGCGGCTGGTGGGTGGCGCTGCCGCTCGGGGTGGGGCTGCACGCCGGCATCGCGATCACCGATCTCGAGATCGGGCTGTTCGCCTACCTCATGCTCGCGCTGTACCTGCTGGTCGTGCCCGACTCGCTCTACGACGCGCTGGCGCGGCGGTGGCCGTGGCGAGGGCGGACGTTCGCGGCGCCGCCGACGGCGGTCGGGCTCGGCGCCGTCGCGCTAGCGATCGTCGTCGGGGTGGCGCTGACCGCGCGGGCCGATCTACCCGACGCGTGGCTGGCGCTGGTGCTGGCGGCGCCGCTGTCGGCGGTGGCGCTGGTCGGCGCGTGGCGCGCACGCCCCCGCGCGCTGGTGCGCGTCGCGGTCGCGCACGTCGCGGCGCTCGGCCTGTGGCTGGTCGTCGACGCGGCGTCGGCGACCTCGATCGACTACTACCGCTTCTGGGGCGGCTCGTCGGCGCGGCTCGGCGATCCGGTCACCGCGGCCCGGGCCTACCAGGCGGTGCTCGACATCGACGCCAGCAACGGCAACGCCCACTACCAGCTCGCCAAGCTGGCCCAGCGGCGCGGCGACCTGGTGGACGCCGAGGCGCACCTGCGGCGGGCCGTCGCGCTCGAGCCAGCGCGCGCGCGCGCGCGGGTGCTGCTCGCGACCCTGCTCGCCGGTCGAGGCGAAGCTGCCGCGGCGCGGACGCTCGTCGAGGAGGCCCTCGCGCTCGAGCCCGGTCATCGCGCTGCGCTGTCGTTGCAGGCGCAGCTCCGCCGCGCCGGTGGCGCGCCCGCGCCGACGGCCCCTGCCGAGGACGACGAGTGACCCGGGCCGAGCGCGCGCGCCGGATCATGGCGATCCTCGACGAGCGGATCGGCGAGCCTCCGATCCCGCTCGACCACGGCAGCCCGTTCCAGCTGCTGGTCGCGGTGATCCTGTCGGCGCAGTGCACCGACGCCCGGGTCAACCTGGTCACGCCAGCCCTGTTCGCCCGCGCCGCCGACGCGCCGGCGATGGCGCGCCTCACCGCCGCCGAGATCCTGCCGTACATCCGCACCTGCGGGCTGGCGCCGGGCAAGGCGGCGCGGCTGGCGGCCACCGCGCGGCTGCTGTGCGAGCGCCACGGCGGCGAGGTGCCCGCCGACCTCGCCGCGCTCGAGGCGTTGCCCGGCGTCGGCCACAAGACCGCGAGCGTGGTGATGGCCCAGGCCTTCGGCCAGCCGACGTTCCCGGTCGACACCCACATCCACCGCCTGGCCGGGCGCTGGCAGCTGTCGCGGGCGCGCACCGTCGAGGAGGTCGAGCGCGATCTCACCGCGGTGTTCCCGCGCGCGCGCTGGAACTCCCTGCACCTGCAGATCATCACCTTCGGGCGCACCTTCTGCCCGGCGCGGGGGCCCGTGCCGGCGGCGTGCCCGATCTGCGCGTGGGCGATGTCGGCGGCGCGGGCCCGCGCCGAGGCGCGCAGCGGGACCTCGAAGCCGACGGGCGGGGACGGGCGTCGTCGCGCCCGGTGACCTCAGGGCGGGCACACCTGCCGGATGGTGAGGTCGAGCCCGGCGTCGTCGCGGTCGTAGACCTCGACGAGCCAGGGCCGCGACGCTGGCACCAGGCGCAGCGTGGTGAGGCCGGCGACCGCCACCGCGGGCTCGTCGAGAAGCGCGCCCTGCGGATCGCGCAGGTGGCTCAGCTGGTAGGTGGAGGTGCCGGTGCGTCGGCCCACGACGAAGCCGCCGTCGAGCGGGGCGACCACGAGTTGGTCGGCGACGCCGTCGCGGATGATGCGGCCGACGCCGGCGCGGGTGGTGGCCAGGTCGGCGCCGAGGTGGTCGAGGGCCCACTGCGAGGTCTCGCGCCACGCGACGATCGCGCCGGCGTCGTCGGCCGCGACCACGGCCTCGAGGCAGGCGCTGGCCGTGTCGATGCGAAGCACGTTGTACGCGGTGCCCACCGCCGCGCCGGTCTCGTCGAGGCGTCGCGCGAAGCACTCGTCGTAGGGCGCCACGTACGTGCGGTAGGTGGCGACGGCGCCGCCGAGGCCGGCGGCCAGGTGGGTGCGCGGCGTCGACGACGAGGCCGCGAAGGCCACCGGGTTGCCCAGCGCGCCGCCCTCGGTGCCGATCGCGAGGGCCTCGACGTTGGGGGAGTCGTAGCCGACGGCGAGCACGCCGGTGGGCGTGGTCACCAGGTTGTCGGGCTGGAGCTCGAAGTTGCCGGAGCCGAGGTCGGCGCCGCTGAGGTTGTTGAGCGCCGCGTTGTGGCGATAGAAGCGCGTGAACGTGGACAGGTAGTCACTCGAGATCGCGGCGGCGTTGTCGCCGGCGGTGGTCGGCAACAGCGCCAGCGCGGTCCGGCTCGGGTACGCCGTCGACAGGAAGGCGGGCGCCGCCGGCGTGGTCCAGGTGGTGCCGGGCGCGACAGCACCGGGTCTCGAACGTCGGCATCGCCGGTCCCGAGTTGGCCAGGGCGATCCACAGCTCGTCCGGCGAGGGCGCCACGATGGACAACGTCTGGTCGCTGCGCAGTTCCACGCCGGGCAGCGAGGCGGTGGTAGCGACGCCGCACAGGCTGGGCCCGGCGTCGGGCGGCGCGCCGTCGGGCGTGGTCGCGCCGTCGCGGGGACCCACGGCGTCGATCGAGGCGTCGCCGGCATCGGGCTCGAAGCCGCGCCGCCCACACGCGCCGCCGCCGATCGCCACCAGCGCCCACACCACCACGCCTCGCATGGCCATCGAGCGTAGCGGACTTGCCGCCTGCGCGCGCGGGCGCCGTGGTTGACGCGGATTCGCCCGGACCCGGCGGTGCGCTACGCTCGGCAGCGGCGATGACCGATGACGACCGCCGCCAGCGCATCATCGATGGCCGCCTGCGCCTGCGCGAGCGGGTCCAGGCGGCGCAGGCCGCGAGCCCGTCGATGGCCGATCCACGTCCGCAGGGCTCGGGCCCGGCCAACCGCCACGGCATGCCGCGGCTGCCGCCGGATCAGACCGAGACCCGCAAGTGGCCGGTGCTCGATCTGGGCATCCAGCCCGAGGTGCCGACCTCGGCGTGGCGGCGCTCACCGTCGACGGGGCGTGCGCGCAGCCGATCGCGCTCGACTACGAGGCGCTCTGGTTGTGGCGCTGCCGCAGGTCGACGACGTCAGCGACTTTCACTGCGTGACCAGGTGGTCGCGCTTCGACGTGCCGTGGCGCGGGGTGCAGCTAGCCGACGTCCTGGCGCTGGCCGAGCCGGCCGCCGACTGCGCCTTCGTCCTGTGTCACGCCTACGACGACTACGACCAACCTGTCGCTCGCCGGCGTGCAAGCCCGACGTCTTGCTGGTGCACACCGCCGACGGCGCGCCGCTCACGCGCGAGCACGGCGGCCCGGTCCGGGTCATCACCCCGCAGCTCTACGCCTGGAAGGGCGCCAAGTGGATCCGGCGCCTCGAGCTGTTGCGCGAGGATCGGCTCGGGTTCTGGGAGCAGCGCGGCTACTCGAACACCGCCTACCCGTGGCGCAACGATCGCTACAGCTGACGTGCCATCAGCGCCGCGCGGGCCCGGGACGATCCGCTATCGTCGGGTGGATGAGACACGCGCGGGTGGGGGCGGTGGTGCTGACGCTGGCGGTCGGGTGCGGCGAGGTCGCCACCGCCGTCGACGCGGCCGGGACCATCGACGCCGTCGGCATCGACGCGACCCCGGCGGGCGCGGTGCTCGCGGCGGTGACGTTCGGCGGGGCCGCGGACGACTACCTCGAGCCGACGGCGCCGGCGCCCGACGGCGACGTCTACGTGGCGGGCGCGTACACCGGCGCGGCCACGGTGCTGGGCACGCCGCTGGTCAGCGCCGGCGCCCACGACATGGTCATCGCGCGGGCGTCGCTGCGCGGAGAGGTCCGCCGGCTCGACACCTACGGCGGCGACGACGACGACCGCGCCGTCACCCTCGCCGTCGCGCCCGACGGCGACGTCGTCGTGGTGGGGCACTACAACTCCAGCACCGTCAACTTCGGCGGCGCGGCGCTGACCAACGCGGGCGCGGCCGGCACGCCGGACACGTTCGTTGCCCGCCTCGGTCCCGACGGCACGCACCGGTGGTCGCGTCGCCTCAGCGGCCCCGGCGGCACCGACTACGGGCGCGGCGTCGTCGTCACGCCCGCCGGGGACGTCGTGGTCGCCGCCAGCCTCAGCGGCAACGACGTGTACCTCGATGCGGCGCACGGCCCGTACACCGCCGCTGGCGGCGACGACATCCTGCTCGCCAAGCTCGACGGCGCGACCGGGAACATCGCCTGGGCCCGCCTGTTCGGCGGCACCAACCTCGACGTGCCGTGGCACCTCGCGCTCGCCCCCAACGGGACGCTGTTCCTCGTCGGCTCCACCCGCAGCCCGGCGCTCGCCTTCGACGACGTGACGCTGGACGAGATCGTACCGGGCGTGCAGTTCGACGGCTTCGTCGCCGCCTTCACCCCGGAGGGCCAGACCATCTGGGCCCGGCGCCTCGGCGGCGCCGTCAACGACAGCATCATCCACCTGGTCACGACCGCGGCCAACTCGGTCGTGGTGGCGGTGACCTTCGGCGACGAGGTCGACTTCGGCGGCGCGTCCGCCGAGGTCTCCGACGGCGGCACCGACGGCGCGCTGGTCGAGTACTCGTCGTCCGGCGCGTTCCTCGGCCTCACCCGGCTGCGCGGCCCGGCCGACGATCGTCTCACCGGCGTGTGGGCCGGCGCCGACGGGGCGCTGGTGGTCGCGGCCACCACCACCGGCGAGGCGACCTTCGCTGGCGCCACCTTCACCGCGGCCGCGGGCGCGATCGAGGCGTGGGTGGCCGAGCTCACGCCGGCGCGCACGGTCGACTGGAGCCACGCGTTCGGCGCCGACGTGGAGGTCGGGCCCACCTCGACGGTGGTGGGCGAGGCCGAGGTCGCCGTGGTCGGCTACTTCCGCGGAACGCTCCCGATCCCGGGCGGCGTCGTCACCGCGGCGGGCGAGCGCGACGGCTTCTGGCTCACCTTCGCGCGCTGAGCGTCAGCGCACCACGTCGCCCGCGAGCAGGACGTAGCCGTCGGTGCTGGCGACCTGCAGCTCGAGGCTGCCGACGCCGTCCATCGCCGGCAGCGGCAGCTCGCCGACGAGGTCGCTGGCCATCCCGACCACGCGGCCGGCGGCGAAGGACAGCAGCGCCTCGAAGGTCTCGGCGTCGAGCGCGTTGGTGCCGGCGACCTCGTCGAGGACGTCGATGGTCACCGCGGGCACGCCGACGCCGAGGCGCAGGCCGGCCTCGGTGCGCTCGGCGGCGAGATCGACGGCGCCGTTGATGGCGACCTGGGTCACCGGCACGCCCTCGGCGAGGAAGGTCGCCAGGAGGTCGCCGAACACCACCTGCAGCCGGCCGTCGTCGTGGTGGGCGTTGACCGTCGGCGGCAGCAGACCCTCGAGGCGGACCTCGTCGAAGAGGACGCCGATCGAACCGTACGCGCCGCCGCCGAGCGGGAGCTGGTAGCGCAGCCCGCCGGCGGCCCAGAAGCTCGCCATCACCTGGGTCATGGCGTCGTCGGCCAGGGCGGCGACGAAGCCCTCCTCGACGGCGAGCCCCGGCACCACGTTGGGCACGAACACGAAGCTGGCGCCGTCGTCGCCCTCGGTCGAGACCCGGGTGTCGATCCGGACCTGGGCGCCGTCGTCGTCGAAGTCGAGCTGCACCGGCAGCAGCTCGAGGGTCACGTGCTTGCCGAGCACGTCGAGCTCGATCGGCGCCCCGGGGTCGCCCAGGGCGTCGGCGATCATCGGCGCCAGCAGGCGCTCGACCGCGTACGAAAGGATCGGCCCGAGGGTGGTGTCGAGGTCGACCAGATCGCTGACCTCGACCGGGATGTCGGCGAAGCTGACGTCGAGGCCAGCCAGGTCGAGGTTGGTCGAGGTGAGCGCGATCGCGATGCGGTTGTCCTCGATGCCGACGTCGAGGTCGCCCTGCAGATCGAGGCGGCCGATGTGGGCGGTGATCGCGGTGTCGCCGTCGAGGCAGGCCGCGGCGTACTCGAGATCGAGCGTCACGGCGACGTCGGTGAGGGTCGCGCCCAGCGACAGCCCGCCCGGACGCGTGAACAGGTCGATGGCGGCGCCGTCGACGGTCATCGCGCCGGCGCGACCGCGGGCGTACAGGCAGTCGTCGGGGCCGGAGTAGCCGACCTCGAACAGCGGGCCCGCCGGCGCCAGGGTCGGGGCGAGGTCGCCGTGGGTCAGCCACGCCGCGGCGACGTCGCCGAGGGCCACGAAGGTGTCGTCGGAGATGCCCATGACCACGGCGTCGGGCACCGGATCGTCGATGGGGGCGGTCGGGCCGGCGAGCACCGCGCGGGTGTCGGTGGCGTGGTTGCCGGCGGCGTCGGTCGCGGTCACGGCGAGCAGCGCCACGCCGGCGCCGACCGGGACCTCGGCGGTGAACGCGCCGGTCGCGGTGACCTCGGCGGCGACGCCGTTGACGGTGACCGAGGCGACCTGGTCGTCGTCGTCGGTCACCACGCCGGTGACGGTGACCGTGCTGACGTCGCCGACGATGGTGCCGCGCGCCGGTGACGACACCGCGATGCGCGGGGCCCGGAGGTCGAGCCCGTCGTCGGAGCCGAGGTCCTTGTCGGCGCAGCCGGTCGCGGCGCCGCACGCGGTGGCCAGGAGCAGGGCGGGGAGATGTAGGCGTCCTGACGACATCGGCTTCCTCCACCGAGGATTGAGCAAGCCGAGGGCCAGGTGCCGATCCGCGCTGGCGGGGCCGCCATGAGGGGGTGGCCACAGCGGTAGCCGGGTCGGGCGACGACGGTGAACGGCACGGGCGCCACCTCGTGCGCGAGATCGCAGCCAGCGCGCGACGGTGGCGGTGGCGGCGCCGGAGGTCGGCCTCGACTATCGTCGGGGCATGTCCTTGCCGCCCGTCGCCGACGCCGCCATCGAGGTCGCCCTGGAGGGCGCGGATCGACCGCGCTCGCCGGTGCCGAAGGTGGTGGGGATCCTGCTCCTGGTGTTCGGCGGCCTCGGCCTGGTGGTGAACCTACGCGGCCTGCTGGCGGTGGCCGGCACCGCCGAGCTGTTCCGCGATCCGGCGTGGAGGCACGTGATCCGCGTGCAGCAGGTCGATCACGCGGTGAGCCTGGCGGTCGCCGCGCTCCAGGTCTACGCCGGCTTCCGCGCGGTGACCTACCGGCAGAACGCGCCGCGGATGGCGGCGCTCTACGCGTGGACCAGCATCCTCACCACGGTCGCGCTCCTGGCCTACGCGTACCTGGTGGCGCTGCCGGCGCTCGATGCCTTGGCGGGGGCTCGCGCCTTGATCGGCGCCGGCATGATGTTCGCCGGACTGCTCGCGATCGCGTGGCCGATCGTGGTGCTGGCGCTGATGTCGCGGCCGGCGGCGCGCGCGGCGTGCAGCAACCCGTTTTGAGCGCGCACGGTTCGCGAGCCGGGCGCTGAGGAACTCAGATCGGGCACGGGCACGGGAGAAACTCGGGCACGGGAGAAACCCGGGCACGGGAGCAGCGACCGGCTACAGCGCGAGCGGCAGGCCGACCTGGCGCGGCGGCGGCGGCACCGCCCGCGGCGGCGGGTGGTAGGTCAGATCGTCGTCGACGCGCGCGCCCGGGGCCAGGCCGCCGCGCCGCACCACGGCGCCGGCCTCGCGCGAGGCGACGACCACGCCGTCGACCAGGAGGACTGCGTTGCCGAGCACCGCCGGCACCCGCGGCCCCGGCGACAGCACGCCCACGAGGTTGAGCGGATCGGTGGCGGCGATGGTCACCGCCTCGGGCGTCGCCGGCGCGGCGCGCGCGGCGCGCAGCCCCTCGACCGCCTCCGGCAGCGCGAACTGCTCACCGACGAAGCTGCTGACGAACCGACCGCCGCGGATCTCGCCGCGCGCCTCGAGCCGGCGCAGCGCCACCACCAGGTCGCGCCACGGCGGCAGCGCGACCTCGCGCGCGAGCAGATCGCGGAACACCACGCCGTAGCGCGCGAGCAGCTGCCGGGCCCACGCCTCGGCGACGTCGCCGGCGGGCGCCACCGGCGGCGTGAGCAACGACCACCGCCCGCCCGCCGCGGGCAGCGCGCGCACCGCGTGGCGCGGCCGCGCGCTGTCGCGATCGCGCGCGCGCTTGACCGCGTCGAGCCAGCGCCGCGGCGGCGCCGGCGGCGCGGCGTCGGTGCGACGCTGGGCGTCGAACAGGCTGCGGCTCTCGCCGCGCCGGCGATCGACGAGCACGCGCAGGCTGGCGAAGCCGTCGGCGGTGGCGCGGCCGGCGGCGACCAGCTCCCACAAGGCGTCGCTGACGACGTCGGCGTCGAGCCCGGTGTCGGCGACGAGGTCGGAGAAGAACGAGGCGCCGCGTCGGGCCAAGGCGTCGGCGACCGCGGCGGCCTCCGTCGACGGCGCCTGCTCGGCGGCGGCGCAGGCGGCGGCCGACCGCACCCAGCCGGCGTCGATCCGCCGCAGGATCGCCAGCGGCGCCGCCCGCGACGGCGTCGAGCGCGGCCGCGCGGCGTCCTCGTCGTCGGCCTGCACCCGCGGCGTGAGCCGGCACCAGGTCAGCTCGCCGCCGAGGCAGAGCTGATCGAGCCAGGCCGGCTCGTAGGCGTGCAGGCGCGCCGGCAACACCTCGCGCTCCCAGGCGCCGGCGGCGGTCTGCCAGCCCTGGAGTTGCTCGACCACGCGGCCGAGGCCGTCGGCGCCGAGGAGCTGGGCGTTGCGGCCGACCCGCTGCCAGCGCACCAGGAACCGCATCAGCGCCGCCGGGCTCACCGGCTCGATCTCGCGCCGCAGCCGCACCAGGGTCAGCCGGTGGATGCGCGCGAGGATCCGGCGGTTGCACCACTGCACCGTCGCCAGCACCTCGCCGTCGGTCTCCGCCGCCAGCGCCGCCGGCGCGGTGGTCGGGGTGGCCGGGCCGCCGGCGAACTGCCCGCGCAGGATCGCGCCGTCGCCCTCGAGGGCGAGCAACGCGGCGACCACATCGCTCGGCCGCAGGCCGAGCTCGGCCGCCAACGCCGGCGCGGTGATCGGCCCGCGATGATCGAGCTGGCCGGCGACGATCCGGCGCACCGCGGTCTCGGGCTCCTCGGGCGCCGGCGCCCACGGCGGCACCTCGAGCGCCGGGTTCACGAGGTACGCGGCGCGGCCGGCGTCGAGGGCGAGCCGGGCCGCGCCGAGCCTGTCGATGGCGCACCACAGCGCGGTGCCGTCGGCGAGGGTGAGCGTGGTGGCGCGGCCGGTGGCCTCGAGCATGGCCATCCAGCGGGCAGCGTCCGGCGCGAGCGCGCGGCCGCGCGTGGCCGGCACCAGCCACAGCGCCAGGAGCGCGTCGTGCAGCTCGTCGACCGAGCGCACCTCCGGCGTCACCTCCTCCTCGGCAGCGGCGATGGCGGCGTCGTCGAGCGCGGTCGACACCTCGGCGACCGCGGCGACCTCGGCGCCCAGCCCGCGGCGCAGGGTCAGCGCCCGGGTGCGGCGCTCCTCGAGCGGGGCGTCGTCGAGGAACGCGTAGGGGTTGGCGTTGAGCAGCTCGTGCGACAGCACGCTCGGCTCGACGGTGTCGCGCGCCACCACCGCCAGCTCGCCGCGCTCGAGCTTGCCCATCAGCTCGGTCAGGCCGGCGACGTCCATCACCTCGACGAGGCAGTCGCGCACGGTCTCGAACACCAGCGGGTGATCGGGCACCTCGCGCGGCCCGACGATGTTCTCCTGGCACGCCTGCGCCTGCGGGAACACCACGCTCAGCAGATCGGCGGCGCGCATCCGCACCAGGTGCGGCGCCACCTTCTTGCCGCCCATGCGCCGCAGCACCGCCAGCGAGCGGGTCGCGTTCCAGCGCCAGCGCACCTCGAACATCGGCGCGTCGAGCAGCGCCTGCACCAGGGTGCTCTCGGCCTGGCTCGACGGCAGGAACCCGAAGACGGTGTCGAGCGCGAAGCTGTGCGGCTGGCCCAGCGAGATCACGATGCCGTCGTCGGTGGCCGCCGCCTGCAGCTCGAAGTCGAAGTTTTGCAGAAGCGCTTGCGCAGGGCCAGGCCCCGGCCCGGTTGATGCGGCCGCCGAGCGGCGTGGATGACCAGCTGCATGCCGCCGGCCTCGTCGAAGAAGCGCTCGGCGACCAGCACCTGCTTGCTCGGCACGCAGCCGAGCGCGGCCCGGCCGGCCGCCAGGTAGGCCACGGTCTGGTCGGCGGCGCGCAGCGGCATCGAGGTGGCCTCGGCCAGCCACGCCGCGATCGCCGCCGGCGACGCGCCGGCCTCGAGGCGGTCGCCGATGTCGGTGCGCAGCGCGGAGACCTCGTCGGACAGCTCCACGGTGCGCGCCGGCGCCTCGCCGGTCCAGAACGGGATGGTGGGCGGTGCGCCCTGGGCATCCTCCACCAGCACCCGGCCGTTCTCGATGCGACGGATCCGCCACGCGGTGTTGCCGAGCTGGAAGATGTCGCCGGCGGAGCTGTCGATGGCGAAGTCCTCGTCGACCTCGCCGACGCGGATCTCCTCGGGGAGCTGCACGACCGTGTAGTTGGCGTTGTCGGGGATGGCGCCGCCGCAAGTGATCGCCGCCAGCCGGGCCCGCGCTGCGCGCGCAGCTGCCCGGCCACGCGATCGCGGTGGACGTAGGCGCCGAGGCGACCGCGGCGCTCGAGGCGCCCTCGTCGAGCATCGCCAGCAGCTGCTCGAAGCGCTCGGCGCCGAGCTCGGCATAGGACGCCGCGCGCCGGGCCAGGGCCAGGAGCTCGGCCTCGCCGAGGCCGGCCTCGCCCTCGGCGGCGCAGATCGCGACCAGCTGCTGGGCCAGCGTCGAGCGGCGCGTCGCAGCCTCGAGGGTGTCGAGGTTGCCGGTGCGCACGCCGCGCACCAGCGCCGCGCACTCGACGAGCTGATCCGGTGAGCGCGTAGAGCCGGCCCTTGGGGGTGCCGCCGAGGTGGTGGCCCGAGCGGCCGATGCGCTGGAGCAGGGTGGAGATCGAGCGCGGCGAGCCGAGCTGCACCACCAGGTCGACGGCGCCGACGTCGATGCCGAGCTCGAGGAGGCGGTCGCCACCGCGCACCGGACCTCGCCGTGCTTGAGGCGCTGCTCGGCGGCGAGCCGGCGCTCGCGCGCCATCGAGCCGTGGTGGGCGACGACCGCGTCCTCGCCGAGGCGGTCCTCGAGCGCGGCCGCGACCCGCTCGACCATGCGACGGGTGTTGACGAACACCAGCGTGCTGCGATGCGCGCGCACCTGCTCGGCGATGTGATCGTAGACCCGCTCGAGCTGCTCGAAGCGACGCCACCGCGCCGAGCTCGTCGTCGGTGATCTCGATGGCAAGGTCGAGGGCGCGCGGCGGTGGCCGGCGTCGACGATGTGCGGCAGCGGTCGATCGGTACCGACCAGCAGCCGGCCGACCAGCTCGATCGGACGCTGGGTCGCCGACAGCCCGACCCGCACCGGCGCCCGTCGCCCGGCCTGGGTCACCAGCCGCTCGAGCCGCTCGAGCGACAGCGCCAGGTGGGCCCCGCGCTTGCTCGGCGCGACCGCGTGGATCTCGTCGACGATGACCGTGCGCACCGACGCCAGCGCGGCCCGGCCGCGATCGGTGGTGAGCAGGATGTACAGCGACTCCGGCGTGGTCACCAGGATGTGCGGCGGGTGCTTGGCCTGGCGCGCGCGCTCGGCCACCGGGGTGTCGCCGGTGCGGACCGCGACCCGGATCTCGGGCAGCTTCACGCCGTCCCGCGCGGCGACCGCGGCGAGCTCGGCCAGCGGCGCCTCGAGGTTGCGCTGGACGTCGTTCGACAGCGCCTTGAGCGGCGAGACGTAGAGGATCTGCACGCCGTCGGGCAGGGGCGCCGACAGGCCCTGGCGCACCAGCGCGTCGATGCACGCGAGGAACGCCGCGAGGGTCTTGCCGGAGCCGGTCGGCGCGGCGATGAGCACGTCGTCACCGGCGGCGATCCTGGGCCAGCCGCCGGCCTGCGCCGCGGTGGGCACGCCGAAGCGCTCGCCGAACCAGCCGGCCACCAGCGGGTGGAACCCGTCGAGCACCGCGGGGTCGCCGAGCTGGGACGGGGCGGCCTGCATGGATGTTCAGGCTAGCCGCGGTCGGCGCCGCCCGCAATCCTCGGATCAGGGAACGTCGTGGTCGATGATCTCGGTCAGCTCCTCGGGGCTGAGCGCGCGGGTCCAGAGCTTGACGTCGTCGAGGGCGCCGCGCAGGCGGTCGTTGTCGCCGCCGGCCAGCGGCGCGTCCTGGCCGATCACCAGGTCGCTGTTGCCATCCTGGTCGGGCCCGCGCCCCGTCACGCCCGCCAGCAAGCCGCCCACGTAGGCGCGGATCTCGTCGACCCCGAAGACGCAGGCGACGTGGGTCCAGGCCCCCAGCGGGATCGGGATGGCGCCGTTGATGGTGCCGCTCATCGCGCAGCGCAGCCGCATGAACGGCCCCATGAGCGGCGCGAGGATCAGGGCGTAGTTGCCGTTGTGATCGACCACCACGCTGCGCTCGCCGGCCGGCTGTTCGTCGGCGCGCACCCACAGCTCGATCGTGAAGTTGCCGTCGCGCTGGAAGGCGGGCTCGGCGGCGGCGTAGATGACGCTGGTCGGCCCCAGCAGCACGGCCCGCTCGGTGCCGCCTCCGCTGGCGCGCGGGGTCCCGGTGACGTCGGTGGCGACCAGCTCGCGCGCGCCGGCGCCGTCGGTGGTGGTGCCGTCGGTGAGGTCGTCCTCGAACTCCAAGCACAGCAGCAGGTCGGGATCGCCGCACACGTCGGCCGGCGCGGCATCCGGGGCATCCTCGACGGGGAGCTCGGCGTCGGGGATGACGAGCGGCGCGTCCAGCACCGGGGGCGCGCCGTCGCTGCCGCCGCTGCCGCCGCTGCCGGGGAAGCTGCACGCCGTCATCACGAGCAGGGCCGGGCCCAGGCGGTGCATCACGGGCGATGATCGCACGGGCGGGCGCGCCTGGTCGAGCGCCGCGTCCTCAGTCGAGGGTCGGCACCGGGCCGACCGGGCGCCGCCGGCGCAGCAGGCTCCCGGCGTGGGTGTAGTGGTGGAGGATCTGGTCCTCGCCGTAGCGCGCCTGGGCGCCGACCGGGCAGGCATCACGCACCGCCAGCCAGGCGCGCCAGGCCTCCTCGCCGCGAGCCTGCTGCGCGTGCACCAGCGCGACCTCGCAGCCGCGGGCGCAGTCGCACGGCGGGGGCGGCGGCAGCTCGTCGACCCAGGTAGCGTCGGCGTCGAACACCACCAGCGCGCGCAGGGCGAGCCAGGGCCCGAGCGTGGGGTGGATGAGCAGGTGGCTCGGGGCGAGCCGGCCGAGGCCGGCCGCCGCGGCCTGGCGCTGCAGCGGCCAGAACCCGTGATCGTCGTCGGGCACGTGGCCCAGCAGGAGCGCGTGCGGCGGCGCGCCCGCGAGCGCGTCGTCCAGGCTTGCCTCGACGTAGCGATCGAGCGGGTGCTCGCCGTGCGCGTCGGCGCGCGCGACGAACAGCGGCCACAGCGCCCGGCTGTTGCCGACCAGCAGCGCCTGCGGGTGCGCGCGTCCCAGGGTCGGCACCGGCGGCGTGAGCGCGGCCAGGCACGCGGCGTCGAAGGCGTGGGTGACGTCGAGGCCGGCCGCGGTGAGGCGGGCGCGCACGTCGTCGAGCCAGGTCGTCACGCCGGCCAGTGTACGCGCCCTCGCTGGTGGCGGCTCAGCGGCGCGCGACGTAGATGTCGCCGCCGCAGCGCAACACCAGCGTGTGGTCGTCGTCGGTGAGCTGCGGGTCGGCCAGCGCGCCGTCGGCGCACGGCGGCGCGAAGTCGAGGACGCCGCGCCGCACGAAGGCGTCGCCCGCCTGGGCCCGCGTCGCCCACACGATCGTGCCGGCACCGTCGGGAAAGGCCTCGGCGAACAGCTCCAGCTCGCCGGCGGACACCGTCGGCCAGCCGACGGCGGGCGCGCCGACGGAGGTCGGCGGCGCGAAGGGCGCGCCGCGCGCGGCCCGCGTCGCCCGGGCGAGGCCGCCGGCGTCGTCGGTGAGGTACAGGGTGTCGGCACCGGCCCACGCGGCGGCGTGGACCGGGGTGGCCTCGAGCCCGCGCATCACGATCGGCGCCGCCGCGAAGTCGGCGGCCGCGCTCGCGCGCGCGGCCTGGTAGAGGCGCTCGGCGCCGTCGCGGTCGGACACGAACACCAGCTCGAGGCCGTCGGCGGATAGCGACGGATCGGTCTCGGCGCCCGCGGAGTTGAGCGTCGTCGCCAGGACCGGCGCCGCGAAGGCCTCGGCGAGCGCCCCGCGGCGCGCGCTCCACAGCTCGTAGGGCGCGGGCTGATCGAACCACAGCTCGAGCCCGTCGCGGGCAAGCCACGGGTCCGAGCCGCCGAGGCCGAGCGCGATCGGCTCGCCGAAGCCGGCGTTGATCGCGGCGTCGGGCGGTGCGGCGGCGTCGGCAGGTCCCCGTCGGCGCCGCCGCCGCCGAAGCCGAGTCGTCCACAGCCGGCGGTGACGACGGCGAGCACGACGCCGGCGCGCCACCGGCATCGCCGCGAGCGTCGCGTGCTACGTCCTGCACATGACGACGCTACACCACGAGCCGCTCGTTGCCGACGGCGCGGCCCCCGTGTCGTGGCTGGTGCTCACCCACGGCATCCTCGGCGCCGGCGGCAACTGGCGGCGTATCGCCCGGGGCGTGCTCGCGCGCCAGCCGCGGCGTGGCGTGGTGCTGGTCGATCTGGCGCGGGCACGGGCGCGGTCTCGATGGCGTGCGCCGCCGCACGACCCCCGGCGGCGCGCGGCCGATCTGACGGCGCTCCTCGGCGATGCCTGCGCGGCCGGCCGCCCGGTCGACGCCATCGCCGGCCACAGCTTCGGCGGCAGGCAGGAAGTGGCTGCGCAGCCCACGGCGGCCCCGGCCTGGCCTAGACCTGGATGCTCGACAGCAGCCCGAGCGCGCGCTCGCCGGAGGAGCTCGCCGGCGACGACGGCGCCCTCGCGGTGATCGAGGCGCTCACCGCGCTGCCGCCGCGCTTCGCCGATCGCGCCGCGTTCGTGGCCGCGCTCACCGACGGCGGCCACAGCCAGGCGCTCGCGCAGTGGCTGGCGCTGAGCCTGGTGCCCGCCGACGGTGGCGTGCGGCTGCGGTTCGACCTCGGCGCGATCCGGGCGATGATCGACGACTACCTCGCGCAGGACCTGTGGCCGGTGGCCACCGACGACGCCTTGCCCGGTGAGGTCCACCTGGTGGTCGCCGGGCGATCGACCACGGTGTCGCCCGCCGATCGGGCACGTCTGGCGGCGGCCAGCGCATCGCATCGCGTGCACGGCCACCTCGTCGCCGACGCCGGCCACTGGCTGCACGTCGACGCGCCGGAGCACGTGATCGACCTGCTCGCCCAGACCTTGCCCGCGGCCTGAGCGGCTCAGCCGGCGTCGTCGCCGGTGGGCGCGCGCTCCGGCGGCAGCGCCCGCGGCGGCAACAGCTCCGGCTCGGTGTCGATCGCGCACGCCATGAAGATCGCCGCGTCGAGCTTGCGGAAGTTGCGCTTGCGGTACCAGGCCAGCGCGCGCTCGTTGTTCTCGGCGACCTCGAGCACCAGGTGGCCGAGGCCGTTGACCCGGGCCAGGTGGCGCAGCTGCTCGAGCACGAACGAGCCGACGCCGCGCCCGTGGTAGTCGGGGTGGACCGCGAGCTCGTCGACGAACAGCGGCCGCATGCCGCGCTTCTCGAAGTAGCGCGGGTTGATCCAGCTGTCGGTGCCGGTGACCTCGTGGCTGCACTCGGCGTACGCGACGATCTCGCCGTCGACCTCGAACAGCAGCTGCTGGACGCCTTCCTCCTCGTAGACCTCCTCGAAGCGCTTCTTGCTGCGCGGGCGCTGGTACTCGACGGTCTCGGCGTTGACCGCGCGGAACGAGCGCTTGAGGAACTCCCACACCCGGTTGATGTCGCGCCGGTGGATGCGCTTGACCTCGATGACCGGAGCCTTGCTGCCACGCGCCTTGGCCAGCACCTTGGCGCGGCTCGTCTTGGCCGCGGCGGCGGGGCCGCGCGCGGTCGCGGTCGCGCGGCGGGGACGACGGGGGCCAGCGGGCGGTGGGCGCGAGGTCATTCGGGTGCCGCGGTTATAGCGCGTCGTCACGAACCCAGGCGCGCGACCAGGGCCTGGGCCTCCTCGGCGAAGGCCGCCTTGTGGTGGCGGTCGAACTCGGTCCAGGTGGCCAGGCTGCGCGGGTCGGCCACGCGATCGACGAACACCACCCCGAGCAGGTGATCCACCTCGTGCTGGTAGGTGCCGGCGGTGAGCCCGCGGACCACGGCGTCGATCGGCTGGCCGTGGCGATCCCAGGCCTGGACCCGGACCTCGGTGAAGCGGCGGACCCGGCCGCGCAGGTTGGGCACGCTCAGGCAGCCCTCGTAGTTCTCGAACTGCTCGTCGGTGGTCGGCGTGAGCACCGGGTTCACCAGGATCGTCAGCGGGATGGGCGGCTTGTACGGATAGCGCGGGTTGCCGCCGCGAACCTCGATGGCGCAGATCTGGATGGGCTCGTAGATCTGGATCGCGGCCAGGCCAGCGCCGTCGGCGTCGCGCATGGTCTCGATGAGGTCGTCGATGAAGGCCTGGGTGGACGGGAGGGCGAGCTCGGCCTGGGTGAGCGCGCGCGCGGTCTGGCGCAGGACCGGGTTGCCGAGCTGCGCGATCTTGCGGATGGCCATGGCGCAAGGCTAGCCGAGGTCGACCGGTAACGCCTGGCCCAGCGCGAGCCCGGCGTCGTCGATGGTGCAGGCGCGCGCGACGACCTCGACGCCGCCGGCGACCGCGCGCCGGAGCGCCTCGCCGTAGGCCGGATCGATCTCGTCGGCGGGCCGCACCGTGCGGGCGTCGGTGCGGGCCACGCAGAACAAGAGCATGGCCCGGGCGCCGCGCCGGCGCAGCGCCAGCAGCTCGTCGAGGTGGCGCCGGCCGCGGGTGGTGACCGCGTCGGGGAACGCGACGACGCCGTCGCCGACCGACATGGTCGCGGTCTTGACCTCGATCCACAGCTCGTCCTTGCGGCGCGACCCGCGGCGCAGGCAGAAGTCGAGCCGGGACGCGCCGAACGGCACCTCGCGCCCGAGCTCGGGGTAGCCAGCGGCCTCGTCGACGGCGCCGGCCGCCAGCGCCTAGGCCACCACGCGGTTGCCGTGGGCGGTGTTGACGCACACGCGGGCGCCGGCGTGCGCGGCCAGCTCCCAGGTCCAGCGCAGGCGCCGCGCGGGTGAGGTGGCCGCCGACAGCCACGCTGCGCCACCGACCTCGGCGCACCCGCGCATCGAGCCAGGGTTGGCGCAGTGCGCGACCACCACCTCACCGTCGAGGTCGACGTCGGCGAAGAAGCGCTTGTACCGGCGCACCAGGGTGCCGCGGCGCAGCTCTGGGAGACGCACCGTCGCGGTGTACCAGACGGCTGGGCTGACGCCACTTCGCGCGCCGGGGCCGCCGCCGACGGGCTACCCTCACCGGATGGCGTGTCGGGGACTCGTGGTGGTGCTGGTGGCGACGATGACGATGGGGTGCCTGGCCGACGGACCGGCGCCGTGTGCGGACGGCAGCGTCTGCGCCGACGGCCTCGCCTGCGCGCCCGCGGGTGGGTGCGTCGATGGTGCGCAGCTCGCCGCGTGCGAGGGTCTTGCCGACGGCGACGACTGCCTCCTGGCCGGGGTCGGGGCCGGCACCTGCGTGGACGGCGTCTGCCGGGTGGTGGCCTGCGGTGACGGTCGCCTGGATCCAGGCGAGGCGTGCGACGACGGCAACGACGTCGACGACGACGAGTGCACCAACGCGTGCGCGCGACCGACGTGCGGCGACGGCGTGGTCTCCGGCGACGAGGCCTGCGACGCGGGAGCGGCCAACGGCGACGATCGCGCGTGCACCTCGCGCTGCCTGGAGGCCACGTGCGGCGACAACCTGCTGCAGGTCGGCGTCGAGGAGTGCGACGCTGGGCCCGACAACGCCGACGACGAGTTCTGCACCACCGCCTGCATCCGCAACGTCTGCGGCGATGGCCTGGTGTTCGCGGGGGTCGAGGCGTGCGACGACGGCAACCAGGCGAGCGGTGATGGCTGTCGCGCCGACTGCGGCAAGGTCGAGGCGTGCGGTGATGCCGCGGTCGACGCCGGCGAGGCGTGCGACGACGGCAACGCCAACCCGGCCGACGGCTGCGACGCGTGCGTCGCCACCAGCTGGACCGCCGAGGTGTTGCTCGGCGGCGCCGTCCCTGCGGTCGACACCGAGCTGTTCACGCCCATGGGGCTCGCGATCGACGCCAGCGGGCGGCTCTACGTCGCCGACACCGGGGCCCACCGGATCCGCCGGCTCGAGACGGACGGCACGATGACGGTGGTGGCTGGCTCCGGCCTCGCGGGCGATGCGGGCGACGGCGGCGACGCGACCGCGGCCCGGCTCGATGGTCCGCGCGGGACGGCGGTCGACGGGCTGGGCCGGATCTACGTCGCCGACACCGAGAACCACCGGGTGCGCCGGGTCGACCTCGACGGCCGCATCGTCACCCTCGCCGGGACTGGCGTCGCCGGGGCCGGCGCCAACGGGACGCTGGCGACCTCGGCCGCGCTGAACCGTCCGTTCGCGGTGGCCGTCGACGGCCTGGGCCGGGTGGCCATCGCCGACACCGGCAACCACCGGGTGGTGGTGGTCGGCCTCGACGGCGTCATCGGCGTCTACCAGAACGTGGCGCCGGGAGCGTCGATGTCGCCATCGCTGTCGTCGCCCAGCGGGGTGGCGTTCGCCGCCGATGGCACCCTGTGGATCGCCGACACCGCCAACGATCGGCTGGTCCGGGTGCCCCCGGGCGGCACCGCAGCGGAGGTCGTGCTGCCGCTCGACCCCGAGCTCGACGCGCTGGATCGCCCCTGGGGCCTGGCGTTCGCACCCGACGGCGGGTTGTACGTGAGCGAGGAGCGGGTCGATCGCGTGCGCCGCATCGAGCCCGACGGCGCGGGCGTCCAGGTGTTTCCGACCGGTGGCGCGCAGCCCAGCGATGGGGCGGCGCCGCGCGGCCTGGCGGTCGGCGCGGACGGGGCGCTGCGGTTTGCCGACGTCGACAAGCACCGGGTGCTGCGGCTGGCGGACGGGGCCACCGCCGTCGAGGTCGTCGCCGGCAACGGCATCGCCGGCTACTTCGGCGACGGCGGGCTCGGCACCAGCGCGCAGCTGGTCGACGCGCGCCACCTCGCGCGCGACGCCGAGGGGCGCGTGTACATCGCCGATCGCGGCGCCGACCGGATCCGCCGGCTCGACCTCGACGGCACCATCGTCACCGTGGTCGGCGGCGGCGTCGGGCCGACGATCGACATCACCCCGGGGTCGGTGGGCGGGGAGCAAGAGCCCCCGACGCTCGACCAGCCGACCGGGCTGGCCTTCGACGCGCAGGGCCGGCTCCTGGTCAGCGACCAGGGGGCGAACCAACTCCTGCGCTTCGATCTCGAGGCGCCGTTCCCGACCTGGGAGCGCGTGGCCGGGACCGGCGCCCTCTGCGGCGCGGCCGCGACCTGCGGCGACGGAGGCCCCGCGCGTGCGGCGCTGCTCAACGCCCCGGCTGGCCTGATCGTCGACCCGCTCGGCGTCATCTACGTCGCCGACAGCGGCAGCAACCGGGTCCGGCGGATCGCGACGAACGGCACCATCACGACCGTGATCGGCGCCAGTCTCGGCACCCCGCTGACCTCGCCGCGGGCGGTCGAGCTCGACGGTCAGGGCCGCCTGCTGGTCGCCGACGCCGGCGGCGTGCGCCGGCTCGGCGTCGGCGGGCTGACCACCGTGGTCGATCGCTGCGGCGTCAACGGCGGGGTCGGGGTCGCGACCATGCTCGCGCAACCGGTCGCGCTCAGCTTCACCACGACGCGCGAGCTGCTCATCGCCGACGCGGTCGCCAACGTGGTCTGCCGGTGGGACGGGACCTCTGCCACCGCGGCGCTGCTGCTCGGGGGGACGCCGGGGTTCCGCGGCGACGGCGCGCCGCCCACGCCGTTGACGAGGATCTGGGGGCCCACCGGGGTGCTGGCCAGCGACGAGGTGGGTGACCTCTCCTACCTCATCACCGACGGTGTCAACGACGTCGTGCGGCAGGTGGCGCCGACCCGGATCGTGACGGTCGCCGGCGCCGTCGATCCGGAGCGGACCGGGCCGGTCGGGCAGGCCCGCCTGGCCGACCCGCAGGCGCTCCAGGTCGCCGACGGAATCACCTACGTCGCCGGCGGCGCCAGCGCGACGGCGCAGCTCATGCGCGGCGACGAGCTGCGGACCTTCCTCGGCCTCTACCCCCAGTCGACGCCGACCGGCAACCTGGCGCGCTTTCGCGACGCGTCGTTTCGCGACGTGCAAGGGCTGGCCTACGACCCCGCGCGCGGCGCCCTCTTCGTCACCTCGGGCAACGCCGTGCTGAGCGTCGACGTCGGCGATGGCCTCGGCGACGTGACGACCTGGACCGTCGAGACCCTGGTCGGCGACCTCACCGCGGGCGCCTTCGTCGACGGCGCGCTGGCCGACGCGCAGTTCCGATCGCCGAGTGGGCTCTTCGTCGACGCGACCACGGGCTTGCTCTACGTCGCCGACACCGGCAACCACGTCGTGCGGGTCGTCGACCTCGGCGCCGCCACGGTCACCACCCTCGCCGGCACCCCGGAGACGCTGGGCTACTTCGGGGACGGGCAGCCCGCCGACGAGGCCTTGCTGTTCGCCCCGCGGGCGATCACGCGCTGCGGCGACACGCTGTACGTGGCCGACACCGGCAACCACCGGGTCCGTCGCGTCGGCGCCGACGGCCTCATCGACACCGTCCTCGGCGACGGCGTCGAGGCCTCCTCGGGCGAGGGCTCGCCGTCGATGAGCTTCCCCGTCGCGGCCCCGAGCGGGCTGGCGTGCGACCCGTTCGGCAACCTGGCGGTGAGCTCGTCCACCGCGGTGCGCCTGCTGGTCGCCGATGACGGCGGCGTCATCGATGGACAAGGACCGGTCCAGACCATCCACGACGGCGGTGCGGCGGCGTGCCTCACCGGCGTCGCCGCCATCGACGCGACGACCTGGCAGGTCGTCGATGCCTGTGCGGGCGCGTTGCTCGAGCTATGGCGGCAGCCGCTCACGCTGCCCCCGTGACCGCGCCGGCGGCCGAGGCGGAGCTCGTCCAGTTCCCGCGGCCACGGCGCTGGGCTACGCTCCTGCGGGTGCGCGCGCTGGCGCTGGCAACGTTGGTCCTCGCCGCGGCGTGCCTCGACGAGGTCGGCCCGCCGTGCGCCGATGGCGTCGTGTGCCCGGCCGATCGGGTGTGCGATCCTGCCGGCGGCTGCGCCGAGCGCGCGCTCGCGGACGCCTGCGGCGGGCAGCCCGACGGCGCCGCGTGTGCGTTGCCGGGCCGCGGCGAGGGCACCTGCGGCCAGGGCCTGTGTCGGTTCGCGCTGTGCGGCGACGGCCGGGTCGATCCGCCGGAGGCGTGCGACGACGGCAACAACGCCTCCGGTGACGGCTGCCGCGGTGACTGCCTCTCCGACGAGCGCTGCGGCAACGGCGTGCGCGATCCGCTCGAGGAGTGCGACGACGGCAACGACGTGCCGTCCGACGGCTGCCAGCCGAGCTGCACGGTGCCGCGCTGTGGCGACGGCGTGCTCGATCCCGGCGAGGTGTGCGACGACGGCAACGCCGCCCCGGGCGATGGCTGCACCTTCGACTGCTCGTCGGACGAGACCTGCGGCAACGGCATCCTCGACTACTTCGCCGGCGAGCGCTGCGACGACGGCAACGCCCGCAGCCGCGACGGCTGCTCGAGCACGTGCGCCGAGGAGACCCCGCGTTGGGTGCGGCACCAGACGGCGCCGTCGGCGCGAGCTGGCGCGGCGATGGCCTGGGACGCGGCCCGGGGGCGCATCGTCATGTTCGGCGGCGAGGCCGACGTCGCCGGTGGCTACCTCGCGGAGACCTGGGAGTGGGACGGCGAGGGCTGGACCCAACCCGCAGCCGTCGACGGGCCGGCGCTCCGCGGCTACGCGGCGATGACCTACGATCCGGTGGCGCGTCGGGTGGTGATGTTCGGCGGCGAGAACGGCGCCGGCCCGCTGCGCGACACCTGGAGCTGGAACGGGGTCGCCTGGGCCCGGGTGACGCCGGCGACGTCGCCGCCTGCGCGCGCCCGCGCCGCGTTCGCGGCGGAGCCCGGCGGCGGTGGCTTGCTGCTGTTCGGCGGTGCCGCCGATGCCGGTGGCGCCGCCCCGCTGGCCGACACCTGGCGCTGGGACGGCACGACCTGGATCGAGCTGAGCCCCGCGACCGCGCCCAGCCCGCGCGTCGAAGCCGCGATGGCGCCCGAGCCGCGCCTGGGCGCGCTCCTGCTGTTCGGCGGCCAGGGCGCGGGTGGCCTGCGCGGCGACACCTGGCGCTGGGATGGGGCGACGTGGAGCTCGCTCGCGCCCGCGAGCGCACCGACGGCGCGGCGCGGCGCCGTGCTCGCCGGCGACGCCCGCGCCGACGTCCTCGTCCTCGTCGGTGGTCGCACCGCGGGCGGCGACAGCGCCGAGCAGTTCACCTGGGATGGCACGACCTGGACGGCGGCGACGCTACCGGCGTCGCCGCCGGCCCGGACCCTCGCGGCCGGCGCCATCGACGCCGCGCGCGGCGAGCTGGTGATGCTCGGTGGCCTCGGCGGCTCGACCTATCGCGCCGACGGCTGGCGCCGGACGTCGTCAGGGTGGACCGCCATCGCGGTGGCGCCGGTCCCCAGCGGCCGCTACGTGCCGAGCATGGCCTACGACGCGCGCCGCGCGCGCATCCTCATGTTCGGCGGCTTTCTGACCGGCTCGGGCTACGGCAACGACACCTGGTCGTGGAACGGTGCGCGCTGGACCCAGCTGACGCCGTCGACGTCGCCGTCGCCCCGCGGCTTCACGCCGATGGTCTACGACGTCGACCGCGATCGCATGGTGCTCTTCGGCGGCGAGGATACCGGTGGACGCAAGGGCGATACCTGGGAGTGGGATGGCTCGACCTGGATCCAGCGGGCCCCGGCCGCCTCGCCGTCGGTGCGCTCCGCCCACGGCATGATCTACGATCCCGGTGCGGGCGCGGCGCTGATGTTCGGCGGAGACACGGCCCAGGGCGCGGTCGCACAGACCTGGCGCTGGGATGGCGCCGCGTGGACCAACCTCACCCCGGCGGCGCCGACGGACTCACCGTCGCCGCGGCTCAACCCGGCGATGACCCTCGCCGAGGCAAGACGGTGCTGTTCGGGGGCCCGCCCGACGAGGTGTCGGATCTGGCCGACACCTGGGAATGGGACGGCGTGCGGTGGGAGCGCCAGCTCGTCGACGTCAGCCCGGAGCGGCGGGTCGGGCTCGGCACGATGGCGTACGACGGTGACCTCGGCAAGGTCCGCCTCTTCGGCGGCGTCAACGACACCGGCGAGCTGGTCGACCTGTGGGAGTGGGATGGCGCGCACTGGCTCCGCCGTCCCGCGGTCGGCCACCCCGAGGGCACCGGCTTCTGGGCGCTGGCGTGGGACGCCGCGCGCGCCGAGGTCGTGGTGTGGGGGAGCACGCGCCAGACCTGGAGCCTGCGCGAGCTCGCCGACGCGCCCCCACCAGCGTGCGACTCGGGCCTCGACTACGACGGCGACGGCGCGGTCGGCTGTGCCGACGACGAGTGCGGCGGTCGCTGCGCCCCTGGGTGTCCGCCGGTGCTGATCGAGGCCGCGGTGTGCGCGGTGACCGACGTCGCCCATTGCGGCGATCTGACGTGTGATGCCGGCGAGAGCTGCGGCCTGTGCCCGTCGGACTGCGGCGCGTGCAGCGCGGTGTGCGGCGACCTGCGTTGCGACGCGCCGGAGACCAGCGCCACCTGCCCGAGCGATTGCCTGCCGTGAGCGGGCGCGCGACCACCGCGGCCTGCGCGCTGGCCGCCGCGCTCGCCGCGTGTGGCAGCGACCCGGCGCTCGACGACGCCGACCAGGCGTGGGCGAGCACGGTCGCGCGCTGGCAGACGATCGCGCCGATCACCGCGGCGGTGGTGGCCGACGTCAGCGCCGGCACCTCGTGCGACGCCCCGATCTTCGAGCACGCGCCGGACCAGGTCGTCGCCACCGGCTCGACCTTCAAGCTGTACGTGTTGGCGGCGGTCGCCGAGCTGGTCGCCGACGGCCGGCTCGCCTGGGACACGCCGGTGACCCTCGACGCGGGCCACCTGGTGCCCGGTCGCGAATGCACCGACATCCCGACGCTCCCGCACTGTCGCGGCGCCGGCGCGACGATGACGGTCGCGGAGCTCGCCGCGTACATGGTCAAGCTCAGCGACAACAGCGCCACCGATCACCTGCTGGCGCTCGTCGGCGGCGCGCCCACCATCGAGGCGCTGCTCGGCCTGCTCGGGCACTCCGCGGTCGCCCGCAACCAGCCGCTGCTCGCGACCCGGCAGATGTTCGCGCTCAAGCTGTTCGATTGGCCGGCGCTGGCCGACGCCTACCTCGGCGAGCCGACGGTGGCCGCGCGGCGGGCGTTCCTCGACGAGGAGCTCGCCGCGCTCGATCCCTTCGACGTGTGGCTCACCGAGGGCACCGCCTGGGTCAGCACCGGCCCGCGCGCGATCGACACCATCGAGTGGTTCTCGAGCCCGCGCGATCTGTGCGTGGGGCTCCTGACCCTGCGCGCCCAGCTCGAGGCCGACGCCAGCGGCACGTTGGCCGAGATCCTCACCTTCGAGGGCGCCGACGCCCAGCGCATCGATCCGGACGTGTGGCCCTTCGTCGGCTTCAAGGGCGGCTCGGAGCCGGGCGTGCGCAGCTCGGCGGTGCTCGCGCGTCACCGCAGCGGCCGCTGGATCGCTGTCACCATGGGCTTCAACGATCCGGACGCGATGCCCGACTTCGACGCCTCGGTGGCGACCGAGGTGCTCGACGTGCTGCCGCTCGTCGACGCTGCGCTGTAGCCGGCGGCGGGCGAGGGATCGTGTCGGCCGACGGCGTGGCGTCGGCGCGCGAGCTGGGGCAAGGTCGGGCGGCCCGATGTATCGCGTCCTGTACTGGCTGGTGCTGCGCCGCTTGCCCGCGGAGGGGATCCACCGGGTCTCGTTCGCGTTGCTCCGCGCGTTCGCCGCGGTGCCCGGCGGCTGTGCGCTGCTCCGCTGGGCCTTCGGCGTGCGCGCGCCCGCGCTCGCGACCCGCGCCCTCGGGCTGACGTTCCCGTCGCCGCTGGGGCTCGCCGCCGGCTTCGACAAGGACGCCCGCGGCATCGACGCGCTGCTCGCGCTCGGCTTTGGCTGGGTCGAGATCGGCACGGTGACGCCGCGGCCGCAGCCGGGCAACCCCAAGCCGCGCATGTTCCGGCTGGTGCGCGATCGCGCGCTCGTCAACCGCCTCGGCTTCAACAACCAGGGCGCCGACGCCGTCGCCGCGCGGCTGCGCCGACGGCGGGCCCGCGGCACCGCCGGCATCGTCGGCGTGACCATCGGCAAGAACAAGGCGACGCCGGAGGCGGAGGCCATCGCCGACTACGTCGCCTGCACCGAGCGGCTGGCGCCGCTGGCCGACTACCTCGTCGTCAACGTCAGCTCGCCCAACACGCCGGGGCTGCGCGATCTGCAGGCGGTCGATCGCCTGGGCGAGCTCCTGGCCGCGGTGCGCGCCGCCAGCGACGCCGCGAGCCCCGAGCGGCGGGTGCCGCTGCTCGTGAAGATCGCGCCTGATCTGGCCGACGCCGACGTCGACGCCGTCGCCGAGCTCGCGCTCGCGCTCGGCCTCGACGGGATCGTCGCCACCAACACCACCATCTCGCGAGCGGGGCTGGCGACCCCGTCGGCCGAGGTCGAGCGCGTCGGCGCTGGCGGCCTGTCGGGACCGCCCGTGGCTGCGCGCTCGCTCGAGGTGCTGCGCCGGCTACGCGCCAAGGTCGGCGACGCGCTGGTGCTGATCGCCGTCGGCGGTATCAGCGACGCCGCCGACGCGCGCGCACGCCTCGACGCCGGCGCGACCCTGCTCCAGGGCTACACCGGCTTCGTCTACGGCGGACCCGGGTGGGCCCGGCGCGTGTGTCGAGGGCTCGCGCCGCCCGCGGGCGGCGCCGGCGCTCAGGCCTGACCGCCGCCGGGCGCGCGCTCGCTCCAGTCGCGCATCGCGTCCTCGGCGGAGCGATCGAGCTCGAGCTTGCCCTCGCAGCGCTTGACCCACGACAGCGGGATGTAGTGGTGCACGCCGGCTTGATCCTTCTTGAGCTTGATCGAGTTGGAGCCCTGCATGTGATCGACCTCGGCGAACTTGCGGCCGTTGGAGCCGACCACCGGCAGGTCCGCCTTGATCTGCTCGGCGGTGACGTTGGCGTACGGGGTGGAGGGAGTGGACGGCTTCTGGGTGTCTTGGTTCTTCTGCATGATGCCCGCGGAGAAAGCATCGATCGTGCCGACCGCGCCGGGCGCGTCCGAGGCGATGAGCGCGGCCGCGCCGCGCGCACGCCGTGCGCGCCGGCACCCGTGGGCGCATGAGCACGCTTCGCCGCGAGCGACGGCTCAGGTCGGCGGCTCGAGGGTCACGCGCGTGCGGCTCGAGCGACGCGGCATCGCCGCGCGGCGCTGCGCGTACTCGGCGTCGAATCGCGCCGCCGGCAGTCGCGGCGCCGCCGGCGGCGGCGGATCGATGAGGATGAACGCGTTCTCGCGCAGGCGCAGCGCGCGCAGGCGGGCCAGCACCGACGCCGGCGCGGTGGCGCCCGCGGTGCGCTCGAGTGTGCCGGTCGCGGCCTCGAGCTCGCGCACCGGCACGGCGGCGGGGTCGTCGTCCGCGCGCCGCTCGGCCGCGACCAGGGCGATGAGGCGCACGCCGGCGGCGGTGCTGCCCTCGGTGAGCTGGTGCACGGTCGCGAGATCGCCGCGCTCGAGCGCGGCGTAGGCGCGACGCTCGAGGGCATCGGCGGGTTCGGGCGCCACCGCCGGCGCCTGCCGGGCGTCGCACCGACGGACCAGCTCGGTGAGGGCGCTCGCCTCGTTGGGGAGCAGCGCCTGCGCCTCGCGCGCGTGGCGGGCGGCGTCGGCGAAGCGGCCCTGGCCCAGGAGCGCGGTCGCCATCTCGCGGGCGGCCACGCCGCGGAACGCCGGCGCGGTGGTCGCGGCCTCGTCGACGAGCTGCTTGGCCAGCGGCGCGGCCTCGACCCAGCGCCCGACCGCGTTGAGCGCGCTCACGTAGCCGGCGAGCAGCTCCGGGGTGGCGGCGCCGCCGAGCGCGAGGACCTGCTGGTAGGCGCTCGCGGCGATCTCCTTGTCGCCGGCGTGCCAGGCGGCCACCGCGAGCAACTCCCACTCCTCCGGTCGCGTGAAGCGCGCCGAGGCGTAGCGCAACAGCGTGAGCGCCTCGGCGGGGCGACCGCACTCAAGCATGACCCGGCCGATCTTGCGGGGCGCGTCGGCACGCTCGATGGTGGCGAACTCGCGCAGCGCCTCGTGGGCGCGACCGGCCTTGGCCAGCACCGCGACCAGGTGCTGGGTCGCCTCCGCCGGCCGCGGCCCGGTGGTCGCGGCCCAGCGCAAGCACGCGATGGCGCCGTCGACGTCGGCGCGCTCGATGGCGGTGGCCCCGGCGGCGTGGGCGGCGGCGCCGTCGAAGGGCACCGTCACCCCGGCGGCGTGCCAGCTCGGCGCCAGCGCGGCGAGCAGCGCCGGGCGATCGGCGGGGTCGGCCGAGCGCATCGCGCGATCGGCGGCGCGCAGCCCGTCGGAGATGCGGCCGCTGGCGAAGGCGGCGCTGGCGAGCACCCGCCAGGCCTCGGGATCCTGGGCCGCCAGCGCGGTGAGCCAGGCGGCGTCGAGGGCGCCGGCCTCCGCCGGCAGCAGCCGCGCCCACGCGCGCGCGCCGGCGCCGGCCTCGGTGGCGCGCAGCGCTCGCTCGAACATCATCGCCGCGGGCTCGGCCTGGCTCGGATCGCTGGCGAGGTCGAAGGCGAAGCGCAGCTCCCAGCCGATGCGCTCGTCGCCGCGCAGGAGCGCGCCGACGGTGGGCAGGTCGCGGGTGAGCTCGCCGAGCAGGCTGCCGTGCTCGGCCTCGAGATCGAGGGCGCGCTCGACCCGCAAGAGCCAGGTGTCGAGCACCCACGGATCGACGCCGGCGCAGCGCTCGAGCAGCTCGAGCAGGGCGCGGATGGCGTGGTCCTCGATCTGGAAGCGCGCGCGTCGCACCAGGTGCAGCGCCTCGGCGGCGACGTGGCGATAGGCGCCGGTCAGCGGCGTCGGCGGCTGGGTGGTCATCGGCAGGTAGTGGCCGAGCGCGAGGCCGAGCGCGAACAGCGCCGAGGCCGCGTGGCCCTCGCGATGCTTGGCCGGGGGCACCAGCACCGACCACCAGTCGGCGACGAGGCGATCGGCGGCGACCATCGAGTCCTCCGCGGGCAGGGCCAGGCGTGCGCGGATGGCGGCGGCCCACGGCTCGGCCTCGGGGATCGCCGCGGCGAAGCGGTCGAAGGCGTCGGCGGGCAGCGCGAAGGCCGCGCCGCCGAGCGCGGTCTGCAAGACGGTGCGGGCCAGGCCCGGCACGAAGTCGGCGATGTCGCGCGCCGCCAGCCGGGCCAGCCGCGGGGCGCCGCGCTGCAGCCACCGCCGGAGCACCTCGTCCCACTGGCTCGCCGGGCGGGTCGCCGCCAGCCGCAGGACCCGACACACCTCCGCCTCGAGCCGCGACTGCGGGCGGCGGAGCTGCACCACCAGCAGCTGCTCGATCGCGAGGTCGAGCTCACCGACGAGGATCAGCGCCTTGGCCGCCGCCAGGCGCGCCTTGCCGTCGCCGAGGATCTCGAGCTTGTCGCCCGCGCCGAGGTGGTGGAACGCCGCCGCGGCCTGGTCGGGGCGCCCCAGCGCGATCAGGGCGTCGAGCAGCATCGCCAGGTCGTCTTCGTCGGTGACCTTCCCGAGCCCGAGCCCGCGCACGACCTGCCCCGGATCGCCGGCGTGGTAGGAGGCGACGGCGAAGGCCTTGGCGAGGGTCGCCGGATCGCGGCGCCAGGCGTCGAGCCGTCGCTCGGCCCAGGCGAACTCCGGGCGCAGCGCCTCGGGGATGGTGGTCAGCGCGGCGTCGGCCGCCGCGATCGCGCGGTCGAGCTGGCCGACGTCGAGGTGGCCGAACGCCAGCAGCAGCTCGGCGTGGTGGACCTGCGCGCGATCCTGCGGCGCCAGCTCGCCACGCGCGGCCTGCCCGAGCACCTCGCCGCAGCGGTACTGGATCTCGGCGAAGGCCTGGCCGGCGCGCCCCATGCGGCGCACCCGGCGCGCGCAGTCGAGGTGGGCGCTGGCGAAGGTCGGCGACAGCACCGACGCGCGATCGGCCCAGCGGTAGCTCTCCTCGCGACGGCCACGCTCGGCCAGCTGCAGCGCGTAGTTGTGGCACGCGTACGGGTTGGTCGGCGACAGCAGCGCGGCCAGGCCCTGGTGGCGTAGGCCCATGCCCTCCTCGGGGCGATCGCCGGCGAAGGCGTCGCCCCAGATCGAGAGGTGGGCCTTGCCGTAGGTCGGCGCTTGCTCGGTGACCGCGAGGATCGCGCGGCGATCCGCGGCCGGATCGCGCAGGCTCGCCAGGTACGCCGCGCGTCGCGCCACCGGATGATCCGGCCGCAGCGCCAGGATGCGCGCCATGGCCAGCGACGCCACCGCCGGCGCCAGCTCCGCCAGCACGCGGTAGTACGCGGTGGCCATGGCCGGCGGCCGACGCAGCACCGCGTCGGGCACGGTGGCCACGGCGCCGCCGCCGAGCGCGTCGCTGGCCAGGGTGACCGCGCGCTCGAGCGCCGCGCTGGTGTGCAGGAGCTCCTCGGCGCTGAAGGCGGCCATCGGCGGCACCGGGGCCAGGTAGCGCGCCGCGAGCCACTGGCTCACGACGGTCTCGAGCTGGGCGCCGAGGTCGCCGCCGGCCGCGGTCCACTGCTCGATCGGGCCGTGGGTCGAGCGCGCGAGCAGGCGGGTCGGCGTCGGCCGGCCCGGGTCGAGGCTGAGGTCGAGCCACAGCACCTCCCGGCGGCGCCCGGTGCGGAAGTGCCAGTCGATCACCTCCTCGGCGTCGGGGTGGCGGGCGTCGAGCAACGCGCCGCTGGCGTCGACCACGCGATCCTCGTCGAGATCGAGCATCGCCACCACCGGGTGGGCGAGCAGGTGCTCGAACAAGGTCGCGGCGAGCAGCCGCGCGGGCAACAGCTCCGGCACCACGCCCGGCGGCATCGCCAGGGTCGGGGCGAGGAAGCTAACCCGGTGGGGAAACGGCGTCGGCTTCACGCTACCTGCGTCGGAAGGATAGCCTCGTGATAGCCTGCCGGCCACCGTCTCGCCGCCGAAGCTTCCTCGGAGATCGAATCTCATGGCCTCGGCGCAGGACGCCGCTCCGCGCAGCGCGCCCCGGCAGGGCCACGCCCCGGGGCCGGCGTGGGCGCGCGGCTGCGCGTCGGCAACCTCGGCCCCAACGCGTCGGAGGCCGGGCTGCGTGCGCTGGTGGCCGCCGGCGGGCGCGAGGTGGTGGCGATCGCGCTGGTGACCGACCGCGAGACCGGCCGCGGGCGCGGGTTCGCCTTCGTGGAGCTCGCCAGCGCCGCGGCCGCCGCGGCGGCCGCCGACGCACTCGACGGCGTCGACCTCGACGGCCGACGGCTGCGGGTGAGCCTGGCTCGGTCGCGCTCGGCGCCGGGCCCGGCCGCGGAGGCGACGATGGTCGCTGACGGCGAGCGCGGGTCGCGCCCCGGCAGCGTGGCGCGGGTGGTCCGCTTCACGGTCCCGCCCGAGGACGACGGCGTGCGCCTCGATCAGGCGCTGGCGCGCGGCGTCGACGATCTGTCGCGGCGGCGGGCCCGGGTCGTCATCGATCTCGGCGGCGTGTTCGTCGATCGCGCGCACCAAGGTGGCGAGCCGCCCGGTGCGGGCAGGCCAGGTGATCGAGGCCCACCTCGGCGGCGCGCTGGCCCGCGCCACCGGCGAGCTCGGCGCCGAGGCCCGGGCGCGGGCCGACGCCGCGCTGCCGCAGCCGACGGTGCTGTTCGAGGACGACGACCTCATCGTCGTCGACAAGCCGGCAGGGCTGGTGACGGCGCCGACCCCGAGAGCGATCGCGGCAACCTCGCCGACCTCCAGGGCCGCCGGGTCAGCGGTCCCATCTTCGTGGTGCATCGGCTCGATCGCCCGACCAGTGGGGTCCTGGTGCTGGCCCGGACCGACCTCGCCAACCGCGAGCTCGGCCGGGCGTTCGCCGCCCACGATCTCGAGCGCGAATACCGCGCGGTGGTGGCCGGCGCCTACGCCGGGCCGTCGACGATCGATCGCCCGATCGCCGGCAAGCGCGCGGTCACCCACGTCGAGCCGGTGGCCGTCTACGCCGGCGCCACCCAGCTCCGATGCACCCTCGAGACCGGCCGCACCCACCAGATCCGGTTGCACCTCGCCGGCCTCGGCCACCCGGTGCTCGGCGATACCCAGCACGGCGGCGAGCGGAGCCGCACGTTCTCGCCGCGACCGCCCCGCCTCGCGCTGCACGCCCGGGTGCTGGCGTTCGCGCACCCGCGCACCGGCGCGGCGATGCGGTTCGAGCGCGAGTTCCCCGAGGAGCTGGCCGGGTGGATCGCGCTGTTGCCGCCGGAGGCGCGGTGAGCGCGGTGGTGCGCTACGTGTTCGCGCGCCTCACCGAGCAGGCGGCGCCGCGGCGGGCCGAGCTCGTCGACACGCTGTGCCGGAGCCTGGGCGCGGCCGGCGCCGACGCCGAGGTCGGGGTGCCCGCCGACGACAGCGCGTCGCGCTGGGACCTGGCGATCGCGGTGCGCTGCGCCGACCTCGCGACGTGGCAGGCGCTCGCCGCGCGGCCGGCGGTGGCCGCCGCGCTCGGGCCCGAGCTCGAGCGGGTCGCGGTGGTGGTCAAGGCCTGGACCTTCACCGCCGAGCCGACCGTGCCGCGCGCCCCTCAGTCGAGCCCCGCGAGCAGGTAGGTCGGCGCGCCGGCGTCGGCCGCGTGGGTCGGGCTCCATCGCGAGACGCCGTCGACGAGGGCGGCGTCGAGGCCGGCGGCGCGGGCGCCGGCGACGTCGGTCTCGAGCTGATCGCCGACCATCAGCAGCGCCCGGGTGCCCAGGCGCGCGCACGCACGATCGAAGAGGTGGCGGGTCGGCTTGCCGAGGTGCTCGAAGCGCGGCGCCGCGGCGCCGAAGCGGCGCACGAGCACCGCCTCGATGAGGTGGGCGATGGCGCCGGCGGTGAGGCCGAGCTCGCCGCCGCCCTTGGGATAGACGAGATCGGGGTTTGGCAGCAGCAGCCGCGGCGGGCGGCCGGCGTCGACGGCGCGCACCACCGCCGACAGCGCCAGCTCGCAGCCCTCGAGGAAGGGAAACCCGGCGTCGTCGCACACCGCGAGGGCGTCGAGCGCGACGCCGGGCGACAGCTCGACCAGGGTGGCGCCGGCGGCCCGCACGTAGGCGCGCGAGTCGTCGGTGCCGAGCACGACGGTGCGGGCCGAGCGGAGCCCCGGGTGATCGGCGAGCAGCTCGCCGGAGGTGAGGATGCGCTCGGCGCCGATGGCCAGGCCGAGCGACGCGAAGCGGGCCGCGCAGGTGGCCGGGCTGCGCGAGGCGTCGTTGGTGACGACCAGGAAGGGGACGGCGCGGGCCTCGAGCGTCGCCAGCAGCGCGGCGGCACCGGGCAGCGCCCCGGCGGCGTCGACCAGGACGCCGTAGGCGTCGAGCAAGACGCCGTCGTAGCGGGGCAGGAGATCGGGCAGGCGAGCGGGCACGGGCGCGGGCACGGCCCGGCGATGCTATACGAGGCGGCGATGCGCACGTACCTCGAGCTGGTCCGGCACGTCCTCGAACACGGCGAGCCGCGGGCCGATCGCACCGGGGTCGGGACCCGGGCGGTGTTCGGCGCGCAGTCGCGCTACGACCTCCGCGACGGCTTCCCGCTGCTCACCACCAAGAAGGTGCTGTTCCCGGCGGTGGTGCGCGAGCTGATCTGGTTCCTGCGCGGGTCGACCAACATCCACGACGACCTCACCCAGCACACGCCGATCTGGGACGCGTGGGCCGACGAGGCCGGCGAGCTCGGGCCGATCTACGGCTACCAGTGGCGGCACTGGGGAGGGGCGCGCTCCGTCGGCGGCCACGGCGAGGGCATCGACCAGATCCAGCAGGCGATCGACACCATCAAGCAGAACCCGACCTCGCGCCGGATCATCGTCAGCGCCTGGAACGTCGCCGACGTGCCGACGATGAAGCTGCCGCCGTGCCACGCGCTGTTCCAGTTCTTCGTCGCCGGGCCCCACCTCGACTGCCAACTCTACCAGCGCTCCGCCGACATCGCGCTCGGGGTGCCGTTCAACATCGCGAGCTATGCGCTGTTGCAGTCGATGATCGCGGCGGAGTGCGGCCTGACCCCGCGCTTCTTCGTGCACACGCTCGGCGACGCCCACATCTACGACAACCACGTCGACGGCCTGCGCCTGCAGATCGAGCGCGAGCCGCTGCCGCTGCCGAAGCTGCGCCTGGCCAAGAAGCCGACCCTCGAGATGACCTTCGACGACGTGGCCCTCGAGGACTACATGCACCACCCGTTCATCAAGTTCCCGATCGCGGTGTAGCCGCGCCCGGGTCGAGCCAGCGCGCGGTCTTGCACGCGGCGGCGAACACGGTGATGGCGTCGACCAGATCGGGGTCGAGCAGGCGGGCGAAGCAGCGACGGTACGAGGAGTCGGTCGGCCGCGCCCACACCGCGTAGGCGGTGGCGATCTTGCCCTGGCGGCCCCAGCGGATCCGGCCGCCGTCGGGCAACGCCTCGTCGCCGAGCAGCCCGTCGTCGGGGACCTCGCGCCGGAGCACGGCGTCGAGCACCTCCGGCCAGGCCTTGGGCTCGCACGCGCCGGCGCAGTCGACGCCGACCGCGAACACGTCGCGCCCGTCGAGGCGGCGCCCGGCGGGCGAGCGCAGCCAGGCGGCGTAGCGATCGTCGGGCACCGCGCTCGCCCAGCCGGCCGGGGCGGCGACCACCACGTGCTGCGGGCGCACCGTGCTGGTGAAGTCGCGCCAGGCGAAGTCGAGGTAGCTCACCATCTGCGACGGGATCGTGGCGTTGAGCAGCCCCAGCTCGCGCTCCTTGCCCTGCGGCACCCGATCGCCGCAGCCGAGGCTGCTCGCCACCAGCAAGATCGGCGCGAGGCGAGCGAGCCGGCGCCGTCGGGCGCGCGGCCTCACGTGCGCGGCTCCCGACGCGCCCAGCGCTCGAAGGCGTAGCGGATGCCGGCGTCCTTCACCGGCGGCTCGACGGCGACCTGCTGGTAGCTCGCCTCGAACTCGGGGAAGAACGTGTCGCACGCGAAGTCGCCCTCGACCCGGGTGTAGTGGATCAGCGCGCAGCGCGGATCGGCGACCGCCTCGGCGTAGAGCTGGCCGCCGCCGATGACGAACACCGCCGGCGCCCCGGCCGTCGCGGCGGCGGCGAGCGCGGCGTCGAGGCTGTCGGCGCCGAGGACCCCGTCGGGCAGGGTGGGGCTGGTGCGCGAGACCACCACGTTGAGCCGGCGGGGCAGCGGCCGGAACCGCTCGGGGATCGACGCCCACGTCTTGCGCCCCATGATCACCGCGTTGTGCCCGGGGCGTCCGCCGGTGTCGGTGGTGACGTGGCGGAAGTACGCCAGATCGCCGGCGAGCCGCGGCCATGGCAGATCGCCGGCCTTGCCGATGCCGCGGCGCTCGTCGGCCGCGACCACGATCTCGAACCGGTTCGCCGCGGTCATCTCTGCGACGCTACTGCGCGCCGCGCGAAACGTCCACGATCACGACGCGCGCTCCGACGTGGCCGTGATCGTGGCCGTGGACGTCTTCGGCCACGTGGCCGATCCCGTGGCCGTGGACCCTAACGGGAACGGGAACGCTCCCGTGATCGTGGTCGATCCCCGTGGCCGCTCTCCTCCGATCAAGCCACGCACCACGCACCACGCACCACGCACCACCCGCCACGCATCATCCTCACGGATCGACGAGCTTCGTCAGCATCGCCACCACCCTCTCCAGCAACTCGATCCCGCGCGCGTATTTTCCCTCGTCCACGAGCTCCGCCATCCGCAACACGTCGAGGTGCGCGGCTGCCTCCATCGCCGAGCCTCGCGCGATCGCGAAGTACCGCGCCTTGTCTGCGCGGGTCTGCTTGCCCGCGCCCTCCGCGATATTGGCGGGGATCGACTGTGCAGCGCGGCGAAGCTGATCGAGGAGATCGGAGTGGCCGCGCGGGACGGAGCGGACGGACTGGTGGGTGAACGCGAGGAACTCGATGGAGCGCTGGTAGACGTCGAGCTTCTGGAAGAAGAGCATCGGCGGCGGTATCGGACGATCGGAGCGAGGGTTGCGTGTGGGGGGAGCGGGGGGGGCGAGTCGCGCCAAGAGGAGGATGCGGAGGGCGGGGGCGGAGGCGGCCACGGGGATCGGCCACGATCACGGGAGCGTTCCCGTTCCCGTTAGGGTCCACGGCCACGGGAGCGTTCACGCGGACGTGGACGGCCACGGCCACGATCACGGCCACGTGCGGGCACGCGTCGTGATCGTGGACAGCCGTGTGATCGTGTTCGGGCGCGTGATCGCGGACAGTCGCGTGATCGTGATCAGTCGAGGATCACCGCGTTACACGGGAAGTTCGCGGTGACGGTCGGGCTCGGGGTCGACGTCAGCGTGTCACACGCGTCGCCGATGAGCTCGATGGTGGTCCCGTCGACGGCGACCCAGTCGGTCCCGAAGGTGAGCGGGGTGCCGTTGAGGGTGACGGTGCCGGCGCTGGCCTGGCTGGGGTCGATCTCGCCGTCGAGGGTGAGCTGGCACGACAGGACGCCGCCGATGATGGTCTCGAAGGCCGCCGCCAGCGCGGCCGGGGTGTCGGCCGGGAAGTACGGCGCGGTGCCGGTGAGGACGTCCTCGCCGACGCCGGCGTTGGCCATCTGCTGCTGGTGGCTGATGCTGATGCCGCTGCCGACCGAGAGGATGAACAGGCGGATGCCGGCGGCGTACGCGGCCTCGGCCGCGGCGATGGCCTCGTCGCGACCGCCCGCCTCGTCGTTGCCGTTCTCGCAGGTGTCGGGCTCACCGTCGGTGGCGAGCACGATGATCGGCGGCGAGCCCGCGGCCGGCGGGTTCGCCAGGAAGTCGGCGATGATGACGGTGAGCGAGTCGCCGGTCGGGGTCTCGCCGTTCGACGGCGGGTAGTTGTCCGCCATCAGGTCCGCGACCTCGGTGAGGTTGTCGAGCTGGCGGTTCGGCGTGCTGACGATGGCCGGGCAGGTGCCGAGGCCGGTGTACGCCGAGGCGCCGAACACGACCTGCGACTGGAGCTGGGTGACCACGCCGTCGACCGGGTCGACCAGCGCCGCCTCGACCGCCTCCCAGCGATCGAGGCCGCCGCCGAAGTTGGTGCGCATCGAGCCGCTGCGATCGATCACCAGCTGCACCGTGGGGATCAGCGTGTCGGCGGTGAAGTTCACCGATGGACAGTCGGCGTCGGGGCCGAACGCGGCGTCGGGGCCGCCCGCCTCGACGCAGAAGCCGTCGCTCGAGCAGACCTGGCCGGCGCTGCACTCGGCGCCACCGGCGGTGCAGGCGGCGTCGCAGGTGCCGTCGG
This sequence comes from Kofleriaceae bacterium, assembly GCA_041389945.1. Taxonomy (GTDB): domain Bacteria; phylum Myxococcota_A; class Polyangia; order Haliangiales; family Haliangiaceae; genus JAWKQW01. The sequence goes on from JAWKQW010000017.1 coordinate 144,859, forward strand.
TCCCGCAGTGGAAGCCGGCGGGGCAGGTGTTGGTCGCCGGCGGCGGCTCGCACGAGAGCGAGCACTCCGGGGCCGGCACGTCGGTGGCACAGGGGCCGGTCGCCTGGGCGCCGCCACCGCACGCCAGGGCCAGCACCGCCGGCGCGAGCAGGCCGAGCGGCCGCGCGCGATCGAAGGGGGTCATGCGCATCTCAGGGCTCCTCCACGGACAAGATACCCTCTAGTGTGCGCTAGATCGGCGCGTCCTCGCCACCCTGGATCTGGCGCGGGCCCACCGGTGACGCGCCGCAGCGGCGCCACCTGGGCGTCGCTCGCTCGTCGTGGGCGACGCTCGGCCCCGTCAGAGCACGAGCGACAGCAGCGCGAACAGCGCGGCGGTCGCCACGATCGGGATGGCCGCGAGCGCGAAGGCGCGGCCACCGACGCCGGGCACGCGGCACTCGGCGAGGCCCTTGAACGCCATGGCCAGGGCCGCCGGCCCGAGGATCGCGCAGATGGCCATGCCGAGCGGCGCGTTGGTGAGCACCACCGGCCACAGCGCCGCCGCGGTGGCGAAGCTGGCCACGCCGGTGCCGCTGATCTGCCCACGCGCCGCCGCCGCCGCCGCGTCGTCGCTGCCACCGCCGGCGCCGCTGCCGTCGCTCTGCAGCGACTCCAGCGGCACCTTGCGGGTGAAGTAGCTGCCGGCGGCGAACATGCCGGCGGCGACGATCAGCGCGCCGATGATGATGACCTCGAAGATCGCCGCCTCGGAGAAGGTCTCGGTGAGGCCGTGGACCTTGCCGGCGATCCAGTCTCCGTTGGAGGTCGACAGGAACCAAACGCCCATCACCAGGCCGCCGGCCGACGGCGGCGCCAGCTTGCTCATGCTCGAGAGCCCGACCGGCGACAGGAACAGCTCGGCGACGGTGGAGAAGAAGTAGAAGCCGATGAGGAACCACGGCGAGACGTTGGTGCCGCCGGCGGCCGGCAGCATCACGACGAAGGCCAGGCCCATGAACACCAGCGCGACCGCGAACTTCTTGATGTCGTTGAACGGCAGCTTCTTGGCGACCACCCAGATGAAGAACGCGGCGAACAGCGGCGACAGGAGGATGATGAAGACCGAGTTGACCGACTGGAACCACGACGGCTCGAAGGCGACGCCGAAGGCCACGGTGCGGGTCCGCTCGTCGGCGAACGCGTTCATGGTGCCGGCCGCCTGCTCGAACAGCGCGAAGAACGCGATGCAGCCGATCGCCAGCGCGACCATCGCCGTGACCGCCTTGCGCTCGCGCTCGGTCTCGGCCTTGAGGTAGAGCACGACGAAGGTCGTGATGAAGACCGACAGCAGCAGCACGCCGAAGATGTTCGAGATGCGCTCCTTGGTGAGCGTGAAGCCGCTGGCGTGGACGGCCCACAGGATCAGCGGCGCCGCGACCACCGCGCCGCCGATGAGCGCCAGGGTCACGCGCTGCTTGCGCCGCACCACGGGGTCGGTGACGACCGGCGGCTCGCCGACGCCGGCCAGGTTGCCGCGCCCGATCCAGAACTGGATGAGGCCGATCGCCATGCCGACGGCGGCGGCGCCGAAGGCCATGTGCCAGGCCCAGTGCGGGTCGATGCCGACGCCGGCGAGGAACTCCTTGAAGCTGTCGCTCTGGGCGAGCCAGCCGCAGATGATCGGCGACGCGAACGCGCCGATGTTGATGCCCATGTAGAAGATGGAGAACGCGCCGTCGCGGCGGGGGTCGTCCTTGGGGTAGAGCTGGCCGACCATCGAGCTGACGTTCGGCTTGAGGAAGCCGGTGCCGATCACGAGGCAGGCCAGGCCGCTGTAGAAGCTGGCCAGCGCCGGGATGGCCAGGAGGATGTGGCCGAGCATGATGATCAGGCCGCCGAGCACGATCGCGCGCTTCTGGCCGAGGAACTTGTCGGCGATCCAGCCGCCGGGCAGCGCCATCATGTACACGGCGCTCATGTACAGGGCGATCATCGAGCCGGACGCGCTCTTGTCGAACCCGAGGCCGCCCTCGCCGATCGCCGCGCCCATGAACGGCACGAAGATCGCGCGCATGCCGTAGAAGCTGAACCGCTCCCACATCTCGGTGAAGAACAGCGTCGACAGCCCGCGCGGGTGACCGACGGGGATGGACGAGGGGGCGGGATCGGTCGCGGCCATGGGGGCGCAACCTATCCCGAGCCTCGCGGCCTTTCACCGTCGATGTTGCCCGGGCGACAAAAAAAAGCGCCCCGCCGGGGGCGGGGCGAGAGACGGCGCGGGCCGCGCGTCAGGGCATGCCGAGGCCGGGCGGGAGGTCGTCGGGCATCGGCATGTCGAGCGGCATGCCGGCCGGGCGCTCGAGGCCGCCGCCTGCCGGCGCCGCCGCCGGATCCGGCTTGGCCTTGGTGAGGCGATCGCGCTCGAGGCTGACGATGACCTCGAGGGCGCCCTTGTTGACCAGCGCCGCCCGCGGGTTGCCGTCCTCGCGCACCCAGTACTTGTCACCCTCGAGGCTGAGGGTGAACGTGCGCTGCGGCTCGGGCGCCGACACCGCGGCGGCGGCGGGGTCGGCGGCGCTGCCGGCGGCGTCCGCGGCGGGCGCCGGCGCCTTGAAGGTCACCACCACGGTGGTGGCGTCGGCGGGCACCGGCCGGGCCGGATCGCCGGGCGCGGCGACGTTGATGCTCGCGAGCTGGGTCACGACCCGATCGAGCACGTCGTCGGCGATGACGTCGCCCGCCTTCGGCACTACCGGCTGGCCGGCGACCGACGCCGCCCAGCTCCCGCTGCGCTTGTCGAGCTCGATGGTCGAGCCGCCCTTGGTCACCGCGACCCCTACCACGTCGGCCTTGTCGAACTTCGCGTAGGAGGTGTCGATCCACCCGGTCGGCGCCACGCTGACGCCGCCGGCGGTGAGGTCGGTGCCGTAGATGGCGTCCTGCCCGCCGATCCGGAAGGCGGTGCGCCGGGCGCCGGCGGCGGAGCCGACCAGGAACGTGCGGTCGCCGGCCGGCGTGGTCACCACGATCTTGCGCTCCCACAGATCGTCGGCGACGGCGAGCTGCTTGGCGCGACCGGGGCCGCTGGCGATGGGGCCGCGGGCCTGCAGGCCGCCGAGCTTGGCGAGCAGGTCGGTGACCTTGCTGGCGATCACCGGGTAGTCGTGGGCCGAGGTCAGCGCCCAGGCGTCGCCGGTGCGGGCGAGCTCGAGGGTCGCGCGCTCGGGCGCCGCGTCGCCGCGCTGCCGACGATCGTAGATGGCCACCTTGCTGACGGTCGCCGAGTCGAGGCCGGTGACGATCGGCGCCAGCGGCCGGATGGATCGGCGCGTCGTCGCCGACGCGGAGCACCACCGCCAGCGCGATCTGGCCGACGGCGTGGCGATGAGGGCCTGGTTGAGTCGTCACGACACCACCTCCTTGGGCAGATCGTAGGGCCGCACCGAGCGCCGGCGCAGCCAGGGTCGCGAGCACCACCAAGCCGAGGCCGGCGAAGGCGAGCCCGTAGTTGATCCACTCCATCTTGCTGCGCTCGTCCTCCGATGGTGAGGGCGCGGCGCCGCTGGCGTGGGCGCGGATCGCGAGCAGGTCGGTGTCGGCCAGCGCCCAGTCGACCGCGTTCTGGATGAGCATCAGGTTGTTGGCCGGCGGCGTTGCCGCCGAGCTGGCTGGCCAGGCGCAGGACGTCGTCGGAGACCATCGCCGACGAGCCGATCACCACCAGGCGGGCGTCGGGCGGCGAGTACGCGGTGACGGTGCGGTCGGCGTTGCCGCCGGCGCCGCTGCCGCTGCCGGCGTCGCTGCCGTCGGCGGTCGGCGCCGCCTTGCTGGCCTTCCAGCTGGCGAGGCCGCCGGTGATGGCGACCGCGAGGCGGCTGGGCGCCGATCTGGTCGCTGGGCAGATCGGTCGGCTTCTTGGAAACCGCCGGGGCCGGGCACGACGTTGGTCTTGGTGTCGAGCCAGCTCCTTCGACGACGAGGTCAGGAGCACGTCGACCTTGCGCGCTGGCGCGCCGGGCACGGTCGTGGTCGGTCTGTGACCTTCACCGGCGAGGCGTAGTGGGTCACCACCTCGGGCACCCCGCCGACGATGAGGCTGCTGCGCCCATGCTGCCGCTGCCGATGGGCGAAGTACGGGTAGTCCTCTGGATCTCGCGGATCTTCATGCCGCCACCGACGTCGCGCTCGATCGGGATGGGGAAGCCTGCTTCCGGGATCGAGCACCAGCTCGGGCTGGACGGTCACCCCCAGTGCGCGAGAGCAGATCCTCGAGGCCGGTGGTGACCTGCTCGACCACCAGGCCGCCGCGGCTCGAGCCCATCAGATCGATCCGGTAGCGCCCGTCGAGCACGATCGCCGCGCCGCCCTTCATCACGAACTGGTCGAGGCTGCCGGCGGCGGCCTCGTCGAGGTCGTCGGCTTCGGCGACGATGAGCACGTCGATGTCGTCGTCGAGCTGCACGTCGCGCACGTCGAAGGTCGCGCGCAGGGTGCGCCGAGCTCCTCGAAGGTCTGCGGCGGCGGCAGCTCTTGCGGCGGCATGCCCCTCCATCATCGGCGGCTGATCCGGGCGGCTGCGGCGGCGACCACACGCCCACCGGGCCTCGGTGAGCCGGCGCGACCCGCCGAGCGCGTCGGTCAGCGACCTGCGCAGCGACGCCTCGAGGAGGTCGGGCGGCGAAGTACTCTACGCGCCGCCTTGTTGCCGATCTTGGCGATCATCATGGATAGCAGGGTCTCTGCCCGACAAGAGCCCTGGTACGGGCGGATGCCCCACTGGGTGAACAGCTCCTGCATCTGGCCTCGCCGCTGGGCTCGACGGTCGTCGCCACCAGCTTGTCGCCGGCGGTGGCCTTGAAGCCGTCGAGGACCTGGGCGATGAGCGCCGGCGCCGCCACTCCCTCGGGCAGCGAGGCCGGCGTGGCGTAGGTGGTGAGCCCGACCTGGCCCGGCAGCGACGCGAACAGGGCGCCGGAGGCCTGGAAGCCCATCGCCACCTTCTTGATGGTCTTGGTCAGGTCGTACTCGAAGTTCTTGAGGCCGACCTCGACCTCGTCGACGCCGACCGGCCGCACGTCGATGAGGTCGGAGAACGACAGCACCTCGTGGTGGTCGCCGTACTGGACCAGGATGTGGAAGAACACGCTGAGCACCGACTGCTCGGTGCGGCTGGCGAACCGGACCGGGAGATGCTCTCGATGTTGTAGAGCTCCTGGCCTCCTCGATCGCCGAGTCGTCCTTGCTCGGATTCGACCACCCTCGACCCGGACGCTGGCGCCGCCGGCGATGCGGTACCGTCGACAGGTCGCGGATGCGCGGCACCAGCGGCGCCAGCTTGGGGTGGGTCTTCTCCGAGCAGCAGCGCGCACGAGCAGCGGCTGGTCGAGGGAGCGGAGCAGGTCGGTCGTGGTCGCCGACAGGCTGTACTCGCCGCGCTCGGTGAGGTCGATGCGCGCGCGCTGCACCGGCGCCAGCCACACGCTCAGCGCCAGCGCGTTGCCGGCGACCAGCGCGACCGCGGTCATCGCCGCCACCCGCTGGCGCCGGGGTGCGTGCGGCCTGGTGCTCCAGCGCCGGGCGCCAGGAGCAGCACGCTGACCGCGAGGAACGCGGCGACGATGCCGAGGTGTAGCAGGCGAGGTCGCAGATCGAGCACGCCGCGGGCGATGCTCTCGCAGCGTAGCTGCCGCTGTCGATGGCGGCGCAAGAGGTCGCCGGTGGCCATGCCGGCCTGATCGGCGATCTGCGGGGTGCCGGGCAGGTAGAGCAGCCCGCACACCACGATGGTGCCGATGAGCGAGACGATCTGGCTGTCGGTCGCCGCCGATACGCACATGCCGATGGCGAGGTAGGCCGCCGCGAGCAGCATCGCCGCGAGGTAGCCGCCGACGACCGGGCCCCAGTCGAGGTCGCCCATCGTCGAGACCGTCGCCGGGATGCCGAAGGTGAGCACCAGCGCCAGGCCGACCAGCAGCAGGCCGGCGACGAACTTGCCGAGCACGAGCTGCACCCGCGGTACCGGCAGGGTCATCAGGATCTCGATGGTCCTGCCGCGCTGCTCCTCCGACCACATGCGCATCGACAGCGCCGCGACCAGGAGGATCATCAGGAGCGGCAGCTTGTCGAACAGCGGGCGGACGTCGGCGACGCCGCGCGAGAAGAACGAGCCGCTCCAGAAGAACGAGAACAGGACCACGCCGAGGAAGGTCGCCAGGAAGATCAGCGCCACCGGCGACCCGAAGAACGAGCGCAGCTCCTTCTTGGCGATGGTGCCGACGTGGGAGCGGCCGCGGGTGGGCGGCGGCAACGCCTCGGCGCGGGGCAGCGCGTCGGCGGCCTTGGCCGGCGTGGGCTTCGCCTCGGGCTTGCTCGCCTCGGCCTTCGCCTCGGCCTTGGCGCCGTCGGTGGCGCCGGCCTTCGCGGCGGCGTCGCCGTCGGCCGTGGTGGGATCGTCGGGCTCGCTCACGGCTGCGCCTCCTTGCTCGGCTTGTCCGCCAGGTCGCGGAACACGGTCTCGAGGGTCTTGGGATCGGGCCGCAGCTCGGCGAGGCGCCAGCCGCGCTCGCGGGTGGCGTCGAACAGCACCGGTGAGCTCGGCGCTGGTGCGCGCGGTGACCCGGAACCGGTGCCAGCCGTCGCGGCGCCGGCCAGCGGCTCGGACGCCGTCGACGACGTCGAGCTTGGTGCAGGGCGCTGGCGGCGTCCTTGGCGTCGGCGCCGACGCTGATGATCGCGGCGTTGGCGGCGCGCAGATCGGCGAGCTGGGCGCGTCGGCGCGCAGGGTGCCGCGCATGATCACCAGCACCCGCTCGCAGGTCATCTCGACCTCCGACAGGATGTGGGTCGACAAGAGCACGGTGGTGTCCACCGCCAGCCGCTTGATCAGGTCGCGGATCTCGGCGATCTGGGTGGGGTCGAGGCCGCTGGTCGGCTCGTCGAGGATGAGCACGTCGGGCCGGTGGATGATGGCCTGGGCGATGCCGACCCGCTGGCGGTAGCCCTTCGACAAGGTCGAGATCGGCTGCACCATGCGATCGGTGAGGCCGGTGGCGCGGATCGCCTCGCCCAGCCGGGCCCGGCGATCGCCGGCCTCGACGCCGCGCAGCGACGCCATCATCTCGAGGTACTCCTGCACCAGCATCTCGCCGTAGAGCGGCGCGCTCTCCGGCAGGTAGCCGATGCGGCGCTGGGCCGCGAGCGGCTCGGCGACCACGTCGATGCCGTGGATGGCGGCGTGACCTTCGTCGGGCTCGATGAACCCGGTGAGGATCTTCATCAGGGTCGACTTGCCGGCCCCGTTGGGCCCGAGCAGGCCGATGACCTCGCCCTTGCCGACCTCGAAGGACACCCCGGCCAGCGCCTTGATGTGTCCGTAGCTCTTCGCGATTCCCTTGGCTTGGATGGCCGACATGTGGACCACGCACCTCCGCTTGACGCCGCCCGGAACCCGGGCGAGGGCTGCAATAATTCCTGGCAGCCGCCGCCGTCAAGTCGCGGCCTGGTCGGACCAGTCGTCGCGTGCGGGCGGCGCCGGCACACTGGCGCGCCCGAGGTTGGCGGGTGTACACGAGCGAGGTGAAGTGCTCGAGCGTGGTGCTCGCCCTGGGGCTGGTCGGGTGCGGGCTGGTCACCGTGAAGCAGGATCCGTTCCCGGCCATGGTCGTGCGCGCCGAGCGGCCGCCGCCGCCGCCCGCGCGGGTCGTGCTCACCGCCTCGAGCATCGTCATCAAGGACAAGGTCCAGTTCGAGACCGGCTCGGCCGAGCTGCTCGCGGTCTCGTTCGGGTTGCTCGACGACGTCGCCGCGATGCTCGTCGACAACCCCCAGATCGAGTCGCTCCAGGTCGAGGGCCACACCGACTCCGTCGGCAGCGACGCCGCCAACAAGAAGCTGTCGCAGGGCCGCGCGGAGTCCGTGCGCACCTACCTCGTCGGCAAGGGCGTGGCCGCCGGGCGCCTGGTCGCCAAGGGCTATGGCGAGACCCGGCCGATCGCCGACAACGCCACCGCCGAGGGGCGCGAGCAGAACCGCCGGGTCGAGTTCAACATCCTCAAGCAGGGGCCCAAGCAGACCCTGGTCCAGGACGAGTAGCCATGCGCATCGCCGCTGTTCACCTCGCCGCCACGCTCGTCGTGGCCACCGCCTGCAGCAAGGCTGGCCTCGGCCAGGGCGTGCGCACCGACGTCGCCGCCCGCATGGCCTCCGCCGAGGAGCCGATCGCGGCCTGCTACCACGCGGCGCTGCAGCGCAACCGCAAGCTCGCCGGCAGCATGGAGGTGACGTTCACCGCCGAGGCCAAGACCGGCGCCTTCGTCGGCGCGCGGGTCACCCGCGACGAGGTCGGCGATCCCGAGCTGTCGGCGTGCGTGCTCGCCGAGATCGGCAAGCTGGCGCTGGCGGCGCCGCCAGGCTGACCAGGTCTCGATCGTTACCCGCTGCGCTTCGAGCCGAGCAGACGGCCGCGCCGCCGCGGCGCGCCTACGGTCGCGGCAGGTCGCAGGTGTAGCGACCGTCCGCGCGGAAGCTGCCGCATCCAGGCGAACACGTCGGGCTCGCCCTCGACGGGAGCCAGGAGCTCGTCGAGCCGTTCGTCGTGCGCGCCAGCTCGCCGCGAACACCGCGAGCCTACCGGTGCACCTCGTCAGATCGTACGGGGCGCTCTCGATGACGCCGCACGCCGCGTCGAACGCCGCGGGCCGGGCCGCCAGCGTCGACGCGATCGCGGGCGCGGAGGGGCTGGCGAGCACCTGGGGCGGCGCGGGCGCCGCGCCGGGGACCGTCGACGCGACGCCACCGTCGACGAGGTCGTCGAGGAACGCGGCGTAGCCCTCGGCCAAGGTCGGCGAGCTCGCGATCGCGGCGACCACGTCATCGAACGCCTCGCCGTCGCCGCTGGCCGCCGCGTCGATGATCGACTGCATCCGGTTCACTTTGCCGGCCGCGTACAGGTACGCGAACAGCGCGCCGGCCTGCGGGTAGAGGGCCTGATCGCCGTACCGCAGCCGGGGACCTCCGCCAGGGGCACCCAGGCGGGAGTCTGCGCCAGCATCATCGGCGTGGTCGCCATCGGGACGATGCCCGCGGCGCGCGTCGAGCCGGCCAGGAACTCCGCGAGGCCCTCGTCGAAGAAGGTCAGGCGCCCGTCGCCGTAGATCGGCGCCTCGCCCCACGCGCCGGCGACGACGTGCCGGCCGATCAGGTAGTGCGCGTACTCGTGGCGGATCAGCGCCTCGAGCCGAAAGATCGACTCCGCTGGCGTTCGTTCGTACGTGTAGATCGTGCCCTGTTGCTCCATGTAGATCCCGCCGTTGTTGACGGGCAGCCCGTACATGACCGCCTGGAACTGCTCGTACGCCGCCCGGCTGCCGTAGATCCGGAAGGTCACGGTGGCGTTGGGATCGCTCGCTAGCGGCCGCGGTCGACCGGTGATCCGATCGGTCTGGAACCGCACGTCCCGGAGCTCCTCGTACAGCTGGCGCATCCGGGCCTTGGAGAAGGGCCCCAGGAAGGTGACGCCGTCGAACTCACCGCGCGCAGGGAACAGGTACGCCTCGAGCGCGGGCAGGATCTCCTCGAAGCAGAGCAGCTCGCCGGTCGAGGTGGCGCAGGCGAAGACGTCTGGTGAGGGTTCGCACGATCCAGGCGTATTCGGGCGAGGGCGCGTGATGGACGTCGAGCGCTCGGTCAGGCATGCCTGCACGGCCGGCGCCACCGCGGCGAACCCGGCGAGACGCCCCAGCGTGTAGATGGCGTTGGGGAGCAGGAACCTGGCGCTGGTGTCCTGCAGCGCCAGCGCGCCGATGCGACAGAGCTCGTCGATCGGGGCCTCCGTGAGGACCTCCGCGAACGCGGGCGCCACCGCCTGCGACCGGGTGCGGTTGTACGCGGACATCGTGTAGTAGGTGAGCGCGCCCCGATACCAGTCGCTGGCCCCGTCGACGTCGAACGCCGTCAGCGGTCGCACCAGCTCGTCGGCATACGTCGCGTGGAGGTTGGCCGCGTCGACGGCGTTGATCCACTCGCTCGTCACCCGGACGCTCGCGAGATCGACCGCCGCGAACGCGGGGTTGTCGCGAAAGGGCCCCAGGGCGGCGATGATCGCCGGCTCCATCGTCGTCCCGCTGAACGACGTCGGATGGAAGAAGCGCTGGTACTCGCGGACCCGCACGTAGAAGACGAACTCGCGCAGGTGCTCGGGGTCGTCGCCGCCGCCCTCGAAGGCGGCGCTGCGAGGCGCCGACCTCGTCGACGCTGGCGGCAGCTCGTCGTTGGTCAACGTGGCCACGACCTCCGGCTGGCTGAAGGTCCACAGCAGCGAGACACATCCCTCGAGCGTGTGGGCCTCCAGCCAGGCGATCAGGCCGCCGCCATCGAGATCCGCGAGCTGGCCTGGATCGCACGCGCCGCGGTCGTCGCCCGTCGGTGGCTTGCCGTCGCCCTCGTCGCCGCCCTTGTCCATCGACGTCTGCCGTCGGGGACGCGGTCCGGGTCCGGCCGGGGGCCGCGCCGTCGCCACGACGGGGGCGCCGTGCAGCGCGAGCGCCGGGGCCTCCGCGTCGGGGAGCCGGCCCGTCGGCGGCTCGACGTCGGGCGCGGCCAGCCTGGTCAGCGGGGTGTCAGGCGCCGGGGCAGCGCAGGCCGCCGCCAGGAGCGCGCAGCAGGCCAAGAAGCTGGGTTCTCGCATCGGGTCTCTCCAAGGCGCGGGACGGCGTGCCCACAGGGTATGGGAACGCCCCGATCGTCGACGCCCGCCGCCCGCCGATATGATCGCTCACCGCGCCGGCGTGGCCTCGGGCTTCGCCGCGGCGCCGGACGTCCGCGGCGGCGCGCGGAAGATGAGCCAGGTCTGGGTGCGCGGGCCCCAGATCCAGCGCGGCCCGGCGACCTCACCGCACGCCTGCTCGGCAGGCACCAGGTAGTCGTCGAGCTCGACCACCGGCGTCCACGTGCAGGTGGCCAGGTGGCTCGCGACGAAGGCGTCGGCGCAGGCATCGGGGCGTCGCTGGTGCACGCGTCGTTCGACGCCGGTGTCGCACACCTGCCATCGCGCGGAGGTCGAGCGCGCGTGGTCCCCATCGCGGTCGGCGGCCACGTAGAGCGCCGCGGGGCCGCCGGCGTTGGCGGCGACCACGTACAGCTCGTCGGTGTCCGCGGGCAGCACCCACGGCTCGCACTCGTAGAAGATGTCGCTGCTGCTGTCGTTCCAGACCGACGGCTCGGCGCGCCAGGGTCCGCCGGCCCGCCGGCTGACGAGGGCGTAGCCGTTGTCGGCGGTGGCCACCACCCGTAGCCCGTCGGCGATCGGTGGCGGCGTCGGACATCCAGGGCGCTCGGTCGACGTGCTCGACGGCGCACCGCCGTCGCGCAGCCCCAATCCGACGACGAGGCCGATCGCGGTGGCGCCGGCGAGGCCGCCGATCACGACGGCACGCCATCGCCGCGGTGGCGCCAGGCGCGCCGCGAGGGTCGCGAGATCGGGCCAGCGCGCGCCGGGCTCGGTGGCCAGGCCGCGCGCGACGATCGCCTTCAACCAGCGCGGCGCGTCGCCCACGCGATCGAGCTCGAGCCGGCCGCCGACCGGGCGCGCCCCGAGGGCCTCGGCCAGCGCCACGCACAGCGCGTACTGATCGCTGCGAGCGTCGGCGTCGGCGCCGGCACGCTGCTCCGGCGCCATGTACGCGGGCGTGCCGACGACGTCGGTCGCCGGCGTCGCGAGCCCGCGCGCGAGGCCGAAGTCGGCCACGCGCACGCGGCCGTCGCGTCCCATCAACAGGTTGCTCGGCTTGACGTCGCGGTGCACCAGCCCGGCGGCGTGCGCGGCGGCGAGCCCACGCGCGGCCTGGGCGTAGGCCGCGGCCACCTCGCGCCACGGCCGGCCGCGCTGCCAGCGCTCGAAGTCTCGCCGTCGACGCGCTCGGTCGCGATGTACAGCTCGCCGTCGACCTCGCCGATCTCGTAGACCGCGACCACGTGCGGGTGCGCGAGCCGGGCCAGCGCGCGGGCCTCGTGCAAGAGCCGGCGCCGGGCGGCCGGCTCGTCGGTGTGCAGCACCTTGATCGCCACCGTGCGCTCGAGCAGCGGATCCCAGGCCGACCACACCACGCTCATGCCGCCGCTGCCGATGACCTCGCCGAGCTCGAACCGCCCGAGGTGGCTCGGGCTCGCCGCCGGGGCGAGCGCCGCGATCGCGGCGACCACGGCCCGGCACCGCGCGCACTCGCCCAGGTGTCGCTCGATCCGTGGCCGCTCGGCGCCCGGCAGCTCGCCGGCGACGAAGTCCGCCAGCTCCTCGTCGCGTACGCACGGCGCGCTCGTCATCGCGCCGCGGCGTCGCCGAGCACGCGCCAGCGAGAGGTCCAGGCGCGAGTCGATGCCAGCGACGAGCTCGGCGAGCTCGTCGCCGCCGAGCCCCAGCGCCAGGCCGAGCTGTCGGCGGACCTCGTCGACGAGGGTGGCGCGCGTCTGTGCCAGGACCCGGGCGACCGTCGCGCGGTGCACGCCGTAGGTCGCCGCGATCTGGTCGAGCGTGAGGTGGTCGAGGGTCGCGTGGCGCAAGAACAAGCGGCCGCGTGCCGGCAGCGCCTCGACGGCGCGCTCGAACGCGCGCTTGACCTCGTCGCCGAGCTGCCCCGCGCTGGTGGTCCCGAACACGTCGTCGGGCGCGAGCGCGTCGTCGAGCCCGAGCTCGCTCGCGGTCAGCGCGCCGCGGCTGGCCTCGGCCCGGGCCACGTCGATGAAGCACCGGGCGGCGGTGATGCGCACCCAGTTCTGGAGGTGACCGACGCCGTCGTAGCGCTGGATCGCCGGCCCGGCGTCGCCCTCACCGACGAACAACCGGATCCGCAGGCGCTGGCGCAGCTCGTCGGTCGATAGCCGGTGAAAGCGCGCGAGCAGGCGCGCGACGTCGGCCTCGAACGCGCCCTCGAAGGCGGTGATGCCGTCGTCGCGGTGCCCGGCCCACCACGCGAGGTAGAGATCGTCGACGTGGAGCCGGTCCAGGTGGCGGACCGGGTCGGGCCGGCGCGCCAGGTGGGCATCGAGGTACGCGCGGAACGCGTCGCTCGGCGGCGGCCCCGCCGGCCAGCGGGCACGGGCGCGTGCCAGGCCCTCGGCGATGGCGGCGTCGGCGCTCGCGCGCACCGCCTCGCTCACCCCGCCGCCGCGCACCCCGTGACTATGCCACGCCGCTCGGGACGCTCGCGCCGCGGTCCGCCGCAGCCGCGCCCGGCGCCGACGCGCCCGCGCGGGTGGCCGGCGGTGGCGGACCGAACGGTGGTGGGGCGCGAGCGCGGTCGTCACCCCGGTCCGGACGGGGTGACCGCCGCGATCGTCGCACGCGCCGGTGCGACTCCCGGTGGCGCGCCTCCGTCCGGACCCGGGTGACCCCACGCCCCGGCCTCCGCACGCTCATCCCGGTCGCGCTCCTGGCTGCCTCGACTCCGACCGGTTGCCTCGACGCCGACACCCAGCGCTGCGCCGACGGCAGCGTCTGCTCCACCGCCCAGCGGTGCGCCCCGGCGGGCGGCTGCGTCGCCCCCGAGCAGCTCGCGGCGTGCGAGGGCCTCGACGAGGGGGCCCCGTGCGTGCTCGCCGGCCTGGGCACCGGCCGCTGCCGTGACGCGAGCTGCGTGATCGCGGCCTGCGGCGACGGCATCGTCGACGACGACGAGGCCTGCGACGACGGCAACGCCGTCGACGGCGACGGCTGCGCGCGCGACTGCCGCTCGACCGAGGCGTGCGGCAACGGCGTCGTCGATCTGCTCGAGGAGTGCGACGACGGCGACGACGACGACGACGATCTGTGCCGGACCGACTGCACCGTGCCCCGCTGC
>JAWKQW010000018.1:0-152027 GCA_041389945.1 Kofleriaceae bacterium
CATCGCCGCGTTGACCCGCGCCGGCGGGGTCTGGGCCCGGGGCGACCACTCCGGCGCCTCGAGCCGACAGCTCGCGCTGCAGCCGTCGTGGTTGCGCAGGTCGCCCTCGTCGCACTGCTCGCCGGCCAGCAGATCGATCACGCCGTTGCCGCACACCTCGAGGGAGCGGCAGTCGGGCGTGCAGCCGTCGCCGCCGGCCTGGTTGCCATCGTCGCAGACCTCGTCGTCGGCGGGATCGAGCGGATCGAGGCCGTCGGGATCGACCACGCCGTCGCCGCAGCGCTGGATCCGGCAGCTCGGCTGGCAGCCGTCGTGGGCGACGTCGTTGCCGTCGTCGCACTCCTCGGCGGCGTCGCGCACGCCGTTGCCGCAGCGCTCGTCGGAGTCGCAGTAGCGGCTGCAGCCATCGCCGTCGAGGGTGTTGCCGTCGTCGCAGGCCTCGCCGGGATCGGCGCGGCCATCGCCGCACACCGCGATCACGCACGCCCCGTCGAGGCACACGCCGGCGGCGCCGAGCACCTCGCAGGCGAGGCCGTCGCCGACGCCGTCGCAGGCGGCGAGCTGGGCCGGCGTCGCGCAGCCGCCGGCGGTGAGGCACACCGCGCCGGCCGGGCACACGGTGCCGTCGTCGCACGGCACCTCGCCCGCCGCCAGGCACGCCGCCAGGGCGCCCACCGTAAGGGCCGCGGCCCACCTCTCGCCCCGCATCGACGACGATGGTAGCCCAGCCGACGCCGCCCACCGTCGTCTCCGCGCGCGTAGACTGCGCCGCCGTGACCTCGCTGTGGCTGCTCGGACTGTGCCTCGGCCTGGGCGCCGTGCTCGGACGCGTCGGCCGGGTGCCCGAGGCGACCGCGCCGGCGTTGACCTGGTGGGTCGTCAACGTCGCGCTGCCGGCGATGACGCTGGCGCTGGTGCCGGCGCTGACCGCCGACGCCTCGCTGTGGTTCCTGGTCGCGCCGCAATGGCTGGGCCTCGTCGGCGCGGCGCTGCTGTTCGGCGCGCTCGGCCCGCGCCTGGGTTGGTCGCGGCCGCGCACCGGCGCCGTCATCCTCATGGCCGGCCTGGCCAACACCTCCTTCGTCGGCTACCCGCTGCTCGAGGCGCTGCGCGGCCCTGGCGCGCTGCCGCTCGGCGTCGTGGCCGATCAGGTCGGCGCGTTCGTCGCGCTCTCCACCGGCGGCCTGCTCATCACGGCAGCCTACGCGCCGGGCGTCGCCCGCGGTGGCGCCGGCGCCATCGTCCGCAAGCTGGTGACGTTCCCGCCGCTGTGGGCGCTCGTGGTCGGCCTCGGCGTCGGCGCCGTCGGCGGGCTGCCGTCGGCGCTGCACGCGGCGCTGCTCCGCATCGGCTCGACCCTGAGCCCGCTGGCGCTGTTCGCCGTCGGCCTGCGCCTGCGGCCGCGGGTCACCCGCGATCAGGCGCTGCCGTTGACCCTGGCGCTGGCGTGGAAGCTGGCGCTGTGGCCGGCGGTGGCGTGGGGCCTCGGCGCGGCCGCCGGCGTCGGCGGCGCGGTCCTGACGGTGGGCGTCCTGCAGGCGGCCATGGCGCCGATGATCACCGCGTCGATCCTCGCCGAGCGCGAGCAGCTCGATCCGCCGCTCGCGCGCGCGATCCTGGCGATCGGCATCGGGCTGTCGCTGGCGACGGTCGCCGGCTTCGATCGCATGCTCTAGCGGCGGCGACGCCGGCCGAGCACGCCGAGGCCGACCACCAGGCCGAGCAGCATCGGCCCGCGGCCGTCGCCGCCGGCCTGGCAGCAGCCACCCTCGCCTTCCAGCGGCTCGCCGTTGAGGCGGCACAGGTCGAAGGTGCCGTCGAACACGCAGTCGAAGCCCTGCGGGCAGGCCTCGCCACCGAGCGTGCACGCCTGCGAGCAGTAGTCGCCGACGGTGCCGTCGGCGACGCAGGTCCCGCCGGCGCACAGCGCGGCGTCGGCGCAGCCCTGCCCCGCCACCTGCAGGCAGGTGCCCTCGACGCACTCGTAGCCCGCGCCGCAGCCGTCGCAGCCCGCGCCGACGGTGACGTCGAGCTCGCGGCTGACCTCGTTGCCGTCGCGATCCCGGGCGATGACGGTCAGCGCGTGGCCACCGACCGCCGCGGTCACCGTGATCACGTACTGGGTGCCGGCCGGCGAGGCGTCGCTGCCGACGACCGCGCCGTCGAGGCGGACCTCGACCTCGGCGATCTGATCGTTGTCGGTGGCGTCGGCCACCACCACGAACGTGGTCGGCACGGTGCCGCCGTCGTCAGGGGCGTCGACGGTGAGCGTCGGCGGCTCGGTGTCCGGCGGCCGCAGCCCGACGAAGGTGGTGAGCCGCGCCGCCGAGTTGGTGGTGCCCGGCGTGCACGTGCAGCCCTGCGCCTGGCCCGGGTAGGTGCCGCGCGCGGCGCGTTCTGATCGACGAACGTCGCCGGTGCCGGAGTCGTCGATGGGCACCGTACGACATCAGGTCGGTGGCCAAGGGTCTCGTGTCGACGCGAGCAGGTGGCCGACCTCGTGGTGATGTGGTGGCGCACAGCTCCTCGTTCCGGCGGCACGCCAGGGTGCGCCTCGGAGAAGCGAACGCGATGCCGCGCTCGGTGACGCCGCAAGAAGTTGTCGGCCGACCCGCGATCGGAGCAGGTCGCCCCGCTGCCGTGGCCGGGCTCAGTGCCGACACCGCCGACCACCGCCTCGACGTAGTCGCCGCTGGTCGGCTCCTGCTCGGTGATGACGAGATCGTAGGGGCGGAAGTGCTCCTTCACGCAGGCGACGATGCCCGGCCAGTCGAAGGAGCTGCTCATCGGCGGGATCACCGACGTGCGCCGGCGACCGTTGCCGCTGACCAGCACGGCGTAGGCGGTGTTGGTCGAGGCGTCAGTCGGCGTTGGTGATCGTGTAGGTGCCGCCGGTGCGGATTGGGGGTAGATCGTGCGCGCGCTGAGGGCGTCGCGCGGGGCTCAATGACCCGAGCTCGGCGGCGACGGCCCCAGCGGTGCCGCAGCGGCGGCAGAAGTCGGCGGCCGCAGGCGCCGCGCCAGGACGAGGGTGAGAGCGATCCAGGGTGCGCTGCATGTTTATCATGCTCCGGCCCAGGTGGGCTGCTCGACAGCATACGCCGACGGCGCGCCGCTCTCCCTCAGATCGACGGTGAGCGTGACCCGCTCGTCACCGGGCGCCAGGGACAGCGGCAGGGCGCGTCCGGTCGCCGTCTCCGCGCGCAACACCACCACCCCCTACGGCACGTCGATCAGGCGGAAGTTGCCGTCGCCGTCGGCGCGCGCCCTCGACGTCGCCGAGGAAGACCCGCGCCCCCGGCCGCGCGGCCGCGACGTCGCGCACGATCCCGCCAGGGTCGCGCCGCGCGACGTGTCGACGCTCGTCGGCCCGGCCAGGCCGACCTCGACGGTGAGCTCGCCGGTGACCGGCCCGGCGCCACGCACGCGCACGCGCCAGCGGCGCCGGCCAGCGGGCCGGCGACGGCGACGGTGCCGTCGGCGCAGGTCAGCGCGCGGGCGTCGGCGTCGGCGGGGCCGTCAGCGTCGACGACGACGCCGGCGAGATCGACGCCGGTGGCGATCGAGCGCAGCCGCAGCTCGCCCGCCGGCGCGCAGGCGCAGGGTGGCGCCGACCCCGGTGGTGATGGTCGCCGTCGTCGTCGGCTGCCCGGGCGCGGACAGCTCCACCTGGTAGCGGCCCACGTGGGCGGTGTGGAGAACGCCGCCGCCGTCGGCGATGATCCGTCGACGCCCGGCCCGTCATGACGAGGCGCACCACGCAGCCGGCCGCGGCGGCGCCGCTGGCGTCGACGACCTGGCCCCACAGGAGCGGCGTCGGCCGGCGCCGGCGGAAGTCCTCGACCTGCGCGCCGCGATCGCCGAGCGCCAGGTCGCACGCGACCTCGCCGTGGCCGCCGAGGGCGACGGTGAGCGTAACCGCGCCGGCGAGCGCGCGCAGCCGGTAGCGACCATCTGCGTCGGTGACGGTGGTGCCGACCTTGTGCACCACCTGGCCGACGCCCTCCTCGGCGACGACGCGCGCGCCGGCGGCGGCCCGCGCGGCCCGACCACCTGGCCGGTCACCACCACGCCCGGGGCCCACCACCACGGTGCCGGCGTCGGTGACGTCGCCACCGCCGCACCGCCAGCGGCGCCGACAGCCCCGGCGCCTGGTCCGGCGCGAACACCGCGGCGAGGTAGCGCCCCGGCGCCACGTCGTCGAGCACGAGCTGCCGCGGGCGTCGGTGAGCAGCGGACGCGGCGCCACGCTACCGCCTGCGCCATCGCGAGCATCGATCCGTCGGCGCGTCGAGCGACGCCAACATAACAAGCACGACGGCGCTGTGCAGGGCGGCTCGGGATCGAGAACCAGGCGCGACCGCCGATCTCCACGACGGCGCGAAGTGCAGGTGCAGGCCCGGAGCGCTGGAACCCCGTGCTGCCGACGGTGCCGAGAGCGTCGCCGGCGCACGCGCTGGCGACCTCGAGCCCGTCGCGCACCAGCTCGAGGAACATGTACGCGGTGCGCAGGCCGCCAGGGTGCTCGATCGCGACGTAGCGGCCGGCGTCGCCGCGGATCTGGCGGTACACCGCGACCAGGACGCCGTCGGCGGCGGCGTGGCGATCTCGCCGCGGCGGGTGCCGAGGTCGACGCCGCAGTGGCCGTCGCCGCACTCCGCCGGGCGCGCGCCGGCGCGATCGGCGCCGAACCGGCCATCGCGCACGGGGCTGGCGCGCCGGCGAGCCGGTTGGCCAGCGCCCGGCGGCCGCCCTCGCCGCCGTCGGCGAGGTCTCGCCAGCCGCGCCGCCGCCGCCGCGCCAAGGCCCTCGCCGCGCAGCACCACGGTCGCGCCCGCCAGCGGCGCGCCGTATCGACCACCCGACCGCGCACCCGGCCGGCGCGCCGCGAGGTTCACGCTGACCGCGCGCGAGCGCCGACGGTGACCACCGCGGCGGTCAGCGCCAGCGCCCAGGTAGCCCGGCGCCCCGGCGACCACGCCAGCGCCCCGGCGGCACCGCGTCGGCGGCGAAGGCGCCCGGCGCCACCGCCGCGCGGCGTAATGATCGTCGTCGGGCAGGAGCTGGACCCGAATTGCCCCTTGACGGCGCGCCGTCGATCGACGGTGCCGACGACTGCGGTGCCGGCGTCGACCAGCGGCACCTCGACCTCGCGCCGCTCGCTGCCCTCGGCGCGGATCGGCGCAGCGGCGACGCGTGCGTGGCGCTCTGCGCCCGCACTCGTACGGCCCCTCCGCGAGGCCGACGGCCTCGCCGCGCCGTCGGCGTCGGCGACGGCGGTGCTGCGCCCTGGCCGTCGCGCGGCGCGGTGGTGGCGCCGGCGGCACCAGGGCCGCTGACGCGGGCCACCACCACCGACCCGACGGGTGAGCGGGATGCGCGGCGCCGGGCCGTCGACGAGCCAGGTAACGTCGGCGAGCACCACCACCGCGCCGTCGAAGGCCAGCCGCGCAGGCACCATGTCGACACGGCGAAGCGAAAGCCGCCGTCGGCGGCGTCGCTCTGGTCGGCCGGGCCGAGGGCGGCGCCGGCGGCATCGAGGGCGGTCACCACGACGCCCGCTGGCAGCGCCGGTACCGTCGACGAGCACGCCCGCGGCCGGGCGATCGTCGACGATCGCCGGCGGCGCCGAAGTCAACCACCGCCGGCCAGGCCGACGGTGACGGCGGCGCCTCGCCACCAGGTGGTCGGCGGCGGCGCCGGCGCGCGGCGCCGCAGCGCCGCCCGCCCGAGCCCGACCACAGCACCAGCGCCGGCGACCACGAGATCGGGGCCGGCGCGCACACCAGCGAGACCGGCGCGCGAGCCATCGCCGATGAGCGCATGCCGGCGGCGCCCGGTGCTCGACGGCGCAGGCCACCGCGCCCGGGGGCCCGCGCCGGCCGCGACCGCCACATCGGCGCGGCGCCGGCGCCGGCGTGCCGACTGGCACCGTGCCAGCGCGGCTCAGGGCTCGAGGCGTGGCGCCCGGCAGCGCGACCGTGCGCCGCCGCCGGCAGGCCGGCATGACCTCGGTGATGCGCGCGGCGGCAGCGGCCCGTGCTCGCCGTTGATGGGCGCGCGCCGCGCTGGCAGAGGGCAGCCACGACCCTGCAGGGTCACCGCGACCCGGTTGCGGGTGCCGACCAGCGCGATGACGTGGATCACCCACCACAGGCCAGGCGACGAAGCCATTGCAGCGCGACCCGTCGCGTCTCGATGACCACCACGACCTTGCGGCCGACGGTCGCCATCTGTGCGCTTGTCGCGGTAGCGAAAGCGCGGACGCGCCGGCGGCGCCACCCCGCGGGCGCGGGCGCGGGCCTCGGCGGCGATGATGCGCGCGACGTGGCGGCCACCGCCCTGCAGCGCCCTGGGCCACGCCCGGCACGATGCGATCGCCGTCGCCGTCCGCGAGATCGCCGACGACGAACACCTCCGGATGCGCGGCCAGCGCGAGCGCCGCGTCGACCTCGACCCGGCCCGAGCGATCGAGCGGCGCGCCGGAAGCTGGGCGCCGAGCGGCGACGCCACGACGCCGGCCGCCCACAGCACGGTGCGACAGTCGATGCCTCCTGCCGCCGGCGTGCCGCACGACCGCCGCCGTCGTCGACGGCGGTGACCAGCGCGCCGGTGCGCACCTCGACCCGGCGCGCCGCCCGGCAAGCGCGCCGCCTTAGCCACCAGCGCCCAGCGGGTAGCTCGCGAGGATGCGGTCGCCGCCCTCGAGCAAGAGCACGCCGCGCGCGGATCGATCGGCGGAAGTCGTGCCAGCGTGTACGGCCGATCTCGCCGAGGGCGCCGGCCAGCTCGACGCCCTCGGCAGCAGCGACGGCGAAGGTCAGCCGCGCGCTGGGCGGCGGCGCCGGCCTCGCTGCTCGGCCGCCTCGTAGGCGAGGAACACCGCCGCCGGATCTCGAGGCGTCCTCGATCGACTTGAGGCCGGGGGCGAGCTGCATCCACGGCTGGCCGGTACAGTGGGTGGCGCCGGTGGCGACCCGCCAGCACGTCATGAGTGGAGCTCGCCGTCGACTGCCCGCCGACAGGCGCGGTCGATCACTTCGACCTCGCCCGCTGGCACCGAGCGCGTTGCCGCTGCCACGGCTGGCGCGGCCGGATGGGGGTGGCGATGTCGCCCGGCGACGCGCCGCGGTCGCCACCTGGTAGAGCAGCGGCTGGAACAGGTGGTGGTTGCGGCGATCGATGAGCGTGACGTCGACCGGCGCCCGAGGCCAGGCCGCGCGCCTGTAACCGCCGAAGCCGCCGCCGAGGATGACCACGTGGGCGCCGACGATATGGTGCTCATGATTGCTCCGGTTCGATGCGCGGCGCGGGCGATCGGTCGCGCTCACGGCAGCGCCGACGGCTCGAGCCACCCGCAGCCGGTGGCTGGCTGGTCGTCGAAGCCACGGCTGCCGTCGGTGATGCAGGCGCCCGCTGGCGGCGTCGTGGGCGAGCCCCTCGGGGCCGTAGATCTGCCCGGCCGCGGGATCGGCGGCGTCGAGCCCGCCGGCGACGCCGCTGGCGACGGTGTCGACCGGCGTCGGCGACAGCCTGGGCGGCGCACCGTAAGGCCGTCAGGATCGGTGATGTAGAAGGTGCCGAGCCCGTCGGTGGCGGCGCCTGCGCAGCGGGCGAGGTCGCGCGTTGGCAGTGACGTCGGCGCCGCCGACCAGCCGGTGCCGGCCAGCGTGTGGTCGGTGCCGTCGAGGCCACCGCGCCGGATCCAGTGGCGGTTCTGCTGATCGGTCACGATCCGCCCGTCGGGCATGGCCGACATCGTAGGTTGTCGAAGCGCGTCGGCGCCGACGGCGTCGACCGCGCCGGGCTCGTCGAAGGCGCCGGCGAGCAGCGTCACCTCCTGGGTCAGCGGATCGAGGATCCGCAGCACGTGGTGGAAATGATCGGCGAGCACCAGGCGGCCGTCGGGCAAGGCGACGATGCCGCGCGGGCGCCCGAGGTCGCGCACGATCACGGTGGGCTCGCCGGTGGCGAGGTTGATCTCCCAGATCGTGCCGGTCTCCGTCGAGTGGGCGCCGAGGTCGTCGTCGTCGGTCTCGACGTAGAGCCGGGTCCCGGCGAAGGCGATGCCGAACGGGTGGGTGAAGCGCGGATCGCGCACCAGCGTGCGGACCTCGCCCGCCGGCGTCACCACCCGGACCAGGTGGTTGTCGAAGTCGGTGACGTAGACGTCGCCGCCGGGCCCGACCGCGGCGTTGACCGGGTTGTAGAACCGCGCGACCCCGCGCGGGCCGTCGACGTCGCCGTAGTCCTGGCAGCCGGCCACCGTCGACAACCCGCCGGTGAAGGCCGGCAGCCCGCACGGATCGGGCGCGTCGATCGGCGGCCGCTCGGCGTCGACCACCGCGGGGGCGGCGGCGAGCGACGCCGGCCGGGTGACGTCGAGGCACCCCGCCGCGGCCAGCGCCAGCGTGGCGACGACGGGCGTGGACGAGCGACGGGATCGACGGAGACGCATGGCGAAGGTGGTTCGCACCGGCGGGCGCACGGAAGGATACCCCCCGATCGGCTTGACCGCCGCCCCCGGGCCACCGACCGTGACCGTGTCGCCGGTCACAAGGTCCATCTCGGCGCTCGTGCGTTGAGGAGGACCGTCCCCGACCGTCGCCGGTCCGAAGGAGCCTCGATCGTGCACGCCACCGCTCTCCACCGCAGCGTCGCCTGCCTCACGCTGTTCACCTTCCTGGCCACCGCGTGCGGCGGCCGCCCCACCCCGCCGCGACCACCGGGTCCGGGCGACGATCTCGTCCTGGTCCAGGCCGAGGCGGCCGAGGGCCTGCAGCTGCGCCTCTCCGATGGCCAGCGCGGCGCCGGCAGCTACGACCGCCCGCCGGTGGCGGCCGCGACCCCGCTGGCCGACGCCGACGCCGACGCGCTGCTGCGCCGCGCGGCCGCGCTCAAGGCCGACCCCAAGGACCGCGCCGACTTCGCGATCCGCCCGCGCTCGACGCCGCCGCCGCGCACCGGCACCACCCTCGCCGGCACCTTCCCGCCGGCGCCTGGCGCCAACCTGCCGCCGCCGGCGACCGTCGACGCCGGCGCGCCGCTCGAGGTGGTGCGCTACCAGCCCGAGGGCGACGTGCCGCTGGTGCCGCAGCTCTCGATCACGTTCTCGCAGCCGATGGTGGCGGTGACCTCGCAGGACGACGCCGCCCGCACCGTGCCGGTGACGCTCACGCCGACGCCGGCCGGGCACTGGCGCTGGCTCGGCACCAAGACCCTCATCTTCGATCCCGACGTGCGGTTCCCGCAGGCGACCACGTACCAGGTCGAGGTCCCGGCCGGCACCCGCAGCGCCACCGGCAACGTGCTGGCGTCGGCGGTGCGGTTCTCCTTCACCACGCCGCCGCCGCAGCTGGTGACGATGTGGCCGCAGGACGAGAGCCAGCGCCGCGACGTGCCGATGTTCCTGCGCTTCGATCAGCGCATCGATCCGGCCGCGGTGCTGGCCACGGTGTCGCTCGACGTCGGCGGTCGGACCCTCGGCGTGCGCCAGCTCGGCGACGCCGAGATCGCGGCCCACCCGATCATCAAGAGCCTGGTCGAGAGCGCCAAGGCCGAGGGCGTCGACGGCCGCTGGCTGGCGATGAAGGCGACCGAGACCTTGCCCGCCGACACCGCGGTGCGGGTCGTCGTCGGACCCAAGACGCCGTCGGCGGAGGGGCCGCTGCGCACCACCGCGCGCCAGGACTTCTCGTTCCGCACCTACGCGCCGCTGCGGATCGAGCGCGCCGAGTGCGGCTGGGGTGGCCGCTGCCCGCCGGGCACGCCGTTCGGCATCCAGTTCAACAACGCCCTCGACGAGGCCGCCTTCGCGCCCGGCGACGTGAAGGTGTCGCCGGCGATCCCCGGCATGCAGCTGGTCAACCAGGGCGCGTCGCTCGCGGTCATCGGCGCCACCGCCGCGCGCACCACCTACAAGGTCACGCTGCCGGCGAACCTCCGCGACGAGTTCGGCCAGACCCTGGGTCAGGCCAAGACCTTGTCGTTCCAGGTCGGCACGCCGGAGCCGACCTTCTACGGCCCCGACGGCCTGCTCGTGGTCGACCCGGGCGCGGCCACGCCGAGCTTCGACGTGTTCACCGCCGGCTACCCCGAACTCAAGGTGACCCTGCGGCGGGTGGTGCCAGGCGACCTGCCGGGGTTCTCGGACGCCATGCAGAACCTGTGGAACGAGGACAGCCCGCCACGGTGGCCGGGCACCAAGGTGTTCGAGGGCACCATCAAGACGTCGGGCACCGGCGACGGCCTGCGCGAGACCGCGATCGATCTGTCGGCGGCGCTGCCGGCGAGCAAGCTCGGCCACGTGCTCGCGATCGTCGAGCCGTCGCCGTGGAAGGAGGCGTGGGATCCGCCGCGCCTGTACGCGTGGCTGCAGGTGACCAGGCTCGGCCTGTCGGCCCACGTCGACGGGCAGGAGCTGGTGGCGATGGCGTCGGAGCTGGCCGACGGCAAGGCCGCGAGCGGGGTGGCGCTGACGATGCTGCCGAGCAAGGCGACCGCGACCACCGACGGCGGCGGCCTGGCCCGGATCGCCTTGCCGCGCGCCGGGAGCGCGGGCAGCGACGTCCTGCTCGCGCGCCGCGGCGACGACACCGCGTTCCTCACCAGCAACGGCGGCTGGTGGAACGACTACCCCGAGTGGGTGCGCCGCGATCGCGGCACCGAGCTGGCCTGGTACGTCGTCGACGATCGCCAGCTGTACAAGCCCGGCGAGGAGGTCCGGCTCAAGGGCTGGCTCCGCCCGATCGACTACGGCGAGGGCGGCGACGTGCGCGGGCTGGCCGGCCTGGTCAGCGCGGTCCGCTACGTGGTCGTCGATCCGGTCGGCAACGAGCTCCTCAAGGGCCGGGCCACGGTCAACGCCGCCGGCGGCTTCGACACCCGCTTCACCCTGCCCAAGGTCGCCAACCTCGGCTACGCGTCGGTGCAGTTCACCGCCGAGGGCCGCCTCGCCGGCGACCACTACCACTCGCTGCAGATCCAGGAGTTCCGGCGCCCGGAGTTCGAGGTCACCGCGGCGGCGTCGAGCGGCACGATGATGGTCGGCGAGGGCGGCGACGTCACGGTGTCGGCGCGCTACTACGCCGGCGGCGGCCTGCCCGGCGCGCCGGTGCGCTGGGACCTGCACAGCAACGTCACCACCTTCACCCCGCCCGGCCGCGACGACTACGTCTTCGGCGAGTGGCGGCCGTGGTGGGGCTACCGCTCGTGGTGGGGCGACGATCGCGGCGATCCCACCCAGACCTGGTCGCACGAGGGCACGACCGACGCCGTCGGTGATCACGTGCTGCACCTCGACTACCTGTCGGTGAACCCGGCGCGGCCGATGAGCGTGACCGCGAGCGCCACTCGTCACCGACGTCAACCGCCAGGCCTGGGCGGCGACCGCCAGCTTGCTGGTGCACCCGTCGGCGACCTACGTCGGCCTCAAGGTCGCGCGCCCCTACGTCGAGCGCGGCACCCCGATCGAGGTCGCGGTGATCGGCGTCGACCTCGACGGCAAGGCCGCGGTCGGCGCGCCCATCGCCGTCGAGGCGGTGCGCCAGAGCTGGGCGTGGAAGGGCGGCCGCTACGTCGAGGAGCTGCTCGATCCGCAGCAGTGCGCGATCACCGCCGGCGCCGACGCCCAGACCTGCAGCTTCGCGACCGCGACCGGCGGCACCTACCGGGTGACCGCGACCATCACCGACGCTGCCGGTCGCGAGAACCAGACCACGCTCACGGTGTGGGTCACCGGCGGTGATCAGCCGCCGCAGCGCGACCTGGTGCAGGAGGAGGTCGGGCTCATCCCCGATCGCCAGAGCTACGCCGTCGGCGACACCGCCGAGCTCCTGATCCAGGCGCCGTTCTACCCGGCCGAGGCGCTGGTGAGCTGGCGCCGCAGCGGCATCGTGAAGGTCGAGCGGGTGAGCCTGACCGGCCCGACCACGACCATCCAGGTACCGCTGACCGAGGCGATGGTGCCCAACCTGTGGGTGCAGGTCGACCTGGTCGGGTCGGCGCCGCGGGTCGACGACGCCGGCCAGCCGGCGCCGAGCCTGCCGCGTCGCCCGGCGTACGCCACCGGCTCGATCAACCTGCCGATCCCGCCGCGCACGCGCACCCTCGACGTGTCGATCGCGCCGAACGCCGCCAAGCTCGGGCCCGGCGAGCGCGCCAGCCTCGACGTGCTCGTGCGCGACGCCGGCGGCCGCCCGGTCGCCGGCAGCGAGGTCGCGGTGCTCGCCGTCGACGAGGCGGTGCTGGCGCTGACCGGCTACCAGTTCCCCAACCCCATCGACAGCTTCTACGGCGGCCGCGACAGCGGCACCAGCGACTACCACTCGCGCGCCTACGTGCGGCTGGCGCGACCAGAGGCGGCGAACCTCGCCGGCGGCGGCGCGCGCGGGCGTGGCGGCGTCGACGCCACCGCGGCGCTCGAGGACAAGATGATGCCGCCGCCGTCGCCGTCGGCGGCCCCGCCGATGGAGGCCGCGGACGACATGGACATGGCCGTCGCCGAGCGCGCGGTGATGAAGGCGCCGGGCCGCGCCCAGGGCGCGACCGCCGGCGGCGCCGCCGCCGCGCCGATCGCGGTGCGCTCCAACTTCGATCCCCTCGCGGTGTTCGCGCCGGAGGTCAAGACCGGCGCCGACGGCCGCGCCCGGGTCGACCTCACCCTGCCCGACAACCTCACCCGCTACCGCCTGGTCGCGATCGCGGTGGCCGGCGACAAGCAGTTCGGCAAGGGCGAGAGCGCGATCACCGCGCGGCTGCCGCTGATGGTGCGGCCGTCGCCGCCGCGGTTCCTCAACTTCGGCGACGCCTTCGAGCTGCCGATCGTGGTGCAGAACCAGACCGACGCCGCGCTCACCGTGCAGCTCGCCGCACGCACCACGAACCTGGCGCTCACCGCCGGCCGCGGCCGCCAAGTGGTGGTGCCGGCCAACGATCGGGTCGAGGTGCGCCTGCCAGCCGCCGCCGAGATGGCCGGCACCGCGCGGCTGCAGGTGGTGGCGGTCGCCGGCACCGCCAGCGACGCCGCCGAGCTCGCGCTGCCGGTGTGGACGCCCGCCACCACCGAGGCCTTCGCCACCTACGGCGTCGTCGATGGTGGCGCCGCCTCGGGCGCCATCCGGCAGCCCATCGCGCTGCCGACCGCGGTGGTCAAGCAGTTCGGCGGCCTCGACGTCACCACCTCGTCGACCCAGCTGCAGGCGCTCACCGACGCCGTGCTCTACCTGGTGCGCTACCCCTACGAGTGCGCCGAGCAGCGCGCCTCGCGCATCCTCGCGATCGCGGCCCTGCGCGACGTGCTGACGGCGTTCGACGTGCCCGAGATGCCGACGCCAGCCGAGCTCGAGCGCTCGGTCGCCGACGATCTCGAGCGCCTCAAGAACCTGCAGAACGGCGACGGCGGCTTCCCGTTCTGGCAGCGCGGCTTCGAGTCGTGGCCCTACCTCACGGTGCACGTCACCAACGCCCTGGTCCGGGCCAAGGCCAAGGGCTACGCGGTGCCCACGGCGATGCTCGACCGCGCGCTGGCCTACCTCGGCTCGATCGAGCAGCGCTACCCGAGCGACTACGGCCCCGAGATCCGGCGCTCGATCTCGAGCTACGCGCTGTACGTGCGCAAGCTCGCCGGCGACGTCGACGTGGCCAAGGCCAAGCGCCTGCTCGCCGACGCCGGCGGCGCCAGCAAGCTGTCCCTCGAGGCCGACGGCTGGCTGCTCGGCACCCTCGCCGGCCGCAGCGACGCCGCCGCCGAGCGCGCCGCGATCGCCGCGCACCTGGGCAACCGGGTCGCGGAGACCGCCGGCGCCGCCAACTTCACCGACGGCTACACCGACGGCAGCTACCTGCTGCTCGCGTCGGACCGGCGCGCCGACGCGGTCATCCTCGAGTCGATGATCGAGGAGGCGCCGGGCTCGGATCTGTTGCCCAAGCTGGTCACCGGCCTGCTCGCGCACAAGAAGGCCGGGCGCTGGCAGAGCACCAGCGAGAACGCCTTCGTGCTGCTGGCGCTCGATCGCTACTTCGAGGTGTTCGAGAAGGCGACGCCCAACTTCGTCGCCCGCGCCTGGATCGGCTCGGCCTACGCCGGCGACCACGCCTTCCGCGGCCGCTCCACCGACAGCTACCAGCTCGACATCCCGATGAGCTTCGTCGCCGACAACCTCGGCAAAGGCACCGCCGCCGGTCCCGGCAAGGGCGACCTGGTGCTGCAGAAGGACGGCGCCGGCCGCATGTACTACCGGATCGGCATGACCTACGCGCCGGCCGACCTACGGCTGCCCGCCGCCGACTACGGGTTCGTCGTCGAGCGCCGCTACGAGGCGGTCGACGATCCCGCCGACGTGGTCCGCGCCGCCGACGGCACCTGGCAGATCAAGGCCGGGGCCCGGGTCCGCGTGCGGCTGGCGATGGTGGCGGAGAACCGGCGCTACCACGTGGCCCTCGTCGATCCGCTGCCGGCCGGCCTCGAGGCGATGAACCCGGCGCTCGCCGTCACCGGCCCGATTCCGCGGGACCCCAAGGCGCAGGCCGACCGTGGCGCGTACTGGTGGTGGTCGTCGACCTGGTACGAGCACCAGAACCTGCGCGACGAGCGGGTCGAGGCGTTCACCTCGCTCTTGTGGGAGGGCGTGCACGAGTACACCTACGTGGCGCGCGCGACCACCCCGGGCACCTTCGTGGTGCCGCCCGCCAAGGCCGAGGAGATGTACATGCCCGAGACCTTCGGGCG
Source organism: Kofleriaceae bacterium (assembly GCA_041389945.1). Classification (GTDB taxonomy): domain Bacteria; phylum Myxococcota_A; class Polyangia; order Haliangiales; family Haliangiaceae; genus JAWKQW01. The sequence goes on from JAWKQW010000018.1 coordinate 14,729, forward strand.
CTCGGCCACCGATCGGGTGGTGGTGCGATGACGCCGGCGCGCGCGGCGCTGACGCTGGCGCTGGCGGCGGCGTGCGGTGGCGCCACGCCATCACCGGCGCCGACGACGACCGGCCCGACTGCGACCGGGCCGACGGCGACTGGGCCCACGACGCCGGGAGCCTCGACCACGGCCACCACCAGCGCCGCCTCGACGGGCACCGCCGCCGGGGTGCCCCTGACCTGGGACGCGGTGCGCGCGCGCGCGACGGCCGTCTACCGCGGCCGCCTGCTGCACCGGCCCGACGCCGCCGAGCCCTTCTGCGAGGTCGCCGAAGAGGCCCACGGCGCCGCCGCGGCGACCACGCTGCCGCACACCTGGTGCGCGCCCGACGATCAACCGCTCGGGTTCGGATGGGCGCCGGCGCCGGGCGCGCCGGCGTGGATCGTCACCGAGGCGCGCGACGGCGACGAGCGTCCGTGGCTCGCGCTCGCGTGCGAGGGCGGCGCCTGCGGCGACGCGCCGCCGACCCACGCGCTGACTCGCACCGCGGCCTGCTCGGCCTTGCAGGCCATCGACTCCGGCGGCGGGCTCGCTGGCACCACGTGCTCCACCGACGCCGACTGCGTCGCCGTGCAGGCCAACTGCTTCGGCGCGGTCGTGCACGTCGACGAGCGCGCCGGCCTGCAGGCCGCGCTCGACGCCTGGTGGTCCGACTGCCAGGGCCCCGGCGCCGGCATGTGCCCGCGCTGGCAGCTCGAGGCCCGCTGCGACGCGGGCACCTGTCGCGGCAGCGAGCTGCGCTGAGCGCGCTTCGCGGAGCCGCGCCGAACCTCGCCGGTCGGTCGTGCGCGACGCGTCCTAGCGCTTCGGCATGCGCGGTCCTGGTGCGGGCGATCTGTTGTTCGCGCTGACCGTGATGGCCGCGGCCTGCGGCTCACCCGGTGCCGGCTTGCCCGACGCCCGCGGGGTCGGCGACGGCGGCGGCAGCCCCGACGCGACGCCGCCACCATCGACCCCGGCCCAGGACGTGCTCGGGACCGACTGGATGGTCGCCGGCGCCGCCGGTGGCGACGGCACCGGCACCGTCGTCGACGACGGCAGCGGCACCCTGGTCATCACCATCGGCGGCGTCACCGCCACCTGCACCGTCGCCCAGAACCAGCTCACGTGTCAGATCGGCGGCACGACCTACGTCGGCCAGTACGCGTGCAACCCCGACACCGGCGCGCAGGCGATCGTGTGGCCGCCCGAGGCCATGCTCGGGACCTGGACCCGCGACGGCACCTGCGGCGTCGGCTGGGAGGAGGTCGGCTATGCGTGCGACGCCCAGGTGATCGCGGTGGAGTGCCCGCCCACCATCGAGGGATCGTCGACGGAGACGCCGGAGCCCGGGCCGTGGACGATGACCCTCGAGGGCGCGGCCTACGACTTCTCGCCGCCGCCGCCGATGCTGATGTACGCGAACACCATGCACTACACCTTCGGCTGCGCGGTCGACGGCGATGGCACCCGGGTGTGGAACGCGACCTGGCGCGAGCAGTGCTGGAACCCGTCCCCGGGCGGCGGCGGCTTCCTCGTGCCCGACTACGGCAACGCGGCCTTCGGCGGCGCCGCCGGCCGGTGCCCGCCGGTCGGCACCTACACCTTCACCATGTGGGACGATCCCAACGGCGACGGCGGCACCTGCAGCGTCGTCAACTCGCCGACCGCGACGATGGTCCGGCTCCCGTAGGCCGCTGTCGCATGGGGGTGAACGCCCCAGCGGCGAGGCCCGGTGTGCGCGTCGTCACCGACGACCCGTGACCTTACGAGCGGTTGTGCGACCGTTGCGCGCGCGCGGGTCTTGCAGGACGATGGTAGCGATGGCTCCACGGCGCATGCTGGTCCCGGTGTTGATGGTCCTCACCGCGTGCGAGGTCGGCGACCTCGGCGACGGTGGTGGTGGTGGCGGCGGCGGTGGCGGCGGGGCCGACGCCGCGCCCGGCGGTGCGGTCGACGCCGCGCCCGGTGGCGGCGCCGACGCTGACCCTGGCGGCACCGGCAACCTGGCCGCGACGTTCACGCCGTCGGCCCACAACCCGCCCGGCCCCTACGCGCCCAAGAACGTGATCGCCGCGTGGATCGAGACCTCGGGAGGGGCCTTCGTGAAGACCGTCGGACGCTGGTCGGCAGCGCGCACCCAGCACCTGGTGGCGTGGAACGCCGCCGCGGGTCCCGGCGACGTCGACGCGGTCACCGGCGCCACCCTCAACACGCCGACCGCGCTCAACGTCACCTGGAACATGCGTGACCGGCTCGGCGCCGAGGTCCCCGACGGCACCTACACGCTGCGCCTCGAGTCGGCCGACTCCAACGCCAACAACGCCTCGCAGAACAACCAGGGTACGTTCACGTTCACCAAGGGCGCCGTCGCCGACAACCAGAGCGGCCTGACGAACGGCGGCTTCTCGGCGGTGTCGATCGACTTCACGCCCTGACGCCGCGGCGCGGGCCGATCGCGCGGTAGGCTCGCGGCTCGATGCGAGCCTCTCCCACGCGAGCGTCCCAGCAGATCTTCGCGCCCGGCGTGTTCGCCGAGCAGACCGCCATCGTCACCGGCGGCGGCAGCGGCATCGGCCTGGCCACCGCCACCGAGCTGGCGCGGCTCGGCGCCAAGGTCGCCATCTGCGGGCGCACGCCCGAGAAGCTCGAGGCCGCCCGCCCGGCGCTGGCGGCGGCCGCCGGCGGTGACGACCGGGTGCTCACGATGCCGTGCGACATCCGCGAGCCCGAGCAGGTCGCTGCCTTCGTCGCCGCGGTGGTCGCGCGCTTCGGCGGCGTCGACGTGCTGGTCAACAACGCCGGCGGCCAGTTCCCGGCGCCGGCCCAGCAGATCAGCGCCAACGGCTTCGCCGCGGTGATCAAGAACAACCTGCTCGGCACCTTCCACCTGTGCCGCGAGGTCGCGACCCAGGCGATGATCCCGCGCCGCGGAGGCCGCATCGTCAACGTGACCGCCAACGTGTACCGAGGCTTCCCCGGCATGGCGCACACCGGCGCCGCCCGCGCCGGGGTCGAGAACCTGACGATGTCGCTCGCCGTCGAGTGGTCGCAGTTCGGCATCCTGGTCAACGCGATCGCGCCCGGGGTCATCGCCTCGAGCGGCACCGCCCGCTATCCGCAGGCGCTGCTCGAGCGCGCCACCGATCAGACCCCGCTCAAGCGGACCGGCACCGTCGACGAGGTCGCCGCCGCGATCGTGTTCCTGGCGTCGCCGGCGGCGCAGTACATCACCGGCACCATCCTCCGCGTCGACGGCGGCCAGGCGCTGTGGGGCGACACCTGGCAGGTGGTGTCGTGAACCTCGAGCTCGACGGCAAGGCGGCGCTGGTCGCCGGCGGTAGCCGCGGCATCGGCCGCGCGATCGCGCTGGGCCTCGCGCGCGAGGGCGCGCGGGTGTGCGTGGTCGCCCGCGCCAGCGACGGCGGCGGCGAGCTCGCGGCCACCCTCGCCGACCTCACCGCCGCCGGCCCCGGCCCACACACCTCGTGCGTGGCCGACGTCGCCACCGCCGACGGCGCCGACGCCGCGATCGCGCACGCGGTCGCCACCTTCGGCGCCCTCGACGTCGTGGTCGCCAACGTCGGCAAGTCGTTCGCGCGCACCGCGCAGACGATGGACGACGCCGACCTCACCTCGTCGCTCGACACCAACCTGTGGAGCGCCGCGCGCATCGCCCAGCGCGCGGCGCCGCACCTGCGCGGCCGCGATGGCTCGATCACGCTGATCTCCTCGGTGTTCGGCCGCGAGGCCGGTGGCGCCCCCGGCTACAACGTCGCCAAGGCGGCGGTGATCGCGCTGGGCAAGGCGCTGGCCCGCGACTACGCCGCCGACGGCATCCGGGTCAACTCGGTGGCGCCGGGCTCGATCGTGTTCCCCGGGAGCGGCTGGGATCGCCGGCAGAAGGCCGACCCCGAGGGCATCGCCGCCTTCGTCGCCCGCGAGCTGCCGTTCGGCCGGTTCGGCACCGCCGACGAGGTCGCCGACGTCGTCGTGTTTCTCGCCTCGGCCCGCGCCCGCTGGGTCAGCGGCGCCTGCATCCCCGTCGACGGCGTCCAGGGCCGCTCGTTCTGACCCGCGCCCGGCAACACGCCGGCGCGCGGGCGCGCTGACGAGAATGGAGCACTGGGGTAGCTGGCCCGAACGCACCGCGTGCGGCGCCACTAGACACCCGGCCGTGTGCACACAATCAGAGCGACGAAAGGTAACGTGAGCCTGCTGCATTCGCGGGCTTGCGCGCCGCGCCCGCGGCCGGATTGCGCCGCCGGCCACTGCCGGCCACCTCGGACCGAGGGCCGCCGCGGACGTCCCGGCGGCCCAGATCCCCTTCGTCTGTCCTATCCGCCCAAGCCCAAGCTGCTCGTCGTCGACGAGCTCGGCTACCTGCCGCTCGAGAAGCAGACGGCGCACCTGTTCTTCCAGCTCGTCAGCAGGAGGTACGAGCGCGGCAGCATGCTCATCACGTCCATCCAAACCACCACCCAGTGGGGCCACGTCTTCGGCGACGAGGTCATCGCCGCCGCGGTGCTCGACTGGGTGCTCCACCACAGCCACGTCCTGGTGATCCAGGGCGAGATCTTCCGGCTCCGACAGAAGTAACGAGCCGGTCTCTTGGGGGCCGGCAAGGTGAATCACTGAACAGATGGTGGGGTTAATTTTTGGGCGGCGTACGGGGGTCAGGTCTTGGTGGCGTTTGACAGCGGGGACGTGACATCCGGTCCTGCACAGCACGCCCCGCGCCAGTCGCTGACGCCCTACAAGGGCCACGACAGCGCACGAGTTGCTGTGCCGCTTTCGGCTCACGGCTGGGGTCGCTTGTCCAACCCCGATTGGACTCTCCGAACCGCGGCGCCGGTGCGCGATTATATCGGCGCGCCGCATCGCGCCGCGCGGGTAGCGTGGCGGCCGCCGTTCATCGAGAAGAGGTCTACGCATGCCAGTCTCCCACTCAGCTTGGATCGCACGCGGATGGTCGGTGCCGGTGCTCGCCGTCGCCGCCTGCGGCGCCGACGCACCGTCGATGCTCGAGGTCACCGTCGCCCTGCCCGCGGATAGCCTGCTCGGCGCGAACACGCAGGCCTGGGTGAACGATCCCGACTGACGTCATGGTCGCGACGATGCTGCGCGCCCAACGGCCGAGCCACGTTCGAGATCGCGCCGGGCTCGACGCTGACGATCGGTACTGAGTTTGTGATCAACGGTACCGATCGAAGCTTCTCCCTCTACACGTGGGCCGACGTCGAGTCCGCGGGCTTGCTGCAGCCGACCTCATCGGTCTATTCCTATTCGCAGATCGAAGGCCAGCTCGCGATCACGCCGGACCCGACCGCGTTCGCAGGCGCGACCGGCCTGTTCGCGTCGACGTCGTGCGGCAGCGCCCAGGAGCTGGCGACCACGGCGGCATTCACGATCGGCACGGCGCAGGCGTGCAACGACCGCGATCCGCGGCTCCTGGTGATCGCGCGCCCGTACGAGGGCGGCCCGGGCGCGCAGTGGACGGCCGACCGCACGCTGGCCGGCCCGTGGGAGCCGGTGACGACGGTGACCGGCAACGTCCCGAGCGTGGTCGGCGAGACGCTCGATGTCAGCGCTCGCCTCCTCGGTGACCCCGGCGTGCAGTTCTACCTTCCGGCGGCGGCGTCGGCCGTGGGCACATTGACCGTCTCGGCCCCGACCCGCGCCGTCGGCGACGTCGACACGGCGCTGTGGCTGACGAGCTCCGATGGCATCACCACGACCGAGCGTGGCGTGCGCGTCCGTGGGCCGCTCGCGGATCTGGCGGCGCCGCCGGCGCCGACCGAGGTACCGCACCTGACGTTCAGCCCGCCGGCGGGCGTCGACGGCCCGTACGCCTGGGCCGACATAGCGGCCGGCGCCGACCTCGCCGTCCTGTCGGTCGCGCACTACGGCGAGGGGCGCAACGTCTTCTGGACCACCTACGCGCCCGCCGACGCCGGCGAGGTCCGGCGTGGCGAACTACCGAGCGCGTTCGAGGCGGTGCGGATCGCCGCGGACGACACCAGCGATGTCGCGCTCATGGTGGTCGATCGGATCGACGCCGATGACTACGCGAGCGCGATCGCGCTCGGCCTTCCGTCCGACGCGGTCTCCTACAACCGCCTCGTGTTGCTCCCGGTGCACTCGCTGAGCTTCGTCGAGCAGCGGGAGCCCTGAGCGATCCCGCGCCGGCGGTTCAGCGTGCCATCGTCGAGGCCGCGCTGGCCCCAGACGAGCGCTTCGAGCGTCCAGGGCCGCGCGTTCTGACGACGTCTCGCCGCGCGGCTGCCGCGTGAGCGAATCTATCGGCCGAGCCTCGATTTGGGCAGAAGGTCCGGGGCTCCGAACGGCTCGAGAGTGCGCTCGTGCCGCTGCTCCCGCGCGGCGCGCCGTCCGGCACGCCCGCGCACATCGTCCTCAAGCGCAGCGACGAAGACTTTCTCTTCTCGCTGACCCATGCGACCAACACGCCGTCTCTGGCGTCGACCCGGCAGCGCGTGCAGGACTCGTTCACCAAGCCGATCGAAGGGCTCGTCACGTTCGGCCTGGACCAGCCCAGCCGCGATCGCGACATGCTCGAGCGTCAGGGGATCAACCTGGTCATGGGGGCCGCCATCGTCGAGCATGGCGCGCGCCCGACCTTGACGTTCGCGCTGGTCGTCGTCCTGGTCGGCCTGGCATCGCTGGCGTGCTTCGCGTGGGTGGCGCGCAGCGCGTGGCGGGCCCGTGCCAAGCGGCTCGGCGCGAGCATCGCCATCCCGCGCGCGATCGCGAAGCGCTCGGCGTGAGCAGCACGTGCGCGGCACGAAGCCACGCGCTACCTACGTGGCCGACTAGCGCGCGGCGATGCCGCCCGGCGCCGCCGGATCGAACTCGGCCTTCGACACCGGCAGGCCGCGCAACACCAGGGTCAGCACCGCGCCCGGCTTGAGGTAGGCCTTGGGCAGGAACAGCTGGTAGTTGGTGACGCCGTCCTCGGGCGGCTTGCCGTGCGCCTCGGTGGCCGGGTTGCCGGTGCACATCCGCACGCGCTCGCCCGGCCCGAGGACGAAGCCCGGGTCGATGACGCCGAGCAGCGACTTCTTGTTGGAGCCGCGGCGACCGACGGTCATGCCGCAGCCGCGGGTGTTGAACGGCACCTTGCCGTCGTTCTCGAGGATCACCCACTCCTGGTTGAGGGTCTCGGCGGACTCGGACGGGTGGATCTCGACGAAGCGGATGGCCATGACCGGCGCAGCCTACCGATCGCTCGCAGCCGTTGCAATCGCTGGCGCGCCATCGATAATGCCGGGCCATGGGCGAGGCCGAGCGAACCGTCATCCGCGTCGTCGCGGCGGTGATCGAGGAGGGTGGGCGCTACCTCATCACCCAGCGCAACGAGAGCGCGGTCCTGCCGCTGCTGTGGGAGTTCCCCGGCGGCCGGGTCGAGGCCGACGAAGACGACGCCGCGGCGTTGCGCCGCGAGGTCCGCGGGCGCATCGGCGTCGACGTCGAGGTCGGCGCCAAGGCCGGCGAGCACCGCCACGAGTACGGCACCTACGACGTCCTGCTCGTGATGTACACGTGCTCGGTGGTGCTCGGCCAGGTGCCCTACCCGGCCACCGTCGCCGACCTGCGCTGGGTGACCTCGCGCGAGTTCCTCGACTACGAGTTCCCGCCGGCCGACGAGAAGTCGATGTCGAAGCTGCTCGGCCTCGTCCGCAACTGATCGACGGCGCGCTGCGCGCTCAGGTCACGACCCGGGCGACCACGATCGTCAGCGCCATCGCCAGGCCGAGCGCGATCACGAAGCACGCCGCCAGCGCCCACGGCGGCAGCTTGCGGATCGGCTGCGCCGCCAGCTGCGCGAGGTCGACGCCGCCGTGGACCCCGGCCGGCGCTGGCGACACCAGCTGGGCGCCGAGCTGGGCCCGGCGCAGGCCGATCGGCGTCTCGAGGTCGTGCAACCCGGGGCCAGCGAACGCCGACGGAGGTGGCGACGCGCCGGGCGGCGGCGACGACAGCGAGCCCGGGCGCGGCGTCTCGGCGGCGATCGCCGCGGCCGCGGCGTTGGCGGCCTCGGTGTCGTGGAGCTGGGTCGGCGCGCTGGGGCCAGCGGTGGGCGCCGACGATGGCGGCACCGCGGCCGCCGGCAACACCGGTGGGGCCGGCGCCGCCGCCGCCGGTGGTCGGGTCGTCGAGCTGCGCCAGGGCGGTGGCCAGGCTGGGCCCTCAGGCCCGAACTTCGAGCCCGCGCGCGCCGGCGCCAGGGCCCGGCGCGCTCGGCGGCGGCGTGCTCGGCGCGGCGCCGCGACCGAAGCGATCGATGCCCCGGCTGCCCATCACCGTCGGACGGGCCGCCGAGGCCGTCGCCGGTGCCGGTCACCGGAGCTGGACAGGGTTGGTCGCCGGCGGCGCCGGCAGCAGCGCCGGACCGCGCCGCGGCACGCCTCGGCCGCCAGGTCGGCCGGCACGATCACCGTCGGCACCACCGCCGGCTCGCTCGCCGCCACCGGCGGGCGCTCGGCGCCGCGGGTCGGGCCCGAGGCGCCGCCACCGGCCGCCACGCCGCCAGCCAGGGTCGCGCCGCGGCCCTCGAGCAGCAGGTTCATCTCGATGCGCGTGGCCTCACCGCCGTCGTCGTCGGCCTCCGCGGCGATCGGCGCCGAGCCGGTGCGCCCGCGACCCTCGCCCTCCGACACCTCGAGATCGCCGGTCTCGATCTCGCCGGTGACGTCGCTCTGGGCGCGGGCCGCGCTGGCGGCCGCCGCCTCGGCCGGCTCGCGATCGTCGATCAACGCGCCGATCGTCGACGGCTCGACGACCTCGCCCTCGACCTCCTCGTCCCAGTCGGCGCCGTCGTCGGTGCCGCGCCGGCCGTCGAGCAGCTCGCGCATGCGGGCGGCGTGCTCCGCCAGCTCGGCGGCGTAGGTCGCCTCCATGAACCGGCCGACCTCGCTCGGCCCGGCGTACACGTTGCGCTGGTGGAGGTAGCGCAGGATGGCGTCGCCGAAGGCCTCCGCCGTCGGGTAGCGCCGCTCCTTGTCCTTGGCCAGCGCGCGCAGGACCAGCGCGTCGACGCCGCGATCGAGCGCCGGGTTCTGGGTCGACGGCGCCGGCACCGCACACTCGATCACGGCCTGGTAGGTGTCGTACTGGTTGGCCCGCTTGAACAGGCGCTTGCCGGTGATCAGCTCGTAGAGCACCACGCCGAGCGCGAACACGTCGGTGCGCCGGTCGACGGCGTTCGACACGCACTGCTCCGGCGACATGTACGCGAACTTGCCCTTGATGGTGCCGGCCCGGGTCCGGGTCTCGCGCTGGTCGGCGCGGGCGATGCCGAAGTCGACCAGCTTGACCATGCCCTCGAAGGTCACCACCAGGTTCTGGGGCGAGATGTCGCGGTGCACCACGTTGAGCGGGGTGTCGCCGTTGCGCCGCTCGTGGGCGTAGTGCAGGCCGGCGCAGGCCTGCTGCACGATGTTGAGCGCCAGCGCCACCGGGATCTTGCCGTCGGGCGTGCGGTCGCCGACCCGGCGCACCATCATCGCGAGCGAGAGCCCGCCGAGGAACTCCAGGGCCATGAAGTAGCGGCCCTGCCACTCGCCGAGCTCGAAGGTCTGGACGATGTTGGAGTGGTCGAGCTGGGCCGCCAGGCGCGCCTCGTCGAGGACCATCGACACGAACTCGGCGTCGTCGGCCAGGTGCTCGTGCAGGCACTTGATGACGACGAACTTCTCGAACCCCGCGGCGCCGCCGATGCGCGCGAGGTAGATCTCGGCGGTCCCGCCCAGCGCGAGGAGCGCCAGCACCTCGTACTTGCCGAGCCGCTGGCCGATGAGCGCGCCGGTCCCGGCGGGTGCCTTGGCCATGACGAAAAATTGTACCCCGGCTGGCGCGCGCGGGCCTGATCCGGCCCTCCCCGCCGCCGCCCGTCCCCGCCGCTGCGGCGGGTCGCGGCCGCCCCCGCTGGCTACAGCTCCATGATCTCTTTTTCCTTCGTCGACGCGGTGCTGTCGACGAGGGCGACGTAGCGATCGGTGAGGTCCTGGATCTGCTTCTCGCCGAGCTTGCGCTCGTCCTCGGTGATCGCCTTGTCCTTCTCGGCGTCCTTGATGAGGTCGTTGGCGTCCCGGCGGCTGGCGCGCACCGCGACCCGGGCATCCTCGCTCATCTTCTTGACCTGCTTGGCCAGGTCCTTGCGGCGCTCCTGGGTCAGCGGCGGGATCGGCAGGCGCACCAGCTCGGAGTCCGACACCGGGTTGAGGCCGAGGTCGCTGGCGCGGATGGCCTTGTCGATGGCCTGGATCATCGTCTTCTCCCACGGCTTGACCGTGATGAGGCGGGCGTCGACCACCTGCACCGTGGCGACCTGGTTCACCGGGGTCGGCGTGCCGTAGTAGTCGACCTTGATGCCGTCGAGCATGGCGGCGCTGGCGCGGCCGGTCCGGATCTTGCCGAGGTCGCGCTTGAAGGCCTCGATGGCCTTCTTCATGCCTTCTTCACACTCGGTCGTGATGTCGTCGATCATGGCGTCTCCTTGGCTGACGGCTGCGGCGGCGCGCGGACGCGTCGCGAGGCGGTGTTCGCGCTCAGGCGAACCGGGTGGTCTCGTGGTCTCCGACGATGCGGGTGCCGACGTCGTCGCCGGCGATGACCCGGCCGATGTTGCCGCGGCGGGTCATGTCGAACACCACCATCGGCATCTCGTTGTCGCGACACAGCGCGAACGCGGTGGCGTCGAGCACGCGCAGATCGTTCTTGAGGGCGTCGGTGAAGGTCACCCGCGCGTAGCGCCGCGCGTCGGCGTGCTTCTTGGGATCGCGGTCGTAGACGCCCTCGACCTTGGTCGCCTTGAGCAGGATCTCGGCGCCGATCTCCATGGCCCGCAGCGCCGCCGCGGTGTCGGTGGTGAAGAACGGGTTGCCGGTGCCGGCGGCGAAGATCACGACCCGGCCCTTCTCGAGGTGGCGGATGGCGCGGCGCCGGATGTACGGCTCGGCGAGCTGCTGGATCTCGATGGCGGACTGCACCCGCGTCACCACGCCGGCGCGCTCGATCGCCTCCTGCAGCGACACCGCGTTCATGACCGTGGCCAGCATGCCGACGTAGTCGGCCGACGCCCGATCCATGCCCTTGGCCGACTCCGACACCCCGCGGAAGATGTTGCCGCCGCCGACGACCACCGCCAGCTCGACGCCCTGGCGCGCGGTCTCGGCGATCTCCTCGGCGACGAGGTCGAGCACCGGCGGGCTGATGCCGTAGCCGCCGTCGCCCATGAGCGCCTCGCCGGAGATCTTGAGCAGGACGCGCTTGTAGGCCGGCTTGCCGTCGGAGGTCGCCATGCGTGGGGCGACTCTACGTCAGCGGCGCCGGAGCCGCCAAGCCGCCCGGGGTGCGTTCACAGCCGCCGCTCGAAGAACCGCGGCCCGGGCAGCGGGCTGGCCGTGTACGGCGCGATCTCGACGAAGCCGTGCCGGCGGTAGAGCGCGATGGCGTCGGTCATCGTCGCCAGGGTGTCGAGGCGCACCGCCCGGTAGCCGAGAGAGCGCGCGCCGTCGAGCGCCGCGGTCAGGAGCCGCGCGCCGGTGCCGCGGCCGCGACCGCGCGGCTCGACGTAGAGGCGCTTGAGCTCGGCGACCTCGGGCGCCAGCGGCCGCACCGCGACGCAGCCGAGGGCGTCGTCGCCGAGGCGGCAGGCCAGCCACAGCCCACCGCCCGGTGGCGCGTAGGCGCCGGGCAGGCCGTCGAGCTCGTCGAGGAAGCCCTGGTAGCCGAGGTCGACCCCGATGGCCTGCTGGTACGCCATCATCAGCGCCCGCGCCGCCGGCAGCTCGGCCGCGACCGCCGCCGTGATCCGACCTCGGCGTGGCCCTGCATCGCCGGCGAGTGTGCGGCCTCGGCGCGCCGAGATCTACCCGCGCAGGCCCACGCGAAGCGCGGTCACCCGGCCGAGCCTTGACTCCCGCGCGGCCGCGGCCCGACGCTGCCGGCGTGGCTGCCATCGCATCGAAGATCGACTCGGTCACCGTGTACCGCGACGGCGCGCGGGTCCGCCGCACCGCCCGGGTGAGCGCGTCGACGACGCCGACCTCGATCCACCTCGGCGGGCTGCCGCTGGGCCTCGTCGACGCCAGCGTGCGGGTGACCGCGACCGGCGCGATCCGCGCCCTCGATCGCCGGGTCGTGGTCGAGACCCCGGAGGTCGATCCGACGCTGGCGCCGGCGGATCCCGCCGCGCTGCTCGCGGCGCGCCAGGAGGTCCGTCGCTGCGACGCCGAGCTCGGCCGGCTGCGCCACGGCCTGCGCGCGCTGGCCCAGCTCGCGCCGCGCGAGCGCGACGACCGCGACCTGCCGCCGCCGAGCTGGGCCGAAGCCGTCGACGCCCGCCTCGCGGTGGCGCGCCTGCGCGGCGAGCGTGAGGCCGCGCTCGCCGCCGCGCTGGCCGTCGCCGAGGACGCGCGCCGAGTCGCCGGCGAACGCCTGGCCCGCGCCGAGGACGCGCACCAGCAGGGCAGCGCCGCCCACGCGCCGCGCAGCCACGAGCTGCGCAAGGCGGTGCGGCTCACGGTCGCCGCCGACGCCGACGTCACCGGCGAGCTCACCGTCGAGTACCTGGTGCGCGGCGCGCGCTGGGCGCCGACCTATGCCGCTCGGCTGCGCGGCGGCGAGGCCACCCTCGAGCTGCGCGCGGTGGTGGCGCAGCGCACCGAGGAGGACTGGGCCGGGGTGCGGCTGGTGCTGTCGACCGCGACCGCGACCGGCTGGACCGAGCTGCCCGAGCTGCCGAGCCAGCGCATTGGTCGCCGCCAGCCGCCGCCGCCGCGCACCGGCTGGCGCCCGCCGCCGACCGGCGCCGCGTCGCTGTACGCCGACTGGGATCGCGCCTTCGCCGGGCGCGACGTCGAGGAGCCCGGGCCGACCTGGGACGAGCCGCCGTCGGGTCCCGACCTCGATGCCTTCGCCGAGCACGAGGAGGCGTACGCGTTCGCCGACAAGGCGGAGGGCTTCGACGACGAGGCCGCACGCCCACCGCCGCCGCCAGCCTTCGCGCCGGCCATGGCGATGTCGGTCGCGGCGCCGCCGCCGATGGCGCCGGCCGCCGCGCCCGTGCGCAGCACCGCAGCGCCGGCCAAGAAGCTGGGCAAGCGCGCCGCGCGCATGGCCCCGCCGGGGGGCGCCGGTGCGGCCCGCCGCGAGCTCGGCGCCGCCGCGCGCGGCCTCGCCGCCGCCGACCTCGCCGAGCCGTTCGACGACGGCGAACTGGTGGCGCCCGCCGAGCTGCTCGCCTACGGCGATCTGCGCCTGCGCTCGCCGACCTCGCCGGCGCGCGGTCGCCTGGTGCGCGCCTCCGACGAGGAGCGCTACCAGGCCGGCGCCGCGCCGGGCCAGGCCGGCACCGTCGCGCGCGCGCTGCGCCAGCACGAGGCCGTGCGCGCCCAGCTCGACCGGCTGCCGACCCCGCCCGGCACCCACCCGGCGTGGTCGGATCGCTACGACTACGCGATCGCCAGCGATGGCGTGGTCGACGTTCCCGCCGACGGCACCTGGCACGCGCTGGCGCTGGGGCGCGCGGCGGCGCCGGTGGCGCTGCGCCACGTGGTGGTCCCGCGCGAGAGCACCGACGTGTTCCGCGAGGCGCGCCTCGACAACCCCCACGACGCGCCGCTGTTGCCCGGCCCGATGGACGTCTACGACGGAGCCGACTTCCTGCTCACCACCGAGGTCGGGTTCACGCCGCCGCGCGGCCAGGTCACGCTCGGGCTCGGCGTCGATCCGCAGATCAAGGTGGCGCGCACCGCGCGCTTCGAGGAGGAGACCACGGGCCTGTTGCGCGGCGGCCTGCAGCTCGGGCACCACGTCGAGATCACCGCCCGCAACCTCGGCGCGCGCGCGATCGACCTCGAGGTCCGCGAGCGCGTGCCGGTGGCGGCGCCCGGCGACGACGAGGTCGCGGTGGTCGTCGACGGCGTGAACCCGGCGTGGGAGCCGTGGACGCCGGAGCCGCGCCACCCGCACGAGCCGCGCCTGCGCGGCGGTCATCGCTGGCGACGCACCCTCGCCGCGGGCGCCACCGAGGCCTTGCGGGTCGACTACCACGTGAAGATCCCGAGCAAGGCCGAGCTGGTCGGTGGCAACCGGAGGGAACCGTGAGCGAGGTCGTGGAGCGCGCGCTGGTCGCGCCGGTGGTCGAGGTCGCCGTGCTCGAGGATCGCGCGCGGGTGACCCGGCGCGGTCGGCTCGCCATCGGCGCCGGCTTCGCGCGCTTGGTGGTGCCGGCGGTCGCGCCGGTCCTCGTCGACAAGACCCTGACCGCGGTCGCCGAGGGCGGCGCTCGGGTGCTCGACGTCCGCTGCCGTCGGCGGCTGGCGCCGTGGCACACCGGCGAGGCCGGCGCCGACGCCGAGCGCGGCCAGGTGGCCAGCGCCCTCGCCGAGGAGGTCGCCGCCGCCCGGCGCGCCCTCGCCGCCGGCGACGCCGCGGTCGCCGCGCTCACCCAGGAGCTGACCGATCTCGACGCCGTGCGCCAGCTCGCGCTGGCCGAGCTCGCCGCCGACGCCGCCTGGGGCCGGGCGCCGCTCGACGCCGGGGCTCGCCTCGACGCCCTCGCCGCCGCCGAGCAGGCGCTGGTGGCCCGACGGATCGACGCCGCCTGGGAGCTGAGCCGCGAGCGCGCGGCGCTGGCCCGGGCCGAGGCGCGGCCGGCCGAGGCGGCTGACGGCCGCGGTCGCCGAGGGGAGATCGACGTCGGCGCCTGACGCCGACGCCGAGGTCGAGGTCACCGCGAGCACCTGGTGGTCGAGCGGCTGGCGGCTGCACCACACTGCGACCCGCGCCGGGTGACGATTGAGGTTGAGCTCGCCACCACGGTGCGGCAGGCCACCAGGCGAGACCGCGCGAGGTCGCGCCGACGCCGAAGACGAGCTGCCGCTGCTGGCGCTGATTTCCCGACCTCGCCACCGATCGCCGCTACCTGGCAGCGGCGACGCCGCCGAGGCGCCCGAGGCCGATCACGAGATCGACGACGTCGGCCCGGGGACCACCCGCGGCCAGGTCGCGGCGGCCGAGGTGCCCGGCGTCGACGACGGCGGCGTCGCCCAGCGCCTGCGCGGCGCCCGCGCCGGCGACGATCCCCGCCGACGGTCGGCCCTGGCGGGTGCCGCTGACGAGCCACCGCTCGCCGGCGGAGCGCGCGCTGGTCGCGATGCCGGAGCGGGCGCCGGTGGCGATCGTGCGCACCCGCCAGGCCGCCGGCGCGCACCCGCTGCTGGCCGGCCCGGTCGACTCATCGCCGGCGCCGGCCCGGTCGGGAGCACGTCGATCATGTACATCGCCAGCGGCGAGCGGTTCGAGCTGGGCTGGGGCGCCGACGCCGACGTCCGCGTGCACCGCGAGGAGGAGCGCACCCGCGAGGAGGCCGCCTGTTTGGCGGTCTGGCCAAGACCCGTCCGGTCGGCAGTACGTCGAACCCGGCGCCGCCGCCAAAACCGTCGACGTCACCGAGCGGGTGCCGGTGTCCGAGCTCGAGAAGGTCGAGATCGTGGTCTCCCCGAGGGCGCGCCTGGCGCCTCGACGACGACGACGGCCCGGCGGTCACTGGCGCACGATCGATCGCGACGGCATGGTGCGCTGGCAGTGACGCCGCCGCCGCGCGGCCGGCGCGCGCTGGCGCTGGAGTACCTGGTGCGCAGCCACCTCGAGCGTGGTCGGCTGTAGCCCGCGGGTGGTCGGGCCGAAGCGCCCGAGCGCCCCTACGCCGCCAGCGCCTTGCCCTTGGTGGCGACGCCGTAGGGCGGTCCACGCGGGCCAGCGCCGCCAGCGCGTCGGCGGTAGAGCTCCCGACGGGAAGCCGTAGGTCTTCTCCGTCGTCACGATCGCGCGCCCGCTCCACAGCGAGTACTTCACCAGTTTGAGCTGCGCCGGCGACAGCGCCAGGCTGCCGGGTTGGCCTCACCGCGGCCTGCACCGCGCGACGTCGGCCAGCGCGGGCGCGTCGCCGACCTTGGGCCGCGCGCCAGCGCCCTGCCGAGCGCACCGCCGACGCCCTGGCCGATGGCCTGGGCCCAGGCGCCGCCTTGCTTGCCGCACACGAAGTACATCGCGCCGGGCGCGAGGAACAGGTGGCCGTGCAGGCGGGTCATCTTGTGCTGGAGCACCACGGGGAACGGCGTCATCGGGAGCGACTCCTTTCGGGTTGGCCCTCGGCGTGAGGGGGTGGGTGCGGGGCCCGGTGCCCCGTCGCCTCGGTAGTGTCGCCCAGGCGCGGATCGATCACGCGGCCGACGCGGCGCCGATCGCGTCAGCGACCGCCGCGGAGGATCTGGCCACACACCTGGTACAGCAGGCGAGCGCCGACGTTGGCGTCCCACTCGTCGCCGTCGGGCGCCGGCGCCACCTCGCACAGATCGAAGCCGATGATGGTCTTGCCGGCGCGCGCCACCTGCTTCGTGACCAGGAAGCAGGCCTGGGCCAGCGAGCCAGCCCGCTCGGCACCGGGGTGCCCGTCGACGGGCACAGCGCCGGATCGAGGCCGTCGATGTCGAGCGACAGGTACACCTTGGCCGGCAGCGCGGCGACGATGTCGGCGCAGATCGCGGCCCAGCTCTCGCCGTGGAAGCCGCGCTCGGCCAGCGCCGTCGGGTGTACGATCACGCGCCCGTCGGACGCCGCCACCGTATCGCCCGGCCTTGCAGCAGTTCGCGGATGCCGGACCGGCCCAGCCGGGTCACCTGCGGCACCGCCTCCAGCACGTTGTACATGATCGACGCGTGCGAGCGACGAAGCCTCGTAGGCCCGCCGCAGATCGCAGTGGGCGTCGAGGCGGAGGATGCCGAACTCGTCGTTGTCGGCGGCGTGCCGGGTGATGGCGCCCAGCGGCACCGAGTGATCGCCGCCGAGCACGCCGACCAGCTTGCCGCGGCGGAGCTGGGCGTCGACGGCGGCGTGCACGTACTGATCGACCCGGGCGCTGGCGGCGTTGACCCGGGCCAGCGCCGCGGCCAGCTCGGGGTCGTCGCCGATGCGACCACCGACCGCGATCACCCGCTCGGCGTCGGGCCGGGTCGCGGCGCCGAGCGCCATCACCTCGGCCGGCAGGTCGAGCATCGCGATGCCGTCGCGCCAGAACTCGCCGAGCTCGCGATCGTAGAGATCGAGCTGGTGGCTGGCGCGCCGGATCGCGTCGGGGCCGCCGGCGGTGCCGGCCCGGTACGACGTGGTGACGTCCCACGGCACCGGCACGATCACCAGGCGGGCGTCGTCGGGCGAAAACGGCAGGCCGAACAGGCCGGCCTCGGGCGGCGGCGCCCCGTCGGGATCGTGCGGCGTCGCCTACGCCGATCTTCGACATCGTGTCCTGGAAGCCCTGGTCGCTGGCGCACTTCATGCCTGACGGTCATCGCCGACGCCGCCATCTTCATGGCCGGCCTCGCGATCCGGCCGGCCAGCGCCATCGCCTGGCTCGGGTCCTTCATGTCCTTGAGGGCCTGCGCCTTGGCGAAGGTGTCCTTGTTGGCGGCCGCCACCGGCGCCAGCGCGGTCGCGATGGTCTTGCAATCCGCGCTGGCGCTGGCCGCGAGCACCGCGCCGATCTCTACCGAGCGCCGCCGACATCGGCGCGACCAGCGCCTCGTTCTCCGGCGACAGGGTGCTGCCGAGCCCGGCGAGCATGCCCCCGGCGCCCTGCACCGCCGCGGCCATCTTCGCCGCCAGGTCGCCGGAGCCGCGGCCATCGCCGCGGCGGCCGCCGCCTCGGCACCCGCCTCGGCGCCGGCGCTGCCCATGCCAGCCCCGGCCGCGCCCATCGCGGCGCCCATCGCCGCCATCGCCTGCGCCATCGCGGCCGCGCCCTGGGCCGAACCGGCCGCCGAGCCGGCGGCGCCCACCTGCTGCATCACCTTGGCCATCTCCTGGGCGGCGACCTCCTCGGGCGTCGGCTTCGGCGGATCCTTCTTGCAGCCGGCGCCGAGGGCGAGGGTGGCGGCGAGCACGAGCGAGGTCAGCTTGGTCATGGCGAATCCTTGGGGTGAGGGTGGATGAAGCGTGGATGAAGCGAACCCCGGCGCCGTTCGATCGACGCCGGGGAGACGAGCACGTGGCGGCACGGGGCAGCCCCCGCCGCGCAGATCAGCTCAGCCCGGCCTGGCGCGCGACCTCTTCGGCGAAGTCGTCCTTCTTCTTCTCGAGGCCCTCGCCGAGCTCGAACCGGACGAACCGGCGCACCCGGATGTTCTCGCCGATCTTGGCGATGAGGTTCTGCTGCAGCGCCTCGATGGTGAGCTCCGGGTTCTTCACGAAGGTCTGGTCCATCAGGCAGATCTCCTTGAGCCACTTGGCGATCTGACCGTCGACCATCTTGGCGACGACCTGCTCCGGCTTGCCGCTCTCCTTGGCCTTGGCCAGGAGCACCTCGCGCTCGCGCGAGACCACGTCGGCGCCGACCTCGTCGGCGCGCACGTACTGCGCGCCCATCGCCGCGATCTGCATCGCGACGTCGCGCGAGAACTGCTGGAAGTCCTCGTTGCGGGCGACGAAGTCGGTCTCGCAGTTGATCTCGACGAGGACGCCGATGCGGCCGCCGCCGTGGATGTACGACACGACCGCGCCCTCGGTGGCCTCGCGGCCGGCCTTCTTGGCCGCCTTGGCCAGGCCCTTGGTGCGCAGGTAGTCGATCGCCTTGTCCATGTCGCCGTCGGTCTCGACGAGCGCCTTCTTGCAGTCCGACATGCCGGCGGCGGTGCGCTCGCGCAGGTCCTTGATCAGTGCAGCGGTGACTTCAGCCATGACTCACTCCCGGAGCAATCAGATGCCAGGCGTGGGCGCACGGCCCGGCCTGACGAGGTGGAAGCGACGGCGCCGCGGGGCGGCGCCGTCGACGCGAGACGGTGACGAGGCTCAGGACGACGTCGACGGGGTCGACTCGGCCTCCGGCGACGCCGAGGCCTCGGCGTTCTCCTGCAGGCGGCCCATGGCCATCTCGACGCGCGGGCCGTCGCCGCCCGACGACACGTGGATCACGCGCTCGCCGCCGTCGTCCTGCTCGCGGGCGCCGCGGGTGCGCGCGCTCTCCTTGTAGGCCTTGGCGCCGAGCAGCGCGGCGTCGGCGATGCGGGCGGTGAACAGCTTGATCGCGCGGATCGCGTCGTCGTTGCCGGGGATGACGTGGTCGATCTTGTCGGGATCGCAGTTGGTGTCGGTGATCGCCACCACCGGGATCTCGAGCTTGCGGGCCTCGTCGACGGCGATGTGCTCCTTGTGCGGGTCGATGACGAACATCATGCCCGGGAGCTTGGTCATGCCCTTGATGCCGCCGAGCGACTTCATGAGCTTGGCCTGGTCGCGCTTGATCATCACCTGCTCGCGCTTGGTCAGCGCGAACAGGGTGCCGTCCTCCTCCATCTTCTCCATCGCCTTGAGGCGATCGAGGGAGCCCTTGACGGTCTTGAAGTTGGTGAGGCAGCCGCCGAGCCAGCGCTGGGTCACGTAGAACTGGCCCGACCGGGTCGCCTCCTCGGCGATGACGTCCTGGGCCTGCTTCTTGGTGCCGACGAACAGGATCGACTCGCCGCGCGAGGTCGCGTCGATCACCGCCTGGAAGGCGTGCTTGAACAGCTTGACGGTGTGCTGCAGGTCGATGATGTGGATGCCGTTGCGGGCGCCGAAGATGTACTGCTTCATCTTCGGGTTCCAGCGGCCGGTGTTGTGGCCGAAGTGAACGCCGGCCTCGAGGAGGGCGCGCATCGTGACGGGCGCGGCGCCCAGGGCTTCTTGCATGGTCTCCATGGCGGGGTCTTTCTTGCCGTTGTTCGTCCGGGTGCGTCGTCGGTGGGCGAGGACAGCGACGCGCGGTCGCCACGGCAGCCCACCTCGGCACGCCGTGAGGGTTTTTGCAGGGGCGCGGTCTACCACGTTGGAGGAGCAGGCCACAAGGGCGCCGGTCGGGGCCCCACGGCCGGGCCCGGGCCGGGACACGAGGGCCGACCGTGACCGTGGTCCCAGGCCACCACATGCCGCCTTGCGATCGACTCAACACCCCGATACCATTGGGGGTGATGTCCGACTCCGCGCTTCGTTCGACGGCAGCCCCGGCAGGCCCCCGAGCCACCCGTGGCGCCGAGCTGGCCGGCGTGGTGCTCGCCTGCGCCGCGGCGGTCGCCGGCTGCGGCACGGTGCCGGCCGATTCGACCCCGGAGGTCGGGTTCGCCTGCGCCGACGGCCTCGACAACGACGGCAACGGCCTCGTCGACTGCGAGGAGCCCGACTGCGCCCTCACCCCGCGCTGCACCTGCGGCAACGGCGTCCCCGACATCGGCGAGCTCTGCGACGACGGCAACACCGACGACACCGACGCCTGCCCCTCCCTCTGCGTCCCCGCCCGCTGCGGCGACGGCTTCGTCCACGCCGGCGTCGAGGCCTGCGACGACGGCAACGACGTCGACACCGACGCCTGCCTCTCCTCCTGCCAGCTCGCCTCCTGCGGCGACGGCATCATCCACGACGGCGCCGAGGCCTGCGACGACGGCAACTCGCCGACACCGACGGCTGCCTCACCTCCTGCGAGATCGCCCGCTGCGGCGACGGCGTCGTCCGCGCCGACTTCGAGGGCTGCGACGACGGCAACCTCTCCGACGCCGACGACCGCCTCTCCACCTGCATCCTCGCCTCCTGCGGCGACGGGTCACGCAGCCAGGCGAGGCCTGCGACGACGGCAACGCCGACAACGACGACGCCTGCGTCGGCTGCCTCGCCGCCCAGTGCGGCGACGGCTTCGTCCACGCCGGCGTCGAGACCTGCGACGACGGCAACGCCTCCAACACCGACGCCTGCGTCGCCTGCGAGCCCGCCGCCTGCGGCGACGGCTTCGTCCGCGCCGGCGTCGAGGCCTGCGACGACGGCAACGCCGCCGTCGGCGACGGCTGCTCCGCCACCTGCGGCCTCGAGCTGGTCAACGGCGGCTTCGAGACCCTGCCCGCGTTCTCGTCGTGGTCGTTCGCGCACCTGTCGGGCGATGCCCTGGCGGGGATGTTCGTGCTCGGCGAGAAGGGCACCTCCATCAAGGCGGACGTGGCGGTCCGCGACGCCATGGACGGCACCATGGTGGCGCCGACCTGCGTCGCCGACCTGCCCGGCGGGCAGCTCACGGTGAACCCCGCGGCCGGTGATCGGATGGCCCTGGCGCTGCAGGCAGGCAAGTCGACCTACCGCGCGTTCCAGCGGATCACCGTCGAGGGCGGCAAGCTCGTGTGGTCGATGGCCTTCGACAGCGCCGCGGCCTTCTCGGCCCGCCAGCGGGTGGTGATCCGGGTCCGGCGGGACAACGGCCAGACCATCTCCTTGTTCGAGCACCGCGCGGGGGACGCGCAGAAGGCGACGATGGCGTCCTACGAGGCGTCGCTGGCCGCGGTGATCGGCGAGACCGTCTACCTCGAGATCGAGGTGAGCGCCGACACCGCCTGCCTCACCGCCCAGTTCGACGCCTTCGTGATCGCTCCGTGACCCGCGCGCTCGTCGTCTGGTTGCTCGGGGTCACCGCCTGCTACGCACCCGCACCGGCCGAAGGGCTGGCCTGCCCCGACGGCGTCTGCCCGAGCGGCCAGGGCTGCGGCGTCGACGGCGTGTGCCGCGCCCACGACGCGAGCGTCGGGGCCTGCGCGTGCACCCAGGACACCCTGCGCTGCGCCGGCCAGCCCGACACCGCGTGTCCGCTCGGCTGCGCCGCCGACGGCGACCGCTGCGGCGTGCTGTCGCCGTCGGGACCGGCCCGCCGCGCGGACGTCGAGCCGGCGACCTTCGTCGACGGCCTGTCCGGCAGCGTGCTCGTCGACGGCGACACCGGCGAGATCCTGGCCGACGGCAACATCGTGCGCCCGGCAGGCGTCGGGCTCGCCGGCGGCATCACGTTTCGCCAGGTCACGGCGAGCGGTGACGTGCCGCCGGTGGCGATCTTCGGGTTCCGCGAGCTGCGGATCGACGCCGCCGCCGAGATCGAGCTGGTCGGCGCCCACGCGATCGTCCTCGTCGCCGCCAGCATCGACGTCGCCGGGCGCATCGTCGCCCGCGGCGGCGCGCAGCGGCGTGCGCCGATCGGTGGTGCGCCGGCCCGGGCGGGGGCATCGGCGGCGTGCGCAGCGTGAACGCCGCGGCGGCCTCGGGCGGCGGCTGCGGCGGCGCGACCGCCAGCAGCGGCACCAGCGGCGGCGCCGGCGGCGGCTTCGGCGACCGCGGCGGCCTCGCCGGCGTCGTCGGCGCCGACGGGGCGCGCCGGGCGCCACGTGCGGCGACGCCGAGCTCGCCGTCCTGTACGGCGGCGGCGGCGGCGCGGCCGGCACCACGGCCGCCACAATGGGCGGCGGGGGCGGCGGCGCCGTGCAGCTCAGCTCCCTCGGCACGCTGCGGTTCGTCGGCGAGCTCGACGTCAGCGGCGGTGGCGGCGCCGGTGCCGCGTTCGCGTCCGGTGGCGGCGCCGGAGGCGCGGCCTTGCTCGAGGCGCTCGAGCTCGAGCTCAGCGGGAGCTGCGTGGCCGCCAACGGCGGCGGCGGCGGCGGCAGCAACGGCACCAGCGGTGGCGTCGCGCCGGGCGGCGCCGACGGTACCTGCGGCACCGATCCGGCCGCAGGTGGCGTGGGCAGCGCGGCCACCGGTGGTCGCGGTGCCGCCGCGGACTTCCCCGCGGCGGGCGACGGCGTCGCCGGCACCCCCAGCGGCGCCAGCGGCGGCGGCGGCGGCCCCGGCCGCATCCACCTGCGCTCGCTCTCGCTCGTCGCCAGCGAGGCGCGGCTGAGCCCCGAGCCGACCCACGCGCGCCCCGCCAGCGAATAGCCAGGGTTTGCGACGGCGCCGCGGCCGGCGCTACCATGTCCTCACATGCGCGGCGCGTGGGTGGTGACGATCGGGGGCGTCGGCGTGGCGCTGACGCTGCTGTCGGGGTGCCCCGGGAACGGCGCCAGCACCCCCGAGGTCGGGTTCGCCTGCGCCGACGGCCTCGACAACGACGACGACGGCCTCGTCGACTGCGAGGAGCCCGACTGCGCCCTCACCCCGCGCTGCGCCTGCGGCAACGGCGTCCCCGACATCGGCGAGCTCTGCGACGACGGCAACACCGACGACACCGACGCCTGCACCTCCCTCTGCGTCCCCGCCCGCTGCGGCGACGGCTTCGTCCACGCCGGCGTCGAGGCCTGCGACGACGGCAACGACGTCGACACCGACGCCTGCCTCTCCTCCTGCCAGCTCGCCTCCTGCGGCGACGGCATCATCCACGACGGCGCCGAGGCCTGCGACGACGGCAACCTCGCCGACACCGACGGCTGCCTCACCTCCTGCGAGATCGCCCGCTGCGGCGACGGCGTCGTCCGCGCCGACTTCGAGGGCTGCGACGACGGCAACCTCTCCGACGCCGACGACTGCCTCTCCACCTGCATCCTCGCCTCCTGCGGCGACGGCGTCACGCAGCCAGGCGAGGCCTGCGACGACGGCAACGCCTCCAGCACCGACGCCTGCGTCGGCTGCCTCGCCGCCCAGTGCGGCGACGGCTTCGTCCACGCCGGCGTCGAGACCTGCGACGACGGCAACGCCTCCAACACCGACGCCTGCGTCGCCTGCGAGCCCGCCGCCTGCGGCGACGGCTTCGTCCGCGCCGGCGTCGAGGCCTGCGACGACGGCAACGCCGCCGCCGGCGACGGCTGCTCCGCCACCTGCGGCCTCGAGCTGGTCAACGGCGGCTTCGAGGATCAGGTGCCGCTGCGCGGCTGGACCGCCACCCACGATCCGCCGACCTCGGGGGCCTGGGCCCGCGTGTCAGCGACGGCGTCGCTGCGCATCGGCGACGTGGTGACCGACATCGCGTCCGGCATGCCGATGGACGTCGGCTGCGTGGTCCTGGCCTTCGGCGTGGAGCCGGTGAACCTCGCCGGCTTCCTCGGCGCCCAGGCGGCCATCGCGACCCAGCTCGAGAGCGGCCACCACCGCCTCTACCAGGACATCACGATCCCCGCGACCGCCACCCAGCTGCGCTGGCGGATGAGCTACGCGTCGTCGCTGTTCACCGGCACGGGCGACCAGGGCATCCGCATCGCCTTGCGCGACCCGACCAGCGACGAGGTGATGGCGGTGCTGTTCGAGACCCGCCCGGGCGACGTGTCGGTGACGACGACCACCAGCTTCACGGCGTCGGTCGCGGCCTTCGCCGGCACCACGGTGCGCCTCGACATCACGATGGACGTCGTGCTCGACTGCCTGCCGGCGTTCTTCGACGGCTTCTCGTTCAGCTAGCGCCGCGCGCGCGATCACGGCCGCGGGTGCGACCACAGCCAGTCGACCAGGGCCGGGCCCAGGCGCAGCGAGAAGTCGGGGATGTGCCCGGCCCCGGCGATCCGCCAGCGCTCGACGGCGACCCCGGCCGGGCAGCCGCCGGCGACCTCGCGCGCGGTCTCGGCGCCGGGCAGGCCGCCGACGAGGTCGAGGGTGGCGTCGGCGGCGGGCGGCGCGAACGCTCCGGTGCAGCCGTCCGCCGTGGCCCAGGCCTGGGTCGAGGCCTCGGCGCCGGGGTACGGCGGCTGGCCCGCGAGCAAGACGCCGCCGCCGTAGGCGACGGTGCCATCGGCGGTGCCGTGCAGGTGCAGGATGCTCACCGGCGCCGTCGGCGCGCAGCCGGCGCCGTCGAGGGAGACGTTGGCGCCGGCCAGCGGCGCGATCGCGGTGATCACGTCGGCGCGCTCGCACGCCATCCGGTACGCCATGAAGCCGCCGTTGGAGTGGCCGACCACGAACACCCGCGCGAGATCGATCGGCCAGCCGGCGATGATCTCGTCGATGATGCCGCCGAGGTAGCCGACGTCGTCGGGCGCGGCGTCGGCGAAGTCGCAGCAGGCGTCGCTGGCGTTCCAGAACTGGTTGTCGCCGTCGTCGACGGTGCCCGCCGGGGCCACCACGAACGCGCCGGGGGTGGTGGTGAGCTCGGCGAGCTGCAGGTACGCCTGCTGGACCGCGCCGGCGGTGCCGTAGCCGTGCAGCACCACCACCAGCGGGTAGCGCTCGCCGGCGACCAGCGTCACCGGGACCTGCACCGTGACCGGGCGATCGCCGCCGACGGTGCGCGGCCCCTCGGGCACGACGCCGGCGTCGGGCGCGGCAGCAGGGTCGTCGCCGCAGGCGGCGAGCGCGAGCAGGCTGGCGAGGGCGACGGTGAAGACGGTGCGCATCGGCGCCGAGCCTACGGCAGCGCGCCGGCGCCGACCACCACGACGTGATCGCGCCGGTCTCGGCGGATCGCGACAGCGATGTCGCGGCGGGCCGTCAGGTGCGCCGTGCGAGGCGCCGTGCGAGTGGCCCATGCCTTGCTTTGGCCGGGCCCGCATGCGTCGCGCGGTCACGCTCGTCTGGTGCCTGGTGAGCATCGGCGGTTGCTCGCGCCAGCATCGCGCCGACCACCGTCGCCGCCCTCGGCGTGGTGACCGCCGTCGTCGGGACGGTGCTCGCAGCGAGCGCCGAGCCGTGTGCGCCGAGCGACGACGACCCCGAGGACTTCGCCGACTTCATCGGAGGCGTGGTGGCAGACAGCCTGTGCGACGCGACGTACGCGATGCAGCTCTCCACCGGCGTCACCCTGGCGCTGCTCGGCACCACCGGGGTGGTCGCCGGCATCGCGGTGCGCGAGCGTCGACGCGCCGAGGCCGAGCGCGCGCACCCGCGATCGATCGAGGCGCCGCGGCCGCGGCCGCCGACGCCGCCGGTGATCCCCCTGGCCGAGCCCGCCGACGTCTCGCCGGCGGAGATCCGGCTGGGCCGCCGGGCGTGGATGGCGGCGCGCCTCGGCCGTTGCGGCATCACCCGCGACGCGCTGGCGTCGCTGGCGACCACCGCGCCGGGCTACGTCGCCGAGGTGCTGGCGCCGGATCCGGTGATCGCTCGCTGCCGCGCGCGGTGACCGCTACGGCGCGCGCTCGGCGACGACGACGTACTCGTTGGGCAGCGACTCGGCGACCACCTGGCCGGTGAGGCCGGCGGCGGCCAGCTCGGCGATGAGCGCGTCGGGCTCGATGCGGTGCTTGGGGTGCGGCCCGCGCGGGCTCGCCATCGTGAAGTCGACGATCACCAGCTTGCCGCCCGGGCGCAGCGCCGCGGCGAGCTGCCGCGCGAACGGGCCCCGATCGCCGATGTGGTGCCACACGTCGACGACCAGGATGCGATCGACGGAGGCCGGCGGGAGCCCGGCGTCGGTCGGCGTGGTCAGCCGCGGCTCGACCACCGGCTCGCTGGCGAACCGCGCGCGCAGGTGCTCGACCATGTTGGGCTCGACGTCGGTGGCGATGACCTTGCCGCTGGCGCCGACCGCCGCCGCCAGCCGCCCGGTGAAGTAGCCGGTGCCGGCGCCGAGATCGACCACGGTCATGCCCGGCGTGATCGCGGTGAGCGCGACCACCTCGTCGGGGTGCTGCCAGCCGTCGCGAGCCGGATCGTCGAAGGCCTGGACCCAGCGGTCGACGTCGTCGAAGCGGTGGACCATGGTGCCATCGGCGGCGCCGGCGCCGCCGTGCGCGTGGTGGGGGCCAGCGTGGCCGGCGTGATCGTGCGACGTCGCGGCGCTGCCGTCGGCGGCGGCGGGCGGCGTCGGCGCTTGCGCCGGCGGAGCGCCGCCGCAGCAACCCGCGAGCGCGACGCCGACGGTGGCCGCGAGGAAGGTGACGACGATCCGATCCGCCTGCACGAGCATCCCGGCACGCTAGCGCAGCGGCGACGCCGTGCGCGTCGCCGACGCGCGGCACGATGTCACAGCGCGGCCCGCGCTACGTCGACGGCAGGACCCGGGTCGCCGCGGTCTGGGGCACCCAGCCGGTGCCACCGCCGGCGAGGCGCACCCGGACCCAGCCGTCGCGCGCCTCGAGCACGGTGACCTCGGCCCGCCGGCAGCGGCACCTCGTCAGCGTGGCCGGCGCGCCGACGCTGTCGGCGGTGCGCAGCACCATCGCTTCCGGTGATCACCGCGTCGGCGCGGTGATCGTTCTCGAACATCACCGAGGCGGTGAGCGCCAGCCACGCCGCCGCCGGCACCAGCGCCAGCGCGCGCAGGCCGCGTCGGCGCCGCGCCGACCACGGCACCAGGAGCAGGATCATCGCGGCGAAGGCGATGGCACCGCCGAGCAGGCGACGCCCGCGCGGCCAGTCGTGGAAGAACAGGAGCGCGTCGGCGGCGCCGCCGCTGGCCGGCCGCAGGTTGGGCGGCATGCGCGCGCAGCCACGCCAGGTTCTGCCGGGCCCGCGCGTTGGAGGCGTCGACCGCGAGGGCGCGTCGGAACTCGAGGGTGGCGGCGCCGAGATCGCCGGCGCCGAGCGCGGCGTTGCCCCAGTCGGCATCGAGCCCGGGTGGCCGGGGCGTTGCCGCGGCGGGCCCCGAGCAGCTCGGCGGCCGGGCGAAGTGGCGGCGGCGCAGGGCGGCGTCGCCGGTGACCGACAGCGCGTCCTGGTAGGCGGCGCGGCCGGCGGCGAGATCGTCGGCGCGAGCCGCGGCGGGCAGCGCGATGCCGACCACGAGGAGGATCGCCGCGGCGCCGCTGGTGCGCGGGCGCGGCGTCGCGCGCCAGCGGCGGGTGGCGGCGGTCAGCGCCTCGCGCAGCTCCGCCGGCAGCGGCGCGCTCGCTGCCGACGGCGCGAACGCCTCGGTGTCGAGCCGCGCGAGCAGCCCGCGCACCTCGGCATCGTCGTCGAGGGTGTGGCCAGTGGCACGCGCCAGCGCGCGCACCGCCGCGCCCAGCGGCCGGGCCCCGCGCGATCGCGCGCCGGCTGATCGCGGCCTGGGCCAGCTCGTCGGCCAGGCGCCGGCGCGCGGCGCGCACCTCGCCGGCCTCTTCGCGAGCGCTGGCGGTGCGGCGCTGCCACGCGCGCGCGCCGAAGATCCCCAGCGGCACCAGGTAGAGGATGCCGACGAGGATCCAGGGTGGCGCCACCCAGCGGCGCCGCGCCGGCGTCGCCCGGCGCCGACAGCGCGAGCTGCAGGTCGGTGCCCAGCAGCGACGCCGCCGCCTGCCGCCCGCGGCCGCCGTCGGCGACGGCGTCGCCCCGACCACGTCGCCGGCGCCGATCGCCCACGCCGCCGGCCTTCACCGACAGCGCGATGGGCTCGCTGTGCACGGTCTGGTAGCTCGCCTTGACCGGATCGAAGTACGACAGCGCCAACGCCGGGATCTCGGTGGCCGGCCCGGTGACCTGCACCGGCACCCGGAACACCTTGCGGGTGCCGTCGGCGCTGAGCTCGCCGAGCGGCGGATCCGTCGGCACCGTGAACAGGTCCGTCGGCAGGCCACCGGCGCCGTCGAGGCGCGGCAGCCCGAGCACGTCGAGGCCGGTCTCGCCGCGCACCGTGATCTCGAGCTCGACCGGCTCGCCGAGCGAGACCACCGAGCGGCTGGCCCGGACCTCGAGCGCGAAGCCCTCGCCGACCGCGCCGGCGAACGACGCCGGCCGATCGGTCTGGGGCAGCGGCCGCACCTCGATGGTGCGCGCGACGTCGGTGACCCTGAACTGTCGCACCGAGGCGTTGCCGAACACGTCGGGGCGCCCGACCGCGAGGCCGGCGGCCACCGACGACGGCGCCACCTCGAGGGTGCCGGCACGGCGCGGCGTGGCGGTCACGGTGAAGCGCAGCCGGGTGTACTCGACGCCGGCGCGATCGACCTGGTCGCGCACGTAGGGCAGCTCGAGGTCGCGGCCGCCGGCGGGGAACGTGATCGTCTTGCCGGCGTCGGTCGCCGACGGCGGCGTGATCGTGAGCGCGTCCTCCATCGCCAGGAGCGGCACGCTGAACGACGGATCGTCGGGGTTGCGGCGGAGCAACCAGTCGATGTGGACCGGGAACGGCTCGCCGACCCACACCGGCCGCTCGGGCAGCTCGAGCTCGAGCTTCATGTCGGCGGTGGTCGGCAGCGCCCGCACCTCGAGCTGGGCGCCGGCGGTCTGCACCTGCGTGCCGCCTTGCACCACCGTCAAGGGCGGGACCTGCAAGGTGCCGGCGGCGTCGACGTCGAGGCGCCAGCGCAGGACCCAGGTCACCTCGACGGAGTCGTAGCGCTGCCCGTTCATGATGCGCACCGAGCGCGACACGTTGGGCGACGCGCCGAGCGGCGTGACCACCGCGCCGGGCACGGTGAGCGTGGGCAACGCCGGCGCCGGCTGCTCGTCGAAGCCGTCGACGACCAGCGCCAGGGAGAACGGCACGCCGGCGTAGGCCTGCCGGCTCTCGAGCTGCAGGCGCGCGCTCGGCTGGCTGCCGCGCGGCTGGGCCGACGCCGCCGGCGCCAGCGCGAGGAGCGCGCCGACGACGACGAGCGGCGAGAACATCCTGGCTCCGATCACGCTCACCAATCCTTGTCTACCGGCGCCGGCTGGCTGCGCTCACGCTCGCGCTTGTCGCGCTGGCGTCGAGCCTCGTCCTCGCGCACCCGCTGCAGCGCGCCGCTGGGATCCGCCGGGGTGTCCTCGGGCTGTTGCGGCTGCGGCTGGGCCGCGCCGTCGCCTTGCTGATCTTGCGGGTCCTGTTGATCCTGCTGATCCTGCTGGTCCTGCTGGTCCGGTTGCTCCTGCGGCGGCGGCGGTGGCTGCAGCCGCTTGAGCGCCTCGAGCAGGTGCGTGAGCGCCTGGGCCTGACCGTCGAGGGTCGGCTGCAGGTCGACCGAGGTCACCGCGGTCGGATCGGCGGCCGCGTCGAGGCCGGTCTTGGCGCCCTGCATCTCGGCGACGCCGAGGCGGACCTCCTCGGCGGCGGCGGCGAGATCCTCGGCCGAGGGGCCCTGCCCGCTCGCCGGCTGGGCGCCGCCCTGGGCGGCGGCGTCGGCCTGCTGCGCGAGCGCGCCGGCGATGGCGTCGCCCATGGCCACGTGCTCGCCCTCGCGGCTGGCCAGCCCCGGCATCAGCGGCGCGCGGCCGGCGTCGTCGAGCCCCATCGCGGTCACGGTCTGATCGCGGGTCTCGCCCTGATCGCGGATGAGCGCCTTGAGGTGCTCGATCACCGAGAAGAACAACCGCTGCAGCTCCTCGAGGGTGGCCCGGCCCTGGGCCGCCAGCGCGATGGGCTCGCCGGAGCGCGCCGCCAGCGCCGCGCCGAGGGCGTCGACCTCGCCGAGCGCCTTGGCGCGCAGCGCCTCGGCCTGGCCGTAGAGCGCCTGCGCCTGCTCGGTCGCGCTCGGCGCGCCGTCGTCGGGCGCGGCGCCACCGGCCTGGGCCTGCGCCTGCTCGGCCTCGGCCAGCGCCTTGCTCAGCTCGTCGGCGATGAGCGCCTGCAAGCGGCCGAGGCGATCGAGGTTCTGGGTCACGCCGCGGGTGACCTCGCGGGCGCGCTCCGCCGGGCTCGGCCCCACCGCGCCGGCCGTCGGCGGCGCCAGCAGGCCCTCGATCGCGCGCTGCTCGGCGACCGCGAGGTCGATGGTCTGGCGCAGCTCGGCGAACTGCTCGATGGCGAGCGCGAGCGCCAGCAGCGCCGCCCGCTCGTGCTCCATCGCCGGCGCCAGGGTGTCGGCGTCGAGAGCGCGCCGCGCCTCGGCCATCGCGTCGCTGGCGGCCTGCACCGCCGGCACCGCCTTGGCGACCAGCGCCAGCGTGCGCGCCTGGGCCTCGGCGGCCGCGGCCGCCTCGGGATCGGCGCTCGGATCCGGGGCCGGCGGCGGCGCCGCGTCGAGCCCGGCCTGCAGGCGCGCGCGCACCTCCTCCACCCGATCGCGCAGCGCGCCCTCGCGGGCCGCCAGCGACGCCGTCGTCAACCACGGTGGCGCCTTCGGTCGCGGGGCCGCGGCGTCGTCGGTGAGCGCCGCGCCGGCGCCGGTCGCGGCCGCCAGGTACGCGCTCTGCTCGAGCACCGCGACCTGATCGGCCGCGATCCCGCGCAGCACCGCGACCGGATCGAGGAGCTGCTCGCGGGCGCGCTTGAGCGCCTCCAGCGCCGCGTCGGCGCGATCGCGGGCGAGGTCGGCGGCGCGATCCTGCAGCTTGCGGCGCGCCTCGCCGAGCCGGGTGCGCGCGTCCTGCAGGTAGAGATCGAGGTTCTTGAGCTGGATGACCCGGGCCTGCTCCTCGGGGCTGCGCTCCTCGGTCGGCTTGGCCCCGATCTCGTCGATCTCGTCGACGGCGAGGTCGCCGATGACGCCGGCGTCGGTGAGCAGCACGCGCTCGCGATCGGCGGTGGCGGTGAGCTCGGCGGCGAGCGGCGCGACCTCGCCGCTGGCGGCGGCGGCGGCGAGCTGGGCCGCGATGCCGATGACGTCGCCGAGCAAGGCGCGCTGGGCCTCGATGAGCGCGTCGAGCCGCTTCTCGAGGGCGCCCTCGCCGGCCGCGAGCTGATCGAGCACCGCGCTGCGCCGGGCCGCGATCAGCGCCAGCGCCGTGAGGCTGTCGGCGTCGTCGGGGCGCAGCCGCAAGGCGTCGCGCAACCAGCCGTCGGCCTGGCCGAGCTTGGCCAGCGCGTCCTCGAGATCGGCCGGCTGCGCGGTGCGCGCCGCCTCGGCCTGGCCGGCGTAGGCCAGCGCCAGGTTGAACGCGGCCCGGTAGCGCAGCTCGGGATCGAGCCCGGCCTGGTCGCGGGCGGCGAGCAGCGCCTTCTCGGCGGCGTCGAGGTCGCCGCTGGCCATCGCCGCGAGGCCCTCGTTGTAGCGGACGCGCGCCTCGCGGTGCTCACCGCCGGCGCACGCGACCAGCGCCAGGACGAGGATCGCCGCCCACCTCACGGCGACCTCCGGGCGGCGTCGCTGCCGATCCACAGCGACGCCAGCAGGCACACCAGCGCGCCCAGCACCATCCACGGGTAGCGCTCGGCGGGGATGGTGCGCACCGAGGCGTCGGCGCCGGCGCGCACCATCGGCTGCACGTGGGTGTCGACGATGGCGTCGAGGTCGAGCGCCGAGGTGCCGGCGGGCACGTACGCCCCCTCGGTGGCGCTCGCCATCTGCCGCAGGGTGTCGGCGTCGAGCCGCGAGATCACCGCCTGGCCGTCGTAGGTGATCGGCGTGCGCACGCCGGTCTGCGGATCGGCGACGACCAGCGGCGTACCCTCCTCGCTGCCGAGGCCGATCGCGACGATCTTGGCGCCGACGGCGGCCGCCGCCTTGGCCGCCTCGAGCGGGTACGACTCGTGATCCTCACCGTCGGTGATGAGCACGATGAGCTTGGCGCCCTCGCCGGCCGGGAACGAGCGCACCGCGACCGACACCGCCTCGCCGATGCGGGTGCCGCCGGTCGAGACGCTGCCGGGGTCGACGCCGCCGAGCACCATGTTGAAGAACGAGTGGTCCGGCGTCAGCGGGCACACCGGCACCGCGCGCCCGGCGAACACCACCAGCCCGACCCGGTGCCGGGCCAGGCGCTCGGCGACCTGGGCGATCTCGGCCTTGGCCCGGGCCAGCCGGTTGGGCGCGGTGTCGTCGGCGAGCATCGACTTCGAGACGTCGAGCACGAACACGATGTCGGCGGTGGCGCGGCCGGCGATCACGGTCTCGGTCACGCCGCGCGCCTGCGGCCGCATGAGCCCGAGCACGCCGAAGAGCAGTGCGCCGAGGACCAGCGCCAGCCGGGTCGCGACGCGCGCGCCGGAGGCCTGGGCCGCCAGCCGTCGCTGCATCACCGGCGACAGGAACCGCGCGAGCGCGTCGCGCGAGCGCACCTCGAGCACCGCGAGCAGCGCCACCACCGCCAGCGCCACCCACACCAGGTGGACCCGGCCAGCCTCGGCGAAGTGCCAGCCCATCATCGCGGCCTCCTCACGGCAACCTCCGCAACACCGTCGCGCGCAGCACCAGCGCGATCACCGCGAGCGCCAGCGCCGCGCCCAGCCAGGCCACGTACTGCTCGCGGTACTGCAGGAAGCGATCCTCCTCGAGCCGGGTCCGCTCGAGGCGATCGATCTGGGCGTACACCGCCTCGAGGCCGGCGCGATCGGTGGCGCGGAAGTAGGTGCCGCCGGTGCGCTCGGCGACCGCGCGCAGGGTGTCCTCGTCGATCTCGACCGGCGCCTGCACGAGCTGGCTGCCGAACCGGGTCTCGACCCGCACCGGGGCGACGCCGTTGGTGCCGGCGCCGATCGTGTACACCTTGATGCCGAGATCGCGCGCCAGATCGGCGGCGGCCCGGGCGCTCAGCGTGCCGGCGGTCTCGACGCCGTCGGTGAGCAGGATCGCGACCTTCGAGGTCGCTGGGTGCGCGCGCAGGCGCTCGACCGCCAGCGCCAGGCCGTCGCCGAGGGCGGTGCCGTCCTCGACGCGCGAGGTCGGGAAGTCGAGCCGGCGCGCAGCGGCGTGAGGTTGCCGTGATCGAGGGTGAGCGGGCTGAACGTGCGGCGTAGCCG
The DNA here is from genome assembly GCA_041389945.1 of Kofleriaceae bacterium. Taxonomy (GTDB): domain Bacteria; phylum Myxococcota_A; class Polyangia; order Haliangiales; family Haliangiaceae; genus JAWKQW01. Next base: position 48,045 of record JAWKQW010000018.1, read on the forward strand.
GCTCGACGAGGCCGATGGCGTCGTCGGGGCGACCCAGCTCGCCGCCGCCGGCGACGAACCTCGAACCGCCTTCACCGCGTCGAGCCGGGTCTGCTCGGCGCCGCCGCTAGCGAGATCGAGGGCGCGCATCGAGCTCGAGGTGTCGAGCGCCATCATCAGCGCGATGCCGTCGCGCCGGACCCGCTGGTTCTCGTCGCCCACCCGCGGCCCGGCCAGCGCGACCGCCAGCGCCACCACCGCCAGCGCCACGAGCACGTCGGGCAGCCAGGCGATGCGCGTGCGCCAGGTGGCGCCGCCGTCGGGCAGCGCCGCCAGCGACGAGAACCGCACCCGCCTGTGGCCGCGCCGCGACCACCACCACGCCGGCACCGCGAGCAGCTGCCGCCGCCAGGTAGGCCGGGCTGGTGAGCTCCACGCCGAAGACGGTCACGCCGCCACCTCCGCGGTCGACGCGAGCCGGGTGTCCTCGACGAAGCCGCGGGCCGCGCGCAGGGTCGCCAGCGACTCCTCGGCGTCGGGCCGGTAGCCGGCGAACTTCACCTGATCGCAGCGCCGCATGAACGCCGAGAGCAACTCGCGGTGCTCCGGCGTGAGCTCCGGCGCCCGCGCCGCGACCTGGAGGAACTCCTCGGTGGTGAGCTCCGGCGCGCGGATGTCGTAGCGCCCCTCGAGGTAACGCCGCACGATCGCCGACAGCTCGACGAACCAGGCGTCGGCGCCGTCGGCGGCGGGCGCGCCGGCGCGCTCGAGATCGTGCAGCGACGCCACCGCGACGTCGTACGCCGAGATCTTCTGGCGGATCGTGCGGCGCGCGCGCAGCCGCCACCACGCCAGCACCGCGAGCCCCAGCGCCAGCGCGCCGCCGGCGAGCGCGAGGTAGTGCCAGCGGCGGTCGGCCACCGACCGCCTCGGCCAGCGGCCCGCGCGCCGTCGGCAAGGTGGCGTCGAGGGTGGTGGTCGGGATGGGCGCGATCTCGAGCGGGATCTCCTCGGTGAGCAGCTCGGTCGGTCCGGCGGTGGCGCCGCTGCCGCTGCCGGCGCCGGCGCGCCCGTCGACGACCTCGATCCGCAGCGGCGGCAGCCGGTGCTTGCCGCTGGTGCGCGCCCGCAGCGTGTAGGTCTCGATCCGGAGCCGACGATCACCCTCGCGCCGCTCGTCGCGCAGCTGCTGGGTCACGTCGAACCGGCCGAAGGCCACCACCTGGGTCGGCACCTCGGCCGTCACGCCGGCGGCGGCGTCGACGGTGAGGCGCACGATCAGGTCGTCGGCCAAGGTGGGCTGCGCCGGCCACCTCGACGGTGGCCTTGACCGGGCCGTTCTCGGTGACCCTGGTGATGGCGTCGGCCGGCGCCACCAGCGCCCGCCGGGTCTCCGCCGGCGGGGCGTCGCCACCGCAGGCCGCGACCAGCGCCACGCTCGCGCACAGGAGCTGGCGCCGCGTCATCGCCGCTGCCTCCGCTGGCGCTCGTGGAAGAACCGCAGCAGCGGATCGACCACCGGCTCGCTGGCGTCGAGCTCGAGCAGATCGATGCGGCTGGCGCGCAGCTCGTGGGCGAGGCGATCGCGCCGCGCCGCCGCCGCCGCCGTCAGCTCGGCGCGAAAGCGGGCCGAGCGGGTGTCGACCAGGGTCTCGGCGCCGGTCTCGGCGTCCTGCAGCGTCACCAGCCCGGCCGGCGGCATCTCGGCCTCGCGGCGATCGGTGAGCAGCGCCGCCACCACGTCGTGCTTGCGGCCGGCGTGGCGCAGGATCTCGAGGTAGCCGTCGTCGAGGAAGTCGAGATCAGGAACAGCACGGTCTTGCGCGGCAACACCTGCCGGCACAGCTCGAGGGCGGCGGCGATGCTGGTGGCGCGCCGTCGCGGTGGTGGCCGTGCGCTGCCGGCGCAGGCGCTGCCACAGCCTGCGCGCCGCGGCCGGCAACGTCCGCAGCCAGCCCATGCGCTCCGCCGGCGCGACGCCCTGCGCCGCGCGCGAGCACCTCGCGGATGATGCGCAGCGCTGCTTGCCGCCCTTGCGCGGCGGGATGTACAGGTCGGCGCTGCCGTGGAACAGGAGCAGGCCGACCTTGTCGTCGTTGGCCGACGCCGACAGCGCCAGCAGCGCCGACAGCTCGACCGCCGCCTCGAGCTTGCTGCGCCGGCCGGAGCCGAACTCCTGCGAGCCGCTGACGTCGACCAGGAGCATCACCGTGAGCTCGCGCTCCTCGACGAAGCGCTTGATGTAGGGCTCGCCGGTGCGAGCGGTGACGTTCCAGTCGATGGTGCGGACGTCGTCGCCGGGGATGTACGGCCGGACCTCGTCGAACTCCATGCCGCGGCCCTTGAACACGCTGAGGTAGGCGCCGGCCATCACGTCGGCCACCTGGCGGCCGGTGACGAACTGGATGCGCTTGACCGCTTGCGTGATCTCGGCGGGCAACATGACGGTCGCTGGGTGGGCGGGAGGCCGGTGCGCTACGGCACCGGGACGTTCTCCAGGATCTGGGCGATGACGGCGTCGGCGTCCTTGCCCTGGGCCTCGGCCTCGTAGCTCACCAGCACCCGGTGCCGGAGCACGTCGTGCGCCACCAGCTTCACGTCGTGCGGGCTGATGTAGCTGCGGCCGGCGAGGAGCGCGTAGGCCTTGGCGACCTTGATCAGGCTGATCGAGCCGCGCACCGAGGCGCCGTTGTCGACCAGCGGCGCCAGCTGCGGCAGCCCAGCGGCCTTGGGATCGCGGGTCGCCGCGACCACGTCGACGGCGTAGCGCTTGACCTTGTCGTCGACGAAGATCTGCCGGCACACGTCGCGCGCGGCGAGCACCTCGTCGAGGCCCATCACCCGCTGCGCGCTCGGCTCGCTGCCGCTGCCGGCCATGCGGTCGATGATCTTCACCTCGTCCTCGCGGCTCGGATAGCCGACGCGGATCTTGAGCAGGAAGCGATCGAGCTGGGCCTCGGGCAACGGATACGTGCCCTCCTGCTCGATCGGGTTCTGGGTGGCGAGCACCAGGAACGGCTCGGCCAGCGCGAAGGTCTGGTCGCCGAGGGTGACCTGGCGCTCCTGCATCGCCTCGAGCAGCGCCGACTGCACCTTGGCCGGCGCGCGGTTGATCTCGTCGGCGAGGATCAGGTTGCCGAACACCGGGCCCTTGCGCACCGTGTACGTGCCGTCGCGCGGGCTGTAGATCTGGGTGCCGACGATGTCGCCCGGCAGCATGTCCGGCGTGAACTGGATGCGCGAGAAGTTGCCGTCGAGGGCCGACGCCAGGGTCTTGATGACCAGCGTCTTGGCCAGGCCGGCACGCCCTCGAGCAGCACGTGGCCGCTGGCGACCAGGGCCAGGATGAGGCGGTGCAGCATCTCGTCCTGGCCGACTAGGACCTTGCCGACCTCGGCCTTGAGGTCGGCGAAGCGGGCGGAGAGCTTGGCGGCGTCTTCGGTGAGTCTGTCGGACATGGGTCCTCGTGGAGCCTGGCGCCGCGACGGCGCCGTGAAAACCGCGTGAGAATCCGTATGGATGCGCGCGCTGTCAACCGAGGTGCCGCGGCGGTATTTCCGAGGCCGGCGGTGGCGGCGCGCGGCGGCCGCGGCTGCGAGCATTCCTGCGGACTTACCTGGCGATGGCGCGCCCGATCGGGCCGGCTCCCTGGATCCGCGCGGTTTTCGAGCGCACTGACTCAGATTTCTGAGCGGGCTCCACCGTCTCTGCCGCGGCAAGCCACCCAAACGATGGGCCGCAGCGGCCAGGCGGGCCTGGCCACGATCTTGCTGTCTCGGGGCGCATGCGCCGTCCCCGCCCTGTCGCGCCGTCAATCCTCCTCGGCTCGCTCGCCCTGACCCTCGCCGCCTGCGGCGACGATCTCCCCGGCGATCACGTGCTCGCACGCACCACCACGCTGGTGCAGTACGCGTCGTGCGACGACCTCGAGCGCGACCTCGAGGATCAGCTCATCGCCGAGGTCGAGCTCGCCATCGATCGCGCCCACGACGGCGGCGGTGGAGGCGGGCCACCGCTGGCCGGCGGCGAGGACTCGAGCGGTGGTGATGGCGGCGGTCGCCAGGAGGGCGTCGACTACTCCGGCACCAACAACCAGGAGGCCGGCGTCGACGAGGCCGACCTGGTGAAGACCGACGGCTACCACCTCTACGCCCTCAACGGCAACCGGCTGCACATCCTCGGCGTGCCCGAGTTCGGGCAGCTCGTACCCGAGAGCGAGACCACCATCGAGGGCTACCCGATCGAGATGCTGCTCGACGGCGATCGCGCGGTGGTGTTCTCGACGATCTACGTCGAGGCGCTGCCCGAGGATCACCCGCTGCGCGACCTGGTCGGCTTCGAGGCCGACGACGTCGGCTGGTGGTGGCGGTCGAACGCGCTGACCAAGGTGACCGTGCTCGACGTCGCCGACCGCACCGCGCCGGCGCTCGTCGACGAGGTGTTCTACGAGGGCTACTACCAGACCGCGCGCGAGCACGACGGCTCGATCCGGCTCGCCGGCTACGCCTGGTTCGATCAGCCGGCCCTGTGGGACTGGTGGCAGGTCTTCGCCGCCACCGACGGCGACGTCGCCGCCACCAAGGCCTTCGCGCGCACCCGCATCCGGCAGATGACCCTCGACGACTTCGTGCCGCAGCTCTACGTGCGCACGCCCGAGGGCGCGTTCTCCTCGAACAGCCTGACCACCGCGTCGTGCCAGTCGTTCTACCGGCCGACCGACAGCCACGCCCGCGGGGTGACCTCGATCCTGTCGCTCGACCTCTCCGGCGGCGAGGTGGCGTGGGACGCCGACCACGTGATCTCCAACTGGGGCACGGTCTACGCCTCGACGGACACGCTAGTGCTCGCCGAGGCGGCCCACGACTGGTGGTGGTACTGGAACTACGTCGACGATCCCGAGCACCTCAACGTGCACGTGTTCGACATCGGCACCGCCGGGCAGACCGCCTACCTCGGCTCGGGCCGGGTCGAGGGCTACCTGATCAACCAGTTCGCGATCGACGAGGAGGACGGCGACATCCGGCTGGCGACCACCACCAACCTGTGGGGCCGCTGGTGGGACGAGACCCCGCCCGAGCCCGACAACCACGTCTGGGTGCTGGCGCCCGGCGCCGAGGGCTACGACGTGGTCGGCCACCTGCACGAGCTGGCGCCCGGCGAGCAGATCATGAGCGCGCGGTTCCTCGGTGACGTCGGCTACCTGGTGACCTTCGAGCAGACCGATCCGCTGTGGACCCTCGACCTGTCGGACCCGACCGACCCGCGGGTCGTCGGCGGCCTCGAGGTGCCGGGCTTCTCGACCTACCTGCACCCCCTCGCCGGCGATCGGCTGCTGTCGATCGGCGTCGGTGGCGACGAGACCGGCGCCAACTGGCAGACCACGGTGTCGCTGTTCGACGTCGCCGATCCAGCGGCGCCGGCGCTCGTCGAGGCGCTGCCCCTCGCCCTCGAGGGCGGCTGGGGCTGGTCGGAGGCGCTGTGGCAGCACAAGGCGTTCCAGTACTGGGCGCCGGCCGGGCTGCTCGCGGTGCCGCAGTCGTCGTACCGCGAGCACGTCGACGGCGACGGCAACTACACCTGGGACTACCTCTCGCGCCTCGAGGTGATCGAGGTCGACCCGGCCGGCGACCTGCGCCGGCGCGGCGCCATCGATCACAGCGCCTACTACCAGGCCGACGCCGACACCTGGTGGGCCAACGTCGACATCCGCCGCAGCATCTTCATGGGCGACTACCTCTACGCCATCAGCGACAAGGCCATCACCGTGCACACCACCGCCGACCTGGCGCTGGTCACCGCCCAGCCGCTGCCGGGCTACCAGGCCGACGAGCTGTACTGGTGGTGGTGACGGTCAGCGCGCGGCCTGGCACGTCGCCAGGCCCGGCGGCGGCTCGAGGGTGAAGGCCGCCTCGGGCAACGTCACGTTGACGTCGCGCGACTTCCAGTCGATGAGCAGGTCGGCCTTCTCGTCGGGCGAGCGGAAGCGGGTCTTGCCCGGCATCCGCAGGGCGACGCCGGCGTCGTCGGTCACCGCCTCGAAGTCGGTGTTGGTCACCGACCACACGATCTCGCCGTCGGGGCGGCGCAGCTCGCTCTTGAGCACGTCCCAGGTGGCGTCGCGGCCGTCGAGGACGATGCTCTGGCTGCCCCCGACGCCGGCCAGCTCGACCCGCTGGTAGCCCTTGTCGGCGTCCCAGGTCATCGTCGCCTGGGCGTCGGCGAGCACCGGGGTCGAGCCGAGCGCCAGGTAGAAGAAGTCGTCGGGCGACAGCGCCACCCGCAACAGCTGCGCGATCGACGCCTGGTTGCACGGCCCGGTCATCACGCAGTTGTTGCGACGATCGACGTACACGAAGCCGTAGCCGTCGCACGCCAGGTCGGCCAGGACGTTGTCGGCGGGATCGAGCGCATTGAAGCGGACCTTGGCCCCGGGGGTGCCCATCACCTTGACCGTGCCCTTCACCCGATCGCTACCGAGCCAGTAGTCCATCACGCTGTCGCTGCGGAACGACTGCGCCAGCGAGCGCCGCTCGCCGAGCGTGCCGAGCAGCTCGGCGACGGTGAGGTCCGGCGCCGGGTTGGGGTGGTGGGTGCTCGGGCACGCCGCGAGGAGCGGGGCCGCGGCGAGCAGGAGCGACACGAGGGCGCGCATGCCGGGGTGATATCACCGTGGCTGCCGGCGCGCCCGCCGGCAGCGTCGCGGGCGTGGCGGCGCCCACACCCGGGCCCGGTGATGGCTCAGCGCAGCCGGGCCAGCAGCATCGCGAACATGTCGGTGGTGCGCTCGACCGCGGCCTTGACCTGGTCGGCGCCGCCGTGGCCGGCGTTGCGCTCGATGCGCAGCCACACCGGGGCGTCGCCGCCGGTGGCGTGCTGCACGGCGGCCACGAACTTGCGCGCGTGCATCGGGTCGACCCGGTCGTCGTGGTCGGCGGCGTCCATCAGCAGCGCCGGGTAGCGCACCCCGTCGACGACGCGGTGGTACGGCGAGTAGGCGTGGAGCGCGGCGAACTGCGCCGGATCCTCGGCCGAGCCGTACTCCGGCACCCAGGTCTTGCCGGAGCCGAACAGGTGGTAGCGGACCATGTCGAGCAGCGGCACCGCGCACACCACCGCGCCGAAGAGCTCCGGGGCCTGGGTCATGGCGGCGCCGACGAGCAGGCCGCCGTTGGAGCCGCCGTGGATGGCCAGGTGCGGCGGCGAGGTCCAGCCCTCGGCGATGAGGTAGCGCGCCGCCGCGAGGAAGTCGTCGAACACGTTCTGCTTGGCGAGCAGCATGCCGCCCTTGTGCCAGTCCTCGCCGTACTCGCCACCGCCGCGCAGGTTGGGGATCGCGTAGACGCCGCCCTGCTCGAGCCAGACCGCGCGCGACGACGAGAACCCCGGCGTGAGGCTCACGTTGAAGCCGCCGTAGCCGTAGAGGATGGTCGGCGCGGTGCCGTCCTTGGCGACGTCCTTGCCGTGGATGATGAACATCGAGATCTCGGTGCCGTCCTTCGACGGGTAGAACACCTGCTCGGCGACGAAGGCGCTGGTGTCGATGGGCAGGGTGACCCGGGCCCACTCGGTGACCCGCGGTCTTGATCGAGGTCTCGGATCACCGACGGCTCGGTGAACGACCGAGAATAGCCAGTAGCCGGTGTCCTCGTCGGGACGCATGGCCGCCGGAGGTGCCCAGCGGCGGCGCGGCGACCTTGCGCACCAGCGTGCCGTCGAGGGTGTGCACCGGGTCTCGCTGGCGGCGCGGCGCAGGTACGGCACCAGGTGCTCGCCCACCACCAGCATATCGGGTGGCGTCTATCTCGGCACGATCAGCTTCCAGCGGTCGCGCGCCGGCGTCTTCGAGATCGACCCGGAACACCTGATAGCGCCAGCGCCGCCAGTGCGACAGTGTGGACATGCGGCTTGTCGCCGAGGGGTAGACGCTGAGTTGGCGTCGACACACCACCAGCGGCTGCAGGGCGGCGCCGCGCAGCGCGGATCCTTGAGTACCCAGTGCTGCTGTTCCAGCCGTGCTGGACCGCGACCAGGAGCCAGTGGCCGTGTTGGGACCTGCGCCGCGAGGAAGGTCTCGGCGTCGCCGGTGGCCGGGTGGACGATCGCGTCCTTGGCGGGGTCGGCGCCCAGCGCGTGGAAGCGCAGCTCGGCGTGGCCGGGCGCTCGGCCACCGGGACCGCGGTGTATCACCGGCACCCACGATGTAGTAAAGCCCTTGCCGTCGGGCGACGTCGGCGTACTTGGTGCCGGCGATGGCGTCGGCCAGCTCCTTGCCAGTGGCGACCTGGGGACCTTCCGGTGGTCGTCTCGTCGGCGTTGTTCTCCGAGACGCTGTAGGCGACCAGCGTGCTGGTGGTTGGGCCGCAGCCTTGAGGCCGACGGTGCCGTCAAATTGCTCAACTTCGTTCAGGGTCTGAGCAACACGCTCGGCGCCGCCGGCCCCGGCCTTCCAGTACACGATCGACTTCTCGCGATCAGGCGAGTAGCGCCGATGCTAGAAGTAGCGGCCGCCGCCGCGGTGCTCGGGCGCCGAGATCGAAAATCGTGAAGACCTCGCGCAGCCGCGCCAGGCGTCGCGGCCGAGCAGCTTGGCGAGCTCGGCGCGGGCGTAGGCGTCCTGCGCGGTCATCCAGGCCTGGACCTCGGGCGCGCGCTCGTCCTCGAGCCAGCGGTACGGATCGGCGACGGCGACCCCGTGCAGGGTGTCGACGATGGCCTCGCGACGGGTCGCGGGCCAGGGCCGGGGCGGCGTCGGGGTGGCGTCGGAGACATCGGCGGGTGAGGTCGACATGGGCACCGGGGTGACGGGGAGCTGGCCTGGGTCGCCGCCGCCGCAGGCGAGCAGGACCACGGCGGTCGGAGCGAGGAGCGCGCGAGGCATGCCGGGACGCTACCGCATCGGGCCAGCGTGAGCACTCGCTCACGCCGAACCGCCGTCGGTCGCGCGCCCCCGCGGCGGCGCCGGCAGGTCCGCTGGCCGCGCCGCCGTCAGAATCTTGAGCGGCGATCGCCGCGCACGCGCCGTGCGGCGCGATCGCCGCGCGGGCACATGCCCTGCATTTCGTCGACGGGTGACGACGCATCGCCTCCGAGCCCTCTTCACCTGCGCGCTGCTCGCCTCGGCGAGCGCGTGCGTCTTCGATGCGAGTTCAGGCCCCGACGGCGGCTCACCGCCCGACGCCGCCGCGCCGATGGCGCCGGTGATCGAACAGGGCGACGCGCTCGACCTCGAGGTGCGCGCCGGCTCGTCGGCGGACGACGCCTTCAACGCGGTGACGCTGAGCGCCGTCGACGACGACCTCGCGCCGCTGGGCTGGCGGCTGGCGCAGGCGCCCGCGCACGGCGAGGCCTCGCTCGACGACGACGAGACCTTGCCCGGCGCGCCGGTGACGGTGCGCTACGCGCCGACCGCGGGCTTCGTCGGCGCCGACGCCTTCGAGGTGCAGGTCACCGACGGCGACGGCCTGTCCGATCTCGTCACCGTGGCGGTCACGGTGGCGCCGACCCTGGCGATCGTCCTCGATGGCCTGCCGGTGGGCGAGGTCGGCACCGCCTACGCCGCGACCATCGCCGCCGCCCACGCCCGCGAGGCGCCGCTGACCTGGGAGCTCGCCGACGGCGTCCTGCCGCCGGGGCTCACCCTCGGCAGCGACGGCGTGACCGCGACCCTCACCGGCACGCCGTCGGCCGCCGGCTCGTCGCCGGTGCGCCTGCGGGTGCGCGAGCCGTCGGGCGTCGTCGCCGAGCGCGAGTTCATCGTCCACGTCAACGCCGCCGGCGCGGTGCCGCCGGTGGTGGCCGACGTGCTGCTGCCGCCCGGCCAGGTCGACCAGCCGTACGCGCGCTCGGTCGGCGTCGACGGCGGCACCCCGCCCTACCAGATCTTCGCCGAGGCCGGGGCGCCGGCACCCGGGCTGCGGGTGTTGCCGCACCCGGGCCTCGCGCGCGCGGTGATCGCCGGGCGGCCGACGGCGGCCGTCGCCAGCGCGCCCGCGTCGTGGTGCAGGTGACCGACGCGGTGGGCACGATCGCGACCCTCGACGTCGGCGCGGTGGCCGCCCGACGCGCCGGCACCGCTCGACCTCGTCGACCGGACCCTGCCGATCGCCGAGGTCGGCGCGAGCTACGGCGCCACCCTCGACACCGTCGGCGGCGGCGCCGGCACGACCTGGTCGCTCGTCGCCGGCGACCTGCCCGACGGCCTGACCCTGACCGCGACCGGCGCGACCGCGACCATCGCCGGCACGGTGACCGAGGCGGCCACGCCCGGCGCTTACCCGCTGGTGGTGCGGGTGATCGACGCCGACGGCGTGGGCGCCGACACCGCGCTGGCGCTGCACGTCAACCCCGCCGGCGTGGCGCCGCTCGAGGCGGTCGGCGGCCGCCTGCCGACGCCGATCCGCGAGGGCGAGCAGAGCTCGACCCTGCTCGAGCTGCCGCCGGGAGATCTCGAGCTGGCGCTGGTCGCCGGCGAGCTGCCGCCGGAGTACGTGGTGTACCCGCTGTCGTTCCTCTCGAGCCTCGGGTTCGTGTTCGGCCCGACCGTCGCCGGGGTCGCCGCCGCCAGCCCGTGGCGGCTCGCGGTGTCGCTGCACGACCCGGCCACCGGCGCCTGGGGTCAGGTCGAGTACCTGCTCGACGTGCTCGACGCCGGCGCGGTGTACATCTCGCAAGGCGACACCACGACGCTGCACGTCGACGAGGACTCCACGCTCACCGGCCCGTTCAACAGCCTCGAGCTCGACGCCATCGACGCCGACGCCGGGCCGGCGTCGCTGGCCTGGACCATCGCCACCGCGCCCGCCCACGGCACCGCCGCGGTGCTGCGCGGCGCGCCGAGCTCCTCGGGCGCCGCCGTCGAGATCGGCTACGCGCCGGTCGCCGGCTACGCCGGTCCCGACGCCTTCGTGGTCGAGGTCGACGACGGCGACGGCCACACCGACCGCATCAGCGTCGAGGTCGACGTGTCCGGCCACGACAACACCTTCACCTGGGACCTGCTCAACGGCGGCGCCCCGCTCGATCCGCCGCCCGGCGGTCGCGTCGCCTACGGCGAGATCTCGACGGTGCAGCTCGCCGACGGCAGCCTGGCGTTCTCCGGGCGCGGTGAGCGCCTCGGCCGCTACCTCGGGCGGGTCACGCCAGCCGGGGCCTGGCAGTACCTCACCCCGACCGGCTGGCGCGGCGGCGACGACGTCACGCCGATGGTGATCGAGCACGCGCACAACGCGTGGGGCACCCTCGAGCTGTACCCGCACCCGACCATCGCCGACGGCCTCATCGGCGTCGCCCAGCAGGGCTTCCGCGTCGGCGACCAGATCATGGACTCCCACGGGGTGCCGACCAACGTGGTCTTCGACGGCCAGCGCTGGTCGACCTGGAACGGCGGCACCGCCGACGATCCGTACCTGTCGGCGCCGCTCATCTACAGCTGGAACGGCACCGGCTCGGCCGCCGCCGGCTTCGCCTACGATCCCGTCGAGCGGGAGGGCCTCGTGGTCGGTCGCATCGGCTTCGCGATCTCGAACTACCAGTCGCAGCTCGCGGCGGCCCGGCTCGATCTCACCGATGCCGCGCAGCGCTGGCGGCGCTGGCACCGCGAGCCGGGCACCGTCGGTGGCTGGCACGTCGACGCGAGCTGGCCCAACGTCAACGACCACGACGCCTCGCGCAAGGCGTTCGTCCTCGACGCCGGCTCCTCGCTCACCGCGTATCGCTTCGACCAGGCGCGGGTGGTGCACCTGCCGGGCGGTCGCGACTTCCTCACCTTGTTCACCCTCACCGACACCGCCAGCAACCTGACCGTTCTCGGCGCCGCCCGGTACCGCGGCGCCAGCGCGACCTGGGAGTACTGGGGTGGCGCGAGCTGGAGCGACGCGTCCGCGTCCGGCTACCTCGGCGCGATCCCGAGCCTCACCGGCGCGCCGGTCACCCTCGGCACCACCCTGACCCTGCGCGCGCTGCCTGGCGGCGATGCCCTCGCGGTGTTCGTCGACGGCGGCACCCTGCGCAGCGTGCGCTACGACGCTGCCGCGGCCAGCTTCACGACGGCGGCGCTCGGCCCCGCCGTGCGCGACCGCGGGGTGGCGGTGGCGGCGGCGCCCGACGGCAGCACCTGGGTGCTGTCGAGCCGCGACGGGCTCCGGGTCGAGCAACGGCGGCACGCTGCCGACGGCACCTGGAGCTCGCCGGCCCTGGCGTACGCCACCGGCGAGACGCTCGACGTGGTCGGGCTCGGCTTCGTCGGCGCGCGCGCGGTCGGGCTGGTGCGGCCGCCGCAGGTGCCCGGCGTCGGGCGCACGGAGCTGCGCGCGATCGGCGAGACGCCGGCTGTGACCTGGGCCGACGAGGTGCCGGTGGTGTGGCCGACGCCGACGGCGGCGCCGGCGCTGCCCGGCTACGCGGTGACCCGCCGGGTCGCCAACTACGCGAGCGGCGCCAGCTACGGCACCAGCCCGGCCTACGGCCTCGCCGCCGACGACGACGGCTACGTCTACGCCGCGCGCTACCCGGTGTGCAGCGTGATCGTGCAGCCGCCGTCCTCGACCGGCGTCGCCGAGAACCACAGCTGGGGCCTGTTCTGGGACTACTTCGACTTCCCCGGCGCGATCGCCCTCGATCGCAGCCGCGGCAAGCTGTACGCGACCAACGGCCTGCTCGCCGGCGGCGCCGGCGCCGTCGGTGGCTACGGCCAGGTGCGGGTGTGGGACTACCAGGCCCGGCGCGACGACAGCGTGGGCTGGCAGGCCCTGAGCGGCGGCGTGCCGGCGGGCTGGCTGTCGTCGTACGCCGATCAGCAGTTCGCCAGCGGGCTGGCGTGGCCTGGCGGCGTCGCCGTCGACGAGGCCGCCGGCATGCTGGTGGTGACCAGCAGCCTCGACAACCGCCTGCGCATCTACGACATCCACGACACCACCAGCCCCAACGGCGCGATGACCCGAGCCGACCTCGCCACCAGCCGCGTGCGCGCGGCCGATCATGCGCTGGTCGCGGCGCTCGTCGATGAGCTCGTCGATCTCGGCCTCTTGACCGAGGTCGGCGGCGGCGCGCAGGTGAGGTGGGCGGCGGCGAGCTGGGCCGAGGTCGAGGCCGCGATCGTGGCGAGCCCGTCGGTGGCGGCCATGGCCGCGGCGAGTCGGCCGACGGTGCAGCGCAACCTGCACGGCACCTGGCAGCAGCGCCACGACCTGCCGGTGTTGCGGTTCGAGACCGGCGCCCACGGCACCGGGCCCGGCCAGTTCGCGATGCCCACCGGCCTGGCGCGCGGGCCCGACGGCGACCTCTACGTCGTCGACACCGACAACCACCGCGTGCAGCGCCTGCACCCCGACTACGACGCCCGGACCCTCACCCACGTGCGCACCATGGGCGGCTTCGGCCGCGGCCCGGGGCAGCTCCTGCATCCGATCAACGTCACGGTGTCGGCGGCGGGCGACGTGTTCGTCGCCGATCCCAACAACGCCCGTGTCGTGGTGTTCGACGCCGACACCGGCGCCTACGCCTACGAGTTCGGCTCGATCGAGGGCGGCGCCGGCGCCACCGCGCTCGACGCCACCATCGGCCTGGCCGCCCTCGACGACGGCACCCTCCTGCTCGGCGACGGCGACGACGTGGTCACGCTCACCCGCACGCCGTGAGCGTATGCCGCCGCCAGCGCCGCGCTCGGTGAGGCCCGCCGTGCGCCGGCGCACGGCGGTCGCGAGTCGCCATGCCACGAAGTTGAGGTGGCCCGCGGCGTGCGCGACCATCTTCCACCATGAACCGCACCACTCGCGTTCTCCTCCTGTCCCTCACCACCTGCCTCGCCGCCGCCTGCGGTGGTGACGGCGGCAGCTCTGGCGTCGACTCCAGCAAGACCATCGGCTCGCTGTCCATCTCCGAGCAGATGGAGCTCTGCGAGTGGACCAACGACCAGCAGCCGACGGAGCCCTTCATGTGCGGGGGCGAGACCATCGAGCCCGAGGACCCGGCGGACTGCAGCGCGGCGGCGATCATGGCCGACCCGGTGCCGACCGACTGCATGGCCACGGTCGGGCAGTACGAGGCCTGCCTCGAGGCGGTGAACGCCGACCTGTGCGCCGAGTCGCTGCCGGCGGTGTGCGAGCCGCTGTTCGCCTGCTTCGGCTGAGGCGCGTGGGCCGTCGCGATGCGGACCAGCTAGCCGCGGCCGGCCATCTCGGCCTCGATCTGCGCCAGCGCCGCTCGCAGCTCCGGATCGCCGGGCGCCGCGGCCACCGCCAGGCGCAGGTTGAACAGCGCGGCGCCGAGGTCGCCGGCGCGCCACGCGGCCTCGCCCTTTCGGCGGTAGGTCTGCGCGCGCGCCGCCGCCGCCGCCAGGTCGCGGGCGACGCCCCGGAGGCCGATGCGCGGCCGGGCCGCGATGGCGGCGGCGTGGTCGCCACCGTCGGCGCGCCACCGCAGCCCGCGGTCGGCGGCGCGGCGGTCGCAGGTGGCGTCGTCGACGACGCCGGCGCGGGCGACGACGCGGGCGGCGTGGTCGACGCCGACGACGGATCGCCGGTCCGGGTGCGCGGCACCGCGGGCTCGGTCGCGGATCCCGACAACTCGAGGCCGGTGATCCGACCCGACCGGAACGCCAGCCGGCCGCCGCCGGGCAGGCTGACCGCGCGCGGCCGCGACGTCGGCGGGCCCGCGCTCTGCGTCCTGGTCCGCGCGGGCTCGCCCGGCGGTGCCGCGCTCGTGGTCGTGGTCCGCGCCACCGTCGGCGGCGCGCTCGGCGTCGCCGGGCGTGCCGCGCTCGTGGTCGTGGTCCGCGCCACCGTCGGCGGCGCGCTCGGCGTCGCCGCGCGTGCCGCGCTCGGCGCCGTGCTGGCGCGCGCGGCCCGCGGCGGCGCTGATCGACGACCGCGGCCGCGCCGCGAGCTCGGCGCGGTAGCGCTCCCGCGCGATCGGATCGCGCAGGGTGGCGTAGGCGAGGCTGACCAGCGAGTAGCTGCGGATCAGCCGCTCGGCCTCGACGGCGCCGAGGGTCGTGCGGTGCAGATCGGGGTGGGCCGCCGCGGCCAGGCGGTGGAACGCCGCGCGCAGCTCGTCGGCGGTCGCCGTCGGCGCCACCTCGAGCACCTCGAAGTGGGTCAGGTGCTCGCGCCCGGCCTCGATCCGCGCGACCCACGCCATCAGCGCCGGCCGGGTCCAGGTCACGGCTCGCCTCGATCACCCGGACGACGTCGCTCGTCCTCGGTCGGCGCGCCCAGCAGGCTCAGCCGGGTCGCCTGCGCCACGCCGGTCGCCGCGTCGGCGGCGCGCACGTGCAGGATGCCGTCGGGATCGATCCGGAAGGTGACGTCGATGGTCACCTCGCCGCGCGGCCGCGGCGCCAGGTCGAGCAGCTCGAGGCTGCCCAGCGGCTCGTTGTCGGCGTAGCGCCGGCTCTCGCCGCGACAGCAGTCGATCGCGACCCGGGTCTGATCGTCGTTGGCGGTCGAGAACCCGCGGGTGCGCTCGATCGGGATCGGCGCGTTCTTGGCGAGCACGACCTCGACGTAGCCGCCGACGGTCTGCAGCCCGAGCGAGGCCGGCGCCACGTCGAGCAGCAGCGGCCGCACCAGCGGGCCGGTCGCCACCGCGGCGCCGCCGGCGGCCACCACCGGATCCAGCGGCGAGGTCGCCGCGGTCGGCACCGCGTCGCGCGCGGCCATGCCGGTGCCCTCGATGAGCTGCCCGGTGAGGCTGCCGGCCTGGATGGCGGCGCCGTGCGCCACCACCTCGTCAGGGTTGATCTGGATCGCCGGCGCCTTGCCGAACAGCTCGGCGAGCCGTTGCCGCACCAGCGGGATCCGGGTCGAGCCGCCGACGCACAGGACGTCGGTGATCTGCGACGGCTGCAGGCCGGCGCTGGCGAGCACGTTGCGGCACAGCTCGATGGTGCGGCCGACGTAGCCGTTGATCATCGACTCGAACTGCCGGCGCGCGAGCCGGAACGGCAGCTTGAACACCCGCCCGTCGCCGGCGTCGAGGTCGTCGATCTCCCCCTCGGCCACCGCGAACTCCGAGAGGTGCACCTTGACCGCCTCGGCCGCCAGGGTGAGCCGCATCATCAGGCCGGGGTTGCCGCGCGGATCGACGCCGAGGGTGCGGTTCATCTCGGCCGCGAGGAACTCCGCGACGCTGCGATCGAGATCGTCGCCGCCGAGGAAGAAGTCGCCGTCCGACGCGATCACCTCGAACACCTCGTGCTTGATCTGCAGGAGGCTCACGTCGAACGTGCCGCCGCCGAAGTCGAACACGCACAGGGTCTCGTCGAGGCGCTTGCCGAAGCCGTACGCCAGCGCGGCGGCGGTCGGCTCGTTGATGAGGCGCAGCACCTCGAGGCCGGCCAGGCGCCCGGCCTCCTTGGTGGCCTGACGCTGGGCGTCGGTGAAGTTGGCGGGCACGGTGACCACCGCCTGGGTCACCGGCGTCGCGAGCTGGCGCTCGGCGCAGCGCCGGAGGTGGCCGAGCACCTGGGCCGACACCTCGGGCACCGTGACCCGCCGTCCGCCGACGACCACCACCGGCTGCTGGTTGGCGCCCTCCTCGACCTTGTACGGCAGGCCGGTCAGCGCGAGCTGCACTATCGGCGCCCGGAAGTTCTGGCCGATGAGCCGCTTGGCCGACGACACCACCCGCTCGGGGCCGTTGAGCCGGTGCGCCTTGGCGTCGGCGCCGACGACGATGCCGCCGGTCGCCGGATAGGCCACCACCGACGGGTGGACGCGCTCGCCGCGGCCACCGAGGATGAACTCGACGCCGGTGGGGGTCGCCACCGCGGCCACCGAGTTGGTGGTGCCGAGGTCGATGCCAAGCGCCAGGCTCACGGCCGGCAGGATACGCCAGCCGTGCCCGCGGCGGGGCCGCTAGCGCCGGGCGCCGACGAGCTCGTAGGTCGAGCTCGCCGCGTAGCCGCGGACCATGACGTGCAGCGTGGTCGGCTGCGGCAGGGTCACCTCACAGCTCTCGTTCGAGCCGCTCTTGTACGGGCGGCAGTCGTAGGTCGACGTGGTCGGCGCGGCGCCGACGCGGACGTAGAGGTCGGCGTCCTTGGTCCCGGTCATGTCGAACCGGTAGGTGCCGGCGGCCAGGGTCGGCGTGGTGAAGCGCTCCTCGGCGTTCTTGGCGATCGTGCCGCTGGCCTCGAGGCCGGCCCACGCCGCCGGGGCCGGTGCGTCGCCGCCGCCGGGCACGAAGGTGTTGTCCTGCTCGCCGGTCACCAGCACGACCTGCGAGCTGTCGACGCCGGCGAAGATCTGCTCGTAGGTCTTGGGCGCGTCGTAGCCGAGCAGGCCGCGCATCAGCGACATGCTGGCGCCGGCCATCGAGTGGAAGAACGACGGCATCGCGTTGTTGACGATGTCGACGTACTTGGTGCCGGTGGTGTCGTCGGGGTTGACCGCGCGGTGGGCGTCGTTGAGGGCGTCGTCGATGTACGCGTAGGTGTCGCAGCCGTTCATGAACACGACCACGTACTGGCCGCGGACCCAGTCGCCGGCCTGGGCCAGCGCGCGCACGTTGGTGCCGAGGCCGGCGTGGCCGTTGTAGATGATGAGGTCGGCGCGGCTCGACAGCCGCTCGTAGCGCTCGCGGAACGCCGGCTGCGACAGCCTGGTGGTGACGTTGTCGGTGCGCTCCATAGCCACGTGGACCCGCTTGCCGTCGGCGCGGGTGGCGCTGGCTCGTTTTACGTCCGGGGTGCTGCCGACGCCGGGCGACGACGGCAGGGTCGCCAGGACGGTGACCAGCGTGGTGCCGGCGAGCTCGGTCTTCACGCTCTTGACGAAGGTGTTGTAGCCGGTGATGCCGGCGTCGCCGCTGGTGGCGCCGTCCTCGTACTTGCCGAAGATGGCGACCACCTCGAGCACGCCGTCCTCCCAGACCTTGTCGTACTCGGGGAACTTGCCGGTGGTGTTGATCGGGCTCGGCGACAGCGCGACCTGGGCGCGGTGGACGTCGGCGTCGGCGAGCACGCACCGGCTCGCGCGCGGCCGGTAGTAATAGAACATGCTGCCGGCGTCGACGTCGTGGGCGCCGGCGTCGACGCAGTCGTGGCCGTAGCGCTCGGCGAAGGCCTCCTGCCCGGCGCGCGACAGGTCGCGCGGCAGCGGCATCTCGAGGGTCGCGGGCACCGGGGTCCGCTTGGGCCAGGCGATGGGCAGGGTCACCTGGTAGGTGAGCTCGAGGCCGCCGGTGACGGTGCGCCGGCTGACGTCGGTCACCTCGGCGCGATCGATGCGGGCGACCGCGCCGTAGCCGTTGAGCAGGCCGACCGTGTACAGGAGCTGGTCCTCGACGGTCTGCGCGTCGTTCCACGAGCTGGTGGTGCGCAGGGTGCCGGTGAAGGTGGCGTCGACGAACACCGCCAGCGCGCTGGAGTCGGCCTTGCCCCCCTCGCCCTTGACCTCCTCGCCCTCGTAGGGGTCGGTGGCGTCGACGCACGCCGGCAAGGCGGCGGGGAGCGCGAGGGCGGCGGTGGCGAGCACGGTAGCCAGGCGGTTCATGCCGGCTGCCTACAGCAAGGCGCGGACCAGCCCGCCGGCCGTGGATCTCGGCGAGATCACGGCGCCGCGGGTGGCGCGTCGGCCTGCCCTGGCGGCGCGGCTAGCCGCCGCGCCGACGACGAATCCGCCTCGGTGGCTCAGATGTCGACGGTCTCGAGCACCGCGCCGAAGCACGCCTCGGCCTGCTCGCAGTCGGCGATGGCCAGGCAGTCGATGAGGTCGGCGATCACCTCGGTGCCGAGGATGCAGGCGTAGCTCGGCTCGCCGCCCGCGCTGGTGACCGTGCAGGTCTCGTCCACGCCCTCGGCGTCGACCCCGCAGGTCGGCAGCTTGGCCCGGCACCGGGCTTCGTAGTCGCGGTGCACCGCGGTCGGCGTGCAGGTGACGCAGGCGTCGTCGTTGGCGCCGCAGGCCAGGCCCTCGACGCAGTCGACGTAGTCCTCGAACACGTCGCCGCGGATGCCCCGCAGGTCGTCGGCGCAGTCGGCGGTGCACGCCTCGAGCGGATCTTCGCTCGGGTTGCAGGCGCGCTCGGCGGTGCAGCGCCGCTCGCATAGCTCCTCGGCGTCGGCCGCCGAGATCGAGCCGGGACCAGGCCCACCGCCGCCGCACGCCGCGCTCACCACGCCCACCACCACCACCATCGCGCCCCACCGAGACCTCAGGTCCTTCATGGACGTCGAGTGTCGCTCGGCCGCCCCGATCCGCGCAATTTCCCGCCGCCGGCCGAATTGTTGCGACCGTGCCAGGGGCGGTCGACGATCGCGCGATGGACAAGCAGTTCCTCGTCGATCAGCTGATCGAGCGGCTGTCGGTGTCGGCCCAGGTCGCGCTCCGGGCCAGCGAGGCCGCGGCCGCCGAGGCGCGCGACGGCGCCACCCCGCAGGAGAAGAAGGAAGACGCCCGGGTCGCCATCGAGCAGAGCCGGCTGGCCAAGGGCCAGGGCCAGCGCGCGCAGCGCGCCCTCGCCGAGATCGACGCGCTCACCGCGTTCCGGCCGCAGCCGCTGGCGTCGAAGGCGGCCATCGCGCTCGGCGCCCTGGTCGAGGTCGAGGACGAGGACACCGGCGAGGGCAAGACGTTCTTCCTCGCGCCGTCGGGCGCCGGCGTGAGCCTCACCGGCCCCGGCGGCGACGGCCACCTCTCGGTGGTCACGCCGACCTCGCCGGTCGGGCGCGCGGTGCTCGGCCGCCGGGTCGGTGACACCGTCGAGGTCACCGTCGACGGCGAGGTCCGCGCCTGGATCATCGCCTGGGTCGGCTGAGCCGCGGCCGGCGCCACCCGCGCGCTCACACCTCGCGCGGCTTGCCCTTCTCGGTCCAGCGCACCTTGTACAGGTCGGTGCGGCGATCGAGCCAGGTCCGCACGGTGCCGGCCCGGCGGTTGCGCCGCAGCACCTCGAGGTCGAGCTCGTGCAGGACCATGGTCTCGACGTTGGGCGTGGCCTCCTCGGCGACGCCGTCGCGCGCGAAGTGCAGATCCGACGGCGTGAGGATGCAGGCCTGGCCGTAGTGGATGTCGGCGCCCTCGACGAAGGGCAGGTTGCCGACCGGCCCGGCCAGCACCGCGTACATGCCGTTCTCGATGCAGCGCGCCTGGGCGCACGCCCGCACCCGCATGTAGCCCGAGCGGATGTCGGTGTTGAACGGCACGAACAACAGGTTGGCGCCCTTGGCGGCGGCGATGCGCGTGGCCTCGGGGAACTCCACGTCGTAGCAGATGAGGATCACGATCTTGCCGCGATCGGTGTCGAACACACAGACCTCGTCGCCGGCCGACACCCCCCACCAGCGCTCCTCCGACGGCGTGATGTGCAGCTTGTACTGACGCTCGATCGAGCCGTCGCGGCGGAACAGGTACGCGATGTTGTAGAGCTTGCCGTCCTGCACCGTGAGGTGGCTGCCGCCGATGATGTTGACGTTGTACTTCATCGTCATGCGGGTGAAGAACTCGACGTAGCGCGGGGTGAACTCGTCGAGCCGACGCGCGGTCTCGCCCGGCCGCTCGGCCGGCACCAGCGCCAGGAGCTGGTTGGTCACCATCTCGGGGAACAGCAGGAAGTCCATCCGGTACTCGGAGGCGGTGTCGATGAAGAACTCGCACTGCTGGGCGAACGACTCGAAGTCGGTGATCGTCCGCATCTGGTACTGCACCGCCGCCACCCGCACGTGGCGCACGCTGCGACCGGCGGAGGCCGGCTCGTGCACCGGGTTGAGCCACTCCATGAACACCGCGTGGCCGACCGACTCGCGATCGCTGGGCAGGTAGCCGGGCAGCACCTCGCGGATCGAGAAGCCGTTGGCGAGCTGCGCGGTGATGACCGGATCCTTGAGCTCCTTGCGCACGACCCGGCCGACGTACTCCTCGGCGGACATCGTCGCGGCGTGCTTGTGGTAGTTCGGCAGCCGGCCGGCGATGAGGATCGCGCGCAGGTTGCGACGGTCGACCAGCGCCTTGCGCGCCTCGTACAGGCGCCGGGCCAGGCGCTCGCCGCGGTGGGCCGGATCGACCGCGATGTCGATGCCGTAGAGCGTGTCGCCGGCGTCGTCGTGGTTGCGGATCATGCCGCCGTCGCTGACGTCCTTGAGCGTGTGCCAGGCGCCGAAGTCCTCCTCGTCGACGATGAGCGAGCTCGAGGTCGCGACCACGGTGCCGTCGATCTCGACGACGAGCTGGCCCTCGGGGAAGATCGCGATCTGGCTCTCGAGCTGCTCGCGGGTCCACGGCTCGATGTCGGGGAAGCACTTGCGCTGGATCTCCTGCACCGCGCGCAGGTCGCCCTTGCGCAGCTGCCGGACCACGAGCCGAGGACCATCACCGGGAGGAGCCATGCGCGCACCATAGCCGGCGCTCGCCAGCGGCGACACCTCGGGCGGCGCTCGCCGGCGGCGACGCCGCGGCTGGCGCTCGCCGCGTCGCACGTGCCGCGCATCGTGCGCGCCGCGCCGGGACCGTCGTGTTGGTGGCGGGAGGCAGATTTGAACTGCCGACCAAGGGCTTATGAGACCCCTGCTCTACCCCTGAGCTACCCCGCCAGTGGCCGCAGAAACTAATCGGTCCGTCGCGTCCCCGCAAGCGCGTCGCCCAGCGCATTGCGGTCGGGCCGGGGCTGGCACCGCCGGGGCCCGCCGGCTACCCTGGGTCGCGATTCGGGGATCGTCTAATGGTAGGACAGCGGTTTTTGATGCCGCGTATCAAGGTTCGAATCCTTGTCCCCGAACCAGCCCGTCCGCCCCTGCCCCGGTGATCCCATGAAGCTCGACAAGGCCTGCTCCCTCTTCTT
Organism: Kofleriaceae bacterium; assembly: GCA_041389945.1. Taxonomy (GTDB): domain Bacteria; phylum Myxococcota_A; class Polyangia; order Haliangiales; family Haliangiaceae; genus JAWKQW01. The sequence continues at coordinate 69,798 of JAWKQW010000018.1, forward strand.
CGCCACCCGCATCGACAGCAAGCTCCGGGAGGGGCTCGCGCTGTCGAAGCCCGGCGACAAGAAGTACTTCGACGGCTCGAGCGACGACTTCCTGCGCGTCCTCGAGATCGAGGAGGAGAAGTGGGTGGGCAAGGTCATCAAGGGCGGGACCCCGGTGACCGAGGTCGACGACATCGGGCGCAACGTCCTGTCGATCCTGCGCCGGGTCGCGCCCAACGCGCGCATCCCCGCGTCGCAGCTCAAGATCTTCGTGTTGCAGGGCGGGTCGGCCCCGGCGGTGATCGACGACGGCGCCGTCGGCGACGACGCCGACGACGTCGAGCCGTCGGCGAGCGCCAGCGGCCCGTACATCGCGTACTAGCGCGCGGAGAGCCCGTCGGCCGCCCGCTCCAGGCCGGCGGCGGCAGCGGCGCCCTCGAGGATGGCGCCGTGCCCCGGCACCGCCCGGACCAGGTCCGGCAGCGCGGCCAGGGCCCGGAACTGCTCGGCCAGCGCCACTGGATCGCGGACCAGGAAGCGGCGGGCGATGCGGGTGACCTTGGGGCCGCCGGTGGAGCCGAGCAGCCCGACCACCTTGCCGGCGAGGCCCGGCAGCCGGTCCGGCAGGTTGAACAGCGCGTCGTTGAAGATGGCGGTCACGCCGCCGGGGCCGCGGTGCAAAAACACCGCCTCGGCGGGCGCGCCGCGCAAGAGCTCCCAGCCTAGCGCCGGATCCGCGGGCAGCCGCCCCAGGCCACCGTCGACGGCGACCTTGGCCGCCACCCGCCGGGTCGCCACCGGCGTCGCCAGGATCAGCGCGTGCGGAAAGCGGTGCTTGTAGGCGGCGGCGTCGAGGCGGTGAAAGCCGTTGGGCACGATCACGAACCCGATCTCGCCGAGGCGCGCGAGCGCCGCCATGGTCGGCTCGTCGGCGCACACCGCGCTGTGGAGCACCAGCCGGCCGTCGGCGAGCGCGACCACGATCATGCGGCGGCCGATGGGGGGCCCGTCGAGCTCGGCCTCGAGGGTCCACAGCCCCGGCGCCAGCTCGCGGAGCGGCTGGTGCCGCGCGACCTTCCAGCTCGTTCGTCCCGCCATGCCGCCATCTTGCCAGGGCGGTGGCGGGCGGAGGCGCGGCGGGTGGTCGCGGCCGGCGCGGCGCGCCGCGGTCGCAGGTGAGGCGCGCGGTCGCGGGCGCGCGATGCGAGGTGAGGCGGGCGCGTAGATCGATCCTCGCGCCGGTGCGCTCCCGACGAGATGACGCCCCGCAGCCTCCTCCTGGTCGTGTCGTTCTCCGCCCACGTCGCCCTGTTCGGCGGCCTCACCGTCGCCGGCATGTGGCGCATCGACAAGCTGGCGCTGCCGTCGGGCGGCGGCGCGGTGCTCGGCCTGGCGCCGGCGCGAGCCGCCGGTGGCGGCGCGGCGATCCCGGCGGCGGTGCGCCCGGTGGCGCGGGTGGTGCGCGACGTGGTGCAGCCGACCGAGCGGCCAGCCCGGCCCGAGCCCACGACGACGACGAGCGCGACCGTCGGCGACGGCACCGGCACCGGCACCGGTGAAGGCGAGGGCACCGGCGAAGGCGACGGCGCCGGTGAGGGCGACGATGGTGGCGGCGGCTGCGTGCCCGGCCTCGGCTGCGACGATGGCGCGGCCCCGTTGCCGCAGCCGGTGATCGCGCCGCCGGCGACGCCACCGCCGCCCGCGGTGATCCCGCCGTCGCTCATCAGCGCGCTGCGGATCTCCGGCGACACCCACATCGTGCCCGACGGCGCCGACCTCACCGCGCTGGCGCGCACCGGCACCGGCAAGGCCACCGGCCTGGTGCGCCTGTGCCTCGATCCGCGCGGCGCGGTGGCCGACGTCGCGCTCGTGAGATCGACCGGCCTGCCCGGCTATGACGCGCGCCTGCTCGCCGGCGTCCGCACCTGGCGCTACCGGCCGTACGTCCTCGACGGCGCCGCGGTGCCGGCCTGCAGCACGGTGAGCTTCGTGTTCGCCCTGAAGCGCTAGGCGGCCCTTGCGGCGACGCGCGGTTCGCGGTTGGGTAGCGCCGTGCACGCAGTCCCCAGCCTCGAGGTCGACGGCTTCGCGTTCGTGCCGGCGACGCTCACCGCCGTCGAGGCGCGCGCCCACGGCTCCCTCGACGACTGGGCCGCCTTCGCCGCGAGCTGGGACGATCTGCCGGTCGATGCCTACATGGCCGACGGCGGCCGCGATCGCCGCCGCCGCTACGCGCGCTACCTGCTCGACGGCGAGGCGCTCACCCGGGCGCCGCACGGCCCGCACCACCAGGCCTACGAGCACAACCGCCTCAACGGCGGCGTCGATCGTCACTTCGAGCCGATCACCGACGTGGTCGGCGCGTCGGCCAGCCTGGCCACGCTCATCCGCTGGAGCCGACAGCGGTTCGCGCCGCTGCCGCCGACGGCGCGCCGGTGGAAGCTCGAGGTCCACCAGTTCCGCATCGAGGCGCGCGCCGACGCCGCCGGCCGGCCGACGCCCGAGGGCGTCCACCGCGACGGCGTCGACCACGTGCTCGCGCTCCTCGTCGCGCGCCACAACATCGCGCGTGGCACCACCACCATCCACGCGCCGACCGGCGCCGAGCTCGGCAGCTTCACCCTCACCGATCCGCTCGACGCCGCGCTGGTCGACGACGCCCGGGTCCACCACGGCGTCACCCCGGTCGAGCCGCTCGATCCGGCGGCGGCCGCGTATCGCGACGTCCTGGTGGTGACCTTCCGCCGCGCGGGCTGATCGCGCGGCGCCCGGCTCACGGCGGGCCGTCGATCGGGCAGGTCGTCGCCTCGTCGCCGGCGCACACGAGATCGCCGCACACCGGGCAATCGGCCGCGCACGCCGAGCCCGGATCGAAGACCGGTGCGCACACGCCGTCGCACGGCGACGCGGGGCTGCCGTCGTCGGCGCAGTCGGCGGGACACACGCCCTCGCGCTCGACCGCGAGGTCGCACACGCCGTCGCCGCAGCGCGGGCCGTCGGGATCCGGCGGCGCGCCCGGCACCATCGTCGGCGTGCACGCGAAATAGCAGTCGGGATCGTCGCAGCCCACCAGGCCGTCGCCGTCGACGTCGTCGGCTCGATCGCACCACTCCACCGACTCGCCCGGGAACGGCGAACGGGTCGCCAGCGACGACGCCTTGCCGTCGCCGAACCGCCACAGCTCGCCCTCCCAGGGCGCAGCGACCATCACCTCGCCGATCTCGGGCGCTGGCTCGCTCGCGGCCACCAGCGGCTCCCACGCGTACGCCGCGCCGTCCCAGCGCAGGCGCGCGCCACCGCCGAGCGGCAGGCCGCTCGGCGTGGTGCCGCCGGCGAGCACGAACGAGCCCTGGGTGGCCTGGTACGCGAAGCCTGGCGCGATGCGATCGTCGAGCGCCAGGCCGACCGCCTCCTGGCGGGTCCAGCAGGTGCCGTCGAAGATGTACACGCCGCCGGGCTCGTCGGTGCCCTGATCCCCGCCCACGGCGACCACGACGCCGCGCACGGGATCGAGCGCGGCCGCCATCCGTCGCCGACCGGGCCCGACACAGGTCGGCGTCGTCCTCACCTCCGACCAGCCGGCGCCGTCGAGCACCCAGGTCTCGGCGGCGCCCGCCTCGTTCCCGCCGTGCAGGTACACGCGCCCGTCGGGCCCGGTGACCAGCAGGTGCTGCGAGCGTGGCCCCGGGCTCGGGCCGAGCACCTGGGTGGCGACCAGGTCCTCGCCGGTGAACCGCCAGGTGTCGGCGAAGACCCCGCCGCCCTGGGGCTCGGGGTTGAAGCCGCCGTAGAGCACCACCGCGCCGGTGGTCGCTTCGTACGCCGCGGCGGGGTATCGCCGATGGGTCTGTTGATCCAGCGAGGTCGTGGTCACCACGCGCCCGCCGGACCCCCGGTGCGCCTGCAGGATGCCGTAGTCGTCGACGTTGGCGAAGACCACGGCGTCGCGCTCGCGCGAACGCGCCACCGCCGCGACCGGCGAACGCGGCCGCGTGCTCGCGAGCGGCGCGACGAAGCCGTCGCCGGCGCCGAGCCAGGTGTCGTCGAGCGCGCCGCCCGGCTCGACCTGGCGCAGGCCACCGAAGATCACCAGTCGCTCCGTGGCGACGTCGTACCCCGCCGCCTGGTAGGCCCGCTGCGGCGACAGGTTGGGCGACACCACCAGCAACGACCAGGCGCCGGCGAGCGACAGCGTGTACGTCCCGTTGAGGTAGCCGTTGCCCGGGTTGTACACCAGCCGATGGTTCGCCGGATCGTGCACCAGCGGCACCGGCTGGATACTCGCCGGCGGCGGCGAGCCGGTGGTGGGCACGGCGCTCCACGCGCCGCCGGCGTACTGGAAGGTCTCGCGCAGCGCGCGATCCCAGAGCACCACGGCGCCGCGATCGGCGTCGTAGACCAGCTCGGGGCGGGTCCACGCTCCGGTGCCGGCGTCGGCCTGCAGCGACCAGCGCGGCCCCGCCTCGGTGAACGCGAGCTGCCAGGTCTCCGCCGGCATCGGCGTCGCGCCCCCGATCGCCGGCGCCACCAGCACCACCGCCGCCAGCCCGGGGTCGTACGCGAGGCGCGAGTACCGCGCGGGCGGCCGCACCGCACCGACGTCGAGCTCGCGCCAGGTGAGGCCGTCGAAGGCCCAGGTGTCGTCGAGCGGAACGCTCGGCGAGGCGCCGCCGAACAGGACGAGCTGGCCGACGTCGGCGGCGTAGGCCATCGCGTGGTAGAGGCGCGGCGACGGCGCGGCGGTGACGCGCAGCCGCTGCCACCCACCGTCGCGCCAGGCCCAGGTGTCGTCGAGCGCGACGCTGGTCGAGGCGCCGCCGAACAGCACCAGCTCGCGCCGGACCGCGTCCCACGCCATCGCCGCGCCGGACCGCGCGGGCGGCGTCGCCGGCGCCGTCCACGGGGTCCACGCGTCGAACTCGAGCTCGCAGGTCGAGGCGCAGCCATCGCCCGACAGCCCGGCGCCGGCGTCGCACTGCTCGCCGGCGGCGAAGTCGGCCACCTCGTTGCCGCACACCTCGAAGGTGCACGCGAACGAGCAACCATCACCGGCGTCGAGGTTGCCGTCGTCGCACTCCTCGCCGGGATCCAGCAGCTGGTCGCCGCAGCGCGGGAGCTGGCAGCTGGTCCGGCACGGGGCGCCGCCGACGTCGCCGTTGCGGGCGCCGCCGCAGGCGCCGTCGTCGAGCACGAGGTCGGGCGCGCCGCAGTCGCAGGCCTCGGGGCCCTCGACCAGCCCGTCGCCGCACACCGGCGTCACGCACACCGTGCCCCGGCACACGCCGGTGCCAGCACCCGCGCTGCACGCCGCGCCCTCGGGCAGGGCGCGGCCGTCGCCGTCGACGCACGCGTCGAGCTGCTCCGGCGTCGCGCACACCCGCTCGTCGACGCACACCAGATCTGCGGCGCACACCAGCTCGCCGCACACGGTGCCCTGCGCGTCGAGGCACGCCGTCAGCGCCAGCGCTGCGCCCGCCACCAGCACGACCGTCGTCCGCATCGACGGATCATACCCCGGTCGAGCCGCTCGACCCGGCGGCGCCGGCCTACCGCCACGTGCTGGTCGTGACCTGCCGCGCGGGGCCGTCGCGGCAGCGCTGCGCCCTCGTGCGGGGCGCGCAGCGTCGCGGTGGTCCAGGGCCTTCGCCCCCCGTCCGCCGCAGCGCCGCCGGGGCCCCGCCCCGATCAACGCACCGGGACCGTGCGGAATCCGCCGCGGCGGCGCTCAGGGCGCCGCACCGGTCAGGTCGCAGGTGAGCATGCCGATCGCGAAGTGATCCGGCGGCGTGCCATCAAGCTCATGACCGGCGAAGTAGAGCCGGAGCGATGTCCCGTCGAGCAGTGCGTGCGGCGACCGCGCCTCCTCGGTCGCCCAGGCGTGGTCACCCGCGGCGCGGATCGCGAGCGAGTCGTGGATCCACCCGGTCGCGCCGTCGGCGGAGCGCGCGTGATGCACCCGCAGCTGCTGGTACGGAGCGTCCCCGGTGGGCTGGTACGCCACGTCGAAGAACAGGTGCACGTCGTCGCCGATGACCGCCGCGTTGGGCGTCGAGTAGCCGATCCAGCCCTCGCCGCGCGGGTAGATCGCCTGGTCCGGCGCCAGCACCCGCTGCGGCGCGGTCCAGGTCACGCCGTCGGTGGTGCTGACGACGCCGATGACCTGCAGCGTCGATGCCAGGCCGGCGTCAATCCCGACCGCGGTGAAGTACAGATCGAGGCGGCCGTCGCGCACGACCGGTGCGGGCTCACCGACGATGAACTGGTACCAGTCGTTGGTCGGGTCGGCGTCGTCGCCGCTCGGCGCGATCACCGGCGGGCCGACGCGCGCGAAGGTCTCGCCGTCGGTCGCGACCGCGTGGCCGACGCGGAACTCGAGGGCCGTGTGGGCGGGGTCCGTCGGGAGGGTCTGGTAGCCCGTGTAGAACAGGTGGTACGCGCCGGCGAACGCCACCACCGCGGGGGTCTCGACGCCGCCGGCGTCCCAGGCGCCAGCGTCGGCGACGTCGAGCACGAGCGTCACCGACGCCGCGCTCCAGGTCGCGCCATCGGGCGAGGTCAGCCGGTAGAGCCGGACCGGAAACACGAAGGCGTCGGTCGCGGAGGCGTACATCCAGTAGCCGTCCGGCGACGCGACGACGTGCGGGTCGTTCCAGGTCCAGCCGGGCACCGGCGCCGCGAGATCGAGCTGCGGGGCCTCGCCGCCGACGAAGCAGCCGGGCACCAGCAGGCTCGGATCGATCGTCGCCGGCGGCGCGTCGGCAGGCGCGGCGTCAGAAGCGGCGGGCGCGTCGACGGCGGGCGGCGCATCCACGCCGGCCGGATCCGCGTCACACGCCCCGACCAAGACCGCGATGACCACGCTGCCCCACCCCCGGATCACCATCGTCTCCATCGGTCGAGCGTACCGGAGATGGCCGCCGGGGAACGACGGATTTCGCCCGCGTCCCGACCGAGCGATCGTGATCCGCATCGCTCGGGCGCAGGCCTCAGATGCCGCTGCCGCCGCGGCGGTTGCGCCACACCAGGATCGCGCAGAAGAGCGTCGCCATCGCGGCGCTGCCGAAGAGCAGCTCGAACACGGGTCCGAGGTCGCCGCCCTTGCCGTCGTACATGCGGGCGATGACCAGCTCCTGCACGATCGGCCCGAGGCTGCCGAAGCCCGAGATGATCGCGGCGGCGAAGGTGGCGGCGCGGCGCCCGCCGATGTCCATCGCGCCGGCGCCGGTGAGCAACGCGTCGGGGCCGTACAGGGTGAAGCCGACGCAGCCGAGCAGCAGCGCGAACACGGTGACGTTGGTGTCGCCGAAGGCGATGAGCGCCCCGGTCGAGGCCACCATGCCGAGCATCATGATGAGCGAGATCTCGGCGCGCCGCGACGCGAACAGGCGGTCCGAGGCCCAGCCGGTGAAGTACACGCCGGCGATGCCCATCACGTCGAACGCCGTCGAGTAGGCGTTGGCGCGCGCGCTCGACAGGCCGTAGTTCTTCACCAGGAAGTACGCCGCCCACGACCACACCGCGTAGCGGATGAACTTGGCGAAGAAGTAGAAGCCGGCGACCAGCATCAGGTTGGTCCAGGCCGCCCGCGACAGCGCCCGCGGCCCGACCTCGGCGGCCACCGGCGCCTGGCTCTCGTCGACGGCGGTGACCGGATCGTCGATGGGGGCCAGGCCCAGATCCTCGGGGCGGTTGCGCTGGAAGACGTAGAACTGCACCCACACCACGCTCAGCACCGCGGCGCCGGCGTAGAAGGTCCAGCGCCACGGCGCCGGCTCGCCGTCGCCGTGCATGCCCAGCACCCACGCCATCGCCCAGCCCGAGGTGAGCGCGCCGATGGTGAAGTTGGTCGACCACAGGCCCATCACCCGGCCGCGCTCGTGGCGGTGGTACCAGGCCGCCATGGTGCCGACGTTGCCGGACCAGCCGGTGGCCTGGGCGATGCCGTTGACGGCGACCAGGCCGGCCATCACCGGCGCCGACAGGGTCACGCCCATCGCCAGGGTGACCCCGATCGACAGCGCCATGCCGATGAGCACGTTGCGGCGCGGCCCCAGCCGGGTGCCCATCGCCGACGCCAGGAACTGCCCGATGGCGTACGACAGGAGGTAGACCGCCCAGATGTTGCCGAGGGTGGTCGCGCTCCAGCCGGCCTCGTCGCCGAGCCCGGCCTTGGCCGCCGAGAACGGCTTGCGGCAGAAGTAGAAGCCCACGTACGACAGCCAGGTCGCGGCGAAGATCTTCTTGCGCCACGCGCGGTGTGCCGGGGTCAGCTCGGTGGCCATCGCCGTCGAGGCTACCGGCTCGCCGACGACGCCGGGGCCGCCGTGGGTGACGAATGCGTGACGCGGCCTCGGGGTCGACCCCGGGCGGCGCCGGCGCGCGTGCTAGCGTGCCGGGGTGACCGATCGCGGCAAGCCGCCGATCCTCGGCGAGGTCGAGCTCGCCGCGCTGCCGCGCGCCGCCGGCGGCCTCGGCGCCCTGGCGTCGACGGTGCGCTTCCTGGCCCGCGACACCGGCCTGGTGCGCGGCGGCCGCACGCTCCTGCACATGAACCAGGCCGACGGCTTCGACTGCCCCGGGTGCGCGTGGCCCGAGCCGGGGCCCGGCGATCGCAGCCGCTTCGAGTTCTGCGAGAACGGCGCCAAGGCGCTGGCCGAGGAGGCCACCACCGCGCGCGCCACTCCCGAGGTCGTCGGCGGCCGCACCCTCGCCGAGCTGCGCGCGCTCACCGACTTCGAGCTCGGCCAGCTCGGGCGCCTGACCGAGCCGATGCTCTACGACGCCGACGTCGACGGCGAGCGCTACCACCCGATCACGTGGGACGCCGCCATCGCGCTGCTCGCCGACGAGCTGCGCGCGCTCGGCCCCGCCGCCACCGCGCTGTACACCTCGGGCCGCACCAGCAACGAGGCCGCGTTCCTCTACCAGCTCGTCGGCCGCTGGTGGGGCACCAACAACTTCCCCGATTGCTCGAACCTGTGCCACGAGTCGAGCGGCGCCGCGCTCGGCGCCACCCTCGGCGTCGGCAAGGGCTCGGTCGGCCTCGACGACTTCGACCACGCCGATCTCATCCTGGTGCTGGGCCAGAACCCCGGCACCAACCACCCGCGGATGCTGTCGACCCTGCGCGAGGCGGCGCGCCGCGGCGCCACCATCGTCAGCGTCAACCCGATGCGCGAGGTCGGGCTCGCGCGGTTCGCGCACCCGCAGGCGCCGCTCGAGCTGCTCGGCCGCTCGACGGCGCTGGCCGCCGAGGTGGTGCAGGTGCAGATCGGCGGCGACCTGGCGGCGTTGCTCGCCATCGGCAAGGCCGTGCTCGAGCGCGAGGACGCCGCGCCCGGCACCGTGCTCGACCAGGCGTTTCTCGACGAGCACACCGAGGGCTTCGCGGCGTGGGCGGCGCACGTCCGCGCGCTGGCCTGGCCCGACCTGGTGCGCGGCGCCGGCATCGACGAGGCGACCCTGCGGCGCACCGCCGATCGCTACGTGGCCGCCGACGCCACCATCGCGTGCTGGGCGATGGGCCTCACCCAGCACGCCCACGCCGTCGCCACCATCCAGGAGGTGGTCAACCTGCTGCTCCTGCGCGGCAACATCGGTCGCCGCGGCGCCGGCGCCTGCCCGGTGCGCGGGCACTCCAACGTGCAAGGCGATCGCACGATGGGCATCGATCACCACCCCAAGCCCGCGCTGCTCGACGCGCTGGCCGCCGAGTTCGGGTTCGCGCCGCCGCGCGCCGGTGGCCTCGACGTGGTCGGCACCCTCGAGGCGATGCACGCCGGCACCGTGCGCGCGCTGGTGTGCCTGGGCGGCAACTTCCTGTCGGCGGCGCCCGACACCCACGGCACCGCGGCCGCCCTCGAGGGCTGCGCGATCACCGCGAGCGTGTCGACCAAGCTCAACCGGACCCACCTGCACCCGGGCCGGCGGGCGCTGATCCTGCCGTGCCTGGCCCGCAGCGAGGTCGACGCCCAGGCCGGCGGCGAGCAGTTCGTCACCGTCGAGGACTCGATGAGCATCGTCCACGCCTCGCGCGGGGTGCTGCCGCCGGCGAGCCCGCACCTGCGGTCGGAGCCGGCGATCGTGTGCGCGCTGGGCGCCGCGCTGCTCGGCGACGTGCTGCCGTGGGCCGAGCTCGCCGCTGACTACGATCGCGTGCGCGCGCACATCAGCCGGGTCATCCCCGGCTTCGACGACTTCGCCGCCCGGGTCCGGGTGCCCGGCGGGTTCCAGCTCCCCAACGACGCCCGCGACCGCAGCTTCACCGCCGTGGGCGGCCGGGCCCGCTTCACGATCTCGACGCCGCCGGACCTCACCCTGCCGCCGGGGCACCTGCGGATGATGACCATCCGCTCGCACGACCAGTACAACACGACGATCTACGGCCTCGACGATCGCTACCGTGGCGTGCGCGGCGAGCGCCGGGTCGTGTTCGTGCACCCCGACGATCTGGAGGCGCTCGGCCTGGTCGAGCGCCAGCTGGTGACGATCGAGTCGACCTGGGACGGCCAGGTCCGCCGCGCCGAGGGCTTCCGCTGCGTCGCCCACGAGCTGCCGCGCGGCAACTGCGCGAGCTACTTCCCCGAGGCCAACGCGGTGGTGCCGCGCGGCGCGGTGGCGGTGGGCTCCAACACGCCGGCGTCGAAGTCGGTGGTGGTGCGGCTGGTGCCCGAGACCGCCGACGACGCCTGATCGGCGCCGACCCGCGCGCGCGGCGCGCCGAAGCGGACCACCAGCCCCGCGCCAGCGCCGAGCCCCCACGCCGCGTCCGTGCGCAGGGTGGTGACCAAGTACACGCCGCCGAGGCCGGAGCCGAAGGTCACCTCGGCGCCGCCGCGATCGCCGAGCCCACCGCCGAACCGAAGGTCGCCGAGGTCGTGGTCGTTGCCGCCGGGATAGAACACCAGCGCGACCTGGGTGAAGAACGGCCCGGCCCACACCGCGCCGCCGACGCCGACGCCGACGATGGAGCGCAGGTTCGGCAGCTCGCTGCGCACCCGCACGTCGTGGACGTGCCGGACCAGGCCGTAGGCCGCCACGGTCACCGGCCACCGCCGCGCCGTGCCGATCCGCCCGACGCCGGCGCGCGCCTCGACGGCGAAGCTGTTGGCGTCGTCGCGCTCGCGCAGGTGCAGCTCGCCGCGCACCCCGAGCATCGGCGCCGGGTGACGCCGGGCCCCGGGCATCACCGCGGTGTCGGCCTCGAGCCACCCGCGCACCAGCGCGCCGGGGCGCTTCTCCATGCCGCCGGTCCACGCCGACACGGTCGCGGTGAGTTCGCCGTCGTCGGCGCGCGCGGGCGCGGCGGCCGTCGCCAGCGCCGACGCCGCGACGAGCGCGCGCGCCGATCGCCGCACCCCGCCCACCCCGGCTAGAAGTCGATGCGCACGGTGGCGCCGGCGCCCTGCGGCGTCGCCGTCGGCACCACCACCACCTCAGGGCCGCGCGCCTTGCGCTTGGCGCTGGCGCTGCGCTTGTCCGCCGACGAGCTGGCCACGTAGCCCTTGTAGAACGTGTAGCCCGCGAGCGCGCCGGCGACGAAGGTCAGCGGCACGGTGAAGTACGAGATGGTCTCCCACTTCTCGCCGAGGTCGCAGTCGGCGCCGTCGCGCGCCTGGTTGGCCGGGCTCGGCGGGCAGGTGAACTCGTTCTGCTTGAGGCGATCGAGCGCGCCCTGCTGCTGGGTGTACCCGTAGATCCAGGTCGCGGCGCTGGCGACGGCGACCACCGTCGAGCCCCAGAATGCGGCGCGATAGCCACCGCCGGGCCGATCGCCAGCGCCGGTGTCGACGGGCCCGTCGCCGCTGCCGCCCGGGCCGATGCCGGGCAGCGGGTCGCCCGCGCCGGCGCGGGTGAGGGTGAAGTGCAGGTCGAGATCGGCGCCGGACTTCACGGTCACCACCTGGGTGCCGAGGATGAAGCCCGGCGACTCGATGGCGATCTCGCGGCGGCCGTTGGCCAGCCCGGTGAGCTGGGCGGTGCCGTCGACCAGATCCGCCTTGGCGACGCCGTCGACGAGGACCTTGCCGACCCGGACGTTGGCGTTGACCGACACGGTGGTGGCGAGGGTGGCGCCGGTGAGCTTGGCGTAGAACGCCTTGCTGGCGCGCTCGAGCTCGGTGGAGGTGGTCTCCGCGGTGGGGATGAGCTCGCTGAGGCTCTTCATCACCTGCTTGCCGCCGACGCCGAACAGCTTGAGCGACACCTGCACGCCGCCGGGGCGCTTCTCGAGCTTGCCGTAGATGAGGAACGCGACCCCGAGCTCGGAGCCGATCTGCGCCATGCAGTCGGACGCCTCGTTCTCGCAGTTGCGGATGAACTTGAGCTCGGCGAGGTCGCGCTCGGAGCCGGCCGCGAGCTGGTAGGGGCCGGTGCCCGACTTGGGCCGTCGGCGCAGCGCCTCGGTGAGCTCCTTGGCGTGGCCGATGAGCGCCGGATCGAGCCCGGTGCCGTCGTCGATGACCTCGAGGCCGAGCACCGCGACCTGCGGCTTGCCGGCGGCGCGCGCCGGCGCCGCCGGGGCCAGGAGCACCACGCCCAGCGCGGCCACGCAGAGGGAAACAAGCAGGCGGTTCATCGGTACGAAGCTCCCGGCACGCGTCGCCGCGACTATACACGGTTCGCCTCGCCGCCCAAGCGGCGGCGTGGGGGCCACGTGGCGCCCGACACCCACCGCGCCGCCGCCGGCGATTGCGGCTACCCTGCTCGCGCCATGGCGGCGCCCCTGCGGACCCTGTCGGCGCGCATCCTGCTCGGGTTCGCGGCGCTGATCGTGACCTTCGGGATCACGACGGTGCTGATCGTGCGCTACATGGACGACGTCGGCGTCGAGATCGGCGTCATCCGCACCGGCTACCTGCGGCTGGCGCTCACCACCAAGGACCTCGCGCGCAAGCAGGACGATCTGCGCTCGTACGTCGCCGACGAGCTCGCCGGCGACGCCTCGCCGCGCCGGGTCGAGCTGCGCCTGCGCTCGCTGCGCGGGGCGCGCGACCGGCTGCTCGCCGAGGCCGCCACCATCGTCGGTGAGCTGGGTTCGGTGCCGGCTCGCCACGCGCGCCGGATCGACCGCACCCGGGAGCAGGTCGACGCCCTGCGCCTCGCGGTCGAGGCGCTGGCGCCGCGCTACCAGGCGCTGCTCACCTCGCCGCCCCTCGACGGCGTGGCCGGACCGGCGGCGCCGGATCGCGCCCTGGCGAGCGATGCCCTCGCCGCCCTCAAGCTCGACGAGCGCAGCCTCAGCGCCCAGGCCACCGACCTCGCCCTCTACCAGGAGCGGGCGGTGACCTCGACCGCGAAGAACCTCGAGTACAACGAGGAGCGGCTGCGCCTGTACACGATCTTGCTCGGGGTGAGCGCGGTCGTCGTCGGGCTGCTCATCACGATCTGGGCGACGCTGACCCTGCGCCCGCTGCGGCGCCTGCGCGAGGGCGCCCGCCGCATCGGCGCCGGCGATCACGGCGGTCGCATCGACGAGCGGGGCCCGGCCGAGGTCGCCGACCTCGCGCGCGAGTTCAACGCGATGGCGCACGCCGTCGAGGAGCGCCAGCGCGAGCTGGTCCGCTCCGAGCGGCTGGCGGCGATCGGCAAGATGGCGGCGATGATCACCCACGAGGTGCGCAACCCGCTGTCGTCGATCGCGCTCAACACCGAGCTGCTCGGCGACGAGCTCGACGCCCTGGCGGCGTCGCCGGAGGCGCGCGAGCTGTGCCGGGCGATCACCCGCGAGGTCGATCGCCTCACCGGCATCACCGAGGACTACCTGGCGCTGGCCCGGGCGCCGAAGCCGCGCACCGCCCCGCAGGCGCTCGGCGAGCTGGTGACCGCGACCGCCGAGTTCCTGCGCGAGGAGCTGACCGCGCGCGGCGTCGCCCTCGAGCTCGAGCTGGCCGCCGACCTGCCGCCGGCGCCGATCGACGCCGGCCAGCTCCGGCAGTGCCTCATCAACCTGGTGCGCAACGCCGCCGAGGCCCTCGCCGATCGCCCCGGCGGCACCATCCGGCTGGTGACCCGGCGCCTCGAGGCCGGGCTGGCCATCGAGGTCATCGACGACGGCCCGGGCATCCCCGCCGACCTGCGGCCGCGGCTCTTCGATCCGTTCTTCACCACCAAGGCCGGCGGCACCGGGCTCGGCCTGGCCATCAGCCAGCAGATCGCGCGCGATCACGGCGGCCAGCTCCAGGTCGAGAGCGACCCCGGCGCCGGCGCGACGTTCCGGGTGATCGTGCCGCTCGCCAGCGACGCGACGGAAGTTGCCCAGCCCGACGACGATCGGCGACCATGACGGCCGGCGTCGCGGTGCGCGCCGGATGTACCCGATGACCAGCTCGCACGATCCCGACGACAGCGGCGGCACCGAGAAGCGCCGCACCCCGCGCGCGCCGGTGACGCTCCTGGTCGAGTACGAGGGCGCCGACGATTTCCTCGGCGACTACACCGAGAACCTGTCGACCGGCGGCATCTTCGTCGGCACCACCCGGGCCATGGAGATCGGCGCGCCGATCCGGCTGGTGCTGTCGTTCCCCGGGCTGGTCGAGCCGATCGCGGTCGAGGGCGTGGTCCGCTGGACCCGGCGCGGCGCGGCCGACCCGACGGCGCCCGAGGCCGAGCCCGGCATCGGCATCGAGTTCGTGCCCGGCCCCAGCCGGGATCGGCTGGCGGTGATGTTCGAGCGCATCGCCGCCCGCGATCCCAAGGCGGTGGTGCGCCAGGTCCGCGTGCTCGTGGTCGAGGACAACCCGCTGGTGTCGTCGCTCATCCAGGACGGCCTGCGCGGCGCGACCCGGCGCAGCTTCGGCGAGCTCGCCTTCCAGTTCCGCACCGCCGACAACGGCCGCGACGCGCTCGAGCTGCTCGCGCGCGAGCCGTTCGACGCGATGATCGTCGACGTCTACCTGCCGGTGGTCGACGGCCCCACCGTGATCGCGAAGACCCGCGGCGAGCTCGGCCTCACCCGGTTGCCGATCATCGCGGTGTCCGCCGGCGGCGCCACCGCGCGCGCCGCCGCGCTCGACGCCGGCGCCAGCATGTTCCTCGACAAGCCCATGCGGCTGCGCCAGATCATCGAGACGATGCGGGCGCTCCTGACGACCTGAGCGTCGCGGATCAGCTCGCGAACGGATCGACGGCGAGCGGCAGGTCGAAGAACCGCACCGTCATCACCGCGTAGCCGTCGTCGGCGTCGACCATCACCAGCGCCAGCCTCGACGCGTCGCCGCTGGGCCGCGCCTGGTAGAAGTTGACCTGGTGGGGCGTGCAGGTGGGGCAGTCGACCATCGGCGACACCGTCGGCACCGCGACCTCGCCGACCGCGCCGCCGACGACGAACGTCCACGGCGAGCTGGTGTCGCTCTCGGTCGACACCAGGGTGGTGGCCGAGCCCGGGGTCGACCACAAGGTGCCGCTGACGCCATCACCCGCGGTGATCGCCGTCGGCGTGACCACGTACACGGCGCCGCCGGCGACGAGCTGGAACGAGCTGGCCGAGCCGTTGAGCGCGCCGCCCACCGGTGGCCCGACCGCCGGCCCGAGCACCGGCGCGCCGGCGACGCCGGCCGGGCTCACCGGGTACGCCGCCAGGGCGCCGTCCTCGTCGCGCGCGGTCACCATCCACTGGGTGGTGGCGTCGAACCCGCCGAGCACCACCCGCGCGCTCGACCCGACCGGCTCGATCCACGCATCGCCGGTCCACATCCACGCGGTCGTCCCCTCGGCGACGTAGACCCGGCCGTCGTGGGCCAGCGCCGCGCCGATGTCGACCGGGCCCTCGCCGGTGGGCACCGGCGGCAGGGCGCGCCAGCTGCCGCCGTCGCGCAGCCACGGCGTGGCGACGCCATCGTGGATGACCACGTAGCCGATCGCGTCCGGCTCGATCGCGCGGATCGGCGCGACGGTGTCGCCGACGGCCAGGGGCGGCGGCGTCAGGCGTTCGCTCGCGCCGGAGTCGGGATCGACGCGGAGCAGGCTCCAGCCGGCGCCGCGATCCTCGTAGAGCACCAGCAACCGGCCGCCGCCGTCGAAGCCGCTGGCGACCCGGAAGCTGCGCGGGGTGCGCGCGAGCTCGACCCCGAGATCCGGATCCAGCGGGGTGTCGGTCGAGCTGGGCTCGAGGTCGGGCCAGCCATCGCACGCGGCGAGGCCGAGCAGCCCCACCAGCACGAGCCGTGAAGGAGCCGGCGCCCTCACAGGCCGAACTCGTCGGGTGAGTCGCACCAGACCGCGAAGCGGTCGGCGCGGGCCGGCGCGACGGTGCGGCACTCCGAGCCGTCGCAGCCAAAGCCGCCGGAGCAGGCCCGGGTCTCCGGCACCACGAGGCCCTCGACGAACAGCGCCCGGTACCGGGTCGAGCAATGGTCGCAGTCGGGGTCGCCGATGGCCTCGGACCCGTACTGGACCCGCACCCCGCCGAGGTCGACCGCGTAGGCGCAGGCGTCGTCGTCGAGCTCGGCGTAGACCGCGCCACCGCGGCCCCACACGTCGGGCACAGGCGGCAGGGTCACCTCGAGCGTGGCGTCGTCGTCGAGGTAGATCGAGGCGTAGCCCTCGGCGGGATAGATGAAGCAGGCCGGATCGCTGGCGTCGAGGTCGCCGCTGGCGCCGTGGATGTCGGCGGGCGGGTTGACGCCGCACGCGCCGAGCAGGAGGAGGGCCAGCGCCCCGGCCGGTGCTCGTGTCATCGAGCGCGATCGTAGAAGGCGCCGGCGGCTGGGTCCACTCGGGCGAGAGTGACGAGACCGAAAATACCTGGTGTGCGCGTGGCGACGATCGCAGCGGCATCGACGCTGGGGCCGTACGCTGCCGGGCATGCGACCGCATGGGATCTCCTCCTGGCGGGCCGGGCTCGCCGCTGCCGCGCTCGCGGCCACCGCCGGCGCGTGCAAGGCCGACGACCCCGCCCTGCCCGACGCGCGCGAGCTCACCCCGGTGCCGCTCGAGACCGTGCTCGACGAGGCGCCGGCGGCGGTGACCAACCAGGCCGCGCCGACGTTGGCGTTCCACGCCACCCGCGACGCGACCTTCGCGTGCACGATCGACGACGGCGCCGCGGTGCCGTGCACGTCGCCGTGGAGCCCGGGCGCCCTCGCCGAGGGCGACCACACCTTCGCGGTGGCCGCGACCGCCCTCGACGACGGCGAGGTCGATCCGACGCCGGCGACCGCCGCCTGGCGCCTCGACGTGACGCCGCCGACGATCACCCTGGTGAGCTCGCCGGGCGCCCTCGACAACACGGTCATGCCGACCTTCGTGTTCTCGGCGTCGGAGCCGGGCGTCACCTTCCAGTGCAGCCTCGACGGCGGCGCGCCGATGCCGTGCGACTCGCCGTGGACGATCGGCCCGCTCGCCGACGGCGTCCACACCGTGACCATCGTCGCCGTCGACGCCGCCGGTAACCCGGTGGCCGAGCCCCTCGAGATCACCTGGACCGTCGACACCTCGACGCCCGACACCGTCCTCGACGGCGCGCCGGCGGCGCTGGTCGCCGACGCCGACGCCACCTTCGCGTTCTCCTCGCCGACCGCCGGCGTCGGCGCCACCTTCGCGTGCAGCCTCGACGGCGCCGCGCCCAGCGCCTGCACCTCGCCGACGACCTACCCCGGGCTCGCCGACGGCGCCCACACCTTCACCGTCGCGGTGACCAACGCCGCCGGCACCGCCGATCCGTCGCCGGCCAGCCACGTCTGGACCATCGACACCGTCGCGCCGGTGGTCACCTTCACCCAGGCGCCGGGCCCGCGCACCGCCAACCCGGTCGGCGGCTTCCGGTTCACCGTCGACGACGCCAGCGCGACCACCGCGTGCGCGCTCGACCTGGCGGCGCCGACGGCGTGCGCCGGCCTGGTCACCACCGGCGCCCTCGCGCTGGGCGACCACGCCTTCGTCGTCACCGCGACCGACCCCGCCGGCAACGTCGGCCAGGCCAGCCACGCGTTCACCCACGCGGTGGAGATCTGGGACGAGCTGGTGCGACCGCGGCTGTGGCCGCACGCGGAGGGCGCGCAGGTGTACGACGCCGCCCGCGGCGAGACGGTGCACTTCGGCGGCTACGGCTTCAACGGCTTCCACCTGAGCGAGCTGTTCACCTGGGACGGCGCGCAGTGGTCGTTCCACGCCCCGGCGGTGACCCCCGGCCCACGCAAGTCACCAGGCCTCGCCTACGACGCCGCGCGCGCGCAGGTGGTGCTCTTCGGCGGCCAGACCACGACCAACGCCTACCTCGGCGACACCTGGACCTGGGACGGCACCACCTGGACCGAGCACGTCGTGGCCGGCCCCAGCGCGCGCGCCTTCGTCGGCATGACCTACGACGAGGTCCGCCAGCGGGTGGTCCTCTTCGGCGGCTACGACGGCGCCAACCTGGGCGACACCTGGACCTGGGACGGCACCGCGTGGGCGCAGCAGGTGGTCGCCGGGCCGACCGCGCGCCGGATGGTGATGATGACGTTCGACGCTGGCCGTGGCGAGGCCATCCTGTTTGGCGGCGCCAACACCACCAACCGCGGCGACACCTGGGCCTGGGATGGCGCGACCTGGACCCAGCGCGCCACCACCGGTCCGACCGCGCGCTCGTCGGGCGCGATGACCTACGATCCCGCACGGAGCCGCGTCGTGCTGTTCGGCGGCTTCGTCTCGGTGATCGGCTACGTCGACGATACCTGGAGCTGGGACGGCACCGCCTGGACCGACGACGCGCCCCCGACGTCACCGCAGGCGCGCACGGGGGCGAGCCTCAGCTTCGATCCGGTCCTGGGCGCGCCGCTGCTCAGCGGCGGCCGCGGCAGCTCGACGATCTACGGCGGCTCGTGGGCGCTCATCGGTGGTACCTGGGTCGAGCAGCTCGCGCCGGGGCCGGGCGCGACGCCCGCCACCCAGGCCATCGCGTACGACGAGCTACGCGACGAGATCGTGCTGGTGCTCAATCGCGCCGTCGACCAGCCGCTCGTCACCTGGACCTGGGACGGCGCGACCTGGATCGAGCACACGCCGGTGACCTCGCCGCCGGTGAACAGCGGCCCCGCGCTCGGCTACGACCCGGTCAACCAGCGCGTGGTCCTGTTCGGCGGCCTCGAGACCAGCACCTACTCCGCCGCGTTCTGGTGGTGGGACGGCGCCACCTGGACCGACCACGCCCTCGCGGCGGCGCCGCCCGCGCGCCGGTGGACCACCCTCGTCACCGATCGTGCCCGCGACCAGATCGTGATGTTCGGCGGTCAGGGCGAGAGCGGCAACCTCAACGACACCTGGACCTGGGACGGCACCTCCTGGAGCGAGCACGTGGTGACCCCGAGGCCGAGCGCTCGCACGTTCACGAGCGCTGGCTTCGACGAGCTGCGCGGCGAGCTGGTCCTGTTCGGCGGCGATCTCCTCACCGACACCTGGACCTGGAACGGCGTCGCCTGGACCCAGCGTACGCCGACGACGGTGCCGCCGAGCTGGTCGCCGGCGGCCTTCTACGACGCGGCGTCGCAGCGCATGACCATGCTCGGCGACGTCGTGTACACGTGGGACGGCGTCGACTGGATCGCCGCTCCGCAGCCGCCGGCCGCCTACCAGGGCGGCCGCGCGGCGGTGTACCACCGCACCGCTGGGCGGGCGCTGGTGTTCGGCAGCGCCTTCTTCGACAACGTCGGCACCGGTCGCTGGTGGCTGGGGCCACCACCGCCGTGACGAACGCCGACCCGCGCGGCTAGGATGCGCGCCATGAACCGGCGTGCCCCGCTCTCGCTCCTCGCTCCCACCCTGCTCGCGGCGATGCCGCTCGTGGCCTGCGGCGGCGCGTCGTCGGCGGGCCCGACGGTGGGCCACGCCGCCGGCGGTGGCGACGCCGCCGGCTCCCTCGACGCCACCCTGCAGCGCGAGGTCGGCGCCGGCGCCTCGGTGGCGATCGTCGCCGGGCCCAGCGGCCTGCGCGCGATCTCGTCGGACGGCGCCCGCGAGCGCACGCTGGTGCCCGGGCCGGTGCCGTGGGCGCTCGTCGATCACCGCGCCCACGTGGTGTGGTTCGGCAGCGCCGATCGGACCGAGGTGCGCGCGATCGATCTCACCGCGCCGGCGACCGCGACGCCGGTCGCCGAGACCATCGTCACCGGGGCCGACCTGCAGACCGACGCCGGCCAGACCCTGTGGGGCGTGCGCTACCCGGGGCGCGCCGGCGGCGAGCCCGACGAGCTGTCCTTCGGTCACCCGATCGGCCCGCACGCGCTGCTCGAACTCGCCGATCCGCCGAGCCTGCACGCCAGCAGCATGATCCTGGCGATGTGGGATCAGCTCGACGCCTTCGAGGCCCAGGTGCAGACCGCGCAGGTGGTCGGCGGCGATCTGGTGGCGGCGTGGGCCCAGCGGGGCACGGACGGCACCACCAACCCCGGCGGCGCCCTCGCCGAGCGCCCGGCGGTGAGCGTCGATCTGTCGGAGTGCGACGAGCCCGACCAGTGCGGGCTGGCCCAGGAGCTCGACGGCACCGGCCTGTGGCGGGTGGCCACCGCGTTCTCGTGCGGCGACGGCTGCTACACCGACTGGCGCCTCTACGATCCGAGCGCGCAGCGCCTGCGCGACGAGCCGTGGGCGAACCTCATCGCCGACGCCTGGGTCGCGCCCGACGGCACCGCCTTCGTCACCAACGGCGCGATCGTGCGCTTCGATCGCGGGCCGCTGCCGACGACGCCGCTGTCCGACGGCGAAGATCCGGATCGCGGCGGCGGCTGGCTCGGCGGCGGCCAGTACGTCGGCTTCTGAGGCCGGCGCTCGAGGCGCTCAGCCCAGCGAAGCGGCCAGCGTGATCGGCGTGGCCGCGAGCGCGCGCGACACCGGGCAGGTCGCCTTGGCGGCCTCGGCGTGCGCGGTGAACGCGTCGGCGTCGAGGCCGGGCACCTTGCCGACCACGACGAGGTGGATCGTCGGCAGCAGCCAGCCGCCGTCGCCCTTGTACATGTGGACCTTGGCCTCGGTGCGCAGCTCTTCGGGCGGATGGCCGGCGCCGCTGAGGCGAAACGCCAGCGCCATCGTGAAGCACGCGGCGTGCGCGGCGCCGAGCAGCTCCTCGGGGTTGGTGCCGGCCTTGCCGTCCTCGCTCTGGAAGCGGGCGGCGAACCCGTAGGCGGTGTCGGCGAGGGTGCCGGACTGCGTGGTGATCTGGCCCTTGCCCTCGAGGCCGGTGCCGTTCCAGCGGGCGGTGCTGCTGCGATGCATGACGAGCTCCTGTGTGGGTGTGGCGGCAGCGTGACCCGGTCGGCCCGCCCTGGCCAGCGCGCGGGCGCGCCGACGAGCGTTCCGCCGGGCACGGGATGGCAGCCGCACGCGCTCAGGCGCCAGCGAGCTCGAGCACCCGCTCGAGCCAGGCCTGGGGCGCCGCCGCGTCCGGCGCCGGCCCGTCGAGGAGCTGGTCGAGCCCGGCGGTGCGCCCGCGCAGATCGTGGGCCAGGCGGACCGCCCGCTCGAGGTGCTCGCGCGCCGTCGGCGGGCTGATGTCGGCCAGGCCGCGTGCGGTCGCCATCGCCTCGCGCAGCTCGTCGATGACCCGCTGGTCGTGGGTCACCAGCACCTCGCGCTGGTTCACCGAGGACAGCGAGTCGAGGTACTTGGCCAGGCCCTCGCTGGTCACCCGGGCCACCGCCAGCGGCTGCGTGGTGAGCTCGTCGTCGAACACCGCGAGCTGGTAGCGATCGGCGGCGCGCATCGCCCGCCACACGGGTGAGCGCACGAACTCACCGACCTGGGCACGGATCTCGGCGAGCGCGGCCTCGTACGCCGTGCGATCGTCGCCCTGCAGGATCGCGTTGGCGGGACCGACCCGCGCCGCCAGCGCGGCGATGCCGCGGCGGACCATCAGCGCCCGGCTCAGCGAGGTCTGGTAGCCGGGCACCACCGTCGACGGATCGGTGCCCGGCAGGAACGCCTCGTAGATCGCGGTGACGAGGGCGTGGACGCCGGCGCCGACCGCGCCGCGGGTGTCGTCGAGCAGCCCCAGCACCTGGTTGACGTTGCCCACGTCGAGCGAGCGCTCGACCCGCTCGAAGGCGTCGTCGAGCTGCGACGTGAGCCCGTACTCGATCTCGGAGACCTGATCGAGCACCGAGGCCCAGCGCTCGGCGTCGCTCCTGGGCTTGGCCTCGGCCAGGCCCGCCATCAGGTCGCCCAGATCGTCGGCGGCGAAGTCGAAGTCGAGCCCGGATGCCGCGGTGGACGGCCCCTCCAGGTCGCCGAAGTCGACGTCGAGCTCGTCGGAGATCGTGGCGGCCTCGGCGGCCTCCGCGGGCGCGGCGCGGGCGGCGAGCAGCTCCTTGCAATGGACCAGGAGGGCCTCGATGCCCTGGAAGGTCTCGACCCAAAGCGTGCGCAGGCTGGCGGTGGTGGCGTCGGTGGTCGCGGTCTGCGCGGCGACGAAGCGGTCGTAGAGGTTGTCGTCGAGGCCGCGCATCTGGTCGAGCGCGGCCACGGCGCGGCCGACCAGGTCCTTGACCTGGGCCTCGATCTTTGGCGTGCCAATCGCCTCTAGCAGGGTGCGGTCCATCGCCGGCTCGCTGACCAGATGCAAAAAATATCTGAGCACGAAGTCGGGGCCGCGGCGCAGTTCTCGGCGGGGCCAGGCCCGTGCGCCTGGCGCGGGCCCGATCGAGGCGGGCGCGCTGCCCCGGCTCGGCCCCCGCGACAATTGATTACGTCCCGGCGGTGGCCGGCGCCGGCCGGCCGCGCGCAAGCTCCCGGGCATGACCAAGCTCATCGCCCTGTGTGCCACCCTCTCGCTCGCCACCGCCTGCAAGAAGAAGGAGGAGGCGGCCCCGGCCCCCAAGCCGACCACCGCCGGCAGCGCCGCCGCCATGGCCGGCAGCGCCGCCGCCATGGCCGGTAGCGCCGCCGCCATGGCCGGTAGCGCCGCCGCCATGGCCGGCAGCGCCGCCGCCATGGCCGGCAGCGCCGCCGCCGAGCCGCCCCCGGCGGTCGACTTCGCCGCGGGTCAGTCGACCGGCGCCGACACCTCGGAGCTGCCCTCGACCGACAAGACCTACACCTGGCGCAACACGCTGGTCGACAAGGAGGTCGGCGCCACCGTCACCTGCCCGATCGATCGCACCTGGCACTGCAAGCTCGGCCCCGACAAGAAGTGGGTCATCAACGACATGAGCGCGAACCAGTTCGCGGTGCGCGTCGGCATCGGCAAGGACGCCGCCGAGGTGCTCGCCAACGAGATCGCCTACGCCAAGAGCATCCTGCCGGTGACCAAGGAGGCCTCGCGCGAGGGCGACTCGGTCGTGCTCGACGTCGATCCGGATCCGACCTGGGTCGAGAAGGTGCCGCGGTCGCTGTGGATCTCGGTCAAGGACGTCGGCGGCAAGCTGTTCGCGTGCCACGGCTGGGGCTCGACCGCGCAGCTCGAGAACAGCGCGATCGACTACAAGGACATGTGCGACTCGCTGGCCGCGCCGGCGGCGTAGCGCGCGTCGGCAGGCCTACATCTTGAGGCCGTGCTCGGCGGCGATCGCCTTGTTCTTCGCGTCGGCCCGCTGCGACGCGGGCCGCGCGTCGAGCCGCGCGACGTACGCCGCGAACGCCGGGCGCGCCTCGAGCATGCCGAAGCGCAGCATGTAGCGCACGGTGCCGCCGAAGATGACGTCGGCCATCGAGAACTCGGCGCCGAGCACGAAGTCGCGACCGTCGACGGCCGCCTCCATCGAACGCAGCATCGACTCGTACTCGCCCCAGCCGGCCTGGCCGGCCTTGTAGGCCCAGCCGCCGGCCTTGGCCATCAGGCCCGGCTCGATCACCGACGGCGCGAACAAGGACCACCGCAGGTAGGTGCCGCGGCGCGGGTCGTCGAGCGCCGGCGCCAGCCGGCCGGGCGCGTAGCGGTCGGCGAGGTAGAGCGCGATCGCCGCGCTCTCGGTGACCACCAGCTCGCCGTCGGTGAGGGTCGGCAGCTTGCCCATCGGGTTCTTGGCGACGAGCTCGGGCCCCTTGTGGACGCCGGCGGGCATGTCGACGAAGCGCAGCTCGTACGGCGCGCCGACCTCCTCGAGGGCCCACAGGGTCCCGGCGGCGCGGCTGTACGGGTGGTGAAAGAGGGTCAGAGTCATGGCCGGCAGCATACGCCCGCGGTGGCCCGGCGCCGCTCGGCGACGGCGACGACCTCCACGCCGACTGACGCGCGACCTGCCCCATCGGCCAGGCCGCCGACGGCGCCGACGCCGCGCGGCCTGCGCTAGGCTGCCGCCGATGTCGACCGCCATCGCCGTCCGCGGCGTCTCCAAGACCTACGCCTCCGGCGTCCAGGCGCTGCGCCCGGTCGACCTCGAGGTCGCGCGCGGCGAGATCTTCGCGCTGCTCGGCCCCAACGGCGCCGGCAAGACCACGCTCATCAGCATCGTGTGCGGGATCGTGACGCCGTCGACGGGGACCATCACCGCCGACGGCCACGACATCGTCACCGACTACCGCGCCGCCCGCCGCAAGATCGGGCTGGTGCCGCAGGAGCTGACCACCGACGCCTTCGAGACGGTGTGGGCCACGGTCCGGCTCAGCCGCGGCCTGTTCGGCTACCCGCCGGATCCGGCCCACCTCGAGCGGGTGCTGCGCGACCTGTCGCTGTGGGACAAGCGCGACGCCAAGATCATGACCCTGTCGGGCGGCATGAAGCGTCGGGTGATGATCGCCAAGGCCCTGGCCCACGAGCCCGAGATCCTGTTCCTCGACGAGCCCACCGCCGGCGTCGACGTCGAGCTGCGCCACGACATGTGGGGGCTGGTCCGGCGCCTGCGCGAGCGCGGCGTGACCATCGTGCTCACGACGCACTACATCGAGGAGGCCGAGGAGATGGCCGATCGCATCGGGGTCATCGCCAAGGGCGAGCTGATCGTCGTCGAGCGGACCGCCGAGCTGATGAAGAAGCTCGGCAAGAAGGAGCTGACGCTGACCCTCACCGAGCCGATGACCGAGGTGCCGCCGGAGCTGGCGGAGTTCGAGCTGACCCGGTCCGACGACGGCACCACCCTCGCCTACACCTTCGACGCCCGCGCGACCCGGCCGAGCATTCCCACGCTCCTGCGCTCGCTGCACGACCTCGGCATCGGCTACAGCGACCTGGCGACCCGGGAGAGCTCGCTCGAGGACATCTTCGTGTCGCTGGTCCAGGACGCCCGCAAGGAGGCCTCGTGATCTTCAACCGCCACGCCGTGTGGGCGCTGTACCGGTTCGAGATGGCGCGGGCGGTGCGCACGCTCGGGCAGAGCCTGATCGCGCCGGTCATCACCACCTCGCTGTACTTCGTGGTGTTCGGCGCCGCGATCGGCGGCCGGGTCAGCACCGTCGACGGCGTCAGCTACGGCGCGTTCATCGTGCCCGGCCTGATCATGCTGTCGCTGTTCACCCAGAGCATCTCGAACGCGTCGTTCGGGATCTACTTCCCCAAGTTCACCGGCACCATCTACGAGCTCTTGTCGGCGCCGGTGTCGCCCCTCGAGGTGGTGATCGCCTACGTCGGCGCCGCCGCGACCAAGTCGATCGTGCTCGGGCTGGTGATCCTCGCCACCGCCGGCCTGTTCGTGCCGCTCGAGATCCAGCACCCGCTGTGGATGATCGCGTTCCTGGTCCTGACCGCGACCAGCTTCAGCCTGTTCGGCTTCATCATCGGGCTGTGGGCCGACGGGTTCGAGCGCTTGCAGCTCATCCCGATGCTCATCATCACGCCGCTGACGTTCCTCGGCGGCGCGTTCTACTCGACGTCGATGCTGTCGGACACGTGGCGCACGGTCACGCTGTTCAACCCGATCGTCTACCTGATCTCGGGCTTCCGCTGGGCCTTCTACGAGACCTCCGACGTCGGCGTCGGCATCAGCCTGGCGGTGACGCTGGGGTTCTTCGCGGCGTGCCTGGGCGTCGTCGTGTGGATGTTCCGGACCGGTTACCGCCTCAAGCAGTGACCCCGGCGCCGTCGCCGAAGTGGACCGCCGAGACGCGCGCGCCGCGCAGGGTGCCTCGGTGCGCGATCCGGCCGACGTCGGCGCCGGCGGCCCCGGCGACGACGTGCAACGGCACGAGGTGCTCCTCGCGAGGATGCGCGTCGCGCGCCGCCGGCGCCGTGGCCCAGGCGCGCAGGCCGGCGTCGCGCACCGCCGGCGCGGCGGTCACCGTGGCCTCGAGCCAGGCGTCGAACGCGACCGAGCTCGGCTTGGGGCGAGCGTCGCGCAGCGCGCGCAGGTCGTGGAAGCTCAGCCCGCTGCCGAGGATGAACACGCCCTCGTCGCGCAGCGGCGCCAGCGCGGCGCCGATCGCCAGGTGCGCCGCCGGATCGAGCCCGGCCTGCAGCGAGAGCTGCACCGTCGGCATCTCGGCGTCGGGATAGGTGAGCGACAGCGGCACGAAGGTGGCGTGGTCGAAGCCGCGCTCGGCGTCGGCCGCCGACGCGATGTCGGCGTCGGCGAGCAGCTCGCACCCGCTCGGCCACCGTCGGCGCGCCCGGCGCCGGCCACCGCACCTGGTAGGCCTCGGGCGCGAAGCCGACGTAGTCGTAGAGCATGCCCGGGGTCGGGTGGCTCGACACCGTCGGCACCGGCGCCTCCCAGTGGGCCGACACCAGCAGCACCGCGCGCGGCGGCGTCGGCGGCAGCGCCCGCAGCGAGCGCAGGTACGCGGCGAGCGCGGCCAGCGTCTCGGGCTCGCCGATCGGATTGCGCACGAAGGGCCACGGCCCGCCGCCATGGGGGAGATAGACCACCGGCATCCGGGGCAGGGGCGACATGGGCGCAGCGTACGGCACCGGCGGTGCGGCGCCACCCGGCGGGCGCCGAAGGGTCTTGCGCGGTTGGGCGCGTGCCGGTCGGCGCGGCACCTTCTTTTTGCGATGGTGTCGATCCGCGACGTCCTCGTTCGTCGTGTCGATACCAACCCCAACATGGCGCCGCCGGCGCCCAAGAACAGGAGCTCGCGATGAAGGTCATGGTGCTGGTCAAGGCGACGAAGAACAGCGAGGACGGCGTGATGCCCGACGAGCGGCTGATGTCGGCGATGGGGGCGTTCAACGCCGAGCTGGTCGCCGCCGGGGTGATGCTCGCCGGCGACGGCCTCAAGCCGAGCAGCGCGGGCAAGCGCGTGGTGTTCACCGGCGAGCAGCGGGTCGTCGTCGACGGCCCGTTCGCCGAGACCAAGGAGCTCGTCGCCGGCTACTGGATCTGGCAGGTGCGCTCGATGGAGGAGGCGCTGGCGTGGGCCCGTCGCTGTCCGCCGCCGATGCCGGGCGAGGAATCGATCCTCGAGCTACGGCCCATCTTCGGGCTCGACGACTTCGGGGACGCGATGACGCCCGAGCTGCGCGCCGACGCCGAGCGCCTCGCCGCCGAGGTCGCGCGCCAGCAACCGGAGTAGGCTGGCGCGATGGCGGCGCAGCTCCCCACCCGCGCCGCGGTCGAGGCGGTGTGGCGCATCGAGGCGCCGCGCCTGCTCGGCGGCCTGATGCGGCTGGTCCGCGACGTCGACCTCGCCGAGGACCTGGCCCAGGAGGCGCTGGTGGCCGCGCTCGAGCGCTGGCCCAGCACCGGCGTGCCCGACAACCCCGGCGCCTGGCTGATGACCACCGCGCGCAACCGCGCGATCGACGACGGCCGTCGCCGCCAGCGCCAGCGGCAGAAGCACGCCGACCTCGGCGAGCTGACGCCGACGGCGACCGCGCCGGATCCGACCGCGCCCGACGACGCCGTCGGCGACGACGTGCTGCGGCTGATCCTCATCGCGTGCCACCCGATCTTGTCGCGCGAGGCCCGGGTGGTGCTCACGCTGCGGCTGATCGCCGGGCTCACCACCGCCGAGATCGCGCGCGCGATGCTGGCGAGCGAGCCCACCATCGCCCAGCGCATCGTCCGCGCCAAGCGGGCGCTGCGCGCCGCCCAGGTGCCCTTCGAGGTGCCCGCCGGCGACGAGCTGCGCGACCGGATCGCGCCGGCCCTCGAGGTGGTGTACCTGCTGTTCAACGAGGGCTACGCCGCGACCGCCGGCGACGCCTGGCTGCGCACCGAGCTGTGCGAGGAGGCCCAGCGCCTCGGCCGGATCCTGATCGGCCTGGTGCCCGACGACGCCGAGGCGCACGGGCTGCTCGCGCTCATGGAGCTGCAGGCGTCGCGCGCGCGGGCGCGGGTCGCCGCCGACGGCAGCGCGGTGCGGCTGCTCGAGCAAGATCGCGCGCGCTGGGATCAGCGCCTGATCGGCTGCGGCCTCGAGCGCCTGACCCGGGCCGCCGCGCTCGGGCGCCCGCTCGGTCCCTACACGCTGCAGGCGGCGATCGCGGCGTGCCACGCCCGGGCCCGGCGCGCCGAGGACACCGACTGGGACGAGATCGTCGCGCTCTACGACGTGTTGCTCGAGGGGACGCGCTCGCCGGTGGTCGCGCTCAACCGCGCGGTCGCGGTGGCGATGGCCCAGGGCCCCGCGGTCGCGCTCGAGCTGGTCGACGCCCTCGCCGACGACGGCGTCCTCGCCGGCTACCACCTCTTGCCGGCGACCCGCGGCGACCTGCTCGAGCGCCTCGGTCGGCGCGCCGA
Organism: Kofleriaceae bacterium; assembly: GCA_041389945.1. Classification (GTDB taxonomy): domain Bacteria; phylum Myxococcota_A; class Polyangia; order Haliangiales; family Haliangiaceae; genus JAWKQW01. Next base: position 98,297 of record JAWKQW010000018.1, read on the forward strand.
GGCCCAGGCCGCCTTCGAGGCGGCCGCCGAGCTCACCGCCAACCGCCGCGAGCAGGCGCTGCTGCGGGCGCGGGCCGCGGCGTGCGCGCCGCGCCCACCTCCGGCGTAGCTACGCGGCGTCGTCGGGCGTCGGCTCCTCGAGCACGCGCACGTCCATCTCGAGGGTGCCGCCGAGGATCTCGGCGTACGGCACGCAGCGCTCGACCGCGGCTGCGATCGACGGCAACCGCAGGATCGCGAAGCCGCCGATGAGCTCCTTCGACTCGGCGAACGGCCCGTCGACGAGCTGCATCGCGCCGGCGCGGAACGTCAGCCGCTTGCCCTGGGCGCTCGGCCGCAGGCGCTCGGCCGACGCCAGGACGCCGGCCTTGCGCATCTCGGTCTGCAGGCGGGTGAGCGCGGCCTTCTGCGCCGCCGGGCGGGCGTCGGCCTCGCTGGCGGCGTCGGCCTTCTCGATGAGGAGCAGCCGCAGCGGCGCGTCGTCGGGCCGCGGCATCAGGCCGAGGTCCCACGGCTCGTTGACCGGCGCCACCTCGAGCTCGCCGTCGCCGAGGATCTTGCCGTAGCGCTCGGCCCAACCCAGCCCTTGCTCGAGGGTCCCGACCTTGAGGGTCCAGATCGCCGCCGGCAGCTCGTGCTCGCCGGCGTACGGGCCACGCCGGGTGGTGCACGCGCCGTCGCGAAAGGTCAGGCGGGTGCGGGTGGCGCTGCGGCCGAGGCCCTCGCCGCCGAGGAACGAGCCGTCGGCGATGGCGGCGCCGATGTGCGCGCCCATCTGCTCGATGAGCTCGGGCGGCGGCAGCTCGCCGGCCTCGGTCCGGGCGTCGTGGCGGTGCATGGTGAGGATGCGCATGAGGGTCGTCATACCGCCACGACGAACCTCTCCGATACCGATCGACACCGTCACCGAAAAGTTCACAACCCCGCGAGATCGCGGGGCTGCGACGAGCGCCGGCGCGGGCGCGCGGCCTACGGGCGCCACCCCAGCGAGAGCTGCACGCGCTGGTCGGGGGTGCCGACGGCGTTGACCAGGCCGATGCCGGCGCCGGCACCGATGCGCACCTCGGGCGACGCCTGGTAGTGGGCGCCGAGGCTGACCTCGGTCGGGTTGCCGGTGCCGTCGTCGCGGTCGAGCGCCAGCGCGCCGGTGAGCGACGTCGCGCGGCGCGCCGTCGCCCTCGTAGGCCACCAGCGGCCGGTGGGCGTAGTCGGTCACCGCCGCCAGCGACACCTGGCCGGGCGCCGCGAAGGTCACCGAGTCGAGCGCGAGCCAGTCGCTGTCGGCGGCCGCGGCGTGGAAGCGGGCGACCGCGCGGATCGAGCGCTCGTCGGCGCGGGCCGGCGACGCGCCGGCGACCACCACGCCCGCGGCCACCGCGGAGACTGCGGCGGCGCCGCGACGACGCGGCAGCCCAACCACCATCGCGATCACCAGCAGCACGCCGAGGCTGCCGCCGTGGCCACCGCCGACGGCGCACGCGGCGAGCAGCGCGAGCGCGAGAAGGAGAGAGGCTGGCAGGGTTGGGGTGCGCATGGGCGAACCGGCCCATTGCGCGAAGCGTGCCGACCCGCCTCGCTCGAGAACCACAGCGTCGAGCCCCGGCGGATCCACCCGGGCGAGGGATCGTGGCGACGACGCCTCGGCCCAAGGCGTCGCCTCCACGGCGACCAGGCGGCGGCGCAATGTAGGTGCGGTAGCAGCGACCCAGCCTACGCCGCGAGCTGCGCGACCACGGCCAGGTGCAGGCCCGCCGCGACCAGGGTCAGGACGTGGAAGACCTCGTGGTAGCCGAGCACCCCGGGCCACGGGTTGGGGCGGCCGACGGCGTAGGCGACGCCGCCGAGGGTGTAGGCCGCGCCGCCGGCGAACACGCACGCGATCTGCCCGCGCGAGAGGACGTCGGCCGCCGGCCCGAACTGCGTCACCAGGGCCCAGCCCAGCGCGAACGAGATCCCGGTGCCGACCCAGCGCGGCGCGGTGACCCACAAGAGGGCCTTGCCGATGCCGATCGCGGCGCCGATCCAGGCGATGAGCAGCGCGCGCTCGGCGGCGGCCGGCGGCAGCGTGAGCAGCGCGAAGGGCGTGGCCGAGCCGGCGATGAGCACGAAGATGGCGGCGTGGTCGGCGCGCCGCATGCGGGCGCGCGCCGCCGGGCGCCAGGTGACGCGGTGGTAGACGGCGCTGATGGTGAACATCACCACCAGGCTGGCGACGAACACCGCGACCGCCCAGGCGCCGCGCGCGGTCGCCGCACCCTGGATCAGCAGCAGCCCGACGCCGAGCGTCAGCGGCGCGGCGACCTGATGAAAGACGCCGCGCAGCCGTGGGCGAGCCTGAGCAAGGGGGGCGGCCGTCACCTCGGCGCAGACGGTGCCACGCGGCGTCGGCCATCGCGAGGCGCACGCCGCGAGAACGGGGCCGGTCCGGCGGTTGAACACCCGTCGGTTTCGCGGCAGGCTGACGCCACGATGTACCGGGGTGGCGGCGCGCATGGCGGATGACGTCCCGGTCGGCATCGACCTCGGCACCACCAACTCGGTGGTCGCGGCGTATCGTGACGGCGCGGTCACGATCGTGCCCGACGCCGACGGCAACTACCTGCACCCGTCGGTGGTGACCTTCAAGCCGTCGGGCGAGCGCCTGGCCGGCGCGGCCGCGCGGCTGCGCCGGATCGTCGATCCCGGCAACACGATCTTTTCGATGAAGCGCCTGATGGGGCTGCCCTTCGAGTCGGCCGAGGTGCAGTCGGCGCTGGCCAGCCTGCCCTACCGGGTCGAGGCCGGCCCCGACGGCGCGCCGGCGGTGATCACCCGGGCCGGGCCGACCTCGGTGGTCGAGCTGTCGAGCGCGGTGCTGGGTCACCTGCGCGACCTCTCCGAGCGCCACCTCGGGGCGCCGGTGCGGCGCTGCGTGATCACGGTGCCGGCCAACTTCTCCGACGGGCAGCGCGAGGCCACCCGGCGCGCCGCCGAGCTGGCCGGGCTCGAGGTGCTGCGCATCCTCAACGAGCCGACCGCGGCCGCCCTCGCCTACGGCCTCGGCAAGGAGATCGACTCGCGGGTGGTGGTGTTCGACATGGGCGGCGGCACCTTCGACGTGACGCTGCTCGCCGTCCGCGACGACTTCTTCGAGGTGCTGTCCACCGGCGGCGATCCGTTCCTCGGCGGCGACGACGTCGACCGCGCGATCGTCGCCCACCTCGCCGAGCTGTTCCTGGCCCAGCACCGGCTCGACTTCCGCACCGACGCCAAGACCCTCGCGATCGCCAGCGTGGCCGCCGAGCACATCAAGTCGAAGCTGAGCAGCGCCGAGGTCACCTCGGGCAGCCTCAAGGGCCTCGGCGTCGGCGTCGGCGGCGTGCCGCTCGGCCTCGATTTCGAGCTCACCCGGGCCCAGCTCGAGGCGCTGGTGAGCCCGCTCGTCGACCGCGCGCTGATCAAGTGCGAGGAGGTGCTCTACGAGGCCGGGGTCGGGACCGACCGGGTCGACGAGATCATGCTGGTCGGCGGCGCCACCCGGATGCCGCTGGTGCGCCGGCGGGTCGCCGAGCTGTTCGGTCGCCCGCCGCTGGCCGACCTCGATCCGATGGTGGTGGTGGCCCACGGCGCCGCGGTCCACGCCGCGGCCCTCGGCGCGACGGCGCCCGCCCCCGGCGAGGCCCCGCCGCCGCCGATGCCGATCCTGGTCGACGTCACCCCGCACGCGATCGGCATCGGCACCGCCGGCGGCTACGCCGAGGTGCTGATCGAGAAGAACCAGCCCATCCCCGCCGAGCGGACCCAGATCTACACGACCGCGCGCGACGGCCAGGCCGAGGTGATGCTGAAGATCTGCCAGGGCAGCGAGCGCCAGTTCGCGGCCAACGCGCCGCTGGGCGAGGTCAAGCTCGAGGGCCTGCGCCCGGGCAACCGCGGCGAGATCAAGGTCGAGGTCACGTTCCTCGTCGACAGCAACGGCATCCTCCAGGTCTCGGCCCGCGACGTCGACACCGGCCACGTCACCCGCGCGACCCTGCGCGCGATCGCCGGCGAGGTCCGATGAGCGGGCTGGACTGGGACGCGGTGCTGCAGCTCGCCGGCACCCTCGATCGGCACACGTACTACCAGCTGCTCGACCTGCCGCGCGACGCCGACGGCGAGGCGGTCCGCGACGCGTACCGGACCAAGACCCAGGCCCTGCACCCCGATCGCCACGCCGCCGCGGTCGCCGGCGCGCCCGATCGCCGCTGCGCGCTGGTATCGCTGCAGGCGCGCATCAACGAGGCCTACAAGGTGCTGTCGAACCCGCGCTCCCGCACCGAGTACGATCGCGGCATCGGCGCCGGCCACGTGCGCGCCCACGCCCGCGCCGGCACCAGCCCGGCGGTGGTCGCCGATCCGGCGACGCCCCAGGCCAAGCGCTACTTCGACCTGGCGATCGCCGCCGAGCGCGCGCGCAACCAGGCCGACGCCGTGATGTACATCGGCTTCGCGCTCCAGCTCGAGCCGCAGTCGGAGGTCCTGCGCGCGGCCCACGCCCGGCTGGTGCCGCCCAAGCCCGGCGCGTCGCCCCCGGCGCCGAGCGCGCCCGCCGCCGCGCCCACGCCGCCGCCGGCCCCACCCTCCGGCCGTGCCGCCACCGTGGGGCTCGAGCCGAGCGCGCCCGGCGCGCCCATCGAGCTGCGTTGCAAGACCTGGCGCCAGTTCCTCGGCCTGCACGCGCGCGGCCTCGCGCGTGGCGAGCTGCAGCTGCGATCGAGCTCGGCCCCGCCGCCGCTCGGCACCCGGGTCGCGCTGTCGATCGTGATGCCCAACGGCGACGACCTCGCGCTGGAGGTCGAGGTGGTCGAGGTGATCACCGCCGAGCCACGCTCGCTGCGCTTCCGGTTCGAGGTCGGCGACGAGCTGGGCCGACACCTCGCCGCGCTGGCCGCCATCGCCGCCGTCTCCGGCGAGGCCTAGCCGGCGGAGGACGCGCCCCGCGAGGGTCGCGCGGCCACGCAGCTCGCGGGGCCCACGGTCGACGGGACGACGCCCGAGCGAGGCCGCGGTCGGCACGTGCTACCGTCGAGGTCATGGAGCGCAGGGCATGGTGGCTGGGGACGCTCGTGCTGACGGCCTGCGGCGGCGGCGCGCCCCCCGGCCCGACCGCGCCCGCGGCGGGAGCGGCAGCGGACGTGGTCCCGGCCGGCCCCGGCCCGACGCTGTCGACGGTGAGAGGTCCGGCGCCGGAGCCGCTGGGGCTCTCGGCGCAGGACCTCGACTGGTTGCCCCACGAGGCGCGGCGCCTGCCGACGGCCGACGCCGCCATCGCGACGTTCGTCGTCGACGACGCGCCGGAGGCGGCGGTCGCCGAGGGCGTCCGCGACACCCTGCGCCGCGCGCGCCCGCCGGCGTGGCAGGTCAGCGACGAGCGCACCTCGGACGAGGCCTACGCGGCGGTGCTCACGCCCATCGAGCCACGCCCTGACGGTCGACCGCTCGCGATCGAGATCGCGCCGCACGTGGTGGCGCGCAGCGACGGCGGTCCGCCGGCCCGCGCCACCCAGATCGTGGTCACCCGGGCGATCGCCGCGGCCGTCGCGCCTCGCGTGGCCGTCGCGATGCCCGGGCCGTGCGTCGCGCCGGAGCCCCCGGCGCCGCCGCGCGGCGTCGCCCTCGGCGCGCGCTCGACCACCGAGCTCGATCTCGACGGCGACGGCGCCTTCGACGCCCTGGTCAGCGCGACCGGCACCTGCGATCCGAGTCGGGTGTGTCAGCACCAGGTGTTCGTGATGCGCGGCGGCTGCGGACACGCGCTGGGCGTCCTCGAGGCCAGCCGCGTGTTCGCGCTCGAGACGTCCCACGGTGGGCTGCTCGACCTGGTCGCCCAGCTCACCCTGCCCGATCTCACGCTCGAGCTTCGCCACGAGTTCGTCGTGGATCACTACGAGATCGTCGAGCAGCGCGAGTGCACGCACGGGGCGTGTCCGCCCTGGGTCGCGCCGTAGCACCCGGCCCACCGCCGGCGACGACGGCGCCGGTCGACTCTGCGATACTCGGCGCATGAGCTCGCTCCTGCGCCGCGTCGCGCCCACGTCCCTCCCTGGCTGCGCCCTGGCGTGGCTCACCCTCACGGCCTGCGGCGGCGCCGCCACCCCGGCCGCCCGCTGGGACGCGACCGAGCGCGCGCGGATCGACGCCGAGCTGTCGGGCTGTGACTTCTTCGAGGAGGAGGCCCAGCACGCCGCCGGCTACGCGTGCGACCTCGGCACCTTGCGCGCGTATGATCTGTCGGCGCCAGAGGATCACGCCGCGGTCGCGCGCCGGCTCGCCGAGGCCAAGGCGCAGGAGCCCGTGACGGCGCCGCTGCACGAGTTCGCCGCGCGCGAGCCGATCGTGTTCGGCGACGCCACGTTCGCGTCGTCGATCGCGACGTACCTCCCCGAGGAGGGCACGATCATCCCGCCGGAGGTGTTCCTGATCGCGTCGCCGGAGCACGCCGGCCGCCAGGCCTACAGCTGCGCGGTGACCCTGCTCGCCGGCCTCGACACCGGCGAGGCGCTGGCCGCGCGGATCTCCGCCTGCGTGGACGGCCTGCGGCTCCTCTACGAGGCGTCGCGCTGAGCGATCACGGCTCCGAGCGAGGCAACCGCGCCGGCGGTGGCGCGGCGTCGAAGATCGGGCTCGCGTTGCGGAACCCATCGCAGGCCTGACGCGCGCCGATGAAGTACGGGATCGAGCGCACGGTCATGCGCAACCAGCCCCACCAGCGGCGCAGCCACGACGGCGCGCGCGCGGGTGCCGCGCGCGGCGCGACGACCTCCGCGTCCACGTAGAACACCGGCGTCCGCCCGAGCCCCTCGAGCTCCTCCTCGAGCTCCACCGCATGCTCGGCGAGATCGCCGTCGACGTGGGCGAACACCGCCGGGGTCATCAGCAGATACTCGGGCAGGGGCACCGCGTTCTTGAGCAGGCGGTGCACGACGATGACGTCGACGCCGGCGAGCTCGCGCAGGCGCTTGACCCGCTGGAAGCCGACCTCGCCGACGTGGGCGACGAACTTGAGGGTGAGGTCGCCGGCCTGGGTGCAGCCATCGCAGGCGCACACCCGATCCATCACCAGCTCGGCCTGGCGCGCGACGAACGCCCGCCGGATCGCCGCGATGGCCTGCCGCGGCGCGTCCAGCGACGGCGCGTCGGCGCCCGGCAGCTCGAGGTAGAAGAACGCCGCGTCACCCTCGAGCTTGGCCAGCCTCAGCCGACGGCCGGCGCCGTCGATCACCGCCTCGAGCAGCCGCGCGACGACGTACTGCGCGTGGGCCAGGTTGATCCGGTGCACCTTCATGAACCGGGTGTAGCCGCCGATGTCGGCGATCAAGAGGAACGCGCGCGCCACCCTAGGGACTCCCGGGCTCGGCACCACGTCGACGTCGCGCGGCCACCGTCAGCGGCGCGTTCGCCGTGACCTGGATGCCGCGAGCTGGGCGCACGCGTCGAGGGTACGACACCCGCGCCGCCGGCGCCCGCCTGGCGCCGGCGGCGACCGACGTGCCTCACGGCAACCCGAACCACGCTCGCGCGACGAGCCCGACCACCACGCTGGCGGCGTTGACCACCAACGCCACCACCAGCGCGCGACGCCAGCGGCAGCCGTAGAGGCGCAGGAGCGCGGCCTCGGCCAGCCAGGCAAAGAGCTCGTCGAGCACGATCATCTGCCGGTAGCTGAGCCCCGCGCCGTAACACAGCGGCGGGATCACGTACCAGACCAGCGGATGGGTCACCAGGCTGAGCGAGAACGCCCGCGCGACGCCCACCCGCGCGAGCCACATGTACAGCGGCGTCTCGACCAGCTGGGTCAGCGCGAACGCCATCAGCCAGGCCTCGAAGTAGGTCACGATCACGGCGGCGCGCTCGCGCGGGCCCCGAGCAGGTAGCGCCCGAGGAAGGCCAGCTCGAGATAGGCGTGGAAGCCGGCCAGGCGCAGGTACAGGTCGCGCGCGGCGCCGACGTCGTGCGCGCCGTAGGCGGCGAGGCCGACCGCGAGCAACGCCAGGCCCGCCACCACCAGCGCCGAGACGTCGGCCTGCAGGAGCGCGCAGCGACGCGCCGAAACCGCACCAGACCAGGCCTGCGGCCGCGCCAGCTCCGGCACCAGCCGCAACCAGATGGTGTAGTGGACGCCCCCTCCGGGAACACGAACGCGAGCGCGAGCCGGCCGCACGTGGTCGGCGACCACGCCGCGAGCGCCGCCTCCGGCAGCAGGTAGCCGACGACGCCGTCGAGGGCGCCGTGCGCCAGCGCGCGATCGGCAGCGCCGCCGAGGATGAGCCCGGCGCCCGGCGCTTGGTAGCAGCAAAGCCCGCCGTGCGCGGCCGCGCGCGAACACCAGCGCGAACAGCATCACCGCGACCACGTTGTGGCCGTGCACCAGCACGTACGACGCGATCACCGGGCGCCACGCCGTCAGCGCGCCGAGCGCGCCGACCGCCGCGAGCACGCCGGCGCGGCGCCATTCCGACCCGCGCCCCGCCGGCGCCAGCGCCACCGCCGCCGCCACCGCCGCGGCGCCGACCAGCGGCGATCGACGCCCATGGCGTGGCCGCCAGCAAGAGCGCCACCAGCAGATCGCGCCGTCGCCACAGCACCGGGGCGTACCTCGGCAGCACCAGGTAGCCCGGACGTCGGCGACGAGGTGCGGCAGCCCGAGGATCAGCGGGGCCCACACGAGGAACAGGAGCACCGGCGCCACCAGGTCGCGCTCAGGGTCGCAGTACCGCGAGCGGCGCGAGCACAGCACCACCCGATGCTCGCGCAGGCGCCACCGCGCCGCAGGCGGGCGCTCGACGGCTAACCGCAACACCGGCGCGGACGCCATCGAGCGCGCTGGGCGACGATCGCCAGCGCCACGACGCGCTAGCGCCGGCTCGCGGCGCGGCGGCGACGCGACCGAGGCCGACGAGCGCAGCCAGGCCGACGACGAGAGCGCGCCCGGGTGGCCGCCACCGCCGACGGCGCAGCCCGACTTCTTGGCCGCAGGCCGGCGGCACCGCTCGCCGCCGAGCCCGACCCCGGGCCCGAACCGGCCGTCGGCATCACCGGCGCGGCGTCGATCGGCGCCGCGTCGACGGTGGCGCGGCCACCGGCTCGGCGGCGGAACCGGCGCCGGCGGCGTCGATCGGCGCCGGGGCCGCGTCGAACGGCAGGGTCTTGGCCTTGGGCTGCGAGCCGCGCCACGGCCCCGGCTTGTCCTTGGTGTCGGCCGGCTTCTTCTCCTCGATCACCGTGCAGTACATCCGCGAGGAGTGCGGGCCCTTGCAGACGCCGCTCTTGCCGCCGATCTTGCACGGGCCCGTCGGGCGAGCCCATGCGAATGCGGCGCGCGGGATCGATGGGGCCGATGTCGGCTCGCGCCGGACGACCGGCGAGCACGACGAGGGCGAGCGTGGCGACGACCAGGGCGCCGCCGAGGCGACGAGCAGAGGAATTCATGCGGCCGACCTTTGCACGGCTCGGCCGGCCCAGGGTGACCGCGTCGCCGGTTCTGGACGGCCTGCCGCTCGACGAGGTCGTCGCCTTCACTCCTGCGCGCGGCTCCGCTACCGTCCCGGCATGGGGTGGGGACAGGCGTCAGGAGCGTCGCGGTGGTTGTCGTGGGCGCTCGTCGCGGGGTGCCTCGCCGACGACACCCGCGTGTGCGGCGAGGTCCGCTGCGCCGCCGACCAGGTGTGCGCGCCCCGCGGCGACGGCTGCGCCGATCCGGACCAGGTCGCGGCCTGCGAGGCGCCTGCCCCGCGCCGACAGCGACGCCTGCCCGGCGTCGGCGAGGGGGCTGTGCCGCGACGGGCTGTGCATCGTCGCCCGCTGCGGCGGCGGCGTGATCGATCCCGGCGAGGGATGCGACGAGGGCGCCGCCAACGGCCCCGACAGCGCGTGCACCGAAGGCCTGCATGCGCCCGACCTGCGGCGATGGCATCCGCCAGGGCGACGGGCGTGTGACGACGGCGTCGCCAACGGCGACGATCGCCCGTGCCTGCCGACCTGCGTGGCGGCGCGCTGTGGCGACAACCGGGTGTGGGCCGGCCACACGGGCGTGCGACGCCGGCGACCTCGCCGACGACGCCGGCCCGTGCACCACCGCCTGCACCGTCGCCACCTGCGGCGACGGCCTGGTGTGGGCTGGGGTCGAGGCGTGCGACGACGGCAACACCGTCGACGGCGACGGCTGCCGCGGCGACTGCGGCAAGGTCGAGGCCTGCGGCGACGGCGTGCTCGACCTCGGCGAGGCCTGCGACGACGGCGCGATCGGGTGGCCCAACCCCGCCGACGGCTGCGACGCCTGCCGCGTCACCACCTGGCAGGCCAGCGTGCTCGTCGGCGAGCCCCCTCGCGGCGACGAGGTCCGGCTGCAGACGCCGTGGGGGTTGACCGTCGACCGCGACGACAACGTGTACATCGCCAACGAGGGCGCCGACGTGGTCCTGCGCCGCGACGCCACCACCGGCCAGGTCACCGTGATCGCGGGGACCGGCGTCGCCGGGTTCAGCGGCGATGGCGGCCTGGCCACCGCGGCCCAGCTCGATCGCCCGTTCGACGTCGCGGTCGATGGTCGCGGCGACGTGTGGATCACCGACAGCAACAACAACCGCGTCCGCAAGGTCGATCGCGCCACCGGCATCATCACGACGGTGGCCGGCACCGGCGCCCTCGGCCTCGGCGGTGACGGCGGCCCGGCCACCCTGGCGATGCTGTCGCGGCCGCTCGGCCTGTGCGTCGACCGTCACGGCGACGTGTACGTCGCGGACAACGGCAACCTGCGGGTGCGACGGATCAGCGGCGCCGACGGCACCATCGCGACCATCGCCGGTGCCGATCCGTCGAGCCCGGCGCTGCAGCCCGCCGGCGACGGCGGCCCCGCGCTGCTGGCGCGCACGTGGACCGAGGACCTCGCGTGTGGCGATGACGTGCTGTACCTCGCCGATCCCAGCCACCATCGCGTGCGCGCCGTCGACCTCACGACCGGCCTGATCTCGACCTTCGCTGGCTTCGACAACGGGACCGGTGACCCCGGCGACGGTGGCCCCGCGACCGCCGCGTCGTTGATGTTGCCCCGGGGCGTCGCGATCGCACCCAGCGGCGACGTCCTGATCACCGACAGCGGCCGCAACACCGTCCGGCGCGTGACCTTCCCGGCGGCCGGACCGCCGGTGATCGAGACCGTGATGGGCTCGGCGCTCGACGAGGGCTTCACCCCCGACGGCGAGCTCGCGCTCGGCGCCCGCACGGACTTCCCGGTCGGCGTCGCGGCGACGGCGGAGGGCACGATCCTCGTGGTCGAGGGCACCAACCAGCGGGTCCGCACGATCGACGGCGCCGGGGTGCTGGGCACGCTGGTGGGAGCCAACGCGGTCGACGCGCGGGCCGACAACGGCGAGGCGATGACCACCTCGTTCTTTCCGTTCGCGGTCCTGCAGCGCCCCGACGGCACGCTCGCGATCTCGGGCCGGACCGAGCTGGTGCGGGCCTACGATCCGAGCACCGGCGCGCTGCACGTCGTCGCGGGCAGCGGCCGCGCCGGTGCGCCCGTCGACGGCACGCCGGCGACCGAGCTCGAGCTCACCCACGCATGGGGGCTCGCGCAGAGCGCCAGCGGTGAGCTGTACGTGGCGGACTACATCACGTCGATCGTGTTCCGCGTCGACGCGACCGGGGTGGCGCACCGGGTCGCCGGCACCGGCGCGTTCACCTCGACCGGAGACGGTGGTCCGGCGCTGGCGGCCGGCGTGGTGGGCCCGTCGGCGCTGGCGTTCGATGCTGCCGGCTCGCTCTACGTCAGCGAGGCCCTCGGGAGCAACGCCCGGATCCGCCGGATCGATCCCGCCGGCGTGATCCACGCCGTGGCCGGGACCGCGACCCGCGGCTACAGCGGCGACGGCGGGCCGGCAACGGCGGCCCAGCTCTCGCGCCCGGTCGGCCTGCTCACCGACGCCGCGGGCGACCTCTACGTCGTCGACAGTGGCAACCACACGGTGCGCCGGATCGCCGCCGCCACCGGGATCATCACGACCATCGCCGGCACCGGCGTGGCCGGCTTCGGAGGCGACGGCGGCCCCGCGACGGCGGCGCAGCTCAACGCGCCGTCGGGCGCGATGCTCGACGGCGGCGGCCGCCTGCTGATCGCCGACACCGGCAACCACCGGGTGCGCGCGATCGATCCGCTGACCGGCGTCATCTCGACCATCGCCGGCACCGGCGCCGTGGTCGCCTCCGGCGAGGGCCTCGACGCGCTCGCGGCGGGCCTCCCCTCCCCGCGCACGCTGACCATCGCCGCCGATGGCGCGCTGCTCGTCGGCGGCAGCGACCGCCTCCGGCGGATCGATCCGCTCACCAACCTGGTGACGACCCTCACCGGCCCGCTGTGGCCGGCCGGACTCGGCCCGCTGGCGCGCAGCCGGCTCGCCGATCCACGCGCCGTCGAGGTCACCGCCAGCGGCGCCTGGATCGCCGCCGGCACCGCGGGCGTCGTCGAGCGCGCCACCGAGGTTCGCCTCGACGCGGTGATCGGCCGCTTCGCCCAGGCCGTCGCGACCGCCGATCGGGCGCGCTACCGCGACGCCGCCTTCGGCGACGTCGGCGGGATCGCCGTCGACGAGGCGCTCGGGCGCGTGTACCTGACCGAGACCACGCAGCACCGGCTCCACGTGGTCGACCTGCACGGCGCACCGGCGGATCCCGACGCCTGGACCATCGCGGTGCTCGCCGGCGGCGCCGCAGGTGCCGTCGACGGCGACCTGGCGACCGCGCGGTTCCGGGCGCCGACCGGGCTGTTCCTCGACGCCGCGGCGCAGGCGCTCTACGTCGTCGACACCGGCAACCACACCGTGCGCCGGATCGATCTCGACGCCGGCGAGGTCACCACCATCGCCGGCACCCGCGAGACCTACGGGTACTTTGGCGACGGCGGCGCCGCCGAGGCCGCCCTGCTCGACGGCCCGACCGCGGTCACCCGGTGCGCGGCGTCAGGTGACGTGTTCATCGCCGACACCGGCAACCACCGGGTCCGCCGGCTCGCCGGCGACAGCGGGCTCATCACGACGGTGCTCGGCAACGGCGACGCATCGGCGGCCGGCCAGGGCGCGCCGGCGTGGACGTTCCCCGTCGACGGACCGCGCGGCCTGGCCTGCGATCCGTACGGCAACCTGCTGGTGACCTCGACCACCGCGGTGCGCCTGCTGCCGGCCGACCTCGACCACGTGGTCGACGGCACCGGCACGGCGCAGACGATCTTCGGCGCGCCCGGCGACACGACCTACCCAGCGTCGATCAGCCGGTGCCTGACTGGCCTCGCCACCGTCGCCGACGACGCCGCGTGGATCACCGACGCCTGCGTCGGCACCTTGATCGAGCTGTGGCGTCAGCCCGCCCCGTGAGCACGGCCTCGCTACGCGTCCGCCGGCAACACGGCGCGCACCGCCGCCGACAGCTCCTGGATCGAGAACGGCTTGGCGAGCAGCCGCGGCGCCCCCGGCAGCCCGGAGGGATCGAGCCCGCGTAGGTCGCCGGAGATCAGCACCACCGGCAGCGACGGGTTGCGCTGGTGCAGCGCCTCGGCCAGGTCGAAGCCCGATCGCTCCGGCATCTGGACGTCGCTGACCACCGCGTCGAAGGCGTCGGCGGCCGGGCCCACCAGCGCCAGCGCCTCGTCGACGGAGCCCGCGGCGTTCGCCTCGTAGCCGAGCTCCGCGAGCACGCTCACCAGCGTCCGCCGGATCGGCTCGAGATCGTCGACCACCAGCAGCCGCTGCGCCCGATGCCCGTCGCGCGCCGTCGGGGCCGCCGGCGCGGCGTCGGCGCCGTCGACGGGGCCGGTCGCGAGGGGCAGGTACGCGGTGATCGTGGTGCCGGCGCCCGGCGCGCTGTCGACGGTGAGATGCCCGCCGCCCTGGGTGACGATGCCGTAGACGGTCGCCATCCCCAGCCCGGTGCCCTGCCCCTCGGGCTTGGTCGTGAACATCGGCTCGAAGATGCGGGCCTGGGTCGCCTCGTCCATGCCGTGGCCGCGATCGCGCACCCGCAGGGTCAGCCAGCGCCCCGCCGGCACCCCGGCCAGCACCTGCGGCGCGACCTCGACGAGGGCGGTCTCCAGCACGATCTCGCCGCCCGGCGGCGACGCGTGGCGCGCGTTCACCAGGAGGTTCATCACCACGTGCTCGAGCTGCTGCGGATCGCCCGACACCGGCGGCAGCTCCGGCGCGAGCACGACCGACAGCGCCACCGCGTCGCCGAAGGTCCGCTGCATCACGCCGCCGAGCTCGCCGACCACCTGGTTGAGATCGAGCGCGCGCGGACGCAGGTGCTGGCGACGGCTGAACGCGAGCAGCTCCTGGGTCAGCGCCGCCGCTCGCGCCGAGGCGTAGGCGATGTCGCTGGCGAAGCGACGCAGCGGCGAATCCGGCGCCAGCCGGCGCTGGACGATCTCCGACGCGGTGCGGGTCACGGTGAGGAGGTTGTTGAACTCGTGCGCGACGCTGCCGGCGAACCGCCCGACCGCCTCGAGGCGCTGCGCGATCCGGAGGTGGTGCTCGAGCGCGTCGCGTTCCGTCACGTCGTGGATGATCGACAGCAAGAGCTGGCGATCGTCGAGCGCCACCGGCCCCGAGTGCACCTCGACGTGGCGGACCTGGCCGCTCGCCACCCGGTGGCGGAAGCGAAAGTAGCCGCGGCGCCCGCTGGCGGCGGCGCGCATCTCGGCCCGGAGCTCGTCGAGGGTGAGCGTGTTGATGTCGCTCACCCGCATGCGCCGCATGGTCTCCAGCGACCACCCGTAGAACTCGACGGCGGCCCGGTTGGCGTCGACGATCGCCCCGGTCGCGGGGTCGATGAGCAGCTTGATGGCGCTGTTGACCTCGAACACCGCGCGGTAGAGCGACGCGTGATCCTCGGCGACCACGACCGCCGGCGCCGGCGCGTCGCCGACGGGCCGATGCATGACCAGGAGGTGCTCGCCGTCGAGCTCGACCATGCCGTCGAGCTCGAGCGCGAACTCCTGCCCGTCGCGACGCAGGCCGCGGCTGGGGACGTGCGGGGGCACCGCGCTGCCGAGCGCGCGCTGGCGCCCGAGCTCGAGCAAGGGCTCGCGCGCCGCCGGCGTGATCAGCTCGAAGGGCGAGCGGCCGACCAGGTCCTCGACGCGGTGGTAGCCGAAGAGCTGCGCGCACGCCGGGTTTGCGTAGACGATGCCGGTCGGGTTGGCGACGATGGTCGACGTCGGCGAGGTGTCGAACACCGCGCCGAGCGCCGACACCAAGGTCGGGATAGGCCCCCCACTCACGTCCGTGATGATACGGCGGATCGCGACCCCCAGCGACCGCGCGCACCCCACGCGCTCATCGGCGACCACGCGCGAAGCCGAACGCCGGCGCCAGCGGATGCGGACGTCCGCGCAGCGCGCCCAGCGCCCGACGGATGGCCTCGGCGCACGCGCGATGGCCGACCGCGATCGCCCTGGCGACCGCGCAGGACGGGTATCCGCGCTCGAGATCCATGTCGTCACCGCCGACGAACGCCTCGTCCGCGCTCCCCGACGATCGGGATCGCCGTGGAGCCCGGCAGGCGCGCCGAGCGGGTCGTGCTGCACGTCCGGGGCCGCGCCGGTGCGTTGTACACAGATCGTCCTGAGGATGTGGACACCGCTCGGCGCGTCACGCGGGCGCGGCCGGATCGCGCACTGTGGCGCAGGCGCTCGCGCCGACCGGCTCCGGCGGCGCCGTCCGAGGTCCCGGCGCATCGGCGCAGAACCTGCAAGGCCCCGCGGCATGATGCATTCCAGGATCTTGCTCGCATCCTCGCTCGTGCTTGGTGTGACCGCTTGCGGCGGCTCGTCTGGCGCCAAGGCACCTCCGACCGTGGTGCCGGCGCCCGCGGGCCAGAGCGTGGTCGACATCGCCCGTGAGGCCGGCACCTTCGAGACCCTGCTCGCGGCGCTCGATCGGGCCGAGCTGACCGCCACCCTCGACGGCGACGGACCGTTCACCGTGTTCGCTCCGACCGACGCCGCCTTCGCGGCGCTGCCGGAGGGCGCCCTCGACGAACTCATGGCCGATCCGGCGCGCCTGGCCGACGTCCTCGAGTACCACGTGATCTCTGGCGAGGAGATCACCGGCGCCGAGGCGGCGCGGGTGATGGCGTGGACCACCCTCGAGGGCCACAACCTCACGTTCACCGGTGATCCCGCTGGGCTGATGATCAACAACGACACCACGGTCCTGCAGGCCGACGTCGCCGCCGACAACGGCGTCGTGCACGTCATCGACCGGGTGCTGATGCCGCCCGACGCGGTGCCGGCCATCGAGACGCCGCCGTCGACCGAAACCCCGATCGCGCCGGCCGGCACCACCTGACGCCGGGCGTCGCTCGCCGACCACGGCGCTCAGCGCGCGCGGCGTCGACCACCGACCGCGGCGTGGGCGTCGCGCAGCGCGGCGCGCACGTCGGCGACGCGCGCGGAGCGCAGCGCGATGAGCACCGCGGCGAAGCCGTCGAAGTGCGGGATCGTGAAGAAGCCCGGCGGCGCGATCCCGAGCACGGCATCCTTGGCGTCGAGGTCGGCGACCCGCACCGCGACGATGTCGCCGGCGGGCGGGGCCTCGTCGCCGAACCGGCGGAGATCGGCCTTGCTGAAGGGGCGCTGCCAGGCGAAGGCGTCCTTGCCATGCAGGTAGGTGAGGTTGCCCCACCGGGTGCCGAGCGTGACCTCGGGCAAGCTCCGCGCGAAGGCGTCCACCGCGGCCAGCGTCGTCGGCATGCCGGACGATAGCGCGAGGCGAGCGATCAGGCTCGACGCAGGCCGGCGTCGAGCTCGTGCATCAGCGTGGCCAGCCGGGTCCGCCCGGTGGCGCGCGCCGGCCAGCGCGCCGCCACCGCGCGCACCTCCGCGGAGGCTCGCGCGATCGCCCACGCGAGCAGCGAGGTGCCGGCGAGCTCGTCGTCGCCGGCGGCGTGACCTCGGCGAGCGCCGCCTGGACCGCCGGACCGAGCACGTGGGTGGCGTGGTGCGGAGCCGGGTGCGCCTTCATGAACGCGCTCGAGGCGGCGTAGCTCGCGGCGCGCGCCGCCGCCACCGCCGCCGGCGCGGTGACGTCGCGGGCCGCCGCGAGCGCGGCGACCGCGGCGGCGCGGAGCGCGGAGGTGCGCGGCCCACCGTCGGCGAAGGCGCGCGCGCAGGCGATGGCCTGGCGCGGCGCGCGCCGTCGGGCGCCGCCCGCTCGACGTGCGGCAGCACGCGCGCCGCAGTCGGCGGCCCAGCGGGCGACGGCGCGACGCTCGTCGAGTCTCACCGAGATGGGGGCGTCGGCGATGACGAGAGTCGATCTGGTGAGCATGTCGCGATCGCCGGCCGCTGGATGCGATCCGGCCGGGGCGCCCGATCGTCGCCCGGCGCGAGCCGTCGCGGGCCGACCGTGCGTTACCTCGGCCCTGTTCGCTCGTAACCACGACTGACACCAAGGAGAACACATGCGCTTTGGCTCGATCTTGATCGCTGGCTCGTTGCTCGCCGCCGGCTGTGGCAAGAAGGACGAAGGGACGCCCTCGCCCACCGGCTCGGCCGGCAAGCCGACCGCAGGGAGCGCGGCGCCGACGCCGCCCCCCGCGCCCACGCCCACGCCGCCCGCCAAGGCCAAGCCGGACTGGACGCCGCTCACCGCCGAGCAATGCGAGAAGGCCGCGCGCAAGAAGAACCTCGAGTGTCGCACCGAGGGCGCGCCCGCCCCGAGCGATCCGGAGGGCATGATCAAGATGGCCGTCGAGGCGTGCTTGATGGGTAACGACACGCCGTCGGTCGGCTACGTGACCCAGGCGCAGCACGCCTGCGTCGAGGAGACCGACTGCAAGGCCTTCAAGGAGTGCGCTCAAGAAGGAAGCCGAGTTCAAGGCGCAGATCTAGCCGGCATCGGCCCGGACGTCGCCGGTCGCTGGCCGCGGGCACACGCCACCCGACCGCGCCTCAGCCAGGGCGCGGCGCGGTGCGATCCGGATCCCGGCGTCCACGAGCGGATCAGCGTCTTCGCCGCAGCCGCCAACCAGCCACAGGCTCGCGCAGACCACCCATCGCGCCGGAGCGTGCCACGGCTTGGGACATGGTTTCCACGTGGTGACGATCGTCACCCTGGCGCGCCTGAGCGCGCCTCCATGACCTCGCCGTGGCTCCCGCGGGTGCGCGCACGCCCCGATCGCGGGACACCGCATCATCCGTCGTCGTCGGAAGGCGCCTGCTCGGCCTCCATCGGCTCGACGTAGACCTTGCGCACGATCACCAGCGCACACGCGGTGAGCGGGGTCGCCAGCATGACCCCCAGCAGGCCCCACAGGGCGCCGGCCACGAGCTGCGCCAGCAGCACCAGCGCCGCCGGGGTCTCGACCGCACGCGTCTGCAGCAGCGGGGTCAACACGAAGCCATCCGCGAGGTTGATCGCCACGTACGCCACCAGCACGTACAGCGTGGTGTCGAGGCCGACCATCGCCCCGAGCAGGAGCGCCGGCACCGCCGACACCACCGGCCCGATGTTGGGGACGAAGCCGAGCACGCCGGCGAGGATCCCCAGCGAGACCGGCAGCGGCACGCCGAGCAACAGCATCGCGAGCGTGGTCGTCACCCCGACCGCCGTCATCGACACGATCCGGCCCAGCAGCCAGCGCCGCAGCGTGCGGCCGAGCGCGTCGAGCACCTCGCCGGCGCGCCCCCGCCACCGCGGCGGCAGCAGCCGGAGCGTGCCCCGCCGGTAGACCTCGGGACCCGCGGCCAGATAGATCGCGGTGAAGCCGGTGAACAGCATCGAGCCGACCACGCCGACCGTCGACGCGATCACGCCGGGCGCCCGCGCGAAGTAGCCGAGGTGGTCGCTCCAGGCCGGAACCTGCTCGAGGACCTGGCGCCCCCGCGCCGAGGCCGCCAGGCGATCGTGGAGGTCGTGATAGGCGACGACCAGCTGATCGGCGAGCTGGGTGGCCTGGTCGATGATGCGCGGCACCACCCAGACCCACGCCACCGTCGACACGCCGAGCACGGCGACCACCGTCAGCGCGAGCCCCACCCACACTGGCGCGTGCAGGCGGTCGGCGAGCCAGACCGCGACCCCGCGCAGGCTGGTGGCGAGCAGGATCCCGAAGAACGTCAACAGCAGCGCCTGTGCCGCGACGTGGACGACCACCACGAGTGCGAGCGCGCCCAGCGCCACCGCCCAGAACACCAGCGGACGCCGGGCCGGAGGCGTGGGAGACGAGGTCGAGCCCGCCGAGGCCATGCCGCAGTGTGGCACCTCGCGGCGCTGGCGGTAGCGCGGCCCGGCCGCTGCCTCGTCGGAGACCGCGCGATGGCACGAGACGTCGCGTGCTACCGTGCCGGCGCCATGCCGCCGAAGAACACGATCTGTCTGTGGTTCGACAAGGACGCCGAGCAGGCCGCGCGCTTCTACGCGGCCACGTTCCCCGACAGCGAGGTCACGGCGGTGCACCGGGCGCCCGGTGACTTTCCTGGCGGCAAGGCCGGCGACGTCCTCACGGTGCAGTTCACCGTCGCCGGGGTGCCGTGCCTCGGGCTCAACGGCGGGCCGGTGTTCACCCACAGCGAGGCGTTCTCGTTCCAGATCGCCACCGACTCCCAGGAGGAGACCGATCGGTACTGGGACGCGATCGTCGGCGGCGGCGGCAGCCCGAGCGCGTGCGGCTGGTGCAAGGATCGCTTCGGCCTGTCGTGGCAGATCACGCCGCGGACCCTCACCGAGGCGCTGGCCGCCGGCGGCGCAGAGGCCCAGCGCGCCTTCGCCGTGATGATGACCATGCAGAAGATCGACGTCGCCGCGATCGACGCCGCCCGCCGCGGCTGAGCGCAGGTGCGGCGCTCACGGCCGCAGCGTGGCGCCGGCGTCGAGGGTGGCGCGGACGGCGGCGAAGGTCTCGGCGTCGCGGGCGCGCTCGGCGGGCGCGCGCTTGCGCAGCGCCGCCAGCGGCACCGCCATGCGCTGGTTGCCGGCGAGCGCGCGCGCGTGGCGATCGAGGAACGCCCAGTACAGCCGGGTCAGCGGGCAGGTTCGCCTGGGATCGAAGGCGCACGTGCCGCAGTAGTCGGACATCTTGTGGACGTAGGCGGCGCCGGCGACGTACGGCTTGGTGGTCATCAGATCACCGGCGGCGAAGGTGCCCATCCCGAGCACGTTGGGCTCGACCACCCAGTCGTAGGCGTCGGCGTAGGCGATCCAGAACCAGTCGGACAGCTCGCGCGGCGAGGCGTCGAACAGGTTGGCCAGGTTGGACAGCACCATCAGGCGGGTGATGTGGTGGCCGTAGCCGGTGCGCCAGACGTCGGCGACGACGCCATCGAGGCAGGCCAGCCCCGACGGCGCGCCCCAGAAGGCGGGCGGCAGCGGCGCGCCCTCGCGCAGCGACACGGTGCGGAAGCCATCGGTCGCCACGTGCACGTGGCGCACGAACTCGCGCCAGCCCAGCACCTGCCGGATGAAGCCCTCCTGCGACGACAGCGGCAGCTCGGCACCGGCGACGTCGGCGACGACCCGCGCCGGGAGCACGCGGTGGAGGTTGACCACGCTCGAGACCAGCGTGTGGAACAGCGTGCGCGATCGGCTCGACATCGCGTCCTCGTAGGGCCCGAAGTGCGGCAGGCACGCGCGCAGCGCCCACGCCCACAGCGCCTCGGCGTCGGCGACGGTCGCCGGCAGCGCCTCGAGATCGAGCTGCCCCGGGTGCGACGCGAACGCGCGCTCGACCAGCGCACCGACCTCGCGGGTGAGCTCGTCGGGCACGAACCGCGGCGGCGGCGGCGGCGACGGCGTGCCACGCCACGGGCGGCGGTTGTCGGCGTCGTGCGAGAACTTGCCGCCGGCGGGGCGCGCGCCCTCCATGAGCAGGCCGCTGGCGCGCCGGGCGCCGCGATAGAACGCGTCCATCCGCCACGGCGGGCGCGGGCCGGCCCAGGCGACGAACTCGTCGGCGGTGGTGAGCCAGCCGGCGTGGGGCTCGACCTGGAGCGCCCCGTCGGCGACGAGCGGCGCGAGCTCGACCCGCAGCTCACGCTCGGCGGCCTCCATCATGGCGAGCGGCCCGAGCACGCGCGCGGCCGCGGCGATCGCCGGCGCGTAGCCGTCGGCGTCGACGAGGTAGCGCACCTCCACCCCGCGCGCGGCGAGCTCGAGCGCGAAGTGACGCTGGTTGGCGAGCACCAGCGCCAGCTTCTGCCGATGGTACGGACGCCGGCGTGCCTTGGCGGGGCTCTCGATCAGGACGACACCGAGCTCGTGCGGCGACAGCGTCGCCAGCGGCCCCAGCGCGGCGTGGAGTTGATCGTAGGGGAGGTAGCGCCAGCGCCGAGCGCGATCGCCCGGGCGCGAGCGCAGCGAGCCCGGTCGGAGGGGCCCGGCCCCGGTCGCCGTCGTGAGCCGCGCCGCGAACGCCGAGCCGGCCGCCATGGCGGTGAGATGTCGGCGCACCGATGGGGGTTACGCCCCGGCCGCGCGCGCACGGCGAGGCCCGGGCGCGGACGTCCCCCGGCGAGGTGGCTTGACGTTCACCGCGAGGAGGCGCTCTCTTGCGCGCATGAAGCTCTATCTCAACCCGCTCTCGCCCAACGTCCGTCGCGTTCGCCTCACGGCCGCCGTGCTCGGCCTCGAGCTCGAGGAGCACGCGCTCGACTTCGCCAAAGGCGAACACAAGAGCGACGCGTTCCTCGCGATCAACCCCAACGGCGCGGTGCCGACCCTCGTCGACGGAGACTTCGCGCTCACCGAGTCGCGCGCGATCATGCAGTACCTCGCGGCGCAGCGACCGGAGCTGGGGCTGCTCCCCAAGGGGGAGCGCGAGCGCGCCGACGTCACCCGCTGGCAGTTCTGGGACGCGTCGCACTGGTCGCCGACGCTCGCCGCGATCGCGTTCGAGCGCATCCTCAAGGGCATGTTCGGCATGGGCGCGCCAGACGCCGCCAAGGTCGACGAGCAGCTCAAGAACTTCCAGCGATGGGGTGCCGTGCTCGACGCCCGCCTCACCGGCCGCGCCTACGTGGTCGGCGAGCGCCTCACCATCGCCGACCTGACGCTCGCCTCGTCGCTCATGTACGCCAAGCAGGCCGAGGTCCCGGTCGCGACCTTCCGCAACGTCGAGGCGTGGTTCGAACGGATCAGCGCGCTCGACGCCTGGACGCAGACCGCGTAGGCCGGGACCGCGGCGCGCGCACTCGATCACGACGAGGCCCCGCGCGTCTTGCGCGATCGCCCCCGGCGGTGCAGCGCAGCGCCGACGGCGCGTGTGGTACCGTCGACGACATGAGGGCGTGGGCGCCAGGGCTGGTGGGCATCGCGGTCGCCGGCTCGGCATGCGTCGAGCCGGCGCTCGTCACCTGCTCCGACGGCACGGTCTGCCCGGCCGAGCTTGCCTGCGCGCCCACGGGCGGTGGGTGTGTCGACCCGGCGTTGCTCGCCGCGTGCGACGGTCTGCCCGACGGCGCGGGGTGCGACCTCGCCGGCCTGGGCACCGGGACCTGTCGCGACGGCCGCTGCACGCTGGAGGCCTGCGGCAACGGCCAGCTCGATCCGGCGGAGGCCTGCGACGACGGCAACACCGTGAGCGGCGACGGATGCACCGCCTCGTGCATGAAGATCGAGCGCTGCGGCGACGGCGAGCTCGACGAGGGTGAGGCGTGCGACGACGGCAACACCAGCGCCGTCGACCGCTGCGACGCGTGCGGCGTGACCACGTGGTCCGTCGCGCCGCTGCTCGCGGGCGAGGGGCTCGCGGCCGAGGCGAGCGTCAGCAACCCGTGGGACGTCGCCGTGGACGCCCGCGGCGACGTGTACGTCTCGTCGGCGGTCGGGGTCCATCGCGTCGACCTCGCCAGCGGGGTGTGGATCACCCTGCTCGAAGGGGTCGGCGCCGGCGGCATCGCGGTCGACGGTCTCGGCGACGTCTACCTCGCTCGCGCGTCCGGGGTCCTCAAGATCGACGGCCAGACCCACGCGGTGACCACGTTGACGACGTTGTCCAGCCTCGACGTCGCCGTCGACGGGCTCGGGGTCGTGTACGTGGCGCGCGCCGGTGAGCTCAGCCGGCTCGAGCCGGACGGCACCGCGACCAGGATCGCCGGCACCGGGGCCGCCGGCGACAGCGGCGACGGCGGCGACGCGCTGGCCGCGCAGGTCCAGCCGTTTCGGATCGCCTTCGGCCCGGGTGGCGATCTGTACTTCTCCACGCTCCTGAGCCACCGGGTGCGCAAGGTCGACCTCGCCGCCGGGCTGGTGTCGGCCGTGGCCGGCGGCGGCGCCGGTGGCGATGGCGGCCCGGCGCTGGCCGCCCAGCTCTACCATCCGCACGCCCTCGGCGTCGCGGCGAACGGCGACGTGATCCTCGGCGAGCGGCGCGGCACCGTCCGCCGGGTCGACGCCGTCACCGGGCTCATCACGACGATCGCCGGCGCCAGCGGCTACGGCTTCGGCGGCGACGGCGGCCCCGGCCTCGACGCCAAGCTCTCGCAGCTCCGCGGCCTCGCGGTGGCCCCCAACGGCGATGTCGCCATCGCCGACACCCTCAACCACCGGATCCGCTACCTCGACGCCGCGACGCAATCGATCCGGACGCTGGTCGGGACCGGCGTCCCCGTCGGCCGGACGCGCCCGCTCGCGTCCAGCGTGAGGCTGGGGTTGCCGCGGGCCCTCGCGCTGGCGCCCAACGGCGATCTGATCGTTCTCGAATGGGCCGTCTCCGGCGCCGAGCCCGAGCGGATCCAGGTCAAGCGCGTCGAACGCGCCACCGGCGTGGTCACGACCGTGGCGGGCCTGACCCGCGGCTTCGCCGGCGATGACGGCCCCGCGAGCGCCGCGATGCTGAGCGCCCTGTCGATGGCGGTGGACGCCGGCGGCAACATCTACCTCGCCGAGTACAACGCGCACCGGATCCGCAAGATCGATGCGGCGACCCAGATCATCACCACGATCGCGGGCACCGGCACGCGGGGCACGCTCGGCGAAGGCGGACCCGCGACGGACGCGCAGCTCGACACGCCCCGCACGGTGGCGGTCGACCTCGACGGCAACGTCTACATCGGCGACGCGGGACGCCTGACGCGCATCGACGCCGCCACCGGCGTGCTGGAGGCCTTCGACCTCCGGCGTGCCCGGCCTCTCGCCGATCGACCTCGCAGCGCGGGTCGACGACGTGGTCCACGTGCTGCTCAACTCCGGTCAGGTCATTGCGGTGCACACGATCACCGGCGTCGTCACCACCATCGCCGGCGACGGCACCTACGGGTACGCACCCGACGGGAGCGTGGCGGCGACCAGCCCGACCGACCAGAGCGAGGGGCTCGATGTGGACGCCGCCGGCAACGTGTACCTGGCCAGCTCCACCGGCATCCGCCGCGTGGACGCGACGACCAACGTGCTGTCGACGCCGGCCTTGCCGCGCTCTGGTGGCACGGTCGGAGATGGGGCTCGCCGCCGCGGCCGAGGTGTATGGCTTTCCCACCGACGTCGTGATCGATCCCTCCGGCGACCTGTTCATCTCGATCGACGAGAACAGCGAGTCGACCTACACCGGTCGGATCTTGCGGGTCGAGGCGGCCACCGGGCGCTTCACCAGCTACGTCGACGACGTGGACCCCGTCGGGGTCGGGCCGATCGAGAACGCCCGGCTCGCCGACCCGCGCGCGCTCGCCGCCGCTGGCGATGCCGTCCTCGTCGCCGGCGGTAGCTCGGGCACCGTGGAACGGATCGCCGGCGGGCGGGTCGACGTGGCCATGGGGCGCTACGCGGCCTCGTATGCGCAGGAGATCGCCCCGGACGCACCGCTCGGGTGCCTGCGCTCGATCGACGTTGGCACCGTCGGCGGCGTCGCCCACGACGTCGAAGGCGCCACCACCTACCTCGCCGAGTCCTCTGCGAACCGCGTGCTCCAGACCGCGGCCACCAGTGGCTGCGCGCGCGCGCGATCCCGCTCGCGGGCGATGGCGTGGCCGGGTTCGTCGACGGAGCGCTTGCCTCGGCGCGATTTCGCTCGCCCGAGGGCCTGCTGCTCTCCGAGACGCTGCTGTACGTCGCGGACACGGGCAACCACGTCGTCCGAGCGATCGACCTGTCGTCGGGCTCGGTCTCGACGATCGCCGGCACGCCCGCGACGCTCGGCTACTTCGGCGACGACGGCCCCGCGACCGCCGCCCTGCTCTACGCCCCCACGGCCATCGCGCGCTGCCCCTCGGGCGATCTCTACGTGGCGGACACCGGCAACCACCGCATCCGGCGGATCGAGGCCGGCTCGGG
Source organism: Kofleriaceae bacterium (assembly GCA_041389945.1). Classification (GTDB taxonomy): domain Bacteria; phylum Myxococcota_A; class Polyangia; order Haliangiales; family Haliangiaceae; genus JAWKQW01. Next base: position 123,568 of record JAWKQW010000018.1, read on the forward strand.
CAACATCACGACGGTGCTCGGGGACGGCGTGCCGGCGTCCTCGGGCGAGGGCAGCCCGGCCTGGGCGTTTCCGGTCGCCGAGCCGCGCGGCCTCGCCTGCGACGCGAGCGGCAACCTGTACGTCGCCTCGTCGAGGACGGTACGCCTGCTACCCGCCGATCCCGACGGAGTGGTCGATGGCTCCGGGCCGGTGCTGACCATCTATGGGTCGTCGGCCGAGCAGGGGTATCCGCAGAACAGCACCGTCTCGCTCACGGGGCTCCTGGGGACCGGGCCCGACACGCTCTGGCTCACGGACGCCGACACCGGCCTCCTGCTCGAGCTCCGGCGGGCCCGCATCGCACCCTGAGATCGAGCCGGCCCCGAGCGAGCCACGACGACCTCTCCGATTCCGTCCCTGGACGGTGTCAGTCGCGATAGGGTGCTTCGTGGCCCAAGAAGGCAAGCGTCCAGTCGTGATTGGCCTGGTCGTGCTCGCCGGCGCGGCCCTGTTCCTGGTCACGTCGGCGTACGTCGTCGGCCGCGGCGGCGGGGCCATCGCCGCCGGGAGCATCGGCGGGCTGGTGTTTCCGGTGCTGCCGCTGACCTGGCACGCCGTCGGCGAGCATCGGCGACGCCGCCGGGCGCCCGCGCGCGCCGTCCTGCTCGGCTCTGATCGGCTGGTGTTGCGGATGGTCGCGATCGCGGCGCTGGTGCTGACGCCGCTCGTCGCCCTCGATGGCGCGCGGACCTGGCGATCGCTCAAGGGGAACGCCGGCTGGTGGCTGGGTCGCGGCGACGGTGAGCTGTGGCCGGACGGCACCGTGTCGGCCGCGCGGTTGCTGTCGCGGGTGCCGGCGGAGGCGACCACCGTCGTGGTCGGCGTCGTCGACGACCTCGAGCGCGCGTTCAAGGGCGAGAGGACCGACGCGCTGATCGTGGTCGCATGGCACGAGGACCGCGTCGCGCTCTTCGTGTCGGCCGCGGGGGTGGGGCGAGAGATCGACGACGAGCCCGACGCGGTCACCGCGTTCAACGATGCCCTCCGGCAGCTCCACCCAGACCTGGTGCCGATGACCCTGGTCGAGCGCCACCGCGGCAACGCCACGCTGGCGAGCCCGTCGTGGCACGACGCCGTCGGGCCCAGCGGTCCTGGACCGAGGGCCGAGATCCGCGCGGCGCTGGCGCTGGCGCCCGCGGGCGCCCAGTTGAAGACGGCGGTCATCCCCTCCTCCTCCCCGGTGAGATTCGCCGCCTCGTGGGAGGTCGCCCGCAAGGGAGGCTACGAGTTCGCGGTCCACTTCGAGCTCGCCGAACCGGCCCACCTCGACGCGGCGACCGAGGCCCTCCGCGAGCGGTTGGCCGGGCCCGGCGGCGGCATGGCGGACGCGACGGTGACGTCCGCCGGCACGTCGATCCTGGCTCGGGCGCGCGCGCTCGAGCGTGAGGCCGCGCTCGAGGCGCTCCGCAGCACGTGCAGGTCGCGCGTGATGTCGCTCGCGGCCGAGCTCGTCGCCACGATGCCCTCGCCGTGACCCGCGCGCCGGTGGCTCCGCCCCGCCGCTGCGATCGCAAGTCGCCGTCGTGGAGCGGCGCCTGGCGCGCGAGGTGCTCCAGTACCGGCCGTCCATGAAGAAGCGCGTCGTCGTCATCGGGGCCGGCCCGGTGCGGCTCGGTCATCAGCGCGCTGTTGCGCCGGACCAGTTCCGGGTCACGGTCGAGCGCGGCAGCGCAGGGGCAGCTTCGCCGTCGACGACGTCGACTGCGAAGCATCTGGCGAGCTCAACACCTCGATCAACCGATGCCGAGGCCTGGCGTGGCACCACCAACTACTGGCACAACGCGCTGATCGAGCTCGACGACGACGATCTCCGCAAGGCCGGCATCGAGCCGCGCGGGTTCGCGCCGTACTACCAGCAGGCCTGGGACTCTTCCTGTCGAAGGGCGAGCTCGACGACGTCCATCGCGCTCGCGACGCCAACGCCGCGAGCCCGCCGGCGGCCGCGCGACGATCGCCCACACGGTTCCGCCGCACACGCCACGAACGCCTGGCGCCTCGCGAACGCCTGGTACCCCCATGACGACATCGAGGTGATCTTACGCCACGCCCGGCGCGCATCGTCGACGGCGGCGTCGAGATCACCAGCGACGACGGACCGCGGCGCCTCGACGCCGATTCGGTGATCGCCTGCGGCGGCGGCCTCGGCACGCCGGTGTTGCTCGCCACCTCGCTCGGCCGCGAGGACGGGCTGGTGCCGGGCTACCACGACCACCCGATGGCGTACGTCGCGAAGCCCGCCCGGTGCGCCGGCAGCCGGCTCAAGCAGATCTTCAGCACCGCGACCTGACCGCCGACGTGCGCCGGCCTCGTCTACCAGGCCGGTGGCCTCAAGACCGTCGTCTACCTGCGCCCCGCCGTCGACCTGCGCCTGGCGTCGATCCTCCGACCGGCGCGCGCTACATCCTGGTCGACCTGCGCAACGATCCGTTCTCGCCGAAGAAGATCGCGATGCTGCTCGGCAACCTCGAGGCCGTGCGCGAGGCGATCCTGTTCAAGACCCGCCTGGGGTTCCGCGGCGACTACTACTCTGTGCTCATCCTCGGCGAGCAGACGCTCCTGCCTGATCGCGGCGTCACCCTGGCCACCGGCCAGCGGCCATCGCTCGACTGGCGGGTCACGCCCGACGAGCTGCGCGCCTACGAGGCCGCGCGTGCCTTCGACGAGTTCGCCGACGATGATCATCGAGCGCAAGATCATCGACACGGCGCGCTGGGAGTTCCGCAACGCCGCGCACCACTCCGGCACCGCGACCTCGCTCGTGCCCATGCCCGGCGACACCAGCCCGGAGTTCTTCCGGGTCACCGACCTGCCCGCCACCTACGCGTCTGCGACGGGTCGCCCGCGCGCCGCCGGCATCGCCAACAGCGGCCTTCACCCCGGGTCGCGCTCGCGTACCGCCTCGCCGACACCTCGGCGCGCGCAGGCGTGAGCCACGCGCCGGCCCCCCCTCGAGGCCGCCCCGCTCCACGCCCCTGCTCCACGCCTCCGTTGCCAGCCTGGCGCGGCATCCTCGAGGTTCCCGCGCCAGTTTGCCGCGCGTGGCCTGGCAACGCGTTCTCGCGACGTTGCGCGCTGGAACAGCGCTTGCTCGACGGCGCCCCATGCGTCTTGCACAACTCATCGTCCCACTCTTCATCACCTCCGTCGCCTCGGCGGACGCCCCGTCCGCCTGGCGATGGACCTCGACCTCGTGATCGAGGGACACGCCCATCATCGCCAGCTCACCGCCGCGCTCGGAGCTTGCGAGCAGGCACCCTTGGCCGGCGGGGCGTGGGTCAAGGCATGCTTCGATCGCGTGGTCGACGGCCACCCGATGGTGTCCCTGTCGCTGGGCACCGCCGATCGCTCGTGGAGTGACCTGCGCATCGCGCTCCGACGAGGGCAGCCGGCCATCATCTCGGCCGACGATCTCGAGATCGCGCTCACCGTGCGCTGACCTGCCGGAGACGCCCGCCCGCGGTGAACCTCGGCGAGCGTCCCCGTAGGTCCACGACACGGCCGGTGGCGGTCGACGACGCGCGGGCAGCGCCGCGGCGGACGGGTATGCGCCGCGGGGCGGCGAGCTCGGGCCAGGCCGCCGGTCCGGTCACGGTCGGGTGACCGAGTGGGTGCCACCTCCCCGCCGCACTACGACTACGGGCGCGTGCCCTCGGCTCGCGCCCCTTCTGCGACAGCTACTCGCACTCGATCGGAACCATCTACCAGCGAGGGTATTGCCCTTCGTTCGCGGACGAGCGCCCCAACGTGATCATGTGCGTCTACGACTGAATCGTCGGGCACGCTTGCCCGCCCGCGGCCGACCAGCCCACGGCGCGAGCGGCCGAGGATCCTCACGGGCACCGCATCGATCTCCATCCGGCGCCGACCGCGGAGCGTCCGCTGCGCCGCGGGCCACGGTCACGAGGCGCCGCCGTCGGGGTCCAGCGCGCCGTCGACACCGTCCCAGACGAGCACGCGGTGGTCGAGCTTCGAGAAGGTCGTCAGCAACGCGCCGAGCCGATTGACCCCTGCGACCTCCGATCGCAGCGTGAACTCGGCGAGGCGCCGAGTCGGTGGCTCCTCATTGTTGTTGATCCGGATCTCGATGCCGCTGGCGCCGGTCGGCCGCACGAGGTAGAGCCGCAGGCGCAGGTAGTACGCGGCTCGGTCGCCGGGCCCCTCCGAGCCCAGCTCGTAGCGGACCTCCGCAGATCCGCCGAAGGGGAACTCGGAGAACGCCGCTCCCAGCCTGCGCAGATCGTCCGCGTTCACGTAGGACGTGAGGTGCGCGCTGAAGCCGTCCGATGCCACGGTCAGCCATAGCTCGAGGTGGTGCGGCTCCTCGTAGGGAATCCGCTCAAGCCTGATCAGCGTCGACATCCGAAACGCCTTTCCGTGCACAACATGGCACGTCAGCGCGCCGGTCTCCATTGGATCCGCGCAGGGTCGTGCGTCGCATCTGAACTGCGATGAGCGGGCCGTGCCGCGCCGCAGCCCCATCACGAGGCTACCGCGGCACGGCGCGAGCCGCGCGTGGCGGTCGCCGCCCCCTTGCGCCGCGGCGCGGGATGGTTACGCCTGGGCCACGGCGACGCCATGCCGGCGCCGTCGACCACCCATCCCGAGGAGGATCGTTGGCATGCCCAGCATCATCGCTCGGGGCGGCATGCCCGCCCCTGCCTTGTGGAACCTGTTCGACGAGCTCGATCGCGTGGTCACCCCGCGGTGGACGTGGGCTCCACCGTCGGCCCCGCGCGGCTGGCCCGCGTTCGACATGCAACACACCGACGACGCGGTCATCATGTCCGCCGACGTGCCGGGGCTTGGTGACGACGACGTCGATGTACAGCTCGCCGGTCGCGTGCTCACCATCCGCGGTCGCACGACACGCCGCGCGTATCCGAGCGCGTTCGAGCGCAGCTTCGAGCTCGCCTCCGGGCTCGACGTCGAGCGGCTCGAGGCCTCGCTGGAGCGCGGAGTGCTGACCATTCACGTCCCCAAGACGCCGCAGACGAAGCCGCGCAAGATCGCGCTCTCGTCCGGCGGCGTGCTCGACAAGGTCAAGGCGCTGCTCGGACGAGACCCGACCACCAGCGCGGAGTCTGCCGAGACCTCGTGAACCTGGCGCGGCGCGAGCCGACGCGCCCGGACGGGCGTGCCTCGCGACCATCGAGGAGCACGCCCCGTTCTCGCCCGCGTAGGCGTAGCTGCCGCCCCAGAGCAGCTCCGCGTCCAGCACCTCGTGCTCACCGGCGGGCGGCAGGTCGAGCTCCGCCGCGGAGCTGCCAGTCGGCGGTCGTCCCGTCGAGCCAGCTCACGGCGCCGGCGGGCGCATCGTCGGCCTCGTCCTCGTCGAGGCAGGTGAACGTGCCGATCGCGTCGACGTTGCCGGGGCTGTCGTCGTTCTACGCGTGCGACAGCCCGAGCGTGTTGCCGGTGACCAGCACGCGGCCGTCGCACACGTCGTAGCGAAGCTGCGCCTGCGCGTGCGCGCTGCTCGCCGCGAAGAGCACGAGGAGAACGGCCCAGGTGGATCGCATGCCGCGACGATACTGCCGTCGATGCCTTCGACCTAGCGCAGCACGACCTCGGTGAGTCCGTGGCTGCCGCGGACCCACAACTCGTCGCTCGAGGTCCCTCCCAGCGCGGTGAGGCCGCTGTCGAGGTCGCCCAGATCCGCGCGCATCCAGCCGTGGGCGTCGTGCTGCAGCACGGTGTCGTTCGTCCCGAGGACGAGCCGGCGGTCTCCCACCAGCACGACGCGAAAGAGGCCTTCCTCGGTCAGGTCATGGTTGACGCGCGACCACACCCCGGTCGCCGGGTCCCTCGCGACGATGCGCCCGAGCCCGCCGACGGCGAACATCGCGTCGGGCCAGGTCCCACCAATCCCCGCCAGCTGGTTGTTGCCACAGGTGGGCGGCCCACAGACCGTCGTCACCACCCCGTCCACCACCTCGCGGATGGCGCCGACGCTGTTGAGGCCGACGAAGTGGTCGGGCCCGACGCGCACGAACGGACGCAGCCCGAAGCCCAGGAACGTCCAGGTGGTGCCGTTCCACCGCGACATGTTGCTGCTCGAGTCGCTCATGTAGGCGAGCTCGGCCGAGACCACCTCGATCTGCGACGTGCTCTGGTTGGTCGGGGTCGTCACCGCCGGGTCGCACCCCATCAGGTCGCAGCGCCGCACCGTGTTGCCGGTGGTCACGAAGGCGCGCTCGGCGTCGTTCGCCCAGACCTTGCTACCAGCGGTGACCGTGGCGATCACCGTGTCGTTGCGCAGGAGCGAGGTGCCGATGACCTCCCAGAGCGCACGCTCGACGACCGCGAAGGCGTCGGGGCTGCCGTGGTCGATCACGAGCAGGTCGGCCCTGCGGACGCGGCCGTTGGCCTCGACGAAGGTCGCGACCCCGTCGGCGCTCGGGTACCCGCCGTAGTAGGTGCCCGCCGGGGGGTAGTGGCGAGCGCTGAGGGTGCCGAGCACGCGACCGCTCCACACGTGGTCCTGCCAGCGGTGCCCGAGGAAGACGGCGCGGCCGTCGCCGATGGCGAACGGCTCGTAGGTGGCGGTGTTCGCGTCGGCCAGCGGCAGCGGCGTCACCGCGAGCGTCGCCAGGTCGATGCGCGCCACGTAGTCGTAGCTCCCGACCCACAGCGCGCCGCCATCCTCGTCGCAGGCGAGCTTCGGTGGAGACCACAGGTACGGTCCTGCGGCCTCGGCCCAGAGGTCGCCGTCGAGCCGTCCGACCACACCGTAGCCCAGCGCGTACAGCGCGCCGTCGCAGTACGCGACGTCGGCGATGGTGGTGCCGAACGACGGCAGCGGCGTCCAGCCCGCCGGCGTGAGGTACGCCAGCGCGTCGAGATCGCTGGCGACGAGCCCGTCGGGCGTCGACACCAGGCCGCCGGACTCGTCGGCGGTGGCGCGAGTCGCCGCGCGCACCACCGTCCAGCTCGCGCCGTCCCAGCGTTGCACCTCGCCGAACCAGGTCAGCGCGTACACCTCGGTCGAGCTCACCACCTCGACGTCCATCACGTACGCGCTCAGCTGGTGCGCGACCTCGCCCGCGTCGTCGACCTGCACGACCTTCGAGGTCGCCTTGCCCCAGCGCGAGCCGTCGTCCGGCGCGATCCAGCGAAAGCCGGCACCCGAGGGTCCGCCGAGGTTGGGCAGCGTGCTCGCCGGCGCCAGGGTCACCAGCGTCGCGTCCTGGCACGCCGTGGCCTCCGCGTAGCACGCCACGCTGCACGGCGGCCGGTCGATGAGCGCACCGAGATCGCCACACCCGATCGGTGACGGCGTGCCGTCGCATTGCTCGACGGGATCGACGACGCCGTCGCCGCACCGGCCCTCGCACGCGAGGACGTCGAAGCGACAGCTCGCGTTGCAGCCCAGGGTCCCGCCGTAGTAGCCGACGTCGCTGCAGGTCGCGCCCCCGAGCTGGACCGGCACCTCGTCGAGGGCGGGCTCGCAATCCTCGGGCCCCTCGAGAACGCCGTCGCCGCAGATGCCCTCGCACGCCGAGGTGTCGAAGCGACAGGTGGAGCGACATCCGAGGACGCCGCCGTAGTAGCCGAGGGCTTCGCAGTCGAGCCCACCGAGCTGCGGCGCGACGTCGCCGTCGCCGGGCTCGCACTCCTCCGGCGCGAGGATCAGGCCGTCGCCGCAACCCGCCGGCGAGCAATCCGAGCGACAGATCGCGTCGTCGCCCTCGCCGTTGGGGGCCGGGCAACCTGGCGGCAGCGCGTCGGGGTCGGTGCCGCAGTCGCAGCCCTCGTCCATGGTGTAGTCGGTCACGCCGTTGCCGCACACCTCGTCCGAGCGGCAGTCCGCGGCGCAGCCATCGCCGGCGAGCCGGTTGCCGTCGTCGCACCGCTCGCCGGCGTCGACGCGGCCGTTGCCGCACGCGATCACCGCGCAGACTCCGTCGAGGCAGGTCCCGAGCGCGCCGCCGGCAGATTCGCACTCCTCGCCGTCGGCGCGTCCGGCGCACGCGGTGATCAGCTCGTCGGGGACGCAGGTGGCCACACCGTCGAGGTGGCGGCACGCCGTGCCTGCCCCGCACACGAGCTCATCACAGGTGCGCAGCTCGGCGTCGAGGCAGCCCCCAAGCCCCGCGCCGACGAGCAGGAGCGCGAAGGTCCCACGTCGCATGGGTGCACTATCGCCCGGTCATCGTGACCTCGCAACGCGAGGCCTCCGCAGGATCTGCACGCCTCCACGACGCAAGATCTGCGCGTGGTCTCTCGACCGTCGCGATGATGTGCCTCCGACTTGGAGGTACGATGACGCCATGCTTCGACGAGCGATCGCGCTCCCCTTGCTCCTCGTGACCTCGAGCGGCGTCCCGGCCTGTGGGTCCGACGGCCTCGACGTACCCGCGTGCAGCGAGGCCACGTTGTTTCGCTTCACCCCGGTCCCCCTCGACACCGTCGCCTTCGTGGCGCCGATCGGTGAGATGGCGCCCGTCGGTGGCAGCCCGCTCCCGAAGGGCCACACGGGCTTCGCGCTGAACGCCGCCAACGTCGCGGTCGTCTCCCCGGGCGACCTCGTCATCACCGACATCCGGGAAACGACCTATGTCGTCTCGCCGAGCCGCCAGGGCTACTCGGACTACTCCGTCTTCTACGCCGTGTGCGATGGGGTCGAGGGCCACTTCGGTCACCTGGCGTCGCTGGCGCCGGAGATCCTGGCAAAGGCGAGCGGCGCGGCCTGTCAGGAGTACGAGACCGTCGACGAGACGATCCGCTCGTGCGACGTGCGCACCAACATCGCCGTCGCCGCCGGTGCCGCCCTCGGCACCGCGGGGACGCCGCCGCACTCGCCGTCGCTCGACGTCGGCATGACGGATTCGAGCGTCCAGAACTTCGTCAACCCCGGGCGCTACGACCAGAAGAACGCCGTGTGTCCCTGGGACCACTACGAGAGCGCGCTCCGCGACAGCATCCTCGATCGCGTGGGCGACGGCATCACGAGCATCACGGAGTCGCCGCGTTGCGGCGCGATGGCCATCGACCTCGATGGCACCGCGCAGGGGCGCTGGACGCTCAAGAGCGCGCCCGCCGACGGCGGCGACCCGACGGCGGGCGACTTCTTCGTGCTCGCACCGAATCCCTACGCGCCCGAGAGCCAGGTCGTCATCTCCACGCGGATCGGCGCGCTCGACGTGGCAACGCTGCCGGCGTTCCCGGTCGGCGGCGAGAGCGGCCGCGTCAACCCCGCCGCGAGCGCCATCACCGCCGACGGGCTCATCTATTGCTACGTCAGCGATCCGGCGACGGCGGCGTACAGCTTCCTGGTGCAGCTCGGAGGCGACGAGCTGCGCGTCGAGAAGCGCGTCCACGCGACCGGGGCATCGCCGTGTGCGGCCGCACCCGAGACGTGGACCTTGTCGGCGGCGGCGGTGGACCTCATCCGCTAGCCCGAGGGCCCGCCGGCCGCGGCGCCGGCGTCCCGATGGCCCCCGCGGTCCCCCAGTTGCACACACGCCGATCCGGCGTCGATACCGGAGTCGACGCTGCCCCTCGGCGCCTACCTGTGCCACCCGTTCCTGGTGCACGCCGCGCAGCCGCACCGCGGCCACACCCCGCGCTTCCTGGCCCAGCCGCCGCTGTTGCCGCGCGTTCCCCTCGACCCTGGCGCAGCGACGCGGCCCCGGTCGTGCCGGCCTCAGCGCGCGATGCGAATGAGGCCATCTGCGTCGACCGTGACCGCGACCTCGATGTCGGCGTCGCCGCGCCATCCGTCCTGCTCGAGCGCGGCGCGCACGAGCGCGCCGTGCCTCTCCCACCAGGCGCCACCACGCACCGGCGCGCCGGTGTCGTCGACCAAGGCGAGGGCCTGCGGCGGCAAGCCGCCCGGGGAACGACGCCGCCCAGCCCACGGTCGTGGGCGCCAGGTCCTTGCCGACCTCCGGACCTCGGCCGCCGTCACCGGCGCCCTGCCCTGCACGAACCACGCGCACATGGCCTCGCTCCATCTCGTCGGCCAGCGCTGAGAACGACGCCGCCACCTCCGCTGCGAGCCAGCACCGCAGGCACGCCGGGTCGTACCGCCGGCGCGAGCCCCGCAACGACGCTCCGGGCGCCAGCGCTGGCACGCGCAGCCCTTCGCGACACACGGGCACCGCGCGATCGTCGATGCCGTGGAACTGCACCTCGCCGCCGAACGCGACGCCGCAGCGAGCGCAGGACAACGATGCGTCGACCGCGCTGAACGTACCCACGCCAACAACGTACCTGCCGCCTGCCGCGGATCAACGCGGATCCCCGGCCCGGATCTGGCGACGATAGGCGCGAGTGATAGCGTCGGGTGGAGGAGCACCGCGCGGATCGCCGGCGCCACCTACCTGCCCGCTCCGGCGACGCTCGAGCGCGCCTACCGGGGATGGCCGCCCTCGACGCGATGCTGTGTGAGGAGTGGGAGCACCGCAACTTCTCCTTCAACCATCGGTGGACGCCCGACGGGCGCGAGCGGATGGCGTCGATGCGCACCGGCGAGGGCGACGACTGGTTCGTGGTGTTCGAGCCCGGCGGCGTCTTCCTGAAGAGCCTGTGGCACGAGTCGCCGCCATTCGACGTCGACACCATCTACGCCGGCCTGCCGGCCTCGCTCGCGCGTCATCGCACCGAGCCGGCGTTCTCCATGGGCCGGGTCACCTTCGGCGGCTGGCACGACGGTGCCGCCTGGACGCTGCGCGGCGACTGGTCACCCATCGAGGAAGACTTCGGGATGATCGAGGGCGCGGCCGAGGCTTACCGCGACTTCGCCGGCTCGTACTTCGAGGTCGACGTGCCGCTCGGCGGCATCGCCCGGGTCCTCGCCGGCGAGCCGCTCGACGCCGCGCTGCTCGACGAGATCGGCGCCACCCGCACCCTCGACGAGCTCGCCGACTCGACGAGATCGGCCAGCCAGCCGATCGCGTGAGCCCGGGGCAACCGGTTCGTCTCGGATCGTCGTCGCGCCGCGCGATCCATGTCGGCGCGGCACTCGCGACGGGGGCGCACCGCGTCAGGGTGGCGTCGGCTGGCCGCGGCGGCGAAGGGCCACAGGCGGACGTAGCTGCCTCGTCCTTGCCACACCACACGGAAGCCGGCGCGCCCCACCACCGCGTACGCCGCGACACCGGCGGCCTGCCCCAGACCCGCACGAACGGTGGCGGCGGCGTCGATCCGGACGTCGCGGCGGTCGCCGCAGCGACGTGAGGCGATCGTCAACGCGCGCCGGGTCGTCGATCCTGGCTGCGTCTGGCGAGCGTCGCGAGGCGCGACGCCCGGACGCCTTCTTCGATCACGTCATGCCGCCCGGTTTCTACTTCGCCGCGAGTCCCTGACGGCTGATCTTCACCCGTAACGGTACGTCGCGCGCGATGCTGCGCCCGCCGGCGACGGAGAGAGCTGGCGACGATCACACAGCACGAGAGCTGCGTGAAGGCGACAGAATACAGTCGCGACGCCAGCGCGTCGTCACGACATCTTCGTGGCCAGACGGCGTTTGTAGCAACGGTGTCGCTCATTCGCCTTCGGCCGAACCAGAGGCCACCACCGCCGCCGACATGACCGGTTCAGGTTCCGCCAGGCCTGATCCACGTTCGAGTACCTGCCTGCGCTCACGAGGAGCCGTTAAACGGGTAATCCTCAGTCGCTTCAGTCGAGCGCCGCAGAGGAGGGTCAGCAGCCCAACTTCAGCGCCTGAGGTCGTGGATGACCACCAGGGACCGGCCTCGCCGCGTTCCCAGCCGATCGCCCGTAGCGCCGCTCTCCGGCGATGCGGCGCGTCAGCCGGATCGCGTCGATCATCGCGGCAGATCTTCGCCGCCAGCGCGGCGTACGATCACTCCAGGCGCGCCAGCCGCGCGAAGCACGGTCGGGAAGGCTGTCGCCGCTCGAAGTCCACCGGCCATGAGAACCGCGTCGGCGCCGTCGACAGCGGTAAACGCGGTCCCGACCGCACCGATCGCGGCCGCCATCGCTCGTCCATCGCCCGATGACGAGCCTGAAGGCCGGGCCGCGTCGAGGTGCCGCCGCGTCGAGTCCTCAGGCATGCGCCCGGCCCGTCGCCGCGGATAGCCCACACGCGGCCCGGCGTCGCCAACACTGCAATGGGCCATGTCCGCCGCCGCTGGCGGCTCTTGATCACGGTCAGGGCTCAGGGCGTCCTCGTCGACGACCATCCGGTATCCAGGCCGCGATGCGCAGCCCAGGTCGGCGATGGCCGGGCGCGACGCAGCCTGGTGAGGTCGTCGAGCTGGCGAGCAGCTTGGCGGCGAGCACGGCGCTCAGCGCTCAGGTCGCCGCCAGCGAGCACGCGGCCCGCCCGCGCTGACGCCGGCACCAGCGTATGCCTGTCGCCCGAGGCGGGACGATCGCGCACCATCCCGGGCGCCCAGCAATGCCGGCGATCTGCTCGCCGGATCTGACCGTCCGCGGCGCGAAGCGATGCGCAGCCGCGCGAACGCCTGAGCTGAACACGCCTGAGCCGAACGCGGTGTCGCCTCGGTCGTTGAACTCGGCCTGCCGCTGGCCACCGTCTGATCCATCGCCTTCCGTGATCGGCACCGGTGCTGGTCGCCAGCGCACCAGGCGCGATTCTCCCGGCAGCGTGAGCAGGTGGCTGGCATGCGCGCACGCGTACCGGGTAACGAGGGTGGTGCGCGTCTGACGTGTCGCCAGATCTGTTGGGCGCACCGCCAGCGCAGGCCCCCAGCTCGCCGGACTGATGGCCTGGTCGGCAGGGCCCGATCTGCGCCCGATGCCGGCGTGCCGGATGCCCAATCAGACCTGCGCGTCGCGCAGAGCGAATCCGAGGACGCTCCATCAGACTCCGCAGACCAGCGGTCGACGGCTCCGCCAGCGCAGGCCTGTCGAGCACGCCGCACCAGGCGCTGGTAGGCGGCTGCTGCCCACCGTGCCGCGCAGGTCGAGACCGACCGGCTGGCGGGATAGTCTGCGCGCCTTCACCAGGAGCCGGGCCTCATCGCCGTCGAGGCTGATCACCGACTGTTCTTCACCAGCGTCTCGAACGCCACCTTGGGTGGCAGATCGCGTCGGATCTGCTCGGCGCCCATCAGGCCGGCGAACACCGCCTGCAGCTCCGAGGGCGCATCGAGCCCGTGCTCACCGACGCCGGAGACCTTGTCGAACCAGTGACCCTGGATGTCGGGCAGCAGGCGAAACACGCCCTGCGAGTTGGAGCGGCAGCTGATCGATGCCGAGGCCGCGCGTGACCTCGACGAACGCGGCCAGCCGGCCCTGGCCGATGTCGACCAGGTCGGTGGAGCGGAACACGGCGCCGCGGGCGTCGAGGGCGTGATCGAACGACAGCCCATGACCGCCGAGCAGGGCGCGCACCGACGCAGCCTCGGGATGCGGCCCGCGCGCCGGGGTCGCCGTCGAGTTCCAGGCCTGGGCCTCGGCGACGGAGATGCGCTTCTGCAGATCGCCGAAGGCGCGACTACCGCGCCACCGCTGCATCGATCGCCTGGACCTCCAGGCCGTCCTCCATCGCGCCCGAGCCCGCTGCACGCGGCCGCACGCCTGGCGAATGGATCACGGCGCCGGCCGATGCCGCGGGCGCACACGCCGGCGTACCGCGACCGGCTGCTCGGCGCCTGCCTCGGACTGTCGAGGGCGCGGCCCGCCGAGCTGCGGATCCGCTTCGCTGTCGAGCCACGTGGAGGCGCTCGTCGCTCGCCGCGACACCAGCCGCCACCGTCCTGATCGCACCGAGGCGCCGCACGCGAGCTGGCACACGCCGCCGATCGTCCGTCGACGATCCGGCGGTCACCGGCGGGATCGAACGCCAGGCGAAGCGACCGCCGCCTGACGGCGCAGTTGTCTCGACCTCGCCGGACCAGCCCGACGTCGCAAGAATCATCGACGCTTCGCGCACAGGTCGACTATCACCCTCCGCGCGATCGGCCGATGACGCTGGTCGCGCCGACCGCGATCGCGCCACTGTGCGGTCTGCATGGTCCACGTCCGGCGCACCGATGAGGCGCCGGCGCACGAGAGGCTTCCTCAGAACGACCAGGCACCTACGGTTGTTACGGCGCCGCCCATCTCCGCTGGCGAGCTTGTCGCCGCCTGGCGTCCACTTGAGCCACGTCAGGACCTGCCGATCGTCAGAGTAGGTCCCCTTGGTCGCCTTCTCGCCGTTGTCGTGCCAGGTCTCCCAGCAGCCGTTGCGCTTGCCGGCGAGGTACTTGCCCTCGGCCATCTTCTCGCCGTTGAAGTACCAGGCCTCGAAGTCGCCGTGGGGGACACCGTTGGCGTACTCGACCTCGGCGCGCTTCTGATCGTTGGCCCAGTACGACGTGAAGTCGCCGTGCAGGAGGCCATCCTTGAACGAGGCCTCCCAGACGACCGCGCCGTTGTCGTACCAGGCGGTCCAGTCGCCGACCATGACGCCGCCCTTGCACGTGCCCTTCACGCGCTTGTTGCCGCTGGCGAAGTTCAGCTTGATGTCGCCCTCGCCGTTGCGCGACGGGCATCGATGCACGCCTCCGCCGCCGTGCGACGCGATGCCCTCGCGCGACAGCAGGAGGTCGTTGCCATGCGGCGTGGTCGGCGTGCCGTTGTGCTTGGTGCATCCGGCGACGAGCAGGATCGAAAGAGCCAGTGTGGTGCGCGTCATCGCGACGATTGCGCCCCATGCCGGCGCTCGGGTCAACCGCCGGCGCGGGGTTCGTGGCTCGTCGGTGCGGGGCGTCACGCGAGGTGACACGCCTCGCGCGAGGCGAGCGTCGTCGACCGGCGCAGCTCAGCAGCGCTGGCCATCGTAGAAGTCGATGCCGGGACGACAACCGGGGTATGCGCCGGTGTCTTTCTCCAGCTGCGCCTTCGCGCAGGCGCGATCGCGATGGAGCCCCATCAGCCCGGGCCCGTCGAGGTAGACGCCGTCGATCGGTCCACACTCCTGGCCGAACGTGTACTCGTAGCAGAGCGCCGCGATCGTGAGCCAGGTGCACTCGCAGTCGGCCTGTGAAGTGGTGGGATCGGTCTCCGCGTCGCAGTGCGCGAGCGCGGTCTCCAGGTAGGGCCACGCGCCGCGCGGGCCACACCTCAGGTCGTCGTAGGGTGCCGAGCCACCGACCGCCGCTTCGAACGCTCCGAACGACGACGCGACGGGCTCCCCGAGGAGTTCGCACTGCCACCACCCCGTCCGTCCCGGCCCGTGCAGAGATCGCCGGATCCAGGATCCCTCGCCCCGGGAGGCAAACCACGTGGGCTCGGTGATCTCGGCACACGTTCGCCTCCGGGTGCGCTAGCGTGGGTTCATGTGGCCTTGGCTCGGGCGTGGTGTTCGCGGCGGGAGCATCGCGGCGCTGATCGCCGCGTGCGGTGGGGGCGACCTCAGCGTCGACGGGGGCCACGACGCCTGCGTCGGTGCGGGTTGCGAGCTCCCGGCGGGTGATCCCGTCGTCGCGTCGACGGGGGCGGCGCCGTGGGCGCACGGCGCGGCGGTGACCATCACCGGCACGGGTTTCGGCAGCCGTGGCCACGCGGCGCCGATGGTGTTCGACACGCTCGAGAGCGGCGCGTTCGACCCGCTGTGGGCTAGCACGACGGAGCTCGCGGTCGACGCCACCGCGCCCCGCCACGCGCGCTCCACGTACCACGCGCTCAACGACTTCGACGGTGCGGCCAACCACGGCCAGTTCCAGGCGCCCGGCGACGTCCGGGCGCGCTGGTACGTGCACCACTGGATCCAGTTCGCCGACGACTGGGACTGGGGGACGTCGGGCTACGGCGAGGGCGATCAGTACCTCGCCAACATCAAGCTCTTCCGGCTGTGGAACCCTGGGGATATCGACGAGGATCTGGTGGTCGCCTACCTCGGCTGGGAGGATGCGTTCACCTGGCAAGTCGACAACGTGACGGGCTCGCCGGTCGGGTTCGACTACGGGGCGTCGGCCAAGCTCGCGCGCGGCGCGTGGCACGCCGTCGAGTACGAGTTCGCCGAGGCGTCGGCGCCGGGCACGCCCGACGGCGTCTTCCGCATGTGGATCGACGGCGCGACGATCTTCGAGCACACCGCGGTGCCGACGCGCGAGGACTTCGACGTGTTCAAGCGGCCGCTCATCATCGGCGCGTCGGCGGTGTGGGGGCCCGGCGACGGCGAGGACCCGCAGGCGCCGAACCACCTGCGGATCGACGATCTCTGGATGGACGACGCGTGGGCGCGCGTGGCCCTGTGCCCCGGGGCGACCTGGGCGACGCGCGGCGCCTGCGAGTTGCAGCCCATCGTCGCCTGGGCCGATGGCGCGATCGAGGTCAGCGGCAACCTTGGTCGCTTCGAGGCGAGCGATGACGTCTACCTCTACGTGCTCCGTGATGACGGGACGCCGAGCGCGGCGTTCGGGCCGATCGCGATCGACGCGGGTGGTTGACCCGTGCGCGAACGCGGCGGCCCTGGCTGGCCGGGCTCCAGGGGCGCCGGTCTGGATCGCTGGCGCGGTGGGCGCTGCCTCCTCGAGCCAGGAAGAGCTGGGCTTGCGGCCGGTCGTTCGATAGAAACGGCCTGGTCATGAGCACGTGGGACGCCTCGACCGCCGAGTGGTACGCCGCCAGGTACGGCGAGTACGCCACCAACCGCCTGGCCGCCGACGCCATCGACGTGAGCGCCGACGCCGTGGTGGTCGACGTGGGCTGCGGCACCGGCGCGGCCCTGCGGCGGATCGCGCCCCGGGTGCCCGACGGAACGCTCATCGGGATCGATCCGATCCCGAGGATGATCGAGATCGCCAGGGAGCGCGCCGCCGCGGATCCCCACGGTCACCGCATCGAGTTCCGTCAGGCGCCGGCCGAGCACCTCCCGCTCGAGGATGCCTGCGCACACGTCGTCTTCGCGTTCGACTCGATCGACCACTGGCGGGACCAGGCGGCGGGCCTCCACGAGGTGCGGCGCGTGCTGGGTCTGTCGCGTCGCCTGACCGAAGGCCTCCACGCAGCGACCACGGCCGACGCCCCCGCCGGCCTCGTCGCCGCGGATCGAGGCAGCGACGCCGGCGCCCTGTGAGACGCACCCGTGGTCGATCCGACGACCTCGGGCTCCCGCCTGATCCGTCCAGGTGCCAGGCAGGCCAAGGGGGTCGTTCGAGATGAGGGACTTACGCGCGGGCACGCTGCTTGCTCGAGGTGGAGGGATGCCGACTCCTTCCGCGGGCCCGCCGACGACAGCGCCACGCGGCGCGGTTGCCATCGCGTCCGCCGCCGCGCTGGTCGTCACCCTGATCGCCGGCAATGGCTGCGTCGACGATGAGGAGGTCGCGCCGGCAGGCGAAGCGCCGCGGGTGAGCTCAGGCCCAGCCGGCACGCACGCGTTGGCCCCGTCGCCGGTGCGGCGGTTCGCCCTTCACCACCTCTCCGATCCGGACGCGGTCTGCAACGACGGCTCGCCGGGCGCCTACTTCTTGCGCCCGGGCACCCCTGGCAACGATCGATGGATCATCCACCTTAGCGGCGGCGACATGTGCGCGTCGCCCGCGGCGTGCGCCACGCGGTGGGCGCAAGCCCCGCAGCTGATGTCGTCGACCCTGCTGCCGACGACGATCCATCCCGGCGGCATCTTCAGCCTCGATCACGGCAAGAACCCGGTGTTCGCCGAGGACAACCACGTGGTGGTGCACTACTGCAGCTCCGATCTCTACGCCGGCACCGGCGAGGACGCGGGCGCGGGCTGGCGCTTTCACGGTCGCGCCATCGTCGACGCCGTGATCGCCGACCTGCCCCTGGCGTCCGCCGAGCGCGTGGTGGTGAGCGGTCACTCGGCCGGGTCCTACGGCGTCTACGCCCACGCCGACGCGGTCGCCGCGGCGTTGCCGGGCGTCGAGGTGCTCGCGATGACCGATGCTGGCGGCGCGGTGCTGCATCCACCGATGAACCCGGCGCTGCCGACGATCCTCGCGCTGGCCAGCGCAGGCCTCGCGTACTGGAGCGGCCAGGTCGACGCCAGCTGCGCAGCGGCGTGGCCCGCCGAGCCGGCGCGTTGCCTGTTCGTCGACGGGGTCCTCGCTCACCTCGACACCCCGACGCTGGTGACGATGGCGCAGGACGATGTTCCGTACCTGTCGTACCTGGGGGTGACCCCGCCGCTCGATCCCCAGGAACAGGCCTTCGCAGCTGGCGTCGGCGCGCAGATCGCGGCGGCGCTGGCGAGCGCGGACGGCGCGTTCGTGCCGGCCCATGGACCGCACGGCGTGCTGGGCAGCGACGCCGCGTGGACGCTGTCGATCGGCGGGGTCACGCCATACCAGGTCGTGCAGGCGTTCGTCGCCGGCACACCGATCCTCGCGATCGAATGAGATCCGGTCGCGAGATCCGAGAGCCTCGGAGATGCGCGAGAGCCCCGGTCCGGAGGGCGTTCGCGGACACGGTCGGCCGGACCGCCCCTCATGGCGACGCCCGGCGTCGGACGCTGCCCGTGCGACCGCCGCGGACGCCGGCCGGGCGCGCGTGGCAGCGCGGCGTTCAATCGGGCGTCAGGCTGATGGATCCGAGCAGCGTCCCCGGCGTCGCGTCGAGCTCGAGCACGTTGATGCCCCGACGCAGCTCGGTCGTCGAGAACTCGAGCACGCCGGCGCCCGAGGCCGAGGTCTGGCGATGGACCTCGCCGTTCCAGCGCACCGCGAGCTCGTCGGAGCCACGCCAGCTCAGCCGCACCGTGACCGCGCCACGCCGGTTGAGGCCGACCAAGATCCGCGCTCGGCCGCGCGTCAGCTGCCCACCTCCTCCCGGCCGCGGCGCGATGCCCTCGACGCCGACGGCGTCGAGGGCGACCTTGCCGGCCTTCTTGTCCTCGCCGCGGTTGAGGCCCGGATAGGTCTCGCCGAGGAGGTGCACGCCCACGAGCTCGTCATACGCCGTGAAGGGCAGCTCGTGCCTCCACGCGAACCACAGCCTCGGGATGAAGAGGCTCACGCTCGACAGCGCGGCGGCGGCGGCGCCGTGGGGGCCACCGACGCGCCGCAGCCAGACGCGATCCGGAGCGCTGCCGCCGGCACGAGGCGCCGACTGCACCGACGTGCGCCCGGCCAGCTGCAGGTTCGCCGCGGTGACCAGGCCTGCCGTGACCAGGCCGACCACCGCGACCACGCGACGAACGCGCGCGCCGAGCGTCGCGTGGCGCCAGGCCGCGGCGGCCCACGTCCACAGACGCGCGAGCAAGGCGGTGCCACCGACGGCGAACAGCACGTAGCAGGAGTCGAACCGGCGCCCGCCGAAGGAACCCCCGCCCCACCAGTCCCAGACCGCGCCGTTGATCACCGTCTGCGCGATGAAGCCGAGCCGGGCGGTGATGGGGAGGTCGGGTTTGTGGAAAATCGCGAGCCCGACGAAGGCGGGCAGGTACAGCGGCGACCACGGAAAGAGGCCGTTGCGCGCCGACACCAGCACCTCGCTCCAGGCCGGCGCGTCCCAGCGCATGAAGCCCTCACCCTGTGGCACCAGGACCCAGCGCCCATAGAGCACCTTCCACACCAGGAGCTGCGGCACAACGATGGCGACGACGATCAGCCCAGCCACCAGCCAGCGCCCGAGCATCGGCGCCCAGCGCGCGCCGCCTCGTCGGCGAACGTCGTCGATCGCGGCGGCGACGCAGACCAGCCCCCATGGCGCCAGCTGTGGGCGGGCCAGCACCGTCGCGCCGGTGGCGAGGCCGAGCACGGCCCACGTCCGCAGCGAGCGCACGGTCCCCGTGTACGAAGCGTCCCAGCGCTCGATCAGGAGCGCGCACGCGAAGGTCGCGATGGGGTGCGAGTAGCCGGGCTGCCGGACCGCATAGTAGATGAGCGGTCCGCCAAGCGCGATCGCGAGCGGACCGAGGAAGGCGGCCGCGCCGCCGACGATGCGACGGCGCGCCAGGCGCCAGGCGAGCACGATCGCCGCGAGCGTGAAGACCACGGAGGCCCACGAACACAGCGCCTGCTCCGGCCACGAGAACCCGTCGGCGCGTTCCCCGAGCAGCCGCGCGAGGCCGTGCCCGAGGACGAAGAACGGGACCTGGAACACCGCCGGGCCGATCCCGAACACGTTGGTCACGCGCTCGGTCGCCGGCGAGACGTCGAAGCCGTACCAGTTGCCGGTGTGCTCGTACTGGTTCGACAGATCCAGATCACCATCGAGCAGCAGCGACGGGATGTAGGCGTAGTAGTACGCGGCGTCGGCACGCGGCACGGCGAGCGACCGACCCCACCGGTCGGTCCCGAGGGCCAGCCACAAGGTCGCGGCGACGAGGAGCGCGGTCACCGCGACGGCCGGGGACCGAAGCCGAGCGAGGCGACGCGCCGCCATGACCTCGACGAGCTTCGACGGTCGGTCCCCCAGGTTCAAGCCGCCGGAGCACCCGGTCGGGGCTCCGGGTCGCGCGCCGGTCGCCCTCGAGGTGGCCGCCGGCGGCGGACATCCGCCCGCGCATGCCGGTGGTCGGCGCGCACCGGGGCGGCGTGCCCACGCGCCGCGCGCGCCCGTCCGGCGACGATGGGTCCGGCGCGGGGCGGCGACGCGCGTCGCCGACGTGCTCCCGGTGACGGGTCCCCCCGACGCCGTCGTCGAGCTGCGGCCTGGCGAGCGACAGGTCGTGCCCGGGGGCGCTGCGGACGCGTGGCACGGCCGTTGCTGTGTGTCGAGGCATGTCCAAGCACACCCTGCCGAGCTACCTGCTTCGCCTGGCCCTCCTGACCTCCGCCACGCTCGTCGCCGACGCGGCGCGTGCGCCTGCGGTCGCATGCGCCGACGCCCGCACGACCACCGTGCTCGAGCTACGCAACCTCGACAGCGGCACGTCCCGCGACGACGTGAAGAAGATCGAGAACGCGCTCTACCAGTTGCCCCGGGTCAACTTCGCCACCGTGAACAAGCGCAAGGGCGTGGTCGAGATCCGCCACACCGGCGTCGACATGAAGCGCGTGCGCGCGACCCTCAAGCGCCTGGGCTTCCCCGAGGCGTGAGCGCCACCCGCCGCCGGCGACGCGGCGGCCTCTGCCGCTCCTGGCCAGGACGCGGAGCTCGCTGCGCGGCGCTGGCGCGATGCGCGTGGGTCGACCTCGCCGCCTGGTCCATCGACCACCGAGGCGAGCGCCGCGACCTGGTGTCGTCGCGATCTGCCATGCTCGGACGCGCTGCTCTCCACCCGATGGCCTCCTACTCCACCCTCTCGGCGATCCTGCACCGCGACCACGCCTCGGTCCTCGAGGCGCCGTCGGCGATGACCGATCGGTTCAAGCTGGCGACCGGCGTGCGGATGGGCGTGCCCGCCGCCACGCCGCGGTTCCGCATGGCCGACGCCATGCCCGGGGAGCGGGTGCCGGATCTGCTCCACAACGCGCTCGGGTTCTTGATCGCGCGCGCCTGGGTCGGTGACCTGCTGCGGCGTCACGCCACGGCGGAGATCGAGCTCGTGCCGTGCGCGCTCGACGACCACCGGGGTGCGCTGGCCGAGGCGAGCCTCGTGATCGTCAACGTGATCGGCACCCTCGATTGCGTCGACCTCGCGCGCACCGAAGGCACCCCAAGGCCGGTCGGCCGGGGCAGTACCTCGAGATCACGCGCCTCCAGCTCGACGCCGCGCGCCTCGACCCGCGCGCGAACCTGTTCGGATCGCCGCGCGCCCGCGCGTGATCGTGGTGCGCGACGATCTCCAGGCGGTGCTCGAGGCGCACGAGATCACGGGCGCGCGCTTCACGCCGGTCGGCGACGCCGTCGAGCTTTGACGCGACGTCGGCGCCCGGTGCGGCACTCCACGGGCAGCGCGGCTGCGGGCGTTCAGCGACGCGCAGGTGGGGGCTGTGCCCACATGCGGGCGGCGTGTGGGCGCACCAGCGCGCGCGCGCCGCTGTGACGCCGGCGGCGACACTCGCGCGCCTCGTCGACCAGGACGGTCGCCGCTGGGCCTGACGCCGGCCTGGTACGTGTGCTGCAGAACCCACCGACATGAAGATTTCGTGCATGGTTCTCGGCCTCGCGCTGACTGCCTCTTGCGTCGCGGCGGATGGTGGTGGCGGTGGTGGCGGAGGCGGAGGCGGAGGCGGAGGCGGGGCCTCGGTCGAGGTCGTCGCGTCCTCGCCTGCGGCGGGGGCGACCGACCTTGGGCCGCTCGCCGAGTTCTCCGTCGAGCTGTCCGGCGATCTCGACCCTGCGACGATCAACACCGAGACCGTATGGATCGAGGCGTCGTGGCAGTACCCAGCTTCGTTCGTCGATCGGTTCGTCGAGCGCCGGGTCGCGTCGGTCGCGTGGGACGCCGACGCAGGCGTGGTCCGCGTCGTGCCCCGCGACGCGCTGCCCAGCGGTGCCCGGGTGCGCCTCGTGCTCGACGGCGTTGGCGTCGGCGAGCGGCTGCTCACGGACGAGCTGAGGTTCGCGACCGCGCGGATCGAGCTGGCGCGGGTGGAGGATTGGTCGACCACGGGCGACGATCTCCGGTCGATCGAGACCTGGACGTACGCGCCCGACGATCGCCTGGCGCGGGCGTCGGCGGTCCGGTACGCCGGCGGCCAGCCCGTGGACGACGCGACACCACCTTCCTCGGGGAGCCGGGCGACGAGGGTCGCTGGCGGACTCGAGTTCGACCGCGTCGAGCCCGGGCCGAACGGCATCCTGTTCGACGACGACGACGTGCTCGCGACCCGCACGGCGTACACCCTCCGGGCCGACGACGGGGTGCTCTCGTGGGAGCACTTCGTCGCGCCGGAAGGTGATGGCGAGCTGGAGCCCCACGGCCGGTATCGCATCGACCGCACCCTCCGGGTCGACGGGCGTGAGATCTCGGAGCTCATCACCTGGGCGCCCGGCGACGACGCCGTGTGGCGGACCGCCGACGACGACATCTACGACGTCTATGGCGAGCGCATCGATCGTGCCGACGGCCGCATCGAAGCACAGCGTGCGCTGGGCGTCGGCGAAGACGGCGTCGCGCTCACCGGCGACGACGAGACGATCGGGTGGCGTAGCTACGCGTACGACGACGACGCGCGCCGCGTGTGGACCTTCGTCCACGGCGATCCGGGCGCCGATGGGACCTGGGGCACGACCGACGACGCCCGCGCGCCGGCGCAGCTCGACGAGACCACGGTCGACGACGAGGGGCGGCCAGTGCGCTCGGTGGTCTACGACGGGCCGGGCGCCGACGAGGTCTGGGGCACGGCCGACGACCAGGTCCGCGAGTACACCGACTTCGTGCCCGGCACGCGCACGCTGCCCGCGCGGGCGCGCTGGACGTACGGCAACCCCGACGACACCTTCACGCCCGAGGCGGACAACGACAACCCCTGGACGCGTCTCAGCTACGATGTCGACGGCGCGCTCGTCGCGTCGGAGGTGGTCGGCCTCGGCCCTGACGCGACCTACGGCACCGACGACGACGTGGTGACCGAGCGCCGCACCTACGTGCGCCTGCCCGGCCAGCTGTAGTCGCCGCGGGACCTCGTCGGGCCCGGCGGCGCCGCCGACCGAGCCGTGGGGGCTCGCCGCTCACCGCGCCGACCGGCGGACGCCGATGGACAAGAGCACCGTCGAGATCGTGACGTCGTCCTCGCGGGTCGCCGCCAGCGTCACGCCGGCGGCGACGGTGCGCCCGAACAGCACGCCGACGTCGCCGCCGCGGACGCGCCAGCCGGGGCCGAACGCCTCCGCGGACGCCGGCGCGTCGGAGGCGCCGAGCCACCAGCTGCCGCCGAGCGACCCGCGCAGCGCGACCCAGCCACCGTCGGCGATCAACGCCAGGCGCGCGCCCACCTGGTGACCGGTGGCGGTGTAACCGCCGTAGGTGTAGCCAAGCTGCGCGCCGAGCGAGACCCGCCCCATGACCAGCGCCGGGCCGGCGTCGAACCCAGCGTGGCCGTAGAGCTCGTCACGGAACCCGCCGGCGTCGAGGCGGCCGTGCGTGATCAGCCCGAGGCCGAACCGGGGCGGGGGCGGCGCGCGGCGGGCCTTGAAGTCCCAGAGCACGCCGTGGCCGCTGACCGAGCCGCCCCACAGGCCGTCGTCGCCGGGCGCACCCGAGCCCTTGACCACCCCGAGCTCGACGACGCCAGTCCCGTTGCGCTGGCTCACCGCGCCGGCCGGCAGGGCCAGCGACATCGAGCCCGGCAGGCTGATGAGCGCCGCCCGGTTGATCACCGGCGAGCAGCCCGCCAGCAACCCCACCGCCCCTGCCACGACCACGAACCTCGACGGCCGCACGGTCGCGCACGCTACCACGGCCGGACTCCCGAGGCCGCGCCACTCGCACCGCTGGCGAGCGGTGCGTCTCGCATGCGGCCTGGCGTCGTTCGCACACGCCGCCGCTGGCGATCAGGTAGGTTGTCGACCTCATGCCCACGCCCAAGACCAACCGACGCACGGCCGCCCCGGCGGACCTCGACCCCACCGCGCTCGCCAAGCTGAAGACGACGCTGCGGCTTCGCCAGCAGGCCCGGATGCGCCTGCTCAAGCGACGCCAGCGGAAGTCGGGGCAGTAGCTCCGGCGACGCGTCGCCTGGGGCGGCGTGTTCACCGTCGGCGCGCAAGGGGCTTCGCGCGCCGGCCGCGGTCGACGCCGGTCGCCATCGCCGGCGCGGTGAGTGCTGGGCGACGACGCCCGGGGCCCCGGCGCGACCACCTTCGCGCCCGCCGGCGCGGAGCCGTTCTCGGTCGCGCTGGTGCTCGACGACGGCGCCCCGATCGCCGCGGGCGTGACCTTGTCGAGCGCGGGCTTCATCGCGCGCTTCGACGCCGCGGGTGCCCCGGACACGTCGTTCGACGGCGACGGCCTGGTCTATCGCCCGGCGCTGATGGCCGCGACCGGGGCGCTCAACGACGGCTGCCTGGGTCGACGCGCCGACGGCACGCTCCTGCTGGGCACCTGGGACGTCGATGCCGTCCACGTGACGGCCTTCGACGCCGCCGGCGTGCTCGTGCCGGGCTTCGGCGAGGCGAGCTCGACCCTGTCGCTCACCGACGCCGATCTCGGCGTCGGCGACGCGTTCGCCCCGAAGATCCTCATCGACAGCCAGGACCGCGCCTTCGTCGTGACGTCGACGCTCAACGATACGCGGATCATCCGCATCACGTCGGGGGGCGTCCCGGACCCCGCCTTCGGGACCGCGGGCATGGTCACCGTGCCCACCATCCTCACCCTGGCGGCCGACATCGACGACCAGGACCGCTTCCTCCTCGCGGGCTTCGCCACCGGCCAGCGCGCCCTCGCGCGGGTGTTGCCCGACGGCCAGCTCGACACCACGTGGTCGACGGACGGCATCGCCACCGCGGGCAGCGACGAGTTCGACGAGGTCATCCCCCTGCCCGGCGGGCGCGCGGCGGCGGTGTCGTCCAACGGCGTCAACGCCACCGTGAACGTGTTCGACGCCACCGGGGCGCTCGACCCGAGCTTCTCGGACGACGGCCTCCTCACCCTCGCGCCCAGGGCGTTGCAGCTCGCCTGGATCGGCGGCGACCTGATCGCGGCCGCCGGGACCGGCGAGTCGTTCGACGTCTACCGCATCGGCCCTGACGGCGCGCTCGTCGATAGCTTCGGCGGCGACGGCATCGCCAGCATCTCGTTCGGCCCGATGACCGCCTTCATCGGCGACGTCGCCGTCGACGACCTCGGTCGCCTCGTGCTCGCCGGCGGGCACCTCTTCAACGGCGACTACGCGACCGCGCTGGCGCGGATGTGGATGTAGCTCGCGAGCCTGGCCCCTGCAGCGGCGCGCCCCGCCCAGGCGGCACACGGCGAGCCCCGCGCAACGCACGGTCCGGTCGCGGAGCTCCTCCCCCGCCCGGCCCCTTCGGCTACCGGAGCAGCGCCGCGCCGCGCACCTTCCATGCGCCGTCCTCGCGAACGAGGTCGAGCTGGAGGCCGCGCATCCCGGCGTCGCCCTGGGCGACGCCGACGATCCCGCCACGAACCAGGACCACCTCGAGCTCGGCGGTTGCCGTCGGCTCGGTGACCTCGATCGCTTGCGCGAGCACCTTCACCGTGATGCCGCCGCGCAGGAGCAAGCCCATCAGGTATCCACGGAGCGCCTTGCGGTTGCCGCCCTCACCCTCGTAGCTCTCGCTGACGCGATCGAGCAGGCCGCCGACGTCGCCGTCCTCCGCGTCCTCGACCGCGCCGGCGATGAGCGCTGCGACTTGCTGCTCGGGCGTCAGCGTCGGCGACCGCGTCCGCCACCACCAGGTGCCGGCCGCGACGGCCACCACGGCGGCGGCGATGAGGAGGTTCCGCGTATTGATGACCATGGGTTGATCCAAGTCTGCGCCACGTCGCGACGGCTGGCTGCGGTCCCCAGTTCTACCTGGGTGAAACCCTCGGCCGGCGCCGCCTCGTGCCGGAGGTCAACGCGCCTTCTCGGCGAGCGCCTCGACGACGAGCGCGCAGAACGCCTCGGCATGTCGCTCGACCCGGTCGGACGACAGCCGCTCGCACTCGGCGACCATGTCGTCGTAGCGACCCGCGATGTCGCCGTACGGGTCCGTGCGATCCTTGCGCCACGCGGCGAGCAGCTCCTCGAGCTCGCCGGAGGCGTGCGCCGACTCGAAGCGCGCCCGCACGATGTGCCGTCCGACGACGTGGAGCCGGAGCGACGCGCCTTCGGACGAGGCGGTGATCACCTGGGGCTCGCTGGCCACGATGCGCTCGCGCACGACCGCGACGTCGGCGCTGGTACCAACGCCCGCGTCGAGGTCCGCGAGCGCCCGCGCGACCTGACCGGGCGGCGCGGCGCCGCTCGGTGATAGGCATCTTCCTTGCTGCCGTAGTCGGTCGGCACCGGCGGCGCAGCGGCCAGCGCGGCCCCGGCCACCCGCGCCGCCTCGATGAGCGCGGTGGCGGCGAACACAGCTTGGGCGCGCCTCGCTTCATCGCCGCATCTTCGCGCGCGTCGATGCGCACCTGACGATCCTCGAGCACCTGCGCACGCATCCGGTAGAGCTCGAGCAGATCCTCGAAGCTGGTGTAGCCCACGGTCAGCCCGTCGGCGGCCATCCACAGCGGCCCGTCGCGCGTCTCGCCGAGCACGCCGAGCTTCGGGCCGGCGGTGTCACGCTGGCTGAGCCGATGCAGGTCGACGTGGTCCATCGTCGCGAGCAGGCATTGCTTGGTGGCCGCGAGCCTCGGCGGCGCGGGCTGCCATGCCTCGAGGAGCTCGCGGGCGTGCCAGACGTGCTGGTCGCGCAGGATCGCCGCGAGGCGGGTCAGCGCGGCCGCGTCCGCGGGGGTCGCCAGCGGCGCCGCCACCGCGATGGCGCTGACCACCTCGCGCGGATCGTGGCGCGTCCCGCGTTCCGCGCCGCCGGTGCTGGCGCCAAACGTGTGCGCTGCCAGCGCGAAGCACGCGTCGAACAGGCGATCGAACGCGGCGTCGGCGGTGGCCGCGGGTGCCGCCTCGACCGGTGGGATCGGGCCGCCGGCGAACCCACCTGACGCGTGGCCGCTCAGCTCGCTGGCTCGCTCGGCGCCCGGCTCGACCTCGGCCCCTCGCCCCTGATCGGCCTGGCGATCTTCCCGCATGCAGCGATGCTACTCGAGTTCTCGACCCGATCTCCCTCGGCGCGCCCCGGGGCGGTGCCTCGCTCAAACGCGGCGGCGCCACCATCATCGAGCCGACCACCGGTCCGACCAGGGTCGACGATCGAGGGCTTCACACCGGGGTCGCATGTCTTCGCGGGTCGGCCCCTGCGACTGAGTCCGGCGTCAGGCGGACGGACGAGCCTCCGATCTCCAACCTCGGTCCGGATCCTCCGCCTCGGTCCGGATCCTCCTAGTTCCTTCGCCTCGTCCGGATCCCCTGACCTCGGCCCAGATCCCCTGCCGATCCTGCGGTCCGGATCCTGCGGTCCGGATCCTGGATCGTGCGGATCGTGAACGGGTTGGATCCTCGCTCCGCTGCGAGCTGGTTGCGCGGTGGGGCGTCAGCGTCGGAGCGCGCCACCGAGCAAGATGCCGCTGCCGAGCACGGTGTCGAGCCTGAGCAGCAGGCCAAGCTCGAGGCGGCCGAACGTGGGGCCGCCCAGGAAGTCGAACCCGGCGCCGCTGAGGCCGTAGAGATGCGTCGTGAACCGAAGCTGCATGCCGACCTCGTCGCCCGACGAGCTGCGCAGGCCGAAGATGAAGCCGCCCCCGGTGCGGCTCTCGGCGATCTCATCGGCGAAGCTCAGCGACACCTCGGTGAGGTTGCGGGCGTGGCGCAGGCCGACGCCGAGCGCGACCTCGGACCCGTCGCCCCCGAGGCGAACGCCGCGCCCGAGCTCCAGGTCGACGTGCCAGGTGCCAGCGGTGTCACCGAGCCACGCGACCTCGGCGCGCAGGGCGCCGGCGAGGCCGCGCTGGCCCTGGGGTACCCGCTCCACGGCGGCGAAGAGGTGACTCGCCAGTGAGCCCTCGCCCCAACCCGAGTAGCTGCTCAGTACTACCTGGGTAGGCCCCGGCTCGCCGCTGTCGGCCCGGACCGGAGCGCTCGCGAGC
>JAWKQW010000019.1:0-140883 GCA_041389945.1 Kofleriaceae bacterium
GTCGCTGCGGTATGCGAACCAGGTGGATCGGCTCATCGCACACCTCCGGCAGAACCTCATCATCGACTTCCAGGGCGATCTCTCGATCGAGCAGGTCCGGGAGATGCTGGCCGGCGATGACAGCCGCGAGGCGCGCGCGGTGCTCGCGCGCGTGGTCGCCGAGCAGAGCGTGGAGAACATGCTGCTGGTGCTCGCCGACTGCCTGCTCGAGCCGGTGCAGCAGGCGGTGACCGACGGGGTGCTCCGCGAGCAGCTCGTGACCTACGCCCAGTCGTAGGGGCCGGGCCCGCCCATCGCCGCGCCAGCATCGCGGCGCGCGCGGGCGGTCGTGCTACGTTCGAGGCGTCTTCGTAGCTAGCGAGAGGATCGACCATGGCGACCCCGTCCCCCGACTCCAAGATGCCGGCCATGATCGCCTTCGGCCTGGTGGCCGTTGGCCTGGTGATCGCCGGCCTGCTCGGCTTCACCGGCGGCACCATCGCCGGTGGCCTGGTGGCCGCCGCCGGCGCCATCCCGGCCTGCCTCGGCATCTGGAAGGGCATCCAGCAGGAGACCCAGGGCACCCTCGCGGTGTCGGTGCTGGCGGTGCTGGTGTCCCTCGGCGTCGGCGGCGTGCTGATCGTCCTGCGCATCATCGATCTGATCCGGAGCTGAGCGTGCGCGCCGGGCGCAGGTCGTGGGCGTGGGCGTGGGCCCTGGTGGTCGCGATCGCGGCCGCCGCACCGGTCGCGGCGGCGGAGCCGCACAAGACGGTGCACGGCGCCAAGGCCATGGGCACCACGCTGCAGCTCACGGTGTGGTCCGACGACGAGGCCGAGGCCGCGGCCGGCGCCCAGGCGGTGATCGCGGAGTTCAACCGCCTCGACGCCATGATGACGACGTGGACGCCCGACAGCG
The DNA here is from genome assembly GCA_041389945.1 of Kofleriaceae bacterium. Classification (GTDB taxonomy): domain Bacteria; phylum Myxococcota_A; class Polyangia; order Haliangiales; family Haliangiaceae; genus JAWKQW01. Next base: position 898 of record JAWKQW010000019.1, read on the forward strand.
AGGTGTCCCGGATCAACGCCGCCGCCGGCAAGGCCGCGGTGAAGGTGTCGACGGAGACCGTCGAGGTGCTCGCGCGCGCCCTCGAGGTGTCGCGCCTGAGCAAGGGCGTGTTCGACATCACCGTCGGCGCGTTCCGCGGCCTGTGGAAGTTCGATCAGGACATGGACGGCACGCTGCCGGATCCCGCCGAGGTCAAGCGCCGCCTGGCCCTGGTCGGCTGGCGCGACGTGGTGCTCGACAAGAAGAAGCGCACCGTGAAGCTCCGCAAGAAGGGCATGGCCATCACCCTCGGTGGCATCGCCAAGGGCTACGCCGTCGATCGCGCGGTGGCGATCCTGCACGCCCGCGGCCTGACCGACTTCATCCTCCAGGCCGGCGGCGATCTGTACGTGTCCGGCGCCAAGGGGCCCAAGCCGTGGGTGGTCGGCATCCGCGATCCGCGCGCCGGTCGCGACGTGAGCTTCGCGGTGGCGCCGGTCACCGATCACGCGTTCTCGACCTCCGGCGACTACGAGCGCGGCTTCGTCAAGGACGGCGTCCGCTACCACCACATCCTCGACCCGCGCACCGGGCAGCCGGCCCGGGCCAGCCGCTCGGTCACGCTGCTCGCCAAGGACGCGTTCACCGCCGACGCCTGGTCGAAGGTGCTGTTCATCCTCGGCCCCGATCAGGCGATGGCGCTGGTCGAGAAGACGCCGGACCTCGAGGCGGCCTGGGTCGACGCCCACAACGTGGTGCGGGTGTCGAGCGGCCTCAAGGATCGGCTCACGATCCTGCACCCGCCGACCGACGCGCCGTAGCGGCGCGCGCTCACGCCGACGCTGGCGTGGTGAGCAGCTCGACCATCGCCGACGGCGCGAGGTAGCGACGCGCGGCCGCCACCACCGCCGCGGCGTCGGCCGCCTCGAGCCGGCGCGCCCGCGCCCGCCACCACTGCGGGCAATCGTCGACGAGGATGCCGTCGGCGAGGCGGGCCGCGCGGTGCGCCATCGACTCGAGGCCCCACAGCGCGGCGGCGAGCCGCCCGACCCGGACCCGCGCCACCGCGGCCTCGTCGACGGCGCCGGCGCCGACCTCGGCCAGCACCTCGCCGAGCGCGTCGCGCACCCGCTCGACCTCGGCGTCGGGGCGCAGATCGCACGTGAGGTGCCACTCGCCGCCGAGGCGACCGCCGCTGCCGCTGGCGCCGAGGCGCTGGGCCCAGGCCCGCTCGTACACCAGCCGTCGCCAGGCCACCCCGACGCCGGGCCGCGCCAGCAGATCGCCGAGCAGCGTCAGCGCCGCCCGGGCCGGATCGCCGTCGGCGGGGCCCAGCCACGCGCGGTGCAGGCGGCGGTAGGCGGCGCGACGGTCGGCGCGGGTCAGGCGCGCCGGCGTCGGCGTCGGCGTCGGCGGCCGGGCCCGCGGCGGCCGGGTCGACGCCGGGAAGGTGCCGAAGTATCGCTCGACCTCGGCGCGGGCCTCGTCGACGGTGATCGCGCCGGCGATCACCAGGACCGCGTTGGCCGGCACGTAGTAGGTCCGGTACCAGCGCTCGAGGTCGGCGCGGGTGGTCGCGGCGATGTCGGCGTGCTCGCCGATGGTGCGCGGCCGCAGCGGATGATCCGGCGGGTACAGCGCCGCCGACAGCGCGAAGGTGTCCTCGCCGAAGGGCACCGCCTCGTAGCGCTGGCGCCGCTCGGCGCGCACCACCTCGCGCTGGGCGGCGATGCGCGCGTCGCCGAGGCCGGGCAACAGGTAGCCCATGCGATCGCTCTCGATCCACAGCGCGGTGGGCACGCCCGCCGGCGGCACCACGCAGTGGTAGCGGGTCACGTCGACGCCGGTCGACGCGTTACCGCGGCCGCCGAGCTCGCGCAGGATCGCGTAGTGGGTGCGCGCGCCGAGGTGCGCCGAGTTCTTGAACAGGTGCTCGAACAGGTGGGCGCGGCCGCTGCCGCCGGGCGCCTCGTCGCTCGAGCCGACCCGGTAGGCCACGTGCACCGCGACCTCGGTGGCGCGCGGCTCGGGGTGGAGGACCACCTCGAGGCCCGACGGCAACGTGTACCGGGTGACCGCGAGCACCGGGACGCCGGCGTCGAGCTCGATCGAGCTCACCGCGGGCCGCCGGGCTCGCGCGCCAGCGCCAGCGCGAGCTGGTAGAGCTGCCGCCGCGGCTTGCCGGTGACCACCACCAGCCGGCCGGCGACGTCGCGCGGGCCGAGGCCCTCGGCGAGCAGGCGGCGGACCTCGGCCTCGACGTCGACGGCGGCCGCGGCGTCGGCGCCGGCGGCGCCCTCGACCACGAGCGTGCACTCGCCGCGCGGCGCGGCGACCGTCAAGCGCGCGGCGAGCTCGGCCAGCTCGCCGCGCAGGTGCTCCTCGAACACCTTGGTCAGCTCGCGGCTCACCGACGCCCGGCGCGCCGGCCCCAGCGCCGCCGCCAGATCGGCGAGGGTGGTGGCGACCCGGTCCGGCGCCTCGTAGAGCACCAGCGTGCCGGGCTCGGCGCGCAGCCCGCCGAAGAGCTGCTTGCGGGCGCCGGCCTCGCGCGGCGGGAAGCCGAGGAACAGGAACCGCTCCGTCGGCAACCCCGACGCCACCAGCGCCGCGATGCAGGCGGCCGGCCCGGGCACCACCTCGACCTTGACCCCGGCGGCGACGGCGGCGGCGATCACCCGCTGGCCCGGATCCGAGATGCCCGGGGTGCCGGCCTCGCTGATGAGCGCGACGGCCTGCCCCGCGGCCAGCTCGCCGAGCAGCTCGGCGACCCGGCCGGCCTCGTTGCCCTCGAACAGCGACACCACCCGGCGCGCGCCCGCGGCGGCGTCGCCGAACGCCAGCCCGTCGACGTGGCGCAACAGCGAGCGCGCAGTGCGGGTGTCCTCGGCGGCGACCACCGCGGCGGTGCGCAGGATCCGGATCGCGCGCAGCGAGAGATCCTCGAGGTTGCCGATCGGGGTCGCGACCACCAGCAGGGTGCCGGCGCCTGCCCCGCCCGCGCGCGCGGTCACTCGCCGCCCATCGCGTCGATGTCGATGGCGGTGCCGAGCTCGGCCTCGAGGTACGTGCGCAGGCGGCCGAGCAGGCGCTTCTCGAGCTGGCGCGCTCGCTCGCGCGACACCCCGTACTTGTCGCCGATCTCCTGCAGCGTCTGCGGATCCTCGGTGAGCCAGCGCTCGCGGAATATGGTCTCCTCGCGGCCCTCGAGGGTGGCCGCGAAGGCCTCGAGCTTGCTGCGCAGCAGCTCCGCGAACTCGCTGTGGGCGACCGCGTGATCGGGCCGCTCGCCCTCGCTGGGCAGGTAGTCGAGCCGGGTCCGGGTGCCGTCGTCGTCGCCGCCGCCGACCGGCGCGTCGAGGGACGCCTCCGGCGCCGCCAGCCGGCGCTCCATCTCGGTGACCTCGGACTCCGACACCGCGAGGTTCTCGGCGAGCAGCGCCGTGGTCGGCTCGAAGCCGAGCTGCTCGAGGCGCTCGCGCTCCTTGCGCAGGTTGAAGAACAGCTTGCGCTGGGCCTGGGTGGTGCCGATCTTCACCAGGCGCCAGTTGTTGAGGATGAACTTGAGCATGTAGGCGCGGATCCAGAACGCCGCGTAGCTCGACAGCTTCACCCCGCGGTACGGATCGAACTTGCGCACCGCCTGCATCAGCCCGACGTTGCCCTCCTGCACCAGGTCGAGCAGGTTCTTGTGGGCGCGCCGGTACTCGTAGGCGATCTTCACCACCAGGCGGAGGTTGGCCTCGACCAGGCGCCGCGCCGCGTGGGTGTCGCCGTGCTCGACCAGGCGCACCGCCAGGGCGTGCTCCTCCTCGGGTGACAGCAGCGGGAACCGCCGGGCCTCGTTCATGTACGCGGCCAGGGGATCGCGCACCGCCAGCGAGCCGCCGCGGCTCGAGGCCTTGGCGACCCGGCGATCGACCTTGGCCAGCAGCGCCCGCGTCGGGCCGCCATCGTCACCGTCGTCGTCGCCCTCGCCGCCGTCGTCGTCGTCGCCGTCACCGCCGGCCAGCGCCGCCGCCATGGCGTCGTCGGCGAGCTCCGCGGGATCGTCGTCGTCGCCGCCCTCGTCGGCGCCGTCGGCCTCGGCCTCGGCGTCGGCCGCCGCGTCGCCAACGTCGATCACCGCCGGGCGCCGGCGGGGCGCGGAGGTCGTGGCCTTGGGTCGCGCCATCGCCGCGCATGGTAGCAGGATGTCGCCGGCGGCAAGGCTCAGCGGGGCACCTGCGACGTCGCACGTCGCACCGACGTCGTCGACGACCACGCCTGGCACCGACGCCGCCGAGGCCTATACTACCGGCCATGCGCCGTAGCTTGCCGGTGAACGTGGTGCTCGTGGTGGCCGCGGCGATGGCCGCCCTCGTGCTCACGGTGGTGCAACGGACGCCCGAGGGGCTGGTCTCGTTCCAGCTCGACGCCCGCGAGGTGCGCGCCGCGCCGGGCGCCGCCGCGCCGTCGCGCCACGACCTCACCGCTCTGGAGGTGTTCAACTTCGCGCTCATCCGCATCAAGGAGCGCTACGTCGATCCGACCCGCATCGACCCGCACAAGATGCTCTACCAGGCCCTCGACTCGGTGCAGTTCAACATCCCCGAGGTGCTGGTCGAGCCCGACCCGGCCGCCGATCAGCTCACGATCGCGGTCAACGACAAGCGCGAGACCTTCGCCACCGGCGACGTGAAGTCGCTGTGGCGGCTGGCGTCGACGCTCAAGCGGGTGTTCCGGTTCATCCAGAGCAACATGAACTCGGGCGCCGACCTCGCCAAGGTCGAGTACGCGGCGGTCAACGGCATGCTGTCGACCCTCGACCCGCACTCCAACCTGATGGACCCCGAGGCCGCGCGCGACATGGACGTATCGACCAGCGGCAAGTTCGGGGGCCTCGGCATCGTGATCCAGATGGTCGATCGCAAGCTCACCGTGATCCGGCCGATGAAGGACACCCCCGCCTGGCGCGCCGGCATCAAGGCCGGCGATCACATCAGCCGCATCAACGCCGAGCCGACCGACAACCTCACCTCCGACGAGGCCGTCGATCGCATGCGCGGCATCCCCGGCACCCCGGTGACCCTCACCGTCGAGCGCAAGGGCGCCGCCGCGCCGCTGCGGGTCGACCTGGTGCGCGCCGAGATCCTGGTGAGCTCGGTGCACTACAAGCTGCTCGACAAGCACGTCGGCATGATCCGGATCGGCCAGTTCCAGGGCACCACCGGGCGCGAGACCGAGGAGGCGATGCGCAAGCTCGCGGCCCAGGGCGCGACCGCGTGGGTGCTCGACCTGCGCGGCAACCCCGGCGGCCTGCTCGAGCAGTCGGTCGACGTGGTCGACCTGTTCGTCGATCGCGGCGCGGTGGTGACCACGGTGTCGACCCGCGGGCGCGAGGTCCACGACGCCACCCGCGGCGTCGGCGACACCCAGTCGTCGGTCGCGGTGCTGGTCAACCGCGGCTCGGCGTCGGCCTCCGAGATCGTCGCCGGCGCGCTCAAGAACTTCGGCCGCGCGATCATCATCGGCACCCGCACCTTCGGCAAGGGCTCGGTCCAGGAGCTCTACGACAACGACGCCGACGGCTCGAAGCTCAAGCTCACCGCGGCGCAGTACCTCACGCCCGGCGATCGCTCGATCCAGAACGTCGGCATCGTGCCGGACATCGAGCTGCAGCGGATGTACGTGCCGGAGCAGAACGACGACATCGGCGACATCGTGCGGCTGTTGCCGCCGAGCCGCTCCTACGCCGAGCGAGAGCTCGACGCCCACCTCGACTCCGAGTACGCGCCGACCGAGGACGAGCAGCCAAGCTACCAGCTCCCGTACCTCATCGAGCGCACCAAGGCCAAGGCCAAGCCCGGCGCCAAGCCCGACCCGGCGCCCACGACGCCGGCGAGGGCGACGGCGAGGACACCGCGGATCCCGTCGACGAGGTCGACGAGAAACAGCCAGCGCCGACGACATCGTCGAGGACTTCGAGTCGACCCTGGCCCGCGACCTGGTGGCGTCGAGCCCCGACGCCCAGCGCGAGGAGCTCATCCGCGCGGCCCGGCCGCTGGTGGCCGAACCACCGCGGCCCAGCAGGCGGCCCTGGCCGGCGCCCTCGGCAAGCTCGGGGTCGACTGGAGCGCGGCGCCCGCCGGCGAGACCGGCACCGCCAGCTCGCGGTCACCCTCGACGCCGGCACCGCCACCGCCAAGGGCGGCGACACCACGTCGGTGACGGCGACGGTGACCAACCGCGGCGCCGCGGCGGCGTACCAGACGCTGAGTGCGGGTGCAGAGCCCCGACGACGTGTTCCGCGATCGCGAGCTGCCCATCGGCCTGGTGCCGCCGGGCGAGACCCGCACGTTCACCGCCCGGGTGAAGCTGCCCGCCGACGCCGCCGCGCGCATGGCCTACCTCGGCGCCGAGGTGCGTGAGGCGCGCGACGCGCACCGGCCCAGGTGACCCCGGCCCGGCTCACGGTGACCCCGCTGCCGCCGCCGGTGTTTACGCCTACCACCTGCTCGACGACGGCGACGGCGATGGCCTGGTGCAGCCAAGGGGGCCTGCAGGCTGATGCTCACGCTGCGCAACTCCGGCGCCGGCGTCGCCGAGAGACCACCGCGCTGGTGCGCAACGCCTCGGGCGACGGCGTCATCATCAGCAAGTCGCGCTTCGAGCTGGGCCGGGTGGCGCCGGGCGAGACCAAGACCGTCGAGTTCCCGTTCGAGCTGACCCCGGCGATGACCAGCGACGAGCTGGTGCTCGAAGTGCTCATGTACGACGCCACCCTCGGGACGACCGCGCGCGAGCGCCTGCAGTTCCCGGTGCGGCCGGTGGTGCCGCGCACCGACGCCCCCGCCGGCGTCGAGGTCAAGGTAAGGAGGTCGAGGGTGCGCTCCGGCGCCTCCGCCAGCAACCCGCAGGTGGCCACCGCCCGCCGCGGCGCCACCCTGCCCGCGCTCGGCACCTTCGGCCCGTGGATCAAGGTCGACCTCGGCGCTGGCGAGACCGGCTTCGTGCCCGCCAAGAGCGTCGGACGCACCAGCGGCGCCGTCCGCAAGCCGACCGGGGTCCAGCCGTTCTGGAACTCGACGCCGCCGGCGATCACCGTCGACCTCGCCGGGCTCAGCACCCAGGCCGCGGTCTACCCGCTCGCCGGCACCGTCACCAGCGAGACCCGGGTCGAGGGACGTGTGCGTCATCGTCTCCAGCCTCGACGCCAAGATCGACGGGCGCAGGTGCTCTACCTGAGCAACCGCGGCGCCAGGACGCGCAATCGCTCCGGTTTGCAAGGACATCCCGCTGTGGCCGGGACCAGCCAGGTGGTGGTGGTGGCCCGCGAGAACACCGAGGTGCAGGCGCTGGAGCGGTTCTTCATCTACCGCGAGACCCAGGCGCCGTGAGCGCCGGGCATGGCAAGCTGGGACGGTGATCGAGAACACTGGATCAACCGAGGCCGGCGTCCGTCGCACGGGCCAAGGTGTCCACGCCCCGCTGCTCCTCGCCGCCCTCGCCGTCCTCGCCGCCGGGCTCGCCCGCGCGCCCTCGGCCGCCGCCACTCTTAAGGGCGAAGCCTCGCCGGCGCCTACGAGGTGAAGTACGCCGAGGTCGCCAACAACTGCACCAACACCGGCATGGCGCTGTCGCGCGGCAAGCTCGAGGATCGTGGTGAAGAGCAAGAACCTCACCGTCGACATCGAGCGCCTGCCGCTGATGAACGGCAAGGTCGGCAAGAGCACCCGGGTGAAGGCGCAGTCCAAGCTCGGGCGCACCTCGATCCAGGGCCTCGACGGGCGCTTCTCGGTGGCCGGTCGGGTCGAGGACGGCGTGCTGCAGCTGGTGCTGGTGGCCGAGTACTACCTGGGGCGCAAGCCGCTGTGCACGCAGTCGTGGAACGTGTCGGGGCTGCACCTCGACGCCCTCGACGGGCCGAGCTGAGCCGACGCGCGCGGGGGTCGCGTCGACGGTGAGCCCGACGCTCACCCGGCGCCGGCGAGCGCGGCGCGCAACAGCACTGCTGCGCAGCGCCGGCGAGCGCGGCGTTGATCGGCGCTGCGCCGCTGATCCCGGCGGCAAGGCGGCGCCGAGCTCGGCGAACACCGCCATCGGCGCCGCCGGCGACGTAGGCGAGGCGGCGACCCCGGCGGGCCGCGCGCTCGCGCTATTGCACGTGGCACGCGGCAGGCTCGGGCTGCCCGTGCTTGTCGCGCACCGCCGCGAAGCCGAACAGCCGGCACACCAGCGGGCGCAGCTCGTACTGCGATGCAGCCGCCGGGCGCGCGCCCGGCCTCGTACAGCACGCAGCCGGTGCCGGCCGCGATCGCGGCCTCGGCCCAGGCCAGGGTCGCCTCGGCGGCGCCAGCGGCCAGGAGCGCGGCCGCGATCGGTTCGGCCTCGCCCTCGGTGGCGTGCGGGTGGTGATCACGGTCGGCAGGTGCCGCAACCCGACGGGCACGCGAGCCCGGTGGCGCGGGCGGCTCGGCGTGGGCCGATCGGCGTCGTCGTACAGGGGAGGCGGTGTGGGGGCATGTGCCGACGACTTCGGGGAGGGTCGGGGTAGCGCCGCGAACCCGACGGGCGCTTCGATCGTAGGGTGGTGAAGACTCGAAACCACGGGGAGGGACGGGATGTCAATCACGACCGGATCGGGCAGGACCAAGGAGCCGTCGACGGACGCGCGGCACGGCGACGCGGAGACCGGCGTCACCGCCGGCGTCGGCGGCGCCACCTCCGCGCGCACGCCCGGCACCGGGATCGAGCTGTCGGAGCACCCGACCGGGGCCGCCGCCGAGGGCGCCCTCGAGCTCGCCCCCGGCGCGCTGGTCGAGCAGTACGAGATCATGCGCGAGCTCGGCCGCGGCGGCATGGGCCAGGTCTACCTGGCGCGCGACACCAAGCTCGGCCGGGTGGTCGCGATCAAGTTCCTCACCCGCACCAGCGAGACCTTCGTCAAGCGCTTCCTCATCGAGGCGCAGACCACCGCGCAGGTCACCCACGAGAACATCGTGGTCATCCACGAGGCCGGCACCCACCGCGGCCACCCGTACATGGTGCTCGAGTTCCTCGAGGGTGATCCGCTGTCGAAGATCATCAAGGGCCGGGCGCTGTCGCCGGCGCGCACCGTCGAGCTGATGGTGCCGGTCGCGCGCGCGCTCATCCGCGCGCACGCCTTCGGCATCGTCCACCGCGACCTCAAGCCCGACAACATCTTCGTGACCCAGTCCGGCACCGTGAAGGTCCTCGACTTCGGCGTCGCCAAGCTCTTCGGCGACGGCGAGGACGATCCGGTGTCGAACACCCGGTCGCTGCAGCCGGTGATCGGCGGCGGCAACATGTACGAGACCCTGTCGACCGGCGGCGCCGTGGTCGGCACCCTGCCCTTCATGTCGCCGGAGCAGTTCGGCGCCGACGTCGTCGACGAGCGCACCGACCTGTGGGCGTGCGGCGTGATCATGTTCCGGCTGCTCTCGGGCGCACACCCGCTGCCCGAGGTGAGCAACGCCGGCCTGATGTTCGCGGCGCGCGATCTCGAGACCCCGCACCGCAGCCTCGGAGAGGTCGCGCCGGGCGTGCCCGACGCGCTCATCCGCCTCGTCGATCGCCTGCTGCGCAAGCCCAAGGCCGAGCGCACCGGGTCGGCGACCGAGCTGCTCGCCGAGCTCGAGGCGCTGTTGCCGACCAAGGCCGGCCGCCGCCTCGGCGACGAGGAGTGCCCCTACCCCGGGCTGTCGGCGTTCGAGGAGGGCGACGCCGATCGCTTCTTCGGGCGCGGCCGCGAGATCGCGCGGGCGGTGACGTTGATGCGCGAGCACCCGGTGCTCGCGATCGTCGGGCCGTCGGGCGCCGGCAAGTCGTCGTTCGTCCGCGCCGGCCTCATCCCCGAGCTGCGGGCCCAGGGCGCGCCGTGGGAGACCTTCATCCTGCGCCCGGGCCGCGATCCGATGGCGGCGCTGGCGCCGCTGGTCGAGGCGCTCACCGGCAAGCCGGCGGAGCTCGCGGCGCTGCGCTCGCGCCTGCGCCACGAGCCCGGCTACGTGGGCGCGCTGTTGCGCGACCGCGCCCGCCAGAAGCACGCCCGGGTCCTGGTGCTCATCGATCAGTTCGAGGAGCTGTACACGCTGGTCGCCGACGAGGACGAGCGGGTCCGGTTCACCGAGGTCTTGCTGGCGATCGCCGACGACGCCGGCTCGCCGCTGCGGCTGATCCTGTCGTGCCGGTCCGACTTCCTGCACCGCATCGCCGAGAGCGCGCGCTTCACCGACGCGGTCATGCGCGGCCTCTTGCTGCTCGGCCCGCCCGACAAGGAGGGGCTGCGCGAGGCCATCGTCGGCCCGGCGGAGAAGGCCGACTATCGGTTCGAGAACGCAGCGATGGTCGAGGCGATGCTCGACGAGCTGCGCGGCGCGTCGGCGCCGTACCCGCTCCTGCAGTTCTGCCTGGCCAACCTGTGGCGCGAGCGCGACGGCCGCGCGCGGGTGCTGCCCGAGGCGGCGTTCCAGCAGATGGGCGGCGTCGCCGGCGCCCTCGCCGCGCACGCCGATCAGCTGCTGGCGACGCTGTCGCAGCGAGCCCAGCTCATCGCGCGCGCCATCTTCCAGCGCCTGGTGACCTCCGAGGGCACCCGCGCCATCGTCGACCTCGACGAGCTCGAGGCGGTGGGCGACGACCCTGCCGAGGTGGGGCGAGTGCTCGGCGCCTTCGTCGACGCCCGCCTGCTGGTGCGCCACCAGGACACCCGCACCGTCGAGATCGTCCACGAGGCGCTGGTCGCGCAGTGGCCGACCCTGCGCCGGTGGATGGACGAGGGCAAGGACGACGTGGTGCTGGTCGAGCAGGTCCGCGCCGCCAGCCGGCAGTGGGAGCAGCACGGTCGCAGCCGCGATCACCTGTGGCGCGGCCAGGCCGCCAAGGACGCCGCCGCGTTCAGCGACCGGCTCGGCTCGTCGCTGGCGCCGCGCGAGCGCGAGTTCCTCGCCGCGGTGCTCGCCGCCGACAAGCGCGCCGGTCGGCGCAAGAGCGTGGTGGTCGGCGTGGTCATCACCACCCTGGCCGGCATGGTCGCGGCGTCGGTCATCGGCCTCATCGCCATCCGAGGGGCCGAGGGCAAGGCGCGGGAGGCGCTCGCCGGCGCGCAGGCGAGCGAGCACACGGCCAAGGCGGAGGCCGAGCGCGCCAAGGCGGCGGAGGCCGACGCCCGGACCAAGGCCATCGAGGCCGAGCAGGCCAAGAACGCGTTCATCGCCGCCGAGCAGGAGCGGATCGAGGCCGCCAAGCAGGTCGACGCCAAGAACAAGGAGCTGGCCGCGCTGCTCGCCGCCAGCGACGTGCAGAAGGCCGAGCTCGAGCGCAAGAACCAGGAGGTCGCGGCCGCCCTCGTCGCGCTCAAGGAGCAGACCGCAGAGGCCGATCGGGCACGCGAGGTCGCCGCGCGGGCGAGCGCGGGCCAGAAGGCCGAGCGCGACCGGGAGTGCGAGGCCGCCATCATCAAGCTGGCCGCGCTGGCGCAGTACGACAACTCGCAGCCGCGACTGCCCAAGGAGTGTCGCGCCCGGTAGCGGCGGCCGCGCTCGGCGTCAGCGAGCCGCGGCGCCGCCCTCGCGCCGCCAGACCTCCGCGAGCACGGCGCCCTGGGCCTCGACGACGAACACCCGGGTGGCGTCGGCCGGGAGGGTGCACGGTCGCGTCTTCGGCGCGTAGGTCACGATCCAGGTGGCCTCGCGCGCGCGCTCGACCATCGGCGTCCACAGATCGCCGCGGAACCAGGTCAGGTGGCCCGGCTCGACGCAGCCGCGGTGGACGCGGGCGCCGGGCTCGGCGTGGGCGTTGACGTAGGCGATCGCGCGATCGAGGCCCTCGCCCCACCACGCGGTCTCCATCCACCGTCGGGCCTGGACCCCGGCCGGGCCGCCGACCGCCTCGCCGTAGTAGTCGAGGTAGTAGGGCTGGATGCGCGCGCAGGTGACGCCCAGGTAGAGCACGAGCACGCCGAGCGCCACCGCCGGCGCCCGACGGTGGCGCATCCGCGCGCCGACGGCGTCGAGGCCGGCCGCCGCCATCACGCTCATGGCCAACAGGCACGGCAGCACGTAGCGCACGCCGTCCTGGCGCACCGGCGACAGCATCACGCCCAGCGGCGCCAGCCACCACAGCACCAGCACCAGCGCCGCCTTGCCCTCGGCGGTGTCGCGGCGCCGCAGCGCCGCCGCGGTGCGAAGCTTCCACGCGCCGGCCAGGAGCAGGAGCCCGACCGGCGCGGTCACCACCAGGTACACGAGGAAGTAGAGCGGCGACGGCTGGTTGGTCATCCCGCCGAGCCACGGCTCGCTGCCGTGCGGCTTCGACAGCCGCGCCCACGACTCGGCGAGGTGCGCCAGCGGGTCGTGCCAGAGCCGCGGCCACAGCACCACCACGGTGGCGACCGCGACCACCGGCATGATCGCCAGGCCGTAGCCGATCACGCGTCGCCGCCACGCCGTCGGCGCCTGCACCAGCACGATCGCGCCCAGCAGCGGCGCCGCCAGCGCGTTGACGAAGCGCGACGCCACCGCGACCCCGAGCACGACGCCGAGGCCGGCGAGGCGCGCGAGCAGCCGGCGCCGGGCGTCGCCGTCGGGCAGCGGCGCCAGGCCGTCGAAGGTGCCGAGCGCCAGCCACACGCCGAGGCTCCACCACAACACCGTCGGCGCCTCGTGGCCGACCACCTGACCGTGGGCGATGAGGTGCGGCGTCAGCGCCGCCACCACGCCGGCGATCAGCCCGACCCTCGGCGTGTACAGCCGCGCGCCGACGAGCACCACCAGGCCACACGCCAGCGCCACCAGCAGCGCCGCGGTCGCGCGCGACGGCCCGAAGCCGTCGGCGAACTGGGCGCCGACGCCGACGAGGTACTTCATCACCGGCGGGTGCTCGAGGTTCCACACCCACGCCGCCGGGCTGCCGTCGAGGGTGACCACGTTGGCGACGTAGTTGCGCCCGGCCGACCAGTTCTCGTCCTCGTCCCAGGTCTGGCCGGCGTCGCCGAGGGTGGTGAGCCGCACCACGAGCGCGACCACGAGCACCGCCAGCGCGGCGTGCCGAACCGCGCGCGGCGTCGCGCGCCAGCGCGGCCGCAGGTAGTGGCCCGCGAGCGCCACCACCACCGCGAGCATGGCGAGGCCGACGAGGCCGGCCACGCGGCTGGTGCCGATCGCGTCGGGCCAGGCGCCGGTCTCCGACGGCGGCCGCAGGTTGGCGGCGGGCACGTACTCGGGCGCGCCGCGGCGACCCGGCGGGTGCCACACGAGCCGCGCGTCGGCCGGGCCGGCCAGGCGCACCGGCGCCTCGTCGGCCTCGAGGATGATCCCCGCGGTCGTCACCCCGTGGGCGTCGGGCGCGCCGCCGATGACCTGGCCACCGACGGTGAGGCGCGCCGGCCCCGGGCTCTGCACGCCGAAGACGTACTTGCCCGGCCGCGGCAGGCGGATGGTGCCCTCGCGGACGACGGCGCCCGGCGGATCACCCGGAGCCGCGGCGCCGAGCGCGAGCTGATCCTGCCAGCGCGGCACCACCGCGCGCCCGAGCAGGCCGAGGGCGACGAACACGACCAGCGCGACCGCCGGCGCCCGCGCGGCGCGCACCACCGCGCGGACGTTCACGGCACCCGGCCGGGGCACTGGAACGCGCGGCTCCGCTTGGCGAGGAACGTGTAGTACTCGCCGCGCTCGCGCAGCCCGGGGATGTGCATCGTGACCTTCTCGTAGCCGCGCGCGAGCCAGAAGCCCTCGTTGCACGGCAGCCGCGGCGCCTTCGGGCTACGGTGCAGGTCGTAGCAAGAGAACACGAAGGTCGGATCGTAGGACGCCAGCAACTCGTCGCGCCCGAACTTGGTGTGGCCGGCACGGGCGCGGGTGCGCGGCTCCTCGTGGGCGATGCGCTCGGACACCAGCCCGAACACGTCGACGCCGCGCATGCGCCCGAGGTACGGCTGCGCCCCGGCGCCGCCGACGATGCTGAAGTCGTCGTCGCGGAAGCACGCCGCCATGGCCCGGCCGATGGTGGCGCGATCTTCGGTGTAGGCGATGAGGAACGCCGGCGTGTCGATGCCGCGATCGCTGCGGAAGTTGCCCCAGCGCAGGCTGTCGCGGGTGAGCCCGACCTGGGTGTACGCGAACGCGGCGAGGACGACGCCGAGCACCGCGCACCGCCACGCGACCGGCAGGTACTCGGTCAGCCAGGCCAGGCCGAGCGCGACCACCATCGCGGCGAGCACGAACATCGGCATGATGAACCGGTGCAGGCCCATGAAGTCGCCGCCGACGGAGGCGGTGTACACGGCGTAGGTCGCGAGCACGAGCGCGGCCACGCTGGCGAAGATCCGGCGGGGTGAGCCGGCGGCGCCGGCGAGGAGCCCGATCAGCGCCGGCAGCGCGGCCCAGCGCAGGCGGGTCTGCTCGAGCCACACCTCGAGGTAGTGCCAGCCGCCCGACCACATCTCGGTGGCGAGCCGCGCCGGCTGCCACGGCCCGTGCGCCTTCACGTAGTACGTGTTGGGGAACGGCCAGCCGTAGTACCAGCTCCGCCACGCGAACCACGGCGCCCACACGCCGAGGAAGACCGCCAGCGCCAGCCACTCGCCGGCGCGCGGCCGCAGCCGGCGCTCGCGCCACAGGTTGTGGCCGAGGCGGTGCCCCCCGAGCAGCGCGGTGATGAGCAGGCCCTCGGGCCGGGTCATCGCCGCCAGCGCCAGGAGCGCGCCCATCGCGGCGAAGGGGCGCCGCTCGTCGGCGGGGACGGCGGCGGTGGCCCCCACCACGTACTGGTGGATCGCCGCGGTGACCAGCAAGGTGAACAGCTGGGTCTCGAGGCCGCCCGACGACCAGCAGGCGAAGCCCGACGAGGCCGCCAGCAACATCGTCGGCGCGTAGGCCCACGGATCGCGCGGCCCCAGCAGGCGCCGCATCAGGCGCCAGGTGACGACCAGGGTGCCGGCGCCGCAGCCGATGCCGAGCACCTGCGAGGTCACCTCGGGGCGCGCGCCGAGCCACATCAGCCCGCCGAGCAGCACCGTCCACAGGAAGTTGGTGTAGCCCTCGACCGGCGCGCCGAGGTTGAAGGTCAGCTCGCCGTGCTCGGCGAGGTTGCGCGAGAACACGAACGAGATGTAGGCGTCGTCGGTGACGAAGGCGAACCGCAGGGCGTGCCAGCCCAGCACCGCGGCGGCGACGCCGACAGGGGCCCAGGCCAGGAGGCGCCGGCGCGGAGACATCGCCGGGGAACATAGTCCAGGCCGGCGCGGGTGGGCGACGCCGCGGCAGGTGCGGTAGCGTGCGGCGTGGACCCGATGACGGTCGCCCGTGACCCCGCGCCGACGGCGCGCCGCGCGATCCTGGTGGCGGCCCTAGCCGGCGCCATCGGCGGCGCCGGCGCCGGGCTCGTCGACGGCCTGTGGTCGTGGGGCGGCGCCGCCCAGTACGCCCCGGGGGTGCTCGGCCGGCTGCGCTGGCTATGCTACCTCGGCGCGGCCTACGCCCTGCTCGGCGCCGCCGCCAGCGCCGGGCTGGCGACGGTGCTCCACCTCGGGCGCGGCGCCCTGTGGCTGCGCTGGGTCGGCGACCACGCGCGCGAGGTGCGCGCCGCCGGCTCGCCGCGCGCGGTGGTCGGGCTGTCGCTGGCGCTGACGGTGCCGCCGGTGCTCGCCGCCGGCGTGTGGGTCACCCACGCGCGCCTGGCGGTCGGACTCGCCACCCGCAAGGACTTCAGCCTGGTGGTGATGACCTCGATGCTGGCCGCGCTCGGCGTGGTGCTCGGTGGCCTGGTGCTGGCGCTGGTGGTCGCGCGCGTCGTCGAGGCGGCGCTGGCGGTGCTGGCGCGGCGCGGGCCCGCGTGGCTCGGCCGCAGCCTGCGCTCGCCGCGCGCGCCCGGCCTGGTGCGTTCCTGGCCTGGCTCGTCGGTGGCGCCGTTGCGGCGGCGAGCTGGGCCGAGGCCCGCAAGGTGCCGCTGCGCCCGGCGCTGGCCGCCGGCCTGGTGCTGGTGCTCGCCGCCGGCGCCGCGCCGACCGCGCGCCGCCTGGTGACCGCGCTGGCGCCGCGTCGACGGCGCCACCTCATCGTCAGCGGCAGCGTCGCGGCGCTGGTCGCGGTGATGCTGCTCGCCGGCGGTCGCGCCGCCATCATCCAGGCCGCGACCCGCTACTCCGGGCTCGGCGGCACCATCGCCCTCGCCGTGCGCGCGCCCTTCGATCTCGACGGCGACGGCTACGCGGTGCTGCTCGGCGGCGGCGACTGCGACGACGGCGACGCCAGCATCCACCCCGGCGCCATCGACATCCCCGACGACGGCATCGACCAGAACTGCACTGGCGACGACGCCTCCCTTGGCGACGCCGCGCACGACCTCGGCATGGTGCCGGTGCCGCCGACGGTGCCGGCCGGCTTCAACGTCCTGCTGGTGACCATCGACACCCTGCGCGCCGATCACCTCGGGGCCTATGGCTACGCGCGCCCGACCTCGCCCACCCTCGACGCGCTCGGCGCCCGCGGCACCGTGTTCGTCAACGCCTGGGCGCACGCGCCGTCGACGCGCTACTCGATCCCCGCGATCCTCACCGGGCGCTGGCCGCTCGACGTTCTACGACCACGCCGTCGACGGCTGGCCCGGGCTGTCGCCGCGCGCCACCACCATCGCCGAGGTGCTCAGCGCGCGCGGCCTGACCTCGGGTGCCATCACCAACTACTGGTACTTCGACGAGGTCCGCCGGATGAACCAGGGCTACGCCAGCTACGACAACCGCAACAAGCGGCTGCACGCCCAGGCGCCTGGCGAGGGCCCGGCCCACACCCGCGGCTCGTCGTCGAAGGAGCAGACCGACAAGGCGATCGAGTTCATCGGCGCCCACGCCGGCGAGCGCTGGCACCTGTGGGTCCACTACTACGATCCGCACTACGAGTACGAGGCGCATCCCGAGGTGCCGTCCTTCGGCAAGGCGCCGGTCGACCTCTACGACGGCGAGATCCGCTTCACCGACCTCCACCTCGGGCGGCTGCTCGCCGACCTCGACGCCCGCGGCCTCACCGACAAGACCGTCGTCGTGGTCACCGGCGACCACGGCGAGGGTTTCGGCGAGCGCGGCATCGACCTGCACGGCTACCACCTCTACGCCGCGCAGACCAAGGTGCCGCTCATCATCGCGGTGCCGGGGCTGCCGCCGCGGCGCTCCACCACGCCGGTCGGCCACGTCGACATCCTGCCGACCCTGCTCAACCTCGCCGGGGGCACCGCCGGCGATGCCGACGCCGCCGACCTGCAGGGGCGCTCGCTGCTCGATCTGCTCGCCGGCGCCCCCGACGTCGATCGCCCGGTGTTCCAGCAGCTGTCCTACGAGAACGACAACGAGCAGCGGGCGATCGCCACCGCGCGCTGCCACGTCATCTACAACGTCAGCCCGACGACGAGCTGGGAGAGCTACCGCATCGACCGCGATCCCGCCGAGACCGCCAACGGCGACGCCGAGGCGCAGGGCTGCGGCGAGGCGCGGCGCACCTCGCCCGCTGGTACGACGCCTCGCTGATCCCGCCGGGCGCGATGGCGGCGCTGCTGCCGTCGGCGCCGAGCGTCGCGGCGCCGCTCGGCGTGCGCTTCGGCGCCGAGGTCGAGCTGCTCGCCGTCGAGCTGCCGCCGACGGTGCGCGCCGGCGAGCTTCACCGCGACCTGGACCTTCGCCGCCCACGGCCGGCTCGACGACGGCTGGAAGGTGTTCGCCCACTTCGAGCGCGCCGGCGGCGGCCAGTTCCGCGCCGACCACGCCCCGGCGCGGCCGCTGAGCTGGTGGCGCGCGGGGCAGTTCATCCGCTACGCCATCGACGTGGTGGTCCCGCGCGGCACGCCGCCGGGCCGCTACGTCCTGCGCGCCGGCCTGTGGCGCGGCGACCGCCGGCGCCCGGCGCGCGGCCCGGTGCCCATCGTCGACGATCGCGCCGAGGTCGGCGCGGTCGAGGTCGTGCGGTGACGCCCGGCCGCCGCCGCGCGCTGACCGTGTGCGCCTGGGTGCTCGTCGCCGCGCCGGCGCTCTACCAGCTCGGCTTGCTCGCCACCGCGATCGCCGGCCGCGTCAGCTACCCGTACGACCTCGAGTGGATGGAGGGCGGGCTGCTCCACCACGCCGAGCGCATCGGCGGCGGCGGTGGCATCTACGTGCCGCCGTCGATCGACTTCATCCCGTACCTGTACACGCCGCTGTACCCGGGCCTGCTCGCGGCGCTCGGCAAGGTGGTCGGGCTCGGCTACACCCTCGGCCGCGCCGTCAGCGTGCTGGCGCTGGTCGGCCTGGCCGGGGTCGCGCTGGCGTCGCTCGTGGGGCCGGCGCGCCGCGCGCGCGCGCGCGCGGTCGACCTCACCGGGCCCGCCCTCGCCGGCGCCGTGGTCGCGCTCGGCGTGTTCGCCGCGGCGTACCCGTACGTCGAGGGCTGGTACGACCTGGTGCGCGCCGACACCCTGGCGCTGCTCATGATCACCGGCGGCATCCACGCCGCCGCGCGCTGGGGCGGCCGCCACGGCGTCGGGCCGGCGCTGCTCGGCGCGCTGATGGGCCTGGCGTTCTTCACCAAGCAGACCGCGATCCTCTACGTCGCCTGGGTCGGGCTGGTCGTCACCGTGACCCGGGTGGTGGCCGCGCCGCGGCGCGACCCGCGGGCTGGCGCGCGCCGCCACGGTGCCGCTGGCCTACGCCGCCGCCGCCGGCGTGGTCGGGCTCGGCGGCTGCGCGCTGTTTCAGGCGCGCACCGGCGGCTGGTTCTGGACCTACGTCTTCGAGATCCACCAGGCCCACGACTTCAACATGGATCGCTTCTGGCGCTCCTTCGGCAACATCCTCGGCAAGTGGCCAGCCCTGACCGCGATCATCGCGGTGACCGCGGTGGTGGTGCGCCACGGCGTGGCGTCGGCGGGCGCTGCCGGCGCCGGCGCGGCCGTTCGTCCTGTGGACCGCCACCTACGCGCTGTCGACGGTGGTCGGCGCGATCGGCTGGGGCACCGAGTTCGCCCACTTCAACGCGTACATGCCGGCGCTCTTGCACGGCGGCCTGGCCGTCGGCGCCGCGCTGCCGGCGCTGGCGGCGTGCGTGACCTCGGAGGCGGCGCCGCGCCCACGCCGGGCGCTGCTCGCCGCCGGCGTGCCGCTCGTGATCATCGGCGTCACCCTGGTGCAGGCGCGCTGGCGCCCCGCCACCTTCGTGCCGACCGCGGCGGACCGCGCCGCCGGCGACGCGCTGATCGCCGAGCTGGCTGCCGTCGACGGCGAGGTCTGGGTGCCGTACCACCCGTGGTACGCGCGCCTGGCCGGCAAGGCGCCGATGGTGCACCGCATGGGCCTGCGCGACGTCACCGCGCGCAAGCCGCGCCCGGTGGCCGGCGTCGACGACGCTGCCCGGCGCCAGCGGTTCGCCGCGATCGTGTTCGACAACCGCCCGCCCTTCGACGACCTGCCCGCCTTCGCCCGCGGCTACCGCCCCGAGCGCGCGCTCACGCCGGGGCGGCCGCGGGTGTACTCCGGCGCCAAGGTCGTGCCCGAGGCGCTGTGGGTGCCCAACCGGCCGGTGCCGCTGCCGCCGAACACCACCGCGGTGTTCGACTTCGAGTCGGGCTTCGCCGGCTGGGAGCTGCGCGGCAGCGCCTGGGGCCGATCACCGGCGACCCGCGCCAACCCGGGCCAGAGCCAGCCGCGCGGCTACACCGGCCGCGCCTTCGCGACGAGCACCTTCGGCCGCGACGCCGCCACCGGCAGCGCGCGCTCGCCGCGGTTCGACCTCGACGGCGACGAGCTGGTCGTCCACGTCGGCGGCGGCACCGACGCCGCAGCGCTGCGGGTCGAGCTGTGGGTCGGCGACGAGCTGGTGCGCGCCTCGGGCGTGCCCGGCACCGCCAGCGAGGACCTGCGCCCGGTGACCTGGGACGTCCGTCCGTGGCGCGGCAAGGCGGCGCGGCTGGTGCTCGTCGACGAGGCGACCGGCGTGTGGGGCCACCTCACCGTCGACGACGTCTGGCTGGTGCGCGCGCCGACGCGCTGAGCGCTACGGCGACGGCCGCCGGTACACCGACACCACCGGCACGCCGTCGACGCGGAAGACGTACGCCGGCGCGACCGTGCCGTAGGCCTGCCAGATCAGATAGTCGTGCCGCGCGAAGTGGCGCTCGTGCACCACCAGCGCCCAGGTGCTCTTCTCGATGCCGCGCGACCACTCGCTGCCGCTGTCGGGCAGCGAGCGCGGGAGGGTGGCGCCGCGCTGGGCGCCGCGCAGGTAGTAGCCCCAGGCCGGCTGCGCGTCGTGGGTGTACACCGGCGCCGCCGGCGCGCCGTCGGCGGGCGCGTGCGCGCGCAGGTACGGCAACACGCCGCGCGCCGCGTAGCCCCAGAACTGCCGGTTCATGCCGAGGTCGGCGCCGCCGGGCGCGCCGCCGGCCAGCGCGTTGTAGTGGGTGAGCGCGTACGGCTGCGCGGCGCCGGTCTCGACGGCGGCGGCGGTCACCGCGAGGCCACCGACGACGACCGCGCACGCCTGCGGCAGCCACGTCGGCGAGCGCGGCCGCAGCGCCGCCAGCGCCGTCGCCGCCGCCCGCGCCGCCCACACCAGGCCCACCGCGGCGGCGATCGCCACGGACGCCATCGCCGGCTGCCAGTGCTTCTCGGCGCCGAAGATCGGCGTCGACCCGAGGAAGAACGGCCCCATCGACAGCGCCACCGACAGCGCCAGCAGCAGCCCCGGCGCGCGCTCGGCGTCGGTGGCCTGGCCGCGGCGCGCGCGCACGATCAAGACGCCGGTGCCCAGCGCCGCGCCGACCAGCGTCACCACCGGCGCGGTCACCAGCGTGGTCACCACCGCGACGTGCCACGGGAACGGCGGCGTGTTGAGGTTGTCGCCGAGGTACTCGAAGTTGTAGTGCACGTGCGCGAGGTGGAAGCCGAGCCAGTCGCCGAGCCGGCTCACCGGCGCGTGCCACAGCCACGGCCACAGCGCGTACAAGGTGAGCGGCCCGAGCACGGCGAGCGACGCGATCACCCACGGCCGCCGCCGCACGATGCCACGGCCGGTGGAACGCAACGCCTGGCCGAGCCGGCGCGCCCACGGCCCGGTGCTGGCGACGTGCTCGCTGCGGTACGCCAGCCACAGGTAGTGCAGGCCGAGCACGCCGGGGAGCAGCAGCGCGTTGTGCTTGGTGGCCAGCGCCAGCCCGAACACCACGCCCACACCCCACTGCCAGCGGCGCGACGCCAGCGCGCGCCAGTACGCGTAGATCGTCGCGAACCACAGGCTGGCGATGGGGCCGTCGAAGCAGCCGATCGAGGCGTGGAAGTACGGCCGCGGCATCAGCATCACCAGCGCCGCGGCGAGCACGCCCTCGGCGAGCCCCCACACCCGCCACGCCATCAGGAACACCAGCCACACCAGGAGCGCCGCGAGCGCCGCCTGCGGCAGCCGGTACCCGGTGACCTCGTCGGTCCAGCCGAGCTGGTCGTGGAACAGGCGCTCCGACAGCCCCATCAGGGTCTTCACCAGCGGCGGGTGCTCGCGGTTGTTGGCGGTGGACTCGCGCCCGCCCCACACCTTGGTGATCGCGGCGTCGGAGGCGTCGGCGTCACCGGACACGAGATCGATCCACCAGCCGGCGTAGCGCGAGCCGTGGTGCATGTACACGGTCTCGTCGCGGTTGATGCCGACCTCGCCCTGGGTCGACACCACGGCGACGAACGCCGCCAGCGCCAGCGCGACGCCGGCGAGCCACGGCGGCGGACGCCAGCTCACGGCCGGGCCTCCGCGGCGAAGCACACCTGGCGATCGCGGGCGCCGGCGCCGAGGGCGGTGGCGACGATGGTGACGTCGCGCGGCCCCGGCTGGGTCGCGACCTCGAAGCGCGACCAGCCGCTGGCGTTGGTCAGCGTCACCGTCGCCGCGACCCGTCCGTCGAGCTCGACGTCGAGGCGCGCCGGCGCGGTGATCTCTCGCCGCTTGAAGACGTCGGCGAGCCCGGCGTAGCCGACCAGGGTGGTGCCCAGCGGCACCGCCGGGAACGTCACCCGCACCGAGGCGTCGGGCGCCGGCGTGACCTGCACGCACCGGCGCGGCGTGAAGCCGACCTCGGCGAGGACCACGCTCGGCCCCGCGGCGCGGCGGCCGTCGGTGCGCGCGCCAGCCAGGCGGTCGACGAGCGCGGCCGTGACCGTCGCCGGCGTGCGCTCGAAGCGACGCACCACCACGCCGCCGTAGCTGATGACGTCGGCGGTGGTGAGGCCGCGGGTCTCGCTCGCGCGGGCGCCGCGGATGGAGAGCTCCCAGATCGTGCCGAAGCGCGCGGCGTCCATGCGCCCGGCCTGCTCGAGGGTGATGAGGTCGCCCAGGTGCATGCGCCCGACCGGGTCGACCCAGTCCGGCGCGAACACGATCAGGTCGCCCGGCGCGTGGCGAGCGCGGACGGCGGCGGCGGCCTCGGCCCAGGCGGCGTCGCCGGGCACGTCGTCGCCGGCGCGCACCGTGCGCACGACCTCCCACACCGCGACGATCACGAGGATCGCCGCCGGCAGGAGCTTGAGCCACGGGCGCGCCATCGGCGCCGACGCTACGCCCACCCCCGCGAGCCGTCCAGCGCACCCGGGGCGGGTCGAGCCCGGCGGCGCCCGCGCCTTGTCGCGATGCGGCGACAAGCGCCACACGATCTTTTGCAGACCATCCGCGGCCGCCCCGCGTTTGTCCTCCAGGAACCCCCACCCCGTCGGAGGACAGATGCGTCGGACCCTCGCTCGTTGCCTGTTTGCGGCCGCCACGGTCGGTCACCTCATCGCCTGCCAGGGCACCAGCGCCGATCGCCCGGCGGTGGCGGCCCAGCAGGTGCAATCCCCGGCGACGCCGGTGGGGGCGTCCAGCGTCGGCATCGCCGACGGCATCGACGAGAGCGCCCAGGCCGCGCCCACGCCCGCGCCCATCGCCGGCGCCGAGCACGAGGCGCAGCGAAGCCGGAACGACGCGCCGGCGATGATCGCGCCCAAGGATGGCGACCGACGCGCCGACACCGGCGGCATGCAGAAGGAGAAGAAGAGCATCGGCGGCGCCGCGACCTCCGGCTCCGGCGCGGCGAACATGGCGGCCTACGGTCGCGGCCAGGCCGGCGGCGCCCTCTCGATGGCGCCGCGCCGGCCTGGACCGCCGTCGCCGCCGCCGCGGCCGATGACCGACGCCACCTCCGGCGAGGGCTACACCGATCACGGCCAGAACGCGTGGACGGTGGCCAAGGCCGATCACCTGTCGACCTTCGCCGCCGACGTCGACACCGCCTCGTTCACGATCGCCCGCCGCAAGCTGCGCGAGGGCCAGCTGCCGCCGACCGCGGCGGTCCGGGTCGAGGAGTTCGTCAACTACTTCCGCTACGGCTACGACACCGGCGCCGCGACCAAGGCGCGCCCGTTCACGGTGTCGATGGACGGCGCGGCGTCGCCCTTCGACGGCACGCGCCACCTCCTGCGGGTCGGCGTCGCCAGCGCGCCCAAGCCGGCGAGCGAGCGCCCGGCGGCGAACCTGGTGTTCCTCGTCGACGTCGCCGGCTCGATGCAGTCGCCCGACAAGCTCGAGCTGGCCAAGCGCTCGCTGCGGATCCTGGTCGACTCGCTCAAGGACGGCGACACGGTGAGCCTGGTGACCTACGCCGGCGCGACCCGGGTGGTGCTGCCGCCGACCGGCCTCGAGCACAAGGAGCAGATCCTCGGCGCCCTCGAGGAGCTCACCGCCGGCGGCTCGACCGCGATGGCCTCGGGCATCCAGCTCGCCTACGAGCAGGCCGCCAAGGGCCTGCGCAAGGACGCGATCAGCCGCGTGATCGTGCTCTCCGACGGCGACGCCAACGTCGGCCACACCAGCGCCGACGAGATCCTGGCGACGATCGCCAAGGAGGTCGCGCGCGGCGTCACCCTGTCGACCATCGGCTTCGGCCAGGGCAACTACCAGGACAAGACGATGGAGCGCCTGGCCAACCGCGGCAACGGCAACGCCTACTACATCGACTCGCTGTCGCAGGCCAAGCGGGTGTTCTCCGAGCAGCTCGGCAGCACCCTCGAGGTGATCGCCAAGGACGTCAAGCTGCAGGTCGACTTCGACCCGGCCCAGGTCGCGCGCTATCGCCTCGTCGGCTACGAGAACCGCGACATCGCCGACGACCTGTTCCGCGACGACAAGGTCGACGCCGGCGAGATCGGCGCCGGCCACCAGGTGACCGCGCTCTACGAGCTCGAGCTCACCGGCGCCGCCAGCTCGGCGCCGCTGGCGACGGTGCGCGTGCGGCACAAGGCGCCCACCGCCGACACCGCCACCGAGGCCGCGTTCACCGTCGATCGCAGCGCCTTCGCGCCGCGCCTCGCCGACGCCTCGCGCGACCTGCGCCTGGCCTTCGCGGCGGCGGCCTTCGCCGACGTCCTCCGCGGCGGCGCCGACGCCCAGACCTGGGACCTCACGACCATCCGGGCCCTGGCCGCGGCGGTCGCCGACGACGCCGACGGGCGCGCCCTGGTCGAGATGATCGACGCCGCCATCCGCCTGCGTGGCGGTGGCGCCTCGACGACGACCACCCTCGCGAGTTGACGCGACGCGGCAGCGCGGCGAGTCCGCGAGATCCGCGGTGGCTACTCCGGTCGCCGCTTGACCGTTCGTCGGGCGCCCGGATTCAATCCCGGGCGTGAAGACGTTCGTGCGTGTCGCCTTCGTGATCGCCTCGGCCGGGTGCAGCGCCGAGGTCATGGTCGGCCCCGACGGCGGCGGCGCCGACGCCGGCCCGTCGGGGCCGGTGACGCTGGCCTTCACCAGCCCGGCCGCGGGCGCGCACGTCACCCGCGGCGACCTCGGCACCGACGGCTTCCTGGTCGCCGAGGTGCCGGTGGCGCTCGCCATCGGCGGCGCGCCGGCCCGGGTCGTCATCACCCGCGATCAGCGGGTGCTCGCCACCGTCGGCGCCGACGGCACCGCCGCCCTCGAGCTCGGCGAGCGCGGCGCCGCCGCCCTGGTCGCCATCGCCTACGACGGCGACGATCGTCCGGTCGCCTCCGCCGAGGTCGGCATCGTCGTCGACGATCCCGCGGTCGCGAGCTGCCACGACTGGCTCGAGCTCTACGGCGTCGACTACACCACCGGCCCCGACAGCCCCGGCGTGGCCGAGCCGGTCACCGCCACCATCCCGATCAACGGCGTCGCCTGGCGCTACGTCGAGAACGAGAACCCGCGCTCGACCCTGTTCGGCGACTGCGACCTCATCCGCTCGCTGGCGGAGGCGGCGCCGTACCTGCGTCGGCGTGGGGTGGTCGAGGTCGCCGACATCGGCGTGTACAACTACCGCTGCATCGGCGGCGGCACCCCGCCCAACTGCCCGAACGGCATCTCGCAGCACGCCTACGCCAACGCCATCGACATCGCCGGCGTCACCTACGACGGCGGCGCCACCTACGCCTCGGTGCTCACCGACTGGGTCATCGATCCCGACGCGCAGCCCACGTGCAGCGCCGCCACCGAGCCCGGCAAGGACACGCTCCTGCACGAGCTCATCTGCGAGCTGAAGGCGGCCGGGGTCTGGAACATCGTGTTGACCCCCAACTACAACGGCGACCACCGCAACCACTTCCACGTCGACCTCACCCCCGGCGGCAACACCATCAACCGCGAGGTCGGCGTCGATCCGCGCAGCGACGACGGCGCGCCCGCGCGCCACTACCACTGACGCTGGGACATACTCGGCGCCATGCCGAGCGACCGCCCGCCCATGCCCCACGGCCCCTTGCGCGAGGAGTTCCCCGACGTCTTCGTGGTGACCGGCGCCTTCCGCATGAAGCCGGGCGTGACGATCACGCGCAACATGACGATCGCACGCCAGGGCACCGACCTCGTCGTGCTCAACGCCGCGCGCCTGACCGAGGACGGCGAGCGCGCCCTCGCCGCGCTCGGCACCGTGCGCCACGTGGTGCGCCTCGGCGCCGGCCACGGCGCCGACGACGCCTACTACGCCCAGCGCTTCGGCGTGCCGGTGTGGGCGCCGGCGCCGATCCGGCAGTCGCGCTCGATCGCGGATGCGCGCGAGCTGACCGCCACCAGCCATCCGCTCGGCGACGCCCACGTGCTGCCGTTCACCCACGGCCGGATCGGCGAGGCCGCGGTGGTCCTGCCCGGCGGCGTGCTGGTGTCGTGCGACGCGTTCCAGCACTGGACCAGCTTCGAGGGCTGCTCGCTGATGGCGAAGCTCGTCGCCAAGCTCAGCGGCTTCGGCCCGACGGTGATCGGGCCGATGTGGCTCAAGCACGCGGGGCCCGAGGTCGCGCGCGACTTCGAGGCGCTGGCCGAGCTGCCGTTCCAGCACCTGGTGCCGGGCCACGGCGCGATCCTGCGCGACACCGCCAAGGACGGCCTGCGCACCGCGATGCGCAAGGCCAAGCTCGCGACCGCGTGAGCGCCGCCGCCGCCGCGCTCAGCCGCCGCCGCTCGGCTTGACCAGCCGGCGGTAGGCGTTGATGTGCCGGATCGCGGCGCGGGCATCGCCGCCGCGATCGAAGAGGGTGGCGAGGTTGTAGTGGGCCTCGGCCAGGCTCGGGTCGAGCTCGAGGGCGCGGGTATAGCGGACGATGGCGTCGGCCTCGTGGCCGGCGTCCTGGGCCACCACCCCGAGGTTGTAGATGGCGGTGGCGTCGAAGGGATCGAGCGCGAGCGCCGACTCGAAGCACTCGCCGGCCTCCGCCGACTGCCCGCTCTCGGCGAGCAGCCGGCCGACGTTGATCCACGCCTGCCCCACCCGCCGCAGCCGCAGCGCGCGCCGGTAGGTCGATGGCCGCGACCGGCTCGGCCTCCTCGAGCTCGAGCGCGCGCGAACCAGGCGTCGGCGGTCGGCGGCGGCGCCGGGGTCAGCTCGACGGCCACCGCGGCGTCGACGGCCACCGCGGTCGCGCGCTGCGCCAGCTCGCGGACGTCGCCCGGCGGCGGTGGCGGTGGCGGCTCCAGCGGCAGGTCGAGCTGGCCGGTCGGGGTCCGACCGCGCACGCGGATGCGCCCGCCGACCGCCTCGAGCGGCAGCCCGGCCAGCGACGCCTGCCGGCAGCTCACGCGCGAGCAGCGCCAGCTCGCGGCGCGCGCGGGCAGCGGCACGCCGCGATCGACGAGCCCGCGCAGGGCGCGCGCAGCGCCGAGGTCGCGGAACGTGAGCCGCGCCGGCACCTCGTCGGGGCTGCCCACCAGCCCGTCGCGGATGCAGCGGCGGATGGTCGACTCCGGCAGCCCGATCAGGTTGGCCGCGGCTCGCGCCGAGTAGCTCGACCACACGCGACGATGTTTCGGCGCTCGCGCGCCGACAGTCAAGGCGCCGGCGACACCTCGCCACCGGTGATCGCGCGCCGGCCTATCCACAGGCGGCGACGACGGCGTCGGCGATCTCCCCGAGCACCGGCGCGCCGCGGCGGCCGGTCCGGGCCGGCACCGCGAACGCGGGATCGGCCTCCGCGATCGGCCACAGCCGCGCGCGGGCCGAGCCCGCGGAGGACGTCGGCCAAGAGCGCCGGCGTCGCCAGCGCGTCGCGGCTGCCGGCCACGAAGTGCATCGGCACCGTCACCTCGGCGAGGTGGGCGGCGCGTGTGACCGCCGGCTGCCCGGCCGGGTGCAGCGGGAAGCCGAGAACACCAGCGCCTCCACCCCGGGCAGGCGCCGCCGCCTGCGCGGTGGAGGTCATGCGACCGCCGAAGGACTTGCCGCCGGCGAGGAGCCGCAGCCCGGGCCAGCGCGCCGCGGTCGCCGCGGCGCGGCACCGCGGCGGTCGCCACCGCCGGCGGATCCGGCCGCGGCCGCCCGGCCGCCATGTACGGCAGCCTCCAGCGCGCGGTCGCCAGGCCGCGCGCCGCCAGCGCCACCGCGAGGTCGCGCAGCCACGCGTGCCGCATGCCGGCGCCGGCGCCGTGGGCGAGCAGGTAGATCGCGCGCGCGTCGGGCGGCACCAGCGCCAGCGCCGGGTTGCCGCCGAGCTCGATCGGCTCGCCGTCGGCGCCGTCGGCTACGGCAGCGCGCCGCACGCGCCCCTCGGCGCACCGCACGCGCCCTCGCACGTGTTGACGATGTCGCCGGTGGTGAGGAAGCCCTGGATCTGATCGACCGCCGCCGGCCGCCGGTGCAGGTTCTCGTGGGCGACGTTGCCCTCGCTGTTGCCAGGTTCGACACCGGCGGCGCCGGCGTCGGCTCCTCGTCGTAGATCACCAGCGCGCTCGCCAGCGGGCCCGCGGTCGGCGTGACCCCGAACGGCTCCTGCACCGCCGGCGACAAGAGCGGCAGCTCGGCGGTGCGCGCCCACAGGAGCGTCGACAGGTTGGTCACCAGGGCGTCGTCGACCGACATCTGCGCGAGGTACTGCTTGGCCGGCAGCCCCGGCGCCAGCGCCTCGGCCGGCGTCGCCGGAAACAGCCGGTGGGCGATGGTGCCGCCGTCGATGAGCTCGAAGCCCATCGTCACCACCTGCTGCATGATCACCGACGGCAGCTCGCCGCCGTAGGCGCCCTTGAGCGGCTCGCCGTACACCGCCCAGTTGGTCGAGCGTCGAACAGCACCGCCCAGTTGGCGCCGCCGACGCTCATCACCGCGCGGGTCAGGAGCGGATCGAAGGGGAAGTAGGTCATGCCGAGGATCGCGCCCTGGGAGATGCCGTAGAAGCCGATGCGGCTCGGATCGACCACCGACGCCACCGGCTCCGCCAGTGGGTCCTCGACCAGCGCTCGGTCGGCAGGCGCAGCGACGCCAGCCGGGCCAGGCCCATGAAGTCGACGATGCCCTGCCACACGCCCTCGGCGAACGGCCGCGCGTTGTTGACGTCGTTGAGGGTCGCCAGCGCCGCCGGGATGTCGGCCTCGGACATGCCGCGCCACAGGCCGCCGATGACGACGTTGCAGGTGTCCTTGGCGAAGCGGCGCGGGTAGCCGCCCTCGGACTCGTCGAGGCCGCCGAAGAAGCCGTGGCCATAGAGGACGATGCCGGCCTTGTTCTCCGGCGTCGCGCAGGCCGGCACCAGGATGGTCACCGGCTCGACGATGGTGCCGTCGACCTTCACCGCGCCGGCGCCGTCGCGGAAGAAGCCGGCGCTGGTGGCGATCCGCGGCACCGTCATGTCGAGGTGGATGCGGCGGCGATGCCGTCGTCGCGCGAGTCGGGCTGGGCTGCTCGTCGAGGGTGACCGTGTAGGTGATGCCGTTGGCGTCGGCGCCGACCGCCGCGAGCGGCCTCGCGGGCCGCGAGCTGGTCGACGATGAGGTTGTCGTCGTCGGCGGTGACGCAGAAGTCCTACCGCGACCACGAGGTCGTCCTCGGCGACGCCGGCGCCGGCCAGCGCCTCGAGGATCGCCGGGTAGCGCGGCCGGGTCGCCTCCAGGCGCGCGTGGTCGGTGACGGTGCCGTCGAGCAGCGCCTGGAAGCCTGCCGGGCGCGCCAGCGCGCCGCCGCCGCGCGCGTGCAGCGCGCGGGTGATGCCGACCGCGTAGCGGGTGCCGGCTGCGCAGGCGCGCCGCCGGCCGCAGGTAGATCGCCTGATCGTCGAAGTCGCCGCTGGTGATGTTGGCGTCGACCTCGGCGAAGTGCGCGACCCGGTCGCCGGTCTCCATGTCGACGATCACGGTGGCGCTGGCGGGCAGCAAGCTGTCGGCCATCGCGCCGGGGCCGACCAGGTCGGTGCCGTCGACGCCGCCGGGGAAGGTGATGAGGAGCTGGGTCAGCGGCGAAGCTGGTGCGCTGGTTGAGCGGCGCCACGTCGATGTCGACGTCGTCGACGGTCGCCGGCAGCGCGCCCAGGGCGAGATCGAGCCGGATCCCGTCGGCGACGCGGCGTCGTCGCGCTGGTAGAGCGACGACGGCCACGGCAGCGCAGCCGTCACCGCCGAGCGGGCTGCACTCGGCCGCCACCCCGAGGGCGAGCGTCCCCGATCGTCGTCGCGCCGCAGGCGCCGAGCGCGAGCAGGCCGGCACAGGTCACGAACGAACGGACGACACGTCGGGGCCAGGGCTCTCTACGAGCGCACTCTAGCAGGTCACGGCCCCGCCCCCGAGGGGCCGCCGGTGTACGCTGCGGCGGTTGTCACGGCGCGCTCGCCCTGGTGGCGGCGGCCACCGCGGCCGGCTGCCACGTCACCCAGACTCGCCTCGACGTACGGCGTTCACCGTCGCGCTCGAGGTGCGCGCCGACACCGCCGCGCCGGGTGACCCGACCATCGACCTCACGCCCGACGGTCGCCTGCGCATGGTGCGCCCGAGCTACTGCGCCGCCGACGTGGTGGTCGATCTCGAGGACATCGAGATCCGGACCATCCGCCCCAACCTGGCGACCTTCGTCGTCGGCGTGGTCGCCGGCGCGCTCGGCGTGGTCGCCACCGCGAGCGCGGCCTCGGGCGACGAGCCCGCGAGCGACCCCACGCTCTACGGCGGCGTGGCGCTGCTCGGCGGCGGCGCGGCGCTGGCGATCGGGCCGTGGCTGGGGCTGAGCGAACATCGCCGCGCGAGCCCGCCTCAGCGCCGCGTCACCGGCAGCGAGGCCACCCGCTGCGGCGAGACCGCCCTGCCCGGCCCGGCGGTGATCGGGGTCGGGCCCTGGCTTCGCGGCTTCGGCGAGCTCGACGAGCTCGGCGCGATGACCCAGCCGGTGTTCACCTGGATCGACGCCTTCGAGCTCACCCGCGCCGGCACCCTGGTCGCGGCCGAGCAGGCCAGCGAGACGCCGACCTGGTCGGCCCGCCTCGCGCTCGGCGCCGAGCCGCTGCTCGCCGCCTGCGACGCGTTCTTCGCCGCCGCCGGCATCGACGCCACCGACGCGGCCGACCGGCCGCGCCGCCCACGTGGTGCCCGGCGCGCTCGGCGTCACCCGGTGGGTGCGCGGCGGCGGTGCCGACGGCGCGCCGTGCTGCCGCTCACCAACGACGGCGCCGGCGACGCCTCCGGCAGCTGCGCGCGCGGATCAGCTCCTGGCGGCCCGAGCTCGACGGCCGGGTGCTCTACGTCGGGCGCCTGCCGCGGCGAGCCAGCCACCCTGCGCGCCGAGCTGTCCATCGCGCTGTCACCCGAGGCGGACGCGGCGCTCAGCGGCGAGGCGCTCGATCTCAACGTGCTCCTGCGCGACGCGCACCACACGGTGTCCGAGCATCCCATCCGGTTCCGCGGCATGCTGTTGAGCGAGCTGCCGAGCCTGGACCCGTGACCACCCGCCACTACCCCATCTGCCCGCTGTGCGAGGCCACCTGCGGGCTCGCCGTCGACGTCGACGGTGATCGCGTCGCCTCGATCCGCGGCGACGCCGACGATCCGTTCAGCCGCGGCTACCTGTGCCCGAAGGCCACCGCGCTGGCCGACCTCCACCACGATCCCGATCGCCTGCGCACGCCGCTGGTCCGCACCAGCGGCCGCCACGAGCCGCCCGCGTGGCGCGACGCGACCTGGGACGAGGCGCTCGGCCTGGTCGCGAGCAGGCTGGCGGCGATCCGCGCCGAGCACGGCGCCGACGCCGTCGGCGCGTACATCGGCAACCCCGGCGTGCACAACCTCGGCCTCCTCACCCATGGCCTGGCGCTGACCCGCAGCCTCGGCAGCCGCAACCTGTACTCGGCGGCGTCCGTCGATCAGCTCCCGCACATGCTGGCGGCGCTGCTCATGTTCGGCAACCAGCTCCTGATGCCGGTGCCAGATCTCGATCGCACCGACCTGCTGATCGTCCTCGGCGGCAACCCGGCGGCGTCCAACGGCAGCATCATGACCGCGCCCGACGTGATGGGCCGGCTCGCCGCGATCCGCGCGCGCGGCGGCCAGGTCGTGGTGATCGACCCGCGCCGGACCGAGACCGCGCGCGACGCCGATCGCCACCTGTTCATCCGGCCCGGCACCGACGCCCTGCTCCTGTGGTCGATCGTGCACGTGCTGTTCGCCGAGGAGCGGCTCCGGCTCGGGCGGCTCGGGCGCTTCGTCGACGGCGTCGACGCGCTGCGCGCCGCCGCCGCGGATGCCGCGCTCGCGCCGGAGGCCACCGCCGCCGCCACCGGGATCGCCGCCGACGACGTGCGCGAGCTGGCGCGCGCGCTGGCCGAGACCCCGCGCGCCGTCCTCTACGGGCGCCTCGGCGTGTGCGCCCAGGAGTTTGGCGGCCAGGCCGCGTGGCTGTGCAACGTCATCAACACGCTGACCGGCCACCTCGACACCGAGGGCGGCATGATGTTCACCACGCCGGCGGTGGATCCGCTGCCGCTGGCGGTGGCGCTGGGGCTCGGCGCCGGCGGCTTCGCACGCTGGCGCACCCGCGTGCGCGGCCTGCCGGAGTTCGGCGGCGAGTCGCCGCTGGCCACGCTGGTCGACGAGATCGAGACCCCGGGCCGAGGGCAGCTGCGCGCGCTGGTCACCATCGCCGGCAACCCGGTCTTGTCGGTGCCCGGCGGCCCGCGCCTGGAGGCGGCGCTGCCGACCCTCGCGTTCCAGGTCGCGATCGATCCGTACCTCAACGAGACCACGCGCCTGGCCGACGTGATCCTGCCGCCGACGACCGCGCTCGAGCGCGCGCACTACGACGTCGCGCTGGCCGCGTACTCGATCCGCAACGTCGCGCGCTACGCGCCGCCGGTGTTCCCGCGGGGCGACGACCAGCGCCACGACTGGGAGATCTGCGCCGAGCTCACCGCGCGGCTCGCCGCCGAGCGCGGCGGCGTCGGCGCCCTGGCCCGGCGCGTGCTCGGCGGCGACGTCGCCGAGTTCCTCGGTCGCCACGCCCTCGCCGCCGGCAAGGTGGTGCTCGATCCCGACCGCCTGCTCGACGTCGCCCTGCGCGCCGGGCCGCACGGCCTGCGCCGCGGCGAGCACGGGCTGTCGCTGGCGCGGCTGCGGCGCGCGCCGCACGGCCTCGATCTCGGGCCGCTCGAGCCGCGGCTGCCGGGTCGGCTGGCGACCGCCGACAAGCGGATCGTGCTGGCGCCGCCGGTGATGCTCGCCGATCTGCCGCGGCTGCGCGGCCGCGCCGTCGAGCTGGCGGCGCCGGCGTCGCTGGTGCTCATCGGGCGGCGCTCGCTGCGCAGCCACAACTCGTGGCTCCACAACAGCGCGCGCCTGGTGAAGGGCAAGCCGCGCTGCGTGCTCTGGATCCACCCCGACGACGCCGCCGCCCGTGGCCTGGCCACCGGCGACACCGCGCGACTCGCCTCGACGGTCGGCGCCATCGAGGTGCCGGTCGCCATCTCCGACGAGGTCATGCCGGGCGTCGTCAGCCTGCCGCACGGCTGGGGCCACGGCCGCCCCGGCGCCCGCCTGCGGGTCGCGGCGACCGTGCCCGGCGTCAGCATCAACGACGTCACCGATCCGGCGCGGGTCGACGAGCTCACCGGCACCGCCGCGCTCTCGGGGCAGCCGGTCACCGTCGCCCGGGTCGAGGCCGCGCCATGACCGCCTTCGACCGCATCGGCGGCGACGCCCTGCGCGCGGTGATCCGCGATTTCTACGATCACGTGGTCGCCGACGTGATGATCGGCTTCCTGTTCGCCGGCAAGGACCACGACGTGCTCGTCGAGCGCGAGTGGGAGTTCACCGCGCGCCTGCTCGGCGCCGACGTGCCCTACCGCGGCCGGCCGATCCGCGCCGCCCACGCGGCCAGCCCCATCCTCGGCGGCCACTTCGAGCGGCGCACCGAGCTGCTGCGGCAGGCGATGGCGCGCCACGCGGTCGACCCCGAGGTCCAGCGGGTGTGGCTCGAGCACACCGAGGCGCTGCGCGCGCAGGTCACCCGCGATCGCGGCTCGGACTGCGACGTGGTCAAGCCCGAGCCGCCGCCATCCGACGCGCCGATCAAGCTCGGTCGTCGCCGCTCGTAGGCAGCCGGGCCCGGGTCCGGGCCAGCGCCCGCTCGAGGCGCTCGACCCGCGTCGCCGGATCGACCGCGCGCGCGAAGAACACGACGATCTCGATGACGAGCGTGAGCGCGATGCCGGTCGCGTAGCAGGCGACCGCGACCTGCACCGCGGGGATCATCACCAAGAGCGCCGGGCCGGGCACCCGCACGTACGGCGGCGGGTAGTACGCCCACAGCAGCGCCGCCGGCACGATCGTGAGCAGCAGGCCAGCCAGCGCCACGCCGTTGGCCGCGGCCAGCCGATCGGCGAAGTGGGCACGACCGCGCAGCGCCACCCACCCCGACGCCAGGTGCGCGGCGATGCCGATGGCGCCGTACTTGGCGAGCTCCCACGCCAGGTGGCCGCGCGCCGGCAGCAGCGACGGCGAGAAGCGCTGCCCGACGGTGCCGATGAGCATGTAGTACACGACGAAGAACGCCGGCACGCCGATGAGCAACACCCGCGGAGTCAGGCGCAGGCCGCCGCGCCGGCGCGCGAAGAACGCGGCGACGAGGACCACCGCGGCGATGCCGAGGATGGTGGCGACGCGCCGGGCCCGGTTGGCCTGGGTGGCGGCGTCGCCGCGGGCGAGGGCGTCGTCGACGATGGCCTGGTTGCGGGCGACGCGGGCGGTGTCGGACGCGACCTGGGCCAGCGCCTGCGCCGGCGGCAGCGTGAGCACCTCGGTGAGGGCGCGACCGAGGCCGTGGCCCGGCGGTGGCATGCCGAGCAGGGCCGCGATGGTCGGGGCGACGTCGATGAGCTCGGCGCCCGACGTGGTGGCGCCGGCGCGGATCCCGGCGCCGACGAGCACGAGCGGTACGTCGAGCACCTCGGGCTCCATGCCGCCGTGACCGCCGCTGTCGCTGTGGCCGTGATCGGCGACGACGATGAGGGTGTCGCGCGCGAGATCGAGGCCCGCGACCGCCCGGGTGACCGCGCGATCGGCGACGCCGGTGGCGGCGCGGTACTCGTCGCTGTCGGCGCCGTGCGCGTGCCCGGCCTGATCGACCACGCCGATGAGCAGCACCACGAGGTCGTAGTCGCCGGCCAGCTCGGCCCGGCCGGCGTCGGCAAGCCCGCCCGGCCACGGCGCGTAGCGGGCGTCGTCGAAGGGCGACACCAGCTCGAAGTCCGCCGCGGCGAGCGCCGCCTCGGAGTACGGATCCTCCATCGCGTCGATGTCGATCTCGACGCCGGCCGGCACGTCGACGCCGCCCGGTGGGCGCAGGAACAGCTTCGGCATCGCCTCGTTGTCGGCGGCGGTGGCGGTGCGCAGGCCGGCGGCCCGAGCCCGATCCATCAGGGTGTCGAGCTGGGTCGGCGTGTGGTGGGTGTTGGTGCGCACGCCGCTGGCCACCGGCGGCACCCCGGTGAGCAGGCTGACGTAGTTCGGGCGCGACCAGCTCGGGTAGTGCGAGCGGGCGCGCAGGTCGACGCCGTCGGCGCGCCAGCGCGCGAGCTGCGGCATCGTGCGCGACGCGTCGTAGCGGAGCCCGTCGACGATCACCAGGGCGACCCGCCGCGTGGTCCGGGCCGGCGCATCGGCCAAGAGCGGCGGGTGCGACGCCAGCGGCGAGCGGCTCAGCTCGAGGTCGTACATGAACGCCGCCCCCACCAGCCCGGCGCGGATGGCGCCGACGAGCCCGATCCCGACCAGCACCAGCGCGGTGGCGAGGGCCACCGGCACGCTGGGAGCGCGAGGCGGAGGGAGGGCGCGGGCCACCCTTTCTGGTAGCACGTCGCGCCGATGGCGCGCGGCGCCTCAGCGCGTGGCGCGCAGCCGGAGCGACGGACGGGCGATGCGACCGCAGGTGTTCGGGAGCTGGGTCAGGCAGCGCGCGATCGAGTCAGGCAGCGGGCCGTCGGGCTCAGCGACCGGCTCGGCGCTCAGCTCGAGGGCAGCGCGGTTGGCGAACTCGGAGATGAGATCGCCGACGTCGACGCCGTCTTCCTCGATCACCGGATCGGGGACGTCGAGCCCGCGGGCCAGGTCCTCCGCGTCGGTGGCCTCGTCGACCGCGGCCTCGTCGTCCAGGGACCGCGCGGCGTCATCGTCCTCGGCCGCGACGCAGCCGGTGACCAGGGTCGAGCCCGCGAACAGGATGGCAAGCAAGGTGCGCTTCATGGTCGTGTCCTCCTGGCCGGGAGCACAGCAAGCGACGTGCCGTCGCCGGCGCCGCTCACGGCCGGCGCGTCGCGGCGGCGCTCGCGCGTGCGGTCGCGCTAACCCCTACGAACTGCACGACCGAGGTCGCACCTCGACGGAGACCTCGCTCCCTTGCCCACGTCGTCGCCGCGTCGGCGCGCGGCGTCGCAGCGACGTCGCACCCGTCGCAGCTCGGCGCGGTCGCCTCAGGGCGCCTCGACCGCGCCGGCGGTGCACGGCAGCGGTCGGGGGTTGCCGAGCTGATCGGTCGGCGGGCACGCGTCGCCGAGCGCGCGCGCGGGGCTATCGGCCGCGGGCACCATCACCAGCTCGCCGCCGGCGGCCGGCGCGAGCGCCCCAGCCGTGGATCGGCCACCAGCGCGGCGTCGGTGCACGGCGACCCCTCCGGCCACTGCAGGTTGCCGCCGCCGCCCGCGCGCGCTCGACGTCGCACGTCGGCGTGTACATCGCGGTGTTGTCGGCCACGATCGTGTTGGTGAGCGTGAGCCCGGCGCCGAAGATCCCGCCGGCGATCTGGTTGGCGGCGGTGGCGTGGTTGTCGGCGATGGTGCAGTTGCGCATGGTCCCGACCGGGTCGTTGCCGAGCCACACGCCGCCGCCGTTGCTGCCGGTGGCGACGTTGCCGGCGATGGTGAGGTTGGTGAGCTCGGCGGAGCCGGCGTTGATCCACAGGCCGCCGCCGTAGAACGCCTGGTTGCGCGAGATCGTGCTGCGCTCGAGGCGCAGGGCGAGCCCCTGCAGGTACATCCCGCCGGCGTTGCCGCCGCCCTCGGCGACCACCCGGTTGTCGTCGACGGTCGAGCGCTCCATCGAGAAGGTGCCGGTGTCGTCGTTGGAGACCCGGAAGACCGCGCCGCCGATGGCGCCGGCGGTGCTGCCGGTGATGGTCACGCCGCACAGCGAGGTGATCTCGTCGCGGCCGTCCTGGTACAGCGCACCGCCGCAGCCGCCGTCGCCGGGATTGCCGCCGGTGCCGGTGGCGGCGTTGTCGGTAAACGTGCTGTTGACGATCGTGAGGTCGCCGTTGAGGCTGCCGATGGCGCCGCCGTTGCTCGCGTGGTTCCCGGTGAAGGTGGAGCCGACGACGAGGGTGTCGCCGCCGCCGAAGGCGTAGATGGCGCCGCCGGCGACGTCCTGCCCTGCCCCGGGCGCGCCGTTGTCGTCGAAGATCGAGTCGATCACCGTCAGGCTGCCGCCGTCGCGGTAGATGGCGCCGCCGCCCTGGGCGGTGTCGTCGCCCACGGCCGGCGCCTGGCCGCGCCAGAACCGGAGCCCCTGCACCACCAGCCGCGGCGTCGCCACGTCGTAGCCGGAGTCGAGCAAGAGGATGCGACGCTGGCCGCCTCCGTCGAGGGTGATCAAGCCGCCGCCATCGACGACGGTGTCGACCGTGGCCACCACGGTGTCGTCGATGGCGATCGTCACCGGCTGGGCGCCACAGGCGAAGGTGACGACGCCGCCGGCGGCGACCGCCGCGCGCAGGGCCGCGGCGGTGCAGCTCGCCGCGGCGCCGTCGCCGACGACCGTGGTCGGGTTGGACACGTCGACCGGCGCTGGCGCGGCGCACACCGCCGGTGGCGCGCCGGCGTCGCCGCCGCCCGGAGGCTGCCCGCCACCGCCACCGCAACCACTCGCCGCGGCCGCGACGACGATCGTCCACGACGTCCTCACCCCGCCGCGACGACGCTCGCTCATCGTGACTCGTAGACCGCCCGCGACGGCAGCTCGATGGCGGTCAGATAGCCGCCCTTGCCGCACCGGGTATCGAGCCCGACGCAGCCGGGCCCGGCCCAGAGATCCTCGGGGTCGTCGGGCGTGTGGGTCGACAGCTCCGCCGGCAGCGCGCCGGTGTTGGTGTGGCCGAACACCACCAGCTTGCCGCGATAGTTCTCGAAGAAGTCGCGGTCGCGCAGCCACAGGAGCGCGCGCTGCGGCTCGACCTTCGACGGGTGCGGGAAGCTGTCGCCGGCGCGCTTGATGCCGGCGTGCACGTAGATGGCGTGCTCGTCCTCGTACCAGTAGGGCAGCGTGCGCATCCAGGCGACGTCGTCGGCCGGGAAGAAGGTGCCGTGGTAGAGCGCCTCGTACTCGTCCTCGTCGACGCCGTCGTCGCAGCGGGTGACATCACGTCCGGTGTAGGAGCGCATGGTCTCGAGGCAGCCGTTGCCGCGCGGCATGATGAACTCGGGCCAGCCCTTGTCGACGACCTGCAACCAGGCGTCCTCGTGGTTGCCGCGCAGCGCCACCACCTTCGCCGGCAGCTCGGCGCCGAGGCCGCGCACCTTGGCCATCACCTGGGCCGACTGCGGCCCGCGGTCGAGGTAGTCCCCGAGCAAGACGACGGTGTCGGCCGCGGTCAGCTGCGGCAGGCGACCGAGCAAGGTGGTCAGCGCGGCCAGGTCGCCGTGGATGTCGCCGACGGCGAAGGTCCGGCCACCGCCGGGGGAGTCGCTGCTCATCGCGGCGATGATAGCGGGCCCGTCGGGCCAAGACCACGCGACGGCGGCCGCGACGCTACCGTCGTGGCGGCGGGCGGCGGTTGGGCCCGCGCGGCGGGGGCCCGTCGAGCTGCGGCCCGTCGGGCGCCGGCACGATGCGGTGCTTGTCCTTGGCGTCGGGGCGGCGCGCGGCATCGGCGAACCGATCGGCGGCGTCGGCCGCGACCTCGAACCAGGTCACCCGCTGGCCGATCCGGATGGTCCCGATCTCGGCCTTGGTGACCTGGCCGCGCCGGCACAGCAACGGCAACAGCCAGCGCGGATCGGCGTTGCCGAACCGGCCGACGTCGATCTCGAACCACAGCCTGGGACCGGCTGGGCCGCGGGCCGGGCGCGGACCGTCGTCGCCGCGCGGCCCGCCGCGCTCGGTCACGACGCTGATCTCCTCGGGCGCCGGCAGCATCCCGCGGTGCATGCGCACCAGCGCCGCCACCAGCGCCGCCGCCGGCCGGGTCTCGAGCAGCGACTCGGCCGCGGCCAGATCGTCGGCGGCCGGATCGTCGGCCAGGGCGGTCAGCTCGGCGACGATGCGCTCCTGATCGCGGGCCCGCACCTTCTCCGCCGACGGGGGTGGCGTCCACGTGGCCTCGACCCCGGCGTCGTCGAGGATGCGCTCGACCAGGCGACGGGCCGGGCCGGGCACGATCACCACGGCGACGCCCTTGCGGCCGGCGCGGCCGGTGCGCCCGCTGCGGTGGAGCAAGGTCTCGCGCTCGCGCGGCGGATCGGCGTGGATGACCAGGCCCAGGTCCGGCAGGTCGAGGCCGCGCGCGGCGACGTCGGTGGCGACGCACACCCGGGCGCGCCCCTCACGCAGGCTCTGCAACGCGCGGTTGCGCTCGGCCTGGGACAGCTCGCCCGACAGCGGCACCACCGCGAAGCCGCGCTCGAGCAGGCTGCCGCACAGCTGGGTGACGCCGTCGCGGGTGTTGCAGAACACCAGGGCGCCGCGGGCGTCGACCCAGCGCAGGATGTTGACGATCGCGCGCTCGCGCTCGCGCGGCGCCACCAGGACCGCGCGGTACTCGATGTCGTGGTGGGGCTCGGCCTCGTCGATGGTCGACAGCCGCACCGCGTCGCGCTGGAACTTCTTGGCCAGGGCGACGATGCCGCGCGGCAACGTCGCCGAAAACAGCAGCGTGCGCCGGGTCGTCGGGGTCTCGCCGAGGATGCGCTCGAGCTCCTCGCGGAAGCCGAGGTCGAGCATCTGGTCGGCCTCGTCGAGCACCACCGCGGCGACCTCGGTCAGGGTCAGGCCGCCACGATCGAGGTGATCACACAACCGGCCGGGGGTGCCGACCACGATGTGCGCGCCCTGGTGCAGGGCCCGCTCCTGGCTGCGCAGATCCATGCCGCCGACGCAGGCCACCACCCGGGCGCCGGTCGGCGCGTACAGCCAGGTCAGCTCCCGGGCCACCTGGAGCGCCAGCTCGCGGGTCGGCGCGACGATCAGCGCGCGCGGCGCCGCCTTGCCGACGAAGCGCTCGAGGTCGGGCAACAAGGTCGGCGCCATCGCCAGGCCGAACGCCACGGTCTTGCCCGAGCCGGTCTGGGCCGAGACCAGGAGGTCGCGGTCGGGCGGGGCCGACAGGATCGCCGCCTGGACCTGGGTCGGCTCGGCGTAGCCGCGCTCGACGAGCGCGCGCAACAGGCCTGGGTGGGATCCAAGGAACGGCACACCCGCCAGGTAGCTGTCCGGAGCGTCGGACACAAGCCCGACGGCGGCAATTCGCCGTCGACCGTCGCCGCGCGGCCGCCGGCGCTAGCCGAGCACGGGCGTGCAGGCGACGTGGACGTCGAGGCTGCCCTCGGGATCGGCCTGGACGGCGGTGCACGCCGCCGGGCACAGCACCACCTCGTCGCCGTCGACGTAGAAGCCGTTGGCCGTGCACGCGGCGGCGTCGGCGACCCGATCGAGCCGCAGCGGCAGGGTGGCGCCGCCTTCGGTGTAGTAGACGACCACGCGCTCGAAGTCGAGGGTCACGCTCATCGGATGCTCGGGCACGAAGCTGCACCCCAGCGCGGCGCCCTCGACGACGTCGTCGGCGATCTGGTTGAAGATCACGTCGAAGTTGTCGTTGTTGCACAGCGGAAAGCGCAGCCCCTCGGTGCCGATCGAGATCGCCTGGTGGATCCTGCCGTCGCGATCGGAGCCCGGCGAGCACTGGGACTCCTGCACGGGCTCGGTCGGCGGCCAGGCCGCGGTGGCCGGCGTGTTGAACGCCATGCCGAGGATCGAGTGGAACACGTAGTTGCGCGCCGCCGCGGAGCCGAACTGCGCCGGCGACAGCGTGAGCAGCGCCGTGTCGAACTCGTCGAAGGTCGCCGGCGCGCCGTTGGCGTCGTCGTCCGTGATCATGACGAACACCTTCTGCGCGCCCTCGCGCAGGTAGGTGCCCCAGCCCGGCCCGCCCTGCTCGTCGGTGGCGGCGAAGTCGTTGAGGATGCGGCGCAGGCCGTCGCGCGAGTCGACCAGGACGTCGTAGTGCTTGAAGCGCTCGGTCATCGCCGGCGCCGCCGGGCCGGTGCAGTTCGCGCCCTGCACGCAGGTGCAATCGGCGCCACCCAGCGGCGGCGCGATGCAGATCGAGAGCTTGTTGGTGTTGTTGGCCCCGGCCCCGGCCGCCGCCTGCGGGTTCGTGTAGTAGTCGCCGATGAGGATCACCCGGTAGTCGAGCTCGGCGGCCTCGAGGATCACGGCGAGGTCGTCGTTGAGGTTGGCCTGGATCTGATCGATCTCGCCGCCCATGGAGCCCGAGGTGTCGACCACGAGGATGATGTCGACCGGCAGCTTGACCAGGGTCGCCTCGGCCGAGGACTCGGCGCAGGCGCTGTCGGGCGTCAGCGGATCGGTGCCGAGCAGGAGCTCGTCGCCGTCGAGGATGCCGTCGTCGTCGCTGTCGGGATCCAGGGGATCCATGCCGAAGGTGACCTCGAGGCCGTCGAGGACGCCGTCGCCGTCGGAGTCGGGGTTGTCCGGATCGGTGCCGTACATCGCCTCGTCGTCGTCGGCGAGGCCGTCGCCGTCGCGATCGGGACGGGTGTCGGCGTCGGCGCCGTTGCCGCCGTCGCCACCGCCGCTGGCGTCGACGCCGGCGCCGTTGCTCCCGCAGGCGCCGAGACCGAGGAGGGCGACCAGGGTCGCCGCGACAGACGCGGGTGCTCGCATGAAATAATGGTACGTCGGTTCGGTCGCGGTTGCGCCACGGAGACGAGCCCGACCTGACGTACATGTCGGCACCAGGCCGACCTCGTGATCAGGGTCGCACGCGGACCAGGCGGATCGTGGAGCCGCGATAGTCCGCGGTGGCCCACGCCACCGTGCCGTCGGTCAGGGTCGCCGGCACGTCGTGCGACGACAGCGGCGCGTCGACCACCACCGGCCCGTCGACGATCGCGCCGTCCGGCGCCAGCACCGCCAGGGTGGTCTGGGTCGGGGCCTCGCGGTAGCTGCCGTCGGGCGGCGCCGAGGCCGGCCACGCGGTGAGCACGGTGCCGCCCTGGGACGCCAGGAGCGGGCAGACCTCGGTGGTCGACGGGGTCTCGGTCAGCCAGCGCCGGGTGACGGCGCCGCCGCTGGCGTCGAAGCCGATCGCGAGCACGTCCGCCTGCTCCTTCCAGAAGTCGGTGTAGCCCTTGCGGGAGGTCGACGCGGTGGCGAGGAATCGGTCGCCGACCCGGACCACGCCGCACAGGTAGCCGGCGCCGAGGGTCGAGTTGAAGTCGTCGCGATCGACGCCGAGCTCCTCGGGCGGCCACACCACCGCCCGGGCGTCGCGATCGCGGTTGATGACGTAGACGCCGATCGGGTAGGCGTCGCCCACGGTCACCGTGAGCCACTCGCCGGCGGCGGTGCGCTCGACGAAGAGCTGGTTGGAGTGGCTGGCCGACCAGGTCTCGGTGCGATCGGCCTTGACGCGACCGTCGTCGCCGACCACCACGAACAGGTCGCCCTGGTGGGTGCCGCTCGAGCCGCCGAAGTTCTTGCTGATCGTGATGTACACCGCGTGCTCGGTGCCGGTGGACGCCAGGCCGACGCCGTGGGCGGGGCTCCACGCGTGCCAGATCGACTCGGGCTGGGTGCCACGACCGCCGACCAGCGAGGTGCGGAAGCGCTGGGCGCCATCGGGCCCCAGCCGCACCAGCGACAGCTCGAGGTCGGTCTGGAACGCGTTGGCGATGTGCTGATCGGTCGCGGTGATCGCGGCGATGAGCAGGCCGCCATCGGGCGTGGCCTGGAGCGCGGTGATGACGGTGCCCGGCAACACCAGGTCGGCCCCGACCGGGGCGAGGTTGGCGTCGAGGGTGCGCAGGTACGCGGTGTTGCGATCGTTCCAGCCCAGCCGGACGCCGCCCGCCGGGGCTGCCGCGACGTACACCAACCCGGCCAGGTAGTTGTCGATGCCGACCGCGCCGGTGCCGACCGGCACGTCGTCGACCCGGACCCGGCTCGCCACCGGCGGGGTCGGCGCGCTCGGCCCCGACGGCACCACGCCCCCGCCGGTGGCGCCGCCGCGCCAGGGCCCCGGCGCCGACGGCGCGGCCGCACGCATCCGAGCAAGGTGGCGCAGGTGAACGCAGGCAATCCCGGTGCAGGCCATCATCGAGATTGCCTCCGAGGTGCTTCAAGACGACGTCACGGGCGCGGGGAGATTCACGCCGTCTCCGACGACGGCGGCCCGGCCGGATCGGCCAGGGTAGGTGCCGAGCACACGCACGACCACCGCGGCGCGCATCTCGACCAGGCGCGGCGGCGAAGCCCGCGTCCGCAGCGTGCCCGAGCACGTCGACGTAGAAGCGGTAGCGCCAGGCCTGCGCCGGGCGCGGCCGTGACTCGAGCTTGGTCATGGACAGCCCGCGCGCCGCCAGCGCCTGCAGCACCAGGCCGAGCGCGCCGGGACGATCGGCGAGCTCGACGAGGAGCGAGGTCTTGGCGACGACGCCGGCGGCCACCGGCGCTGGCCGCGGCGCGACCTCGACGAAGCGGGTCGCGTTGCCGGCGCGGGTCTGGATGCCCTCGGCGAGGATCTGCAGGCCCCAGGTGCTGGCCGCGCTGGCGCTGGCGATCGCGGCGACGCGCGGATCGCCGCCGTCGCGCACGCCGCGGGCGGCGCCGGCGGTGTCGACCGCGACCTCGGCGGTGAGGTGCGGGTGCGCCGCGAAGAAGGCCTCGCACTGCGCCAGCGCCTGCGGGTGCGAGCGCACGATCCGCAGCTGCGCCAGCGTCGCCCCGGGCAGCGCGAGCAAGCAGTGCTCGATGGCGCTGACCACCTCGCCGGTGATCACCAGCGCGCCGTCGGCGAGCAGTTCGTAGGTCTCGTTGATGCTGCCCGCGGTGGTGTTCTCGATGGGCAACAGCGCGAGGTCGGCGGCGCCGCGGGCGACGGCCTCGGCCGCGGCCCGGAAGCTCGGCATGCCGGTGAGCAGCGCGCCGCCGTCGCGACCGCCGTAGCGGCGCTGGGCCGCGAGGTGGCTGTAGGCGCCCTCGACGCCCTGGTACGCGACCCGCAGGGGCGTGTCGGGCCGGGCCCGGATGGTCGCCTCCTGGCGCGCCACCGACATGTCGAGCACGACCCGGTAGAGCCGCTCGATCTCGTGCGGGTCGAGGCCGAGGCCCTGCGCGCGCTCGCGCAGCCGGGTGAGGAGCAGCTCCTCGCGCGCGCGATCGCGCAGCGGGCTGGCCGCGGCCAGCTTGGCGGCGGCGACCTCGTCGACGATCTCCAGGCGGCGCGCGAGCAGCCCGAGCAGCTCGGCGTCGAGCGCCTCGAGGCGCTCGCGCAGCGGCGCCAGCGCGGCGGTCACGCGCGCCTCCGGCGCCGACGCCCGACCACGACGCCCACCACCACCGCCAGCAGGCCGGCGCCGCCGCGACCGCGGCCGCCCTGGCAACAACCGCCGGGATCGTCGAGGCCGCCGACGCAGGCCGCGCCGACGCAGGACGGCTCGGCGCACGGCGCGCCGGCGCAGTCCTCGAAGGCGCCGAGATCCACGCCGCCGCCTTGCGGCCGGGCGTTGCCCGCGAGATCGATGAGCGGCGCGCCGTCGGGCGAACCGACGTCGATCGCCGCGGCGCCGGCGGCGAGCCGGTAGTCGTCGCCGGCGGCGTCGAGGAACAGGCTGGCGTCGGCGGCGAACGAGTCGACCTCCTGGCCGGTCCGGGCCTGCCAGAGATCGATCGCGACGATCTCCTCGCCGATGGAGAACCGTGGCGTCACCGCGTTGTGATCGGACACCAGGCCCGGCAGGCACGCCAGGCACGCCTCGATCGCGCCGCGCACGGCGTTGCCGTGCAGGATGACGTTGTTCCGGATCGTGTTGTCGATCGCGCCGTCGTTGAGCAAGACGCCCCAGCGCGCGCCGTCGGGCATCACGATGGTGTTGTTGACGACGAGGTTGCCGGTGGAGGCG
Organism: Kofleriaceae bacterium; assembly: GCA_041389945.1. Lineage (GTDB taxonomy): Bacteria > Myxococcota_A > Polyangia > Haliangiales > Haliangiaceae > JAWKQW01. The sequence goes on from JAWKQW010000019.1 coordinate 45,792, forward strand.
GCGCCGCCGTCGATGCGATAGAGCGCGATGCCCGCCGAGCGGTTGCCGTAGATGAGGTTGTTGGCGATGACGGCGTTCTGGACGCCGTCGCAGTTGATCGCCGAGCCCCCACCCTCCCCGTTGCCGAACAGGGTGTTGCCTTCGACGATGGCGTCCGAGATGACGCCGTCGCCGCCGGCGTCGGCGTCGCCGTTGATGTGCAGGCCGTTGGCGTGGTTGCCCCACACCAGGTTGCCGCGCACGACCGGGCGGTCGCCACTGTTGGAGACGTAGATGCCGTGCTCCGCGACCGACCGCGACGCCTCGTTGCCCTCGATGAGGAGGTCGTCGCAGAAGCCGGTGAGGATGCCCCAGCGGCCGTTTCCGTCGGTGCGGTTGTCGAGGATGCTGACGTGATCGCACAGCACCGCGCGGATGCCGGCCCGGGTCGCGCCCTCGACGGTGAAGCCGGCGACGGTCACCCAGGCCACGCCCTCGAGGTTGATGCCGTCGGTGGTCACCTCGTTGTCGCCGGTGACGGTGGCGCCGGGCGCGGCCCGGAACACGATCGGCTGGGCCTCGGTGCCCGAGGTCTCGAGGTACATCCCGGCGTAGTCACCGGCGGCGACCTCGACGATGTCGCCCGGGGCCACCCGGTCGGCGGCGTGCTGCAGCGAGCGCCACGGCGCCTCCGCGGTGCCCGCCGCGCCGTCGTCGCCGTCGCCGGAGACGTGGAAGGTCTCGGCTTGCGCGGCGGTCGACGCCGCCAGCGCGAGGCAGGTCGCAGGCACCCCAGCTTCATGCGCGGACGGTACCTCAGCCGGCGACGGCCAGGCCGCCACCGGCGCCCACCCGGCGACGCGGACGTGGTACGCGGCGCACGTGCCGCCGCCGCCTCGCGCTCGCCCCGTCGCGCTCCCGCGCGCGCCGCGACGCTGCTGTTGCTCGCGCTGGCGACGCTCACGTCGACGGCGTGCGGCGGCGACGACGGGCTCGGCGGCCTGCCCAGCGCCGGCGCCGCCCTGCCCGCCCGCTACCAGGCGCGCATCGCCGCGGCCCGCGCCCTCCTCGACGACCTCCGCGCCCGCGCCGCCGAGGTGCCGAGCACCGTCGAGGGCGACGCCGACCTCGCCGGCGAGATCGAGGCCCTCGCGGTGGGGCTGACCCGCGTCGACGAGGTGATCGCGGCCTGGCCGCGGGCGATGGCGGCCGCGAGCGCGCCGCACCGCCGCCCGATCCTGGCGCGCGCCCTCGAGGGCTTCCACGCCCAGGTCGGCGGCGAGCTCGCCACCATCGAGCGCCTGGGCCCGCACCTGGCGGCGCGTCTCACCGCGCAGGAGGCGCGCGCCGACGTCGAGCGCAAGGCCGCCGCCGAGCTCGCCGCGGCGACCTTCTCCGCCACCTGCCCGGCGGGGCGGTGTTCAGCGGCGCCCGCGAGGGCTTCGAGCAGGCCGCGCTGCGGAGCTTTCGCGATCCCGAGCGCCCGGTCGCGCCGGCGCGCTGGCCGGCCGGCTACCTGGTCCTCGATCGGGTCGCCTTCGGTGGGCCGGGCGGCGAGCGCCTCGACGCCGGCCGCTCGCGCGCGCAGCTGCAGAACCTGGTGCGCCTGCTCGCGGCGTTCCCGGAGGTCGGCCTCGACGTCGCCGGCACCCTCGACGGCGCCACCCCCGGGCGCGGCGCGCCGCGCGCGCCGACGGGCCGAGGCGGTCGTGGCCGCGCTCGTCGGGCTCGGCGCGCCGTCGCCGCGCATCGTCATCCGCCGCGGGCCCGATCGCGAACCGTGCGGCGGCGACGACGACTGCGCCACCGGGCGCATCGCCGTGCGCATCGTCCCGCCGTGACCGTCAGCGCCAGCTGCGGCTGCGCCAGGCCGAGACCCCGGCGTCGCCGGTGCTCTGCGCCCGGCCGCGGCCGGCGGCGTCGCCGACGCCGCGATCGCCGCGGCGATCACCAGCGGCGTCACCGGCCTCGTCGACGGCGGGCGCCAGCGCGGCGGCGTTGCGGCCGATGAAGCCGGTGTCGTACGCGCCCGCGACGAACGCCGGGTGGCGCAGGCACCGGCGATGGAACGCCAGGTTGGTGTCGATGCCGCGCACGCAGTACTCGTCGAGCGCGCGCCGCATGCGCGCCACCGCGGCCGCACGATCCTCGCCCCACACCACCAGCTTGGAGATCATCGGATCGTAGTACGGCGAGATGACCGCGCCCTCGTAGCACCCGGCGTCGTTGCGCACGTACGGCCCGTCGGGCACCCGCAGGTGGGTGATGGTCCCCGGCGACGGCAAGAACCGCTCCGGGTCCTCGGCGTAGATGCGGCACTCGAGCGCGTGGCCGCGACGGCGCGCGTCGATCGCGGCCTGATCGAGCGGCAGCGGGTGGCCCTCGGCGACCAGGAGCTGCCACGCCACCAGGTCGACGCCGTGGATCATCTCGGTCACCGGGTGCTCCACCTGGAGCCGGGTGTTCATCTCGAGGAAGAAGAACTCGCCGTCGGCGCCGAGCAGGAACTCGCAGGTGCCGGCGCCCACGTAGTCCACCGCGCGCGCCGCCGCGATCGCGGCCGCCCCCATCTTCGCGCGCAGCTCCGGCTCGACCACCGGCGACGGCGCCTCCTCGATGACCTTCTGGTGCCGGCGCTGGATCGAGCAGTCGCGCTCGCCGAGGTGGACCAGGTTGCCGTGGGTGTCGCCGAAGATCTGGATCTCGATGTGGCGCGGCTGCAAGATCGCGCGCTCGAGGTACACGGTGTCGTCGCCGAAGGCCCCCAGGGCCTCGCGCTTGGCGCCCTCGAAGGCCGCCGCGAACTCCGCCGGCGTCGCCACCAGGCGCATGCCCTTGCCCCCGCCGCCGGCGGCGGCCTTGATCATCACCGGGAACCCGACCCGCTCGGCGGCGGCGACCGCGGTCGCCAGATCCGGAAAGCCCTCCCCGGTCGGGCCGTTGTCGCCGGGCACCACCGGCGTGCCAGCGGCGCTCACCGCCTTGCGCGCCTCGGTCTTGCTGCCCATGCGCCGGATGGCGTCGGCGGGCGGGCCGATGAAGACGATGCCGGCGGCCGCGCACGCCTCGGCGAAGTCCTCGTTCTCCGAAAGGAAGCCGTAGCCCGGGTGCACGGCGTCGGCCTCGGTGGCGCGACACGCCGCGAGGATCTTGTCGATGCGCAGGTAGCTCTCGGCCGCCGGCGCCGGGCCGATGCCCACGGCGTAGTCGGCGGCGAGCACGTGCGCGGCGCCGCGATCGGCGTCGCTGTACACCGCCACCGTCTCGAGGCCGCGCTCCTTGCAGGTGCGCATCACGCGCACGGCGATCTCGCCGCGGTTGGCGATGAGGACGCGACGCAGCGGACGGGGACGGGTGACCGACATCGGCGCGCAGGCTAGCGCAGGTCGGCCGCCGCCGGGGTGTCGTGTGGCCGCGTCGCGCGTTGCAACGCCCTCGGCATCCTCCTAGAATCCTTCGAGTCGAGGCGACGGGGCGACACGCCCGCGCCGCCGTGGGACGCCGCATCGGAGGACGCCTTGGACGGTATGGGACAAGCCAAGCGAACGCAGGTCTCGCTCAAGATCAAGTTCAAGAGCGAGACGCTCGAGGCGTTCATCGAGCGCTACGCCGTCGACGTCAGCCAGGGCGGCATCTTCATCCGCACCAAGGAGCCGCAGGCGGTCGGGACCTCGATGAAGTTCGAGTTCCAGCTCAAGGACCAGACCCCGCTCATCGCCGGCGAGGGCACCGTCGTGTGGACGCGCGAGAACGACCCCACCCGGCCCAACGCGGCGCCAGGCATGGGCGTGCGCTTCGACAAGCTCGCCGACGGCAGCCAGGAGGTCCTCGAGAAGATCCTCGCCGAGAAGGCCCGGATGGGGCCGTCGCGGGCGCAGGCCGCGGAGACCAAGCCGCCGACCTTCCAGGAGGTGCCGACCCGGATCGCGCCGTCGCCGCTGGTCGATCAGCTGTCGTCGGAGACCAAGGTCGCCGACGCCCGCGCGCGGCTCGCCGGCATCGGCGCGTCGAGCGGCAGCCACGCGATCCCCGAGGACACCACCCCGCTGCCACCGCCGACGCCGTTCCAGAGCGACGCCGGCGATTTCGGCGACGCCGCGTTCTCCGAGGCCACCAAGATCCGCACCCTCGACGAGCTGGTCGCCCAGAGCGGCGCGTCGGGCACCGATCTCGCCGGCGCGCGCCCGGCCGCTGGCGCCAACGATTTCGCCTCCGAGGCGACCCGGGTGCAGACCCTCGATCAGCTGGTCGCCGAGGCCGAGCGCTCCGGCGGCAAGAGCCGCGAGGCGTCGGACGCCCTCGACGAGGTGGCCGCGCGCCGGGTGTCGCGCGAGGTCCCCGCGGTGAGCGATGCCGTCGCCAAGGACGACGCGGCCCGGCCGCAGCCGGCGGCCGGCGAGATCGCGCCCAAGGCGAGCGCCGCGGCGAAGGCCGAGGCCGCGAAGGACACCACCGAGATCCCGATGGCCGCGCGCGCTGCTTCGGCCAAGGCCGAGCCCGCCGCCGCCGCGAAGGCCGGGCCCGCCGCCGACAGGACCCCGCGGACCACCGCGCGTCCGAGCTCGAAGGCGCCGCCGGTGACCGCCGCCGAAGCGCCGCCGCCCACCTCGAGCTCCTCGAGCTCGGCCATCGCCGTCGTCCTGCTGCTGCTGGTCATCGGTGGCGGCGCGCGCTGGTACTTCGTGTTGCGCAAGGGGCCGAGCGCGACCCCGCCCGAGGCGGCGACCGGCTCGGCGGCGCCCGCGGCAGGCTCGGCGCTGCCCGCCGCCGGCAGCGCCGCCCCGACCCCCGACGCCGCGCCGCCGGTGCCGCTGGTCGACACGATGATCCAGGCCGAGCCCGCCGGCGCGACCATCACCATCGTCGGCGCCGACGGCGGGGCCGCCCCGCTCACCGCGAAGCTCGAGCGCGATCGCACCTACAAGGTCACCGTCGCGGCGCCAGGCATGGTGTCGCAGGAGCTCGACGTCGTCGGCGGCACCGCGCCGGCGCCGGTGGCGCTGGTGGCCAAGGACCACGTGCTCCGCGTCGAGTCGACGCCGGCGGGCGCGCAGATCTGGGTCGACGGCCGCAACACCGGCAAGGTGACGCCGTCGGATCTGGTGCTCACCGCGACCCAGGTCAAGCGCCCGGCGCTGCGCGTGGGCCTGCGGTCGTCGGGCTTCGCCGCGTTCGACACCGTGGTCGAGCGCGCGGCCTTCGAGGAGGTGCCGACCGCGATCATGGCGACGGTGACCGCGACCCTCGAGCCCAAGAAGGCGGCGCGCCCGACGACGCCGGCCACCGACAAGCCCGCCACCGACAAGCCCGCCACCGACAAGCCCGCCACCGACACCCCGGCGACGGACAAGCCGGCGACCGACAAGCCGGCGACCGACAAGCCGGCGACCGACAAGCCGGCGACGGACAAGCCGGCGACCGACAAGCCGGCGACCGACAAGCCCGCCACCGACAAGCCCGCCACGCCGGCGACGCCCCCGCCCGCCGCGCCGTCGGCGACGCCGTCGCCGACCGGGACGGTGTATTGAGCCTCCGCCGCTCGACAAGCGATCGCCCCGCGCTCGCCGGCGCGCGCTCGCTCGCGGCGGCGCTGGCGCTGGGCGCGCTGGTCGCCTGCAAGGACACGGCGCCGAAGGCCGTGCCGCCCGCGGACGAGCCGGCGGCGCCGACGGTCGCGCGCCCCGACGCCCGGCCGCGACCGACGCGCCCCGCCGAGCCGACCGCGCCCGCCGGCCACGCCACCCAGCCGATCACGCCGGCCGAGGCCACCGCCGCGGCGCCGACCTTCGCCGGCGCCGAGCTCACCACCGAGGCGACCTCGATCCTCGACGGGCGCCAGGTGCGCCTCGCCTGGTGCGTGGCGGCGCCGGATCACGCCGCCGCGGTCGAGGCGGTGCGCGCCGGGTTCGTCCGCGACGGCTGGAGCGAGCCCGTGGTGCGCGGCACCGCGCCTCGGGTGGGCGTCGCCGCCACCCGCGACGGCTACCGGCTCTCGGTCACGGTGGCCGACATGCCGCGACCCGGGTGCAGCCCCGCGGACGGCCGCTGGTACGCCGCCGGCTCGATGCACAAGCTCGGCGCGATCGCGCCGACGCCCTGACGGGGCACGCGCGGCGCGGCGAGGCGCGGCGATCGTGCGGCGGTGGTGCTCGGCGACGACGCCGACCCCTGCTACGCCAGGTGGATGGGACACCTCGACAACGGCACCTGGATCCCCGGATGGAACGTCTCGTCGAAGAGCGGGCGCTTCGAGCGCGGCTCGACCTCCTTTCGTTCGCGGCTTGGCTCGAAGGAGCACCCGGTCGAGCGTGACCGCTACCACCTCTACGTGAGCTACGCCTGTCCGTGGGCGCACCGCACGCTCATCACCCGGGCGCTGCGCGGGCTCACCGAGGTGCTGCCGGTGACCGTCGTCGACCCGCGCATGGGCGACGACGGCTGGGTCATGCGCGACGGCGATCCCGATCCGGTGATGGGCGCTCGCTGCCTGCACCAGCTCTACACCCGGGCCGACGCCACCTACTCCGGCAAGGTCACGGTGCCGGTGTTGTGGGACAAGGTCGCCGGCACCATCGTCAACAACGAATCGCGCGAGGTGATGCGGATGTTCGACGACGAGCTCGCCGCCCTCGCCCCGGAGCCGACGCCCCACCTGGCCCCGCCCGCGCTGCGCGCCGACGTCGATCGCGTGCTCGACGAGATCTACGAGCCGATCAACAACGGCGTCTATCGCGCCGGCTTCGCCAGCACCCAGGAGGCCTACGCCGAGGCGTGCGGCCAGGTGTTCGCGGGCCTCGATCACTGGGAACAGGTGCTCGGCGAGCAGCGCTACGTCACCGGGGCGCAGCTCACCGAGGCCGACATCGCGCTGTTCACCACACTGCTGCGGTTCGACCTCGTCTACTACGCCCACTTCAAGTGCAACCTGCGGCGCCTGCAGGACTACCCGAACCTGTGGGGCTTCACCCGCGAGCTCTACCAGCACCCCGCGATCCGCCCCACCTGCGACCTCGACCACATCAAGACGCACTACTACTGGAGCCAGACCTCGGTGAACCCGCACCGGCTGGTGCCGCTGGGGCCGACCTTGCCCCTCGACGAGCCGCACGGCCGCGACCGCCGCTGAGCGCAGCCGCCTCAGTCGCCCCAGCCGGCGATCTGGCGCGACCAGTGGCCATCGGCGTCGACCATCGGCTTGGCGCCGCCGCGCACGAGGTGGCGCACCGCCGCGGCCAGGCCGTCGAGGGTGAGCTGCCACATCGGGAACACCGAGGCGATGACCTCGGCGGTCGAGCCCGGCCAGAACCGCTCGGGCTCCGGGTTGAGCCAGGCGCTGCGCCGGAAGTGCTCGGCCAGGCGCCGCAACCAGCCGAGGCCGGAGGTCCGGCCCGACGACATGTAGTAGCCGAGGCCAGCGGCGCCAGCGTCGAGCAGCTCCGCCGGGTGCATCAGCGCGTCGCCGACCACCACCAGGCGCTCGTCGCGATCGCTGCCGGCGATGAGGTCGGCGACGGTGGTCGCCTTGCGGAAGTGCGCGTCCTCGTAGACCGCCTGGTACACGCAGTTGTGGAAGTAGTAGCTGCGGAACTTCGCGAAGCGGCCGGCCCGCGACGCCGCCGTGAAGAGGCGCCCGACCAGCTCGCTGTGCGGATCCATCGAGCCGCCGACGTCCATCAGCAGGATGACCTTCACCCGGTTGCGACGCGGCGGCCGCATCACCACCTCGATCTCGCCGGCGTTGCGGCAGGTCTGGTCGATGGTGCCGTCGAGGTCGAGCTCATCCTCCGCGCCATCGCGGCCGAGCCGGCGCAGGCCGCGCAGGGCGACGTCGATCTGGCGCACGTCGAGCACCAGGTCGCGCCGGTACTCGCGATAGCGACGCTCGCCGGCGACCTGCATCGCCGAGCGCCCGCCGCCGGGCCCCACCCGCATGCCGGTCGGGTTGGTGCCGCCGCTGCCGAAGGGCGAGGTGCCGCGGGTGCCGATCCACCGGTTGCCGCCGTCGTGGCGCTCCTTCTGCTCGCGCAGGCGCTGCTCGAACAGCTCACGCAGCGCGGCCGGATCGAGGCGCTGCAGCATGGCGCGCTGCTCGTCGGTGAGCGCCGCGCGCCTGGCCGGATCCTCGAGCCAGCGCAGCAGCTCCTCGGACAGCGCCAGCGCGCCCTCGTGGACGTCCTTGAAGTAGGCGAGGAAGGCCTCGTCGAAGGCGTCGTACTGGGCGACGTCCTTGACCAAGACCAGGCGCGCGACCCGGTAGAAGCCGTCGAGGGAGGAGTCGTGCAGCCCGAGCGACAGCGCCTCCATCAGCGCCAGCCACTCGTGGGTCGACACCATCACCTTGCGCGCGCGCAGCGCCTCGAGGAACCCGAGGAAGTAGCCGTCGCCCGCTGGCGCCGCCGCGCTCATGGTCAGGCCCGCGCTCGCTTGCCGACCAGCTCGACGTCGGCCTCGGTCTTGAGCAGGGTACCGAGGAACGGGATGCCGCCGCCGACCTTGGCCAGATCGACGCCGGCCTTGCGCAACGCCAGGATCCAGTCGACCAGCTCCGACGTCGACGGGCGCTTGCGCAGCCGCGGGGTGCCGCGCAGGCCGTAGAACACCTCGAGCGCGCTCTCGAGCAGCTTGTCGTCGAGATCGGAGTGATGGACCCGGACGATCTGCGCCATCAGCTCGCGGCTCGGGAACTCGATGTAGTGGAACACGCAGCGGCGCAGGAACGCGTCGGGCAGCTCCTTCTCGTTGTTCGAGGTGATGATCACCACCGGGCGCTCGGCGGCGACGACCTCGCGGCCGGTCTCGTCGATGCGGAACCGCATGGCGTCGAGTTCGAGCAAGAGGTCGTTGGGGAACTCGATGTCGGCCTTGTCGATCTCGTCGATGAGCAGCACCACCCGGGTCGGCGACGCCAGCGCCTCGCCGAGCGGCCCGAGCTTGATGTAGCGCGCGATGTCGCGGACGTCGGCGCCATGCTCGCCGCCGAAGCGGCTGTCGTGCAGGCGGGCGACGGTGTCGTAGACGTAGAGGCCGTCGCGCGCCTTGGTGGTCGACTTCACGTGCCAGCGGAGCAGCGGCAGGCCGAGCGCGCTGGCCAGGTTCTCGGCGAGCAGGGTCTTGCCGGTGCCGGGCTCGCCGCGGAGCAGCAGCGGCCGCCCGAGCGCGACGGCGACGTTGACCGCGTGGCGGAGCTCGGGCGCGGCGATGTAGGTCGCGGTGCCCTGGAACTGGTCGAAGGCGGGATCGGCGGACGTGGTGGTCACCGCGCCACCTTAGCTCCCGGGCCCCCTCCCGTGCCCGTGCCCGTGCCCGTGCCCGCTTCCCCGCCCTGCTAGATTCCCGGCGTGCCCGCCGCTGCCGCCGCCGCGCCCGACCCGGATCTCCCGCTGTCGGCCGCCCTCGAGGCCGCGCTGCTCCGCGTCCTGCGCGCGAGCTACGCCGCCATCGCCGAGGAGCGCTTCGGCGACGCGCTGACGCCGGCGGTGCTGATCCTCGGCGACGCCCCGCGTCGGCTCGGACGCTGGACGCCGGGGCTGCGCACCCTCGAGCTGTCGCGCCCGCTGGTGCGCCGCCGCCCATGGCCCGAGGTCCTCGCCGTGCTCGAGCACGAGATGGCGCACCAGTTCGTCGACGAGGTGCTCGGGGTCGCCGACGAGCCGCCTCACGGGCCGACCTTCCGCGCGGTGTGCCGCGCGCGTGGCATCGACGCCCGCGCCGCCGGCGAGCCGATCGCCGCGACCGTCGCCGCCGACTCGGTCGGCGACCGCGTGCTCGACCGGATCCGCAAGCTGCTCGCCCTGGCGACCAGCGATAGCCAGCCCGAGGCCGAGCTGGCGATGCGCCGCGCGCACGAGCTGATGCTGCGCCACAACGTCGACGCCACCGCGGCCCGCGCCGCCGCGCGCGACGACGAGCCGGGCTACGAGGTCCGCCACGTCGGCGAGCCCGGCAAGCGCACGAACCGGGTCGAGCAGGACGTAGTCGGGCTGCTCGCCGAGTTCTTCTTCGTCAAGGTCATCCGGGTCCCGGTGTACCTCCCCGAGCGCGGCGCCGTCGGCGCGGTGTACGAGCTCGCCGGCACCCGCGCCAACCTCGAGCTCGCGGTCCACGTCTACGGGTTCCTGCTCGACACCGCCGAGCGCCTGTGGCGCGCCAACCGTGGCGACGCCCGGGTCCGCACCGGGCGCGACCGCCTGTCCTACCAGGCCGGCGTCATCCGCGGCTTCCGCGAGAAGCTCGCCGCCGAGCGCACGACCCTGCGCGAGACCGGCCTGGTGTGGCGCGGCGATCGCCAGCTCGACGCGTTCTATCGCGCGCGCCACCCGCGCATCCACACCCGGCGTCGGCGGGTGCGCGTCGACGCCGCCCACGCCGCCGGGCGCGAGGCCGGCCAGCGCGTGGTGCTGCACCGCCCCGTCGGCGGCGGCGGCGCTGCCAGCGCGCGCCCGCCGCGTCGGCTCACCGGCGGCTGAGCGCCGCGTCGTGCGCCCGGGCTAACGCCGGCGGCGACCCATGATGAAGCCGTCGGCCACGCCGTAGAGCCAGGTCAGGCCACCGACGACGCCCGCGGCCGCGCCGATGAGCGGGATCGAGGCGACCACGCCGGCGCCGCACACCGCCGCGACGACGAAGACGCCGACGGCCTTGTCGCTCTCGCCGTTGACGAGCTGGCCGAGGCCCGGGAGGACCGCGCTCGCGACCGCGGGCACCACGCCCGTTCCTCCACCGCGACGCGCCAACGAGGTGCTCATGGCTCGAGTATGCGGCCACGACGGCACCCCGGCCAGCGACAACCGCGGCGCGGAATCGCCGCCAGGGCGAGCCGCGCGCCCGCCTCGCTCAGAACCAGGTCGAGACCCCGAGCATGAACAAGAGGTAGTGCGACGAGTAGCGCCCGGCGTTGAACGGGCTCTCGTCCTGCGCGGTCAGCACCGCGGTCGGCACGATCGGGTCGGGTCCGGTGCGCTCGTCGATGGGCTGATCCACGCCGGAGCCGTCGCAGCCCTTGTTGGCGGTGGTCGGGTTGCAGTCGGTGCCCACCTCGCGCGCACCCTCGATGACGCCGCCGACGCCGAGGTCGACCTGCCAGCGCCGCATGCGGTAGCCGACGCCGCCAGCCACGGTGAAGCGGGCGGCGCCGTCGAGATCGACCCGCTCCCAGCCCTCGCGCGCGGCCGCGGTGTCGTAGGCGGCGCCGCCGCGCACCAGCAGCGCGCCCGGCCCGACCGCGAAGGAGTAGCCGCCCCCGAGCCGCACCGACCACACGTCGCGCAGGCCGTGGCGGAGGTAGGTCTCCTTGAGCTCGAGCACGGCCTCGCCGTCGCTGTTGAGCAGGCCGCCGTCGACGACCACCAGGTAGTCGCTGGCCCGATCGGCGCCCCAGTTCTCGTAGGCGACGTTGAGCTCGATGTCGCCGCGCTCCTCGCCGTCGCCGCCGCGCAGGATGTAGCGACCGCCGACGGTGGCGGTCATCGGCAGCTGCAGCTCGACGCAGGCCGACAGCGCCTCGATGGTGCCGCCGGGCGCGCAGTTGACGTCGCCGTCGGCGAGCGGCCCGATCGTCGCCGGGGCGCCGCCGATGGTGACGAACTCCGAGGTCTTCGAGACGCCGGTGCCCTTGGTCTTGGCGGTGGCCGGGCTGGTCCAGTGCACGCCCAGCTCGAGATCCTCGAGCGGCCGGTACAGGGCGCCGGCCGAGAACGCCGGCACGAAGTTGTCCTTGGTGTCGACGGTGAACTCGGCGTCGTGCCCGGTCCACTCCTGGTAGTTCTCCGGCAGGCCCCACAGGTAGACCCGGGCCTTGAGGTGGGCGTTGCCGAAGGAGAACCGGGCGCCCAGATCGAGCTTCTCGTTGACCCGATAGGCGACGGCCACCGACGGCAGCAGCACCGCGGCCTCCTGCTCGACGATGTCGTAGCGGGTCGGCGGCGGCGGGCCCGCGCTCTCGTCGAGCACGTAGTCGGCGCCGAACTCGCGCGACGGGTAGGCGTTGGGCAACACCAACCCGGCCCCGACCCGCAGCCCGCGCACCGCGCCGCCGAGATCGCTCGACACCGCGATGAGCGGGATGGCCTGGAACTCGCCGAGGCCGATCCGCGGGGTCGACGCGTCCTCGACGCCGGCGTAGGTGGCGCCGGCCCAGGGCAGCGGATCGGCTCCCGCCGGCGCATCGTCGTACACGCCGCGCCGCTTGAAGGTGAGCTCGTAGTCGATGAGGTTCGAGCCGACCGACACCACGGTGCCGCGCACCTTGGTCATGCCGGCGGGGTTGGCCGCGACCGCGTCGGCGCCGCTGGCGCTGGCCACCGAGGCGCCGGCGCGCATGGTCGAGATGGGACCGTTGCCCGGGATGTACAACCCACCCGCGACCGCCGGCGCCGCGCCGGCGAGCAGGCTGCCCGAGAGGATCCCCATCCAGATCGTCGACGACGCGCGCTTCATGAGGCCGTCGAGCCTAGCGCGGATCGCCGGCGCGCCGCCAACTCGAGGTGGGTCAGAAGGATCGTCACCGCGGCCGGCGTGACGCCGCTGATGCGCGACGCCTGCCCGACCGAGGCCGGGCGGGCCTGGCTCAGCTTCTCGACCACCTCGCGCGACAGCCCCGGCACCGCGGCGAAGTCGAGGTCGGCCGGCAGGCGCACGCCGTCGACCTTGCGCAGCCGCTGGGCGTCGGCCTCCTGGCGCGCGAGGTAGCCGGCGTAGGTCAGCTCGATGTCGAGGCGGGCGGCGATGTCGGCCCGCGGCGCGCCGCCGACGCCGCCGGCGGCCGCGATCTCCTCGACCGCGGCGGGCCCGAGCTCCGGCCGACGCGCCAGCTCCGCCAGGGTCGCGCGCCGCCCGACCAGCGGCGCCGAGCCGTGGCGCGCGAGCGCGGCGTTGACCGCGTCGGTGCCGGTCACGCTCGCGGTGTGCGCGCGGGTGCGCGCGGCCTCGAGCTCGGCCTGCTCGCGCTGGTACGCGGCCCAGCGCGCGTCGTCGCACAGGCCGCGCGCGCGCGCGATCGGCAGCAGGCGCTCGGCGGTGTTGTCCTCGCGCAGCAAGAGCCGGAACTCGGCGCGTGAGGTCATCATCCGGTACGGCTCCTTGGTGCCCTGGGTGACCAGGTCGTCGACGAGCACGCCGGCGTAGGCGACGTCGCGGCCGAGCACCAGCGGCGCGTCGCCGCCGTCACCGAACCCGAGCGCGAGCGCCGCGTTGGCGCCGGCGAGCAGGCCCTGGATCGCGGCCTCCTCGTAGCCGGAGGTGCCGTTGAGCTGGCCGGCGTGGTAGAGGCCGGCGCAGCGCCGCACCTCGAGCGCGCAGGTCAGCTCGCGCGGATCGACGAAGTCGTACTCGACGGCGTAGCCCGGCCGCGTCATCTCCGCCCGCGCGAGCCCCGGGATGGTGCGCAGCATCGCGAGCTGGACGTCGTAGGGCAGCGAGGTCGAGATGCCGTTGGGATAGATCTCGCCGGTGTCGAGGCCCTCGGGCTCGAGGAAGATCTGGTGGCGCTCGCGGTCGGCGAAGCGCGTGACCTTGTCCTCGATGCTCGGGCAGTAGCGCGGCCCGACCCCCTCGATGGCGCCCTGCCGCAAGGGCGAGCGATCGAGGTTGGCGCGGATGATCGCGTGGGTCGCCTCGGTGGTGTGGGTGATCCAGCAGCTCCGCTGCGGCAGCGCGGTCGGGCTCGCCGGATCGACGAACAGGCCGAACCGTGGCGCCGGGGTGTCGCCCGGCTGCACCTCGAGCTCGGCGAGATCGAGCGACGCCACGTCGAGGCGACACGGCGTGCCGGTCTTGAGCCGGGCGATGGGCAGGCCGAGCCGCGCCAGCGACGCCGACAGCGAGCGCGCCGGCGCCTCGCCGGCACGGCCGCCCTCCGCGCGCTCCTCGCCGACGAAGATCTTGCCGCGCAGGAAGGTGCCGGTGGTGAGGATCACCGCGCGGGCGCGGAAGGTGACGCCCATCGTGGTCTCGACGCCGACCACCCGCGGGCGCGGCCCGCCCTCGTCGAGGCACAGCGCCGACGCCTCGCCCTGGCGCAGCGACACCCCGGGCTGCGCCTCGAGGCGCGCGCGCATGGCCTCGCGGTAGCGCCGCTTGTCGGCCTGGGCCCGGGTCGAGCGCACCGCCGGGCCGCGGCTGGCGTTGAGCCTCCGGAACTGGATGCCGGTGGCGTCGATGACCTCGGCCATGCCGCCGCCGAGGGCGTCGATCTCCTTGACCAGGTGGCCCTTGGCGACCCCGCCGATGGCCGGGTTGCACGACATCTGCGCGACCATCTCCAGCGAGCCGGTCAGGCACAGCACCCGCGCGCCGAGCCGGGCCGCGGCCAGGCTGGCCTCGCACCCGGCGTGGCCGGCGCCGACGACGATGACGTCGTACGCGTGCGGGTACTCGAACGCCACGGCTACTTCCGGCAGCCGTCGTCGCCGTGCGGCTTGTCGGGCACGAACGCGTACGCCGCCAGGGTGAGGTCGACCTGCACCTCGGACGCCGGCTCGGTCGGCGCCATCTTGCTGGTGTCCCAGGTCAGCCCGCGCACCAGGGTCGAGCCGCACGGGTCGTGCTTGCCGCCGTGGGTCGCCTGGTAGCGCGCGCGCTGCGCGTCGAGGCCGTCGGAGGTGCACACGCCGCCCTCGCCGCACGCGAACTCGAAGGTGCGGTACCAGGAGCCGGTGGCGACGCCGTACTCGGCGACCCGCACCACCGCCTGCACGCCGCTCGGGTTCGACGCGCGCAGCCGCAGCGCGTGCTCGCCGGGCGCCAGGTCGACGTAGAAGCACGCGGTCGCGCGCTCGGCGCTCTTGTACATCACGCCGCCGTCGAGGGTGACCCACAGCGGGTGCTCGCTCGGGCCGACCCGCACCTCGTAGCGCTTGTGGCCCTCGGGCGCGAGGCCGGCGCCGCCCTCGTCCGGCGCGCCGGGGTCCCGGCACTGGCACTCGGCACCGCCGCACAGCGGCCCGACCAGCGCGGCGGTGGTGGCCGCGGCCGGCACCGGCCCGATGGGCGGTGGCGTCGGCCCGGTGGTGGCACCGCCGCACGCGGCGGCGAACGCGATCCCGAGCATCCCGAGGCGGCGTGCGTTCATCGCCGGCATCGTACATGAGCCGCGACGCGCCACGCCGGCCACGGCCGCGGGCGGGCAACACCGCGTGCCGACCGCGGGTCCAAGTGGATTGACCCTCCTCCGTCGGCAGGTGTATCCATGAGGCCTTCGTCGCAAACGCCAATGATTCCGCGCGCAAACTACCTCGTGATCGTCGCCGCCGCGCTCGTGGTCGGCTGCGGCGGCGCCGGGCTCGGCTCGGTCGAGTACTCGACCTCGGCGCAGTCCAACTACGAGGCCGGCATGCGCCAGCTCGAGGGCGAGGAGTGGGTCGCGGCGTCGAAGTACTTCGCGTTCGTGAAGAGCCGCTTTCCGTACTCGCAGTACGCCACGCTCGCCGAGCTGCGCCTGGCCGACGCCGAGTTCGGCGCCGAGCAGTACCTCGAGGCGGTGTCGAGCTACCGGCTGTTCGCCAAGCTGCACCCGACCCACGAGCAGGTCGTGAGCGGCTACGCCAGCTTCAAGGTCGGCGAGGCGTTCTACCGCCAGCTCCCGGGCGACTACTGGATCCTGCCGCCGTCCTACGAGAAGGACCAGGGCTCGACCGAGGACGCCGCCGAGGAGCTCACCC
The DNA here is from genome assembly GCA_041389945.1 of Kofleriaceae bacterium. Classification (GTDB taxonomy): domain Bacteria; phylum Myxococcota_A; class Polyangia; order Haliangiales; family Haliangiaceae; genus JAWKQW01. Next base: position 61,427 of record JAWKQW010000019.1, read on the forward strand.
GCTTCCTCGACCGCTTCCCCGACTCGCCGTACCGCGAGCGGGCCCAGGAGATCATGACCAAGGTCGGCAAGCGCCTGGCCGCCCACGAGTGGTACGTCGCGCGGTTCTACTGGGATCGCGATCGCCCGATGGGCACGGTCCTGCGCCTGCGCCGCCTGCTCGATCGCTACCGCGGCGTCGGCTACGACGAGGAGGCGCTGTGGCTGCTCGGCCGCGCCTACGTCGCGGTCAACATGCCGGACCGGGCGCGCCCGACCTGGCAGGAGCTCGTCGACAAGCACCCCCAGCACGCGCGCGCCGCCGAGGCTCGTGCCGCCCTCACCCGCCTGCCCGCCGCCACCGCGGCGCCAGCAGCGCCGCTCCCCTGAGCGCACCGCATGACCGACCCCACCCAGCAGCTCATCACCCTCGGCCGCGAGGCCTACCACGCCGGCGACTACGCCACCGCCGAGGGCTACCTGGCACAGGCGGTCGCCGCGGCGCCGACGTTCCCCGACCTGTTCAACATGATCGGCGTCATCTACCACGCCGGCGGCAAGTTCCAGCTCGCCGAGGAGGCCTTCGAGGCCGCGCTGCGGATCAACCCGCGCTACACCGAGGCGGCGCTCAACCTCGCGGTCACCTACAACGATCGCGGCAAGTACGAGCAGGCGCGCGACATCTACGCGCGCGCGGTGGCGACCAGCATCGGCGGCTCGCGCGCCCTCGACCCGTTCGCGCGCGGCAAGCTCGCCAACGGCCACGCCGATCTCGGCGAGGCCTACGCCGCGCTCGGCATGTACGACGACGCCGTGCGCGAGTACGAGCGGGCGCTGGCGCTGTGCCCGACCTTCGTCGACCTGCGGGTGCGCCTCGGCGGCGTGCTGCGCGATCAGGGCAAGCCGGAGGCCGCCCTGGTCCACCTCGAGCAAGCGGTGCGCGAGCGCGCCGACTTCGCGCCGGCGGGCATCCACCTCGGCGTGGTGCTGTACTCGCTGGGGCGCCGCGACGACGCCATCGCCGCGTGGGAGGCGGTCATCGCCGCGCACCCCGAGACCGGCTCCGGCACCCGGCGCGCGCGCCGAGCTGTACCTGCGCATGGTCCGCGATCCCAACGCGCCGGCGCCGGGCAGCGCGCTGACGCCGCCCGAGCGCTAGGGCGCACCGTCGGCGGGCCCGTCGTCGCGCCGGGTCATCACCCACAAGACGTCGTTGGCGCGCTCGACCAGCGCGCGCGCCACCGCGCCGTCGCCGTCGTCGACCACCGGCCGCACCGACAGCACCTCGGCGTCGATGCGCCGGGCCAGGCGACCGACGACCGCGGAGTCGTGGCAGTGGCCGGTGCCAGCGAGGATCACGAGCTGCCCGTCCGGGTGCGCGGCCAGCCAGCGCGCGCCGCCGTCGGCCATGGTCTCGTCCCACAAGACCTGCGCGGTGTAGATGGGATCCGCCGGCGGCACGTCGGGATCGATGGGGCCGTCGGCGGGGGCGGCGTGGCCCTCGGCCTGGCCGTGGCCGTGCCCATGGCCGTGACCGCTGGCCATCTCGGCCATGATCGCGTCCCACCAGGCTCGGTGGCGCGGATCGTCGAGCACCAGCTCGGGCAAGGTCGCGCGCTGGGCCGGGGTCAGGCCGTCGACGCCGCCGCGGGTGATCTGCTTGGTCAGCTCGCGCTCGGTGTTGAGCGCGAGCAGCGCCGCGCCGGCCGCGCGCGCCGCCTCGATGGCCGGCCGGTACAGCGCGAAGTCGTAGCCCCAGCGATCGTCCCACGCGGTGCGCGAGCGCAGCGCGGCCTCGTCGATGCGACCGGCGGCGAAGTCGTCGAGCACGCCCTGGAACGGCCGCTGGAACATCTCGAAGCCGAGCGCCATCGGGGTGCCGCGCGCGGTGGCCCGGCGCGCGAGCTCGGTGACGATCTCGCGCTGCGCCCAGTGGTGGTGCGGATCGGGGTGCTCCTCGCCGACGCACACCGCGCGCGCCGCCGCCAGCCGTGACCACGCCGCCTCGACCTCGAGCTGGGTGCCGGTGCGCGCGTCGAGCATGCTCACCGGCAGCCCGGCGTCGGCGACCGCCAGCGGCGGCGGCTCCTCGGCCGCCGGCGGTGCGGTGGGAGCGGCGGCGCGGAACTGACCACCGCAGGCGGCCAGGGCGAGGGCGAACGCGGCGGCGGCGGACGTGGGCGTCACCCGCCGACTCTACCAGCACGGCCCGCGCGCGCTCGCGACGCGAGGGTCGGCGCGCGCCCGCGCCCGACGCCCGCCCTGGCGCCCCGCGGTGCTGGTAGCCTGCGCGCCGTGACGCTGCCGTACCTCACCGCCGAGCTGCCGGGCACCGGCGGCGTGTTGCGCGCGGCGCCCGAGGACTTCGTCGTCGACGAGGTGCCGGCGTACCCGCCGAGCGGCGCCGGCGAGCACGTGTTCGTCCGCATCCAGAAGCGCGGCCTCACCACCCCCGACGCCGTCGGTCGGCTGGCCCGGGCGCTCGGCCTGCGCCCGCGCGACGTCGGCGTCGCCGGCATGAAGGATCGCCACGCGGTCACCACCCAGTGGGTGAGCCTGCCGCCGAAGACCGACCCCGACCGCGCCGCCGCCTACGCCGACGACGAGCTGCGCGTGCTCGAGGCGCACCGCCACCCGCACAAGCTGCGCACCGGCCACCTGCGCGGCAACCGGTTCCGGCTGCGCGTGCGCGGGGTCGCCGACGGCGCCACCGCGGTGGCCCGGGCCGAGGCGGTGCTCGCCGAGCTCGCGCGCGCGCCGGGCGCGCCCAACTGGTACGGCGAGCAGCGCTTCGGCCGCGCCGGCGACAACGCCGCCGCCGGTCGGGCCCTGGTCACCGGCGCGGCGCCGCTGGCGCGCGGCGACGCCGGCCGACACCAGCGCCTGCTGGTGTCGGCGCTGCAGTCCGAGCTGTTCAACACCTGGCTGACCCGCCGCATCGCCGCCGGCGCCTACCGCACCGCCATCGCCGGCGACGTCATGCACAAGCGCGGCGGCGGACTGTTCGACTGCACCGACGTCGCCGTCGACGGGCCGCGGGTCACCGCCGGCGAGATCGTGCCGACCGGCCCGATGTTCGGGCACCAGGGCCGGCGCCCCCAGCCGGGCTCCGCCGCCGCCGCCGCCGAGGACGCGATCCTCGCCGAGGCCGGCCTCACCACCGGCGACTTCGCGCGGGTGGGCTCCCTCGCCGAGGGCACCCGCCGCGACGCCGCGATCGTGCTCGACGACGTCGCCGCCGCGCGCGTGGACGACGACCCCGCCGCCCTCGAGGTGCGCTTCACGCTGCCGGCCGGCGCCTACGCCACGGTCGTCATGCGCGAGGTGATGAAGGAGCCCGCATGAACATCACCGACGCGTTCCTGTCCTTCGCCCTGCTCGGCGCCGACTGGGTGCTGTGGCTGCTGGTCGTGCTCTCGATCGTGTCGCTCGGGATCATGATCGACCGCTGGCGCTGGTTCCGCGGGCGCGACGCCAGCTGCGACGCCTTCGTCGCCGAGCTGCGCGCGGCCGCCGCCCGCGGCGAGCTCGACGAGGTCTGCCGCCGCCACGCCGACGACGCGACCATCGCGATCCAGGTCGCGTGCCGCGGGCTCGAGGCCCGGGCCGGCGGCGCGGCTGCGGCGGCCGAGGTGATGCTGGCCGAGCGCGCGCGCTGGCGGCGGGCCGCCGATCGCAACCTGATCGTGCTCGGCACCCTCGGCAACAACGTCCCCTTCGTGGGGCTGTTCGGCACCGTGCTCGGCGTGATCCGCGCCTTCGACGACCTCGGCGGCAAGGCCGCCGACAGCGAGCAGCTGGTGATGACCGGCATCGCCGAGGCGCTGGTCGCCACCGCGGTCGGCCTGCTGGTCGCGATCCCCGCGGTCATCGCGTTCAACTACTTCGGCCGTCGGCTCAAGGTCGCCCTCGGCGGCGCCGACGAGTGCGCCCACAGCGTGCTCGCGATCGTCCACGCCGGCGCGGTCGCGACGCCGGTCGCGACCGCCGACGAGGCGCCCTGATGGCGAGCGCCAGCCCCTATCCCGACGGCGACGGCGACGGCGGCGACGCCATCACCGACATCAACGTCACCCCGTTCGTCGACGTGGTCCTGGTGCTCCTGGTGATCTTCATGGTCACCGCGCGGCTCATCATCACCCGCGGCGTCGAGGGCATCGAGAAGCCCACCAGCACCGCCGGCGCTGCCATCGAGGGCCAGGTGCGGGTGTCGGTCACCGCCGACGGCCGCCTGTTCGTCGGCGATCTCCCCTTCGACGACGACGCCGCCGCCACCGCGGAGGTGCGAGCCCGGGTGACCGCCGCCGGCGGCGGCAAGGTCATCATCAGCGGCGACGCCAGCGCCGCCTACCGCGGGGTCATGCGCGCCATCGGCGTGGTCCAGGCCGCCGGCGTCGACGGCATCGCCCTCGAGAACGTGGCGCCGTAGCCGCCGCCCCCCACCCCCACCGGGCCCACCACGGCGGTGAGCGCGGCCCAACCCCGGTCTCGCGGGCGCCGCACCTACACGTCGCCGGACCCCACCCGCCCGACCGGTCCGTCGGCGGGTGCGCTTCCCGGCGCCAGGCAGGCGGCGTACGATGGCCACCGATGCGGACCTTCGGGGATTGGCCGCGGCGCTCGCGATCGCGGGCGCCGTCACGTTCGACGCGAGCACCGCCAGCGCGCAGGCCATGCCGCCCTACGATCCGGCGATCGACGTCCAGCTGTTCCAGTACGCGCTGGGGCCCAAGAGCTTCTTCACCGTCGCCGACGCCGACGTCGGCACCAAGAAGCAGCTCTCGGCCGACTTCCTGGTCACGTTCCTGTCGAACCCGTTCAAGATCTACGACTGCGCCGACGACACCTGCACCACCACCACCGAGCGCCTGCGGGTGGTCGAGTCGATGGTGGCCGGCCAGGTGGCGGCGGCGTACGGCCTGACCAACAAGCTGCAGATCGGGGTGTCGCTGCCGATCATCTTCACGATGAGCGGCGACGGGCTCGACCCCGGCACCGCGATGCCGGTGTCCGGCGGGCTCCAGCTCTCGGGCGTCGGCGACCTCCTGGTCGAGGCCAAGCGCGCGCTCATGCACAAGCCGGCGCTGCGCCTCGCCGGCGCCGTCGGCGTGACCCTGCCGTCGAGCTTCGGCTCCGGCGGCTCGACCTTCATCGGCGACGATCTGCCCTCGGTGCGCGGCCACCTCGACGCCCAGTGGGTGGTCGGCAACGGCCGCCTCACCGCCGGCCTCAACGGCGGCGTCATCCTGCGCAAGCCGCGCGAGATCTACGCCAGCGAGATCGGCCACCAGCTCACCTACGGCGCCGCCGCGGCGCTGCGGGTCACCGATCGCCTCGCGCTCATCGGCGAGGCCTTCGGCCGCACCGGCCTGTTGTCGCAGTCGCAGGACGACAGCCCGATCGAGGCCATCGGCGGCCTGCGGGTCCGGGCCGGGCGCTCGTTCTCGGTGGTCGCCGGCGGCGGCGCCGGCGTCACGCCCGGCATCGGCTCTCCCGACGCGCGCTTCTTCGTGTCGGTGGGTTGGGCGCCCGATCTGCGCGACTCCGACGGCGACGGCGTGCCCAACAGCCGCGACGCCTGCATCAACGTGCCCGAGGACATGGACGGCTTCGCCGACGGTGACGGCTGCCCCGAGGACGACAACGACGGCGACCGCCGGCTCGACGACGTCGACCAGTGCCCCGACGACGCCGAGGATCTCGACGGCTTCCAGGACGACGACGGCTGCCCCGACAACGACAACGACGGCGACGGCATCCCCGATCTCCAGGATCGCTGCCCGCTCGACGTCGAGGACGGCGCCACCGCCAACCCGACCGACGGCTGCCCGGCCAACAAGAGCGACACCGACGTCGACGGCGTGATGGACGACGTCGACGCCTGCGCCGACGCCGAGGAGGACGCCGACGGCTTCGAGGACTGGGACGGCTGCCCCGATCTCGACAACGACGGCGACGGCGTGCCCGACGAGGCCGACCAGTGCCCGCTGTGTGCCGAGGACCGCGACGGCACCGACGACGAGGACGGCTGCCCGGAGTTCGACAACGACCTCGACGGCATCCCCGACGCCGCCGACCAGTGTCCCGACGAGGCCGAGACCGTCAACGGCGTGAGCGACCTCGATGGCTGCCCCGACAGCGGCGCCGAGACCGTGCGCCTCGACGGCGATCTGCTGGTGGTCGACCGGGCGCCGAGCTTCGACCGTCGCGGCCTGACCAAGGCCGGCGCCGCCATCGTCGATCAGATGGCGCTGGTGATGCTGCGGTCGCGCGAGGTGACGAGCTGGCTGGTGGTCATCGCCGCGCCGCGCGAGGCCGACGCCCTGCGCCAGGCCGAGTGGGTCCGCACCCGCCTCCTCGAGCGCGGCATCGACGAGGGCGGCCTGCAGGTCAGCGGCGGCGCCGGTCCGGCCAAGGTCGCCGCCCTGGTCCAGGAGCGGCTCGATCCCGACGCTGCCGCAGACCCGGCGAACTTCGTGTGCCCGGCGGCCAGCATCGCGCGCCCGCGGCCGGCGCCCGCGGGCACCGCGCCCGGCCCGACCGCGCCGGTCCCGGCGACGCCGGCCCCGGAGCCCGAGCCCGAGGACGACATCGAGATCGAGCTCGACTGACCCGCGCGGCCCGTCGCCGCGGCGTCAGCGATCGTGAACGCGCGCGGCGCCCACCTCGTTTGCGACGCAAGAGGAGGACGAGCAGAGGCGAGGTGGCAGCGACCGTGGACGAGAGACCGCGTCAGCGGTTCGGCTGCGGCGTGGTGCGCAGGTACGGCTTGACGATCTTGAAGCCCTTGGGGAACTTCTCGGCGAGCACCTTCGGGTCCTGCAGCGACGGCACGATGACCACGTCCTCGCCGTCCTTCCAGTCGGCCGGGGTCGCCACCGAGTGGCTGTCGGTGAGCTGCAGCGAGTCGATGACGCGCAGCAGCTCGGTGAAGTTGCGGCCGGTCGACGCCGGGTAGGTGATGATCGCGCGGATCTTCTTGTTCGGATCGATGAAGAACACCGAGCGCACGGTCAGCGTGTCGTTGGCCTCGGCGTGGATCATGTCGTAGAGGTTCGACACCTTCCGATCGGCGTCGGCGAGGATGGGGAACGCCTGCTTGGTGCCCTGGGTCTCCTCGATGTCGCCGACCCACTGGTTGTGGGAGTCGACGCTGTCGACGCTGAGCGCGAGCAGCTTCACCGAGCGCTTGTCGAACTCCGCCTTGAGCGCCGAGGCGCGGCCGAGCTCGGTGGTGCACACCGGCGTGAAGTCCTTGGGGTGCGAGAACAGGATGCCCCAGCTGTTGCCGAGCCAGCTGTGCAGCGAGATGGGGCCGTCGGTCGACTCCTGGGTGAAGTCCGGGGCGATGCTGCCGATGTGGAGACTCATTGTGTTTATCCTTTTCCCGCTGTGTTTATCGGTAAATCCTTGAGCACGAGGCATAGCTGACCGCCTGGCCGGCGTCAAGCGACGATATTTCGCCTACTTGGTACGGCTGCCGGAGACGACGGCCGGGCCCTTGGCGGTGAGCTCGAGGACCTGGATCGGGCCCTGGTAGTAGCGCGACAGGCCCACGTCGATGCGCCACAGGGCCCCGCCGCAGGCGCTGGTGATGCCGGCGTCCTGCACGGTGTGGCCGACCACCAGGCGGGTCGCGCCGGCGGCGCGCAGCACCCCGGCCAGGGCGGTGCAGTCGACCTCGTCGCCGCCCCAGGCCCGGGTCCATACCGGGCCCTCGTCGTCGACCACCGCCGGGGGCGGCTCGGCGCCGGCCTTGCCCGCCAGCCAGCACCGGGTCTGATCGTTGGCGGCGTCGATGCGGGTCGCCCAGGCGCCGACCGGGCCGGCGTGCGCGAACAGGGTGTCGCCGACTTTCGCCAGCACGTTCTGGTCGGCCATGACCTTGGCGTAGGCGCCGCCGGGGGCCAGCGCCGCGACCCGCCCGCGCACCGCGGCCGGCACCTCCGACGGCGCGCGCCCTGGATCGACGCCAGGCGCGTCGTCGAAGTCGTGGAGCGCGCCCGGAGTCACGTAGCGAAAGTCGAGCGCGGCGTTCATCAGCTCGTGGTTGCCGAGCAGCCACACGAACCGGCCACCGGCCGCCGCCGCCGCCGGCTCGAGACGTTCGAACAGATCGAGGATCGCCTGCTCGTCGTCGCCGCGATCGAGCACGTCGCCGAGCTGCACCACCACCAGGTCACCGCCGATCCAGGCGTCGGCGGCGTCGATGGCGCCGGCGGCCCGCAACGCCGCCCGGGTCGCCGCGAGATCGCCGTGGACGTCGCCGATGGCGACCACCCGCGGCGCCGCCGGCAGCCGGGCCGGGACCTCGGCCAGGTCGCAGCCGGGGCGCGGCGGCGGGGCGGCGGCGACCGCGCTGGCGGCGTGATCGGCGGCGGCGGCCGGCGCTGCACCGGCCACGGCGGCGCCGGTCGAGGGCCGCGCCACCGTCGCCGCCGGCGGCGGCGCCTCGCGGTGGCAGCCCGCGATCGCGATCAGGAGCGCCCAGCGCCGCGGCGTCATCGCGCCAGCATACCGTCAGCGGGCGTCGTTGCCGACGCGTGCGGTGACGACCGTGATGTTGTCCTCGCCGCCGCGCCGGTTGGCCAGGTCGACCAGGAGCGCCGGCAGCGCCGCCCAGCCGTGGCGCGTGGTCAGCTCGCCGAGCTCGGCGTCGTCGACGTAGTTGGTGATGCCGTCGCTGCACAAGAGCAGGCCGTCGCCGGGCGAGAGCGGCAGCGCGAACTCGTCGACGTCGAGGGTGGGCTCGAACCCGAGCGAGCGGGTGATGACGTGGCGGTGCGGCGAGGTGGCGACCTGGTCGGGGCGCAGCGCGCCCGCGCGGAGCTGCTCGGCGACCCAGGTGTGATCCTCGGTGAGGCGCGCGAGGCGACCGTCGCGCCAGTGGTACGCGCGGCTGTCGCCGCAGTGGACGCCGTGGGCGACGTCGTCGCGGATCCACATCGCGGTCAGGGTCGTGCCCATCCCGGCGAGCTGGGGATCGTCGCAGCCGGCCTCGAAGATGTCGCGCGCGGCGCGCGCGGCGGCGGCGCGCAGGGCGGCGGCGGCCGGGCTCGCCGGCGGCGGCGGCGCGGGGCGACGGCGCGGCGGCAGCGCGTCGACGGCGATCATCGGCTGGGTCGTGCGCCCGGCGACCCCGGGGGCGCCGCGACGGGCCGCGGCGCTGGGCCCGCCGCGGGCGGCCTCGACGAGCGCCTGCACCGCCATGCGGCTGGCGGTGGCGCCGCCCTTGTGGCCGCCGATGCCATCACACACCGCGACCACGCCGAGCTCGGCGTCGGCGGCGAAGCTGTCCTCGTTGTGGTCGCGGCGACGCCCCGGGTCGGTGCCGGCCCACGCCCACACCCGCAGGTCCGCGCTCATCGGCGCGCCGGCGCGCCGGGATACTCGGCGGCCCGCTCGGTGATCTCGGTGCCCTCGCAGCGCAAGAGCCGGCCCTGGTCGTCGCCCTTGGTGAGCAGGGACACCGGCCGCGTCCACACCTTGTACACGTTGAGCAGCGTGTCCCGGGCCTGGCCGAGATCGAGGTCGACGCCGTCGTGGACGTGGCGCAACAGGAGCTCGCCGCGGCGATCGAGATCGCCGTCCTCGACGACGATCGTCGGCTGGCCGCGGTTGGTCAGCGAGCGCAACAGCTGCGCCTTCACCTTCGCGAAGTCGCGGCTCATGATCTCCCAGTTGCCGGAGCGCTCGGAGAACCCGAAGGCGTAGAACTTCTGCTGCAGGCAGAACTCGAGGGTGAAGAACTCGTCGAGGAAGGTGACGTCGTTGTACAGGCGACGGACCTCGAAGATCTTGGCGCGGCCCTGGCCGAGGCGCAGGTCCCAGTGGCGCTTGGCCTCCATCGAGTCGCACTCGGCCCACTCCTTGCCGAACTGGCCCTTGTCCCAGCGCTCCTCGATGTCGCGGTACAGCTCGACCCCGAGCTTGTAGGGGTTGAGCCGGCCCGGCGCGGTGGCCAGGATGCCGGAGCTGGCGTCGGCGTAGTCGATGACCTCGGCCGCGGTGAGCGCCTTCTCCGTCATGATCTTCGAGTGCCAGTAGGTGGCCCAGCCCTCGTTCATGATCTTGGTCATCGCCTGCGGCACGAAGTAGTAGGCCTCGTCGCGCACGATCTCGAGCACGTCGCGCTGCCACGCCTCGAGCGGCGCGTGGCCGATGAGGAACTGCAGGACGTCGCGCTGCGGCTCCTCGGGGAACCGCCGGGTCACCCGCTTGCGCTCCGCCTCGCGCCGCTGCTTCTGCGCCTCGAGATACTCCGGCGGGTTGATGAACTTGTCCATGTACTGCTTGGCCCGCAGGCGGCCGCCGCCGTCGTCCGCGACCTCGGCCTCGTCGTCGTCGGGCTCGACCCGGTTGCGGACGATGAACGGCGACATCGGATCGATGAGGTTCTCCAGCGACAGGCACACGTCGATGAAGTTCTCGACGACCTCCTGGCCGTGGCGCGCCATGTGCCGTCGGACCCGGGCGGCGTGGTTGGCCATGCCGTCGACCATCTTGCGGTTGGTCTTGGAGAAGAAGTAGTTGTGCTTGAAGAAGTCGACGTGCGCGCACACGTGCGCCATGACCGTCTTCTGATCGACCAGCGAGTTGCCCTCGAGCAGGTAGGCGTACGAGGGGTTGGTGTTGATCACCATCTCGTAGATCTTCGAGAGGCCCCACTCGTAGCTCTTGCTGAGCTGCTCGTAGTCCATGCCGAACCGCCAGTGCGGGTAGCGGGTCGGGAAGCCACCGTAGGCGGCCACCTCGTTCATCGTCTTGTAGTCGAGGACCTCGTAGAGGATCGGGAAGAAGTCGAGCCCGTAGGCGCGGGCGTGGCCCTCGACCTCGAGCTGCAGCGCGCGCAGGTACTCGGGCAGCTCCTTGATCGCGGGCACCGGCGCTACCGCCCCTTCCCGAGGAACTCTTTGATCGAGTCCATGATCGCGTCCTTGGTCTTGATCTCCGAGGTCACCAGGCGGTCGTCGTCGCCGAAGTGCTCGGTGAGATCCTTGACGAACTGGCCCGAGCCGTACGGCGACTCCACCTGGCCGTACCCGAACTGGTTGACGTGGGGCAGGATCCGCTCGCGCAGCAGCTCGACGCAGGTGCCGGTGTCGTCGACCGACCAGTTGTCGCCGTCGGAGAAGTGGAACGGGTAGATGTTCCAGGTCGCCGACGGGTACCTCGTCGATCAGCTTGGCGCACAGCTTGTACGCGCTCGAGATCATCGTGCCGCCCGACTCGCGCGTGCTGAAGAACGTGTCGCGATCGACCTCCTTGGCCATCGCGTCGTGGATGATGAAGCGGCTCTCGATGCCGTGGTACTGGGAGCGCAGCCAGGTGTCGAGCCAGAAGCTCTCGATGCGGACGATCTCCTTCTGCTCGTCGCCCATCGAGCCCGACACGTCCATCATGTAGATGATGACGGCGTTCGACTGCGGCACCGGCTCGCGCCGCCACGAGCGGTAGCGCTTGTCCTCGCGGATCGGGACGATCACCGGGTTCGCCGGCGAGTAGGTCCCCATCGAGATCTGCCGCCGCATCGCCTGCCGGTAGGTCCGGCGGAAGTGCCGCAGCGACTCCGGCCCGGTCGAGCGGATGCCGGAGTACCGGTCCTTGAAGGTCGAGATCTTCTCGGTGCCCTTGGGCTCGATGCGCGGCAGCTCGAGCTCCTCGCCCATGATCTCGGCGAGGTCGGCCAGGCTCACCTCGAGGTCGGTCAGGTGGTCGCCCGGGCGATCGCCGGCGTGGCCGTGGCCGTCGCCCTCCTCGCCGGGCTCGCCGCCGAGCGCGTCGCCGACCTCGCCCTTGCCCTGCCCGACCCCGCCCTGCTGCTTGTCGCCGAACTTGAACCGCGGCACGTCGACCTGCGGCAGCGGGATCGCGACGGTGTCCTTGCCGCGCCGGGCGATCATCTCGCCCTGCGAGATGTACTTGCGCAGGTCCTGCTTGATCTTGCCGCGGATGATCTGCTTGAAGCGGCCGTGGTCGAGGTCGATCTTCTGCGACATGGTGGCGGCTCCGCTCTAGAACACCACGTCGGCGAGCTCGCCGCGCTCGTTGAGAAAACACAGCCGGCCGCCCTGCCGGCGCGTGCGCTGCGCCAGCTCGAGCAGGCCGAGCGCGCGCGACAGCACCCCGACGTGATCCTCGGTGTCGAGCTCGACGCACAGCCGCGCCAGCAGCTCCGCCAGCGTGCGGTTGAGCTCGATCGGGACCGGCCCCTGGCCGAGCGGATCCACGGCTACGCCTTGACGTCCCCGCGCGCGAAGATCGACGCGACGAAGTTGAGGACGTCGGTGGCCGAGACCTCGTCGTACCCGAAGTTCTTGATCAGCCGCTGCTTGACCACGTCGATCTTGGCCTGGGTGTCGCGATCGACGACGTTGCTGACCAGCGAGGTCAGCTTGATCGAGTCCTTCTGGTCCTCGAACAGCTTGGCCTCGAGCGCCTTGTGCAGGCGCTCGTTGGTCTTGTAGTCGAAGGTCCGGCCCTCGATGGCCAGCGCCCCGATGTAGTTCATGATCTCGCGACGGAAGTCGTCCTTGCGGCTGTCGGGGATGTCGATCTTCTCCTCGATCGAGCGCATCAGCCGCTCGTCGGGCTCCTCGTCCTGGCCGGTGTACGGGTTCTTCACCCGCTCGCGCTGGGTGTAGGCCTTGATGTTGTCGATGTAGTTCGAGCACAGCCGCGCGATGAGATCCTCGTCGGCGCTGATCGCCCGCTGGACCTCGTTCTTGACGATGTCCTCGTACTCCTGCTTCACGATGCTGAGCATCTCGCCGTACTTCTTGCGCTGATCGTCGCTGGAGATCAGCGAGTGGTGCTTGAGCCCGCTCTCGAGCTCGTTCATCACCATGAACGGGTTGATCGCGCCCTCGGCGCGGTCCGACACCAGCGCGTTGGCGATCTTGTCCTGGATGTAGCGCGGCGAGATGCCGTCGAGGCCCTCGCGCTGGGCCTCCTTGCGCAGCTCCTTGATGTTGTCCTGGGTGAAGCCCGGCAGGGTCTTGCCGTCGTAGAGCTTGGCCTTCTGCAACAGCGACAGCGAGTGCTTCTTGGGCTCCTCCATGCGGGTGAGCACCGCCCACAGGGCCGCCACGTACAGCGTGTGCGGCGCCACGTGCTTGCCGACCCGGGCGGTCGTGAAGTCCTTGGCGTAGATGCGGACCTCCTCGGTGACCCGGGTGATGTACGGGATGTCGACCTTGACCGTGCGGTCGCGCAGCGCCTCCATGAACTCGTTGCTGAGCAGCTTCTTGTACTCGGCCTCGTTGGTGTGGCCGAGGATGACCTCGTCGATGTCGGTCTGCGCGAACTTCTTCGGCTTGATCTTGCGCTCCTGGGTGGCGCCGAGCAGGTCGTAGAGGAACGCGACGTCGAGCTTGAGGATCTCGACGAACTCGATCACGCCGCGGTTGGCGACGTTGAACTCGCCGTCGAAGTTGAACGCGCGCGGATCGCTGTCGACGCCGAAGATGGCGATCTTGCGGTAGTTGATGTCGCCGGTGAGCTCGGTCGAGTCCTGGTTCTTCTCGTCCTTGGGCTGGAAGGTGCCGATGCCGACCCGGTCCTGCTCGCTGAGCACCAGGCGCCGGACCCGCACGTGGCCCATGACCTTCTCGAAGTTGCCCTCGTAGCGCCGCATCAGCTCCTTGAAGATGAGCCGGCACGCCGGGTTGACGTCGCCGTCGATGCGCACGGTGTGGGCGTCGTTCGACAGCTTGAGCTTGCGGATGGCCTCCTCGCGCCACTCGCGCGGGATGAGCCGCAGCGGCTCGTCGTGCATCGGCGAGTGGAACACCTCGCTGCCGCCGGCGAGCTCGGCCAGCTCGCCAGGCAGGGTCCAGTAGTACGTGTACAGCGCGCCCTCGGGCGTGCGCGAGTACTGCTCGACGCCGCGCTTGAGCAGCCGGGCGATCGTGCTCTTGGCCGAGCCGACCGGCCCGTGCAGGAGGATGATGCGCTTCTCGGTGCCGTAGCCCTGGGCCGCGCTCTTGAGCACGTTGACCAGGCGCATCAGCGGCACGTCGAGGCCGAACACCGCGTCGCGGCCGCCGTTGGGCTCGTCCTGGAAGAACCGGTAGCGGCTCAGCTTCTTCTTGTTGTCGACGTAGTCCTCGACGCCGTACGACAGCACCATGTCGTACATGCGCTGGTAGGCGTTGCGCGTGACCTGCGGCCGCTTGCGGACGACGTCGAGGTACTCCTCGAACGTCCCCTCCCAGGCCAGCTCCTTGTAGGACGCGTAGTTCTGCAGCTCGGCGATCTGCCCGACCAGGCTCATGCCTCGACGGTAGCACGCCAGGCTCCGCCGGGCGGTGCCGCCTCGAGGGGCGACCGCAGGCGCCGTCGGCCACCGCCGACGCGGCGCGCCCCCTGCCCCGTGGCCGGGTCAGGTGCCGTCGGCGAGGCCGTCGTCGTCGTCACGCTCCTCGGCGTCGAGCTCGCCGTCGCCGTCGTCGTCGTCGAACAGGGTGGCCGCGTCCGCGGTCGCGTCCTCGAAGGCATCGAGCAACGCCTGGTTGTGGTCGTCGTCGACGTAGATCGTGCCGTCGGGGTCGACCGCGCCGGCGTCGAGATCGACCGGCGCCAGCCAGAGCGTCCAGGTCGAGGCCGATCCACAGCGCCGGGTTGTCGGCGGCGATCGTGAAGCCCGCGCCCCGGGCGCGCAGGCGCAGCTCGTCGTCGCGGCGGCTGCGGATCACGAACGGCGTGCCGTCGCCGCGCGTGCCGGTGACGAGGATCGCGGCGTCGCCGAGCAGCGCCGGCGCCCCGGCCAGGCCGGCGCGTCCGGCCCAGCCGATCTCGAGCCGGCAGTACGGTCCGGCGGGCAGGCTCGAGCGCGCGCAGCGCCGGGGAGATGTCGCCCGCGCGCAGATCGACCAGCACCGGCCCGGTGACCCGCAACTCGCCGGCGTCCTCGCAGGCCGCCGCGTCGCGCAGCCGCACGTCGGGCCACCACCCACGCGCCGTCGACGTCGACCTCGCCACCGGCGGCGCGCGGCCCCGACCGCGCCGTATCCGACGAGGCCGAGATCGACAGGGTTGCCGACGTCGGTGCCACCGCCACAGGCGGTCAGCAGGAGGGTGCAGGAGAGCAGGCGTGGGGCGTTCATGGATCGGACTCCGGTGCGGGCGTCTCGGCGACGACGGCGAGGGGAAAGAGCTGGAAGTTGATCTGGACGATGCGATCGGCGACGGCCTCGCGTCCCGCGAGCTCGAGCAGCTCGGTGCGCAGGGCCTGGATCTTTTCCTTGCAGGCGGCCACCCCGCGGCGGACAGCGCGAGGGTCATGCCCGAGATCTCACGCTCGGTCCGGTCGACGGTCTCGATGGCCTCGGCGGCGCGCGCCATCATCTGCCGGTGGAAGTTGCCGACCGCCAGGGAGCGGACCTCGGCGCCCGTCGACAGCAGGGCCTCGCGCTGCACGAGCACGCCGCGCTCGTCGCGCTCGACGAACCCGAGCGCGAGCAAGACGTCGAGCGCCGCCTGGAGCCTGCGCGTGCCGTGATCGCCGGCCGGATCCGGCGCGCGATCCACGCGGGATCGTCGCGGAAGCCGGGCAGCGCCACCATCTCGCGCACCACCGGTACCACCAGCGCGAGAGGTACTCGAACTCGTGGTGGGCCACCGCGCGGACCCGCCGATGGGCCCGGTAGCTGGCGAGGCGCTCCCACGCGCGGTTCTTCTCGGCAGCGGTCTCGGCCTGGGCGAACGCGACCAGGTCGTGAAAGAACGCGGCCTCCCGGGGCGGGAGCCCCAGCGCCACGGCGAAGGCGGCGGCGCCCTTGGGCGCGAGGTTGCGCTGGCCGTCGATCACGAGCTTGAGGTAGTTGGGCGACGATAGCCCGGCCTTGCGCGCGAAGGACCGGTACGAAAAGCCACGCTGGGTGGCCTTGCGATGGGCGTAGGTGTCCCGCAGGTACGCGCGATAGTCGGCGTACTCGAAGACGCGTGGGCCGCCGTCGCCAGGCACGTCAGTCGTCCGCGCCGCCGTGGGGTGCGCACGCCCCGTGCTCGCACTCGAGCCCGGCGCCGCAGTCGGCGTCGACCTCGCACGCGCTGCCGGTGCCCGGCGCATCGTCGTCGCCACCACCGCCGCCGCCGTCGTCCTCGCCATCGTCGCCGTCGTCGTCCTCGCCATCGTCGCCGCCGTGTGGCGCGCACGCGCCGTGCTCGCACTCGAGGCCGGCGTCGCGGTCGGCGTCGACCTCGCAGGCCGCCCCGGTCCCGGGCGTGCACGCGCCGTCGTCGCCGCCATGCGGCGCGCACGCGCCGTGCTCGCACTCGAGGCCGGCGTCGCAGTCGGCGTCGACCTCCGCAGAGCTTCCCCGGTCCCGGGCAGCGGCTCAGCGCCGGAGGAGTCGCAGCCAGCCTCGACCGACTGGCGGTCGTCGCTGGTCGACAGGTCCACGCACGAGGCCGCCAGCATGGCGCCCGCGAGCACGACAAACAGATGAGGAGAGGTACGCATCGATGGTTTCCTTGGCAGTCGAAAATTGTGTTCTCGTGACCCAACCTGTCTACCAAGACTCAGGATGGAAGATAATCAATTTCGAAGCCTTGTGCACGCATTTCGTATTCTTGTCGAATACATGATTGCGCGTGCCGTGGGCCGTTCCCCGCGGATGGGGACGGGTCCCCGCCGGACACGCCAGGCTTCGACGCTGACGACGGCGACCACGGCCGCAGCGTCGAGCCGCCGCGACGGTCTGACGAGGGACCGCCCCTAGTCCTGGCTCTTGACGTACCGGGCGACCGCGGCCTTGTGCTCGTCGTACGTGCGGCTGAACACGTGCTCGGAGGCTCCCTCGGCCTTGGCCACGAAGTAGAAGAACTTCGAGCCGTCGGGATCCATCGTCGCCTCGATCGCGCTGCGACCGGGATTCGAGATCGGCCCGGGCGGCAGGCCGGCGTGGCGGTAGGTGTTGTACGGGTTGTCGACGTCGTCGAGCTGGGCCCGGCGCAAGCGCTGGGTCGGGTCCCAGGCCTGGCACGCGGCGCTCTTGGTCTCCGGCACGGTGCAGCCGTAGCGGATGGTGGGATCGGTCTCGAGCCGGCGGCTCTTGAACTCCGGCTCGACGAGGCGGTTGATGAACACCTGCGCGATGCGCGGGCGCTCGGCGGCGACCACCGCCTCCTTCTCGACGATCGACGCCATCACCAGGACGTCGCGATCGGTCCAGCCGAGGCGATCCTTGACCCGCGCCAGCTCGCGCGCGTGGACCTGGGCCAGCTCGCGCCACACCTGCTGGTGGCGGGTGATGAGGCGGCCGAGCACCTTGGCCGGCGCCTCGTCGACGCGGAACGAGTAGGTGTCGGGGAACAGGTAGCCCTCGACGCTGTCGCCCGGGATGCCGTGCGCGGCGAGGAACTCCTTGTCGCGCGCGAGCGCGAGCAGCGCGGCGGCGTCGGTCACCCGCGGACACGCGCGGGCCTCGCCGGCGGGACACTGGCCACCGAGCCGCGCGAAGTACTCGAGCATGTGCTGCCCCTCGGGCAGGGTCACGGTGACGGTGACGTCCTTGACCCCGGCGACCAGGGTCGCGAGCACCTGGCGCGGGGTCAGGTCGTCGCGCAGCTTGTAGGTGCCGGTCTTCACCCGGGTGGTGTCGCCGCGGTACATCGCGAACAGGCGGAACCAGGTCGGCCGCGCGATCACGCCGCGGCTGGCGAGCAGCGACGACACCGACGGGAACGCCATGCCCGGCTTGATCTCGACCTCGACCTCGCGGCCGGCGCCGGCGTGACGGGTGTCGGGGTAGTGGAGCGCGCTGCGGGCGAGGAGCCCGACCACGATGGCAGCGACGACGAGCGTGCCGACCACGATCGCCAGGCCGGTGCGAAACGAGCGCCGCGACATCTAGGGGGTGTCCCTGTCCAGACCGTCGGCTGCGACCGACGCATTTCCGGCGCTCGCGGGCGTACGTCCTCGCTCGCTCGTGACGTGGGGCCACCACGCTCCTCCCTGCGCTGCGGGCGTGCGCCCGCCATCACCTCGAACTGCTTGGTCTCGCTCGACGGTCTGAATAGGGACACCCCCTAGCGGTGCGACCTTACCCCTAAACCGACGCGCGCCGCCGGCGAGCGTCGAGCCATCCTTGCAAGATCAGCGCGGCGGCTTGCTTGTCGATGACCAGCTTGCGGCGCGCGCGGGACACGTCGGCCGCGAGCAACACCCGCTCGGCCTCGGCGGTGGTGAAGCGCTCGTCCTGCTCCTCGAGGGCGACGCCCGGCGGCAGCGCGGCGCGCAGGGCGTCGAGCAGCACCCGGACCCGACGCGCGCGCGGGCCCTCGCGGCCCGACAGCTCGACGGGCATGCCGGCGACGATCACCTCCGCCTCGAGGCGCTCGCGGACCGCGAGGATGGCGGCGACGTCGGCCGCGGTGCCGGCACGGGCGAGCACCTCGAGCGGATGCGCCGCCAGGCCGAGCTCGTCGCTCTTGGCCAGGCCGATGGTCCGGGAGCCGATGTCGAGGCCAAGCGCGCGCATCGCCGACATATTGCCTCCTCTCCTTCCCCGTGCCCGTGCCCGTGCCCGTGACCGATCTCCCTCCTCCCCTCTCACCCTGTGTCCCGGCTTACCAAATCCGCGGCTGCTGAGAACTCATGTCGACATCACTGGCGGGTCGAGTGGCCATCAAGGCAACAGCTGGCGACACCCATCCCCGCCGCGCCTCCGCCAACACCCCGAAATCTCAACAGCCGATCCCCCCAACACCCTCCGCGGAAATTGGAACGGACGTTGCTCAAGTACTTATCCAAGAGCGGACAGCAACCTCCCCCCATCCCCCGCTGTCCGTTCTTCCAAAGCTGCTCGGCTTCTCTCCCCCTCCCCCCCCCATCCGAGCAGCGAAAGGTTCAAACGCGCGACACGTTGAGCAAACGTTTCGACTCGACGAAGGCTTGAGGTTCCCCCTCCCCCCCCTCATCAACTCAAGCCGTCGCTGTAGGCAACAAGTAGCTCTTCGTGCTCTGCGCCCGGCTCCGATGGTTCACCCCATCGGAGCCTTTGTCTTTTCGGCGCCCGCGATCTGCGCGGCGGTGGCCCGCGCGGCCTCTGTCGTTTCGGCGCCCGCGATCTCCGCGGCAGTGACCATCGGAGCCTTTGTCGTTTCGGCGCCGGTGTCGCTCGGGCGCTCGCGATCTCGGCGGCGGTCGCCGGCGCGGCTTGGCCCGCCGCCTTCGCGCCGATGGCCAGCGGCGCGTTTGTCGTTTCGGCGCCAGCGTCGCGCTACCCTGTGCGCCCCATGCCGGACGAGCCGCGGCCCAAGATCCAGGTGCAGATCGACGACGACGTGGCCCAGGGGCAGTACGCCAACCTGGTCCTCATCAACCACAGCGACAACGAGTTCTGCCTCGACTTCGCGTTCCTGCAGCCCGGCTCCGGGCGCGCCAAGGTCCGCACCCGCGTGATCTCGTCGCCCAAGCACACCAAGCGCCTGCTGCTCGCGCTGCAGAAGAACATGGAGCGCTACGAGGAGCGCTTCGGCGCCGTCGAGGTGCCCGAGCCCGACGACGACGACAGCCCGTTCGTCCACTGATCATGGGCGACCTCCTGGCCGACGCGATCACGCCGCCGCCGGTGCCGACCGGCGCGAAGGTGGGCGTGTGCGCGCCGTCGGGGCCGTGCCCGCCGTCGCGCCTGCGGCCCGGGGTCGATCTGCTCGGCGCCCACCTGCGCCTGCGACTCGGCCCGGTCGCGCAGCGCCTGCTCGACGGCGGCGCACCGCAGGGCTTCCTCGCCGGCAGCGACGACGAGCGCGCCGACGAGCTCAACGCGCTGCTGCGCGATCCCGACGTGCGCGCGATCGTGATGGCGCGCGGCGGCCACGGCCTCAGCCGGATCCTCGATCGCCTCGACGTCGCCGCGCTGCGCGCCGATCCCAAGCCGCTGCTCGGGTTCTCCGACGGCACCGCGCTCCTGGCGTGGGCGCTCCACGCCGGGGTCCGGCCGCTGCACGGGCCGGTGCTGGTGCAGCTCGCCGATCTCCCGACCGCCGACCTGCGCGCCTTGGTCGACGCGCTCCTCGGCGCGCCGCCGCCGACGCCCCTGGCGACCGAGCTGGTGCCGCTCGGCGCCCCCGGCAGCGTCGTCGCGGGCCGCCTGGTCGCCGGCAACCTGACGATGCTGGCGCAGCTCGTCGGCACGCCGTGGGCGATGCCGATGGCCGGCGCGTTGCTCGCGATCGAGGACGTCGGCGAGCGCCCCTACGCGATCGATCGCGATCTGACCCAGCTCGCCAACGCCGGCGCGCTGGCCCAGGTCGAGGCGGTCATGGTGGGCGATCTCACCCGCTGCACCGATCCCCCGCTGGCCGCGGGCGCCGTCGACGATCCGGCGCCGGCTCTGGCCACCGTCGACGAGCGCCTGCGCGCCGCCGGTCGCGTCGGCGCCCGCGGCCTGCCCATCGGCCATGGCGCGCGCAACCACACGTTGCCGCTGGGCGCGCGCGCCCGCCTCGATCTCGAGACGCGGACGTTGCAGCTCGACGACTGACCGCGCCGCGCGTCAGCGCCGTCGGCCGCGCTTCTTCTTGGCCGGCTTGCTCGCCGGCGCCGCGCTGCCCTCGGCGGCCGGCATCGCGCCCGACGCCTCGGCGTCGTCGGAGGGCGTCCATGCCGCCCGAGGCCTCGGCGCCGTCGACGGCGGCCGCGACCCCCATCGACATCGACGCGCTCGGCGCGACCGCCTCCATCACCGTGGTGTCGCCGGCGTCGGCGCGGGCCGCCGCGGTGGCCGCCTCGACCACCGCGGGATCGACGGCGGGCATCACCACGGTGGCGCGGCCGTCGTCGACGAGGGCCTCGGGCTCGCGACGCACCGACGCCCGCACCGGCCGGATCGGCGCGTTGATGGTGTCGGCGGCCTGGGCCGCGGCGGCGATCTCCTGCGAGCTCATCTCCCGGGTCCGCCGACGGACGTCGGTGCCCGGCTCGATGGCGGCGGCGCGCTCGGTCTGGGCCGCGATCGCGGCGGCGGACTGCAGCTCGTCGGCGCTGAGCTCCTGCGTCGCGCGCACGCCGGGCGGTGCCGGCATCGGCTCGGCGTCGGCGGTGAGCGAGATCCACGCCGCGGTCGCGGCGGCGTCACCGGCGAGCGCCGCCACCGCCATGCCCGGCGGCCGGTCCTCGCCGGCGCCGCCGGCCACCTGCTCGTGCACCGCGCGCACCACCGCGGCGACGCGGACGGCGTCGACGGTGAGCTCGATCTCGGACCCGACCGGCATCGGCTGCGGCAGCTCGACGTAGACCAGCTCGGGAGACGCAGCGGTCACCCGGGCGCGCGCGGCCAGCGGCAGGCCTCGGTAGGCGACGTCGACGAAGGTGGGCATCGAGGCAGATGCTGGCGCGCGCCCGCGCGCGTTGACAGCCTCGGCGCCGCCCGCCGACACTGGCGCCGTGGGTGTGCTGGAGGATCTCGCGCGCGCCTCCGCCGACGACCTCGACGGCCGCGTCGCCGCGCTCGCCCTGCGCGACAACGAGCACGGCTTCGATCCCTTCGGCGCCTCGCGGCCCGACCTGCGCCGAGTCCTCGGCGTCACGCGCCTGTTGTATCGCTACTACTTCCGGACCGAGACGCACGGCATCGAGCACCTGCCGGCGACCGGGCGGGTGCTCCTGGTCGCCAACCACGCCGGCCAGCTCCCTACGACGCCGCGATCATCGCCGCCGCCGCCGCCCTCGAGCCGGCGACGCCACGCCTGGTCCGGGCGATGGTCGAGCACCTGGTGCCGTCCTTGCCGTTCGCGTCGTACCTGTTCGGTCGCTGGGGCCAGATCGTGGGCACGCCGAGAACTGTCGCCGGCTCCTGGCCGACGACGAGGTGGTGCTGGTGTTCCCCGAGGGCGTGCGCGGCGTGAGCAAGTCGTTCACCAGGCGCTACCAGCTGCAGCCGTTCGGCACTGGCTTCCTGCGCCTCGCGCTCGAGCTGCGCGCGCCCATCGTGCCGGTCGCGGTGATCGGCTCCGAGGAGCAGGCGCCCGCCATCAATCTGGCGCGGGTGGCGCGGGTGCTCGGCCTGCCGTCGCTGCCGATCGTGCCGTACCCACCGTTCACGCCGATCGTGCCGCTGCCCGTGCGCTACCGGCTCTACTTCGGCGCGCCGCTCTACTTCGCGCACGGCCCCGACGACGACGACGGCGCGGTCGCCGAGATGGTCGGCGCGGTCAAGCGCCGGCTCGAGTCGATGCTCCACGTGGGCCTGCGGGAGCGACGCCATGTCTTCTGGTGAGCTCGCGGAGGCGCCGCCGCGCACCGTCGTCATCACGGGCATCGCCGGCCGCCTCGGCCGCTTGCTCACCGCGCGCCTGCACCGCGATCCTGGCTTCGCGCTGGTCGGGCTCGATCGCCGGCCGCTGCCGGGCCGCCCCAAGGACGTGGTCCACCACCAGGTCGACCTGCGCTCCAAGCAAGCGCGCGACGTGTTCCGCCGCGGCGGCGCCACCGGCCGCATCGACGCGCTCGTCCACATGGGCGTGCTCCACGATCCGCGGGCCACGCCGGCGGAGCTGTACGCCTGGAACATCCGCGGGACCGCCGCCCTGCTCGAGCACGCCGCGGCCTACGGGGTGCCCAAGGTGGTGCTGCTGTCGTCGGCCAACGTCTATGGCCCGCGCCCGGAGAACCCGCAGTTCCTCACCGAGGACGCGCCGATGCTGGCGGCGCAGCGGTTCCCCGACATGCGCGCCATCGTCGAGCTCGATCACCTGGTGTCGACGTTCCTGTGGCGGGCGCGCGAGACCGAGACGGTGATCCTGCGGCCGGTGCACATCCTCGGCAGCGTCCACAACGCGCCGTCGAACTACCTGCGCCTCGATCCGCTGCCGACCTTGCTCGGCTTCGATCCGATGCTGCAGCCCATCCACGAGCTCGACGTCGTCGACGCCATCGTCGCCGCGCTGCGCCCCGGCGTGCGCGGCATCTACAACGTCGCCGGCCCCGGCCAGGTGCCGCTGTCGGAGATCGCGCGGGTGCTGGGGCGCCGCACGGTGCCGATCCCGCACCCGCTGGCGACCCCGATCCTGTCGCTGGCGTTTCGCCTCGGCCTGTCGGGCTACCCGGTGCCCGAGCTCGACTTCATCCGCTACGTCTGCATGGTCGACGGCGGCCGCGCGGTCGCCGAGCTCGGCCTGGCCCCGCGCCACGACCTGACCGAGACCATCCGGGCGGTCGACTCCCGCGCCCGGGGCGCCGGGGCACTGTGAATCGGCGACCACACCCAGCGTGAAGATTCGTTGACGGGGTCATTGCCGACGAGCGCGGCCGGGAATCCGGGGATGGTGGGCACGGCCCGGCAGGCCGTGGCAAAGCCGTCGAGTCACTCCACACCCGGACCCGCAGATCCGGGCATTTCTGTCAGACCTCGGCCGCACCGGCCCAACCACCGAGCGGTCGCCGATCCCGGATGCGAGGCATCTCGCCGAGTTCCGAGCGCCTGTCAGAATGGCACGTGGCGTGCTTAAGCCTGCGGTCACGAACACGTACTTCCGAGGGAGGACTCACACGCCATGTCGATCAAGCGGCTCTCGATGCTCTGTTGCTTCGCTCTCGCCACCGCCCTCGCGGGTACCGGCTGCACGCTGTACTTCGGGGAGGGAGACAACTCGTACTCGTTCTGCGACTCGAGCGGCTGCTACCAGTGCGACGACGACGGCTGCTGGTGCACCGACGGCTCCTGCGGCGGCGGCGGGTTCTACTGCGACAGCGACTCCGAGTGCGCCGCCGGCTGCTACTGCTCGGACTACGGCTACTGCGAGGAGGCCGGCTACTGCGTGACCGACGCCGACTGCGGCCCCGGCTTCCTGTGCGACGAGGCCCGCAACAGCTGCGACCCGGACGGCGGCTCCGGCGCCTGTACCGCCGACTACCAGTGCGGCCCGGGCTACTCGTGCTCGGCCGGCGCCTGCGTGCCAACCACGTGTGACTCCGACGACGACTGCGCCGCCGGCTGCTACTGCGACCCGACCCAGCCCAACACCTTCGGCGGCTGCGCCGAGAGCTGCTACTGCAGCACCGACGCCGAGGCCGTCGCCGGCGGCTACGGCTGGTGCGACGAGGAGCGCTCGACCTGCATGCCGGGCACCGACCCCGACGCCGGCACCTGCACCGGCGAGCTGACCTGCAACCTCGGCGCGCCGACCTGCCCGGCGGCCCAGGTGCCGCTCATCAAGGACGGCTGCTACACCGGCGAGTGCGTCGCCATCGAGAGCTGCGAGGCGCCGCCGGCCTGCGAGGTGCTCAACACCGAGGGCCTGTGCCTGGTGCGCAGCGAGTGCACCCCGGTGTACACCGGCACCAACTGCACCAACTCGGGTGGCACCTCGTGCCAGGCCGGCGACGCGGGCTGCACCTGCCAGAACTACTCGTTCGACGAGTGCCGGACCGACTGAGCCCTCCCCACGCGGTTCGATGATGGGCCTGGCGCGAGCCGGGCCCGTCGGCGTTTCGGGCCACCGCCGCGCGCCCGGCGAGCACCGCCAGCGACGCCGGCGGGCCACGGCGCGGCGGCGCCCGCCCGAACGGGCAGCGGCGCGCCGAGCCTCGGTCGGGAATATTTCCGGTGGGCGACCGCTGGCCCCTTTTCCTCGCCGCGGTGCTAGAACGGCGACCTTGTTGGCGCCGGACCTCCGGCGGTAAGGACCACCGCACATGGGCCTCTTTCAGAAGATCTTCGGCAGCAAGAACCAGCGGGAGCTCAAGCGGATGCAGCCGCTGATCGACCGCATCGCCAGCTTCGAGCCCACCTTCGAGGCCAAGAGCGACGCCGAGCTGCGGGCCATGACCGCGGAGTTCAAGCAGCGCCTCGACAACGGCGCGACCCTCGACGACATCATGTGCGAGGCCTACGCGGTGGTCCGTGAGGCCGGCAAGCGCGCCCTGGGCATGCGCCACTACGACGTCCAGATGATCGGGGCGATGGTGCTGCACTCCGGGCGCATCGCCGAGATGCGGACCGGCGAGGGCAAGACCCTGGTCGCCACCCTGCCGACCTACCTCAACGCGCTCGCCGGCCAGGGCGTGCACGTCGTCACCGTCAACGACTACCTCGCCAAGCGCGACGCCGAGTGGATGGGCCGCCTGCACGGCTTCCTCGGCCTGTCCACCGGCATCATCGTCCACGGCATCGACGACCTCGAGCGCCAGCGCGCCTACCGCTCCGACATCACCTACGGCCAGAACAACGAGTTCGGCTTCGACTACCTGCGCGACAACATGAAGACCTCGCCGGACCGCATGGTCCAGCGCGGCCTGTTCTACGCGGTCATCGACGAGGTCGACTCGATCCTCATCGACGAGGCCCGCACCCCGCTCATCATCTCGGGCTCGGCCGAGCAGTCGGGCGATCTCTACGTCTCGGTCGACAAGATCATCCCGCGGCTCAAGCGCGAGGTCGACTACACCGTCGACGAGAAGGCCCACTCGGCCATGCTCACCGACGACGGCAACGAGAAGGTCGAGAAGCTGCTCGGCGTCACCAACCTCTACGACGCCGCCAACATCCAGCTGGTCCACCACGTCCACCAGGCCCTGCGCGCGCACACGCTCTACAAGCGCGACGTGAACTACCTCATCGACAACGGCAAGGTCGTCATCATCAGCGAGGACACCGGCCGCGCGATGCCGGGCCGGCGCTGGAGCGACGGCCTGCACCAGGCGATCGAGGCCAAGGAGGGCGTGACCATCGAGGAGGAGAACCAGACCCTCGCGACGGTGACGTTCCAGAACTACTTCCGCATGTACAAGAAGCTCTCGGGCATGACCGGCACCGCCGACACCGAGGCGCCGGAGTTCCACGAGATCTACAAGCTCGACGTGGTGGTCATCCCGACCAACAAGCCGATGGTGCGCGACGACCAGGCCGACCTCGTCTACAAGAACGAGGCCGGCAAGTTCCGGGCGGTCATCGACGACGTCGTCGAGTGCCAGGGCCGCGGCCAGCCGGTCTTGATCGGCACCGTCTCCGTCGAGAAGTCCGAGGTGATGGCCAAGCTCCTGCGCGACAAGGGGCTGGCGTTCAACGTGCTCAACGCCAAGCAGCACCAGAAGGAGGCCGGCGTCGTCGCCCAGGCCGGCCGCAAGGGCATGATCACGATCGCCACCAACATGGCCGGTCGTGGCACCGACATCCTCCTCGGCGGCAACGCCGAGTTCATGGCCAAGGAGGCCCTCGAGGAGGAGAAGATGAAGCTGGTGACGTCGCCGCCCAGCGGCGGCGCCGACGCCGACCCCGACGGCCAGCCGTTCCGCGGCGCCACCGAGGCGTCCTTCGACGAGGCGGCCCGCGAGGCCGAGCTGATCAAGCAGTTCAAGGCGCAGTGCGAGGCCGAGCGCAAGGAGGTGCTCGCCGCCGGCGGCCTCAAGATCATCGGCACCGAGCGCCACGAGTCGCGCCGCATCGACAACCAGCTCCGCGGCCGCGCCGGCCGCCAGGGCGACCCGGGCGCGTCGCGGTTCTACCTGTCCTTGCAGGACGACCTGCTGCGCATCTTCGGCCTCGATCGCATGACCGGCCTGATGGAGCGGCTCGGCCTCGACGACGACACCCCGATCGAGTCGGGCATGGTGACGCGCTCCATCGAGAACGCGCAGAAGAAGGTCGAGGGTCGCAACTTCGATCAGCGCAAGAACGTCCTCGAGTACGACGACGTGATGAACCAGCAGCGCAAGACCATCTACGCGCTGCGCCGGCAGGTGCTCGAGGGCCGCTACCAGCCCGAGCTGTCGGAGGCCGAGATCGAGCGCGGCGTCGAGCCGTCGCCGCCGGTGACCGTCAGCGGCGACTGGAGCGTCGAGGGCCTGGTGCCGGAGCTGCGGCCGAAGGTGGCGGAGCTGGTCGAGGCGGTGCAGGCGCGCAGCGCCCAGCAGGAGGAGGACGCCAAGCTCGGCAAGCCCGCCGATCCGCGGCCGGGCTGGCGCATCCTGCGCGGCGAGCTGTGGCGCCAGTACGGCGCGCTGCTCGACGTCGAGAAGCGCTACGCCGGCGACCGCGGCAAGCTCATCGACTTCGCGACCGAGGGCGTCGCGGCGTCGATGGTGCAGCAGCGCGAGCGCGTGCACGATCTCGCCGACGCCCGGGTCGGCGGCCTGCTCGAGCAGTACTGCTCGAGCGAGGTCCCCGACGACACCTGGGACCTCGACGCCCTCGAGGACGCCCTCGGCGAGCAGTTCGGCCTCGAGTTCGAGCTGCAGCCCGGCACCGTCGACGAGCTCGCCGCCCAGATCTGGCCCAAGGTCGAGGCCCGCCTGCACGAGCGCGAGGCCGAGCTGTCGCGGCCGTGGATGATGTACTTCGCGCGGCACTTCCTGCTCGAGGAGATCGACGCGCAGTGGATCGAGCACCTCAAGACGATGGAGGCCCTGCGCGAGGGCATCGGCTTGCAGGGCTACGGCCAGAAGGATCCGAAGAAGGAGTACAAGAAGGCCGGCTACGACCTGTTCGCCGAGATGATGGGCCGTATCCAGGCCAACGCGGCGAGCAAGCTCTTCCACGTGCAGATCCAGCGCGAGGCCGAGCAGGTGCCGACCCTCGAGCAGCGCGCGCGCACGATGGTCGAGGCCGGCGCCGCCGGCAAGACCGACGAGGCCGAGGGCGCGGGTGCGCGCCGCGGCGGTCGCGCCACCGCGCCCGGCGCCCGCAAGATCGGCCCCGCCGCCCGCAAGCCGGGCGAGCCCGAGGCCGCCGGCGAGCACGGCGAGGAGGTCGCCAAGGCCGAGACCGTGCGCCGCGAGCGCCCCAAGGTCGGCCGCAACGATCCGTGCCCGTGCGGCTCCGGCAAGAAGTACAAGAAGTGCCACGGCAAGGACGAGGCCGAGGCCGCCGAGGGCTGACCGCCGGGCCGCCGGGCCGCGCGCGCCGTCGGCGTCGTCAGGGCGCGGGCGCCCCGTCGGCGTGAAACAGCCACAGGCTGCACCGCGTGTGGACGCTGGCGTTGTTCGCCGCGACCTCGACGACGAGCTGGTCGCCGCTGGCCACGGCCCCGCCGTACCAGACCATGCCGACGGCGGTGTTGGCGATCGGCCCGATCTTGGGTCGGGGTTCCGCGCGGGTGCCGACGAGCGCGAGGTTGCCGCCGTCGGCGAACTCCACCCACGCGATCACCACGTACCGCCGCCCCGGTGTGGTCGGAAGCGTCACCCGCCCGCTGCCCTGGTTGGTGCCGGTCGGCACGTCGATGCGGACGAAGCGGCGCTCGCGCTCGGTGAACCCGTAGGTGCGCGCCTGGGCCTGCCAGGTCGCCCACCATCCCTCGGTGGGCGTGGCCGGCTCGGTCGGCGGCGGCGCCGCCGCGATCGCGACCGGAAACAGACGCGCCCGCGGGAAGGTGAACGTCACCGCGTCGATGCTGGGCAAGGGCCGCCCGGCGAACGTCCCCTCGTCGTGGCCGTCCGACGACAACCGCTCGCGGATCGGCGCGGCCTCGTACGCCGCGCGACGAAACGCGTGCTCGCTCGACGCCCAGGTCAGGCCCGAGGGCAAGCCTCCGGCGTAGGCGCCGGCACGCGCGGCGGGGGTCGCGCGCGCGCAGGTGAGCGAGGACGTGCGCCAGACCTGCGCGCCCGCGACGGAGCCGCGCAGCGCCACCAGGTCGCACGCGAAGTCCTTGCCGACGACGGGCCAGCGGCGCTCGTCGGCGGCCGACTCCGTCGGGGTGACGCCCGCGGTGAATTCGACGACGGCGGGCGCCTCGAGTGGCTGACCGAGCAGGGCCACCAGCGGGATCGACGCGCCGGCCCTCGGCCCGGCTGGCCCGGGGCCAGCACCGCAGCCGCCCCACGCCACCACCAGCACCCACACCGCCGCACGAGCTCGCGCCATGGTGCATCGTAGCGCGCGCCGGACGACGCCGCGCCGACGCCGGGTGGCCTCCTTCGCGCGCGCGCGTCGCGGACGAGACCCGGCGCGAAGGCGCGCGGACGCGGCCGCGCTCGGGTAGGCTGCGCGCGATGGCCCAGCGCACGCGCACGCCCGACTCCGTCGACACCTGGACGTGCCCCGGCTTTCGCTTCGCCGGCGCCCGCGGCGGCATCAAGGCCAAGGCCGGGCTCGACGTCGGCCTGATCGCGACCCGGGCCCCGGCCAGCGCGGCGGCGGTGTTCACCCAGAACCGGGTGCCGGCGGCGCCGGTGCGCCTGGCCCGCGCGGCGATGGCCAAGACCCGGGGCAAGCTCGGCGGCGTGGTCGTCTCGAGCGGCAACGCCAACGCCTGCACCGGCGCGCAGGGCCACAAGGACGCCCGCGCGATGGCGGCGATGGCCGCGACCCAGATCGGCTGCACCGCCGGCCAGGTGCTGGTCGCCTCGACCGGCGTGATCGGCCAGCCGCTGCCGATGCCGAAGATCGCCGGCGGCATCGCCGCCGCCGGCGCGGGCCTGCGCGACGACGGCTGGCGCGACTTCGCCCACGCCATCCTCACCACCGACAAGCGGGCCAAGGTCGCGCGCCGCGAGTTCGCGGTCGGCCGCCACCGCCTCACCTTGCTCGGCTGCACCAAGGGCGCCGGCATGATCATGCCGAACATGGCGACGACGTTGACCTTCGTGGTCACCGACGCCGCGATCGCGCCGCGCGCCCTCGATCGCTGCGTGCGGGCCGCGGTCGAGCCGACCTACAACGCCATCGCCGTCGACGGCGACACCTCCACCAACGACACCCTCGCGGTGCTCGCCAGCGGCGCCACCGGGCCGGCGCTGGCGGGGCGCTCGCTGGCGGCGTTCGGCGCCGCGCTCACCGAGCTGCTCGACGACCTCGCGACCCAGCTGATGGGCGACGGCGAGGGCGTCCACCACGTGGTGCGCATCGAGATCACCGGGGCCGCGAGCGCGCGCGCCGCGCAGGCGGTGGCCCGGCGGGTCGCGACCTCACCGCTGGTGAAGACCGCGATCGCCGGCGGCGATCCCAACTGGGGGCGGCTCTTGTGCGCGGTCGGCAACGCGTCGGTGCCGGTGCGGCCCGATCGCCTGGCGCTGTCGATCGGCGACGTCCGGGTGGTGACCCGCGGCGCCCAGGCGCCGGGCTACGTCGAGGCGCGCGCGGCCGCCGTGATGAAGCGCCCGCAGTACGCGATCACGATCGACCTCGGCGCCGGCCGCCATCGCGCGCACTACCTCGCGTGCGACCTCAGCCACGGCTACGTCGAGATCAACGCCGACTACCGGAGCTGAGGCGTCAGGTGGTGGCCTCCCACGACCCGTACATCGGGTTGGGGATGACGAAGAGGTCGGCGCCGAACTCGGCGTAGGCGTCCTCGGGCTCGCCGGCGAGGTCCTGCGACAGGCCCGGGAAGTCGGCGATGTTGTCGCCGATGTACATGACGATGGGCAGCGCCGGCAGGCCGGCAGCGGTCCCGGCCTCGATGGCCTGGAACCGCGGGTTCTTGTCGCTGGTGCCGCCGCGGCAGTAGAGCCCGTCGACGGGCAGCCCCTCGGCGAGCAGGTTGGCGCGGGTGGCGGTGCACTCGGCGCCGGCCTTGCGGTTGGTGACGAAGGCGACCGTGCCCCCGTGCGCCTTGACCGCGGCCAGGAAGCCGGCGACGCCGGGGATGGCGGTCGCCGCGCGCCGCTGCGTCCACGCCAGCCAGCTCGCGCTCGAGTAGCCGACCCCGAGCACGGCGCGCTCGGCCTGGTAGCGCACGTTGGACAGCGAGGTCTCGTCGACGTCGAGCACCACCGCGAACGCCGCCGGCAGCGCCCCGGCGGTGGCCAGCGCCTCGAGGCGCGCGGTCGCGCCGCGGTACGCCTGCGCGGCGAGCGCGCGGTACTCGGCGGCGCCGTCGACCCAGCGCAGCTCCAGCCCGGGCGGGGCGACCGGCTCGGTGCTGGCGCAGGCGCCGTCGCCGCAGGTGAGCGCCAGCCGGATCGAGCGCGGCGCCGAGATCGTCGCGCCCGGCGCCAGCGCGACCTCGGCCAGGTAGAAGCCGTCGGCCGGCGCGGTCAGCCCGGAGATCTTCGAGAGCCGGCCGTAGCCGGCGTCGGCGTCCTCGGCGAGGGTGGTGCGGTAGGTGCCGTCGACGCCGCGCGGCCCGTGCACGCGAAGCACGGTGTCGAGGCCGCTCGAGGTGCCGGCGCGGGTGACCTCGAGGTCGATCCGGGCGCCGGCCTTGGCCGGGAACACGTAGGCGACCCGCGGCGTGGCGCTGGTGAGCTGGCCGTCGACGGTTCCCGGCGCCAGGCGCCCGACCACCTCGACCCCGCCGGCACCATCGCCCTTGTCGTCGTCGCCGAGCACGTCGACGCCGTCGCCGCGCTCGTAGGGATCGCCGCCGCCCTCGCAGGCCGCCAGCGCCGCGCACGGCAGGATGGCCAGGACGGTAGCCAGCGCACGGTTCATGCGCGCGGGCTGTGCAGGGCGCGTGCCTCCGCAAGGCCGCGCGATCGCTCGGGCTCCGCGCGCGCGCTGGCCAGCCGGCTGGTCAGCGCCGCCGGGCTACTCGAAGATCGAGGGCTCCGGCCGCCGCGGGGTCACCGGCGGCGGGCGGACGCTCGGCGTCGGCCCCTGGTACGGCACCAGCTGCGACTCGAGGCGCACCTTGACGTCGCCGACGACGACGCGCTCGCCGACGAGCTCGAAGGGCAGCGTGCGCCGCTCGCCGAGGGCGACGATCTCGACGGTGCCGCGCGCGATCCCGGCCGGCGCGCCGGCGGGGCGGCGCACCGCGATGCGGTAGCTGCCGCGCGGCAGCTTGCGCACCGCCAGCACCTCGGTCGCGCGATCGAGGGCGCCGTCGACGGCGAGGCCGCTGCGGCCGCCCTGCCACGACCAGCGGCGACCGGAGCCGGTGACGATCGACAGGTCGAGCTCACCGCCGTCCTGCCAGGTCGCGCGCACCACCAGATCACCGCGCGGGGTCGCCGCCGGCGCGCTCGCGCCGACGAGCTTCTCCGCGGCGAGGCGCGCCTTGTCGCTCGGCAGCGCGCGGGCGATGCGGCTGGCGTCGCCGCCCTGCCCCAGCGCGCGGGCGCACCGCATGGCGTCGGCGGCGCGGCCAGGCTCGGTCGAGGCCAGGCTGGCGATGGCCAGGCGATGCGCGCAGGCCTGGCGCAGGCGCCCGGCGGCGGTGAGCGCCTCGGCCAGCCGCTCGTGGCGCTCGATCCGATCGGGGTCGAGATCGACGGTGCCACCGAGGCTGCGCAGCGCGAGGTCGCGCTGGCCGCGCCGACCCTGGAGATCGGCGAGGTAGTCGAGGGCCTCGGGGTCGAGGGCGTCGCGCTCGCGCCACGAGGTGGCCACTGCGACGGCGCCGTCGACGTCGCCGGCGAAGGCCAGCGCCTGCACCAGATCGCGGTGGCGCTCGCGGCTGTGCGGGCTGCGCCGCAAGCGCGTCGCGCGCCGCGGCCACCGCGTCGGGCGCGATCGCGAGGCGCCTGCACCGCCGCGACCCGACGCCACACGCGCTGCATCACCCGGGTCTCGGTGCGCGCGATCATCCCCGGCCGCGGCGGCGGCGCCAGGTCCGGCATCGCCGGCGCCGACGGTCGGCGCGTCGTCAGGGCGGGACGCTGCCTCGGCGCGTCGCGGCTCTTCTCGGCGGCGACGTCGGTGGACGTCGCCCAGCCCGCGTCCTCGTCGTCGAGCGTCGCCGCCCGGGCCGCGGCCTTGCCGGCGCCGAGGGCGATCGTGGGCTCCGCCGACGGCGGCGCGTAGTCGATCTGGCCGACGGCAACGGCCTCCTCGACGTCGTCCTCGCCGGTCCAGCTGGCCACCGCGCTGCGGCGATCGATGCCGAACGCGTCGAACATCGCCTGCGACTCGAGCACCAGCAGCGAGGTGTGGCGCGACATCACGCCGTAGGCCTGCGACATCGCCACCGCGCGCGCGCGATCCTCGGGCGCGCCGCTGCGGTCGAGCTCGTCGATGGCCAGCGACGCCCACACCTTCGGCACGAACCGGTTGCCGGCGCCGGTGGCGACGGCGAGCTCGAGCGGGTCGCGCTGCTCGAAGGCCTCGCCGCCGACGGTGCCGCGCAGGATCACGTCGCCGCGCACCACCCCGGCCGGGGCCTCGACCCGGGCCGCGAGCAGGACCTCGTCGCCGGCGACCACGGTCGGCAGCTTGCTCGGCGCCAGATCGACGAGGCCCGGCGGCAGCTCGACGGTGGCGCCGCGCAGGCCGACCCCGGCGGTGCTGTCGAGGGCGGCGCGGGCGACGTCGCCGACGCCTGGCCCGGCGTCCACGCCAGCGCCGAGCCCCCGCCGCCGCGCGCGAGCGCGCCGAGCACCGCGGCGTCGGCGTCGTGGCCGATGGCGACGGTGCCGACCCGCAGCGCGCCGTCGGCGGCGACCAGCTCGGCGACCGCGTCCTCGAGATCGGCGACCCGACGCAGGCCGGTGGTGGCGCCGCCGTCGCTCACGTACAGGATCCAGCGCTCGCGATCACCGGCGGCCGGCGCCGACGCCGCGGCCGCGCGCACCGCCGCCACCGGATCGAGGCGCCACCCGAGGCGTTGCCCGTCGAGGCCAGCTCGTCAGCGTGGAGGTCTGGGCGGCGCTCGCCGGCGCCAGCGGGCCGGCGGCCGCGCACTCGTCGTGGCAGGTCATCCAGGTCACGCGATCGCGGCCATCGAGCTCGCCGGTGAGACGCTGGGCCAGGGCCTGGGCCCGCCGCCAGCGCTCGCCCACCATCGACTCGCTGGCGTCGAGGACGACCACGTAGTCGCGATCGCGCGCCTGGCGCCAGCGCGGCAGCTCCGGCCGCAGCGCCAGCACCGCGGTCGGCCGCACGTCGGCGGCGATGGCGCGCTGCGCGGCCACCACGACCGGATCGTTGCCGACCTTGCGCTTGGCCGCGAGCACCTCGTCGGGCGCGAGCGCGGCGGCGCCGGCGAAGGTCCAGGCCCGCACCTCGGCGTCGGCGTCCTCGGGCTGGTAGGAGATCCGCAGATCGCCGCTGGGCACGAACGCGCCCTGGGTGAAGCGCAGGCGGGCGACGCCGTCATCGGCAGGAACCGCGGCCAGGTCGTAGCCGGCGGCGTGGACGCCACCCGCGCGCGCGCCGCGCACCTCGACGTCGACGGAGAAGCGCTCGGCCGCCGTCGACGCGTCGGCCGAGGCCGCCAGCGGATACGCGTACTGCCGGCGATCGCCGCGTGGGGTCGCCACCTGGGTGTAGGCGAGCTTGATCGTGCAGCTGCCACCGGCGGGGATCGGGAACACCCGCAGCTCGACCCGACCGCCGCGCTGCCAGTCGAGCAGCGCCGGATCGCGCCACGGCCCCGGCACCCAGATCGTCACCTGCTCGGTGACCAGATCGGGCCACGCCGGAGCTGCTTGGGCGCCGCCTTGTCGATGACGCCCTTCCAGATCTTGTCGGCGCGCGCCGACTCGACGAACGCGCCGTGCTCGAAGCCGCCCTCGACGTCGAGGGCGAGGTCGTCGATCTTGGCGTCGGGCGGCAGCGGGAACTGGAACACGCCCTCGAGGGTCTCGCTGCTGTCGTTGCGGAAGGTCTCGGTGATCTCGGTCCGCGCGAGCGGGCCCGCGATGCGCACCGCCACCGCGTGCTCGGCCAGCGCCAGCGGCCAGTCGCGATCGCGCGACTCGCCGGGCTTGTAGGCGCGCAGCGAGCCGAGGCCGCTGGGCGCGGGCTCGTCGTCGACCTCCCGCTCGGCCCACGCCAGCTCGCGCGACGCTGCCGGCACCGCGACCACGCGCGGCGCGCCGGTCGCGAGCAGGGTGGCCTCCTCGCCGGCGCGGACCTCGGTGGTGCCGAGCGCCACCGAGCCGCGCGCGACCCGCACCAGCACGTCGTCGGCGCCGGCGGTGACCATCAGGCGCGCGCCGGCGACGTCGAGCACGCCACGCGCGGTGGCGATGCGCGCGCGCGCGGCGACGTCGGCGACCACGCGGCCGCGCACCAGGCGCCAGCCGTCGACGCCGAGCGCGAGCTCGCTGTCGGCGTCGAGCACGACCCGCGAGCCATCGGCGAGGGTCAGCCAGGCCCGGGTGCGCTCGTCGGTGCGCGCGGCGCCGCCGAGGGCGACGGTGGCGCCGGCGGCCGCCGGCTGCCAGCCTCCGGCGTGGGCCAGCGTCAGCCCGCCGACGCCCGGCCCGCTGCGCTCGATGCGCGCGACCTCGCCGGCGACGCCCGAGGTCGACGCCGCCACCGACGCCCTCGGCGTGGCCGCGTCGTCGCCGCTGCGCACCACCAGCGCGGTGGTGGCCGCGAGCGCGCCGAGCCCGGCGAGGCCGAGCCCGAGCCCGAGCGTGCGCCCTCGGCGCGGTGGTGTCGCCGCCGTCGGCGCCGTCGGCGCAGGCGCAGGCGCTGGCGCCGCGGCCTCGGCGTCGATCGCGGCCAGCACCCGCGCCGCGAGGTCGTCACCCGGCGCGTGATCGGCGCCGGCCGCGGCCACCGCGCGCGAGGGTCTCGGCGTCGTGGCGCGCGTCGCGGCACGCCTCGCAGGTCGCGAGGTGATCGGCGTGGGCGGCGAGCGCGGCGGCATCGTCGTCGAGCAGCGACGCCATCGCGTCGAGGCAGGCCTGGCAGGCAGCAGTCGTCACGGGAGCTCCTCGGTGGCAAAGGTGGCGCGGAGCTGCGCGAGGGCACGGCTCACGCGCTTGCGCGCGGCGGGCTCGTCGACGCCGAGCACGGCGGCGACCTCCCGGTAGTCGAGATCGGCGACGAAGCGAAGCACCAGCGGCTCGCGATCGCTGGGGCGCAGCTGCGCAGCGCCGCCCGCACCACGCGCGCGCGCTGACGGCTGCGGAACGCCTCGTCGGCGCCGTCGGCCTCCGGCACCGCCTCGAGCAGCCGCGCGGTGCTTCTTGCGCGCGGCGAGCCGGCGCACGCACACGTGGCGCGCGATGCCGCACAGCCAGGCGCGCGCGGTGCCGTCGCCGCGAAACCCGGCGAGGCCGCGGTGCGCCTCGGCAGGGTCTCCTGCACCGCCTCGTCGGCGTCGGCCTGGCTGCCCAGCATCGCCATGCACAGGCGGCCCAGGGTGGGCCCGTGCTCGCGCGCGGCGACGGCGATGGCGCCGCGGGCATCGCCGGCGGCGCGACGCGCGAGTACCGCGCACGGCGATGAGGCCGGTTCCGGCTGCGGCTCCGAGGCCGGTGGGGCGAGCACGCCGAGCGCCTGCATCTGTCCCTGTAGTGCGTCGATCCCTCCGGGTTGTGACCGCGTCATGGTGTTTTGCTGCCAACGCGCCGGGGCCAGACCGGTCTGGCCCGACCACGCGTTGGGGGCTGCGGTACACGGCGGAGGGCACGCACGCCGGCAACTCGGGTGGCCACGGCCGTCGCAGCTACCGAAGATCACGAGGCCAGGTTCCGGCACGCGCCTTGCGGAAGGGGGTTGGCATGCGCAACCTCCTCGCCCTCGCCTCGGCCCTGTGGATCGGCTCGGCCGCCTGCACCACGGATGGTGACGACAAGGGCGGAGGCCTGTGGACGCCCGGCAAGGGCGACGGCAACTACGACGTGGTCGAGGCCGGGCCGGCGCCGAAGAACGGCGTCGAGCAGGTCGACCTCGACCACCGGGTGAAGGCGTACCGGGTCGAGGCCTGGGGCAACATGGAGCTGTCGATCTCGGCCGCCGGCGCGCGCGGGGTCGACGCCTACGTGGTCGTCGAGGGCCCGCTGGCCGACCACGGCGACGGCGTCGGCGCCGGCGCCGGCGCGGTGGTGGCGGACGACGACGACAGCGGCCCCGGCCGCGACGCCCAGCTCGACCTCACCCTGGCCGAGCCGGGGGTCTACCGCATCCTGGTCACCACCGCCGACAGCGTGATCGACGACGCCGCGCCCGAGGGCGAGGTCGCGCTCAAGGTCACGTGCAACGCCGGCTGCGATCGCCCGGAGATGGACAACAAGACCTTCGTCGAGACCCTGCGCGCCGCCGGCGGCCCGGCGCTGGCCGCCGCCGCTCGCGACAAGCTCACCGCGCTCATTCCGGATCCGGCCCTGGCCGCCACCCTCGGCGCCCAGCTCGACGCGATCCTGGCCGACCCCGACCTCACCGGCCTCGAGCGCTTCCCGACCATCCCGATGGACCTCGTCGACGAGGTCCGCCCGCTGCTCGGCTCCATCGAGGCGCCGTCGCCGGCGGCCGACGCCGTCATCACCGGCGATCTCAAGACGCTGCTCGGGCCGTGCACGCCGACCCGCGCCGTGCCCAAGCCGGTCGACGCCAACCTGCCCGGCGTCGGCTTCGACGGCTGGGCCGACTTCTCGCTGTCGCCGTGCCAGGCCGCCCACGCGCCCAAGCTCGCCGAGGTGATGACCGCGCTCGCCGCCGACAACGGCTCCGAGGTGACCTACCGCGGCAAGGCCCTGCGCACGCCGACCGAGCTCATCGACGCGCTGGTCGACAGCGGCCACCAGGTCGAGGTCCGCAACGAGCGCATGTACGCCAACTTCATCGCGCTCTCGCTCGGCGAGGCCAGCGTGATCTGGCCGGTGTGGATCGACACCGGCGTGGCGCTGTCGTCGGGCGAGTCGCTGACGGTGCCGGTCGGCCACAGCCACCACGCCTGGCGCATCAGCGGCCCCGAGGTGAACACCCGGGTGATGTTCTACCTCGGCCCGACCGGCGTGTACTTCTATGGCCAGACCGGGCGGCGCCCGACCTTCTCCGGCACCGTGGTCGCCGAGGCCACCTCGATCACCTACGCCGACGACGTCGATCGCCCGTACCTGCGCTCGACCCTCGACACCGCCGCCGCCTACCTGCGCCGCCTGCGCCTCGAGCGCGACACCGTCGCCGCCGGCCTGCCCGGCCAGGGCTACGGCTACCTCGGCGTGTGCAACGACTCCAACGCCGCGCTCGAGCTGGCCACCCGCGGCACGATCTCGACCTTCCCGCTGTTCCGCGCCGCCGAGCTCGACGACGAGGCCGACCTCGGCGACGACCTCGACGACGTGCTGCGCGCGTTGCCCAAGGACGGCGACGGCGTCGCCGACGCCGCCGACCTCAAGCGGCGGGCGCTGGCGATGCAGCCGTTCGCCGCCGGCGCGCCGCAGCTCGCGTGGGACGCGGTGCTCGACGGTCAGCTCGCGACCCTGGCCGCCGACGTCGGCGAGTAGCCGCTCACCACAGCACGCGGGCCCAGCCGTAGCGACGCTCGAGGTCGCCGGTGCCGAGCTCGCCGTCCTCGTTGCGGCCGGTGCACCACACCGAGGCGTCGGCGCGCTGGCCGCAGCTATGGAAGCGCCCGGTGCTGACCGCGACCCAGTCGTCGAAGGTGCCCGCCACCGTCGGCACCAGCCGCTGGCCCGAGTCGCCGGTGCCGAGCTGGCCCTCGATGCCGCGGCCCCAGCAGGCGACCATCCCGTCGGGGGTGAGGCCACAGCCGTGGAAGGTGTCGACGTCGAGGGTGCGCCACGGGCCGTCGTCGACGCGCACCGGCGCCGGTTGATCGACGAGGGCACCGTCGCCGAGCTGGGCCTCGTTGTCGTTGCCCCAGCACCAGCGCGCACCGCCAACGCCCCGCCCGCACGAGAAGTTCTGGCCGCCGACGATCTGCGCGAGCGCCGGCCCGCCGAGCGCGGTGAGCACCCGCACCTGTTCGCCCGGGTCGGGGACGATGCCGAGTTGGTCCTGAAAGTTGCGACCGGTGGCGAAGACCTCGGTGCCGCTGCGCGCGAACGTGTGGCCGTAGCCGCAGTCGACCTCGTCCCAGTCGGTGCGGCCGAGCGCCTCCTGCACCGGGCTCGGCTCCGGCGACGCGCCGTCGACGTCGTCCTGGCCGAGCTGGCCCTCGCTGTTGGCGCCCCAGCACCACAGCGTGCGATCGACGAGGCGAGCGCAGCTGTGGTGCTCGCCGGCGGCGAGCTGCACCGCCGCGGCGGGCAACGCGACGGTGGCGGGCGGCGCCTGGGCGGTGATGGTGCCGTGGCCGAGCTGGCCGCGATCGTTGCCGCCCCAGCACGTCACCACGCCGGCCCCGTCGCGGATGCAGGTGTGGGTCGAGCCGATCGCGACCTGGGCGATGGGCACCGGCCAGGTCACCATGACCGGCGTGATCAAGCCGTCGTCGCCGGCGTCGGGCGCGGCCTGTCGCAGATCGTTGCGGCCCCAGCACACGAGCACCCCATCGCGCAGCGCGCACAGTGATCGTCGCCGGCGACCACCCCGCGGGCGCCGACGACGGGCGCGCCGCGTCGGAGGCCGCGCCGGCATCCCCGTCGACGCCACCGTCGGCGCCGCCGCCGGGCGAGAAGCCGACCCGCCCGCACGCGGCGACCGCGCCGCACACCAGCAGCCCGGACCACGCCGCCGACGCCATGCCCTGGCGTAGCACGCTGGCGTTCAGCGAGGCCGCATCAGGAGCCGGTAGGCAGCCCCGGCCAGGGCGAAGCCGACGAACCAGGTGTAGGCGTAGAGGTCGACGAAGAACGACGGCACCGAACCGACCAGCCCGACCGCGTGCAGGAAGCCCGGGAGGTTGGGCACGACGCCGACGACGAGCGCGGCGATCGCGGCCGGGTTGATGCCGCCGCGGTACTCGTAGGCGCCGCCGCGGCGGTAGAGATCGTCGACCACGAGCTCGCGCCGACGGACGATCCAGTAGTCGACCACCAGGATGCCGCCGATGGGCCCGAGCAACGCGCCGTAGCCGTTGAGCCAGCCGAAGACGTAGTTGTTGGTGAGCTTCCACGGGAGGATCACGAAGCCGATGCCGGCGGTGAGGTAGCCGCCGACCTTGAAGCTGATCTTGCTCGGCGCCAGGTTGGCGAAGTCGTTGGCCGGCGACACCACGTTGGCGGCGATGTTGGTCGACAGCGTCGCGATCGCGAGGAAGAACAGCCCGAGCACGACCACCACCGGCGAGCTGAACGACGCCACCACCGCCGCCGGATCCCACAGCCCGGTGGCCATCGACACCGCGGCGCCGACGAAGGAGAACAGCGCCATCGTGGTCGGCAAGGCGATGGTCTGGCCGACGATCTGATCGCGCTGGCTTCGGCAGTAGCGCGAGAAGTCGGGGATGTTGAGCGCGAGCGTGGCCCAGAACCCGACCATGCCGGTGAGGAACGGCCCGAACGCGGTCCAGAACGCGCCGCCCGAGAGCCCCGGCGCCGAGAACGCCCGGGCGCTGCCGTGGGTCGACAGCGCCCACACCAGGAGCGCGAGCCCGCCGAGGAGGAGCAGCGGCGCCGACGCCGACTGCAGCCACTTGATCGAGTCCATCCCGCGGTGGATGAACCAGAGGTTGAGGCCCCAGAACGCCGCGAAGCACAGGAGCTGCACCAGCGAGATGCCCAGGACCGGCAGCGCGTCGCCGACGGGCACGCCGAGCTTGACCAGGATGAGCTGGATGGCGCCGCCGCCGATCCAGCACTGGATGCCGAACCAGCCGCACGCCACCAGCGCGCGCGCCACCGCCGGCACGTTGGCGCCGCGCACGCCGAACGCAGCCCGCGCGAACACCGGGAACGGGATGCCGTAGCGGGTGCCGGGGTGGAGGCGTTGAGGATCATAGGCACCAGCACGATGACGTTGCCGAGGGCGACGATGAACACCGCCTGCCCCACGCTCATGCCAGCCTTGATCATGTCGGCGGCGAGCAGGTAGGTCGGGATGCACACCGCCATCCCGACCCACAGCGCGGCGACGTGCCACATGGTCCAGGTTCGCTGGGCCGCCGGGGTCGGCGCCAGGTCATCGTTCCACAGGGTGGGGTCGTGGCCGGGGGTCTGCACGGCGGCATCATAGTGCCGTCGCCGGCGCCCGGCGCCGCCCGGCCGCTACCGAAGCAACAACAAGGACGAGAGAGGCAAGGTCACGATCCGAGGATCGGGGACCAGGACGTCGTCGCTTTGGGTCACGAGCACGCCGAATGGCGCGCGATTCACCGCGCGCTCGATAAAGCTGCGGAGCCCCTCGGTGTCGCCTTGTGGGTCGATGCGGCGCTGATACTTGATCTCGATGGGGATCCGCTGCGTGCCGATGACCAACACGAAATCGATCTCTGGCTGATCAGGGCGCGCTGGCACATGCCGCAGGTCGCCGGCGCCGAGGTTCGTCTTGAGGTACGAGCCGGCGACGCTCTCAGCAATGCGACCCGCGAGGCTACTCGACTCGGGCGCCGCGCGCAGTCCATCCGGGGTCAGCGGCACGACCTCGCCCAGCCAGCTCGCGCGCAGCCCATGATCAGCGAGGCAGAGCTTCGCATCGCCTTTGCGCTTCTTGAGGCGAATCTCGAGCGGCTCGACCATTCGGAGTAACAATGTGCGGTCGAGAAAGTCGAGGTACTGCCGAACTCGCTGCGCACCAACGTTGGCGCTCATGACGCGCTGGATCTCACGTTGAAACAACAGCGTACCGGGCGACTGTCCCGCGTATCGACAGGCCAACCGAAAAAGCTCCTTCAGCAGGTCCGGATCGCGCCGACGGCCGCGGTCGCCCAGCCGCAGGTCGTGCTGGATGACACGATTGATGACGGTCTCGTTCAGCTGACCCGTGATCTGATCCCACGGCACGTCGGCGTGCTCGTGGACGAGAGGGTAGCCCCCTCGCTCGGCAAACGCCGAAAACACCGCGTCGCGACCTTCCTGTTGATGAGCACCAAGCTCCCGTAGCTCCTTCCAAAAGTCGACGCGGAGGAGATCTTCGATGCTGTTCTCGGGGCGCGCGATCTCGAGCTTGGTCCCGAACCGAATGGCGGAGATCTCGTTCAGCTTGAGGGTGCCGACGTCGAGGCTATGGATCCGTCCCGCGAGGCTGTCGCGGCCGGCTTCGATTCGCAGCGCTGAGCTTCCCGTGACGACTACGCGGGTCGTGTGGTGGTCGACCAAGGCTTTCAACTGGGCGTCCCAGTCCCTGAGGTTCTGGACCTCGTCGAAGAAGAGGTACGTCGTGCCTCCCGACGCCGCGACCTCGTTCAGCGTGCGACGCAAGATGACGTGCTGGAACCATTCGACGATGCGAAGGATTGGCTCGTCGAGGCGCTTCAGGCTTGGCAGTTCGTCGAACTGCACCCTCAAGATGAGTCGCGGATCGACCCCACGCCCAAGCAGGTCCTGGATCACCTGAAGTTGCGCCGTCGTTTTGCCGACCTGACGAGGGCCTCGGACGACCACGATCGGCGCGAGCCTCGCGGCCAACCGCCGATCGAGCGCCCCGACGAAATCGCGCCGAACTGGGGGCAACTGAGGCCCGGGCCGGCCATCCCACCAGGGATTGGCGCTCAGGATGTTGCGAGCGAGGCCATCTGCCAGCTCCATCCCGGGCCACAATCCCGCGTTCACGACCATGGTCGGGTGACGATACCAGCAGAACGATCAAGCGACCGCGTCGAGGGCGTCGGCGAGGACGCTGACGAGCCGCTCGAGCTCCGCCTTGGTCGAGATGAACGGCGGCGCGAGCTGGATGGTGTCGCCGCCGAAGCGGACGTAGACGCCCTGCTCGAGGCACTTCATCGCGATCTCGAACGGACGCCGGGCCGGCTCGCCGGGCAGCGCGGCGATGGTGAGGCCGGCGGCGAGGCCGAAGCTGCGGATGTCGGTGACGTGCGGCCGGCCCTTGAGCGCGTGGACCAGGTCGCCGAAGTGGCCGGCGCTGCCGTTGACGAGGGCTGAGCCCGCTGTCCTTGGCGAGCAGATCGAGCGCGGCGACGCCGGCGGCGCAGCCACCGGGTGCGCCGAGGTGTAGCCGTGGGCCAGCGCCTCGATCATGGTCGGCCGCCGGCGGCCATGCGAAGGTGTCGTAGATCCGTTGATCGCGACCACGCCGCCCAGCGGCTGCACGCCG
Source organism: Kofleriaceae bacterium (assembly GCA_041389945.1). Taxonomy (GTDB): domain Bacteria; phylum Myxococcota_A; class Polyangia; order Haliangiales; family Haliangiaceae; genus JAWKQW01. Next base: position 104,088 of record JAWKQW010000019.1, read on the forward strand.
TTGGTGACCTGTTGGCGAAGTTGAGCAGGTCGGGGTGGCGCCGAACGCCCGGCGCCGGTGGCCAGCCCATGCGGCCGAAGCCGGTGATGACCTCGTCGAAGATGAGCAGGATCTCGTTGGCCGTGCAGATCTCGCGCAGCCGCTGCAGGTAGCCCTTGGGCGGCGGCACCACGCCGCACGAGCCGGCCATCGGCTCGACGATCACCGCGGCGATGCTGGAGGCGTCGTGCAGCGCGAGGAGATCGAGCAGCGCGTCGGCGAGGTGGGCGCCGACCTCGGGCTGGCTGCGGGTGAACGCCGCCGACGGATCGCGCAGCGCCAGCTGGGTGTGCGGCAGGTGATCGGCGTCGATGCCCTGGCCGTACAGCTTGCGGTTGCCGACGATGCCACCGACGGAGATGCCGCCGAAGTTGACGCCGGTAGCCTCTCGCGGCCGATGAGGCGGGTCTGGTGCCCTTGCCCTTGAGCCGCCAGTAGGCGCGCGCGATCTTGAGCGAGGTGTCGGCGGCCTCGATCCGAGCCCACGAAGAAGACGTGGTCGAGGCCGGCCGGCGTGAGCGCCTTGATGCGGTTGGCGAGCTCGAAGCTGGTCGGGTGGCCGAACTGGAACGCCGGCGCGTAGTCGAGGGTGGCGACCTGGCGCTGGACCGCCTCGACGATCTCGCGCCGGCAGTGGCCGAGGCCGGCGCACCACAGGCCCGAGAGCCCGTCGAAGACGCGCTTGCCGTCGGCGTCGATGAGGTAGGCGCCCTCGGCGCCGACGAACATGCGGGGGCTGGCCTTGAACTGCCGGTTGCCGGTGAACGGCATCCAGTGGGCGTCGAGCCAGGCGCGATCGAGCCAGGGCTTGGTGGTGGTCATCGGTTCACTCCAGGGTACGAGCGGGCGCGAGAGGATAGCGAAAGCCGCGGCGCTACAGCCCGAAGGTGGCGCGCTTGACGAACCGGCCGCGGCCCTGGACCTGCTTGGCCACCCAGCGATCGTCTTGCACCACCAGCTCGCCGCGCGACAGCACCGCCGCCGGCGAGCCGGGCACGGTGCGTCCCTCGTAGGGCGAGTAGTCGACGCGCATGTGCAGGTTGGCCTGGTCGAGCACCTTGGCGCGCTTGGGATCCCAGATGACGACGTCGGCGTCGGCGCCGACCGCGAGGGTGCCCTTCTTGCCGTAGAGGCCGAAGATCTTCGCCGGCGCCGTCGAGGTGATCTCGACGAACCGGTTCATCGAGATCTGGCCGGCGGTCATGCCCTCCCACAGGAGGTGCATGCGGGTCTCCACCCCGGGCATGCCGTTGGGGATCTTGGTGAAGTCGCCGCGGCCGAGCTCCTTCTGATCCTTCATGCAGAACGGACAGTGGTCGGTGGCCACCACCCGGAGGTCGTGGTTACGCAGGCCGCGCCACAGGTGCTCGTGGTGCTCCTTGGGCCGCAGGGGCGGCGTGCACACGTAGCCGGCGCCCTTCCACTCGTTGCCGGGCTCGCCGCGCAGATCGTCCTCGGACAGGTACAGGTACTGGGGGCAGGTCTCGGCGTACACCTTGAGGCCGCGATCGCGCGCCCATCACGCGCCCAGCGCGCGCCGCCGACAGGTGCACCGGCGTACACCGGCACGCCGGCCATTCGCCAGCGCGATCGCGCGCCTGGTGCCGGTGGCCTCGGCGACCCGGGGCCGGGTCAGCGCGTGGTAGACCGGCGCGGTCTTGCCGGCGGCGAGCGCGCGCTGCGCGAAGATGTCGAGCGGCTGCCCGATCTCGGCGCATGGTGGATGAGCGCGCCGAGCTCGCTGGCGCGCAGCATGGCCTGGAAGATCTGGTCGTCGTCGACCATGAATACGCCCGGGTAGGCCATGAACATCTTGAACGAGGTGACGCCGTCGGCGACCACCGCGGCCATGTCGGCCAGGGTCTGGTCGTTGGCTTCGGTCATGATCAGGTGGAAGCCGTAGTCGATGGCGGCCTGGCCGTCGGCCTTGGCGTGCCAGGCGTCGAGCCCGGACCGCATCGAGCTACCCTTCGACTGGATCGCGAAGTCGACGATGGTGGTGGTGCCGCCGTGGGCCGCGGCCACCGTGCCGGTGTGAAAGTCGTCGCTGGCGGTGGTGCCGCCGAACGGCAGCGACATGTGCGTGTGCACGTCGATGCCGCCGGGGATGACGTACTTGCCGGCGGCGTCGAGCGTGAGGTCGGGCTGGCCGAAGGCGGCGCGGTGGGCCGGCGCGGCGATGGCGGCGATCTTGTCGCCCTCGATCCAGACGTCGGCAGCGAAGGAGTCCGAGGCGGTGACGACGGTGCCGTCCTTGATGAGGGTCCGCATGGGGCCAGGGTAAACCGCGCCTCAGGCCGCGGGGGAGGCCCCGACGCGGACAATGACGGTGGCGGACAACCTCGGGTGGGCGCCGGCCCGCCCAGCCTGGCCCCGCCGGTACGCCGGCCTCGCGGGAGGGCCGGCGTCGGGTTGATCGAAACTACCAGGTGAGTAGGTCACGGGCCGGCGGCCAGGACCGACGTATGGTCGGTCCGTGCAGATCCGTGGGAGCGCATCGCGGTGTGGATCACGAGCCGGAGCCTGGTGGCCTGCGATCGCGGCGCTCGGTGCCCTGGCGAGCTGCGGCGGCGGCGGCGGCGACCCACCCGACGCCCGCGCGCTGAGCTTCGACACGGTGCTCGACGAGGCGCCGGCGGCGGCCACCAACGGCGCGACCGCGCGCTTCGCCTTTCGCGCCGTCGGCGTCGACGGCTTCGACACGGCGTTCACGTGCCGGGTCGACGATGACGTGATCGACGACTGCACCTCCCCGTTCGAGGTCGACGTCGCCGACGGCGCCCACGTGTTCTCGGTGGCAGGGGTGGTCGTCGTCGACGGCGCGCCTGTCCAGGTCGACGACACCCCCGCGATCGCCACCTGGACCCTCGATCGGGTCGCGCCCGACACCACCCTCTTCATCGGGCCCGGCGCCTTCGACAACAGCGCGTCACCGCGCATCTTCTTCGGCGCCGACGAGCCGGGCGTGACCTACCAGTGCACGCTCGACGGTGGCCCGCCGATGGCGTGCACCAGCCCGTGGCTGCTCGGGCCGCTGGCCGACGGCGAGCACACCGTCACCATCGCCGCGGTCGACGCCGCCGGCAACCCCGACCCGACCCCGCTGATCATCACCTGGACCGTCGACACCTCGCTGCCCGACACCATCATCGACGCCGGGCCGGCGCCGCTGGTCGGCACCGCCGCGCAGCAGGTCGCGTTCTCGGCGACCGCCGGCGCCGGGGCCACCTTCGCATGCAGCCTCGACGGCGCCGCCGCGACCGCCTGTACCTCGCCGTTCGTGCCGCCCGCGCTGCCGTCGGGCCTGCACGTGTTCCAGGTCGCCGTCACCTCGGCCGCCGGCACCTCCGACCCGTCGCCGGCGACCTGGATCTGGGAGATCGACGCCACCCCGCCAACGGTCGCCTTCGACGCCGCCCCGGCGGCCAGCAGCTACGAGCGGCTGCCGTCGATCGCCTTCTCAGGCGCCGACGTCCACGGCCCGCTCACGTTCGAGTGCGCGCTCGACGGCCCGACGTTCGCGGCGTGCGCCTCGCCGCTGGTCCCGGCCCAGCTCGCCTTCGGCCCCCACGACCTCACGGTGCGGGCCACCGACGCCGTCGGCAACCAGGCGACCGTGAGCCATAGCTGGACGGTGGCGTCGGTGTGCGCCGTCGACAACGGCGGCTGCGGCGCGATCGCAGCGGGCACGTGCAGCCAGCCCGCCAACGGCGCGGTGTGCACCTGCAACCCCGGCTACGTCGCGCCCGACGTCGCGTGCGTGCCGCTGTGGGCGCTGGCCCTCGACGGCAAGGCGTCGAACGCCGCGCCCAGCACCTACTTCGGCGGCGGCGTGGCGCTGTCGGCCGACGGCCAGTGGCTGGCGGTGGCGGCGACCCACGACAACAGCGGCTCCGGCGGCGTCGACGGCGACCAGAGCGACGTCAGCGCACCGGACAGCGGCGCCGTGTACGTGTTCATGCGCGACGGCACCGGCTGGAGCCAGCAGGCCTACCTCAAGGCGCGCTTTCCCACGGCCGGAGCCGCGTTCGGCCGCGCGGTCTCGATCTCGGCGGACGGCAGCCTGATCGCCGTCGGCGCCGACCAGGAGAACAGCAACGCCACCGGGATCAACGGCGACGACACCAACACGCTGGCAAACAGCGCCGGCGCGGCCTACGTGTTCGTCCGCGCCGGCCTGACCTGGTCACAGGAGGCCTACATCAAGGCCTCCAACACCGACGCCTCCGATCAGTTCGGACGCAAGCTGGCGCTGTCCGGCGACGGCACGCGCCTCGCGGTGGCGGCGCCGTACGAGGACAGCCCGGCCACCGGCATCGACGGCAACCAGGCGCTCAACACCGCGGGCTTCGCCGGCGCGGTGTACGTGTTCGTCCGCGACGCCGGCACCTGGACCCAGGAGGCCTACGTCAAGGCGTCCAACACCGGCAACACCGATCAGTTCGGCGCCTCGGTGGCGATGTCGGGCGACGGTAGCCGGATGATCGTGGGCGCGCCCGGCGAGGGCAGCGCGGCCACCGGGGTCGGCGGCGATCAGGCCAGCAACGCCGCCGGGTTCTCCGGAGCCGCCTACGTCTTCACTCGCGCCGGCACCGTCTGGACCCAGGAGGCCTACCTCAAGGCGTCCAACACCGAGGCATCGGACCAGCTCGGCGTCGCGGCCGCGATGTCCGCGGCCGGCGATCGCGTGGTCCTCGGCGCCACCGGCGAGGACAGCGACGCCACCGGCGTCGACGGCGACCAGGCCAGCAACGCGGCCGCCGACAGCGGCGCGGCGTACGTCTTCGTTCGCAGCGGGACGAGCTGGAGCCAGGAGGCGTATGTGAAGCCGTCGAACACCGAGGCCGGGGACTACTTCGGCTTCTCGATCGCGATGTCGGCCGATGGCACCCGCGTGGCCGGCGGCGCCATCTACGAGTCGAGCTCGGCGGAGGGCTATGGCGGCGATCAGAACAACAACGGCCGTCCCTACACCGGCGCGGCGTACGTGCTCGGCCGGACCGGGGCGAACTGGGCCCAGGAGGCCTACCTCAAGGGCATCTTCCACGGAGGCACCGGCGCCAACTTCGGCATCAGCGTGTCGCTCGCCGGCGACGGTCGCACCGTCGCGGCGGGGGCCCACTCCGACGACGGGGGTGGCCTCGTCGATAGCGGCGCGGCGTACGTGTTCGACCGCGCGCAGTAGCGCAGGGCGTCGCGCCCCGGGCCGGCCCTGTGGCCAGCGGTCGCGCGGCCCGACGCCGGGGAGGCGCTACACTGGCGGTCGCCATGTCGCAGCACCCCGCCGAGCGCCCCATCCCGAGCCTGCAGCGCAAGGCCGCCATCGCCCACGCCGGCGGCGTCGACCACCGCGGCGAGGTCCGGGTCGCGCCCATCCCCGACTTCGACCTCGACCGCACGATCTTCAGCACCCTCGAGGGTCGCCTGCCTCGCTTCATCATGCGCACCCGGGTCGGCAAGGAGCCGCTGTGGACCGAGCGCGCCGCCCAGGACATCGACCGGGCCTACCGCGCGATCGAGGCCCGCCGCACCCTGCCACCGGTCGACGCCGACCTGCTCCGCTTCATGGTCGAGGAGTGCGACTTCGACGTCGAGCACGCCGACGGCTCGTTCCTCGATCACCTGTATTTCTGCTTCGAGTACGCCGCGGTGCACTACCCGGCGCACTCGGCGCTGGTGATGCTCCTGCACTCGATCCTCGGCACCGGCACCAACACCTTCGCGATGCCGGCGGACAAGATCCCGGCGCTGCGCAACCTGATGGACGGGTTCGACTGGCGCCACGTCGAGGTGTTTCCGTCGGTGTTGCGCCTGCTCTACGACCTGCCGCTGCGCCGCGAGCTGCGGGCCAACCTGCACCGGCTGGGCGAGCTCAAGGCCATCGAGCTCCACCGGGTCATCGACAACCAGCCGATCACGCTGTCGGCCGACGACTTCTTCATCCAGCTCAACTACCAGCTCATCCACCTCGTCGACTTCTGCCGGTGGCCGACTGGGCGCGCAACGCCAACGACACCGCGTTCATCGTGTTCCGCGATCTGTACGACCTGCTCGAGCAGGCCGGCCAGCGCACCGCGGTGGTCCACTACCAGCCGGCGCGCGAGCGCTGGCTCGACGCCCCGAGCACCCGCGGCGTGGCCGCCGCGCTCACCGCGCTCATCCCGGTGTCGCTCAGCGAGAAGATGGCCGCGCGCTCGGTGCGCACGTTCTCCGAGCGCATCGGCCACAGCATGCGCTACCAGCTGCGCTGGTAGCCGCGCCGCGCGCGCGCGCCGCGCCCGTGGGTCAGCCTCGCTCGGCGAGCACCCGACGCCGGATGGGCAGCGCGAGCAGGTCCTTGGGGCGCCCGGCGGCCTCCTTGGTGCGGATGAGGCCGGCCAGCCCCAGCACCCGGATCGTCAGCGGCCCGAGCTCGACGAGCTCGGTGTCGGGCAGGAGCTGCGCGTAGTCCTCGCCGGCGCCAACCGTCCCCAGCACGTCGAGCGGGCCATGTTGCGTGAGCAACAGATGGTGGCCGGGCCCACGGAGGCCGGCGGCGTCGGGCCGGATGACGCTACCGGCAAGGTCACGATAGCACGCGTCGATCGACGCCAGGGCACCGAGCAGGCGTCCGACGTTGGCGTCGTCGCGCGCCGGGACGATGTCGACGTCGAACGTGTTGATCGGCGCGCCGCCGAGCACCGCGGCCACCCCGCCGACGACGATGAAGGCGACGCCACCGCCGACGAGCGCCGCGAGCGCTGCGTCGAACCTAGGGGCGGTCACCACGACGCATCCGATGCACGCTGTCGACGAAGCCCTGTAACACGGCCAGCCGCTCCGCGGGCGTCAGCGACAGCATCCAGCGGATGAGCGTGACGTCGACGCCGTCGTCGTCGTGGCCACCGTCGCGCGCCAGCGAGGCCGACCCAGCCGACGTCGACCCAGCCGACGTCGACCCAGCCGACGCCGACCCAGCCGTCGTCGAGGCGGGCCACGTCGCGCGGGTCATGGCATCCAGCCTACCACCGGCGCGCCCCAGCTCGACCGCCGGTGCGAGCGCGCGGCCGCGCCCGGCGCGGTCACTGCTCGGTCAGCGGGCCGTAGCAGTCGGGGCGCCGGTCGCGGAAGAACTGCCAGGTGCGGCGGACCTCCTCGATCAGGTCGAGGTCGAGGTCGGCCACGACCAGCTCGTCCTGGTCCTCGCTGCCGCAGGCGATGATCTCGCCGCGCGGGTTCACGAAGTACGAGTTGCCGTAGAACTTGCCGACGTTCCAGGGCGCCTCGGTGCCGACCCGGTTGATGGCGCCGACGTAGTAGCCGTTGGCCACCGCGTGGGCGGGCTGCTCGATCTTCCACAGGTGCTGCGACAGCCCGGCGACGGTGGCCGACGGGTTGTAGACGATCTCGGCGCCGGCGAGGCCCAGCGCGCGCGCGCCCTCGGGGAAGTGGCGGTCGTAGCAGATGTACGCGCCGATCGTCGCGTAGCGGGTCTTGAACACCGGGTAGCCGAGGTTGCCCGGGCGGAAGAAGAACTTCTCCCAGAAGCCCGAGGTCTGCGGGAGGTGGGTCTTCCGGTACTTGCCGAGGTAGGTGCCGTCGGCGTCGATGACCGCGGCGGTGTTGTAGTAGACGCCGGCCTGCTCGCGCTCGTAGATCGGCACGACGATCACCATCGCGTACTGCTTGGCGAGCTTCGACATCACCTCGGTGGTCGGCCCGGGGCACGGCTCGGCGGCGTCGTACCAGCGCTTGTCCTGGCCCGGGCAGAAGTACGGCCCGTTGAAGATCTCCTGCAGGCAGAGGATCTGCACGCCCTGCTCACCCGCCTGGCGGATCATCGGCAGGTGCTTCTCCAGCATCGCCTGCTGGATCTCGGCGACGGACTTCGACTCGTCGTTGATGGGGTTGCTGGCCTGGATCAGGCCGGACTTGACGATGCGTGCCATGAGCTTCTCCGGGGGAACGAGGATTGCTGAGCGCGTGGGGTCTGCGCGCGTGGACGTGTCCACAGGACTCGCGAAGCGGTGAGCCGCGCACACCGGCGGCGACCTGCGCACCGCACGCCGGGCGCTCGAACACGTCCGCCAGGACTAGGAAACCAGGCTCGCGGTCTCCTTCGAGATGTCGCCCTTCCAGGTCTCGACGTCGAGGGCGGCCGCCTTCTGGCCCACGCTCTTGGCGCGGGCGGCGTCCTTGGCCTCGCGCGACGCGCGCTGCCGCTCGACGAGATCGTGGTGGGTGGAGAAGTACGGCAGGCTCTTGCCGACGAACTCGCGCACGGTGGCGAACTTGTGGTCGGTCATGAACTTGCTGAGCTCCTCCTTGAGCTCGGCGATGATCTCGTAGCCGCGCAGCATCGCGCCGGTGCAGACCTGCACCGTCGAGGCGCCGAGCAGGATGAACTGCGCGGCGTCGAAGCCGGTCTCGACGCCGCCGATGCCGGAGATCTCCAGGCCCGGGTTGGCGCGCGCGACCTCCATCACCTGACGCAGCGCGATCGGGCGCACCGCCTGGCCGGAGTAGCCGCCGGGCACGCTGTAGCCCTCGACGGTCGGGGTCGGCCGCAGGGTCTTCAGGTCGATGCCGCTGACCGAGAGGATCGTGTTGATCATCGCGATGCCGTCGGCGCCGGAGCGCAGCGCGGCGGCGGCCGGCACCGTCGGGCTGCCGACGTTGGGCGTCATCTTGGCCCACACCGGGATGGTCGCGACCTCCTTCACCCAGCCGACGACCTCCTCGACGATGTCGGGGTTCTCGCCCATCGCCATGCCCATCTTGCGCTCGGGCAGGCCGTGCGGGCACGACAGGTTCATCTCGAAGCCGTCGACGCCGGTGGCCTGCACCTCGCGCACGAGCTTCTGCCACGACGCCTTGTTGAACTCCTCCATGATCGAGGCGATCAGGATCTTGTTCGGGTACTGCTTCTTGAGCTGGGTCAGGTCGTCGATCCAGTCCTCGAAGGGCCGGTCCGAGATGAGCTCGATGTTCTGGAAGCCGATGACCTCGTCGGGGTGCTGCCGCGCCTTGACCTTGGCGTAGCGCGGGGCGGTGTTGATGACCTTGCTGGCGTCGAGCGAGAAGGTCTTGCAGACCATGCCGCCCCAGCCGAGGTCGAAGCTGCGGGCGATGACCTTGCCGTTGGTCCCGGGGGGGCCCGAGCCCAGCACGAACGGGTTGTCGAAGTTCATGCCGTTGACGGTGATGGACAGGTCGGTCACGCGTGCCTCCAGCCCCAGCGGGCGTCGTTACGGGTAAGATGCCGAGCTACCACGGGGCCCCGAGCCGGTTCAATGGCGGAGGCGTGGCGGGGCGACGACGACGCGGCGATCCACCGCCGCAGCGGCCGATCAAGGAGATCGGTGGCCAGAATTAGCTCAAATCCGGCTTGATTAAGTCTTGGTGGAGGTCCAATAAGGTCATCAACCATGGCCAAGACCCCCGCGACCCCCTCGGCGTCTCCCACCAGCCTGCGCTCCTTCCTCGAGCTGTCGTACGACGAGCTCGAGGAGCTCAACCTCGAGGCCAAGCGCCAGCGCCTGGCCCGGGTCAAGCCGGACACCATCCGCGAGCAGCGGATGAAGTACCTGCGCGACGAGCGCCGCATCAAGGCGGTGACCGTGTGCTTCACCGACCTCGAGGGTCGGCTGCACATGCTCGACTACGACAAGAAGTTCCTCCTGGCCTCGGCCGACAACCTGACCTTCGACGGCAGCTCGATCCGCGGGTTCTCGGCCCAGCAGGAGTCCGACCTGCGCCTCGCCATCGACTGGCCGGCCTTCTACTGGCTGCCGTCGGACGTGTTCGGCCCCGGCAAGGTGCTGGTGTTCGGCGAGGTCCTCGAGAAGGACGGCACCGCCTACGCCGCCGACCTGCGCGGCCGGCTCAAGGCCTACACCGAGAAGCTGTTCGCCAAGGACGGCACGGTGTGCAACGTGGCCCACGAGGTCGAGGGCTTCCTGTTCAAGGGCCGCGACGCCGAGCGCCACTTCCACGAGACCGGCGCCTTCGAGTTCCTCTCGATCGGCGGCTACTACCACTCGCTGCCCGGCGACGGCCTGCGCCGCTTCATCGACAGCTCGGCCGAGGCCCAGCGCGCGATGGGCTTCGAGAACGAGAAGGACCACCCCGAGGTGGCGCCGTCGCAGTTCGAGATGAACTTCAAGTACGCCGACGCCCTCATCGGCGCCGACCAGGTGCAGCTCTACAAGCTGCTGGCCCGCCAGGTCGCCAGCCAGCACGACCTCACCGCGTCGTTCCTGCCCAAGCCGGTCGCCGGCGTCAACGGCAACGGCATGCACACCAACCTGTCGCTGTCGAAGAAGGGCGTGAACACCTTCTACGACAAGAAGGGCAAGGACGGCCTGTCGAAGGCGGGCTGGGACTTCATCGGCCGCATCCTGACCTCGGCGCCCGACATCTGCCTGGCGCTCAACTCGTCGGTCAACTCGTACCGCCGGCTCGACCCGCACTACGAGGCGCCCAACCAGATCAAGGCCTCGGCGATCGACCGCGGCTCGATGGTGCGCATCCCGCTCGGCAACGAGAAGTCGGCGCGCATGGAGGTCCGCAGCGTGGCGCCCGACGCCAACCCGTACATGTCCGTGTACACCGTGCTGCGCACCGGCCTCGAGGGCCCGCTCGAGGCCAGCGACGACAGCAAGAAGACCCGGACCCGGTTCCTGCCGGACAACATCTACGACGCGATCCGCCTGTTCAAGGGCAGCGCCTTCGCGCGCGACCTCTACGGCGAGACCGTCCACGCCAAGTACGCCGAGCTCAAGGTGGCGTCGGCGGAGCGCTGCCCCAAGGCGCTCGGCTCGCGGGTGAAGATCAACGAGATCCAGTTCCACCACGAAGTCACCAACCAGTACCTGTGGTCGCAGTTCTGATCGGTTGATCGACCGCGGACGGCGCCCCGGCCGCGCGCGCACGGCCGGGTCCCCGCGGGGGCACGGCCGCGATCGTTTCGGCGCCGCCGCCGGGCGCCGCCTGGCTACGGCGCGATCAGGCGGTAGTCGCCGACGGCGCCGCCGTAGCCGAACACCCGCACGTAGCCACCGGCGGGCACCGCGACCTGCTCGCTGTCGCCGGTGCCGGCGCTCTGCGCGACGACCGCGCCACTGGCGTCGTAGCCGGTGAGGTCGAGGTCGCCGGCGGCGTGGCTGAACTCGATGCGCACCGTCCCCGCCGCCTCGATGCGGTGCCAGTCGACGTCGCCGGCGCACACCCGCAGCGCGGCGATGGTGCCGGTCGCCGCCTGGGCCTGCGCGCGGGTGTCGTTGGGCTCGCGGGCGTCGGTGCAGGCGGTCGCCGGGCCGTCGTCGGCCGCGAGCTCGCACCACGGGGTGGCGGCGTGGTCGGTCTCGGTGTCCATCGCCACCCCGCGCTGGGCGCAGGTCTCGTCCTCGCTCCAGGCCCGCCACGCCGCGCCCTGTCCCATCGCCTGGGCGTGCGCGGCCCAGCGGGCGTAGCCGTCGGGCTGGGCCATGAACACCGTCGGCGCCACGCAGGTGCCGGCGGCGTCGGCCGCGGCTTGCTCGGCCTCGGCGTAGTCGAGCACGATGGTCGCCATCGTCGGCGTGGTCGAGTTCCAGCAACAGGTCTTGGAGTCGGCGTACTCGAGCTCGGCGAACACGGCGTCGGCCAGGGTCCGGTGGGCGGCGTCGACCTCGGCGACCGACTGCCCGAACGCGCGCGCCGACAGCGCGTAGAGCTCCTCGAAGGCGCGCTCGCGCCGCTGCCGCGCCGCGCACGACGCCGGGTACTGGGTCAGGTGCCGCCGGGCGTCGGCGATCTGCGCGAGGAGCTGGGTGCGCTGCTCGGCGGGCGAGAGCTGGCCGAGCAAGGTCTGGAACTGCGCCGGCCGCGCCGCGATGCGCGCCACGTCGGTGGAGTTGATCCAGTGGGCCTCGTCGGCGGCCATCCAGGTGTTGGTCCAGTAGCCGCCGACGTTCTTGGTGACCCGCCAGCGCTTGAGGCCGCCGCCGAGCCTGGCGTACTCGTCGCCGGCAGCGTTGGTGCCGGTGCCGCCGGTGTACGGGCTGACGAAGTAGCTCTTCGACGCCAGGCCGCTGTCGCGCTTGCCCTGGCGCCGCGGCATCGAGCCCGACACCGTGGTGACGTCGAGGCTGGCCTCGTCGACGGTGGCGACCTCCTTGACCACCAGGGTGTGGCCGATGCCGGTCCGCTGCCAGCGCTCGATCAGGGTGTCGCCGGCGCGCACGCCGTCGGCGACGACGTTGTACGTGTTGGCGGTGTCGGCGACGTTGACCGAGCCGAGGTAGCTCAGCGCCAGCACGGTGAAGTAGCCGGCGCGCTTGTTGAGGTGCAGCTCGTCGAGGTAGGCGCCGAACACCGCCCCGGCGCCGATCATGGGCTGGCTGTCGGTGCCGCCGCCGAGCTTGCGGGTGCGCAGGGTGGCGTCGGAGGGCCACCGCGCCTGCCACTCGGCGGCCGGCCGGCCGCTGTAGTCGGCGTACTTGATCGCGAACTCCGGCGTCTGCGCGTAGCGCCCGCGCTGGGTGCGCACGCCGTTGTGGCCGAAGTACACCCGCTCGCCGCCGGCCTCGACCGCCTCGAAGAACAGCGGCAGCTCGTACCAGGCCGCGAACGTGATGCGGAGGAACAGCGCGGTCTCGGCGCACTCGAGCGCCGGCGCCGGCAGGGTCTTGCCCCACGGCGTGGTGAGCTCGAAGGTGGTGCCGTAGCCGTCGACGGCGGGGATGAACCGCATCGACTCGATCCACGCGGCGTACTTCTCGTCCCAGGTCAGGCCGCTGTCGACGCCCCAGGCCAGGCCGGCCTTGCGGGCGGCGACGGTGGTGCGGTCCTCCCACTGGTTGCGCGCGGTCCACACCTGGGTGCGGGTGGTGTCGGTGTTGACCAGGAGCCCGCGGCGATGCTCCGAGTCCTCCTTGCCGGGCGGCGGCGTCGGCGAGACCGGGCCGTCCATGCCCCACTCGGCGTCCAGGTCGAGCTCGTCGTCGGCGTCGGCGCACGCGTGGGCGGCGACGACGAGGAGCGACAGCAGGGCGAGGTGCAGCGCGCGGCGCGGGGACATGGCCCCCCCAACAGCACGGGGCGTGCCACCGCGCCGACGGCGGCGACGCGAGCGGTTTCCGGCGGTTGAGGGCGCAGTGGCGCCCGTGCCGGCCAGGGTCGGGACGCCGGGGTGCGCCGACCCTCTCGCGAACGGCCACACGCCGTCCCGGCGCCGCGGGGCGCGACCGATCGCGCCGCTACGACGCCAGGAAGACGCCGCCGATGCCGGCCGCGGCCAGGATCGAGGTGACGATCACCGCGGCCACGCTCACCACCGCCGAGGCGCCGAACATCGAGGAGCCGACCAGCATGGTGTCGTCGCCGGCGCTGGCGTCGGGCTTCTTGCGGTAGCTGAGCATCACCGCGAGGTTGATGAGGCCGCCGAGGAAGATCGCGAAGGAGTTGAACATCGGCAGCAGCATCCCGATGCCGATGCCGAAGATCGACGGCATGAAGCGCGCGGTCTTGGGCCACACGGTGAGGAACGCGTAGGCGCTGGCGCCGAGGCTCACCAGGGTCAGCGCCAGCCACATGGTGCCGGTCGGACGCAGATCGCCGGCGAAGGCCTGCGCCATCGCCGCCCACACCTGGGCGCCCGGCGCCGGCAGGCTCGAGCCCGGGCCGAACCCGACCTGGCTGTCGAGCAGGGCGAGGAACGGCACCGCCGCCACCGCGCCGATGGCGCAGCCCACGAGCTGGACCGTGGTCTGGTGGGTCGGGTTGCAATCGAGCAGGTAGCCGGTGCGAAAGTCCTGGAACAGATCGCAGGCGACCGCGGCGAGGGTGCCACCGATGATCGCCATGCCGAGCATCGGCGTGGTGCCGCCGGCGACCGCCCAGGCCAGCGCCGCGAGGAGCACGATGGCCACCAGCCGCACCGGGTTGATGTCGGTCTCGCCCTGGACCCGACCGTTCATGATGCACAGCGGCCACGCGATGCCCGCGGTCAAGACCGCGAACGGCCACGGCAGCCCGAAGAGGTAGTCGGCGAGGAACGCGGTCGCGCCGATGCCGACGATGGCGATCGCGCTCCACACCGTCTTGGCGGCGCGCGGCGCGGTGTAGGTGGTCTTGCCCGGGGTGAAGCCGGCCGGCACCACCAGCGGCGTGCGGAACAGGAACGCGAACACGATGGTCGCGAAGGTCGGCAGCGTGAGCACGCCGATGGCCATGAACTTGACCCAGTTGCCGACGCCCTCGGGCTGCCCCACCGCCCACTCCGGGATGCCGAAGGTGGCGACCAGCCCGCCGATGAGCATGCCGACGCCGATGCGGGGGCCGACCACGATGCCGATGCCGTACAGCAGCGGATCGAACGCCAGGCCGGCGCCGCGCTCCTCGAACGCCTTGCTCGGGTAGATCGTGTGCAGGAGCGCCTCGCCGCCCTTGGAGAAGGTGAGCTTGGTCGGGATGGTGATGAGCGCGCCGAGCGCGCCCCACCGGGTGAGCAGCCGCATCGGGCGCTGGCGCCGGGCCGGATCGGCCTCGGCCACGGTGCGCTGGATGACCGCGCAGGCGGTGCCCGACGGGAAGAAGTACCCGACCATCTGCCGGCGCACCGAGGTGCCGATCATGGCGCCGACCATGCCCATCAGCATGAACAGCAAGGTCAGCGGCACGATGCCGGGCTGGAACTCGGGCTGCGCGATCTCGACGGCGGTGTAGGTCGCCACCGCGAAGCCGACCGAGCCGCCGGCCGACGCCATGGTCTGGCCGAGGTTGGTCACCGGGATCTCCGGCGAGCGCCGGGCGACGCCGCGCAGGATGAGCACCGCGAGCAGGACCGCGATGATCGAGCCGCCGTCGCCCCAGCCGATGAGGAGCGTCGTGTAGATGTTGGTGACCGCGAGCGTCGCCGCGAGCACCGCGAACAGCGCCCACTCCAGGACGGTCAGCGCCGGGAAGAAGCGACCGTCGCGGGCGAGGTAGGCGGAGGAGGCCGATTCCATGCCCGCCTACATACTCGATCTCGGGCCCCGGTCGCGCGGGCAACGCGCACCGTCGGCGGCGACCGGGACGCCGACGACGGGCCCGGACGCCGCGGTCGCTACGGCTTCGCCGGCGCCGGCGCCACCAGCTCGAAGGTCTCGAGCGCGTTCTCCAGCTCGATGCGCTGATCGAGGCGCTTGGCCTCGAGCTCGGCCAGCTCGACCCCGAGCTTGTTGCCCTCGCTGGCGAAGTCGTCGAGCTGCTTGGTCCACTTCGCCCGCTGGGCGCCGGCCTGCGGGTTCTTGGCGATGGCCTTGAGGTTGTCGCGGATCTCGGCGGCGCGCTGGTCGAGCTTGCCGCGCTGGGCGACCAGGCCGGCGATGCGCTCGTCGAGCCGCGCCAGCTCGCGCCGACGATCGATGATGGGCCGGAGCTTGGCCTTGGCGTCGGCGCCGAGCTCGGCGACCAGCAGCACCTTCTCGAGCAGCTCGAGGGCCGGCGCGTTCCAGATGCTGATCGTGCTGCGGCTCGGGGTCTGCTCGACGATCGAGACCTTGCCCTCGCGCGAGCCCTTGGCCACCGTCAGCCGCACCAGGTAGCCGCCGTCGACGTCCTCGGTGCCCGGCGGCCGCGGGGTCAGCTCGTAGCTGCCGCCGGCGCGCGGGTGGCGCACCAGCACGGTGAAGCCTTCGTCCATCGCCAGCGCCTTGGCCACGTAGGTGGTGGTGGTGCGCGCGAACTGCTCGACCTCGAGCACCCCGCGCGACATCCGCACCAGGCGCATCTGATCGCGATCGTAGCCGCTGCTCTGGGTGACCGAGATGCCGGTCTCGACGGCGAACGGGATGGTGGCGCTGGTCTTGGCGCCGATGGTCTCGCTGAGGCCCTCGCCGACGAAGGAGCCGCCGGCGTAGATGCCGATGGGGCCGGGCTCGAGCACGAACGGCGTCGAGTTGGCGAACCGCACCACCCGGTACGGGTTCTGCTCGTAGCCGGCGCCGGCGCCGCCGGGGCGGAACAGGAACGCCTCCTCGCCGACGACGTCGGCGTTGACGATCGCGACCATGGTCGAGGTGCCCTCGGGCACGGTGACCCGCTCGCCGAGCTCGAACCGGGTCTGGCCGGCGACGGTGGCGGCCCGCGCCTGGGCCATGGTCGAGCGGCGCAGGGCGTCGACGTCGATGCCGGCGGGGCCGTTGCCGGCCATCGCGCCGCCCATGGCCACCGGCTCGTCGCCGTAGCCGTAGTCGGCCTCCTCCTCGTAGCTGTCGTAGTCGTCGTCGTAGGCCTCGCGCTTGTCGGCCGCCTTGGACCGGCTCGACGGCTTCGGCGCCGGCGCCGAGCGCGGCGGCGGCGGCGGCGCGGGCGGCGGCGCCCACTCGTCGGCGGCGGTGGTCTCGCCGACCATCGCCTGGGCCTGGCGGTGCACCCCGAGCGAGGTCAGGTCTGGCCGCGCCACGTCGCGCGGCGAGTGCAGATCGTAGCGGAACGCGATCGGCGCGCCGGAGGTGAGCGCGAGGCTCACGTCGCGCCACTCCTCGCCGCTGGTGTTGTCGACCACGGCCCAGGCCTGCAGCAGCGCGTGGCCATCGCCCTCGCCTTCCGCCGGCAGCACCACCCGGTAGGTGGGCTTCCACATCGGCGCCGCCACCACGTAGCTCACCAGCAGGTCGTGGCTGCGCGCGCCGCTGAGCCGGATGCTCACCGCGACCTGCTGGAACATGCCCTCGCCGGCGCTGGCGTCGAGGGTGCGGTTGAACTGCATCGCGAGGTCGCCGTCGTGCAGGCGGACGTCGGTCACCTCCGACAGCTTGATCACCCGCAGGGCGTCGCCGTCGAGCAACGACACCCGGTAGTCGACGTTGCCGGGGCCGTCCTCGTCGACGCGCTCCTCGATGCGCTCGATCATCGCGATCCGGCCCGACAGCTCGACGTCGTCGGTGACCAGCGTGACCGCGCTGCCGCGCAGGGCGTCGAGCACCTCGGCCAGGCTGCCCTGCCCGGGCCGCAACGTGGCCAGCGCCGCGTTGGCCCAGGTCTGCGGATCGAGCGGCATCGACACGCTCACCGCGCGGCCGGTGCTGCGCTCGACGATGGTGAGGCTCTTGAGCAGGTCGTTGACCTGGTCCTTGCGGACCTTGAGCGTGAGCAGGTCGCCGTCGATGCGGCCGGTGCGCTCGAAGTAGCCGACGCCGTTGCGATAGAGCACGACCCGATCGAGCGCGAGCGGCGCGTCGGCGGTGGGGTAGCGGAACCGCGACGGTCCGCCGCACGCAGCGAGGGCGGCGGACAGCGCGAGGGCGATGGAGGTGCGAGCCAGCATGGCGCGAGCCTGACGCGCCGGCGGCCGCAGCGCCACGCGGCGGGGGTGGATTCAGCGTCCGTCGGGCGCGGTCAGCCGCTCCCACCGGGTGAGGGTGGCCAGCGCCTCCTCGGCGGAGTCGCCGCACATCTCCGGCCCCGGGCGCAGGCCGACGCACACCGGCGGCCGCTCCGGTCGCCCGAACAGGGCGCAGCGGACCTCGGCGGTGAGGTGCGGGCAGCGCGCGCCGGCCGGCTTGCCCTCGGGCAAGGCCGGCGGACACGGCGAGATCGACGGGGCGATGCAGCAGGCGCCGCACCCGGCCCGGCACGCCGTCGGCTCGTCCGCGCGGGGCTCCATCGCCGGTCACTGTACGCGACGACCGGTCGCGGCGAATCTTGCCGGCGCCGGCCGCGGGCGTGATAAACGCCGGCGATGACCACCACGCCTCCCACCATCCGCCACTGGATCGACGGCCAGCCGTCGACGCGCCCCGCCGAGCGGCACGGCGACGTGTACAACCCGGCCACCGGCGCGGTCACCGCCCGGGTCGTGCTGGCGAGCCCGGCCGAGGTCGATCTGGCGGTGGCGTCGGCCAAGACCGCGCTGGCGAGCTGGCGCAGCGCCTCGCTCGCGAAGCGCACCAAGATCCTGTTCGCGTTCCGCGAGCTGGTGAACAAGCACCAGCACGAGCTGGCCGCCCACCTCACCCGCGAGCACGGCAAGGTGCCGTCGGACGCGCTCGGCGAGGTCAACCGCGGCCTCGAGGTCATCGAGTTCGCGTGCGGCATCGCCCAGCTGCAGAAGGGCGAGCTGTCGGAGAACGTGTCGACCGAGGTCGACAGCTACTCGCTGCGGCAGCCGGTGGGCGTGGTCGCCGGCATCACCCCGTTCAACTTCCCGGCGATGGTGCCGATGTGGATGTACCCGCTGGCGATCGCCTGCGGCAACACGTTCGTGCTCAAGCCGTCGGAGCGCAATCCGTCGGCGGCGATGTTCTGCGCCGAGCTCTTGCGCGACGCCGGGCTGCCGCCGGGCGTGTTCAACATCGTCCACGGCGACAAGGTCGCCGTCGATCGCCTGCTCGAGCACCCCGACGTGGCGGCGCTGTCGTTCGTCGGCTCGACCCCGATCGCCCGCTACATCTACGAGACCGGCACCAGGCACGGCAAGCGGGTGCAGGCGCTCGGCGGCGCCAAGAACCACATGATCGTCTTGCCCGACGCCGACATGGATCTGGCGGCGGACGCCGCGGTCGGCGCCGGCTACGGCTCCGCCGGCGAGCGCTGCATGGCGGTGTCGCTCCTGGTCGCCGTCGGCGACGCCGCCGACAAGCTGGTGCCCAAGCTGGCCGAGCGCATCGCCAAGCTCAAGACCGGCCCCGGCAGCGATCCGGCCTCGGAGATGGGCCCGCTCATCACCGCCGCCCACCGGGCCAAGGTCGCCGGCTACGTCGACGCCGGGGTCGCCGCCGGCGCGCGCCTGGTCGCCGACGGCCGCGCGCTCAAGGTGCCGGGCCACGAGGACGGCTTCTTCCTCGGCCCGTGCCTGTTCGACGGGGTCACCCCGGAGATGAGCATCTACCAG
Source organism: Kofleriaceae bacterium (assembly GCA_041389945.1). Lineage (GTDB taxonomy): Bacteria > Myxococcota_A > Polyangia > Haliangiales > Haliangiaceae > JAWKQW01. The sequence goes on from JAWKQW010000019.1 coordinate 122,968, forward strand.
GAGGAGATCTTCGGGCCGGTGCTCGGCATCACCCGGGTCGCCAGCTACGACGAGGCCATCGCCCGGGTCAACGCCGGCGTGTACGCCAACGGCGTCGCGCTGTTCACCAACGACGGCGGCGCCGCCCGCAAGTTCCAGCACGAGGTCGAGGTGGGGATGGTCGGCATCAACGTGCCCATCCCGGTGCCGATGGCCTACTACTCCTTCGGCGGCTGGAAGAGCTCGCTGTTCGGCGACCTCCACATCTACGGCGCCGACGGCGTCCGCTTCTACACGCGGACCAAGGTGGTCACCTCGCGCTGGCCCGATCCGCGGCACCGCGGCGTCGACCTCGGCTTCCCGCAGAACCGCTGACGCGCCGGCCGATCGGCGACGATCGCGCTTCGGGCCGTCGCGCGAGTCGTGCTACGTCCGGCGACCATGCTCGAGGCCGAGGCCAGTCCGCTCGACCGCGTCACCCGCCAGCTCACCGTCCGCGCCGTCGCCACCGGCATGGTGCTCGGCGGCCTGCTGTCGCTGTGCAACATCTACAGCGGCCTGAAGATCGGCTGGAGCAACAACATGTCGGTGACCGCAGCCCTGCTCGGGTTCGCGTTCTGGCGGGTGGTCACCCGCGCCACCGGCGGCCCCTCGTTCACGCTCCTCGAGAACAACCTCAACCAGACCAGCGCGTCGTCGGGCGCCGCGGTCTCGAGCGCGGGCCTCGTCGCCGGCATCCCGGCGCTCACGATGCTCACTGGCATCGAGCTGTCGTGGCCGCTACTCGCGATGTGGGTGTTCTCGGTGTGCCTGGTCGGCATCGCGGTCGGCGTCGGCCTGCGCCGGCAGATGCTGCTGGTCGACAAGCTGCCCTTCCCCAACGGCATCGCCGCGGCCCAGACCCTGCGCGAGATGTACGCGTCGGGGCGCGACGCGGTGGTGCGCGTGCAGATCCTCGCCGCCGCCGCCGCCACCGCCGCCGCGGTCAAGGTCGCCGAGGAGTGGAAGCTCCTGACCAAGGTCGCGCTGCCCGGCTCGATCGCGACGGCCAGCGGCCCGATGACCGCCACCAACCTGACCTTCGCGCTGGAGCCGAACCTCCTGATGGTCGGCGTCGGCGGGCTCATCGGGCTGCGCGCGGGGCTCTCGCTCCTGGTGGGCTCGGCGCTGGCGTACCTGGTGCTCGGGCCCATCGCCTACGGCCACGAGTGGATCGTCGCCGGCAAGGCAGGCGCGGCGTGGTTCCCGCAGCTCAACAAGTGGCTGCTGTGGCCGGGCGTGACCATCATGGTCACCTCGTCGCTGACCTCGTTCGCGTTCTCGTGGCGGTCGATGCTCGCGGCGATGAGGCGGCCGGCCGGCGACGTCGACGCCGCCGGCGACGTGCCGCGGCGCATCTTCCTGCGCGGCCTGGCGGTGGCGCTGGTGCTGTCGGTGACGCTGCAGGTGGCGCTGTTCGACATCTGGCTGCCGATCGCGGCGTTCGGCGTGGTGATGTCGTTCCTCATCGCGGTCGTCGCCGCCCGGGTCTCCGGCGAGACCAACGTCACCCCCGTCGGCGCGATGGGCAAGATCACCCAGCTGCTCTTCGGCGCGCTGGCGCCGGGCCAGGTCGCGCCCAACCTGATGGCGGCCAACGTCACCGGCGGTGCCGCCAGCCAGTGCGCCGATCTGATGCACGACCTCAAGGCCGGCCACCTGCTCGGCGCCATGCCGCGCTACCAGGCACTGGCGCAGGTCACGGGCGCGATGGCCGGCGCGCTCATCGGCAGCGCCGCCTACCTCGTGCTCATCCCCGACCCCAAGACCCAGCTGGTCACCGAGCAGTGGCCGGCGCCGGCGGTGTCGACCTGGAAGGCGGTCGCCGAGATCTTCGCCAAGGGCTTCGACGCGATGCCCACCGCGTCGCCGTGGGCGATCCTCATCGCCGCCATCCTCGGCATCGTGCTCGCGCTCGCCGATCGCCTGAGCCCGGTCACCGTGCGCCGCTGGCTGCCGAGCGCGTCGGCGATGGGCCTGGCCTTCGTCTTGCCCGCGTACAACGCCATCTCGATGTGCCTCGGCGCGATCATCGCCGCGTACGCCGGCCGTCGCTGGCCGGCCTTCGCCGGCAAGTTCCTCATCGTCATCGCGGCCGGACTCATCGCCGGCGAGAGCCTCGCCGGCGTCGGCCTCGCCATCGCCAGCGTGCTCGGCGGTTGATCCGGCCCCGCCCCGACGTTTCTTCCAGACCCCGACGGACCGCTCCTTCCAGGTCTTGGAGGACCGAGCGCCGGCGACACCGGGTGAACGCCGGTGGTCGGCATTCTCGCCGCACCTCGCGCCCCTCCCCACGCCGCAGGGTCAGGGGTCCGCCAAAACCTGTACCTATTTCTCCCAGGTTTTGGCGGACCGCATCGTCGCTGTTCGTCGCGTCGGGGTATCGGCGGAGGGGTCGCACGCGCCGCCTCGCTGCGTCGCCCCTCCGCCGTGGGACGCCGCACGCTGTCGAACCAGCTCGCCCGCGCGGATTTGCGCGTGGTGCACGCCTCCATCCAGCGCGACCACCTGCACTTCCTCGTCGAAGCCGACAGCGCGCGCGCGCTGGGCAACGGCATGCGTGGGCTGCTCATCGCACTGGCGCACCGGCTCAACCGCCGCCGCGGGCGCCGCGGCCGCGCCTTCGTCGACCGCTACCACGCGACCGTCTTGCGCACGCCGCGGCACGTGCGGGCGGCGCTCCACTACGTGCTCAACAACTGGCGCAAGCACCGCGAGGCGTCCGCGTCGGGCTTCGCCGGAGTGCGCTGCGATCCGTACTCGTCGGCGACGATGTTCGCGCCGTGGGCCGGCGAGGTCGTGCGCATCCGCGCCGCGGGCCTCGCCCGTCGCCCGCCCGCAGTCGTGGCTGCTCGAGCATGGCTGGCGCCGCGCTGGCCCGCCGCTGCCGTGGCACCGCGCACCGGGCGCGCGCCCGGCCGAGGACGCCCGCCGCTCCACGCGCGGTTGAGGCGCCACCGCTGGCGCTTACCCCGACGCCCGTGAGATCGTGGCGGTGCCGTCGGACAAGGAGCTCCATGCGCATCGTCCTCTCGCTCGCCCTCGCCGCCACCGCAGTCGCGCTCGATCCACCCGCCGCGGTCGCCGAGGTCCAGGTCGGGGCCGAGGTCCGCGTCCAGGGCCAGGTCAACACCCAGCCGCGCTACCGCCGGCGGCCCGGGCCGCGCTACATGCTGCCGCTCAAGGTGGACCTCGGCGTGCTCGGCGCGGGGTCGGATCGGGGCGGGCTCGCCGGCGCCGAGCTGGCCATCGGCATCCACTGGGCGTCGCTGAGCCCGCAGCCGACCAACTTCGACATCGGCGTCGGCGTCTTCGGCGGCGGCATGGCGCCGATCAACGGCGACACCGGCGCGCGGGGCAGCGCCGACGACGACGTGGTGTTCGGCGGCGCCTACCTCGAGGTCGGCCAGACCCTGTCGCGCGGCAGCTTCTGGCGGACCTGGGCCGCCGGCCGAGGCGAGTACATGTCGGTCGACGCCTTCGACCGGAGCCAGATCGGCCTTGGCGCCGCCGCCCGGCTCAGCGCCGAGCTCTACCTCAGCGGCGTCGGCATCGAGCCGCGCGGCCTGTTCCTCGGCACCTACGCCATCGGCCTCTACGTCGAGGGCGGCGCCCGTGACCTCGGCGACGCGGTCAGCCTGGTGCAGCTCAGCGGCGGCCTCACCTTCCGCACGCCGCTGGTGTGGATGCCGTGACCACGCGCGCCGGCGCTCAGCCGGCGCCGGTCTCGTCGCGATCGTCGGCGGGCGCCATGCGCTGGCCGCTGTACACCTTGATCCGCAGGGTGAGCACGTAGGTCATGCCGCAGGCCAGCGCCGCCGCCGGCCCGTAGGTCTTGCCGAACACCTCGAGCACCAGGGCGATCGCCGCCAGCGGCACGCCGATCACCGCCACCAGCGCCGAGGCGATGCCGACCACCACGAAGATGGTGGGATCGAGGCTGGCCGACATCACCCCGGCGCCGACCAGGAGCTCCGCGGTCAGCCGACCCGACACTCCGCCGAGCACCATGGCCGGGATGAGCATGCCAGCCGAGCCGCCGGAGCCGATCGTGAACCCGGTGGTGAGCATCTTGCCGACGAGCACCGCGGCCAGGACCGGCACCGCCAGCTCGGCATCGCCGAACATCGCGGCCACGGTGTGCTCGCCGACGCCGAGCAGATCGTGCGGCGCGATGCCGAGCCCGAGCCAGGCGCCGATCGCGATCGCCGCCACCCCGAGCCCGCCGGCGGCGCCGTGGAGCACGCTCGGGGCGCGACCGACCAGCCGTGCGGTGTGCGCCGTGAGCAGCCCGAACCCGAGGGCGATCGGCGCCGACACCGCGACCGCGACCAGCACCGTCACGCCGTACTCCGCGAGGGTGTAGGCGTGGTCGTGCGCCGGCGCCACGAACAGCGGGCCAGCGCCCAGCACCTGCTGGTTGAGCGCGTAGCCGATCATCGCCGCCACCAGCGCGTAGGCGAACTTGCGATAGATGATGCGATCGCCGTAGAGGATCTCGATGGCGAACAGCGCGGCGGCGAACGGCGCGCCGAGCAGGGTGCCGACGGCGGCGGCGATGCCGGCGAGCTGGTAGGTGCGCAGCTCGGCCTCGCGCCGGGCCTGGAACACCCGCGCGCAGCCGGCGCCGAGGGCCTCGCCGGCCACCACCACCGGCGCCTCGATCCCGCCGGAGCCGCCGGTGCCGAGGGTGAGCGCGGTCGCGAGCAGCTTCTTGCCGGCCAGCGCGAACGCCGGCCGATCGTAGCGCGGCTGCGGATCGTCGCCGGCGTGCTCGTAGGTGCAGTGGAAGTTGTCGAGGGCGACGTCGAGACCGTCGCCGGCGGTCTGGCGCCACGACGGCAGCCGCACCAGCAGCCCGCGCAACAGTCCGCCGCCGACCAGCAGCCCGGACAGGCCCGCGACCGCGACCGGATCGGGGCCGCGGCCGTCGAGCCAGCCGTGCAGCATCGCGCCGGCCTCGTGCACCACGTAGCGCAGCGCCGCGCACGCCGCCCACACCACCACCGACAGCATGGCCACCACGACCAGCATGCGCAGGATGGTCTCCACGAGTCGTGCAGCTCACGCTGCTCGTCGTCGAGCCGCTCGAACAGCTTGCCCATCGGCGATCAGCCGACGTCGAAGCGCACGCCCTGCGCCAGCGGCAGCTCGCGGCCGTAGTTGATCGTGTTGGTCGCGCGCCGCATGTACGCGCGCCACGCATCCGAGCCCGACTCGCGCCCGCCCCCGGTCTCCTTCTCGCCGCCGAAGGCGCCGCCGATCTCGGCGCCCGACGGCCCGAGGTTGACGTTGGCGATGCCGCAGTCGGAGCCGGCCGCCGACAGGAAGGTCTCGGCCTCGCCGAGGTCGCGGGTGAAGATCGACGACGACAGCCCGGCGGCGACGCCGTTCTGCAGGGCGATCGCCTGCTCGAGGCCGCGGGTGCGCACGACGTAGAGGATCGGCGCGAAGGTCTCGCGCAGCATCGGCCCGGCGTGCGCCGGCAGCTCGACCAGGGCCGGCCGCCGGTAGTGACCGCCGGCGCCGATGCGCACGCCCTGCCCGCCGTGCACCGTGCCGCCGGCGGCGGCGGCCTCGTCGAGCGCCGCGGTCATCGCGGCGTCGGCGGCGGCGTCGATGAGCGGGCCGACCAGGGTGCCGGCCTCGCGCGGATCGCCGACCTTGACCGTCTCGTAGGCGGCGCGCAGGCGCGGCACCAGCGTGTCGTACACGGCGTCGTCGACCAGGAGCCGGCGCAGCGTGGTGCAGCGCTGGCCGGCGGTGCCCATCGCCGCGAACGCCACCGCGCGCACGGTGAGATCGAGATCCGCCGACGGACACACGATCGCGGCGTTGTTGCCGCCGAGCTCGAGCAGGACGCGCCCGAACCGCGCCGCCACCTGCGGCCCGACCGCGCGGCCCATCGCGGTCGACCCGGTGGCCGACACCAGCGCCACCCGCGGATCCTCGACCAGGGCCCGGCCGATCGCCGCGTCACCGACGAGCACGGTCGACAGCCCGGCCGGCGCCGCGCCGAAGCGCTTGACCGCGCGCTCGAGCAGCGCCTGGCACGCCAGCGCCGTGAGCGGGGTCTTCTCCGACGGCTTCCACACGCACGGATCGCCGCACACCAGGGCCAGGGCGGCGTTCCACGCCCACACCGCGACCGGGAAGTTGAACGCCGAGATGATCCCGACCACGCCGAGCGGGTGCCAGGTCTCCATCATCCGGTGCTGCGGCCGCTCGGTGGCGATGGTGAGGCCGCACAGCTGGCGCGACAGCCCGACCGCGAAGTCGCAGATGTCGATCATCTCCTGCACCTCGCCCTCGCCCTCGGACACCACCTTGCCCGCCTCGAGGGTCACCAGCCGCGCGAGGTCGGCCTTGTGCGCGCGCAGCTCCTCGCCGAAGAGCCGCACCAGCTCGCCGCGCCGGGGAGCCGGCACCAGCCGCCATGCCGCGAACGCTTCGTGGGCGGCGGCGATGGCCGCGGTGGCGTCGGCCGCCTGGGCCTCGCGCACGTGCGCGACCACCTCGCCGGTGACCGGTGAGCGCACCACCCGGGTGCCGTGGGCCAGCGCTGCGGCAGGCACGCCCAGCCGATCGAGCAGCGCGCGGGTCTCGGTGACGACGTCTTGCATGGCGCCACGCGTACCGCCCCCTCCGACCCGATGCAACCTCCGGCGGCCGCCGCGGCCCGGCCCGGCCGGCGGCGCGCCCCCGTCGACGAGGACCGTCCGTCGACGACCGCGGCGCCATGGTGATCGCGCCTCAGCGCGCCCGCCGTGACGCGACGCGCCACGCAGCGAGCGGGCGCGTCGATTGACACCCCGCGAAGCGCGGGCGGACACTTCGAGCACCACATGCGCATCGGCGTCCCGAAAGAGATCAAGACCCAAGAGTTCCGCGTCGGCCTGACCCCGGCGGGCGCGGCCATCCTCACCGCGCGGGGCCACACCGTCCTCGTCGAGCAAGGCGCCGGCCTCGGCTCGAGCATCCCCGACGACGCCTACGTCAAGGCGGGCGCCACCATCGTCGGCACCCGCGAGGAGGTGTGGGGCGAGGGCGAGCTGGTGGTGAAGGTCAAGGAGCCCATCGCGCCGGAGTTCCCGCTGATGCGCGAGGGCCAGGTGCTGTTCACCTACCTGCACCTGGCGGCGGCCCAGGAGCTCGGCAAGCAGCTCATCGAGCGCGGCGTCAACTCGGTGGCCTACGAGACCATCGAGCCGACCCCGGGCAACCTGCCGCTGCTCACCCCGATGAGCGCGGTCGCCGGGCGCATGTCGGTGCAAGCCGGCGCGACCTACCTCGAGCGCGAGCGCGGCGGCAAGGGCATCCTCCTCGGCGGCGTGCCCGGCGTCCGCCGCGGGCGGGTCGCGATCCTCGGCGGCGGCGTGGTCGGCGCCAACGCCGCGCGCATCGCCGTGGGGCTCGGCGCCAACGTCACCGTCTTCGACGTCAACCTCAAGCTCCTGGCCTACCTCGACGACGTCTACCTCGGCCGCATCAGCACCCAGTACTCCGATCCGTTCAACGTCGAGGCCGCGGTGCGCGACGCCGACCTCGTCATCGGTGGCGTCCTCATCCCCGGCGCCCGCGCGCCGCGCCTGGTCACCGAGGCGATGATCCAGTCGATGGAGCCGGGGTCGGTGGTGGTCGACGTGTCGATCGATCAGGGCGGCTGCATCGAGACCGCGCGCCCGACCACCCACGACAACCCGACCTACGTCGTGCACGACGTCATCCACTACGGCGTCGCCAACATGCCCGGCGCGGTGCCGCGCACGTCGACCTACGCGCTCACCAACGCCACCATCAGCTACCTCACCAAGCTGGCCGACCTCGGCCTCGAGGGCGCCACGGCCGCCGACCCGGTGTTCATCAGCGGTATCAACACCTACCGCGGCACGGTCCCCCACGAGAAGGTCGCCGAGGCCCTGGGCGTGCCCCACAAGGCCTACAAGTCCGCTTAACGACAGGCGATCGCTCCGGCTGCGCGGCGGGTTGGGAATGCCCGCCCCGGCCGCCCCGGTTCTCCCCGCGACACCATGGCAGCTCCGAGCAATGCCCGCGCCCGGCGGGCCGAGTTCGAACGCGACGCGCTGGTCCACCTGCCGGCGATGCACGCCGCGGCGTTCCGTCTCACCCGCAACCCGCGCGACGCCGAGGACCTGGTCCAGGACGCCGTGCTGCGCGCGTACCGGTTCTGGGACTCCTACCAGCGCGACTCCAACTGCAAGGCGTGGCTGCTCCGGATCGTCACCAACACGTTCATCAACGAGTACCAGCGCCGGCGCCGCAGCCGGCAGATCCTCGACGCCGCGTCGGCCGAGCAGGACGCCACCGGCGGCGTGCTCATCGACGCCGACCGCGACGGCCAGCGCGACGCCGCGGCGATCCTGCTCGATCGCAGCGTGTCCGACGACGTCCAGCACGCCCTCGACGCCCTGCCCGAGGACTTCCGCACCGCGGTGGTGCTGTGCGACGTGCAGGGCCTCGCCTACAAGGAGATCGCCGAGCTCATGCAGTGCCCGGTCGGCACCGTGATGAGCCGCCTGTTCCGCGGCCGCAAGCTGCTCGCCGCCAACCTGCGCGGCTTCGCCGAGCGCGAGGGCTACGTGCGCTCCGCCCCGGCCACCACCGACGGCGCGTCGGCCGACGACGCCTCCCCCATCGACCTCGACCGCTACCGCCAGGCGCGGGCCAAGGAGGGCTCGTGATGACCACCCACGCGACCTCGATGTGCGCGTCGATCGAGCCGACCGCGATGGCCTACCTCGACGACGAGCTGGCCAGCCAGGAGCGCCGCGAGCTCGAGCTGCACCTGCTCGAGTGCGAGCGCTGTCGCGGCCACGTCGACCGCGAGCGCGACCTGCTGACCCGGCTGCGCCAGCGGCTCGGCCAGGGCATCCGCGAGGTGCCGGCGCCCTCGGAGCTGCTGATGGCGCGCCTCGGCCGGGGGCTCGACGAGATCGACGCCGAGCTGGCCACCGCCGAGGCCGATGCGCCGGCGCCCCCGACGCCGATCACCACCGCGCGCGGGTGGCGACGCGGGGTGTTGCCGGGGGCCGCGGCGCTGGCCGCCGCCGCCGCGCTGGTGGTGTTCGCGGCCGCGCCGCCGACGGTGCCGACCGCCGCCGGCGGCGAGACCGTGGCCCACGAGGCCATCCGGCAGCAGCTCCGCGGCGCGCCGCTCGAGGTCCAGGGCGCCAGCACCGGGCCGTGGCTCGCGCGGCACTTCCAGCCCGACGTCACCCTGCCGCGGTTCCCCGAGGGTCGGGCGCGCCTGGTGGGAGCCCGCCTCACCTCCCTCGCCGGGCAGGCCGCGGCCCAGCTCGTGTACGAGGTCGGCGCGCCGCGCCAGCGCCTCATCGCCTTCGTCATCGACGGCGTGCGCCCCGACGCCCTCACCGGCGGACGCCGGCTCACCGTCGGCGGCCGCAGCCTGTACCTGGTCGACGCCTACGGCGCCCCGGCGGTGGCCTACGTCGACGGCACCGGCCGCGGCTACGTGTTCACCTCGACCGACCTCGCCGCCGGCGACCTCGTCGACGTCGTCGTCGCTTCCAACCTCATCGGCGACGCCGGCGGCCGCGTCCGCTGACGCCCGCCGCGCGCCGGGGCGAACCTGGCGCCCGGGCCTCGATCGCGCGCGCGCGCTGGCGATATGATGGCGCCCTTGGGGGACATGAGCGCGCGCCGCATCTTGCTTGTCGACGCCGACCCGGCCTTCGCTGGGATGGTCACGGCCGAGCTCGCCCGCTACGGGGTCGAGGTGGTCGTCGATCCGAGCGGGTTGCCGGCGCTCGAGCGGGTGCCGGAGCTGGCGCCGGCGCTGCTCATCATCGCCGTCGACGAGCCCGACAAGCAGGGCTTCGCGCTGTGCACCAAGGCCAAGCGCGGCGTGGCGGCCCAGCTCCCGGTGATGCTGGTGACCTCCACCATCGACGAGGCCGGGTTCGTCGGCCACCGCAAGCTCAAGGGCCGCGCCGACGCCTACGTCGACAAGCGCGGCCTGCAGCTCTCCGAGCTGATCGGCGAGATCGACGCGCTGCTCGGGGTCGATCAGCCGCTGGTGTTGCAGGCGCCGGCCGCCGTCGACGAGTTCGCCGACGACGGCGACTTCTCGATCCCGGTCGAGGTCGACGGCGACGGCGCCGAGGTCGAGGAGTTCGAGCTCGAGCCCTCGCTCGACGAGCCGACCGCCGCGGCGCCGGCGGCCTTCGAGGAAGGTGGCCAGCCCACCGTGATGACCGAGCGCAGCCTGCTCGGCGGCGCGGTCGAGGACGAGACCGACGCCGCGTTCGCGGCGCTGACCGCGTTCGGCGACGAGCCCGAGCCGGCGCTGCCGCCACCGGCGGCGGCCGCCACGCACGTCGACGACGACGTGCTCTCGCTCGACGCGGCGCCGCCCGCCGAGCCCGAGCCCGCCGTCGAGGTCGAGCCCGAGCCCGCCGTCGAGGTCGAGCCCGAGCCCGAGCCCGAGCTCGCTGTCGAGATCGAGCCCGAGCCCGCCGTCGAGGTCGAGGTCGCGCCTGCGCCGGCGGCCGAGTTCGAGCTGGCCCTCGGCGACGACGACGCGCCGCCCGCCGCCGAGCTCGAGGTGGTCGAGTTCGACGACGGCGACGACGCGGCCGCGGAGTTCGAGCTGCCGGCCGCGGCGCCGAGCGCGGTCGAGCCCCCGCCGAGCGAGCCGGCGCCGAGCGAGCCCGACGCCGAGCCCTTCGCCGCGGCCGCGGCGCCGACCAAGATCGGCCCGGCGTTGCCGGAGGTGGCGCCGCTGCCGGCGCTCGACCTCGGCCTCGACGCGGTGGCGGCCCAGGCGGTGGAGGAGCAGTCCGGCGTCCACGACCGCCGCACCCTGCAGCGCATCCACAACCTCGAGCGCGAGAACGGCAAGCTGCGGGCGGAGCTCGACAAGCTCCGGGCCGGCGCCGACGACGGCGCCGCCGCGCGCGAGCGCGAGTTCGTCGGCCTGCGCGAGCGCATCAGCGGCATGGAGCAAGAGCTCACCGCGCTGCGCGACGCCCGCGCCGCCAAGGATCGTGAGCTCGCCGACGTCGGCGCCAAGCACCGCCTGGCCCAGGCCGCGCGCACCACCGCCGAGCAGAAGGTCGCCGAGCTGCAGAAGCGCCTCGACGGCGACGGCGCGCGCGCCGAGCAGGCCGGCGAGGGCCAGCGCCAGGCCGAGCTCGCGCTGGCCGAGCTGCGCACGCAGCACGCCGCCCTCGAGGGTCGGCTCGCGACCCAGACCAGCGAAGCCCAGGCCGAGCGCGAGCAGCTCGACGGCGCTGCGCGACGCCGAGCGCAGCAAGGCCGAGCTGGAGCGCCAGCTCGCCGCCGAGCGCGCCAGCGCCACCGGGGCCACCGCCACCGCCGCCGCCGAGGCCGAGCGCGCGCGCGCCGCCCTCGTCGATCAGCACCGGGCCGAGCTCGCCGCGCTGCGCACCCAGAGCGAGCGCGAGCGCGACGAGCGCGAGCGCGCCGCCGCGAAGCTCCGCGCCGACGCCGACGCCGAACTCGGGCGCGCCGTCGTCGCCGCCCGGACCGAGCACGAGCAGGCGCTCGCCGCGCTGCGCATCCAGCTCGCCGACGAGCGCGAGGCCGCGCTGGCGGCGCTGCGCGAGGAGCTCGCCACCGCCCAGGCCCAGGCCGAGCAGGCCACCACGGCCGCCGCCGAGGCCGCCCGCCAGGCGACCGAGGCCGAGGTCGCGCGCGGGTCGCCGAGGTCGAGGCGCAGCAGGCCGAGGCGCTGGCCGCGCTTCGCGCCGAGCACACCGCCGCGATCGCCGCGCTCAAGGGCGAGCACGGCAGCCTGGTCGAGTTCCTCCGCCGCGAGCAGGCCCAGGCCGTCGACGCCGAGCGCGAACGGGGCGCCGCCGCCGCCGCCGAGGCTCGGGCTGCCGCCGACGCGGCGACCGCCGCCGCCGCCCGCGCCGCCGACGAGCACGCCGCGGCGCTGGCCGAGCAGGCCGAGGCCCACGCCGCCGCCCTCGCCGCCGCGCGCGACGAGCACGCGCGCGCGGCCGCCGCCGCCGCTGGCGAGGCGCGTGCCGCGGCCGAGGCCGAGGCCACCGCCGCACGCGAGCTGCGCCGACGGCGCCCACGCGCAAGCCCTCGAGGCGCTCCGAGCGAGCACGCGAGCACCCTGGCCGCCGTCGAGGAGTCGCTCGCGAGCGAGCGCGCCGCGCTGGCCGCTGCCCGCCGCGACGTCGAGGCGGGCAACCAGCGCCTCGCCGCGGCGCGCGCCGAGCACGCCGAGGCCACCGCCACCGCCGAGGCCGCCCACGCGCGCGCGCTCGAGGCGCTGCGCGCCGAGCACGCCGAGGCCCAGGCGACCCTGCGCGCCGAGCTCGACGCGCTGCACGCCGAGCACGCCGAGGCCCAGGCGACCCTGCGCGCCGAGCTCGAGGCTCAGCTCCGCGCCGCCGAGGGAGAGCTCGGCGGGCTCACCCGCGGCCTGGCCACCGCGCGCGAGGCCCTGGCCCGGGTCGAGGCCGACCTCGCGAGCGCGCAGGCCGAGCAGGCACGCACCGCCGAGGCGGTGATCGAGCGCGACGCCGCCATCGCCGAGCGCGACGCGCGCCTGGCCGAGCTCCGCGCCGAGCTCGACGCTCTCGAGCGCGAGAACGGCGCGTACCAGGAACAGGTGCTCAAGGCCTACCAGAAGATCAAGGCCGACGAGTCCACCGTCGCTCGAGCCAAGAAGGCGCTGGCCATCGCGCTCACCGCGCTCGATGACGAGCCGCAGGCGGGCTGACCTGGCCGCGCCGCTGGCGCCCGTCCCCGCCGCTCACCCGGCGGCGTAGCCGTCGTCGTAGGGCATGTCGTCGTAGTCCTCGCGATACAGCGCGCCCAGGCGCCGGCCCACGAACACCTCGACCAGCTCGGGGTCGTACATCTTGCCGGCGGTCTTGCGCAGGATCGCCTCGCACTCCTCGAGCGGCAGCGCCCGCTTGTACGGACGATCGGTGGCCATCGCGTCGTAGGCGTCGGCGATGGCGACGATGCGCGCGGCCAGCGGGATGCCGTCGCCGACCATGCCGTCGGGGTAGCCGCTGCCGTCCCAGCGCTCGTGGTGGTTGCGCACCGCCGGCATGATCGGCGCGAGCATCTCGATCTCGCGCGCGATCTCGCAGCCGATCTCGGGGTGCTTGCGCATGTGCGCCCACTCGTCCTCGTCGAGCGCGCCGGGCTTGAGCAGCACCGCGTCGCGGATGCCGATCTTGCCGATGTCGTGCAGGAACGCGCCGAACTCGAGGGTCTCGAGGCCGTCGGCGGGGTAGCCCGCCTCGCGCGCGAGCAGGAGCGAGAACGCCGCGACCCGCCCGCAGTGGCCCTTGGTGTACGGGTCCTTGGCCTCGATGGCCTCGGCCAGGCCGAACAGCGCCTGGCGGTTGGCGACCTTGAGCCGCTGGTAGCTCTCCTCGAGCTCCTTGGTGCGCTCCTTGACCACCACGTCGAGCAGGGTCTCGCGCCGCTGCAGCTTCTGCTGCTCGGCGGTGATGCGGCGGACCAGCTCGCGCTGCTCGGCGACCAGGGTGAGCAGCTTCACGCCCTCGCTCACCAGCGCCACCAGGCGGCTGCGCTCGCTCGGCCGTGCGACGAAGCGGATGATGGTGCCGGCGTGGGCCGGGCGATAGTCGAGCTCGACCGCCTCGTCGGGGTTGTTCACCAGCGCGATGCGCAGCGCGTCCGGCGCGTGCAGGATGGTGGAGGCGAGCAGCGACACCGCGTCGAGCTCGGGCGGGTGGTGCGCGGCGATGATCACCTGGGCGCCGGCGTCGCCGAGCTTGTTGAGCGCCTCGACCGCGGTGCGCGCGGTCTCGACCACCAGGCCGATGGAGCCGAACAGCTCCGCGAGCTCGCCCAGGGCCTCGGGCTGTCGGTGCACGACCAGGGCGGTGAAGCGACGACCCACGGCCTCGACTATAGCCCCGTCGACGACGGCGCTGGGGCCGGCCGCTCGGGCGTTCGCCGCCGGCTGCGCTGCCGCAGCCGGAAGATGCCCAGGGCGGAGAAGCCGATCGCGGCGACGACGATCTGGCGCAGCCGATGGGCCAGCGCCAGCGACACCCCGAGCGGCGCCGGCGCGCCGATGAGCGCGAACAGGCCGTAGTTGCCGCCCTCGGCGACGCCGAGGCCCATCGGCACCAGGAGCGACAGCCAGCCGAGCACGACCCCGGCCGACAGCAGCGCCGCCAGCTCGCCGAGCCCCAGCGTGTAGCCGGCGGAGAACACGATCAGCCAGATCGCCACGTAGCCGAGCCCCTTCGACGCCGCCACCCAGGCGACCGAGGCGCCGCGGCCCGCGCGCGCGCGATCGCCCCGCAGCGCATCGTCGATCTCGGCGAGGCGCGCGTGCCAGCGCTCGGCGCGGGCGCCGCCGACGAGGTGCAGCGCGCGCGCGACCCGGACCAGGCTGGCGAGCATGCCGCGGTGGACCAGCGCCACGATCACCGCGACGGTGGCGGCCGCCAGCACCGCGGCCACCCCGAGGCCGAGCCGGACCCCGCCGGGGACGTCGAGCAGGGCCGCGCTGATCGGCGCGCCGACGGCGATGACCGCGAGCGAGATGCACAGGCTGGTCAGGTTGAGGCGCAGCACCGCGGCCACCATCGCCGGGCCGCGCGCGGCCTCCGACAGGATGCTGGCCTTGAGCACGTCGCCGATGGTGCCGCCCGGGGTCACCGCGTTGACCGCGCGCCCGGCGAGCTGGCTCACCAGCAACGGGCCCAGGGTCGGGCCGCCGGGCCCGCGGGTGAGCGCGTGCACCGCGGCAGTGTCGCAGGCGCTCATCGACAGATCGATGGCCACCAGCACCACGAACCAGGCGCCGATGGCGCGCAGGTGCGCGACGATCTCCGACGGGCCGACCAGGTAGATCGTCACCCCGAGACCGACCGCGCCGGCGGCGAGCGCGATGCGGGTCAGCCACCGCAACCAGCGCGGGCGCTCGCCGTCGGCCTCCGGCGGGGCCCGACGCTCGCTCATCGGGACGAGCGGCCGACCGCCGCGCGGTAGCCACCGAGCAAGAGCATCGCGCCGATGATCGACGCGATCACGCCCGGCCCGCTGCCGTAGGCGTACCAGCCCGCCGCGCGGCCGATGATGTAGGCCACCAGCGCGCCGGCGACGCCGAGCAGCGCGGTCACGATGATCCCGCCGGGATCCTTGCCGGGCATGAGCAGCTTGGCGATCGCGCCGACGACGAGGCCGACGATGAGTGCGTAGATGACGCCCATGGGGTTCCCTTCGGTGAGAGCTACCCAGGGGTGTTGCACCGCGCGTGCCGGGGCCCGTCGGCGTGGTTCTCGTGGGTTCGCCGGGACCGGCGTGCGGGAGCGCCACAGCGGGCCAGCCCGCTCGGCGGCGACCGCGCGCGGTAGCCAGCCGCCGCCTCGCGGGTATATTGCCGTCGGGCCGCGCCGTCGCGGACAGGACGCATGAACGAGACCGTCACCGGCAACACCTCCGGCCTCTCCGCCAGCGAGCGCAAGGCGCTCGAGCGCATCTACCGCCGCCGGGTCGGTCCCACCGAGGTGGTCTCGCCCGAGCTCGCGGCCTACCTCGGCGAGGTGTCGGCGGCGCTGCACCGCCAGGTCGGCGTCTTGCTCGATCGCCGCGGCGCCGTCACCCACGTCATGGTCGGCGACGCCTCGAAGATCACCCTGCCCGACGTCGGCCGTCTGCGCGGCGCCGCCGGGCGCTTCCGCGGCCTGCGCCTGGTCCACACCCACCTGCGCGGCGAGGGCCTCACCCGCGACGACCTCACCGACCTCGCGCTGCTGCGGCTCGACTGCGTCGCGGCGATCACCGTCGACGCCGCCGGCCGGCCGCAGCGCCTGCACGTGGGCCACCTCGATCCCGACGGCCCAGCCGAGCGCCCGTGGACCGAGCTGCCACCGGAGCCGGCGCACGCGCCGCGCACCGACTTCGCACGGCTCATCGCCGGCCTCGAGGCCCGCTACGGCCGCGTCCACCGCGGCCGCGCCGCCGAGCGCGGGCCGCGGGCGCTCCTGGTGCACGTCGCCGTCGGCCGCGCCAAGGACAGCGAGGCGCGGGTCGCCGAGCTGCGCGAGCTGGCGCGGACCGCCGGCGTCACCGTCGCCGACGTGATCGTGCAGCGGCGGCCCGAGCTCGATCCGCGGACCCTGGTCGGTCGCGGCAAGCTCGACGAGATCCTCCTGCGGGCGATGCAGCTCGGCGCCGAGATGGTGATCTTCGATCCCGACCTGGCGCCAAGCCAGGCCCGGGCGATCAGCAGGCGACCGAGCTCGGGGTGCTCGATCGCACCATGCTCATCCTCGACATCTTCGCGCAGCACGCCACCAGCCGCGACGGCAAGCTGCAGGTCGAGCTGGCCCAGCTCAAGTACGCGCTGCCGCGCCTCATCGAGAAGAACACGATGATGTCGCGCCTCACCGGCGGCATCGGCGGTCGCGGCCCGGGCGAGACCAAGCTCGAGATCAACCGCCGGCGCGCGCGCGATCGCATCCACCTGCTCGAGGGCAAGCTGCGCGAGCTGGCCAGCGATCGACGCCTGCGCCGGCAGCGGCGCGGCGATCGCGGGGTGCCCATCCTGGCGATCTGCGGCTACACCAACGCCGGCAAGTCGACCCTGCTCAACGCGCTCACCGAGGGCAACGCCATCGCGGCCGACAAGCTGTTCGCCACCCTCGACCCCATCAGCCGGCGCCTGCGCTTCCCACACGAGCGCGAGGTGGTGATCACCGACACCGTCGGCTTCATCCGCGATCTGCCCAAGGATCTCATCAACGCGTTCCGCGCCACCCTCGAGGAGATGGCCGACGCCGACCTGCTGATCCACGTGGTCGACGCCAGCGATCCCGATCGCGACGCCCAGGTGCGCGCGGTCGAGGCGATCCTCGGCAGCCTCGATCTCGGCGACAAGCCGCGGCTCGCGGTGTGGAACAAGGTCGACCGGCTCGATCCGGCCGACGCCGAGGAGCTGGCCAACCTCGGCGGCGGCTACCCGGTGAGCGCGCTCGATCGCGAGACCTTCGGGCCGCTCCTGCTCGCCATCGAGCGCGCGCTGTGGGCCGGCGGCAAGGACGGCTCGGTGGTGCGCCCACCGTGGCGCACCGCACAGGCCAGCGCCGAGGTCTTCGCCGACCTCGAGTCCTAGGCGCAACGCGGCAGCGTTGCGCCTCCCGTGCCCGTGTTCGTGCCCGTGCCCGTGCCCGTGCTCCGACGCCCGCGCGCTCGCGCGACCTCGCTCACATGCGGGCCGCCCCTCACGCCACTGCCGACACACCGCCGCGCCCACTCCCCGACCAGCGCGGTACGCTCGCCGTCATGACTCGCCTCGCCTCCGCGTCGGCCCTCCTCCCGCTCCTCCTCCTCGCCGCCTGCGGCGGGGACGACGGCATCGGCGGCGTCGACGCCGATCCCGCCGCCTGCACCGGCGCCGAGGTCCGCTGCGCCGGCCTCACCCTGCAGGCCTGCCAGGACGGCGTCTTCGTCACCACCGAGAGCTGCGGCTTCGCGTGCGATCCGGTCGCGGGGTGCAGCGACTGCGATCCGAACGCGGGCCCGACCTGCGACGGCGACGCGGTGGTCTCCTGCAACTCCGACGGCACCTACGGCCCGGTGATCGAGGCCTGCGGCGAGGGCGAGGCGTGCACCGTCGGCGAGTGCACCCGCGCCTGCACCGCCGATGGCGTCGACCTCATCTACGTCGTCGACGACGCCTACCGGCTGCTCAGCTTCGATCCGCGGCTGGTCGGCACCGCGACCGATCCGTTCGTGCTCATCGGCCCGATGAGCTGCCCGGCCGCGTCGCAGCCGGTGCCGGGCTGGGGCGGCGGCGTCACGCCGTTCTCGATGGCCGTCGATCGTGAGGCCACCGCGTGGGTGCTCTACACCACCGGCGAGATCTTCCACGTCTCCACC